>CAZDQF010000015.1:0-132507 GCA_964507445.1 uncultured Isosphaeraceae bacterium
GGCCGGGGCCGGGGCCGGGGCGCGGGGGTGGGCCTGGGGCAGGGGCTGCGTTGGCGGCGCGGCTTCCGGGCCGACGGGCAGCTCGGGTCGTTGCTGCTCCTGAGGTGGCCGCTGGAGCGCGTCCTCCGCGCCCTCCATCGGCGCGTCCTCTTCCAGGTGGGTCACGTCGTCGGACTGCAGCTCGGTGTCGGCCGCGTCGAGGGCGTCTCCGAACTCACTACCCTCGGATCGATCTCCATCACCGCGGACGATGCGCGGGGGTGGAGTGTCCGTCGAGCCGGGTTGTGCGAGTCTTATGGGCATCATGACGGCAGCGCTTATCGCAGCTTGCGTGCCGTTGTCGGGAGCCCCGCCACCGCCGTGACCCGCGAGCACGGCTCTCGGCGCCACAGATTCCTGTTATTTGCGGGGTTAAGTGCGTTCTCCTGGATCCGAGAAGAGGGCGATGACCTGTGGAGTCGCGCTCAATCCCGCGTCTCGGGTACGTGAAAGCCTTTCAGCGCCTTGGTTCTGGGCGAGGAAAGAACTTCGTGCCCGACAAATCTGCTGGACGGGCTATCAAGTGCGGCGCCGGAGGTCCGAAAAGGAGAGTGGTGACACCCGTTGACGGGGATCCCCGCGGTCGCGGTGACGGCGGGATCGGGCCCCGAAAGGAGAAACCCATGGACGTCTTCAGCATCAGCGGCGGAAACGCGCCGAAGGCGCCGGACGGTGGGTCGGTAGACCCGGCTAAGAAGTCGGGCAGCCACCGCGGTGAGGGAGCATCGAAGAGCAGCGTCGCCCGAGGCAGCGACCATTACGCTGGTTCGGACGCGGCCGGCAGGGTCGCGACCCTGGTGGACACGCTCATCGCAGGGCCGGAAGGCGAGATTCGCACCGAGCTGGTGGAGCAGTTCCGAGCCCTGATCCAGTTGCCGGAGTTCGACTCTCCGGAGAACGCCGCTCGGGCGGCGGAAGCGCTGCTCCGCGGCGATTCCTGACACACCACCGACGACGTGAGCCGGACGGGACCGTGAGGTCCCCCGCTCACCGTCCGTCCCGGGTCGCCGAAGTTCGTGTGCGCGAATCACGAACTGTCTCAATTCTCGACACCCTCCGCGCCGATGAGTGCCTTGAGGAACATCAAGCGCGCTGAGGTTCGACCGTCCCCTCAACGCCGTGCTCCTCGGAAGCGTTGGAGAGAACATCATGGGACTCAGAATCGGCACCAACGGCGCGTCTTTGACGGCCCAGCGCAACTTGCGAAAGGCCACGGACGGTCTCAACCGGACGTTTGAACGCCTGTCCACCGGGCGTCGCATCGCCCGCGCCTCGGACGACGCCGCGGGCCTCGCCATCAGCGCGCGTCTGCACGGCCAGATCAGGAGCCTCGAGGCGTCCGTGCGTAACGCCAACGACGGGGTCAGCCTCGTCCAGACCGCGGAAGGCGGCCTGGCGGAGATCCAGTCTAGCCTGACCCGCATGCGAGAGCTGGCGGTCCAGGCCGCCAACGGCACGCTCTCGGCTTCGGATCGCGGCAACCTGGACGCGGAGTTCACCCAGCTCCGAAACTCCATCGATCAGATCGCCGGCAGCACGGACTTCAACGGCAACAGCCTGCTCGGCGGCGCCGGGACCGTGGTCCTGCAGGTGGGCGCCGGGGTCGGGGACCAGATGACCATCAACACCTTCGACGCCAGCGCGACCGGCATCGGTGGTGACATCAGCACCCTTGACCTGAACAGCGCCGCCAACGCCACGACGGCCATCACGGCGCTCGATACGGCCATCGATGACGTCACCGGCTACCGGGGCGAGTTCGGCGCCATGCAGAACCGTCTTGACGCGACCATCAGCTCCCTGTCGATCCGCGGCGAGAACCTCGCCGCAGCCAACTCCCGGATCCTGGACGTTGACGTGGCCGCGGAGACCGCACAAATGACCCGATTCCAGGTGATCCAGCAGAGCGCCCTCAGCGTCCTGGCCCAGGCCAACGCCCAGCCTCAGGCCGCGCTGAGTCTGCTCTCCTCATGACCTGAGGTTTAACCCACCAGACCAGCCTCCACGGGATCGCTCCCACCGATCCCGCCTCCCCCCAGGACGGGCCCCCCCCCCCCCCCCCCCGGGACCGCCCCCCCCGCCCCCGCCCCCCCCCCGCCCGGCCCCCCCGCCCCGGGGGGGGGGGCCCGTCCCTTTTTCAGACGATTTGTCACGGGTGGTGTCTAAAGATCCAACAGCCGTGGATCGATAGAGAAGGTGTGAGGAGAGATCCGACACTGTTCGGTTCTCAGTTGTTGCAGTACCGCCGGAATTCTGAGCAGTCCATTGGAGGAAGCGCTCGGGCATTGACGGCATGGAGGTGAGGAGGGAGTTCCATGGGACTCAGGATCGGGACGAACGTCCAATCGTTGACCGCGCAGCGCAACATGGCCCAGGCCACCAACGCGCTGAATCGTAACTTCGCGCGCCTGTCCACCGGCCGGCGCATCGCCAGCGCGTCAGACGACGCCGCAGGCCTCGCCATCGGCGCACGGCTGAACGCCCAGGTGCGCAGCCTCGACGCCGCCGTTCGGAACGCGAACGACGGCATCAGCATGGTGCAGACCGCTGAGGGAGGCCTGGCCGAGATCCAGAACAACCTCACCCGCATGCGTGAGCTCGCGGTGCAGGCGGCCAACGGCACCCTGGCGGCCGGCGACCGTACCGCCCTGGACGCGGAGTTCACCCAGCTGGCCAGCTCCATCGACCAGATCGCGGGCAGCACGGACTTCAACGGCACCGGCCTGCTCAACGCGGCCGGCACCGTGGCCCTGCAGGTGGGCGCTGGCACCACCGCCAACGACACCCTGTCCGTCAACACCTACGACGCCACCGCCGCCACTCTCGGAGTTGGCGCCGTCATCAACCTGACCAGCGCCGCCAACGCCACCACGGCGATCACCGCGCTGGACACCGCCATCGACAACGTCACCGGTTACCGGGGCAACTACGGCGCCTTCCAGAACCGCCTGGATGCGACCATCTCGTCCCTGTCGATCCGGTCCGAGAACCTGGCCGCCGCCAACTCCCGCATCATGGATGTGGACGTGGCGTCGGAGACCGCCAGCATGACGAAGAACTCGATCCTGCAGCAGGCGGCCCTGTCCGTTCTCGCCCAGGCCAACTCGCAGCCCTCGGCCGCCCTCTCCTTGCTGTAAGAGGGTTCGTCGTGTCGCTCACCGGGAGGCCGGTGAGCGCGATCAGACACCTCGCCGGCGTATCACGGTGCGCCGGGTCTTGATCCGTTCGAGGCCATCAGTCCTCCATGGGGCCGACGCGCATCCGCGTGTCGGCCCTGCTTGATTGGCGCCTCCGTGGCCCGGTTCCCGTTATGCTGCTGCCATGAGGAACCCCCTCCTCGTCCTGCTGCTGGTGAGCGGCGCCTCGGCCCAGTCGGGCAAGCTGCTTCATCATTGGAGCGCACCGGATCAGCTTCCGGGCATGACCATGGAGGAGATCGTCCCCGGTCGCTCGGCGGGGGTGCTTGACGGCAAGACCCGTCTGCAGGTCACCGACGATCACCGGACCGTGGCCTTGCCCAAGCGCAGGATGAGCGTCGGTGCCTGGGTGCGTGTGGATCGTTCCCAGTCCTGGGGCGGCATCGTCTCCTGCATCCACGACAACGGGCCGGTGGAGTCCGGCTGGCTGTTGGGTTTCAACGAGGACAACTTCTGCTTCGCTCTCGCCTCCAAGGGAGCGGATGACGGCGACGGGTTGCTCACGTACCTGAGGTCGTCGCGGACCTTCACCCCCGGGGCGTGGCACCACGTGGTGGGGACCTATGACGGCAAGACCATGCGGCTCTGGGTGGACGGGGAGCCGGCGGGGGAGAGCGCGGTCCAGTCTGGCGACATCCTTTACCCGGAGCGCACCTGGTTCCAGGTAGGCGCCTACAAGGACAGCAACGAGGACTTCCCCATGGTGGGTCGGATCCACTCCGCCTGGGTTCGTTCCGGCGCCCTCGATCGAAGAGGCGTGCGCCGGCTGTGGCGCCAGAAGTCCGAGGGTTGGCCGGCGGCGAAGGCTCCGCCCAGCAAGGGGATCACGGAGGCGGAGCTGGCGGGCCCCATCGACCGGGGCGTGAGGTGGCTCCTCTCCCAGCAGCAGGCGGACGGGTCCTGGCCGGGGATCGAGCGCGACTACTACGTGGGACAGACGGCGCTCTGCCTCTACACCCTGGTCAAGTGCGGGCTGCCCAAGGACCACCCGGCGGTGCGCGCCGCGCTGTCCTACCTGCGGGGTCGCGACTACCGGCGGACCTACGACCTGGGCATCGTCCTGATGGCGTTCTCAGAGATGAAGGGGGTCGTGCCGGAGTCGGAGATCCGTCGCCTCGCCACCAACCTGATGAAGCTCTGCGGCAACGGTTCCACCCGTCGCCCGGCTCGCTGGGGCTATCCGTTCGGGTTCTCCCAGGCCGGTGTGGAGAACGGGGATGTGGGCTACGAGGACATCTCCAACACCCAGTACGCCCTGCTGGGACTCCGGGCCGCCTGGAAGGCGGGGGTCAAGGTGGGCAAGAAGCGTTTCTGGGAGCGCGTGGCTTCGGCCCTGGTCTCGGACCAGGGGGCGTACGGCGGCTTCGGCTACCGCCACGGGGCCACCAAGCAGACCTCCAGCCTGACCTCCGCCGGGGTCTGTTCTCTGGTGATCGTCGGTGACATCCTGGAGGAGGTGCGCGGCGCCAAGGGGATTCGTGGTCGTGTCAGGGCAGGGATCAACAACGGGGTCATGTGGTTCCGCAACCACTGGTCCGTGACCCGGAACATCAACGGCGGCGCCGCCTGGTACTACTACTTCATGTACGGGCTCGAGCGCATCGGGTCCTACACGCGCCGTGACCGCCTCGCTGAGCGCGACTGGCACAGCGACGGATCGCGGGTGATCATCTCTCGCCAGGCGAAGAGCGGTCGCTGGGGTGACGGCGACATGGACACGTGCTTCGCCCTGCTCTTCCTGCGTCGGGGATCTCGTTCCTCGGGCCTCGGGCCGCGGATGCGCGCAGAGGCGAAGACCAGGCCCACCGATGCCTTTGTCATCGGCGCCAACGGGGAGGATCCCCTGGTGGCCTGGGTGCGACGGGTGGGCCCGGACGTGCGCGACGCCCTGGATACGGGAGCGGGCACGTTGCGGTGGGAAGTCGACGGACGCGCGGCGGCAGAGCGTGAGGGGGTGGACCGCGACGGGTTGTTCGCCATAGCCTCCAACCTGGAGGCGCCGTTGACCCGCAACGGGACGGTCACCATCACCGCCTTCATCGACGTGAAGGGGCGGGCGAAGCCCTACGCGAGCAACGCTCTTGAGTTGTGGATCGACGGCGTGGAGGAGCGCTGGCATCGGGAGGCGGTGCGGGACACGGCGCGCAACCTGGTGCCGTCGGAGGGGGTCACGGCGTCCGCCAGCTCCTACGCGCCCCCGGCCCGCTGGAGCACGGGCGCTCCCGGCAATGTCGGTGATCGGCGTTACGCCTCGTCGTGGCGTTGTGCCAGCGGAGATCGGACCCCGTGGGTCTCCATGAAGCTCCCCAAGCCCGTCCGTGCGTCGGTCATGAAACTAGCGGTGGAGAACGTGACGGAGGCGGACATCACCATCAACGGGCGCGACCCCTTCCGCGTCACCCTGGATGGGACATCGGGGCGCAAGCAGACCATCGTGTTCAAGACGCTCCGGGTGCGCTCCGTGCGCGTGACGATCCGCGGCCGCAAGGTCGATGCCCGGGGCGTGGGGGTCAAGGAGATCGAGCTGTTCCGGGACCTGCTCCCGGAGGAGCGGGGGGACGTCGTGCTGGTGACGGACCGTCGGTGATCTCGGCGGCGGCTCAGCCACCCCGTTGCCGGAGCCGCTCGAGTGACTCTCTCAGGTCGTCCCGGTTCTGCTGCGGGATGGCCGCGTTGTCCTTGACCTTCTCGTGAGTCTTCTCCAGGACCTCGAGCGCCGCCTCCTGCTGGTCCGATCGGAGCAGGCACCTGGCGGCGGCCATGGCCACGGCCACGTTGCCGTATCCGGAGTCCTTCAGCAGCGAGACGAACAGCTCCGCCGCCTCTTCGAAGCGGCCGGTCTCGGACAGGAGCCGGCTCAGATTCTGTCGCGGCAGCGTCCGCGTGGGCGCGTGCTTGATGGCGGTCCGCCACGCCTGCTCCGCGGCCTCGGTGTCGCCAGTGTCCATGTAGAACACCCCGGACCAGGTGAGGGTCTGGGGGTCCGTGGGGTCGCTCTTCAGCGCCCGGTCGAGGAGCGCGCGGGCCTCCTCATGTTCACCCTGGTTACGCAGGGAGATGGCGAGGGCCCTGAGGGTGAGGACGTGCTCCTGTTCGTACTCCAGGGCCTCTCGCCACACCTCCATGGCGCCGTCTGGGTCGCCGGCCCGTTGCCTGGCCAAACCCAGGTTGAAGCGTGGTAGCACGTGATCCGGGAGCCGCTCCACGGCCAGCTCGAACTGCTTCATGGCGTCATCCGTGCGGCCCAGCTTCTGCAGGACCACGCCCATGTTCACCAGGGCGCTGATGGATGAAGGGTCGATGTCGAGGGCGCGCTGGTAGGCCTCCAGGGCCCGGTCGAACCGCGGCTGGACCATGGGGTTGGTCTCGTCAAGCTGTGCGTGCATCAGCCCCCCGGAGGTGCGGGGTCGGCTCATGGGCGCCCCGCCGTTGATGAAGGCGCTGTAGATCCAGGTCTCGGGGGAGTCGGGCCAGAGGGATCGCAGCTCCACTTCGCATTGCAGGATCATCTCCCTGTCGCCGGCCATGAGGGCGGCGAAGGCCCGTTGCTGGTGATAGAGGGCGCGCGCTCGGGGTGCGAGGAGGGCCGCGCGGTCCAGGGCCTTGCGCGCCCGTTCCAAGGCTCCTTCGCGCTGGGCATGGAGCAAGGTGATGCCGATCAGGAAGTGACCCAGGGCGGTTCGGGCGGGCTTCGCGTTCTCCAGGATACGCGTGGCCTCCTCCTTCTTGCCGGTCTTTCGGAGAGCGTCGATCTGGAGCAGCTGGAAAGGGGTGGTGTCGCGGATCGCCGCCGGCAGGGAGGACAGCAGATCCAGCAGCTCCGTCATGCGCCGCTCCTTGCGGAGGACGAGGGCCAACCCCAGGTTCGCCTCGGTCTGGACGGAGGGTTCTGTCACCAGCTCCCCGAAGAGCCGTTCGGCGTCGCCGTACCGGCGTTCGTTGTAGGCCAGGTAGGCCCGTTCCAGTCTGGTCTCCAGCTTCTCCAGCCTGCGCACCTCCTCCGCCTGCTGTTTTCGAGGGAGCTCTGCCAGGACCATGCCTCCGAGGACCGACGCCGCGAGCGCCAGCAGCAGGACCAGGGAGCTGAGGAGGGCTGCCGTTGGATGGCGCCCCGCCCATCGCTGCATGCGCCCGAGGAGGGACGGCGGTCGGGCGGTGATGGGCTCCCTGCGACGGAAGCGGGCCAGGTCCTCCGCCAGGGCCGCGGCGGTTGAGTAGCGCCGGTCCGGGCTCTTCTCCATGGCCACCTGCGCGATCACCGCCAGGTCCTTGGGGACGACGTCGTTCACCGTGTGCGCGGCCGCCGGGTCCCGGTTCAGGATCATGCCGAAGAGGGCTTCCCGGGTGGCGGCCACGAACGGGCGCCGGTGGGTGAGCATCTCGTAGAGGACGACCCCGAGGGCGTAGATGTCGCTGCGGCTGTCCACCGGAGCGTGCTCCTTCAACCGCTCCGGGGCCATGTAGGCAGGCGTCCCGAACAGGTCTCCCTCCTGTGTCAGGGTCGGCAGGTCGGCGTCATCGGCGCGGGCGAGGCCGAAGTCCAGGATCACGGAGCGCCCCTCCGGCGTCACCATGATGTTCCCCGGCTTGATGTCGCGGTGGATGACTCCGTCGACGTGGGCCGTGTGAAGGGCGCGGGCGGTCTCCTCAAGGATGCGCGCCACCTCCTGGATGTCCTCCCGCGTCGACGGGGGAGGGGTGCTCTTGTTTCGCTGCAGGACCGTCTCCCCCTCCACCAGCTGCATGGCGATGTAGGGGAGTCCGCGGCTGTGGCCGGAGCCGTAGACCTTGCAGATGCCTGGGTCGTCCAGGCGGGACGCCGTGGCGGCCTCCCGATGGAACCGCTCCGTCGCTTCCGAGTCGGCGGCGCCCGAGTGGCTCATGACCTTGAGGGCCACGGACCTCCCGAGCTGCTCATCCCGGGCTTCGTAGACCACGCCCATGCCGCCTCTGCCCAGCTCCCGCACCACCCGGTAGTGGTCGATGATGACGGGCGGGCTCTCGAGGGCGGCCGCGCCCTCGCGCAAGGCGCTGGTCAGCACCTGCCACGCATCCTGGGCGGCGTCGGGATCGGACCTCGCCAGGTCCTTCAGGGTCGTCTCGTCGCCGTCGGCGCGGATGAAGAAGTCCCCGGTGCTCAGTGTGCGTTCGTCGTCGCTCATCGGGCGTCCTGCCACCCGGCAGGATAACCCGATTACCAGGTGTTCACGATCCGGGAGCAGGCGTAGGCGCCAAATCGGGCGGGGGACATGAGGACGCCGCGCCAGCGCTCCAGGTGATCGGACTGGTCCACCTCGGTGTCGTACCAGTGGTGCACGTCACGGACCACCCGCAGGTCGCTGGAGTCGAACAGCCCGTTGGCCTCCCAGATCAGGTCGCCGGCTCCCGCCGACACCAGGGAGATCCGCAGCCCCACGGCCATGGGCTCGTAGGCGCGATACCTCGTCACGGAACCGTACAGGACCCCGTCCGCCTTGTAGGTGCGGGCCAGGTCCATGAGCGCCTGCTTGACGATCTCACCGGTGAGGACGAACTCCCGCCGGTGATCCTGGCCCAGGGCGCGGTGATCCACCTCCACCACTTCGAACGCCTGGCGACGGTTGAGGGCGTCCACGAACGCTCTCTGCAAGCCGTTGGCGTGCTCCGGATGGGCGGTGTCGTCACGGAACGGCAGCACCAGGACGCGGCGGACCCGGAAACCGTCCACCGTCGGAGCGCGGTATGAGACCGGGATGGTCACCGCGTCCGGTGTCGGCTCACCGAGGTAGTGGTCGCGTATGTGGCAGCCGCCGAGAGTCAGGACTCCGGCGAGGGCGGCGACCATGATCGAGGTTCTCATCATTGCTTCTCGCTGGCCAGGTCCGCCAGCCGGGTCTTGAGCATCTCGCGCTCGACACGCAGCCGCATGATGCGGGCCTTGAGCAACTCGTCCATCAAGCCCCGATTGTCTTCTGCCTGCATGGCCAGGAGGCGCTCCAGTTCTTCCACTCGGCGCAGTTGAACGCCGGCGCTCTCTTCGGCCTGGGCGGCGCGCTTCTCCGCCTTCGCCTGGGCGGCGGCGGCGCTCTCGATCCGTGCCTTCAACAGGGCGTTCTCCCGGATCTTGGCGTCGAGCATCTCCAGGGTGGTGTTCTTCGGCGGACTGGAGTCCATGGTCACCGTGGGGCCGTCCTTCAGGTACCCCGTGCCGTGAGCGGCGTGGGTCTGGTCGGGGGTGCCCACCGGGGTCGATCCGCAACCGCTGAGGCCGCCGATGATGGCTACGGTGATGATGAACGGGGTGATTCTCATGGTCATTCTCCTGGAGTCTGTTCGTTCGTGAGGGCGGGGTCGTAGAGGCACTCCACCTCGGTCGTGCGACCGCAGGGGCAACTCACCACGATGGCCTCCACCAGATCGCCGGCGCGGCGCAACGTGACCTGGAGCTGCTGATCGCAGCCGTCCTCCGTTACGCCCGCCCCGTGTGACGCGGCGGCGGTTTGATCGCCCACCACCAAGTCGGCGGCCTTGAGGATTCTCGAGCGTCTCATGCGGTGCCTCAGACAGGACTCGCCTGCTCCCCGCACATGGACTTCCTGAGCCTGAACAACGCCTTCGCGTGGAGCTGGGAGACCCGGGACTCGGTGACCCCGAGCACGGCTCCGATCTCCTTCAGTCGCAGCTCTTCCGCGTAGTACAGCAGGACCACCTGCCGCTCTCTCTCCGGTAGTTCCTGGATCGCCTGGGCCAGCTCGGTCTTGGCCTCGTTGACCGCGGCGGAGTCCGACGGGTCAGGACTCTCCGGCATGCGGAGACAGTCCACCAGTCGGCTGGCCCCGTCTTCCGTGTTGCCAGCGGGTTCGTCCAGTGAGATGAAGCTGGCGCCGTGAGCGTGGACCAGCCCATCCTCCACCTGTCCGATGGAGAGGCCCGCGGCCTCCGCGATCTCCTCCGGCGTGGCCGGCCTCCCCAGGGTCTCCTCCAGGGCTTGTTCGGTCTCACCGATCAGGCGCATACGGTCACGGCGACTGCGTGGTACAGCGTCGTGCTTCCGGATCTCGTCCAGGATGGCGCCGCGGATGCTGACGTAGGCGTAGGTCTTGAACGCGGCTCCCTTGGCCGGGTTGTACGTGTCGGCGGCGTTCATGAGTCCCAGGACCCCCACCTCGAACAGGTCTTCCCTGTCCAGGGTCACGGGGAGGTGGATGGGCAGCCTGCCGAGCACGTGCTGCACCAGGGGCAGGTAGTCTTCGACGAGAGCCTGCCGTTCGGTTCGGCTCATGGGCCGCTGTCCGTAGGCGTGGATGGGGTTGTGACTCATGCGCCCACCTCCGTCTCAGCCTTGTCCGAGGAGTCCGCGCGGAGCGAGGCGGCGAAGGAGCGGCCGACGAACCAACCGAGCACCCGGCCCAGCAAGGTGAACACGGCCCACGCCATGGCTCCGCGCAACAGGGCCGTCGGGGCCGTGGTGCCGGAGAGCACGCCGCTCAGGTAGGTGGCGGCGAGGGCGAACATGCCGAACCAGGAGCCCAGGAGCCGCGACGCGGCGCTCGGCAGGTTCGGTGTCGTGGGGGGTGTGTCTTCCTTCTTCTTGCTCATCACGATGGACGGTGGCGCCTAAGGTGCCTCCATGTGTTGTTTCGGCATTGTTGGCTTTTGGGCTGAGGTGTGTTCACCGGTTCAGTGGATCTCGGGACTTGCTGAGTGTCGGATCATGCGACAGCGGCGTGATCCGGTGTCCCGGTCCCCTGCGCATCCAGCTGGACCAGTCCCACGGACTCGATGCCGTCGGCCTTGAGCACCTCTCCGAACGAGAGCACGGGGATCGGTGGTTTGAGAGATCGCAGCAGCTCTGACAGGTGGCGACGCAGAGGTCCCCGCACCAGCAGGACCGGTTCGAAGCCGCTGGTCTGAGCGCGACGCCAGGCCTCCACGACCGCTTCCTGCAGCCGGTGCAGCAGGGCCGCCCCCAGGTGGGGGTTGCCGTCGGTCTGGTTCACCAACGTCTCCATGGCCTGTTGCTCGAGCGCCGGCGCCAGGGTCAGCGCCTGGATCTTCCCGGACGGGGCGACGCACATTTCGGCGATGCTGCGAGACAGGCGCGTCCGGACCAGCTCCGTCAGGTCGTCCGGGTCCTTGTGGTCGCCGCCCGAGTCGGAGAGGGTCTCGAGGATGGCCACGAGGTCGCGGATCGGGATGCGCTCCCGCAGCAGGTTGCTGAGGACCTTTTGGATGACGCCGATGCTGAGGATGTCGGGCACCAGTTCGTTGACCACCGTGGGGTTGGTCTCCCGTACCCGCTCGAGGGCGTTCTGGACGTCCTCGCGAGAGAGCAGCTCGTCCGCGTGTTCCTTGACCACCTCCGTGAGGTGCGTCACCAGCACCGACTCCGGGTCCACCACGGTGTAGCCGAGGACCTCCGCTTCGCCCTTGCGGTCGTTGTGCACCCACGTGGCGGGGAGCCCGAAGGTCGGGTCCTCCGTCGCCACCCCGGGGATCGGGTCCAGGCCGCCGCCTGGGTCCATGGCCAGCACGTGGTCCGGGTACAGCTCACCGCCGGCGATCTCCTGGCCGCCGATGAGGATGCGGTAGCGGTTCGGCTCCAGGGTGAGGTTGTCCCGCATGCGGATGGGAGGAACCACCAGCCCGTACTGCTGCGCGAACTGCTTCCTGACCATGGCGATGTGATCCAGCAGGTTCCCGGACCGATTCTCATCCACCAGGGGGATCAGGCGGTAGCCGATCTCGATCCCCATGCGGTCGACCTTGAGCAGCTCCGACAGCGCTTCGGGGGTGAGCTCCGCCGCGGTCTCCGGTTCCGGGACGACCTCCTCCTGGTCTCGCTCCTCCGTCGCCTTGACCAGCTTGTTCCCGACCTGGGACACCAGCAGGATGCCGACTCCGAGGATGAAGAACGGGAGCGAAGGCAGGCCGGGGACGAAGGCGAACGTGAGCACCATGAGCCCGGACATGCGCATGGCCCGGGGGCTCAGCAGGAACTGGGCGGCGATCTCGCGAGACAGGGGGATGTCGCTGCGGCTCTTGGTCACCAGCACGCCGGCGGCGATGGCGATGACCAGGGCGGGGATCTGGGACACCAGCCCGTCGCCCACGGTGAGGACCGCGTACTTGCTCAGCGCGTCGGCGGGGGCCAGGTCCTTGGACATCCCGATGGCCACGCCGCCGATGATGTTCACCAGGGTGATGATGATGCCGGCGATGCTGTCACCGCGGACGAACTTCCCGGCGCCGTCCATGGCGCCGTAGAACTCCGCTTCGGCGGTGATGGCGGCGCGGCGGCTGCGGGCGTCCTCTTCCGTGATCAGGCCCGCGTTGAGGTCCGCGTCGATGGCCATCTGCTTGCCGGGCATGCCGTCCAGGGTGAACCGGGCGGCGACCTCGCTGATGCGGTTTGAGCCCTTGGTGATGACGACGAACTGGATCACCACCAGGATCAGGAACACCACCATGCCGATGACCAGGTTCCCGCCGACGACGAAGTCGCCGAACGACTCGATCACCTCACCTGCGTTGCCGTTGAGGAGGATCAGGCGCGTGGAGGCGACGTTGAGCGCCAGCCTGTAGAGGGTCGTGAACAGCAGCAGGGAAGGGAAGGTGTTGAACTCCAGCGGCTCCCTCACCGTGAGGGTGATGATGAGGACCATGAGGGCCGCGGCCAGGTTCACGGTGATGGCCAGGTCCAGCAGCAGCGGCGGCAACGGGACCATGAGGACGAACAAGACCCCCATGACGCCAGCGGCGAGGAGCACGTCCGAGTACTTGCCCAGGATGCCGTCGTCGGCGATGGGGGGGAGCTTGGCTTGCTGGGCGGTCATGACGCGGTGTTCTCCAGGACGCGAGCGCCCTTACCGTTGCGATAGACCCAGGCGATGACCTTGGCCACGGCCTGGAACAGCTCTTCAGGGACGTGCCGGCCGAGCTTGACCGTGCGGTAAAGCTGCCGCGCGAGCGGCGGGTCAGAGCGGACGGGCACGCCGTTCTGCTGTGCGATATCGATGATGCGCAGGGCGATGAGGTTCCGGCCCTTGGCCACCACCTTGGGTGCGTGGTGGGCGCCGGACTCGTACTTCAAGGCGACGGCGAAGTGGGTCGGGTTGCGGACCACGACCGTGGCCTTCTTGACGTCGTGCATCATGCGGGCCCGGGCCATCTCTCTCTGCACCTGACGGATCCGTCCCTTGATCCGCGGGTCGCCCTCGCCGCGCTTCCGGTCCTCCTTGACCTCTTCCTTGGTCATCATGAGGTCCTTGCCGTGGCGCCACCGTTGCCAGGCGAGGTCCATGAGTCCGAGGAACAGGAGGACGGCGGCGACCCGGAGCCCGATGGTGAAGGTCGTCTCCACGAACAGGTGGGCGGCGGCGGCGAGGCTGGCTTCTCCCAGGTTGCGCGCCTGGGGGATGACGTCCTTCAAGGTGATGTAGATGATCACCCCGACCACGACCATCTTGGCCATGGACATGGCCACGGCGAACACGCTGCGAGCGGACAGCAGGCGCTGCATCCCCTTGGCCGGGTCCAGCTTCTCCCATCGCAGCTGCAAGCGTCGAGGGTCCACCTTTAAGCCCGCTTGCAGATAGCCGCCCAGGGCGGCGACGACGAAGATGGTCCCCAGCAAGGGCAGGGCGATCTCCAGGTAGGCGTTCTGGTTGAACTGGACCAGGGACCCGAGCCCCTCGGCGGCCACCAGCTCGTAGTCCTCGAGGGAGAAGGTCCGCCTCAGCAGGCGATCGAACGAAGCCCCGATGTCGGCCCCCGTGTGGCGCAGGGCCAGCAACACGATGAAGAAGAGGATGGAGGCGACCAGCTCCTTCGAGTAGGCGATCTGCCCCTTGCCGGAGGCGTCCTCCAGTCGCTGTTGTGTCGCCTGTTCCGATTTTTCCTGAGCGTTGTCAGCCAAGGATCACCTCCCCGCCGCCATGGCTTGCAGGTTGACCCCCATGAGCTCCAGCGCGCCGTCGAACGTGGCGAGCATCTCGGGGAGGAACAGGATCATGAGGATGAGCCCCGCCGCGATGCGGATGGGCCAGCTCGCCTCCAGCACGTGGAGCTGGGGGGCCACCTTGGCCAGGTAGCCGACGCACACGGTCACCACGATGAGCAGCACGAACACGGGGGCCGCCATGCGGACCCCGGCCCCGATCATGGCCAGGGTGAACCCCAGCAGGGGCTCGAACATCTCCGGCCCGAGCATGAACGTCCCGGGCTTGACCGTGTCGAAGGACTGGACCAGGGACGCGATCACGAGCTCATGTCCGCCGGACATGAAGAACAGGATCGCCACCAGGCTGATGAACAGTTGTGACAGCAGGGGCTGGCTCAGGCCGCTGATGGGGTCCACCTGGTTCGACATGTTGAGCCCCATCTCCGTGGCGATGAGGGCGCCGGCGATACGGGCCGCTTCGAACACGAGGCTCGCCATCCAGCCGAAGACCAGGCCGAACAGCAGCTCGCGGACGGTGGCGAGGGCGAGCAGCAAGGGGTCGGACCCGGGGTCCTCCAGGTGCTCCGTGCGGGCGGTGGCGACCAGGATCCCGATGACCATGGAGAGGCCGATCTTCTGGAATCGGGCTGCGCTGCCCTGGGCGAAGATGGGGAGGAACCAGAGGACTCCCATGACCCGCGCCACGTGCAGACCGGTGGCCCGAACGAGTCCGTCGAGTCCTTCAAGCCCTTCAATTCCCATGCTGCGCGTCCGTCAACCGATCCCGGTGTCCGCCATCCGTTCGAACGCGGCGCGAGCGAAGGTCATGATGCGGTTGATCATCCAGGGCATGAGGGTGATGAGGGTCACCGCCACGGCGAACATCTTGGGGATCATGGACAAGGTCTGTTCCTGGACGGAGGTGACCGCCTGGAAGATGGCCACCAGCAGCCCCACGGCCAGCCCGACGCAGAGCACGGGCGCCGCCAGGATCATGGCGGTCATCAGCGTCTCCCTGCCGATCTCGATGACGGTCTGAGGTGTCACTTGGTCAGGCTCCCTGGAAGCTCTGCACGAGGGCCCGGACCACCAGGTCCCAGCCGTCGACGAGGATGAACAAGAGGATCTTGAATGGGGTCGAGATGATGACGGGCGGGAGCATGAACATGCCCATGCTCAGCAGCACGCTGGCCACCACCAGGTCGACGATGAGGAACGGCAGATACACCAGGAACCCCATCTGGAAGGCGGTCCTCAGCTCCGAGAGGGCGAACGCCGGCACCAGCACGTAGAGCGGTGCGTCGGCGGCGGTCTCCGGCTTCTCCTGCTGCGTCAGGTCGACGATGAGCTCCAGGTCGGAGCTTCGGGTCTGGGAGAGGAGGAACCCGGACAGGGACCTGGAGGCTCTGTCGGTGGCCTCGCCGAGGGTGATCTGCTCGTCCAGGTACGGCTGCAGGGCGGTGTCGTTCACCTCCCCGATGACCGGGTTCATGATGACGATGGTGAGGAACAGGCTGAGCCCGATGAGCACCTGGTTGGGCGGCATCTCCTGAACGGAGAGGGCCTTCCTCACGAAGGAGAGGACGATGATGATCCGCGTGAAGGAGGTCACCGTCATCACCAACCCGGGGAGCACCGTGAGGGCGGTGAGGATGAGGACGATCTTCACCGGCCCGGACAGATCCTCGAGGGGATCGCCGTTGCCTGCCTGGGGCGCCGCGGGCTGCGGCGGGTCCGGCAGCGGGAGGTCCTGGGCGAGGACGCCGCCGCCGAGCAGGAGCAGCAGGGTGAGTCCGTACAGGACGCGGGTCATCCCTCAGACCTCTCCACGGATTCCTGCAGCAGGTGCCTGAACGCGGGGGGGACCCGATGGGCACCCGTCGGCATGGAGGGCGGGGCGCCGGCGTCTCGTGCGGCGGCGCTGATCTCGACCTTGTCCTCCGCCGCATCCACGAGGCTGGCGGCGATGGACGGGGTGTGGGCAGCCGGTGAAGAGGCGGACTCGCCGGCCTCATCGTCCTGCTCCACGGGGAAGTCCGTGGCCTCGTACTCGGCCAACAGCTGGATGTCCTCCGAGCCGCAACCCAGCAGCAGGGTGCGGTCCTTGTAGGAGACGACGAAGACCTGACGCTTGGAACCCAGCGACAGGGCGTCCACCAGCCCGAGCACCTTGGCGCGACCGGGGGCCAGGCGCGCCCGCCTCATCAGGCGGCTGATGCCCCAGAGCACCAGGACCATGACACCGATGACCACGAGCAGGGAGACCAGCACCTCCGTAGGCGAGGTGACGTCACCCGTGAGCCCTGTGGGCTGAGCGTCGGTCTCCGGAGCCTCCAGAGCCGCCGGGGCGCTCGGTGCCTGGGCGGCGGCGTTACCGGCGGTGGTCCCGCCGTCAACGAGGGCGCGGGCGCCCATGGTGCAGACGATCAACGCGACGCCGATGCCGAACCCGATGGCGAGCTTCCGCGTGGTGTTTCCACGGACACGGTCCAGTTGCATTCTTCCCATGCCGGGGAGATAGCAACGGACGTGCCCGGAAGCAGATCAGGTGAGGATCGACCCGGATTGTCGGGAATCGCGTCGGATCTGCGTGCCAGAAGGGCGCGCTGGTCGGTGTCGTCGGGTCAACCGACGTCGCGTTCGGCGACGACCGTTGGTTTTGACATCACTTGCAGCGGAACTGACGGGCCTCGGTGCCGGTTCCGTCGACGTGCAGCTGGACGCTGCGCATGCAGCGAGGGCAGCGGCCTCTATACACCCGGGCGTGAGGCGGCCGGTAGATGCGACTGTAGATGGAGCAGCACTCGAACAGGATGCCGATCCACGGTCGGGTCTGTGTCTTGGAATCCAGGGCCATCGGTAGATGATCGGCCGTTGGGGCGCGGTGTCTTGAGAGGACCTCCGACGTCAGCACCCGAAGCTGCTACCATCCCGCCGTGACCAACGAAGAGCGTAAGCTTGCGGTGATCTTCGGCGTCGAGGGTGCTTTGGGGAAGGCGGTCTGTTCGACCCTCCTCCTGTCCGGATGGGATGCCATCCTGGTGGGCCCGGACCCGGCGTTTCTCGATGAGCTCGCGCTCTTCGGACCGTTGAACGGCCGCAACGCCCGGACCCTGACAGGGCGGCTCCATGACCGGGAGGCCATGGATGTCGCGCTGGAGCAGCTGGGACGGATGGCCCCGCGCCTGGACGCCGCGATCTTCCTGGCGACCCCCGCTCGACCGACCCCTCTCGATGAGGCGGGGACGGCGGCCTTCGACGCGCAGCTGGAGGAGAACCTGTGCGCTCCGCTGCGGCTGATCAGGGGGGTGCTGCCCATGATGGGCGAAGGGGCTCGCCTGGTCGCGGTGGAGTCGCTGTTGGCTCGCCAGGGGGTTCCGGACATGCATGGAGCCGCTGCGTCCCATTCGGGCGCGGTGGGGGTCATGCGGGCGCTGGGGCTCGAGCTGGCGCGCAAGGGCATCACCGCCAACGCGGTGTTGCCTGCCATCGGCGACACCCCCATGGGCAGACCGGTGGGCGGGGCGGAGGTGGCGGCGGCGGTGATGTTCTTCCTGGCCCTGGAGGCCGGGGCCATCACCGGGCAGGCCATCAACGTCTGCGGCGGCGCCACCATCTGACCGTCGGGATTCCCGACAGTCCGGGGGTCAAGGTGTGGTGACTTGCGACATCAGTTGGCAGGTACGGCACTTACGTAATTCTTTCTCGAGGACAGCCTACAGTCGCCACCGCGTTTTCGGCCGATAGGGACGGACGTGGCGGAACCAGCACTGACGGCCAACGAGATCGACGACCTGCTCCGGGTGTTCAAGGGCGGACGGGACGGGTCCGGCCTCACGGACGTGGCCAGCCTCGATCTGGACCGGCCCAACCGTGTCCCCAAGGGGATCCTGGAGACCCTCGAGATCCGGCACGAGCAGGCGGCGCGCGTCATCCGCGATTCCCTGCGGACCATCCTGGGCAAGGACCTGGAGGTGTCCCTCGTGCGGCTGGAGCAGGTGCGCTTCCAGGCGTTCAAGGAGCGTCAGGAGGAGCCGTGTTGCGGCTTCGTCTTCGACGTCCGACCGCTTCGTTATCCGGCCTACCTGACCCTGGACTTCCAGTTCGCCTACGGGTGCATCGATCGCCTGCTGGGCGGCGGTGGCGACACCGCGGGCCTGGGGCGAGACCTGACGGCGACGGAGGTCACCGTCCTGAACGACGTGGTGGACGGGATCGTCAACGCCCACTCCGGGGCCTGGGAGCGTTACATGAAGTTGACGCCGTCCCTGCGCCGCACGGTCAGCGTCCCGCGCTTCATGCGAGATGTGCGCCGAGATGACACCGTGCTCGTGGCGGAGTACTGCATCAAGGGCTTCTGCGACGGCCATGGGTTCAGATTCGCCATGCCCCTGCCGGGGCTGGAGGGGCTGCTTCAGTACCGCCGCGACCCTGAGACCGAAGAGGAGGACTCTCCCGCTCCTCAGTCCCGGGCGGAGCTGGAAGAGCACATGATCGACGTCGACGTGGACCTCGGGGTCCGGGTCGGTGACGCGGCCCTGACGGTGCGGGAGGTCCTCTCCCTCGAGACCGGGGACGTGGTGTTGCTTGACCGTCCGGCGGGGGCACCGCTGGACTTGTTGGTGGAAGGGCGTCCGAAGCTGCAGGGTCGTCTGCACAGATCCGGACGTCGCCTCGTGTTCCGCGTCGAGAGCGAGGCCCCTCTCCCCGTACCCGAACAACCTCAACAGGACGCAGAGGCATGATCGACCAGAACTCCGAAGATCAGGTGCAGGCAGCAGGGGCGGACATGGCGTCCGCGGGAGACGGCCCCGTCCCCGTGGCGCCGGTCACCTTCGATGAGATCGACGCGGGACCTGCTCCGAGCGGGCCGACGTCCGCGGACGGCAAGAACCTGGACCTGATCCTGGACGTTGAGGTCCCGGTCTCCGTCGTCCTGGGGACGGTGAAGAAGAGCATCGGCGAGGTGGTCTCCCTCACCGAGGGGCAGGTGATCGACGTGGAGCGCGCCGCCGGAGAGGCGGTAGACCTCCTGGTGAACGGCAAACTGGTGGCCCGCGGCGAGGTGGTCATCGTGGATGACCACTACGGCATCCGGATCGCCGAGATCGCCGCCCCGGGAGATCGGATCTCCTGATCGGCCTGCGGCCTTGAAAGCCTGATCGCGGGGGGGGAAACTCCCTTCGCGACCATGCTGAACTACGCGAACCTGGCCATCTTCCTCTTCATCTGCGTGGGTGCGGTCCTGCATCACCGGCGGGACCTCCACGTGAAGTTCATGCTCACGGCGTTCGCGCTCGACATCCTGCTGCTGCTGGTGGTCGAGTTCACGGATAACGCCATCGCGACCGCCTATCGGAGCGCCACGGAGGGGGGGGACGGCCGCGTCATCACCCTGATCCACGTCGCGTTCGCCGTGGGTGCGCTGCTCATGTGGTTCGTGCAGATCGTCGTGGGTCGCAAGATCTACAAGCAGGGGCGATCGGAGCTGATGCCACGTCACGCGGCCGGAGCGAGGTTGTTCCTCGTGCTGCGGCTCGGCAACGTGGTCACGGCGTTCATGCTGTGACCGCGCGTCGCAGCCTGCTGGCGATTCTCCTCCAGACCACGTCCGGGTCCACCTGTGACGGCAGGGCGTTCACCAGGCCCAGACGCCCGCAGGCGAGGACGGTCTCCCGTATCGGGTGATCCAGCAGCAGCATGACGGGAGCGTCCCGGAGCTCGTGATCGCGCTTCATGCGCCCCAGGGCCTCCAGGTCCGCCGTGGCGTCGGCGCCGATGCGGGCGATGACCATGGTGGGGCGTGCGCCGGACTCGACCCACTGGCGCAGCTGCTCGACGCTCTCGAGGCGCTGGACCGGGGTCTCGTCGAGCCTCGCTTCCGCGTGAGAGGCCACCGTTTCGACGCCGACGCAGGCCAACGGCATGGGCGCTCCGAAGACCGGGCAAGGCTCCTGTGGCGGTGGAGCGGCGGCATGAGCGGGCGCCGTCGGAGTTGATCCCGCGTCCGCGGTCTCGGGCTCCTCATTGTCAGCGGGCGCAGGTCCCCGGACCTCTGCGACGGTGTCGGCGGAGGCTGCGACGGCGTCCGGTTCGTCACCTCGCAGTTCCGGAATGAGGGTGGCGGCGATCGTCTGCGGGATCAGGACCGTGAGCGGGTCTTCCCAGGAGTCAGCCAGGCGGAGTCCGGCGTCGATGCGGAGCCACGAGCCCTCCGCGATGGGGCCGTCGTCGCCGGCCCACGATCCATCACGTCGCACCACGACCTGTGCCTCAGCGCCTGCATCTCCAGCGGGCCAACTCTCCGCAGCAGCGGAGACGAAGAACGCGGCGGCGGCGTTCAACTGGTCCAGGTGTTCCTGGCTTGGGGGGGCGTCATCGGAGCGCAGGGTGTCCAGCTCATCCGCCGCTCCGGCGGCGGCCAGGTGGGTGAGGCTCTTGACCAGCGGGGTCTCCAGGAGGAACAGGATGGGGGCGTCGGATTCCGCCAGGGTCACCTGAACCCCGGAGGCCTGGTCCGGAAGCTGGGCTTCCAGCGGCTCCGCTTCCAGCATCGCGGCGGCGCCTGGCTGCGCCGACGTCTGCTGTCCCAGAAACATGGTCAGGCTGTCGGCGAGCTGGCCCAGGGTCCGTTCAGTGAAGGCCCTGATCCCGTCCTGCTGCTGCTCATCGAATTCAGTCACGGCGCTCCTACCCTTTCCTCAGAGGTCCTCAGTCTCATGGTCGGCAGGCGGGGGCGTGACTGGAGGCCTCTTTCCACTCTCCGGACCCGGATATTCTCTCAACCGCCGCGTGAATTCGGGCCGATAGGTGGGGCATGGGCTTCGACATGGAACGTCCGAATCTGGGTATGACGCCGCTCTGGCCGCTGATCTGTGTCCTGGTGGTGTTCTGCCTCGCCGCAGTGGTGGTCCCAGGGCCCCCGCCGGATACTGCGCTCCCGCGGACCTCTGCGACGCTCGAGCGGGTCGGCGAGCTGGTGCGGACGCGCCGAGGTGAGTTGCCCGAGGAACGGACCTGGCTCCACGGACCAGGAGCGTTGCCGGAGGGCGTCTCCGTCGCGACCGGGTGGCCGTTGCGCTCGTGGGCGGCGGCAGACGGGCTGGCCTCGTATGCCGGCCCCATCGGAACCGATGGCTGGGGCCGGGCGGTGGTCGTGTTCTTCCAGGAGTCCTCGTCCGGACCCGTCGCCTTCGTGGTCTCTGCCGGTGCGGACGGTGAATTACAGAGCCGGATGCGGAGCGGAGTCTCCGGCGACGATGTGGGGATGACGATCCCCCTGCCGCCGGGTTCCTGAGGTCTCGCGGTGCGGGGGGCTGCCCGGCAGGTCAGCGCCGCCGCCGCGAGGACGGGGTCGGGTAGATAGGGACGCTGCGGCGGTCCGCGGTGTCGAAGGCCTCCACGGCGAACAGGTAATCGTCCTTCGACAGCCCCTTCAGGATGGTGGACGTCTGCTCCTTGGGGACGGTGACCCGATGGGTCCAGGTCGGCTCGTGGGTGCGGCGGTAGAGGACCCCGTATCCCGCCAGGTCCTCCTCCGTGTTCGCTTGCCAGACCAGCTCTGTGTGCGGGGTCAAGTTCGAGATCATGACCCGGACGTTGCGCGGTGAGGCCGGTGCCATGGCGATCTCCGCGGCGGCGGCCACGTTGGTCCGGCAGACCCTGGCGATGTACTGGTAGTCCAGGTTCTCCGGGCGATCGCCGAAGCGGCGGTCCCCGTCGGCGCGTACGTCCTGGTGCTGCCAGTCAAAGTTCTCGTGGCACTCCGTGAACCGGACCCCCGGGAACCCGAACTCGTTGAACGCCTTGTGGTCCCCGCCTCGCAGGTAGCGGTCCTGGCGGAAGATCAAGGTGACCTCGAAACCCGGGACGTAGCTCTGCGCTCGGGACTTGATGTAGCGAGCCACCTGGCGGCTGGGAGCGTCGTTGTCGCTGCCCACGATGCGACGGGCGACCCGGCCCTGGTCGTTCTTGGGGCCCGATGGCACGCCCTCACTGAACAACCTGATCCGCATGGGCTCCTGCTTGCCGTTCGAGCCGCGGACGCCGCCGACGATGTCGTTGGTGATCATGGCCTCGATCCGGCGTCGCTCATCGTAGGCCTGCCGGGCGTGGGCGCGAGCGCCGATCAACCCCTGCTCCTCCGCGGCCACGCACATGAAGAGGACGGTCGCTCGCGGTTTCATGCGGGCCATGACCCGGGCCGCCTCCACGACGACCGCGGTACCGGACGCGTCGTCGTTGGCGCCAGGGGCGTTGGATGTGGAGTCCCCACCTTTGGAGGCGCGGCTGTCGTAGTGCCCGGACACGATGACGAAGCGCCCTGGATCGCTGCCCTTCAGGGTCGCGATGACGTTGACCACCTCG
Organism: uncultured Isosphaeraceae bacterium; assembly: GCA_964507445.1. Taxonomy (GTDB): domain Bacteria; phylum Planctomycetota. The sequence continues at coordinate 22,525 of CAZDQF010000015.1, forward strand.
GCGCCGCCCCGTATCCGGCGGCTGGAGGGGATCTGGTGACGTTCCATGGCGACCTGGAGCCCACCGTCGGAGTCCGCGGCGATGTCCTCCAGGTGTTGCTTGAGCCACCGGCGCGCCGCTCCGATCCCGCGCGTGTCGCTCTCCGTCTCCGACTGCGTATGCCGGGTGCCGAAGCTCACCAGGGCCCGGACCGTGGACTCGATGCGAGCGGCGTCCACCGCATCCACCGCGGACTTGATCTCGGCCTGGATGGGTTGCTGGGCGTGGGCCAGGGCGAACGCGGGGAGCAACAGCATCAACGGGAGTGGGTTCCGGCTCATCCGGTCATCCTAATTGGGCGTTCGTTCTCGTGCCGCCTCCACCTCCCTGAGCAGAAGCCCGCGCTCCACCCGCCCGAAGAACCGCTTGATCCCGCCGACGAAGACAACCGGCACCTGATGTCCGTAGGCGTCCATCAAGGCAGGGGAGTCGGTGATGTCCTCTACACGCAGGAGCAGGCTCAGAGCCGGCCCCTGTCGCCGCAGCGACAGGAGGGCGTCGTCGCACAGGGGGCAGGTGCGGGTCTTGAGCAGGAGCACGTCCACCGGAGGCCAGGGGCGCCCCAACAAGCGACCCATGAGGGGTTGCCTGCGTTTCGGCGCCACGGGCGGCTTGGGCAAATCCGGGTGAGGCCTAAGATCATCCATATGAGCGGACACGAGGGTAGCCGAGAGGCGCAGGCGACGCCGGGCTGGGAGATGGCCGGGGCCCGCCGCGAACGCTACGTCGAGCGGATGTTCGACGGCATCGCCGGCCCCTACGATCGCCTGAACCGGGTCATCAGCCTGGGACGGGACCGGCGCTGGCGGGCCCTTGCCGTGAAGATGTCCGAGGTCACCCCCGGTCAGCGGGTCGTGGACGCCGGTTGCGGGACCGGAGACCTGGCCCTCGACTTCGCCCGCGCGGTGGGAGCGGAGGGCCGCGTCGTGGGCCTCGACCTGTCGGCGGGCATGTTGGAGGTGGCAAGTCAGAAGCGCTCGGAGACACCGTGGCTGACGTTGCATCGGGCGAACGCCTCGAGCACCGGGTTGCCGGACCGCTGGGCTGATGTGGTCTCCATGGGTTGGGTCCTGCGCAACGTGGGAGATCGTGAGGAGGTGTATCGGGAGGTCCGTCGGGTGCTCAAGCCCGGGGGACGCTTCGTCTGCGTCGACATGTCCCGGCCCAGGAATCCGGTGTGGCGCGCCGGGCACTGGTTGTATCGCCACACCGCGTTGCCGGTGCTCGCGTTCGCCTGCCGGGCCGATCGGCAGGCTTATCGTTACCTGGCCAACTCTACCGACCGGTTCCCGGACGGACCGACGCTCGGTGAGGAGCTCGAGCGGGCCGGGTTCTCCTCCGTGCACTGGCGCCCGCTGATGTGCGGCGCCCTGGCCATCCACGTGGGGACCTCCTCATGAGCCCGCTGTTCGAAGTGCTGGACATGTGCGAGACCCCGCTGGGGCAGCTGTGCTTGCGGCGTCGGGAGTTGTTGTCCCGTCCGGGTGTGGTGGTGACCGAAGTCACGCTGAACCACGTGTTCCTCATGAGCAGCTATCACACGGAGTCCGAGCGACTGCTCGCGCGCGCCGCCATGGACCTGAGTCCGGGTGAGGATCTGAGCGTTCTCGTCGGTGGACTCGGGCTGGGCTTCACGACCGCCGAGGCGCTGGGCTTCGATCGAGTCGCGCAGGTGGAGACCGTGGAGCTTCTCGAGCCGGTGCTGGCCTGGCTCGACAGAGGGTGGCTGCCCACCGGTCAGGTGCTAGGGACCGACCCTCGTTCGAAGGTGACCCGCGGTGACATCTACGCGCGGTTGCTGGCGCCACCGGAGCGCTCATGGGACGTGATCCTCGTGGATGTGGATCACGCTCCGGAGCAGCAGTTGGACACCAATCACCGGGAGTTCTACACGGAGTCGGGGATGAGGTCCGTTGCAGAGCACCTGCACCCGGGCGGCGTGCTCGCCATCTGGTCCACGGAGTCGAGCCCCGAGGCGGAGGCGGTGATGGATCGTGTGTTCTCAGACACGAAGGTAGAGCAGCTCACGTGGTGGAATGACCTCGTGGATGAGGAGAAGACGGACACGATCCTGCTGGGGCGGACGGCGGCCGCATCGTGATTTCCTGAGCACGCCGTGAGAGAGACACTGTTGCATCCCGCGCAACGGCCTGTCCGTCATGCTCTTAGGTCGATGAGTGTGCGTCGATCCAGGCTAATATTCCGCAGTGGCTGCATAGGGGGGCGGCAGAGTATAGTGGGCGACAGACCCACCACATCGTCTTGCATCGGTGTCATTCGCCGATTGCCGCCGCGCTTCTTTGTTCCCTTCGTAGTTTGTTCAGACTGGAGTCAGTTGTATGCGTTTCTTCGTTGCTTGTCTTTGCCTCTCCCTCATGCTCACGGGACTGGTGTCCGCCCAGGGTTCCATGACCCTGCCCGCTGGGTTTCTGACCGCTGACGGCAACGGCGCTTCGTCGTTTCCGTTCAACAACACCGCCGACCACAAGTGGCAGTGGCACTATGCCAACTCCAACTTCGCCGCCGCCGGTGTGACCGGCACCATCACCATCACGGACATCTCGGTCCGCATGTCGACCGCGACCGCGGCCGCTGCTGGCTGGGACTTCCCCAGCGTGGATGTCTACATGGGCTCGGCGACCACCGGCTACCAGCTGGGTCAGCACAGCACCACGTTCGCGGACAACACCTGCGCCGACCTGACCCTCATGCGCAGCGGTCCCTGGACCGGTTCACAGCCCGCGGCCGCCGCTGGCGCCGCCGCCGGTGACTGGTTCTCCCTCGGCGTCACCAACACCTTCAGCTACAACCCGGACTTCGGCAAGGACATCATTGTCCAGATCGAGAAGTGCGGTACCAACGCCACCTGGGGCGCCTCCATCGACGGCGCGAGCGGCGGCGCTGGCACCAACGGCGGCAACCGCTACGGCTCGACCTCCGACTGCGCCGCGACCACCTCGACCTTCGCCAACAACGAGTTCGTGCCGCTGGTGAAGATCGACTTCATCGCCGGCGGGACCCCGGGCATCTGTGTGTCCGAGTTCCAGTCGAACCAGGTGGAGTCCAGCCTGACCGTCGACACCCTGTCCGTCTCGGCGGCTCAGAACGGCAACCCGATCGTTGTCGATCTCTCCAGCTCCAACGCCGGCGCTCAGTGGGACATCGGCCTCATGTACAACGCCAGCCCCGTGGGCGCCTCCGCCGGCGGGCTCGTCACTCCTGGCGGCCAGAGCGTGAACCTGGACCTGACCAACCCCACGTTCAGCTTCCTCAACAACAACTTCGCCGGCACGCCGTTCACGTCGATCAACTTCCCGTTCGTCAACAGCAACCTGCAGGTGTCCGGCCAGATGGGCGTGATCTCCGCCTCCTATCCCCTCGGCTTCGCCCTCAGTCAGGCCTGTGAGGCCGTCTGGGTTGGTTGCCAGGGCTCGGGCTTCGAGGCCGGCAACCCTCCGGGGTGGGCCAACCCGGGTCCGTCCTGGGGCCTCCCGACTCTCGCGTGGACGCTGAACTCCGGCGGCACCCCCTCCGGCGCTACCGGCCCGACCGCCGCCAACACCGGCACCAACTACATCTACTGTGAGACCTCCGGCGGCGGTGGCAACGGTGCTTCCGAGTTCACCCTCGACACCTGCGTGTTCGACGTCTCGTCCCTGACCAACTTCCAGTTGGACTTCGCCCTCAGCCGCATCGGTGCGACCATGGGTACCCTCGATGTCTACATGTTCACCGACGCTGGTGGGTGGGGTGGGACCCCGGTCATGAGCTTCACCGGCGCCGATCCGACCCAGACCCAGGGTGGCGTTGAGTGGTCGAACGAGAGCTACGCCATCACCGCGCTGCCCCTGGGCACCACCGGTGTTGCGTTCAGCTTCACCTACGTCGGCGGCGGTTCGTTCACTGGCGACATCGCCCTCGATGACATCTCCGTGAACTGATCCTGCCCGTTTCCGGGGTTTGCCCCGGACTTCCAGACACCCCCGTTGGCGAGGCCGGCGGGGGTGTCTTCGTTCCCGGGTTCCGATGAGGGGTCCTGGGCCACGGTCGGTCAGCGCCTGAGTCGCTTGCGATCGCAGTCCACGGTGATGTCCATGTCCCGGACGCCGTCCACGTCGAACGCTTCGGTGTTGAACCGAGGGTTTCCGTAGTGGACCTTGACCCGGTACTTGCCGGGAGGGATCGCGGTCAGGCGGAAGGTGCCCGCCGCGTCGGTGACGGTGGCAGAGACGGGGACGCCCTTGCCGTTGATGAGCTCGATCCGGTGACCCCCGAGATTGCCTGCCAGGGCCGTGATCCGTCCGTTGACCGTGCTCCCGTCGCCGAATCGGATCTCGACCTTGGCGGTCTCGTTGACCCGGAGCCGCACCTCGCGGTGGACCTCCGTCAGTCGCGTGCCCGGGAAGTCCACCACAAGGTCGTACACGCCTTGGTGCACTCGGCGGAAGACGAACTGTTGGGTGACCGGTATGACCTTCTGGCGTCGGAGGTCGCGGCGCCCGCCGGTGGTGAAGAAGAGCCGCAGACGGGCTCGCTGCCCCGGGGCGATCTCGGCGTCCGGGATCAGCGCGCCTTCGATGCGGCCGTTGCCCCGTGACAGCGGCACGGTCATGTCCTCGGGGTCGTGGTCCACCTTGCGGACATAGGTGTAGCGGTCGTAGTCCTCGTGGCTCACCGTGATCTCCTTGAGGGCGGAGAGAGGGATCACGTAGGGGGCGCGAAACGCGCCGTTGGGTGCCGAGCGGCACTGGCCGCCGCCGCTGAACTCGATGAGGGCTCCACCCACCGCTTCGTGGGTGGTCTCGTCGATGACCGTGCCGGCGGGCTGGACCCCTGGTTCCAGGCGGACGTCGTGCCAGGAGCGTCGTCCGCTCGAGACGGACACCGGGATGACCGCGGGGACGAAGCCCTCGGACCGGATCTCCAGGCGGTATTCCCCAGGGCTCACGTCCTTGATGAGCCAGTCGTCGCCCGTGGTTCGGACGAGCACTCCTGAGTCGGGGATCAGGCGGGTCTGGATGAGGCCCAGCGGTGTGTCATCGGGACCGTAGGCTCTGCCCTGGAGTCGACCGGGGCCGTCCCGCTCTGCGGCGTCGATCCTGTCGGCTGCGGGGTCGTTGTTCGAGGCTCGTTCGTCCGGAGTCCTCGGGGCGGCGGGAGAGGTCCCGGTGGGGCCGGGGTTGGCCACCTGTTCCTGGAATTCCTGCGGGTCGGCGGAGGTTACTTCTCCCCAAAGCTGCTCGAATTCCCCACCAAGGAGCGCCAATGCGCCGATAAAGACGATGAGGAACAGGCTCAGTAGGGCGAGGACGTTCTTCAGCATCGTGTGAGGGTCTCATGATTCGCAGCGAGTTGCCGCGATGCGGGCCTGTGGGCCGGACCCGGACAGTTTCGCCGATCTGCGGCATGGCGCCAACGAGATGAGGAACGAAAACGGGAGCAGAACGTGGGTTCGGATGCGCTGATGGGCCCATCAGACTCGGGGCGGAAGTCCGTCGGCGTCCCTCGTCCCCAGCCGAGGCGGGATGACGGCGTCGGTCCGTCAGGCCGCCGCGTGACCCTGCTGACCGCTGAGGACCCGTTCGTCACCCGCAGCGCGGCTTCCGTGAGGGCCCTCACCCTGGGTCGATACCTGCGGGGCCAGGGGTACACCGTGGAGTTCCAGACCAGCGGCCTGGGTCCGGAGGAGGTGCGGGAGTCCGGCGGATTCGTGGTCCGGTGGGTGCCGGTCTCTCCTCCCTGGCAGAACCCCATAGGGTCGTTCTCCGCGTTCAACCAGCCCCGGTGCCTGCTCCGATTGTGTCAGGACCCACCGGATGTGGTGGTGGTCTCCGACTCCAGAGCCGGTCCGGCGGCCTTGCTGCTCGGGGCGATGGGCGTGCGGGTCATCCTCGATGCGCCGGCCATCCACGAGGACGCGCTCCTCTCTGCGGGAGGGTCGGGCTACGAGCGATTCCTGATCCGTCCGGTGGAGCGACTGGCGTTCCAGGAACCGGAGGGGGTCCTGGTGGCGTCTTCCCGGGATCGCAGCCGTGTCACGGAGGCAAATGGCTCGTCGGGTCCAAGGGTGGCGGTCTTCCCGACCCCGGCGTCGGATACGGACCTGGGCGGCGATCGAGACCTGGGGGACGCGGTCCTGTGGGTCGGCCGGGCGTCCGGGATCGTCAACCGACGAGCCTTGCGGCGCCTCGAGCAGTCCGTCATCCCCATGCTGCTGGAGCGCAGGCCCGGGACCCGTGTGATCCTCGCCGGATTGGGGACTCGCGCGTTCGCGCGCATCCAGGGAGTGGAGTGCGTCGAGGAGTACCCGTCCACGGACGACCTGTATGTCCAGGCGCGCTGCCTGGTCGCCCCCCTGGACAGTGAGACCGGGAGCAGCCTTGCCATCGCAGACGGTCTCGCACGGAGCGTCCCCGTGGTGGCCACCGGGGAGGCCCTGGTCGGTCACGGCGATTTGAGCTTCGAAGGGCAGCTCCTGGGTCGCTCCGACGGCGAGCTGGTGGATCACGTGGTCGAGCTGTGCGAGGACAAGCGGCGGGCGACGCGGCTCGGTCAGATGGGGGCCCGCGCCTACCACAACCGCCGGTCGCCGGGCGTGGTCATGGCGCCCGTGGGAGACCTGGTGCGCGCCGTCAGCGGCGTCAGCGTCGACCCGGATCAGAAGCTCGAGGCGCTCAGGACGCTGCGTCAGCGGTGGCCTCGTACGGTGGACGAGATCATCAGCTTCCTGGAACACCGGCCCCAGGGTTGGGGGCGCGCGCCGTGCGGTTTCTGGGGCGATCGATGAGGGCAGGGGTGCCCTCTCCTACATGCCCTTGGCGAGCCGCGTGCCGAGGATCTCGTCGAGCAGCGGGGTCTTGTTGATCTTGTCCATGGTCTTGTTGAAGTCGTAGGGCACCCTGTGGTGCCGGACCATGTTGTCTTCCACTTCCACCCAGCACGCTCGAGGATCACGATCTCGGGGCTGCCCCACGGACCCGCAGTTGACGATGTACTTGTTTTCCGGGAGGAGCTCGTGCTCGGGCTGCTCGTCGTTGGGTGGGAAGGTCTTCAGGTCGGAGCGGATGATGACGGGCATGTGGGTGTGTCCGCAGAACACCACGTGCTCGGTCTGCTCGAAGATCTCTCGTAGCTTTGGCTCGGCGTTGAAGAAGACGTCCTCCTGGTAGACGTACTCGTTGACCGGGTCTCTCGGCGATCCATGGACGAAGAGCCCCTCACCGACTCGAAACGTGAGCGGCAGGTTTCGCAGCCAATCCCAGCGGTCGGCTGCATGACGTCCTCTTAGCAGTCCGGGCTTGAGGCGCTCGCGGGAGTAGCGGATGGCGGCCCGGGCGAACGGGTTGAAGCGTTCCGCACCTGTGAACAGGGCCTCGTCGTGGTTGCCGCGGATGGTCTTGGCGCACCGCTCCATGACCAGATCCGTACACGCTTCCGGATCCGGACCGTAGCCCACGATGTCACCGAGACAGTAGATGGTCTCGTGGTCGCGTTCATCGATGTCCTTCAGCACCTCGACGAACGCTTCGAGGTTGCTGTGAATGTCGGAGACAATCGCGTAGCGCACCGACAAGTCTAGTTCTCCAGGTCATCCATGGTTGTCAGTGGCCATTCGGCTCAGCGGCGCACTCCTGTGCGTTCCTCCATCACACTACCGCGGGGCCGGACGGGCAAGAGGCGCGCCTCGCCGCGGCGGGAGCATTCATGCGGAACAGGACGAAGGTGAGGTCGTCTGGCTTGGATGGCTCCTGCCGGCCCTCCATGTGCTCACGGCACCGCGTCGCCAGCCGTTGGGCCGCGTGTTCCAGCGGGCCCTTGCGGATGATCTCGATGACCTGCTCCTCGGTCAGGTTGTCGGACAGGCCGTCCGAGGCGAGGAGGACCGTGTCCCGGTCAGCCAGCTGCAGGGCCGAGCCCACCTCCATCCGCATGTCCTGGGTACCAAGCATGTTGCACACGAGGTGTCGCTCTTCGTGGCTGAGGGCTTCCTTGGCGTCCATGAGCCCCGCCTCCACCGCGTAGCCGGTGGGGGAGTGGGGGACGGTCTGTAGTTTGACCCGTCCGCGCTGTCCCACGGTGAGGATGGTGGAGTCCCCGACGTGGAAGGGGCGGACGTTGCCGTCGCGGAGCTCGACCACGGCCAGGGTGGCGCCGGCCCCTACCCCGAGGTCGGAGATGGCCTTGTTGGCTTCCTCGATCCCGTCCAGGATGGCGTCGCGGAGGTCGGTCCTGGCCTCACGGGCGCGTCGGACGGAGGTCGCCACGCGACTGATGGCCAGCCCCGAGGCCTCCTCTCCCGCCTTCTGCCCGCCGGCCCCGTCCGCCACCATCAACAGGCCTGAGGTGTCGTCGTATGGCACCAGCGCCGCGCCATCCTCGTTGGGGCCGTCCTTGCCCGGAGCGCGCTGGCTGAACACCAGCGCCCGCCCGCCGCAGAACTCTGCGGACGCGCTCTTCACCATGTCCATCCCGGTGAAAAGGTGCGGGTTTGCGGGAGAGGCAGTCGGCATGATCCTCTGAGTTCATTCTGCCCCCCGGGGTGCGGAGATCCCAGAACGAACCGGTGAGAGCCCTGGCCGAATGCCGTGGAGGCCATCCAAGTCATTGTTATTTCTGTTCTTACGGTCGATTCTGGCGTTTGCCGGTGGGGGTGTTTCCGTTCCGCCGGAGCGGGCGCGATCGAGGGACGCGCTGGAACGCCTCCAGCATCTGGACCGCGCTCGGGAAGCGCTTCTGCTCGTCCACCTGCAGGGCCCGCTTCAGAATGCGGATCAGACCGGGCTGAAGGGTGCGCTCGAGGCGTTCGTGACCCTCCATGGGCCAACGGAACGGCCACCGCGGCAGCTGACCGCTGGCCATCCGGTAGATCAGCAATCCTGCGGAGAACACGTCAGAGCGCATGGAGGGCTTCCCCATGGCTTGCTCGGGGGCCATGTAGCCGATGGTCCCGGCGCCGGAGGTGGACACCGTCTTCCTGGCCACCTTGGCGATGCCGAAGTCAGCCAGACGGAGTTGATTGTCCGGGAACAGGATCAGGTTCTCAGGCTTGAGGTCGCAGTGGATGATCCGCTTGCGGTGAGCGAACGCCAGCGCCGAGAGGAGCTGCTCGGAGAAATCCAGGATGGTCGAAACCCCAAGCCTGCGGGTCAGGCGGTCCGACAGGGTCTCCACCCCGAGGCGCGTCACGATGGCGAACTGCCCGCCCAGCTCGTCCGCGGTCTTGATCGGGAGGATGTTGGGGTGATCGAGGGGCGCGGTGAGCCTCGCCTCCTTGCGGAAGTCGTTCAAGACACCCCGACTGAGCAGGTGTTCGTGGGGGATCTTCACCGCCACATCGATCCCTTCGACGGTGTCGAAGGCGCTGTAGACCTCGGCGAAACCGCCTGTCGCGAGACGCCGCTGAATGCGGTACTTCCCCAACCTCTGTCGTGACCTCAGTGCCATGTGGCGGTGGTAGCGCAGCAAGACGCGCGCTGGGTCAACTGTACGTGATCACGATGGTGGATTCACGCTCGGCTATCTGCCGATTGTCTGCTGAAAGGCCACATAGCCTTCGCGCACGGTGATCCACGGGATGCCGATCAACTCAACCATGCTGATGATGATGCCCAGCATGTGTGCCTTCACCGGGTTGTTGGTGATGAGCAGCATCAGCAAGAGCACGAACGCGATGGTGGAGAACTCCATGGCCGAGCGGCGTACCTGCGGCGGCAGATACGGGGCGATGATCCCGAATCCATCCAGTCCGGGGACGGGCAGCAGGTTCAGGATGGTGGCGAAGGCCTGGAAGAAGGCGAACAGGGCGATGGTGAGGGTGAGGGAGTCGCTCAGGTTGGATGCATCCAGCAGTCCAAGCCGGAAGACGGCTCCGCAGAGCAGCAGGATCAACAGGTTGGTGGCCGGACCGGCGGCGGCGACGGCGGCTTCCCAGTCGCGGCTGCGTAGCCGTGAGTGATCGATGTAGACGGCGCCGCCGGGGAGCGGCACTCCTCCCCACAGCAGGATCAGCACGGGGATGACCACGCTCATGAACGGGTGCAGGTACTTGACCGGGTTCATGGTCAGGTACCCCTTCTCCACCACCGAGTCATCACCTCCGGCGAAGGCGACCCGCGCGTGGGCGTACTCGTGGAGGCAGAGGGAGATCACCCACAGGATGAGGACGCTGAGGACGAGGACCATCAGTACCTCGGGTCCAGATTGGCGGAGTCGATCTCCGCCAGGTCCAGGTCGTAGGGCCGGCCATGGTCCGGCTTGAGCCTGATCTTCCCGGCGGCGACCCGTTCGATGACGCCCCGCACCACGGTCTGACCGTCCGCGGTCGGCTCCGCCAGGACGACCTTCGCACGTTCCCCTGCGAATCGCTCGAAGTGCCTCTCTGTGCTCAGGATACGGCGTACCCCCGGGGACTCCACCTCGATGGAGTAGTCGTCCGCTGGCAGCCCCGCCTCCTCCAGGCCCCGGCGGATGGCCCTGTTCATGGTGGTGCAATCCTCCATGGTGACCGGTCCCGGGTCCGCGTCCAGGGTCAGGATGATGTGGCGGCCGGTGCTCACGGACACCCGAAGGGTCAGGAAGCCGTGGTGCTCCACCAGCTCCCTGACCAGGTCCGTCGCCTGTGTCCGTTCGCCCGGGTTCATGACACCGGCACTTTACCGATCTGGACGGAACTGGCAGACATGGAGCCCTGATGACCGTCAATCTCGAGAACCTGCTGGACGGCGCGGTGGTGCTGGCTCCCATGACCAAGGGCTCCAACCTCCCGTATCGCCGTCTGTGTGACGAGTTCGGAGCGACCATCACCATGGGGGAGATGGCCGTCTCGCGAAAGCTGCGGAAGCGCAGCCGTCCCGAGTTCGCGCTCTTGAGGCGCCATCCCTCCGAGAGGTGCTTCGGTGCCCAGCTGGCGGGGAGGGACGCGGACGAGATGGCCTGGGCCGCCGCCCTCGCCGTGGAGCGGGGCGCCGACCTGGTGGACGTGAACCTGGGGTGTCCCATCCACGAGATCACCCGTCGGGGTCTGGGATCGGCGCTCCTCAACAAGCCACGCAAGGTGGGGGAGATCGTCCGCGCCATGAAGGCGGCGGTGGGCGACGTCCCCGTGACCGTGAAGATTCGCCTCGCCTGGGACGCCCGTAGGCTGGTTCACACGGAAGTCGCCAGGGCGGCGGAGGATGGGGGCGCGGACGGGATCTTCGTCCACGGGCGGACGCGAACCGCGAGGTACCGTCAGGCCGCTGACTGGGATCGGATCGGTGAAGTGGTGCAGGCGGTTTCCGTACCCGTGGTGGGGAACGGTGATATTCTGTTTCCCCATGAGGCCACGGCGTTCCGCCGCCAGGCGGGATGTGCGGGGGTGATGGTGGGCAGGGGGGCCCTCATCAAACCCTGGATCTTCAAGGAAGCGGCGGAGGGGGCGTACTGGGACATCAGCCCGGAACAGCGGCTGGAAGTGGGAAGGCGCTACGTCGTTCTGGCGACGGAACACTGGGGAGAGGATGAGCGGGGCGAGGCGTCCGTCCGCAACTTCCTACGATGGCATCTGGATTTCTGGCGTCGGTACGTACCGCGATACGAGGACGGGCGTTTCCCCAAGCTACAGGAGCGGGACACCGCAGAGTCCGGTCGTTCCGAGCTGGCAGCCGTGCTCGCCCGAGAGGACGAAGCGGCGCTCGACTGGGTCGTTCACAGGCTCATGCACGAGGACCCTGATCGGGCCGGGCCCATCCCGCCGGCCCCTGCGACGTCAGACCTCCATTGACTCGCCGATGGCGGTGCCCGGCGGCCGGGCGACCCGCTCCCAACGTGGCCTGAGCAGGTCCGCCATCGCTTCCGTCACGTCGCTCAGGACCCCGGGGTGGGTGATCGCCCGCCCGGCGATCCAGTCGTCGCGGCGTTGCAGGTCGTCCGTGAGGTCTTCGTGCCGGATGATCCGGGTGGGGACCCCATCGAGGGAACTGAGGTCGGGATCGGGGTCAGGGGCCACGATCACGGCTGCGAGGGGTTCGCAGCTCTCGCGCAGGGAGGCCATCCGTCGGGCCGCCTGCAGCCAGCCCTGGGCGCCGAGGATGATCATCCCGATCCGCTGTTTGGACACCTGGGGGTGGCGGCATGCATGTCCCCAGGCGGCCGTGATGGAGGGGCCGAAGCCGCTCCCCTCCAGTGGTTTGCAGCGGAACAGGGCGAGTTTCCGGAAGACGGCGGCGTGGGCGAGTTCCAGGAATGGCCGGACCCGCGGGCGAGATGGCAGCGCCCCGGACAGGTCGCGGTCGGGACGATCCGGAAGGACCACGGCGAGGGGGAAAGGCGGGGTGTGCCCGCGTGGGAACTCCCAACGGCCTTCGAAGGACCGCTCCCCGATGGGGACCCTGGTCTGTTCCATCACGCTCACGCCCATGGTGCGAATTACTGTAACATATAGTTTGGGCACGGTTTGCGATCGAAATATCCGTGCTGCGGAAAACCCGACCGCGGGTCCGGGAATCATGCAATCCGGACCCATCGGGAGGCATCCTTGATGGTGCTGACGAAGTCCCACCGGCTTCTTCTCGTGCCCTGCGAGACCTTCATGTTCCGCATCCTCATACTGCTGATCCTGGTCGCGCCCTTGTCGAAGGGGCAGTTCGACGACCGCCTGTGGTTGATCCAGGCTGGCGGGGCCGGTCCCGGAGCGGTCTTCGAGTGCAGTCGGGGCGGGGTGTTGTTGAACACCTACCCGGGGCCGACCCTGGGCAGCGGCGGTGTCTGCAAGGATCTGCTCCTGGGAAAGGTCTGGGTGTGTGACGACGGCTACTGGAACGGAATCGGTGTGCCGAGCGGTGCCATCCGGGCCTATGGCGCGGGATCAGGCCTGACGGGGACCCTGCCGGTCCCCGGTGCCCGCGGCATCGTCCAGACCAGCGGCGGTGATCTCGCCATCCTGATCAACCCGCATCCGTTGCAGCAGAGCGCGGTGCAGGTCCTCTCCCTGGCAGGCGCGACCCTCCAGCCTCCCATCCCCGTGGGGATCAACGCCGTGGAGCTGCGCGCGGGACCGGAGGGTGTCCTCTGGACCGCGGACCGAGGGTCCGGGACCATCTCACGCATCGTCAACGGCAGCGTCCAGGCGATCACCCCGGTCACCAGTTCCGCGGTCATCGATCAGCTGGTCATGCTACCGGCCGGCTACCTTCTGGTGAGCTTCGCGGGGCAATCCGTGGCGGCGCTGCTGGGTCCGACGGGGACCACGGAGGTCACCCTGGTGCTCCCGGAGCCCGCCATTCGCATGGCCGCAGATTGCGACGCCTCGGCGGTCATGATCGGGCAGAGCGGGCAGGCCTATCGCTTCCACGCCTTGACCGGGACCTTGACTGACCAGTTCCCGGTGTTCGGTTCGGTCTTCGGACAGCTCATTCCGGATCAGGGAGGTCACGTCTGGGTGGAGGACATCGCCTCCCAGACCGTCACCTGCTACGGCTTCGGCGGTGTCCTGGTGTCCTCCATCACCATGCCCTACGCGACCAATACGCGGGGCGACCCCCTGGGTCTCGAGTGGTCCAGCAAGGCCTTGCCGGGCTCCGATGTGGATGGGGATGGGGTCGCCACCTCCGTGGAAGTGGAACGTGGGTCCGATGCGCTGGATGGATCGGATGTTCCTCCGTCCCTCTACGAGGTTGGGGGTCTGGGAGGCGTGATCCCGTTGGCGATCTCGGCGCCCGGTCGTGGCGGAGACATGTTCGTGCTCCTCGCGAGCCTCAGCGGTACGAACCCCCAGGCGCTGGGCGCTGACGGGTTCTCAGCTCCCTATTTCAGGCTCTCCGTGTTCTCGGACGGGCTCGCCAGCTTCATGTTCGCCAATCAGTCGGTGCAGCAGTACCTGGTGAACATGCCTCTCGGCGTACTGGATGCACAGGGAGTGGCGGTCTCCGCCTTCGACCTGAGCCCCTTCGCGGCCCTGCCTCCCGGACTCGTCCGCATCTACTGCTGTGCCGGCATCTTCGGCCCCAGCGGGTTGATCGAGCGGACGACGAACCCGGTCTGCTTCGACAACCTGGGCAACCCCTGTCCCTGATCCTGTCGACCAGGTCAGGAAATTCGCGCAAGACCGGCGCACGGTGCGATCCCTCCCTGTGAAAGGTCCCGGCCATGGTGGTCGGGACGCTGCGGGCAGGGCGAGATGGGATCGATTCTTCGGTCCCATCTCGTTCTTTATGGGCAGTTCAAGGCGCATCCCCCTGGGCGCCCACAATTCCTCGCCACCTGGGTTTTTTCAGAGATTGGCGTCAAGGGAGCTTTGCCAGCAAGCCGAAAGGTTACCCGGACAGGAGAAGAGAGCCGGTCGGAGGGGGCTTTGGGGCCCGTGGGACCTCTGATCGGTTGGAGGCCCTTTGGGGCCTCTGGGGGAAGGGATACTCCAACGCAACGCTTCACTTGACTCCATCGGAGTCCCGTTTCAAGAGGGGAGCCCTATCAGGGCTCCCCTCTTCTTTTCTTCCGGGCTTAGACTTGGCCCCATGAAGCACCTCCCGCTCGTCGCCGCCGTCCTGCTCCTGACCTCCCTGCTGACCGACGCCGCTGGGCAGGTCGCCGCCCGACCGGTTACCGGTCGCAACGGGGCCGTGGCGTCCCCGGAGCCGGAGGCGGCTGCCGTGGGAATCCAGGTGATGAAGGCCGGCGGGAATGCGGTCGACGCCGCCGTGGCCATGGGCTTCGCCCTGGCCGTGACCCTGCCCACGGCGGGGAACCTGGGGGGAGGCGGCTTCATGGTGATCAACCTGCCCGACGGGCGGGAGGTGGCGATCGACTACCGCGAGATGGCGCCCGCGGCGGCCACCCGCGACATGTACCTGGACGAGGACGGCAAGGCCGTGGCTGCGCGATCCCGTGTCGGTCATCTGGCGGCCGGCGTCCCCGGGAGCGTCGCCGGGCTCTGTCATGTCCAGCGGCGCTACGGCAAGTTGCCGCTGGCGAAGGTCATGGCCCCGGCGATCCGACTGGCCCGGGATGGCTTCGTCGTCTCGCGCTGGCTGGAGGGTTCCCTGCGGGGAGCGAGGAGGAAGCTGGCTCGGTTCGAGGAGAGCAAGCGTGTCTACCTCAAGGGTGGCGCGCTGTGGCGGGCGGGAGATCTGATCAAGCAGCCGGACCTGGCCGTGACCCTGGAGCGTGTGGCCAAGCTGGGTCCCGACGGGTTCTACAAGGGGCCCACGGCCGACCTCATCGTGGCGGAGATGAAGCGCGGCGCGGGCCTCATCTCCCACGATGACCTGGTCGGCTATGAGGTGAAGGAGCGGGAGCCGGTGCGCGGCCAGTACCGCGGTTTCCAGGTGATCAGCATGCCGCCTCCTTCCTCGGGCGGCACGGCTCTGGTCCAGATGCTCAACCTCCTCGAGGACTATCCCATCGGGGAGTGGGGCCCCGGGTCCGAGCGCACGGTTCACTTCACGGTGGAGTCCATGCGTCTGGCTTTCCACGATCGTGCTGTGTACATGGGAGACCCGGACTACACGCGGGTGCCCCATGAGGCCATGGCTTCCAAGACGTACGCCAAGCGCCTGCGCGAGCGGATCACCGAGAAGGCGACCCCGTCCAAGGGCATGCCTCCGCAGGATCCGGAGAGTGAACAGACCACCCACTACAGCACCATGGACGCCTCAGGCTGCGCCGTGGCGTGCACGACCACCTTGAACGGGGGATACGGTTGCGGGGTCACGGTCAAGGGGGCGGGGTTCCTGCTCAACAACGAGATGGATGACTTCGCCGCGGCCCCTGGAGTCCCCAACATGTACGGGCTCATCCAGGGGGAGGCCAACGCCGTCGGGCCGAAGCGCCGGCCGCTCTCGTCCATGACGCCGACGCTGCTCAAGAAGGACGGCCGTGTGGTCATGGTCATCGGAACCCCGGGTGGTCCGACCATCATCAATACGGTGCTGCAATGCGTCATGAACTTCGTAGATCACGGTATGAACATCGCCCAGTCCATCGCGGCGCCGCGTATCCACCACCAGTGGCTGCCCGATCGGCTGTTGTATGAGCCCTTCGGCATCAACCCGGATGTGCGGGCCGGGCT
Organism: uncultured Isosphaeraceae bacterium; assembly: GCA_964507445.1. Classification (GTDB taxonomy): domain Bacteria; phylum Planctomycetota. The sequence continues at coordinate 38,609 of CAZDQF010000015.1, forward strand.
GATCAAGCGCGGGCACGTCCTGAAGGCTCGGTCCAGCTGGATGGGGGACGCCCACGGGATCTCCCGCCTCGCACCGGATGGCCCCATGTCCGCCGCGTCTGACCCCCGTCACGGGGGGCGCGCCGCGGCCTGGTGATCAGGGGCGGGTTTGCGGCGCGGAACATCGGATGACATGACGCTGCTGGGCTCGCGCCCCCTCCTCGTTGTCGGGTTGCTGCTCGTGTCCGCTTCCTGCGCCAGCGACCAGGGCAGACCACCCATCCCTCCAGGGGCCGACCCCCTCCGTTGGGAGCCGGCGATCCGGCGATTCGAAGCCGGGGATCGGGAGGCTCCGCCGCCCCGTGATGGGGTGGTCTTCGTCGGGAGTTCGAGCATCAGGCTCTGGAAGACGTTGCACGCGGACATGGCTCCGCTGCCGACCGTCAACCGGGGCTTCGGCGGCTCGCGGTTGTTCGACGTCATCTACTACTGTGACCAGCTGGTCTCCGCCCACACCCCGCGGTTGGTGGTGGTGTTCTGCGGCACCAACGACATCGCCGGAGACCGTCCCAGGTCGGCGGAGGAGGTGAGGGACCTGGTCGCGCAGCTCGTCACCAGGTTGCGCGAGCGCCAGCCGCGCCTGACCATCTGCTACATCGCCATCACCCCGACCCTGGCCAGGAGGCGTCACATCCCGACGGTGAGGGCCGCCAACCGCCTCATCGAGGAGTCCTGCGAGGGCGATCCGCGTCTGGTGTACATCGACACCGCCAGCGCCCTCATGGATGAGGACGGGATGCCCGATCCAAAGTGGTTCGTGGCTGATCGGCTGCACCTCAACGAGGCCGGGTACGCGGTCTGGTCCAGCAGGATCAAGCCGGTGGTGTCGGAGTTGTTTCATGGGCGGCGGCCGCTCCATCGGGGCACCCCGCGGTGATCCGGATCTCCTTCAGGAGCGACGGCGACGATGTCCACCGCACCTTCAGAGGGCACGCGGTGGTCGTCGGTCGCAGCAAGAAGTGCGACCTCTCCCTGCCCGACTGCAAGGGGCTGTCGCGGTTTCATTGCCGGCTGTCAGGAGAGGACGGGGAGTGCGTGTTGGAGGACCTGGGCTCGCGCAACGGCACGCTGCTCAACCAGCAGCCGGTGTCCGGCAAGGAGCGCGTCACCGAGGGAGATGAGATCAAGGCGGGGGAGGTGACCCTCAGGGTGGAGGCGATCCGCGACGCCGAGCCGACGGAGGAGCTGGTCAACCCATGCCTCCATTGCGGGCACCTCTTCGCTCCCCGGCTGGACCGGTGTCCTCGCTGCGGGACCGAGGTGCGGCGTCGGGGGAAGAGCCGCACCATCGGGGCGCTGGTGTTCAGCGGGTACCGCCTGGTGCGGAAGATCGGGTCCGGCGGGATGGGGATCGTCTTCGAGGCACGAGACGTGGAGAACGACCGCGACGTGGCCATCAAGGTGCTGCGTCCCCACCTCGCCCGCAACGCCACCTATCTGGTGCGCTTCATCGAAGAGATGCGGGTGCTCACGTCGCTCAGGCACGACAGCATCGTTCAGGTCTACGGCCGCGGCAGCGAAGAGGATCTCCACTACATCGTCATGGAGCTGGTCCGCGGTGAGTCCGTGCGGGAGCGCATGCGTCAACCCGGCGGGCTCCCGTGGGAGGACGCCGTGCGCATCGTCTGGGAGGCGGCCAGGGCCCTCAACGTGGCGCATCAGCAGGCGGGCGTGGTGCACGGAGACGTCAAGCCCGGGAACTTCCTCATGACCGAAGGGCGGCTCAAGCTGTGCGACTTCGGCCTCGCCCAGGTGGACCTGAAGCGTCGGCCCTCCCGGGATCAGGCGGTGGAGACGGAGCGGCGGGGCACGGCAGCCTACGCCGCCCCGGAGCGGTTCACGGGCGACGGGATCTCGACGGTCCACAGCGACATGTACAGCCTGGGGGTGAGCCTCTACCAGATGACGACCGGACAGCTCCCGTTCCGGGGGATGTCCGTCGCCGCCCTGCGCGCGGGCCACGCCCGGGCGCCGGTCCCGGACCTGGCGGCGACGGGAGCGAAGATCAACCCGGCGGTGCAGCTGCTGGTGGAGCGGCTCATGGCCAAGGCCCCTGCCGGGCGCTACGGAGATTACCCGGGGTTGCTCGAGGATCTGTCTCTCCTCGTGACTTGACCCTGTCCGTCCGCTTAGGATGTCCGAGCATGGATAGGGACCGCATCACCGAAGACCTGCGTCTGGCCCGCGCCGGCGATCGAGGCGCCCTGGATCGGTTGCTGGAGGCCGTGCAGGACCGCGTCCGAGGCATCGCGGAAGGGCGCCTCGGTCCCGGACTGAGGGCTCGCATCCGCACCTCGGATGTCCTCCAGAGCACCTACCTGGACGTGGTGAAGGGCGTGGCGACCTTCGAGGGCGAGGACGAGTCCGAGTTCGTGGCCTGGGTGGCCCGGATCATGGAGAACAACATCCGTGACAAGGGCAAGTTCTTCCAGGCGAGGAAGCGCCGCGATCCCGCGGGGGGACCCCTCCCCATCGATGAAGCCGCCGGCGCCGAGTTCGACGGCCCGACCCCGAGCGTGGACGCGGTGCGAGCGGAGGACCTGGTGCTTGTCTCGCGAGCTCTCGAGGAGCTGGCAGAGGACCACCGGCGGGTCATCGTCATGCGCATGATCGAAGGTCGCAGCCACCAGGAGATCGCGGAGGAGATGAACAGGAGCGAGTCCGCGGCGCGCATGCTGTTGTCCCGCGCTCGGGCGGCGTTGGCCCTCAAGCTCGAAGGACTGCGTCGAGCGAACGACTGATGGAGTTCCCGGAGACCTCGGACAACGAGCAGTTGCAGGTCATCCTGGAGGCCTGGTTCGAGAGCCTGGAGAACGGAGAGCGCCCCCTGATCGAGGACCTCTGTGCCGACGCGCCGGAGCTGGTCTCCGTGGTGCGTCGGCTGGTGGATCAGGAGGAGGCGGCGACGGGTGCCCTGGATACGCTCCGCGGAGGCCAGGACCCGGAAGAAGGACTCAACGGGACCCGCCTGGGGGACTTCCGTGTCCTGTCCTTCCTGGGCGCCGGAGGTATGGGACAGGTCTATCTGGCGCGACAGGAGTCTCTCGGTCGTCTGGTCGCGCTCAAGGTCCTCACCCGGGACGGGCAGGACTCGTCTGCCGCGGCCCGATTCCAGCGGGAGGCGGAGATCGCCGCCGCCCTGGATCACGCGCACATCGTGCCGGTCTACGCCGTGGGGGAGGAAGGTGGGTTCTCGTTCCTGGCCATGAAGTGGTTGTCCGGCCCGGCGCTGGATCAGCTGGAGTCCTCGTTGCCGCCCAGGGACGTGGCGCGCATCGGTCTCGCCATCGCTCGCGGACTCCACGCTGCCCACGAGACCGGGGTGATCCATAGAGACATCAAGCCCGGCAACATCATGCTCGACGGGGACACGCCCTTCGTGCTGGATTTCGGGCTCGCCCGCGGAGCGTCGGATCTCACCCTGACGCGTCGCGGCACCGTTCCCGGCACGCTGCTGTACATGTCGCCGGAGCAGCTCCGGGCCGGGCACTCCGGCGGCGTTCTGGACGGACGGACCGATGTCTATTCCCTGGGAGCCACCCTGTACCAGGCGGTGTCCGGCCGTCCGCCGTTCCAGGCCTCCGATCCCGAGGTGCTGATCCGACAGGTGCTGATGGTGGAGCCGGCGGAGCTGAACCTGTCCGGCGGGGCCCGGGACCTCGAGACCATCATCCTCCGCGCCATGTCCAAGGACCGGCAGCGGCGATTCCAGACGGCCCAGGAGTTCGCCGAGGACCTGCAGCGGTATCTGGACGACCTGCCCATCGTCTCCCGACGTATCGGTCCCTTCACCCGCGCGTTCAAGGCCGTGAACCGTCACCGGCGACTCTCCGTCGGGATCGGCGTGGCGCTCGCTGTGATCGTCGTCCTGCTGGTCTGGGTGGGCGTGACACGACTGGAGGACGAGCGTCTCCTCGCTGAGAGCCTGCGGACGGCAGAGGATGCGCTGTGGAGCGGGGACGTGGAGGTCGCGGACAAGCTGCTGGCGGGCGCTGGCGCGCGGCGCCCCGATGATCCGCGCGTGGCGCTGCTGCGCCATCGACTCGTGGCCGTGCGGCTGCTGGAGGAGATCCTGGACCGGACCATCGAGGGGCTCGACTTCCAGGACGTGGGGTTGATGCAGCCCTTGATGGCCCGGCTGGAAGATAGCCTGGTCGCCTGCGGCGGCTGGGCGGCAGCGACCGGTGACCGGGCCCACGCCTGGGTCCTGGTCCGCGCCCTCTACCTGATCCGTGAACGGAACGGAGATCCTCGCCGCGCGCTGCCGTTGCTGGAGGGCAGGTCGGGCCGCGCCGCAGCGGCCTTGCGCGCGTTGGCCCTCGGTGAGGAGCTGCGTGATCTGCCTCCCGCCGGCGACCGGGCCGCCCAGGAACACCTCTTCACGTTCCTCGCGCTTCGTGAGGCGGAGCGCTCGAGGCAGGACCAGTACGCGGAGCTCGCCTTGGCGCTCCAGGGGCCTGATGGTCGCGGCGACGACCGCGTCCTCTACGCCCGGGCGGTGTGGCTGGCGGAGGACGAGGATCAGGCGGTGGCGGCGCGGGTGGCCTTCGAGGGACTCGAGGGTGGCGGTGAGGCCCTGCGGCCGGCCCTCCTGCGCAACCTCGCCCGGATCAACCTCATCCTCGGTGACCTGGACGCCGCTCGACGGATGTTCGAGGAGTACAGGGGTCGCTTTCCGGACGAGGATCGGTGGACTCCTCGGGAGGCGGCGACATTCCATGAGTTGCTGCGGCGCCAGGACCAGGAGGTGGCGGCCCGGGATCTGCTGGATCGGGCCATCGCGGCTCATCCGGACCACTGGAAACTGCTGATGATCCAGGCGACGGAGCTGGGCACCGTGGCCCCCGACAGAGCCGTGCAGCTGGCCAGAAAGGCGGCGTCTGTGGCGCGCCGTCGGTGGCGCCGTGAGCGTGCGGTCGCCCAGGAGTTGCTGCTGACCCTGATCGCCATGCCGAACGGCGGAGGACGTCCGGGGGACCTGGACCCTGAGGAGCGAGAGCAACTGAGAGAGTTGCATGGCCGGGCGGAGGAGGAGTTGACCCGTTGCAGGGACCCCCAGGCATCCTCGGACCTGCACTACCTGCAGGCTCGGGTGGCGGGACGTCTGGGAGCCGGGTCTCGTGCGGACGAGCTCCGGGCGGCGCTGGATGTGAGTGACCGGAACTTCGCCGCGGCGTTGGACCTCGGGTTCGTCGCGTTCGAGGCCGTGGGAGCCGCAGGGGCCCCGAAGCCCCCGGAGTTGGTCGCGGACGCCCTCGAGTTCCTCACCAAGATGCTGGAGCGAGGGTATCGCGGGGTCCGGGTGCCCCGCTCCACGGAGCTGCTCACGGCCTGCTGGTTGAAGGGGGTGTTGTCCTTCGCCGACGGCGACCGGCGCACGGCCAGCCTCCTGCTGGCGGATGTGCTGCAGCTGATCGAGGATGACGACCGGTTGGCGGCGGACGTGGTGGGGGACGACCCACGCCGATTCGAGTACTTCGCGCGGGTGCTCGAGGCCGCCGGGCAGTGACCACTTCGCAGGCTTCGCGCCTGACGGTCAGGTCGTGCCCTGGGTTCAGGGAAGGACGGAGCCGATACTGAACAAGGTGACGGTGGCCACGGGTGTGGTGACCGGACCGGGACCTGGGACGACGCCGAACGTGACGCTGACCGTGGAATTGCTACCGACGCCCAACGGGGGCGTCGTCTGATGTCTGAACGGCGCCCGAAGGGTGCCCCTCGCGAGCACGGGTACGGCCGCTAGAGGGTTGCCGCCGTGGTCTCCGAAGATGGCCACCGCCGGGCCTGTGGGGCGCGGGATCACTCCTTGGGCGACGAAGTCCAGACTCGTCCCTGCCTGGACGAATTGGAACTGACCTCCGCTGCCGGTGAGGGGCGATACCACCCCCGATCCGACGACGATGGAGTTGCTGAAGTTGACCGCCGGCATGTTCGGAATCCCGAGAGTCGGGGCGTTGAGGTCGGAGGTCCCGGGAGTCACGCTGGTCGCGCTGGTCATGCACACCACCTGGAGCTCGACGGACATTCCCTCGATCAGGGCCTGGAGGAAGTCCGGGCTGGAGAGGAACTGATTGGCGGCGTCGGCGCTCGGCGCCTGGAGCAGGCAGCAGGTGCGGGTCAGGCCCTCCATGCTGAACTCGCCGGAGTCGCTTCCGGGAGATGGGTCCGTGAGGACTCCAGACCACAAGCCCGCCATGTGCAGCCCGATTCCGGTGCCGTTGGGGTCTGCCATCCAGCCGTCCGGTTGGGCGTCCCACGCTCGCTGGTTGTATGCGGAAGCGGGGTTCGAGGGGTCTTCAAGGATGGGGACGAACAGGTCGCGGACGGCTTCGTTGGAGAGGCTCCCCGTCACCGGGGAGACCAGACCGTTCCAGATGAAGAACCAGAGGAGGCCGGGGTCCACGGTCACCATCGGGGTCGGGGCGGCCCCGGGGACGATGCTCTGGGGGTCTGTGGAGGCGATGAAGTCGAGCCACGGATAGGTGGCGCGTAGCTGGTCTGCCGTGGTGCTGGAGCCCGAGATGTAGGCCCGCGGGACGAGGGTGCACCAGCTGCCCTTTGGCGCCGTGATCCTGAAGCGGGTGTTGCTGACGGTCAGGTTGTCCGCCTTGGTGGGGCAGTACCACTGAGGGCCGTTACCCACGTCCGCCTGCATCTGGAGGAGGACCGCTCCGCCGGACGGCGCGCCGCAGACCGTGGGCGTCTGGGCGGAGAGGGGGAGCGTCGCCAGGACCAGGACCAACCACGTTCTCATAGGGCTCCTCCAGGGTGGTGTCCCGGCAGTGGGACCGCACCCGGTCACCCCTCATCCTACCGGGATCGGGGAGGACAAAGCCACGAGAGTCCGTGGGAGGTCAGCCAGGCAGGGCTGGCGGGTCTTCGGAAATGCTGCCGCGGGAGCCGCTTAGCGAATCCACTCGTAGCCGCCTGCGAGGGCGGGATAGAAGGTCAGCATCTGACCCGAGAGGTCGTTCAGCTTGGTGCTGGGCAGGAACTGCTCGAGGATCGGCCCGCTCCCGAAGGTCTGGCCGGTCGGGGTCGCGGTGTAGTCGGCGAAGGTGGGCGTGCCCATCCAGTTGCCGGGGGACAGCCCGATCATCCCGTCCGTCAGGTCGATGGTGGGCCAGTGGAGCTTGATGCGTCCGTCAGCCCAGAGCGTGGCCTCGGCGCAGTTGTCGTCTGCGACCCAGAATTGAGGGACGTTGGTCCACGCGACGTGGAACCAACCCGCTCCGCTCTCCACGTGGACGGTGCCCTGGATCTGCGGTGACAGGTCGTCCCACAGCACCGCGATCTTGGGCAGGCCCGCCATGAAGTCGCTGATCTGCTCCGTGGGGTCGATGGTGCCGCCGCCGAAGGTGAGCAGTCCGTTGCTGCACACGTGGCACGTGGTCCACGTGGTCCCGTAGAACGGGAAGGGCATGCCGAGGTCCACCTCCGTCCAGTCGTCATCCCCGAGGGTCAACATGGTCTGGGACGAGGACGGCTGGGCCGGGTGTACACCGCCGGCGAAGGGCAGAGACAAGCGCGCTCCGGAGAAGGTCGCAGGGTCGTTGGCCGCCGCCTGGGAGTAGATGACCTGACCCAGGCTCGCGTTGCCGGCAGCTCCCGTGATCTGACCGGCGCCCCACGCGTCCAACTGCAGGGAGTCGATGAGGAAGAACTGGGATGTGAACCCCAGCTGGATGGTGCCGATGGGCGTGGAGACAGGCCCGGGGGAGGCGTCGAAGCCGATGTGCCAGGTCTGGTGCGGCGGTCCGCCCACGGTCTCCATGCAGAACAGGCCCCCCACCTCCAGCGGGTCAGCGTTCAGACCGAGAGGCTGTGCCGGGGTGATCCCGGAGACGAAGACCAGAATGACGAGCGCACGGTAGATGAGTCTGGACACGGTGTTTCTCCCCACCGGTCTTTTCGGCACGGTCGGGGGCGGAAGTTGATGTCCAAACAGGTCGCCAGGTGCGACTTATTGCGGTTTTGAGGGCCGCCGGAGCCTACTGACGGATGAAGCCGCCGTGCTCCATGGGCCCGTCGAGGATGAGCCGGCCCGCGTTGTCAAAACTCAGCCGGTACTCCATCTTTGCCTGCATGGGCTTGTGGACCGCGGCTCCCTGGACCGTCCGGATGCCTTCCCGCTCGGCGGCTTCCGGGTCCGTGCAGAGCTCCCAGAACCGGCTCCACAGGCGGCGCTCGAGAGGCGACGGTTCGCCCTTCCCCTGTCGGAACTGGGCCGGGACCAACTCGCCCCCCTCTTCCGCAAGCTCCAGGACGTTGCCCGGCATGTTCAGCGGGGTGCCGTCGCTGGGTCGCTGGTCGCTGCCGAAGACCCTGGCGAACACCGTCAGGGTCTTGCCGCGCAGGGGGTCCCCTTCCTTGATGTCGTCCTGGTTGAAGACGATCTGATAGGCGTCGAAGTAGGCCTCCTTGCCCTGGACCTGCAGCGCGCGTTGTTCCGTCCCCGGGCGTCGCTTCCAGTCCTTGTCCGTGTCCAGCCACAGCATGGAGACGGTGGTGGCGCCGGTGGTCGGGTCCGCCTCCACGGAATCGACATAGATCCGCGCGCAGGGTGTCTCCTCCGTGAGTCGAGCGATGGACGCTCGTAGCTCCCGCTCCTCCTGGCGTTGCTGGTGCATGTCGTTGAAGAACCAGCCCAGGGCGCCGAGGACCGAGCCCCAGATGAGGACGTTGAAGACGGCGACGATCCGCATGAGGGTGCACTTTAGCGTACGATCCGCCGGACCGTGAGCGTCATCCGCACCATCGTCGGGACCGTCCTCACCAAGGGGGCGGGGTTCGTCATCACGCTCCTGGTGGGCGTGGCGTTGTTCCGCACCATCGGGGCCGAAGGCAAGGGCCAGGTGGACGGTCTCATCACCTGGTTGACGCTCCTGTTGCTGGCCTACCCTTCCCTGGAAGAGCCGCAGCTCTATCTCATCGGTCGTCGGGTCTGCCCGCCCGCCGCCCTGGCGGCCAACGGCGTGCTGGCGGCTCTGCTGTTCGGCGGTCTCGCGATCGGGTTGTTCGAGCTCCTCGCCGCCTGGAGCCCCGCCTGGTTCGAGTACTACGACCGCCAGGTGGACGGCTGGCGCAGCCTCGACCTGGAGGCGCTGCGTTCGCTCATGTGGATCGCGCCGTTGGCGGTCATGCACAAGGTGCTGGGCGGTCTGCTCCAGGGCCTGAAGGACATGCGGGCCTTCAACATCTGCTTCCTGGTGCAGAACGGCGTGTTGATCACCCTGGTTGCGGTGCTGGTGCTGGTGCAGGGGCGGGGCGTGGACGGGGCGGTCTGGTCTTACGGGTGTGCGTTCGGCGCCGGCGGGCTCTGCGCGCTGGTCTTCGTCGCCCGCAACCGGGAGCTCCGCGGGGCGCGGTGGCGCCCGGACCTGGCGGTCCTCGGGCGGCTCATCGGTTCCGGGCTGCGCATCCACGGAGGGGTCGTGGCCGCCTGGGTGATCCTGGAATCGGACAAGCTGATCGTGCTGCGGTACGGGGACCCCTCCGAGCTCGCCCTGTACGTCCTGGCGGTGGCTCTGACAGGGCACCTGCGGCGTTTGATCGTCCAGCCCGTGAAGGAGGTGCTGGGCTCCAGGCTCCCGGACATGGTGGAGGACCGGGAGCGGATGATCGACGCCATCGCACAGACGTCGCGCCATGTCATTCTGCTGACCCTGATCCCGGGGGCGATGCTGGGGCTGTTGGGCTGGCCGCTGCTGTGGGTCCTCTATGGGGAGGCTGCGGTGCCGGCCTACACACCGCTGCTGCTGCTCATCCCGGGGAGCATCCTGTGGGCGGCGGCGGTGATGCTGTCCTACTGGTTCATCGGTACGAACCGGTTCCTCCTGCTTACGGTGATCGGGCTCGCGGTGGCAGCCGCCAACCTCGCCCTCAACTTCCAGTTCGTGCCGGCCCACGGGATGGCGGGGGCCGCCGCCATCAGCTCCGTCTGCTATGGGCTCCACCTGGGGGTCTTCACGGCCCTCATCTGGGCCGTGGAGGGGGTCTCGCCGGGTCGATTCCTGATCCCCAGACGAGCGGATCTGAGGGTCTACGGTCAAACCTGGGAGAAGATCATGAGGAGGCTCGGGCGCTCGCGTTGACACCGAGGGACGCCCTCATAACATGGGCCGCTCGCGGCCTCAGACATGTCCGGTCAACCTCCCGATTCTCCCGATTCCGCGCCTGGGGCTACCCAGCCGGTGGACGCTGCGGGCACGGACTCTCCGGACCAGTCCGGCGTGACCCCCTCCACGTCCCTGGCGGCGGTGATCCTCCCCGTCGTGGCGGCCATCTCAATCTTCCTGATGGTCTTCCTCCTCGTGGGTCACGACGCGGCGTGGGAGGTGGGGTACAAGGCGTTCCTCATCGCGACCGTGGCGGGGAAGTTCGCGGTGCTGCTCAATTCCCCGGACGGGTTGCTGACCACGCCGTACCACATGGCGGCCATGATCACCTACATGGACCTGTCCTTCGGCTGCATCTGCGTCTTCAACGCGGGGCTGCTGTTCCGCTTGCCCGGACTCGGGAAGAAGCTGCAAGACCTCCAGGAGTTCTGCAAGCTCATGCTCCGTCGCAACCCCTGGATGCGGAAGGCGACCTTCCTGGGGACTTGCGCGTTCGTCATGTTCCCGCTGTCAGGCACCGGAGCCATCGGCGGCGCGCTGTTCTCCCAGATCCTCGGCATGTCGAAGCGGAAGGCCATGCTGGCCATCCTCTGCGGCGCGCTCGTGGGGTCCTTCGGCCTGGCCTATCTGACCGCCAACGTGTTGCCCGATGGGTTCCAGGACTCATGGGTCCTCAAGATCGGCGGGCTGGTGTTCATCCTCGTGGTCGTGGCGCTGCTGACCCGGCTCTACAAGAAGATGGACCCAGGCGAAGAGGACGTCGTCTCGGACTGACCGTCCCCCGGATCACTGCCCGAGCTTGATGAGCATCCGTTCGTACTGAGCGGCCATGTTGTTGTCCTTGGCCAGCTGAGCGATCTTGAAGGCTAACTGGAGGGTGGGGCCGTAGCGAGGGTGTTCCTCGCCGAGCACGGGGAGCACGTCCTGCACCCGCTGGTACATGCGCTTGGTCTGCCCTGCCTGCGCGCAGAGCTGCATGTAGGGGGCGATGAGCTCCGCCAGGCGCTCACGGTCCTGGCTCCAGTGGTTCATGGCCTTCTCGAACTCGGGGATCGGGTCCATGGGGCGACGGATCGCCTGATGGCGGGCCAGATGAGCCCAGAGCTGAAGGGCGGTGACGTAGCGCCCGGGATGCTCTTCTCGATCGGCGCGGCCGAACGAGCGCGTCAGGTGACTGTAGGCGGGTTGCAGGCGACCCAGCCGGAGCAGCGAGCGAGCGGACTCGAAGTTGGCGACCGGATGGCCCGGGTCCCGTTCGAGGATCTTGTCCAGCTCGTAGACCGCGTCCTGGAAGTGGCCCTCCTGCGCGTTCAGCTGCGCCACGTTGATGATGGCGATCTCGTGATCCGGGTCGACCCCGAGGAGCTGTTGCAGCTTGAACAGGCCTTCCTGGAACCGTCCGTTCTGGATCAGCAGCAGCGCGTGATCGATGTAGACGTCGCTTCGGAACGGGTCGTTCTTCACGGTCCGTCGATACTGGCGGATTTGTTCCTCGAGGACGCGCCCGGCCTCGTGTAGCTCCTGATACCTGGCGTGGGCTTCGTCCGCCTGGTCCAGGTCGTTCTTGCGGATGTACAGCTGCCGCAGGGAGTACCAGGGTTCGTAGGCCTTGGGGTTCTTCTCCACGGCCTGCTGGAAGAAGGTCAGGGCCCTGGGGATGTCCCCGGTGCGGTTGTAGAGCTTGCCCAGGCGGAGGTCGATCCGTGGGTCCTCGGGGTCGAGCCGTCGCGCGGCCAGGAGCGCCTCTTCCGCGTCCTCGGTGTCGCCGAGCTTGAGCCGGGCTACCCCGAGGTAGTACTGGAACTCGCCGTTGGTGGGTTGGCTCTCCACCAACCGCGTGAAGTGATGCACCGCCGCCTTGGTTCGCCCGGAGTTGAGCATCACGCCGGCCATCCGATCCCGGATCTCCAGCTCCTTGCGGTAGTCCTGCTGGCTGTTGCCCGAGGTCATGTTCAAGGCGCGGTTGTACGCCTCGATGGCCTCCTGAACGAGCTCGAGCCGCTCAGCGCAGACGCCGCGATGGTAGGGGACCTGCCAGCGTCCCTGGGCGCGGGTGTCGCGGGCCGCCAGGGCGTCCAACTCCCGATAGTAGTGCAGCGCCTTGGACCACTGCGCCTGGTTGTAATAGGCGGCGGCCAGATCGTTGAGGACCTCCGGGGCGTCGGGGTTGATCTGCCTGGCGGTGATCAACAGCTCCGCCGCACGCCTGAAGCGACGGATCCGCATCAGGTTCTTGGCCGCGGCGTGGTACGTCTCCCAGCGGTCAGGGTGTTGGCGTGACAGCTCCTCCGCCTGCTTGGCCGCGGCTTTGAAGTTCTGCTGGGAAGCGAGCCGCTGGACCGCCTCCATCTCCGGGATCGGCTGGGCGACCGCGATGGCGGCGCAGAGGAGGGAAATGGGCAGCGTCTTGAGCATGGGGTTCGTCCACCAGGTACGTCCCACCGTATCAAGCGCTCCCCTCAGGGACCATGATCCGCGGCGTCCGCCGCCCGCTGCGTCGGGATGGGCTGGTCCGCGGATTCCTCCAGGATGACCACCCGAAAACGGGGGAGGGTCTTGCCGAAGTAGTCCACGGGCCCTTCCACGGGGCAGGCGGCGTAGCGGATTTCGTCCTCCAAGGCGCCTGAGCCGCGGGTGGTCTCCGCGTCGAAGACGTTGAATCGGGCGGCCGTGACAGGCATGGCCTCCGGGTGGCGCTCCCACGCTTCAAGGGCCTCCTGGATCTTCTCCGGCGGCAGCACCCGGGCGTCGAGGACCTCGGTGGCGTTGAGCACGTCGTGATGACGCAGCAGCTCTTCGAAGGGGGCGACGAGCGCGGGGTCCTGGCAGTAGCGCTCGAAAGTCACCTTGATGATCTCGGTGCCGCGGATGCGGTCCGCGTCCTCGGCCATGAACGCCTGGCAGAGCAGCCGGGACCGCACCTCGGGTCTGGTCTCCGGGCTGTCCACGAGTCCCCAGTGGACCTCCATGAAGGTGCGGCCCAGGTTCTCGAACCACTCAGAGGCCTTGCAACCCAGCAGCCCCACCAGCTGGGTGGCGAAGCCCGGGTGCAGATCGAACCACTTGCAGCCCGCCATGATGAGGCCGCCCGTGATCATGTCGTCCTCCGGAAACGTGGAGGAGTGGTAGACGATCCGATACTCACCCTCGTAGCGGATCCGGAACTCCTCCTTGCGACGCCAGTAGCCCGTCGCCGGGAGGACGGAGAAGGGGAACACCTGGATCGCCTCCGGCACCATGTCGAAGGCGTAGTCGATGCTCCGTCGGAACCCCTCGATGGAATCACCGGGCAGCCCCAGGATCAGCTGCTGGGCGTTGGCTCGCAGTCCGTACTTCTCGAGCAGGGGGATCTTGCTGTCCAGGAACTTCCGATCCCACTTCCGATTCAGGTACTCGTAGGCGTCCTCGTTGATGGTCTGGATGCCGGCTTCGATGTACACCCCGGCGTCCCGCAAGAGCCCGCACAGCTCCTCGTCGAGGAAGTCCAGGTTCGGGAACATGGTGATGGACTGGTCCGGGGACTTGTGCTCGACGATGAAGCGGAGCATCTCCTTCGCGAGGGATTTCTTGTAGCCGAACATGGAATCGAAGAACCAGATCTTCTTGATGTTCTTCTTGGCGAGGATGCGCCCCATGTCGGAGAAGACCCGGTCGTGGCTGAACGCCCGCCGCGCGGTTCCGCCCCAGTAGCAGTAGGCGCACCCCATGTAGCAGCCGCGGAAGGTCTCCAGGGCGATGTCCGGGATGTCGTCGATGATGGGGGCCAGCTCGGGGGAATCGAGGATCGACGGGATGTCGTCCAGGTCGTCGAGGAAGTCCACCTGCCCCGTGGTGTGGATGCCCTCGTCGTCCCGGTAGCTGATCCCGGGGATCTCCTGCAGGCTGCTCTCCCCGTCCAGCCAGTGGCGGAGGAGTCTGAGGAACGTCCGCTCGCCTTCATCTCGGACGATGACGCTGACCCCGTGGTGGACCTTGAGGAGCTCGCCCGCGTAGGACTCGTCCGACACATCGGGGCCGCCCCAGAGGACGCGTGCGCTCGGGTGTCGGTGACGCAGCCGTCGGGTGACCTCATACATGCGGTACCGGGACCACACGTAGACGGACAGGGCCACCACCTCCGGCTGGAAGTCGTCAGCGGCCTCCAGGACCCGCGCGATCCAGGTCTCCGCGTCATCGTCCGGATGGCCCGACACCGTGCGGAAGGTCACCGGGTCCCGGATCTCTTCATCCTGCAGGGCGTAGCCCTTGCAGTTGGTGAGCGCCAGGGAGATACGGGCAAAGTCGCAGTGAGCGGAGAGGATTCGCATCGGAATATGGTTTGACGAGGACTATGATCCCCTAGAGGCCGCGGCGCATCAATTCCCCGCGCCGTTTGTGGCCTTGGATACGGATGTCACAGCGGTTTCCAACAATCGAAGGACTGCGGTTGGTCCGTGAGGTCGGCCGTGGAGGCATGGGGGCCGTCTGGGAGGCGGTCCGTGAGTCCGACGGCGCTCGGGTGGCGGTGAAGCTCCTTCATGGGGATCGGCAGCGCTCCGAGAGAGCCCTGGAGCGTTTCCGACGGGAGGCGCACGCGCTCGGGCGGCTGGATCATCCGGCCATCGTCCCGGTCCTGGAGGCCCGGTTCGATCACGAGCCGCCGTACATGGTGATGCCCTACGTGGAGGGGCGTCCCCTGTGGGACCTGGTCCGCGGGGTCGCTGCGGCGGAACCCGAGTCGATGGACTACTGCGTGTCAACGTTGCCGGAGCTGGATGGGGCGCGGGACGTCGGACCGAGCGCCGCTCCATGGGTCCGGGCCGTGACCCGGATCGGGCGCGACCTGGCGGAGGCCCTGGCCGTGGCGCACGCGCGGGCCGTCGTTCATCGCGACCTGAAACCGGGCAACGTGCTGTTGGGCCCTGACGGCCGCGTCCACCTGCTGGACTTCGGACTGGTGGCGGATGAGACCGCTGCCACCGTGGCCCTCACCCTCTCCAGTGAACGACTGGGGACACCGCTCTACATGAGCCCGGAGCAGGTCGTGGGAGCTCCCTCTGCGGATCACCGCGTCGACATCTACTCCCTGGGCATCACCCTCATCGAGGCCCTCACCCTGCAGGCTCCCTTCGCGACCCGGGATCTGGCGGGCCTCTACCGTTCGGTGGTGGAGGACGATCCGTTGCGGGTCGCCCGTCAGTGTCCGGCCCTAGGCGACGGACTGATGAGCGTGCTGGAGGCGGCGGTCCGCAAGGACCCGAGAGATCGTTACCAGGACGCGGGCGCCTTCGCTCGTGACCTGGAGCGTGTCCTCGTCGGGCGCGAACCCGACCCGCCGGTGGTCCCCCTCCGACGTCGTGTGGTGCGATTCGCGGGGCGGCATGTGCGGTCAGCCGGGATCCTCGGGACCCTGCTCCTCCTCTCCATGTGGATCTCCACGGCGCTGGGCCGTCCCGGACGACCTGACGACACCGCGCGCATGCTCGCCCTGGCTGACGACGCGGCGCGAGGCGGCGGGCTCCGGCTGGCGGCGGATTACTACAACGACGTCGTGGCCAGGAGTCCGGGGGATGAGCGGGCGGTCACCGGGCTCCGGTCCGTCGCGCGCCAGCTGGGTCGCCGGGCCGACCGGCGGGAGGCCGGGTTTCGCTACGAGGAGGCGGCCCAGGACCTGGAGGTGCTGCGCTCCCTCGACCCGGAGGGGGTGGACCCGGCCCGGCTCAGCCGCTTGCGCAGCGGCGCCTTCGGGACCCTGGAGGTTGCCGCTCGGACCATCCTGTCACCGACGGCGCCCCTGGGAGACAGGTTGCGGGTGGTGGAGCAACTACAGGAGCGGAGCGCGGAGTTCGCGGTCCCACCGGGAGAGCGTGAACGACTTCTGGTGCGTTTGCTCGAGCTGCCCGAGCTGCACCCCGGTCTGGCGGCGGCGCTCATGGAGTTGGTGTCGCGCTTCCGTGTGTCAGGGGCGGAGCCGGCCCTGACGCGTCTGATGAACGACGCGGGCGTGGCCGACGCGCTGCGGACGCAGGCGGCGGTGACCTTGGCGGCTTTGGAAGTGGAGGCCGGGAGGCGGTTCCTGCGGACCGTCGCGCAGGGGGACGGACCCGCTTCGGTGGACGCGTTCCGGCGACTCTGCGAGGTGGCCCACGAAGACTCCGTGCCCCTCTTCCTGGATGTCCTGGAGGAGGAAGACCGGTCCTTGTGGAGGCCCGCCCTCATGGGGCTGTCCCGCGCACCCCTGGGCAGCCTGGGGGGCACCGTCAGCGGCCGGGTCGGTGACGTCCTGGCCCGCGTGTTGCCGCGGGTGAACGATCTGGAGGCTGGGCTCGACGGCGTCACCGCCGCGGGCAGGCTCCCCGGCGAACAGGGGATCTCCTTGCTGGTGCGGTTGATGAAGGATGGGTCCCAGTCGGACCAGGTCCGTAGCGCGGCGGCACAGGAGCTGGGGGAGCGAGGCGGTCCCACGGCGAGGGCGGCGCTCCTCGACGTCCTGGGGGCGGATCGTTCCCGGCAGGTCCGCGGCGCGGCGGCGCTGGCGCTGCGTCCCCAGACCCCTCCAGCGGTGGCGGAGTTGTTGCGGGTCGCCCAGGGAGATCCCGACGAGGACGTCAGAGCCAGGGCGTTCATCGCCCTCGGGCGCGGTCGCACCCTCGAGGCGTTGGAGCCGGCGCTCAAGGCGCTGCGATCCTCTCCGGATGTCCGGGCGCGCGTCGGCGCGATCCTGTCCCTGGGGTTGCTGCGTCAGCCCGACTCCGAAGCGGTCAAGCTGCTGACCGAAATGCTGCGTCCGGGTCGTCATCCCCATGAACGACTGAGCGCCGCCTGGGCCCTGGGCCGCTTGCGGGAGCCTCGCGTGCTCCCCGCCCTGGTGACCGTGTTGAAGCAGGAGTCGCTGCGGGTCGATCCGCGGGAGCGCGCCACCGCGGCGTTGGCCGGGGCGGGCTCCGGTCTGGCGGCGTTGCTCGGTCAACTTGGTGATGACGTGGGCGCCATGATGGGGCTGCTTCCGGGGATGTTCAGCGGCGGCGCCACGGCGGCGGAGCCCGCCGCCGCCGTCGCCTTCGCCATCGCCGAGCTGGTGGCCGGGGCGGATGAACGAGCGCGGGGATCACAGACGGAGCGGGCCATGGACGCGCTCCTTGATGCCGCTCGCGGCGCCCGTCGACAGTGGCTGCGGGTCGCTGCGGTGACCGCCCTCGGTCGGGTGCCCGGCTACGGTGCCCGGTCCTTGCCTGTGTTGCGAGAGCTGCGCCAGACCGCCAGCGGTCGGCGCTCTCGCCGGGCCCTGGCCCTCGCGTTGACCCGGCTCGGTGACCGGGAAGCCGGGGAGGAGTGGTTGCTCGAGCGGCCGCAGGATGGAGAGGACGCCCTGACCAGGTCACTGATCCTGCTCCGTCTCGGCCGTCAGTCCGAGGCGCGCGCGCCGTTCCTGGCGGCGGTCCGCCTGGGCATCGTGGATCAGCGGCGCCTCGCCATGGAGCCGGAGTTCCGCGTGCTGGCGCAACTCGCTGACGTCCTGGGCCTCTGATAGGTTGCGGCCATGGCGCGCGTGGATCTGACAGAGCTGGTCTCCCTGGACCCCACCATCGCCCTCGACGTCCGCTATGCCCGCGCGGACAACTTCCTGGGCAGGCCCGTCTATCCCGAGGCGCGCGCCTTCCTGCAGCGTCCGGCGGCCGAGGCCCTCGTCAGGGTGCACCAGGGGCTGGCATCGGACGGGCTCGGGCTGTTGGTCTTCGACGGCTATCGACCCTGGTCCGTGACCAAGGTGTTCTGGGACGAGACCCCGGAGGCGGAGCGGATCTTCGTGGCCGATCCGGAGGAGGGGTCCCGGCACAACCGCGGCTGCGCGGTGGACCTGAGCCTGTTCGATCGGCGGACCGGAGCGCCGTTGCCCATGCCCTCCGATTTCGACGAGTTCACGGAGCGCGCCTACGCGGACTGGACCGGTGGCGCGCCCCAGGAGCTGGCCAACCGTGCGCGGTTGAGAGCGGCCATGGAGGCCGAGGGCTTCACCGTGTTCGAGTACGAGTGGTGGCACTTCGACCACGCGTCGTGGAGCGACTATCCGGTGCTGGACCTGTCCTTCCAGGAGATCGACGACCGTAGCCAGCAGGTCCGCGGCGCCATGGGGATCCTGGAGGAGGATGGTCGCACCCTGCTGGTCTCCAACGAGCGCGACCTGGGGAGCGGGCCGGTGCTCTGCTGGGATCTCCCGGGTGGGACCGTACGACGCGGTGAGTCGGCGGAGCAGGCTTGCGTCCGTGAGTTCGCGGAGGAGACCGGCTTGGCGATTCGGGTGAAGGAGCTGGCGTTTGTCGTGGAGCGGTTCGGGTTCCTCGGCGCCGCCCCTGATCGACGCACGGTCTACTTCTTCTTCGTGGTCGAACGGGAGCGGGGCCCGGATCAGGAGCCGCGCCCGGTGGACCCGGATATCCAGGAGGCGGCGTTCCACGCCGACGAGGAGGTCGGGGCGCTCTGCGGCGAACGCTACCACCAGGAGTTCCTGGCCTGGCGACGCGACCGGTCGGTCCGATATTTCGTCCACCGAGAGAGCCGCTGACGGCCGCGAGCCGACGGCCGCCGCCTCCGACCCCGCTGCGTTTTTTCACAAACCGGGGAAATCTGCGCCACACGCGGGGCTCGCCGCCGCGGTAGGGGTGTCGCGCCACTCGGTGTGACTCGCATCTCTCGCAATGAAGGAGCCCTGCTATGACACGTATCTCCCTATCCTTGATGTTGTTTGCGTTCGCTGCTCCTGTCGTGATCGGCCAGCCCGTCGGACCCCCTCGGATCGAGGTCGTGGAATGGCGCGCCAATCAGACGACGCCTGTCAACTTCGATGTCATCGGCAAACGAGTCCGGACATCGAGCGTTACCGGGTCTGTCCGGGTGCAGCTGTTCAGAGAGGGGAACCCTCCGATCCTCATCACCAGCGGCCTCGCCGAGAAGCGTCGGCTCGGGAGCCAGGTCTGGGAGGACACGTTCCGGCTCCGCACGAGCATCAACCAACTCCCCGTGGGGTCCCGATGCTACGTGGTGATCGACGGTCAGGAGAGCGGGCGTGTCACCATCAGCGCCTGCGGTACCCGCCGCAAGGGGCTCGGTTTCGCCCCACCGGGCGCCATGGCGCCGGAGCTCTACGCGTCGGCGTCCGCCGTGTCAGGTCAGGTCCTGCCCCTGCAGACCACCGGCAGCGACTACGTCGCCATGCCCGGTGACCTGTATGCCAGCCTGCCCACGGAACAGACCAGCTTCCTCGCCACCGGTGCGTCCGTGTACCTGGACCTGACCTCGGCGTTCGTGGTCTCGTCGTTCATGACGGACGTCAACGGTGCGATGCAGCTGCCGATTCAGGTGCCCCCGAGCCTGCCTCAGGGATTGACGGTCACCGTGCAGGCCATCGTCTTCGACCCGGTGGCGCCGCTGCTGTTCCACGCCACCACCAACGGGCTGGACGTGACCATCCTCTGACACCGCAGGGAGGAGCGGGAGGTCGGGACCGTGACGCGGTCACTTCCTCCCAGCCCCCGCTTGAGGCCCGGGACCCCTCCCATCACAATGGCCGCCATGTGGACCATGGTCGAGCGGGCGGAGTCGCGGGCGGGAGGTCGTCCGGGGGACCCGGTCGCCCGGACGGGTCCCGACGGGTTCGCTGCGGGTGAGGGCCCCTGAGCATGGCCAAGGGGATGAGATCCACCGATTGGCGCTGCGCCCTGGCGTTGCTCTACACCGCGGCGCTGCTCACCACCATGGAGTACTGGTGGCTGCCGAGCCGGGTGCAGGCGCGGCTCACTCCGGGGCCCTTCGGCGGCGGCCCCATCTCACTGGAGGCGGGGCTCAGCTGGGCGGTGGCGTGCATCGTCGGGTTCCTGGTCATCCCGCTGCTCATCACCATCCTGCTCCATCGAGAGCGGCCCGCCTCCATCGGCTTCTCCCTCAAGGGGTTCCACAAGCACGTCTGGATCTACCTGGCGCTCTACGGCGGCATGCTGCCCCTGATCCTCATGGCGTCGGAGCGGGCGGGCTTCCAGCACACCTATCCGTTCGTCCGTGAGGCCACGAGCAACCTGGACACCTTCGTGCGCTGGGAGCTCGGCTACCTGGCCCAGTTCATCGCCCTCGAGGCGTTCTTCCGTGGCTACCTGTTGTTCACCCTGGAGAAGCGCATGGGGTGGAACGCCATCTTCGTCATGGCGGTCCCGTACTGCATGATCCACTTCCACAAGCCGCCCCTGGAGTGCTTCGGGGCCATCGCGGCGGGCGTGATCCTCGGGGCCATGGCCCTGCGGTTCCGGTCGTGGGCCGGCGGGGCGCTGCTGCACGGACTGGTGGCGTTCACCATGGACTACCTGGCGGGCCAGCGGGCCGGCCTGTTCTCCTGACGCGGTTCGGTTCGGTTCAGTTCAGCCGCACCGCTCGCTGGATGCGCATGGGCGGCTTCAGCTGTTGTCCCTCAGCAGGCATCTGGTGGATTTTCCGCACCAGGTCCATGCCCTCGATGACCCGACCGAACGCCGCGAACCCCTGGCCGTCCGGGTTGCGTTTGCCGGCGAAGTCCAGCTCCGGCTGGTCTCCGATGCAGATGAAGAAGTGATGCGTGCCGGTGTCCGGACCCGCCCGTGCCATGGAGATGACGCCGTCCAGATGCCGGATGCCGGTGGCGCTGGTGCGCTCGAGCTTGATGGGAGGGAGGAAGTCCTTCGATCGGGCGCTTGGCGCGCACCCCTGGATCACGGCGATCTTGATCTCGTTGTCCGGTTGGTTGTCGGCGCGGACGGTGCGGAAGAACTCGCCGTCGGAGTACAGGCCCTGATGGACGTAGTGGAGGAAGTTGGCGGTGCTCACCGGTGCGTTCTCGTTGTCCAGCTCCAGGACGATCTTGCCCTTCTCCGTGTCGACCTGAACCCGAGGTCGTTCCGGAATGGGCTCCTCGCGCCAGCGGAACCGTGGCAGGTTCTTCAGGTCCAGGGTCTTCAGGTGGGCGCGACCCTCTGGGGTCCTCCGGGCGGGCTTCAGGTACCGCCAGCTGCGATCACCGAACACCTCTTCGCACAGTGCCGCCAGGGGCGGGTCGTACTCGCGGAGCTCCTTGCGCGTGTTCACGTGGTTGTGCAGGGCGTCGTTCTGCCGGTTGTCGTCGAACCAGTTCTGCACCGCCTCGGCCCAGTACTCCCCGCGGTTGGTCGCGGCGTAGGTGCCCTCCCACAGCCCCTTCTCCAGCGCCGATTCGTAGGCGCGCTTGAGCCGCTCATCGAAGGTCTTGTCCGTGACCTTGAGCCCGGACCCGTGGATGATGTGGGCGAACTCGTGGATCAGGATGTTCTCGTTGAAGTAGGGGTCGCCTGGGAAGCAAAGGAGGTTCTCTTCAGCGCAGCTCACCGGCGAACCGCCGAGTCCGCGGGCGCGGCGATCCCAGAACACCCGGGGCGTCATGCGCCGCTGCTCCGGCACGTCCGTGGTGTACTCGTCGTGGGCCATCACCACCAGGTGCACCCGGTCACCGGTCATGGCCTTGAGCAGATCCTCGCGCCCCTCGAGCATCCTCTCGATGATCCAGGCGGCCTCCAGCATGGCGTGATCCGAGACCCGCCTGGAGCCGAGGATCGGGAAGCCGGAGACGGCGACGTGCTTCGCGTAGAACGGGTCCAGGTCCCGTGCGCTACGCAGTGAATCCGGCACCGGGCCCACCTGCGCCGCGCAGGTCGGTCCCGTGAACGTGGAGAGCGCGACGGCCATGAGGGTGGCGAGGATCTTCATGGCCACATCCTACGGGGCCGCTGCCCGGTGGGGTTTTTTGCGGGACGGGCGCCGTGATTTCCCGGACGACCGGAGCAGCCGGCGGTCAGCCCTTGTACCGCCGTCGAGAGGCCCCCCGAGAGGAGGACGCCCATGCCACCCCCAGCTTCCACCGTCGTCGCCGACGCGTCCGTCGGCCAGGACGAGACGCGGCTCAGCGCCGATTGGGTCCGCGCCGTGGACGGCTTCTCCCGCGCGCTCACGGAGAGTGGCTATAGCCCCTACACGCTGCGGGACTACCGCACGGACGTGGCGCGGCTCGCCCTGTGCGTGAACGTGGAGCCGTCGGAGTTGTCCGAGGAGCACCTGGGACAGATGGACGGGTGCCTGGTCACGGAGGGGATCTCCGAGCAGGGGCGTCGCCGTCGGATCTCCGCTTACCGGAAGTTCATGGAGTGGCGCGATGAGCGCCTGGTCAGGGATCCGGTGGCGCCTGAGATCTACCGCCTGTGCGAGGCCGAGGACTGGGCGGATCGGGTGGTGGTGGGGTTCCTGTACCTGACCGGCCTGCGTCTGGTGGAGATCGCAGGCCTGGAGGGCCGGGATGTGCGACGGCGCAAGGGTCTGGTGACGACCCGGCGCGGCGCCCGCCACGTCCCGTTGCACCCGGAGCTGATTGAGCTGGTCAACGAGCTTCGGGTCTCGGGGGTGCTGGCTCCGTACGCTCCGTTGATCCCCGGACCGAGGGGGTTTCCGGTGACCGCACGGACGCTGCACAGCCGGTTCCACCGGTTGATGAAGCGCATCGGCCACGACCGCGTGAAGCCCGGAGACCTGCGTCGCGACGGAGCCCACGGGCTGGCCCGGATGCACACGCCGGAGGGGCTGCTGAAGGCGTTCCTGTGCAAGGACCGTGGCCGGATCACCGCGCCCCGGAAGGGACGGTTCGTGGACCTGGAGTGCCTGCGCGACCGGATCGCGCGGCTGCCTCTCTGATGGCGCGTTCGAGGACGGACGTGCGCTCGTGGTGGCGGGGACCCACGGGGTTGCTGCTGCTCCCCTGCGGCGTCATGGTCGTCGCCTGTGGTTGGTGGCTGATGGCGCCCTCGGGGGAGGGCGTGGCGCCTTCGGCGGACCCGTCGCGGGACCGTCCGCTGCTCCCACGTCCCGCGTCCGCATCCCCGGCGGAATCCCCGGCGGAATCCCCGGAACCCCCCGAGCCCGATGCGTCGGCGCTACAGGCGGCGAGCGCTCTCCACGGAGAGACCCGCGCCGACAGCCAGCCTCAGATCCCGGATCGGTTTCTCCATGTCCTCGCTGCGTTCCTCTCTCATGAACTCTCGGTTGATGAGATCGCCAGCCGGGTCCGGTTTGCCGACGGGGAGGCGCGACTGAGGCGGCTGTGGGATGACCTGGACCGGCGGTTGAGGGCGCTCCGCCTGCGGCGCCTGGAGGTGGCGGAGCCCATCCTGGACGACCTGATCCATCGTGGTCTGGCCCTTCCGTACCGGCGCGAGGACGAGTTCCTGGAGCTGCCCGGTGTCATGACCTTCAGGCGAGGCCGGGTGGCGGGGTCCCACCGCGAGGAGTACCTCGTGCGCATCCAAGACGGCTCCTATCCAGCGCTGGACCGGGCGTCCCACGCGCTGGAGGAGGCCAGGCGGGATGCGACGGATCGCATCCTGCGATTCCTCCGTTCCTGCAACCACGGGAGGTGACTGGGAATGTTCGTGATCAACAGGTGGATGGCCGCGGTGTTCTTCAGCGTCCTTCTCGTCCCCGTGGCCAGCGCGCAGGTGACACGGTGCCGTGGTTGCGTAAGAGAGGTGTCCGTCCCCTCGTTGCCGTGGGGCTACTCCTACACCTACACCGTGGCGTGGGGCGCCGGCGGCCAGGACGGAGCGTGCCACTGGTACCCGAACCCGGGAGTGTGCCACCCGTCACCCATCTGCAGCGGCGACTACCTCCTCAAGGTGACCAACACGGGGCTCACCCTGTACCAGAGACAACCCCAGGACGTACGGAACGTGATCGTCCGCACCGGGGACACCATCGTGGTCCAGGGTTACTCCATCTGCTGCGCGGACTCCGGGCACGCCTCCGTGCTGGCGGGCACGTCCTCTTACTACTACTCCTTCGTGGCGGGGTGCAGCAGCTGTCGCAGGAGTCGTTGACGGGAGGGGGGTGCGGGCAACGTGCGTCGCCCGTCGTGGGTCGTGAACAGGGAGCTTGAAGATCGATCCCGAGAATTACCTTTCCAAGAGCACGGCTTTGGGCCTACAATGAAATTGTTCACCTCGCGGTGAGCACTTCATCCCCACCCCCGTTTCCCCCCACCCCCTTCACCAAGAACGCCCCCACCCCCGACCTCTGTCTTCTTGTTTGCGTCGAGCGGTCTGTTTCCAGCCTGACACCCAAACAAGCTCTCAAGTCTATTTTTTCCCGCCTCTCTCGCGCATCGCACCACTTCCGCTTCGCGAGTCGGTTGGCAAGCGTCGATCTGTTTCGCCCTACCGATTCTCTGCACCGGAATTGTCAAATGAGAAGTTGCGCCGTTCTCCTCGCGATGGCCGTCTCCGTCGCTGCCCAAATCACCGCACCCTTCCACGAGCCGTTCGATGCGGCGGGTTGGGATACGAATTCGTGGACCGTCACCTCCGGTGGTGGCTACATCGTCTTGACCGGCCCACCTTCGGACAAGTGGCTGGCCATGATGGGTGGCAACCCGTCTAACTGGACCACGCCGCGTGTCGATGTGGTCGTGGACCTCGGAAGTGTCGAGGGTATGGTCGCTCGCTTCCATGCTGGTTTCCAAGACCCGGGTACCTACCCAGGAGCCTACGGACGATTCACCATCAGCAGCGCCGGCGGGGTCATCCTGCACCAGACCGACATGGTGCCCACGTGGCCGACTCAGGTCATGCACGAGTACGTGTACGACACGACCCCGTTCTTCAACGGACCCGGTACGGTGGTGGTGTTCACGTGGGAGCTGCATTCACATAGCTCCGCCGCATACAGCAGCGTGTGGCTCGATGACCTGATCCTCGAAGAGCCGCCGTCGTTCAGCTACTCCCTGTCTCAGGGGCCGCTGGGTGACGGGATCGTGAGGTTGACCGCCGGGGAGCCCAACGCTCCGTACTTCATCCTCCATTCAGACAACGCGTTGAACGCAGCGTTGGGCGGCAACGGGTGGTTCTTCGGGCTCCACCTGGACATGGATGATCTGATGAACCAGCTTCTGATCGCGTCGTTGGGTAACCCCCTCTTCGGAGGAACGCTCGACTCGAACGGTCAATTCACCATGACCGTGCCTGGAGGAGGGCTGGGGTTCCTGGCCGGCCAGACGTGGTGGGGTGTCGGTGTCCAGCAGACCGCTAATGGTCTGTTCCAGGGCTCCAACGTCGCCTCCATCACATTCCAATAATCAACTTGCCTACCTTCGGTGGCGACCGTCCTCCTTCCTTTCTGGTCCGCAGCGATGAGAAGGAGCACATCGCTGGGGCCGCTTGCCAGACGGCTATCAGAGTCGCGGTCGGCACCGAAGGTAGCGCCCTTTTCTCGCACTTGCCTCGTTGACGACTCCTGGCCCCGTTGGGACCGGACCTGAGATGCGAAGCGCGGGGGGATGAAACGACGGGACGCCGGATTCGGTGATGCGTCGCTCGGTGCCCTCGCAGATCGGGTTCGGTCCCCCTTTTTCTTGGGGACCCGGGTTTACTGAACCGTCACGATCAGCGGAGGGGATATCCCTGAGAGGGCGCCCTGGGGAGAGATGGTGACGAACGCGACGTGCGCGGTGAACCCCGACAGCCCAGGCGTCGGCGGAATGATGGCTGTCACCACGGACGATCCCGCAGCATCCAGGTTTCCGTTGGTGTTGAGGAAGATGGGATTTGTGGGGTCGGTGGAGAGCTGGAGGAGGAAGTCGTTGGCCAGGGGGACGACCCGGCCGTCGGGGATCGGGATTCCCGGCGTCGTCGCGGTTGCGAACCCACATATGTAGGGAGCACCTGGTTCGGCGGGGCTGGAGAGGGACACGGTCAGGCTGCCGCCGACGGTTGCGGGACCGGCGGATAAGGAAGGGACGGCGGTGCACGGGCCCGCGGTGACGGGGATGGCGAACCCGCTGACGTCGGAGAGCACGGGAGCGCTCATGCAGATGGGGCCACCGGTGGGCGTCACTTGAAGCCGCGTCAAGAACGCTCCGGGGGTCGGTGGGATGGTGGCGAGGGTCAGGGAGTATCCCAGGACGACTCCCGTCGTGCCGAAGACGACCTGGAGTCCGGCGGCGGCCGCCGCGCCACCGGTGGCGCCGGTGATCGTGGCTCCGGTGACGGTGAACTGGAATCCGGCCACCGGTGTCGGAGTGGAGAGGTAGATGTCCACGGTCGACGGCTGTCCGGTGGGGTTGGCGAAGGTGAGGGTCGCCGGTGTCTGCGCCGCGCCTGTGTACGGGAAGGTCAGCAACCAGGCCAGGGTCAGCAGCAGTCGGGGCTTCATGACGGCGCGCTCCGTTGAGAGAGGAGGTCCAGCGCGAGCACCTCCATCGTAACCAGGGTGAGGGGCCCTGGTACGTGCTCCCGTTGAGCGGGAGGGGCTGGTAGCCTGCCGCCATGAACCGTGTGTTGGTCGTCTGTCTGGTGGCTTTCGGGGCCGGGCCTCTGTCCCATGCTCAGTCCAAGGGACCGAACATCGTCGTCATGCTCGCTGATGACATGGGTTACGGCGATCCCGGGTGCTTCAACGGGAAATCCCGCATCAAGACGCCTCATATCGACCGACTGGCCGCGGAGGGTATGCGGTTCACGGACGCCCACGCGCCCGGCGCCTACTGCATCCCGTCGCGCTACGGCCTCCTGACCGGACGGTACCCGTTGCGCAACCGGTTCAACGTGGCGCGTCAGGCCGCCATCGGGGAGGACCAGGTGACCCTGGCGAGCCTGCTGCGGTCACGGGGATACCGCACCGGGATGGTCGGCAAGTGGCACCTGGGGTTCGACCGTGGCCCGGACTTCGACTGGTCCGAGCCCATGAAGGGTGGGCCTCTGGATGTGGGGTTCGATGAGTACTTCGGTATCCCGGCCTCGCTGGACATCCCTCCCTACTACTACATCCGCGGCCGTCGCCCCGTCGCGCCGCCAACGGAGACCATCGCCGCGCGCAACACCAGGGGGTGGACGGATATCCAGGGAGAGTTCTGGCGGGCGGGTCGGATCGCCAAGGGCTTTGTCCATTCAGAGGTGCTCCCGGTTTTTGAACGGGAAGCGGTGGCGTTCATCCAGCGACGGGCCCGAGACGAGGTCCGACGGCCGTTCTTCCTGTACGTCGCCTTCGCCTCTCCGCATACCCCCTGGTTGCCCACGGGAGAGTTCAAGGACAAGAGCCCGATCCCGTTGTATGGGGACTTCGTCACCGAGACCGACGCCGCCGTGGGGAACATCCTCAAGGCGCTGAAGGAAGGGGGCTTCGACGATGACACCCTGGTCATCTTCACCTCGGACAACGGGCCGGTGTGGTATCCAGCGGACGTGCAGAAGTACGGCCATCGCTCCGTGGGGCCGTTCCGGGGCATGAAGAGCGACTGCTGGGAGGGCGGCCATCGCATGCCGTTCGTCGCTCGTTGGAAGGGCAGGGTGTCCGTCGGCGCTCGGTGCGACCAGACCGTCTGCTTCACGGACCTGCTGGCGACGTTCGCCGAGGTCACGGGGCGTCCCCTGGAATCCGGGAAGGCCGGGGACAGCGTCAGCATGGTGCCGTTGCTCACCGGGGGATCGGACCCCATCCGCGACGTCACGGTGCTGCGGTTGCGTGCGTCCGTGGTCCGCCAGGGCAAGTGGAAGCTCATTGACCACCTCGGCTCGGGCGGCTTCTCCAAGCCCCGGAGGGTCAGGCCACGGAACGGCGGCCCCAAGGGGCAGCTGTACGATCTCGAGGCGGACCCGGGGGAGACCACCAATCTCTGGTTGGAGGAGCCCGAGGTGGTGGCGCGGCTGACCGCGATCCTGGACGCCCACAAGGCCGCTCGCCCACGCTGAGACCTTCTCCCCGCAGGGGTTGCGGTTGTTTTTCGGCGTGGGGGAATTTCTCGCGAAGGATCCGATTCTCCTGCGAACGGGGCGGTTCTTGTCCGTTGGCGGCGATGGCGGTCGGAATATCCCGACGCCGGTGCGTCATCCAGAGGGTCGCCACACCCGACGTGAGAGGTCGGGGGCGCGGTTCCATGGAGGAGAGAAGCCATGACGCTGAACACCCTGACCACGATCCTGATCCTGATGGCAGCGCCTTTCCCCGGTTCGGATGACGGCTCCCGTTGCTCCATGGCGGAGGCTGAAGCCGGCGTTCCGGCGGAGACCTTGTGGGAGCGGGCGATCCTGGAGATCGCCGCCAGTCCCACCTACGGCGGGCTCGAGCTGATGCCGCAGGAGGGCCTGATTCCCCTGGGTGCCGACCCCGCCTCCGGTCTCCAGGAGTTCGCGCACTCCTCCAGCGGTTCGGTCCCCGAGCGCGACCCTGAGTCGGGAGCCCTGGTCCTCAAGGATGACAGCTGCCTGGTGTTCGTCCTGCTGCCTGGCGGCACGTTCCACATGGGTGCCCAGAAGAAGGACCCTGCCGGCGCCAATCACGACAGCGGCACCATGGGCAAGCGAGAGGGACCCGTCCACGAGGTCACCCTCGCGCCGTACTTCATCTCCAAGTACGAGATGACCCAGGCCCAGTGGCTGCGGTCCACCGGCGACAAGCCGAGCTTCTTCCTGCGGGCCCTGGACACGGTGGAGCCTCGGTTCCCGGTGGAGCAGGTGACCTGGTCCGAATGCGCTCGGGTGATGAAGGCGCAGGGCCTCTCGTTGCCGACGGAGGCCCAGTGGGAATACGCCTGCCGCGCCGGCTCCACCACACCCTGGAACACCGGGTCCGAGGGCGAGACGGTGAAGCGATCCGCCACCCTCGATCAGGAGAGCCCCGTAGCGGTCGGCGGCCATGCCCCCAACCAGTTCGGTCTCCATGACATGCACGGGAACGTCTGGGAATGGTGTCAGGACGGCTTCCTGTTCTACAAGGACAACCCGGTGCGGCCTGCTGACGGCCTCCGCTCCACCGACGACTCCCCGAAGTTCCGGATCTACCGGGGTGGCGGCTTCTTCAACAAGGCGCCCATGAGCCGCTCCTCCGCCCGCCACTACGGAGAACCGGGGGCCGTGGAGAACGACGTCGGCCTGCGTCCCATGCGACCGATCGCGGTCCAGTAGTCCTGAGACCGGTCGTTCGCGCGTATGTCGGCGGGGCCCATGCGCTCCGGGCCCGTAGAGCGCCGTGAGGGCGGCCGGTTAGAGTGACTCCATGGATCAGGCTGACGCTCCGGAGGGCTCATCGGACCAGCGCCTGCTGTTGGAGTTCATCGCGCAGCTCCTGAGCGATCGGGAGACCGGCACCGTGCGCCCCGTGGAGGACTACCTCCGGCAGTTCCCGGGCGATCCGGAGGTCATCCGCAGCGAGTACGAGGCGTTGACGGTGGAGCGGACGCAGCCCCTGCCGGCGACGCACGCCGGACCTGCGCAGGAGTTCATCGGGCCCTACCGGGTCCTGTCGGAGCTGGGCCGCGGTGGGCAGGGATGTGTCTATCTCGCCGAGGACCCCCGCCTCGGCCGCAGGGTGGCCCTCAAGGTGCTGACGGGTTTCGGCGCGCTCTCCGGTCCCACGCTCGCCCGGTTCCGGAGGGAATCGGCGGTGGCGGCGCGGTTGAGTCACCGCGGTATCTGCGCCGTGTACGAGACCGGCGTGGACGCTGGGCTCCCCTATCTCGTCATGCAGTACGTGGAAGGGCAGACCCTGGCGGAGGAGTTGAGCACTGCCCAGGCCGTCTGTTCGACCATGGTGGAGTGGATGTCGTCCTCCGCCGGGACGTCGGACGCGCCGTTGGATGAACCGGGCGACGCGGACGACGGCCCGACCTCGCCGGCGCCGTCACAGGTCCGGGCCATCGCCCGGTTCATGGAAGAAGCGGCGAGGGCGGCCCACGTCGCTCATGAGGCCGGCTTCGTTCATCGAGACATCAAGCCCGGGAACATCATGGTCACTCCGGATGGAGACCCGGTGTTGCTGGACTTCGGTCTGGTCCGGTCCGAGGAGAGCGAGTTCCCCACCTTGACCCAGACCGGTGACGTCCTGGGCACGCCCTCCTACATGGCGCCGGAGCAGTTGTCCGGCGGGGTGTCGCGGGTGGACCGGCGAACCGACGTGTGGGCGTTGGGCGCGACCCTGTACCACTGCCTCACCCTCCAGCGCCCGTTCCAGGGGCCGACGCGTGAGGCGCTGTATCGCCAGATCCTGGAGGTGGACCCGCCTGATCCGAGAACCCACAACCGGGACGTGCCTCGGGACCTGGCGGTCATCATCGCCACGTCCATGGACAAGGACCGGGACCGTCGCTATCAGACCGCCCTCGAGCTTGCGGAGGACCTGCGCCGGTTCCGGAATCGTGAGCCGATCCACGCGAGGGCCGCGGGGCCCTGGTTGCGCGGTGTGCGCTGGTGTCAGCGGAACCCCGTGGCGGTGTTGTTGATCCTGAGCCTTGTGGCAGGAGCGGCGGTGTCCGTCTCCCTGGCGCTCCGGGCCCGCTCCCATCTCCGGGATTGGGAGCGTCTGGCGGACGGGCAGCGGTTATCCGAGCTGGTGGCCATCGCCGATGTGGATCTGTGGCCGGCCCGGCCCGCTCGCGTGGAGGCCATGGATCGATGGTTGGGTGAGGCGGGCGAACTTCGTGGTCGCCTTCCGGAACACCGGGAGGCCCTGGAAGCCCTGCGCCAGCGGGCCCTGCCCTGGACCGCCCGGGAGCGCGAGCAGGACCGCGCCGCCCACGAGACCGGGCGCTCCCGCCAACAGGACATCGATCAGCGACTCGCTTACCTCCAGTCACAAGTACAGGGGATCTCCGGAGAGATCGCGACCCTGCGGGATCGTCGCGCCGCCCTCGACCCGGAGGCGACGACGACGCGGGATCAAGAGCGGTCGGAGTCCATGGCGACCCGGATCACGGACCTGGAAGCGCGCCGGGACGGGTTGGCGGAGGAGGCCCGGAGCCTGGGCGAAGAGCGAGACCGGTTGGAGGAGCGGGCTTCCGTTCGTCTGACCTGGACGTTCGAAGACCCTCGGGATCAGATCCGACACGACGGCCTGCGGGATCTGGTGGAGGGACTGGAGGCGTTGGCGGGTGAGGGGTCGACCATGTCTCCGCCGACGGTCGCTGGTGTGAACGCTCGCCGGGCGTTCGCGGAGCGCTTGTCGGAGAGCGGTCAGGATCGGGAGAAGGCCTGGGAGGACGCGGCGCAGCGTGTGGACGCCAACGGCGTCTATGACGGGTTCTCCCTGCAGCCTGTCGTGGGTTTGGTCCCGATCGGACCGGACCCGGAGTCGGGCCTCGAGGAGTTCGCGCACCTGCAGTCGGGGGCCGTCCCCGCTCGCGAGCCGGTCGGACGTCGATTGCGGATCACGGAGCAGACCGGGCTGGTGTTCGTGCTGCTCCGGGGCGGCCCGTTCTCCATGGGCGCGCAGAGCGGAGATGGGTCCAAGGAACGGTTCGACCCGGCGGCGAAGCGCAACGAGGAGCCGGTGCACGTCGTGACCCTGGCGCCGTTCCTCATGTCCAAGTTCGAGCTCACCCAGGGTCAATGGGAGCGGTTCACCGGTTCGAACCCCAGCGTCTACCATCCCGACCTGGAACCGTTTCCCAGCTATGACGTGACCCTGCGCCATCCGGTGGAGAAGGTGGACTGGCCGACGGCGGTGGACGTGCTCAGGCGCATGGGACTCCGGCTGCCGACGGAGAGCCAGTGGGAGTACGCATGTCGGGGGGGAACGGACACGGCGTGGTGGCCGGGACAGGAACGGGAGGCGTTGCGCGGCGCGGTCAACCTGGCGGACCAGGCGGCGGCTCGGGTGGGGGCCCCCTGGTCTGCCATCAAGGACTGGCCCGAATTGGACGACGGGTTTCCGCTGCATGCCCCGGTGGGCAGCCTGCGGGCCAACGGATTCGGCCTGCACGACGTCCACGGCAACGTCTGGGAGTGGTGCCAGGACGGCTATGTGCCGTATGACCAGCACCCGCCGCGCCCCGGAGACGGGCTCCGCGTCGGGGGGCCGGCGCGGGAGCGGGTGGCGAGGGGCGCCGGCTTCAAGAACGGCGCGCGATCCAGTCGATCGGCGGGGCGGTTGATCGCGGCCCAGACGACGCGAGACGAGGGCGTGGGGCTACGGCCGGTGCAACCCCTGCGAGACGGTTGAAGCCGAACCTCAGCCTGAGAGTTCGGTGGCCCGTCGGTGGACCTTGACCGCGAGGTCGCCGGCGGCGTCGAGGGTCCGTCCGACGCTCACGAAGCCGTGGCCGCGACGGATGCAGTAGGGCGCCGACCCCATCTCCCGTGCGGTGGCTTCCGCGTCCTCCAGGGTGCCGAACAGGCGCGCCTCTCCGGTGACGGCGATGGGGAACTCCGCGGCGAGGGCGTCGGCGTGCTCGAGGACCAGCTCATCGTGGCCGTGGAAGACCGCGAGCACGTCGGCGCGTTCGGCGTAGATGCGTTCATGGAGGAACGAGTCGCTGGAGGGGACCTTGTCGCCGAGCACGTGGAGGCAGAAGTCCCGCCAGTCGGCTCGCACCACCTCGACGAAGGAACGCCACTCCAGGTTTGACTTGAGGCGGCTGCGGGTCGGGGTGATTACAAAACCGGCCGGGGTGCGAAAGCTCAGGTTGCCGGCGCTCGCGCCGCCCTCCACGGGCGCCATGCCCTCGTCGTCGAAGATCTGGCACCAGCGGATCAGCTGCTCCGTCTCCGCCGGGTAGCGGTTCGGGATCCGGTCACGATGGTGCACCGAGAACAGGTGACGGGTGCCGCACTCGCGGTTGCCTTCGAGCATGGACATGGTCAGTCGGACGCTCCTTCCACCAGTTGTGCGACCACCGAGGGGTCCGCCAGGGTCGTGGTGTCGCCCAGGTCCCCGGTCTCTCCTTCGGCCACCTTGCGCAGGATCCGTCGCATGATCTTCCCCGAACGGGTCTTGGGCAGCCCCGGCGCGAACTGGATCCGGTCCGGTTTGGCGATGGGCCCGATCTCCGTGCGGACGGTCTCCACCAGCTCCTGCCTGAGCTCCGCGGAGGGAGAGTTGCCGTCGTTGAGGATGACGAACGCGTAGATCCCCTGTCCCTTGATCTCGTGGGGCATGCCCACCACCGCGGCCTCGGCGACGGCGGCGTGGGTGACCAGGGCGGACTCGACCTCCGCGGTGCCGAGGCGATGGCCGGAGACATTCAGCACGTCATCCACCCGCCCCGTGATCCAGTAGTAGCCTTCCGTGTCTCTGAAGCAGCCGTCGCCGGTGAAGTAGTAGCCCGGGAAGCGGGCGAAGTAGGTGTCCTTGAAGCGTTGATGATCGCCGTAGACGGTCCGCATCATCCCCGGCCACGGGAAGGTCATCACCAGGTTGCCGCGCACCCCGTTCCCTTCCAGCACGTTGCCGTCGTCGTCCAGGAGCGCGGGGCGCACGCCGGGCATGGGCAGGGTGGCGGACCCGGGCTTGAGGGGGGTGGCGCCGGGGAGCGGGGAGATGAGGATCCCGCCCGTCTCCGTCTGCCACCAGGTGTCCACGATGGGACACCGCCCGTCACCCACCACCCGGTGATACCAGTTCCAGGCCTCGGGGTTGATGGGTTCCCCCACGGTGCCGAGCAGCCTGAGGGACGAGCGATCGCGACTCTTCACCGGCTCGTCACCGAACTGGGCCACACCGCGGATGGCGGTGGGAGCCGTGTAGAAGAGGGTGACCCCCCACTTGTCCACCACGTCCCAGAACCGACCCGCGTCCGGGAACGTGGGGATGCCCTCGAACATGAGGGTGCTGGCGCCGTTGCAGAGGGGCCCGTAGATGATGTAGCTGTGCCCGGTGATCCAGCCGATGTCCGCCGTGCACCAGTACACGTCCCCCGGCCGCCAATCGAAGACCATGCGATGGGTGTAGCTGGCATACAGCAGGTAGCCGGCGGTGGTGTGGAGCACTCCCTTGGGCTTCCCGGTGCTGCCGGACGTGTAGAGGATGAAGAGCGGGTCCTCGGCGCCCATGGGCTCCGGGTCGAGGAGGGGAGACGCCTCGCTCATCACGTCCTGCCACCACACGTCCCGGCCGTCGGTCATGTCGACGTCGGCGCCGGTCCGCTTCACCACGAACACCTGCTCGATGCACGGGGTCTGGGCCAGGGCCTTGTCGGAGATCTCCTTGAGGGGGATCGACTTGCCTCCCCGGACTCCCTGATCCGCCGTCACCAGGACGCGGCAGGAGGAGTCGAGGATGCGGTCTCGCAGGCTGTCCGCGGAGAAGCCGCCGAACACGATGGAGTGGACGGCGCCGATGCGGGCGCACGCCAGCATGGCCACCGCCAGCTCGGGGATCATGGGCATGTAGATGCAGACCCGGTCACCTTTCCGGATCCCGTGAGCGCGCAGCACATTGCCGAACCGGCAGACCTGGGCGAGCAGCTCGTTGAACGTGATCCGGGTGTCGTCTTTGGGGTCGTCCCCCTCCCAGATGATGGCGACGTCGTCGCCTCTTCCCGCGGCGATGTGCCGGTCAAGACAGTTGGCGGTGACGTTCAGGGTCCCGTCCTCGAACCACTTGATGGAGGGCTCGTGGAAGTCCCAGTCCAGGGTCCGGGTGGGGGGGGTGATCCATTGCAGTCCCGCAGCCTGTTCCGCCCAGAAGGACTCCGGCGCGGCGTCCGCCGATTGGTAGAGGTCCCGGTACGCCTGCATGCTGCCCACATGGGCTGAGCCGGCGAAGCCGGGGGGTGGCGGATGGACCTCGCCGTGGTCGTGACTGGGGTGGCCGTTGCTCATCGCGGTGCTCCTCGCAAACCGCCGGTGAACCTACCGGAATGGACCTCCCCGCGCACCTTTCGAGCCCGCTCGATTGCCGCAACCGCTCCGGTATCAAACCGTTGGAGCGACCGCTCGGAGGAGGGCCTGTCGCGTAGTGGACTCGACGAAATCCTTTTCGGCCAGAAACCCATTTCTGCAGGCGGGTCTTGTACAATCGGGGGTGCGCCATGTTCCATGCCCGCGGTTCGTGGCTCACCCGCATCACACGGAGATGCCTCCTCCGGCGCTGATGCGTTCGCCATCCACCTATTGATGTCTGCTTCGCCTGACTCGCCAACAGGCCCGGTCCCCTCTCGGGGCCGGCCTGCCGTAACCG
Organism: uncultured Isosphaeraceae bacterium; assembly: GCA_964507445.1. Lineage (GTDB taxonomy): Bacteria > Planctomycetota. The sequence goes on from CAZDQF010000015.1 coordinate 73,723, forward strand.
CGGACACACCCGCTCTTCATGGGCGACCGCTCCGCGTCCACGTCGTGGACGAGGGAGGGGCCCCTGTGAGCGGGGTCAGGCTCTCCGTGGAGACCCGGCAGGTGGTGGTCAGTGATTCCCTGCACCTGGCCCGGTTCCCCGGCCTGCTGGACCCGCGCACAGAGGTGACCGACGAGCGGGGTCTTGCGCTGTTCACGGAGCTCTTCGACGTCGCCCACCGGTTGACGGCGGAGGCGGACGGTTACGTCGGCCGCGCCGGCATCGAGGTGCGACCCGGGGACATGACCCGGGTCACGCTGCGACGTGGACGGACCCTCGAGGGTCACATCAAGGACGGGGTCACGGGAGAGCCCATCGAGGGTGCGGTGGTGAGAGCCCGCAGCGTCGACTGGAACCGGCAGGAGGACTCCCAGGTGGTGACGGTCACCGACCAGGCCGGCGTGTTCCGCCTCGCGGGATTGCCGGATGACGCCACGGCCCTCACGGTCAAGGCTCCCTGGTATCCGTCGTCGCGGATCGAACTGGACCCGGCCGTCTCTTCTCCCGTCCTGTTCCTCCACGGGTCCACCCGTGGGGTCCGCGGTCGGGTGGTGGACACGGTGTCTGGAGAACCCCTCCCGGGTGTGCGCGTCGCCTGTGATGGAGCGGATACGGTCAGCCACGAGGACGGGACCTTCGTCCTCACCGGATTCCCCGTGGTCGAGCAGCCTGACGGCGCCACCGTCAAGCTGATGTTCGAGGGGGAGGCGGTGGTCGATTCTTCCCTGTCCGTGGACCTGCCCCTCGAGGTGGAGGACGATGAGGTGGCCGCCGTGGAGCTCGGTGACGTGGCCATGGCTCGTCGCAGGGGGCTCAGCGGGACGGTGCTGTCCCCGGCCGGGAAGCCCGTGGAGGGCGCCCTCGTGGTGCTCGCGCCTGCGGGCACCAACATCACCCTCCCCGGCGTCTTGCGGGCCTGCACCCGCGTCGCTTCAGGGCCTGACGGACGGTTCTCTTTCTCCGCCCGACCCTGTCCTCGCGGTCCCTTGCACCTGATGGTCCTGTCACCCGGTCTGGCGGTGGCGGCTCGTACCCTCCAGGAGACCGAGGAGGACGTGGTGGTGCGCCTGGAGACCGGCTTCGCCCTCGACGTGGACGTGGACCCGGGCGTGTCTCGGATCGTGGTCGAGGAGTTCAGCCCGGACAACGCGGAGGGCCCCCGGTCCACCGTGCGGCGTCGCGGCGTTCGAGTCGGCCAGGATGGTCAGGTCAGGGTTCAGGGAGTGCGCTCGGGCTTCGTGCGCGTCCGGGTCGCGGGCCGCGCCGCCGTGGAGACCCACCTGGCGGGTGACGAGGAGACCGGCTTCAGCCTCGAGTCCGAGGCCAGCTGAGTCCGGGGCGTCACGACGGTGGGCGGCGCTGCTGCCGCCGTCCTATCATGGCGCCCATGGATACCCTCTATCGCCATGTGAGCCTGCTGCTCCTGTCCACGTTCGTCGTCGCCCAACCGGTCTCGCTGCTCGAGAACGAGGAGGACCTGCGTTCACGGCTTTCGGCGGCGGCTGAGGAGCTCGACCTGCAGACCATCATGTTGGGCGAGGACTTCTTCGGCGCCGCGCCTTCAGGGGTCCGTTGGTCTGATCGTTCGGACGCGGTGACCTTCTCGTGGAAGCGCTGGGACGAACAGGAGCGGAGGACGTGGCGGTACGCGATCGGAGACGCCGGACCTCGTCCGTGGCCTGACGATCGAGGCGTCCCCCCCAACGGCCAGCTCGATCGAGACCTGACCTGGCGTGTCTGGGTGGAGGGGCCGTGTGTCTACGTGGAGGAGCTGGCCACGGGGGAGATCAACGAGGTGCTGCGTGTGGCGGCGTCCATTCGCGACGCTCAGTTCTCCGTTCACGTGGACGCGGTGCTGGTGCACGCGGGCGACGGTCTGTTCCGGGTGACCCTGGGGCGGCCCGGGGTGACCCAGCTGCTGAAGATCTCCGAGGCGCCACGGAAGGAGGAGTCCGACGAGTCGGAGGACGAGGAGCCGCCGGCGAAGCCGAAGGATCTGGCGGACTATCACAAGCGTGAGCAGCGTCTGCTATCGCGGGTCCTGCGGCAGAAGGAGCGTCGTGCCGAGGCGCGCAAGGAGCGCCGGAAGAAGCGCGAGGAGCGCCTCGTGGAGGTCCCGTCCTACGGGCCTCCCAAGGGGTTTCGAGTCACGGGTGTCCGGTTATCGCCAGCCGGTGATCGGGTCGCCTTCACCCTGGTGAAGAAGGGGGAGTCGGGCCGGGTGGCGGACATGCCGGACTACGTCACGGCGGACGGCTACACGGAGACCCGGCCCACCAGGGCCAAGGTGGGTGACAAGACGGCGGAGCGTCGCCTCGAGATCATGGACCTGTCGAGCGGCGCCATCGTCGCGGTGAAGCCGCCGGCCAAGGACAGGGGCGCTTACCCGTCCAACCCGTCGTGGTCTCGTACGGGGGAGCATCTGGTCGCCCAGGCCCGCGCTGATGACGACCGGGACGTGTGGCTGATGAAGGTGGACCCGGCTACGGGGGCGACGCAGGTGCTCCATCACCGACAGGATGACGCGTGGGTGGGGTGGGCGGACTGCCGCCCCAGGTGGCTCGCCGACTCGTCGCGGCTAATGTTCGTCAGCGAGGCCACCGGTTGGGCTCAGCTCTGGCTCGCCGACGTGGCCAGCGGGGACCTGCGGCAGCTGACCCAGGGGAGCTTCGAGGTCCGTGACCCGGTCCCGAGCCCGGACGGTCGCACGGTCTACGCCGTGGCCACCCCCACGTCCCCTCACGTGGCGGACCTGGTGGAGATCGACGCCGCGGACGGGGCCTTGACCGTGCTCACCGCCGACGGAGGCGGGAGGAGCTTCTCCCTGTCGCCGGACGGGACCAAGGTGGCGGAGGTCTTCTCCACCGCGGACACGCCGTGGGAGCTTCGCATCCGTTGGCTGGACGGGAGCCGTCCGCCGTTCGTGGTCACGGACTCTCCATCACCGGCGTTCAAGGGGTACGGCTCCTGGAGCAAGCCGCCCATCGTCCGGTTCAAGGCGTCTGACGGGACGGAGGTCCCGGCTCGCATCTACCGCCCCGCTGAGCCGCTGCCGGGCAAGCCCGCGGTGTTGTTCGTCCATGGCGCCGGGTACCTGCAGAACGTCCACCAGTGGTGGTCTTCCTACTACCGGGAGTACGGGTTCCACCACCTGCTGCGAGACGCCGGGTACACGGTCCTGGACGTGGACTACCGGGGTTCGGCGGGATACGGGCGGGACTGGAGGACGGCCATCTACGGGCACATGGGCGGGCGCGACCTCGGAGACTACGTGGACGCCGCGAGGTGGTTGCGGGAGCAGGAGGGGTGCGGTCGGTTGGGAATCTACGGCGGCTCTTATGGCGGCTTCATGACCCTCATGGCCCTGTTCACGAAGCCTGGGGTCTTCAGCGCCGGGGCCGCGTTGCGCCCCGTGACCGACTGGGCCCACTACAACGACGGCTACACCTCCAACATCCTCGACGACCCGCTCGAGTCACCGGATCACTATCGCAAGTCCTCACCCATCTGGCACGCGGAGGGGCTCGAAGACCACCTCCTCATCTGCCACGGCGTGCTGGACTCCAACGTCCACGCCCAGGGGGTGTTCAGGCTCCAGCAGCGGCTCATCGAGCTGCGGAAGGGGAAGTGGGAGGTGGCGTACTACCCCCTCGAAGGGCACGGTTTCACCGACGCCGCGTCCTGGTATGACGAGTATCGCCGCATCAAGGAGCTGTTCGACCGCACCCTCCGTCCGTGAGGCTGCGGTCCAGGCTCAGGTCCGGCAGGAGTCGCCGCGGGCCGCGGGCAGGTAGGCGCCCGTGGCGTAGTCCATGACCATGCGGTCGGCGCTGTACCGCCACGCGAGGCTCATGAACGCCCAGCGGATCCGCTCCACCCACCCCCGCGGGAGGCCGGTGGCGTCGCGATCGAAGAACAGGGGTGTGACCTCTTCCTCGAGGGTCTGCAGCAGGGCCTCGTGGTCGCGGATGTCCTGGATCTCCTGGTCCACGTGGGGACCAGGGGAGGTGATGTCGAAGCCGTTGCGGCCGTCCGAGGCCTCCGCCCACCAGCCGTCTCGCAAGGAGCAGTTGAGGACCCCGTTGAGGACCGCCTTCATGCCGGAGGTCCCGCAGGCCTCCTGTGGGCGCACCGGGTTGTTGACCCAGACATCCACGCCGGAGACCAGCATCCGTCCCACGTTGATGTCGTAGTCCTCCAGGAACACGACCCGCCCTTCGAACGGGGCTTCGTGCTGGAGCCGGTTGATCTGCTGGATGAGCCCCTTGCCGCCGCCGTCTTGCGGATGGGACTTGCCGGCGAAGACCAGCTGGACGGGGCGGTCCTGATCGCAGAGCAGGCGCGCCAGGCGGTCCGGGTCCCGCAGCATCAGGGTGGCGCGCTTGTAGGTGGCGAACCGGCGGGCGAAGCCGAGGGTCAGGGCCTTGGGGTCCAGAAGTCCTTCCGCGCGGCGCGTGACGAGGTCGTGATCCGTTCCCTTGCGCAGCTCCTGCTCCACGTAGCGCTGGCGTACGAAGTCGATGAGCTCCGCCTTGACCACCTGGTGGGTCTCCCAGATCTCGGAGGCGCTGACACGGTCCATGTGCTTCCAGAGATCCTGGCGGGAGGTCCGTCGGACCCAGTCCGGCCCGAGCCGACGTTCGAGCGCCAGGGAGAACTGCGGCGCCATCCACGAGCGCACGTGGACGCCGTTGGTGACGTGCCCGATGGGGACCTCCTGCACGCTCCGCGCGGGCCAGAGGTCCTTCCACATCTGCCGTGACACCTCGCCGTGGACGCTGGCGACGCCGTTGCAACGGTGGGCCAGGCGCATGGCGAGGACGGTCATGCAGAACTCCTCCGTGGCGGCCTCCGGGTTGACCCGACCGAGGGCCATGAACTCGGACTCGTTCAAGCCGAGCTCGGAGCGCATCCATCCCAGGTGATGCTCCATCATGGAGGCGTCGAAGCGGTCGTGTCCTGCCGGGACCGGGGTGTGGGTGGTGAACACGGACCGTGAACCCACCCTCGTCATGGCGTCCTGTACGGAGACCCCGTTTTGTTCCATCTCGACCCGCATGGCCTCGAGCAGGGCGAAGCCGCTGTGGCCTTCGTTGAGGTGGAGCACCCCGGGGATGACCCCGAGCTTCTCCAGGGCGCGGACCCCTCCCACGCCGAGGACGATCTCCTGCTGGATGCGACTGGAGGAGTCGCCCCAGTAGAGTCGGTGAGTGATCTGGCGGTTCTCTTCCGAGTTCCCGTCCACGTCCGTGTCGAGCAGGGCCAGGTTGCAACGGCCGACCTGCGTGGTCCAGACGTGGGCGCGGATCACCTCCGAGCCGCTGCGGACCTCCACGGTGAGAGGGTGCCCGTCCGGGTCGAGGGCCTTGCGCAACGGCAGGGACTCGATGTCTACCTTGCCGAACTCCTCCTGCTGCCAACCGTCCCGGTCGAGGCGCTGGGTGAAGTACCCCTGCGCGTAGAACAGCCCGACTCCCCACAGCGGGATCCCGAGATCAGACGCCGCCTTCACGTGGTCTCCGGCCAGCACGCCGAGGCCGCCGGAGTACAGGGGGAGGGACTCGTGGATGCCGAACTCGGCGGAGAAGTAGGCCACCGGCTGGGTGCGCAGGGCGCCGGCGTGGATCGCGCCCCAGGTGTCGCGGCTGTCCAGGTAGCTCTGCAGCCGGCGAGCGGCGCCGAGGATGCGGCTCTCCAGAGCCTGCACCCGCGCCACCTCCCGGATGCGGTCGTCACCCACCGCCTTCAGGAACGCGATGGGGTTGTGGTTGAGCTGCCGCCAGAGCTGAGGGTCCAGGGCCCGGAACAGCTCGGCGATGTCGGGCTGCCAGCACCACCAGAGGTTTCGGGCCAGGTCTTCGAGCTTCGAGCGTAGGTCGCCTGCGTCTTCCATGGATCCCCTGAATAGCTGAAGGGGAGGGAAGGAAAAAGGCCCGACCCTCCATCTAAGTGTGGGATCGGCGCGTTCCGACGTCCAACTGCTATCTTATTTGCGCCTGCGGGCGGATCATTGACCTGCCGGTCATGGTCTTGGGAAAGGGGGGAGCATGGGGACCAGGCGCGAGACGCAGATCCGACGGACCAACGCCCTGCTCACGGTGCTGGCGGTGGTCGCCGCGGGGTTCATGCTCCTCGCCCTGCGGGCGGTGCTCCTGCCCCTGGCCATCGCCTTCTTCCTGTCCTATCTGGGGATGCCCGTGATGCGCGCGGGCCGGAAGGCCAGGCTGCCCGTGCCCGTGCTGGTGCTGATGGTGATCCTGATGTTCGGCCTGGGCATCGGCGCGGTGGGCCTGATCTTCTACACGAGCACGGATCAGTTCATCCAACGCCTCCCCGAGTACGAGGATCGCCTCATCGAGGTCGGGAACCGCATCCTCAAGCTGCCCGAGCTCGAGCAGTACGTTGAGAACGTGGAGCAGGGGGAGACCGCGGAGGAGCGGCAGGCTCGTATGGTCCGGGAGGCGGAGTCCCGTGGCGAGGAGGCGCCGCCGCCCCTCGCGGAGCCGGACGGGGAGGAGGCGCCGCCTCAGGAAGCGGAGCCCGATACGCCTCGATTGGAGCGCTACATCTCCTGGAAGAAGGTGCTCCAGTCCGGGGGGCTGGTGAACGTGGCCGGTGAGGTCGTGGGCGGATTCGGCAACGCCTTGCTGGTGCTCGTGTTCCTCATCTTCATCCTCATGGATCGCGGACGGGGGACCCTGGACGGTCGCATCACCCAGGCGTTCTCCCGCGAAGGCACGGACAGCGCCAGGGCCCCGCTGATGGAGATCCACGGGGAGATCGAGAAGTACATCGTCACCAAGACCCTGCTCTCGTTGCTCACCGGAGGGCTGGTGGCCTTCGTCCTCGCCCTGCTGGACATCCCCTTCGCGCTGCTCTTCGGGTTGCTGGCCTTCACCCTGAACTACATCCCCAACGTGGGCTGCATCATCGCCTCCGTCCCTCCGCTCCTGGTGGCGGGGGTCCACTTCGAGAGCGTGGGAGCGGTGGTCCAGACCGGGCTCCTGCTGCTGATGATCCACGGCAGCATCGGAGTCCTGGACCCGTTGATCACCGGCAAGCGGTTGCACCTGAACCCGACCACGGTGCTGCTCTCCCTGGTGGTGTGGGGGTGGCTCTGGGGTGCCTGGGGGATGGTCCTGGCGGTCCCCATCGCCGCCGTGTTCAGGATCATCTCGGAGCACACCGGCTTCATGCGGTCCGTGGGGACCCTCATGAGCGACCGCGCCTGAGGGGCGTTGGTCAGGGCTGGTGCCGCTGCTCTTCCAGGGCGCGATCCAGCGCCGCCAGCATCCCGTTGGCGTCGTCCTCGGTCCAGACCAGGGGCGGCTTGATCTTGATGACGTTGGCGTCCGGGCCGTCCGTGCTGAGCAGGTAACCCAGATGACGCATGCGGTTGACGACCCAGGAGGCGGCGTCCGTGGCCGGCTCCAGGTGCCGTCGATCGGAGACCAGCTCCGCTCCCAGGAACAGCCCTCGACCGCGCACGTCACCGATGAGGGGGTGTCGGTCCTGGAGCTTGATGAGGCCTGCCTTCAGGTGAGCCCCGATGCGGGCTGCGTTCTCTCGCAGCCCCTCATCCTCGATCACGTCCAGCACGGCCATCCCCACGGCGCAGGAGACCGGGTTCCCACCGAAGGTGTTGAACCACTCCATGCCGTTGGCGAACCGGTCCGCGATGGCGCGGGTCGTCACCACGCCGGCCAGGGGATGCCCGTTACCCATGGGCTTGCCCAGGGTGACGATGTCAGGGACCACGTCCTGGGTCTGGAAACCCCACCAGTGAGAGCCCACCCTGCCGAATCCGACCTGGACCTCATCCGCGATGCAGACGCCGCCGGCGGCGCGGACGGCGTCGAAGGCGCCCTTCAGGTAGCCGGGCGGATACTCCACCTGTCCGCCGCATCCGGAGAGTGACTCAGCCAGCAAGGCCGCCGGGGGGTGCGCCGAGGCGAGCTCCCGGACGTGCTTCACGTAGTTGCCGCAGACGTCCGCCGGTTCGTCGCGATAGCGACCCCGGAACGGGTCCGGCAGCGGCGCCACGTGCACCCAGGACGGCGGTCCGGATCCGCCGCGTCCTCCGTGCTTGTAGGGGGAGAGGTCCACCAGGTTGCCGGTGTTGCCGTGATACCCGGACCCCAGCACGATCATGTCGCGGCGGCCCGTGGCGGTCCGGGCGAGACGGATGGCCAGCTCGTTGGCCTCGCTGCCGGAGCAGCACAGGTAGACCACCTCGAGAGGATCAGGGAGCAGGTCCGCGAGCCGTCGACAGTAGTCGTTGAACGCGGGGTGCAGGTACCGGGTGTTGGTGTTGAGGATCGTCGCCTGCGTGGCGAGGGCGCTCGTCACCGCGGGGTGGGAGTGGCCCACGTGGCAGACGTTGTTGACCCCGTCCAGGTAGGCCTGCCCGGCGTCGTCGAACAGGTGGGCGCCGCGTCCGGCGACGATGGTGAGCGGCGCGTCGTAGCTGATGCTGAGGCTCGGGGCCGCGTGTTGCTCGCGGGCGGCTCGCAGGTGCGCACCGTCCGGACCGGCGGGGGCGACGGCCTCCGGACCCAGGTTCAGGGCTCGGGACGGATCGGGGCACAGGGACCTCCAGAGCGTCCGCAGGGAGGGCGCGGCCACGCCCGGGAAGTCCCCGTGGAGGTCGAGGATGTCCGTGATCACCTGGAAGTGGACATGGGGAGGCCAGTCCCCGTTCTCGGGGAACGGTCCGATCTCCGCCAGGACGTCCCCTCGTTGGATCTCGCGCCCGACCTCCTGCTCTGCTACGGAGCTTCGGGACAGGTGCCCGTAGAGCGTCCAGAACGCCGGGCCGTCTGCCGGTCGGTGATGGAGGATCAGGGTCGGGCCATAGTCCAGGTGCCCGTCGTTGTCGGCGACGCTCCACACGGTCCCTGGCAGGGGAGCGTGGATGGCGGTCCCCGCCGGGGCGAACACGTCGATGCCGAGGTGCACGGTGCGGCGCTCCGGGAACTCGTCGCTCTCGGGGATGAACTGGGGGGAGACATAGCAGCGTCGGACCTCGTCGTAGCGGCCGATACCGATGGCGGCGCCGGCGTCGGCGATCTCCCGTTGGATCCTGGTCGCGACGGTGGCCGTGGACTCTCCGGGCTGGCCCATGGTCGGGGCCGCCACGGACAGGTCGAGCACGTGAAGGCCTTGTGAGGCGAGCTCCGTCGGCACGAGCGGCGCCGGGGATTGACGCTCCAGGTAGGCGGTCACCGCCGGGCCGGCGGGGCAGCCCGGGAGCCCGCAGGCGTCACGTAGAGCGTAGGCGGCGTAGCGCGGATGGATCTCGCTCATGCGCTCGAGGGTGCGCCAGGCGGCGCGCTCGGAGATGGACAGGTAGGTGTTGTCCGGCGCCAGCTGCCGCTGCCGAGCGGACATGACCACGGAGACCATGAGCCGCATCCGCGCCAACTCCCACACCGCCTCCGCTTCCTGCTCCTCGAGGGGATGGGTCTCGTGGTACCCACCGACGATCGCGCGGGCGGTGGCCACCGGGTCCCTCTTGTCGAGGATGCCATAGGCCACGGCGACGGCGGCGCTGCCGGCGATCCACGTCTTCAGCAGGTCGCCGAAGTCGATGAGCCCCGGGAGGTGCCCGTCGCGGATGAGGACGTTGTAGTCGTTGGGGTCGTTGTGGACCGGGGCCACCCGGAGGTCCGCCATGCGCGGCGTCAGCTCCTCCAGTCGCTGGAGTTGTCTCTCCAGGATGCCGCGACGATCCCGGTCCTCCACCGCCCCGAGGTTGGTTCCGACGGTCTGGGCCGTGTGGCGCAGGTCCCACGGGAAGTCGCGATCCAGGGCCGGGTGGTCGAGCCCGGCGAGGGCCCGGTCCACGCGACCGACGAAACGGCCCACGTCGCGCAGCAGCGGCGCCGCGTGGGGGCGGAAGGAGGCCAGGGGCTCGCCGTCCACCCAGGAGAGCAGCCGGATGACGGAGCCGTCGTCAGTCTCCGTTCCCAGGGGCCGGGGGCACCCGTCCACGCCCGCGGTGGCGATGAGGTCCAGGGCTTCGTCCTGCAGGGCGACGAACTCCGGGTCCTCCGCGGGGTTGTACACCTTGAACACGTAGCGCGTTCCGTCCGCCGCGGTGACCTTGAAGTTGAGGTCCCGCTCCCCGTCCAGCTCGGTGAGCTCTCCGGAGACTCCGAACCTGTCATGCATCAGGTGTCGGGCGTCTTCCGGTCCGAGGGTGGGCTTGTCGTCGACGGAGGGGTTCATCAGCCCGGGAAGATAGCACGGACCAGGGCGAGGCACGGTGGCGTTCGGGGGAGGCGGCGGGTCGGATGCTGGAAGCCGTCCGGGGTGGCGGGCTATGATTCAGCGGTCACACTCGGAGACACATCACATGAAGAGAATCGCAGTGCTCCTGGCGCTGGCGCTGTTGGCCACGTCGGCCACGGCCCAGGGCAAGAAGAAGGGTCCCCAGGTGGGGGACAAGGTCCCGGAGATCACCGGTCCGGATACGGACGGCGTGGTCTTCAAGCTGAGCGACTACAAGGGGAAGGTCATCCTGATCGACTTCTGGGGCGACTGGTGAGGCCCTTGCAGACGGATGTATCCGCACGAGCGGTCGCTCGTGAAAGCCATGAAGAATCGCCCGTTCTCCCTCATCGGCGTCAACAGCGACAGGGACCTGAAGAAGCTCAAGAAGGTGATCGAGAAGAACAAGATCAGCTGGCGCAGCTTCCAGGACCGTCCCGATGACAAGACCTGCATCTCCCGCACCTGGGGGGTGCGCGGCTGGCCGACGCTCTTCCTCGTCGACCACAAGGGGATCATCCGCCAGAAGTGGGTGGGCAACCCCGGCAACGACGTCCTCGACAAGGAGATCGAGGCCCTGGTGAAGGCCGCCGAGGCTGATCGCAAGGGCGGCGAGAAGAAGAAGGCCGTCGGCGAGGGTGACAAGCGCGGTTGATGGGGCCGGTGACCTGGACCGTGGGGCCGACTCTCAGAGGTTGAGCTGCAGACGCGCGGCCTCTGAGATCATCTCCATGGTCCAGGTGGGTTCCCAAACCAGCTCCACCTTGGCTTCGGTCACGCCGGGGCTCTGCCGGACCTTGGCCTCCACCTCGCCGGGGAGGGTCCCTGCCACCGGGCAGGAGGGGGAGGTGAGGGTCATCTGGACGTAGGCGGAGCCTTCCACGTCCACCCTCACCTCGTAGATCATCCCCATCTCGTAGATGTTCACCGGGATCTCCGGGTCGAACACGGTCTTGAGCACCTCCACCAGCTTCTCGTTCATCGCAGGGTCCGGGTCCCCGGCGCCGTAAGTGGAGGGCGCGCGCTCCGGCGGCGCGCTCTCCGTCGGGTTCTGGCCCGGGTTCTCTGCCATCTCGTCCTGGTTCTCGGGTGCGGTGACGTCGTCCATGGGTTCACTCCGTGGTCACGGGGTCGTCGGTGCTGGTGAGGGCGGCCTCGATGGTCCGCCAGGAGAGGGTCGCGCACTTGACCCGGACGGGGAACTCGGAGACCCCGGAGAACACCGCCAGTTTGCCGAGCCGGTCGGGGTCCGGGCTGGTGATCCCCGTGGCCACGCCGACGCAGGTCTCCACCAGTTCGCGCACCTCGTCGATGGACTTGCCCTTGATGGCGTCCGTCATCATGGACGCGGAGGCCGTGGAGATGGCGCAACCCTGCCCCTCGAACCTGGCGTCCGTGACCAGGTCGCCCTGGACCGTGAGGGTCAGGCTCAGCATGTCACCGCACAAGGGGTTGTGTCCGTCCGCCTCGTGAGTGGCGTCATCGACCCGACCCTTGTTGCGGGGGTTCTTGCCATGGTCCAGGATCATCTCCTGGTAGAGCTCGCGCAGTTCGTCGGTCATGCGAACAGGTCCCGGGCCTTGATGATCGCGCGCTGCAGCGCGTCCAGCTCTTCCCTGGTGTTGTAGAACGCCATGGAGGCGCGCGCCGTGGCGGGGACGCCGTAGAACTCCATCACCGGCTGGGCGCAATGGTGCCCGGCGCGGATGGCCACCCCCTCCCGGTCGACGATGGTCCCCAGGTCGTGGGGGTGGACCCCCTCCACCTGGAAGGAGATGACCGAGGCCTTGTGCGCCGCTGTCCCGATGATCCGGACCCCGTCCGTGGATGCCAGCAGCTCGGTGCCGTATCGCAGCAGCTGATCCTCCCAGGCCACGGCGGACTCGAAGCACATCTGCCCCAGGTAGTCCGCGGCGGCGCCGAGGCCGATGGCGCCGGCGATGTTCGGGGTCCCGGCTTCGAACTTGTAGGGGAGGTCGTTGTAGCTGGTGCCCTCGAAGGAGACGCTCTTGATCATGTCGCCGCCGCCCTGCCACGGCGGCATGGCGTCGAGCAGGCTCTCCTTGGCGTAGAGCACGCCGATCCCCGTGGGCCCGAACATCTTGTGGCCGGACAGGGCGTAGAAGTCGCAGTCCAGGGCCTGCACGTCCACGGCCATGTGGGGCGCGGCCTGGGCGCCGTCCAGCAGCACCGGGATGCCGCGCTCGTGAGCGGCTGCGATGATGCGCTCCACCGGGTTGATGGTGCCCAGGGCGTTGGACATGTGGCCGACGGCGACGATCCGGGTGCGCGGTGACAGCAGCTCCTCGAAGCCGTCCATCTGCAGCTCGCCCGCCTGGGTCATGGGGATGACCTTCAGGGTGGCGCCGCGCTCCTCACAGAGCATCTGCCAGGGGACGATGTTGGAGTGGTGCTCGAGGTGGGAGATCACCACCTCGTCGCCGGAGGACACGTTGACGCGGCCGAAGGTCTGGGCCACCAGGTTGATGGACTCCGTGGTGCCCCCGGTCCAGATGATCTCGTTGGAGGAGCGGGCGTTGAGGAAGCGCTGGACCTTCTCCCGGGCGCCTTCGAAGGCGGCGGTGGCGTCCATGCTGAGGCGATGGACGCCGCGGTGGACGTTGGAGTTGGTCTCCTCGTAGAACGTCGACACGGCGTCGATGACCGCGCTGGGGCGGTGGGCGGTGGCGGCGTTGTCCAGGTAGACCAGCGGCTTGCCGTAGATCTCCCGCTGGAGGGTGGGGAAGTCCTTGCGCGCCGCCTGGACGTCGAACTCGGGCACGGTCTCCGCGGTCATGCCCCCTCTCCCAGGTCGTGTCCCGGGCAGAGGCGATCTTCCACGACCGGGAGCAGGTGTGTCCTGACCTCTTCCACTGGGATGCTCTCGATGATCTCCGCGGCGAACGCCCGGGTGAGGATCTGCCGTGCCCGGGGTTGGTCGATGCCCCGCGACCGCAAGTAGAAGAGGGCGTCGCGGTCCAGCTGTCCCGCCGTGGCCCCGTGGCTGCACTTCACGTCGTCCGCGTAGATCTCCAGCTGCGGCCGCGTGTTGATCTGCGCGTCGTCCGACAGCAGGAGGTTGCGGCTGTTCTGCTCCGCGTCGGTCTTCTGGGCGTCCTCGCGGACCAGGACGCGGCCGGTGAAGCCGCCCTCCGCGTGCCCGTCCAGGACCCCCTTGTAGAACTCGTGGCTCTGGCAGTGGGGCCTGGCGTGGTCCACCAGGGTGAAGTTGTCCGCCACCTGCTGGCCGTTGAGCACGAAGAGCCCGTTGAGGACGCAGGAGGCGCCCTCTCCCTCCAGGGCGAAGCCCAGGTCGTTGCGAGAAGACCGGGCCCCGGTGGTGATGACGAAGGAGGAGACCTTGCTGTCCCGCTGTTGCCGGACCTTGGTGTCGGCGACGTGGAAAGCGCCGGGGCTCTCTTCCTGGATGCGGACGTGGGTGACGTCGGCGTTGGGCGCCGCGAGGAGCTCCGTGGCCACGTTGGTGAGGTAGGCGCCGGAGTGTCCTGCGTGGAACACCTCGACCAGGGTGGCGGACGCGGACTCTTCCGCGATCACCAGGTTGCGCCCGTGGGTGGCGACGGGGCCGGCGGCCTCCGTGGTCAGCCAGATGGTCTCCACCGGGCGCTCCAGGTTCACGCCCTTGGGGACGTGGATCACCACGCCGTCGCGACCGAACGCGGCGCTCAGGGCGGTGAAGGGGTTGGCCTCGTGGGACGCGGCGGTGCCCAGATGTCGCTGGACCACATCCGGGATCTGCTCGAGGGCCGCCTGGAAGGAGAGCACGCGGACACCCTCCGGGAGGTCGTGCATGACGGAGAGGGGCGGCGCCAGGACCCCGTCGACGAACACCAGCCGGTGGAACCGCCCGCCTCCGGGCAGGCGGCTCAAGGCGGCCTCGAACTCACCGCTGCGGGGCGCGCCGCCGAGGGCAGGGTTGAACGCCGTCTCCAGGATCGGCCGCGCGTCCGTGTAACGCCAGCCCTCCCACCGGCGGGTGGGCTTGCCGAGGGCTTCGTACCGTTCCAGGGCGTCGCGGCGCCACTCCTGCAGCCACGGCAGGTGGCTCCCCGGGAGATCGTCGGCGGCGCCCCGGCACGGGGCGATCCAGTCGCAGGGTGAGGCGGTGGTGGACATGGGATCTCAGGCCTTGCTGGCCGCCTCCTCCTCGATCCAGCCGTAGCCTCGCTCTTCCAGCTCCAGGGCCAGGGACTTGTCGCTGCTGCGGGCGATGCGTCCCTGGGAGAGGACGTGAACCCGGTCCGGCACGATGTGCTCCAGGAGACGCTGGTAGTGGGTGACCACGACGATGGCCCGCCCCTCTCCGCGCAGGGTGTTGACGCCGTTGGCCACGACCTTGAGGGCGTCGATGTCCAGGCCCGAGTCGGTCTCGTCGAGGATGGCCAGGCGGGGCTCCAGGACGCACATCTGGAGGATCTCGTTCTTCTTCTTCTCACCCCCGGAGAAGCCCTCGTTCACCGAGCGGTTGAGGAAGCTCGGGTCCATGTCCATGAGGGCCGCCTTCTCCTTGAGCAGGGTGAGGAACTCCATGGCGTCGAGCTCCGTCTCTCCCCGCGCCTTACGCTGCGCGTTGAGGGCGGCCTTGAGGAAGTAGGAGTTGGTGACCCCGGGGATCTCCACGGGGTACTGGAACCCGAGGAACACGCCCAGATGGGAGCGCTCCTCCGGAGAGAGCTCCAACAGGCTGGTGCCGTCCATGGCCACGTCGCCTTCCGTGACCTCGAACCGTTCCCTCCCCGCGACGACCTGCGCCAGGGTGCTCTTGCCGGAGCCGTTGGGCCCCATGATGGCGTGGACCTCCCCTGCGTTGATGGAGAGGTCGATGCCCTTGAGGATCGGGGTCTCGTCAATCCGGGCGTGGAGATTGGTGATCTTGAGCATGGGTGGTCTATCCGACTGCGCCTTCCAGGCTGACCGAGAGCAGCTTCTGCGCCTCCACGGCAAACTCCATGGGGAGCTCCCTGAAGACCTCCTTGCAGAATCCGTTCACGATGGTGTTGACCGCGTCCTCTTCCGACAGCCCCCGCTGCCGCGCGTAGAACAGCTGATCCTCAGAGATCTTGGAGGTGGTGGCTTCGTGCTCCACCGTCGCGGACACGTTTGAGGATTCGATGTAAGGGAACGTGTGCGCGCCGCAGCGGTCGCCCATGAGCAGGGAGTCGCATTGGGAGTAGTTGCGCGCGTCGGACGCCCCCTTGGCGATGCGCACCAGGCCGCGGTAGGCGTTCTGGCCCTGCATGGCGGAGATGCCCTTGGAGATGATGGTGCTGCGGGTGTTCTTGCCGATGTGGATCATCTTCGTGCCCGTGTCCGCCTGCTGCCAGTTGGAGGCCACGGCGACCGAGTAGAACTCGCCCACGGAGTCATCACCCTTGAGGATGCAGCTGGGGTACTTCCATGTGATGGCGGACCCGGTCTCCACCTGGGTCCAGGAGATCTTGGAGCGGGCGCCCTTGCAGATGCCGCGCTTGGTGACGAAGTTGTAGATCCCGCCCTTGCCGTTCTCGTCTCCCGGGTACCAGTTCTGCACCGTCGAGTACTTGATCTCCGCGTCACCGAGGGCCACCAGCTCGACCACGGCGGCGTGCAGCTGGTTCTCGTCACGCTTGGGAGCGGTGCAGCCCTCCAGGTAGCTGACGTAGCTGCCCTCGTCCGCCACGATCAGGGTGCGCTCGAACTGACCCGTCCCGGCGGCGTTGATGCGGAAGTATGTGGACAGCTCCATGGGGCAGCGGACGCCCTTGGGGATGTAGACGAAGGAGCCGTCGGAGAAGACCGCGCAGTTGAGGGTGGCGAAGAAGTTGTCCGTATGGGGGACGACGCTGCCGAGGTACTTGCGCACCAGGTCCGGGTGTTCCTCAACGGCCTCGGAGAACGAGCAGAAGATGATGCCCAGCTCGGACAGCTTCTCCTTGTAGGTGGTGGCCACGGAGACGGAGTCGAACACGGCGTCCACCGCCACGACGCCGGCGAGCACCTTCTGCTCGTCCAAGGGGATGCCGAGCTTCTCGTAGGTCTTCAGGAGCTCCGGGTCCACCTCGTCCAGGTTCTTGGGGCCGTCCGTGTCGGACTTGGGCGCCGCGTAATAGCTGATGTCCTGGTAGTCGATCTTGGGGTAATGGACCTTGGGCCACTCCGGCTCTTCCATGGTCAGCCAGTGCTCGTAGGCCTTGACGCGCCAGTCCGTCAGCCACTCGGGCTCGTTCTTCTTGGCGGAGATCATCCGGACCACGTCCTCGGAGAGGCCCTTGGGGACGATCTCCATTTCGATGTCCGTGACGAAGCCCTCTTCGTACTGACGTTGGGCGAGGTGTTCGAGGGAGGCTTGGGAATCACTCATGGTGCTGCTCAGACGACGGCGCCGTCGGGGGGGACGGTGAAGGACTCGACGGGGTCCGCCACCGGGCAGGTCATTTCCGCCAGGGAGACCCGGTCGAGGGCGTCCCGGATGGCGTCATTGAGCCTCTGCCAGCTGCCCCGGACGGGGCACCAGGGTTCCTGGGCGCAGTCCCCTTCATCAGGCTCTTCGGGGGCGCAGTCCGTGACCGCGATGGGACCGTCGCAGGCGACGATGATCTCGCCCACGGTGATGGTCTGGGGAGGCTGGCTCAGTCGATAGCCCCCGTTGACCCCGCGGACGGACTCCAGGAGGCCGGCGCGGGCCAGCATCTTCAGCACCTTGCTCGCCATGGACGGGGCCATGTGGGTCCGGTCCGCCAGCTCGCGAGCGGACAGGGTGGTCCCCTCGCTCTCCTTGGCGAAGTGCCCCAGGAGGAGGATGCCGTAGTCTGCTTGTTTGGAGATGCGGATCATGGACTCTATATCGTACTGTGAAGGTCCTCTATCCAAAGGTCGTGCGGGAACATCCTGGGCGAATCGGCCTAAAGGCTTGATATAGCTATGAATGGAGCCGCGGAAGGGGATCGCCCCTGGCGATGATTCGGGCCTCCTCCACGGCGAGTTCGTCGTAGCGGCGGCGGATCTCCTCCCGCGCTGCGAACTGCTCCGCCAGGCGGAGATAGAGGCCGTGGTGGCGGGCCTCAGACTCCAGCAGGGTGCCGTAGAAGCTCGCCAGATCCCGGTCCCTCAGGTGGTCCCGGAGCAGGGTGAAGCGTTCGCAGGAGCGCGCCTCGATGAGGGCGGCGACGCAGCAGCGGTCCACCGCCTTCTCCGGTTCTCGGGTCCGGATCAGCTCGCCGAGTCGCCTGCCGTAGCTGGACTGGGGTTGCCCCACCAATTCCGTGCCCCGGCCGGCGAGGATCTCCAGCACCTGCCTGAAGTGGAGCAGCTCCTCCTCGACCACCTCCGTGAGAGGGACGACGAAGGCGCTGTGCTCGACGTAGCTGAACACCATGTTCATGGCGGTCCCGGCGGCCTTCTTCTCGCAGTGCGCGTGGTCCACCAGGACCTCGTCCATGTGCGGCTCGATCCGCTCGACCCAGTGAGGAGGCGTGGTGCTCTTGAGGGACAACACGGGGGATGCTCCGAGCGCGGCGGTCAGCCGCCTTGCTTGATCACGATCTCACGATCCACCGCGGTCACCTTGACCTCCTGGGTCTCGCCCGACGGCCAGCGGATGGTGAGGCTGTCCACGGAGGTGGACCCTCCCAGGCCGAAGGTCTGGGTGAGCTCCCCGAGGGAGGCGTAGGAGCTGGCGGTGGTGACCAGCCGCCGTTGCGACTGGTTGTTGGCGACCAGGGAGATCCAGGCGCCGATGGCCTGGGTGTTGGGGCTCTTGCCCACGAGCCTGACCCGTAACCAGTGGTTACCCGTCTGCTGGTCGTTTCGCAGCAGCCGGGTCCTGCCACCGTTGTCCCCCGCGATCAGGTCCAGGTCTCCGTCCCCGTCCAGGTCCGCCACGGCGAGGCCTCGTCCCACGAACGGGTCATCCAGTCCGGGGCCGCAGGCGTCCGTCCAGTCCCGGAAGTAGTTGCCCAGGTTCCTCAGGATCCGCAGCCGCTGTCGGTAACGGATGGCCGCCTTGACCTCCTGGATCTCGGGCTCCAGGTGGCCGTTGGCCAGGACGATGTCCTGCAGGCCGTCCAGGTCCATGTCGGCGCACTTGAGCCCGAAGGTCAGGACCGCCTGGGTGGAGGCTGAGATGTTCTTGGCCTGGGACGACTCCTTGAAGGCATGTCCGGTCTTCAGGTACAGGGAGACCGGCTCGCCGCTGAAGTTGCCGATGGGGACGGCGACGCCGCCGTCGTTGTAGATGTCCACGGCGTCGATGCCCATGCCGGCCCGGGTCCTGCCGTCCTCGTCATAGGCGATGGCCGCGGCCACCGCCGAGTCCTTGTAGCGACCGGGTTCGCGGCTCAGGAAGAGGAAGTTGGGGGCGCCGTCGTTGGCCACCACCAGGTCCAGGCGCTCATCCCCGTTGAAGTCCCACAGGGCTACGCCGAGGGCCTTGGCCTTCGGGTAGCCGTCCTGATCCACCACGGTCACGCCGGAGACGTCGGTGCGGTCCTGGAACTTGCCGTCGCCGTCGTTGAGATACAGGCGGCAGGTGTTCCCGTCGTAGGGGGTCGGCGCGGCGAAGCTCTTGTCCCGTCCGTTCAAGGTCTCCATGACGTCGTTCTCGGGGCACCACCGCGCGTACATGCACACGAAGAGGTCCAGGTCGCCGTCCTCGTCACAGTCGAAGAAGGTGGCGGAGGTCGACCAGTCCGGGCCCTTGACGCCGCTGCGGTCGGTCCATCCCGGCGTGACCAGCCCGGCCTCCGCGGTCACGTCCGTAAACCGGGTCCCGTCGTTGCGGAGCAGCCGTGTGCAGTCCCACCCGGTGACCAGGAGGTCCACGTCACCATCTCCGTCGTAGTCCGCCGCCGTGCCACCGAGGGCGTGGCCGCGGATCTCCAGCTTCCATTCGTCCGTGACGTCGCTGTATCGGAACGGCCCTTCGCAACGGTACAGCCGCGATCGTGGCGACCCCCGCGCGGCCAGCTTGGGGTCCTGTGGGAACGTGGACCCGTTCGGGGCGAAGAGGTCCAGGTCGCCGTCCCCGTCCATGTCCAGCAGCACGACCCCGGGCCCCATGCACTCCACCAGGTAGCGGGAGTGACCACCGGCTTCGGTCATGAACCCGCCGGTGAAGTGGTCCAGGTCGACTCCGGACCCACCGGAGGCGTCGTGGAACGGCAGGGCCGGTTCCAGGGGGCGGTCGTCGACGGGGACGCTGGGCGGAGGCTTGGGAGGGGGAGGAGGCTCCACCTCGTCCTCACCGCAGGCCGCGAGGACGAACGTCAGCGTGATGACGGTCAGCCCTGACAGGACGCCGCGTGAGATCTTGTCGGTCAGGTCTGGTCGCTCGGTCATCACTGGGGAGTCAGCTCGTGGATGACCACCCGTTGGCTCATCCGGTGGTCGTGGGGATGGGTGTCCCGATAAGACAGGGTCGCCTTCTGTGCGTCCTCGTCGATCTTGTACTTCAGGTAGGCCCGCCGCGCCTCACCGGAGGCGTACTGGAAGGCGGCCTTGCGTCTCGGGTCCTCCGCCTGCTCCGCCAGCGACCCGTAGGCTTCGGATCGCTTCTCGTGAGCGAGGGCATGCTCGGGGTCGATGCGGAGGACCTGGAGGAACGCCTTTATGGCCTCTTCGTATCGACCCAGGTGCATCAGGGTCCTCCCCAGGCGCGCCCAGGTGTCGCGGCTGTCCGGGTACATCTCCGTGACGGCCCGGAACTGCACCAGGGCGTCCTCCAGGGACGCGCCGCCACGTTCCTCGAACAGGCGTCCCCACCAGAACGCGTTCTTGTAGTCCTCCGGCGCCGCCTCCGTCGCCTTGCGCAGCATGCGCTCGCAGGCGTCGAAGTCACCGTCCACGAGGTACTGGCGCGCCTGGTTGCGCCAGCCATCCGGGCGATCCGGGACCATGCGAGCGACCTGCTCAAAGGCGGTCAGGGCCTCCTTCGTGACGCCGTCCAGGGCCAGGGCCACGCCGTAGTCGTTGAAGCGCTTCCAGTCATCCGGTGACGGTTCCCGGGCGTCGGGCTCGCTGTCGTCGTCGCCGAGGGTCACGGTGACGGCGTCGGACGCGATGGTGGTGATGGGGAGGTCCGGGACCTCCACCCCTTCGAACACGAACTCCGTGTACTCCCGGGTGAACTTGCGCCACTTGAGGCTCGCCTTGACGGTGAGCTCGCCCAGGGGCGTGTCCTCCGGGATGGTGAAGGTGTAACGGGCCAGGTCCGATCCGCTGGGTGGGATGACGTTGGCGTAGACGGCGGTGTGGATGTCCGGGGCGTTGCGCTTGGCGATCCGTTGCCCGTGCTTGTCCACCAGCACCGAGCGGTAGAAGTGGGCTGCCGGGTCCACGCGCCGATCCTCCCGGACGGCGCCGCTCTGGAACAGCACCCCGTCGGCGGTGGCCACGGTGAGCTCGATCCAGCCCTGGTTGGAGTCGTTGGTGCCGCCGGGGAAGGTGTGCCCCACGCCCAGGTTCCGCACCACGATGTCCAGCTGCACCTGGTCCCCACGGTTCAGCGCGGGTCGGCGGCGGTCCACGGCCATGACAGGGGCCTCGCCGTTGCGCCGCAGGGCGAAGATGTCCACGCTCAGCTTCTGGTCCTGGAGGTAGGCCTCCATGCGCTTGATGGTGTCCATGTCGCCGCGGATGTACGGCAACGCGGTGTTCACGGCCAGGAACCGGTGGCTGCGGATCTTGCCGCCCTTCGCCGCCACGTCGCCAAGGGGGGCCTCCTCCAGGGGCATGTGACAGTCCTGGCATTGCCGGACGTCCTCCGGCTCATACCAGGTCATGGGGTTGTTCCGCGCCACCCCGGAGTTGTGCCAGGCGTCGAACTCGTTCTGTCCCCGCAGCCACCGGTAGTCGTTGACCGGCACGTCCAGGCTCACCTTGTGGCAGGGCATGCAGAACTGGGACTCCCGGAAGAAGGGCTTGAGCATGCGCCGCTTGTGGACGGTGGGCTTGGCCTTCATGGCGTAGTCGTGGAGGACGCGGGCCAGCCCCTCCTTGGAGGAGGAGAACATGTAGGGGGACGGGGACTCGTCCTGGATGTTGTAGTTGCCGTTGCCGGTCAGACCGTGGGTCTCGTCGATGGCGTGGCACGCCAGGCAGGTGAGCCCAGCCTGGGCGTCCAGGGAGACCGGGTCGATGTCGTTCTCCATGTTGCCGGCGAGCATGATGGCCGGGTCGTGGCAGCCGCCGCACCACTGGGACTCCTTGCGGCCGGTCTCGTCCCGGGTCAACTCCACGGCCTTGCGATAGAAGGGGTTGTTGAACGAGGCGAAGCGATGGGCGGAGGTGGCCCATTGCTCGACGGAGTCCGGGTGACAGCGCTGGCAGGTCTGGGCGCCCAGGTAATGACTGGGGGCGAACCCCCGCTCCCGGGTCTCCTGTTCGTAGGCCTCCCGGTCGGGGAAGTCGTCGTGGTGGATGATGCGAGCGGGGAGAGGTCCGCCGGACGACGTGGTGGTGGCGGCGGGGAAGAAGGGGCTCCGCGGGTCCACGTCCCCCTCCGGCACGAAGGGGATGAACGGATCGTCCACCGGCGGGTCCCTCCAGACATCCGGGATCTCCCGCGCCACCCTGGTCACGGGGCGGTCGGCCACGGGCTCGCTGCTGAGGGTGGCCTCGACGCCGTGGACGAGCCCGATGAGCACCACCAGGCCGAGCATGCGACCGGCGGCGGTCCGGGTGTCGCGTCCGGAGGGAGGATCAAAGGAGAGCCGCCGGTGCGCCAGGTAGAGGAAGGGCAGGAGGAGGGCCAGGACCTGGTGGGAGATGAACGCCCACTGATTGTCGCGGGTGTTGGCGGCGGTGAGGATGAAGAACCCGGTCACCATGATGATCGTCATGGCGAGGAGGACGCCGATCCCCGTGGGGACGGTCCCGCGGCTCTTGCGCAGCAGGGCCTTCTTCAGGTGCCAGAAGGCGAAGACCAGGGCCGGGCCGAAGACGGCCACCCCCACCAGGATGTGGAGGGCGAGCATGACCTGGTACGTGATCGAGAGGCGGTGAGGGTCGTCTCCCACCCCGGCCGCGCGGCCAGCCAGCGCCAGGTAGAGGGAGTTCGCGATCATGAACCCGGCGGCCGCCACCACGAATGCGAGAAGCCGGATCTGTCCGGGGGACAGCAACTTGAGCTCTTGTGACCGTGCCATCGAGGATTGCGCCCGAGCGCCCGGGTACACCATAGCAGCCCCGGGGCGGCTATCCCCCTCGCACTGCCCCCTGGATCAGATGCTGAGGGGGTCCGGCTTGTCCGGCTCGACACCGAGGTTGCTGATGGCCTGCTCCACCTGCTGCGATTCCACCGCGCCTTCCTGACGCAGGGCGTCCAGGGTGGCGATCACGATGGAGGCGGCGTCGACCTCGAAGTGCCGCCGCAGGGCGCCGCGGTTGTCGCTCATGCCGAACCCGTCCGTCCCCAGGGGGACGAAGGTGCCGGGGACCCACCGGGCGATCATCTCCGGGACCGCCTTCATGTAGTCCGTGGCGGCGATGAACGGTCCCTTGACGCCGTCCAGGGTCCGGGTGACGTAAGGCACCCTGGGGTCCGCGCTCGGGTTCAGCCGGTTCCAGCGCTCGCAGCTCAGAGCGTCGTTCCGCAGCTGCTGATAGCTGGTGGCGGACCAGATGTCCGCCGCCACCCCGTACTCCTCGCCGAGGATGCGCTGGGCCTCCATGACCTGCTGGATGATGGAGGCGGAGCCGAAGAGCTGGGCCCGCAGGCCGTGGGTGCTCTCCGCTGCGCGGAGCCGGTAGAGGCCGCGGAGGATGCCCTCTTCGGCTCCCTCTGGCATGGGCGGCATGACGTAGTTCTCGTTCTGGATGGTGACGTAGTACCAGGTGTCCTCTTCATCCACGATCATCCGCTGGATGCCGTCCTTGACGATGACCGCCAGCTCGTAGGCGAACGCGGGGTCGTAGGCGCGGATGTTGGGCATGCAGGAGGCGAGGATGTGGCTCTGGCCGTCCTCGTGCTGGAGCCCCTCGCCGTTGAGAGTGGTCCTGCCCGCCGTGGCGCCCATGAGGAAGCCCCGCCCTCGTGCGTCGCCGAAGGCCCACGCCTGGTCTCCGATGCGCTGGAACCCGAACATGGAGTAGAAGACGTAGAACGGGATCATGGGCTCGCCGTGGGTGGCGTAGGCGGTGCCGGCGGCGTGGAAGGTGGACATGGCGCCCGCCTCCGTGATGCCCTCTTCGAACAGCTGTCCGTCCGCGGCCTCCCGGTAGTAGAGCAGCATCTGCTTGTCCACCGGTTCGTAGAGCTGCCCCTTGGCGGCGTAGATCCCCACCTGCCTGAACAGGGGGTCCATGCCGAAGGTGCGGGCTTCATCCGGGACCACCGGGACGACCCGCTTACCCACGGTCGGGTCCTTGAGCAGCTGGGTGATCAGCTGGGAGAAGGCCATGGTGGTGGAGACCTCCATGTCGATGCCTTCGGAGAAGGTCGAGAAGACGGCCTCCGACGGGGCGTCCACCTTGACATCGACGTGCGTGCGTCGGGCGGGGAGAGGGCCTCCCATGGCACCACGACGCTCGTTCAGATACGCGACCTCCGCGCTGTCCGGGCCCGGGTGGAAGAAGGGGTAATCCTCAAGCTGCTCGTCGGTGAACGGGATGTCCAGCAGGTCCCTCAGGGTCGCGAGGGGCTCCTGCTCGATCTGCTTCATCTGGTGGGTGGAGTTCTTGCCGGCGAAGGTCGGGCCCACGCGCCAGCCCTTCACGGAGTGGGACAGGATGACCGTGGGCCGTCCCTGGTGTTCCTCCGCCGCCTTGAAGGCGGCGTACACCTTGCGCCGGTCGTGGCCGCCCGGGCGCAGGGCGCCCAGCTCATCGTCGCTCATGTCGGCCACCAGGGAGAGCAGCTGATCGTTCTGGCCGAAGAAGCGCTCCCGCAGGGCGGCGCCGTCGCTGCCGGCGAAGTGCTGCCACTCGCCGTCCACGACGTTGGTGAGGGCCTGACGCAGGGCCCCTTCGTGATCCTGGGCCAGGATCGGGTCCCACTCCCTTCCCCACACGCACTTGATGACGTTCCACCCGCAGCCGCGGTAGAGCCCCTCGAGCTCCTGGATGATCTTGCCGTTGCCACGCACGGGGCCGTCCAGTCGCTGCAGGTTGCAGTTGATGACGAACGTGAGGTTGTCCAGCCCGTCACGGGCGGCCAGGGTCAGGGCTCCCGCCGCCTCGGGCTCGTCCGTCTCTCCGTCTCCGAGGAACACCCAGACCCGGCTGGGGTTCGTGTCGACGATGCCGCGGGCGTTGAGGTACCGGTTGAACCGCGCCTGGTAGACCGCGGCCATGGGGCCCAGGCCCATGGAGACCGTGGGGAACTCCCAGTAGTCGGGCATGAGCCGCGGGTGGGGATAGCTGGACAGCCCCTTGCCGTCGCGGATGGACTCCCGACGGAAGCGGGTCAGGTGCTCCTCGTCGAACCGCCCCTCGAGGAAGGTCCTGGCGTACATGCCGGGGGAACCGTGCCCCTGGTAGTAGACCTGGTCTCCGGTGCCTTCCCCCTGCTTGCCGCGGAAGAACCAGTTGAAGCCCACCTCGTACAGGGTCGCGGAGGAGGCGAAGGTGGAGATGTGCCCGCCGATGCCCGGGTGGTCGTGGTTGCCCTTGGCGACGATCACCGCGGCGTTCCACCGGATGATGTCCTCGATCCGTTGCTCCATCTCCTCGTCCCCGGGGAACGGCGCTTCGTCGTCACGATGGATCGTGTTGACGTAGTCCGTCTGGACCGGGAACTCGCCGACGGCCCGTTGGCGTCGGGCGTCGGAGAGGAGCTTGGCGATGATGTAGCGGGCGCGGTCCTTGCCGTCTACCTGAACGACGGCGGCCAGGGACTCGAGCCATTCCTGCGTCTGCTGCGGATCAAAATCCCGATGTTGGTGCATGTCGCGTCCTCGGGCGCCAGGGGCCGTGGTGGTCTCGCTGGGGGGCGTGCGTGTTCCCATCCCGGCAGCGCGGAAGTATAACGGGAGCGGAAGGGATTCGTAGGTCGGTGTCGGTTCTCTCAGGGAGATTGCTGTCGTGCCTGTGGTGGTCGTCGTCGGGGCGTCTTCAGATCGCAACAAGTTTGGCAACAAAGCCCTCCGGGCCTATATGCGCCAGGGTTGGGACGTGCGGCCCGTGCACCCGAGCGCCACGGAGATCGAGGGGGTGCCGGCGGTGGCGTCCCTGGATCAGCTCGACCCTGGGGTGGATCGGGTGACCATGTACGTGCCCCCCGCTGTGGGCCTCACCATGCTCGAGGCCATCGTGGAGCTGGCTCCCGAGGAGTTCTGGGTCAACCCGGGGGCAGAGAGCCCGGAGCTGATCCAGCAGGCTCAGGAGATGGGCCTGGAGCCCATCATCGGGTGCGCCATCCTGGACATCGGCGAGAGCCCGGCGACGCCCTGAGGGGCTGTCCGCCGCCGGGTGCGGCCTCGGTCAACGCCCCTTCATCTCGTCCGCGTCGATGACGCCGTCGCCGTTCTTGTCGTAGCGGCGCATGTGTCGCTTGCGGAGGACGCCGGGCAGCTCTGACGGCTCGATCTTGCCGTCCTTGTTCTTGTCGAACCGATCCAGGCCGCGGCGGTTCCGGGAGCGGCCGAACCCGCCACCTCCAAACCCGCCTCCGCGGTCGAACCGCGACATGAACGAGCGCATAAGACCGTCCATGAGGGCCTCGTCCAGGCGCTGTGCGTCCTCTTCGCTCTTGGGCACCACCACCAGGGTCACGCTCCCCATCTCGTCGGTGGATTCGCGACCCCAGCGAATGCGGACCGGTGGATCGTTGGGGTTGTCCGGGTTCTGGGTGGAGTTGTCGTAGACGAGCTTGACCTTCAACTCGGTGCCGGCGGGGAGCGCCACCCGGTCCTTGTAGTGATATCGGGTCTGCCAGTCCATGTCCCATTCAGGGATGTGGAGGAGTGTCTTGGTGGTTCCGTCCGGCAACCGGGCGGTCATGAGCATGGAGTCGCAGATGTAGTGGGCGTGCCCGCCGATGGCGATCCCCTCCACGTCCACCGGCAGGGTCATGCTCTCTTCGATGGTGAAGTCGGACTTGCCCGCCGCCACGTCGATCCCCGCAGCGAACCCGAACAGGGGCGGCAGCTGGATCTGCTTGATCGGCCGGGATGGAGGCTCGTCGGTGAAGTAGAAGCCGATGGAGGACTGCTCCACCTCCGGCTTACCCGTGGGGTGGAAGTGGGTCTGCAGCAGCAGGTCGTGGTTCTTGGGCAGCTTGATGGCGAGGTCGTCACGGAGGCGCTGGGGCTGAGCGCCGGGGACGTATCCACCCAGCCCGAGGAAGTCGAGTCCGCTGCGGCTGCCGCCGCCGCGGGAGAGGTTCCTGAAGCCTCGGAGTCCACCGAATCCGCGGCGCCCGGTGTCCCCTTCCATCTCCCCGCGATCCGCGGACGGCGTGAGGAAGAACAGGGCGTGGTGGACGACGGCGCGGGAGGTCGGCCGCATCTCCACGGCCTTCACCCAGCGGTCTTCCGGCAGATCGATGGGGAGGACGAAGAAGCGGTACAGATCCCGACCCGAGGCGGGGATCTCGAACGGCTCCGGCATGGTCACCACCAGGTCCGGTTTGCCCAGGTTCCACCCGTCCGGGTAGGTCTTGGGTCTGGGCAGCCGTGCCAGGTCGCCCTTCTGCTTGCCGGTGGCGATCCAACGTGAGAACAGCTCCCGGTCCTCTTGTGAGAGACGACGGTTCTGACGGAACCCGTCCGCTTGCTCCGCCGGGTGCCAGGGGGGCATGTAGCCCGTGTCCATGACGAGCTTCAGCATGTCCGCCCGCTTGGACACGTCCTTGTAGCTGACCAGGGGGAAGGGGGCGGCGCCGTCCTGCCGGTGGCAGTCCATGCAGTTGTTCCGGATCAACGGCCCCACGTGTTCGGCGAAGGTGGGTCGCGTCTGGCCGTGGGCTGCCGGGGCCGCGGAGGTCGCGGCGAGGACGAACAGGGCGAGAAGGTGGACGCTGGATCTGGTCATGGGGACTCCTCCCTGTATCCAACCGGGGCCCCCGCGGTTCGTTTCACCGGATCAGCCGGATTTGTTCGCGTCTTCGGGGTCGGCGCTCGGCTTCTTGGTGGCCTTCTTCTTGCCGGCTTTCTTCTTCGTCGCCTTCTTCTTGGCCTTGCGCGGCGGGAACTCCCACTGCAGCTCGCCCTCTTCGTTGTAGAAGAGCTTGGCCTTGAACTTGAAGCCGCGCATGGAGACGAAGCCGAACAGCTCCTCGGTCTTCTCCCCCTTGAGCATCAGGCGGATCTGGTCAGGGGGCAGGAAGCGGTACTTGATCTTCTCGGCGAGCCGGAAGTCGCACTCCTTGTCCTTCTTGCGCGGGATGTTCTTCACGCACTTGTAACCGGTGCCCTGGCGGGTGACGTCGTCCTTGCACTTGGGGCACTTGCCCATGACCGTGCCTTCGGCCACCTGCTCATATCGCGATTCGCCCGGGGTCTCGTCGTCGTCGTCGTCGCTTAGCTCCAGTTCGATCTCGCAGAACCCGTCGTCCTTGAGCAGCACGTGGCCGGGGGCCTTGGTGCCGTCGAAGCCGGTGAGGGGCCCGATCTTGCGCTCCTCCAGCAACCGTATGGCGGTCTCCGGGAACAGGTACTTCCCCTTCTGGTCCTTGCCGAGGGAGAACTCGCATTTCTCGCGGAGCGCCACGGGGAGGCCCAGCTTCGCGAGCGGTCCGCCGTCTCCATCTGCGAGCTGCAGCGCGCTGGTGTTGTCCGCCGATTCCGTCTTGAGGACGACGCGACCGTCGCAGACCTCGGCCGTCGCGGTCTTGGCCTCCTTGCGCACGGTGGCGGTCTTCTTCGTGGTCTTCTTCTTGGTCGCCCGCTTCTTGGTTGCCTTCGCCTTGGCGGCGACGGCCTTCTTGATCTCGGCGTTGATGGCGTCGGCGACCTCGTCAGCGGTCGCGGCGGCGATGTCCTTGAACTGGCGGGCGGAGAAGGTGATGGTGAAGGGCCGCTTCTTGCCGTCGATGGCGACGGTGAAGGAGTCGCCGGACGAGAGCTCGTAGGGTCCTGGCACCTCGCCGGTGATCGTAGCCGGCGCCGAGCACATGTACGAGAACGTCTTCTCCACCAGCTCGGAGTCGCAGACGACACACTTGAAGCGCGCATCGTCCGGGTGGTCCACGGCGAAGATCTGGTCGTTGCCTCCGTCGCGATCCTTGATCGCGCTGACGAAGCGGGTCACGAGGTTGCGGATCTCCGCGTCCCACTCGCCACGGTCGTAGTGGCCTTCGGCCATCTGCGCCAGTCGGTACTCCCAGTCGCCGGTCAGGTCCGGCTTCGCGAGCTCCTCGAGGTCCAGGTTGCGTACCAGGCGGACCAGGGTGCAGCCGAGGGGAGTGGGCAGGATGCTGCGGCCCTGGCGCTTGGCGAGCCGCTTGTAGATCAGGTCCTTGAGGATCGCTGCGCGGGTGGCGGGGGTGCCGATGCCCTTCTCCTTCAACTCCTCCAGGATCTCGTCGTCGAGGAGCTCCTCGCCGTCTCTGGGCACGGCGTCCTTGCCGGCGGTCTCCATGGCCTTCACCAGGGAGCCATCGGTGTAGCGAGAGGGGGGCTGGGTCTCCTTCTCCAGCAGCTCGACCTCCTTGCTCGTGACCGCGCCGTCATCCTTCAGCGCGGGGAGGTCCTTGTGATCGGCCCGCGGCTCGACGGCGCGCCAACCGGGTTTCGTCAGGCGGCGTGAAGACGGGGTCACGAAGGTCTCGCCGAGGACGACGGTCTCTCGAGCCACGTTCTCCCACTCCGCGGAGGGGAGGAAGGCAGCGAGGAAGCGTCGAACGATGATCTCGTAGATCTTGGCCTCGTCGTCTCGGAGGTTCTTGGGGTTCTCTCCCGTGGGGATGAGGGCGAAGTGATCGGACACCTTGGCGTCGTTGAACACGCGGTCGCGACGCATGGGCTTGAGCTGTTCGGCGGGGCCGCCGGATTCAGCGAGGGCGCGATCCGCCACGTGCCCGAGGGGTCCGCTCCGCAGCGCTGTCACGAGCTTGGGGATTTCCGCCGCGTAGTCTTCCGGCAGGTACCGGCTGGAGGTTCGGGGGTAGGTGACCGCCTTCTTGGCTTCATAGAGGCTCTGGACGATGCTCAAGGTCCGGTCGAGGGTGTAGCCGAAACGATTGGACGCCTCCCGCTGAATGGTGGTGAGGTCGAACAGCAACGGCGGGATCTCGGTGCGCCTGGTGGTCTTGTCGGTGGCGATGCCGGCCTGCCCGGACACCTTGGCGACGATGGCCTCCGCCTTGGCCTTGTCCGACAGCCGGTCGATCTTCTTGCCCTTGTCATCGAGCCCGGACCAGCGAGCGGAATAGGCGCCTGAGCCCGTCTCGAACTCCGCGTCCACCTGGAAGTAGGAGACCGGTACGAAGCGGTCGATGGCGCGTTCGCGGTCGACGAGGAACGCCAGGGTGGGGGTCTTCACCCGGCCCACGGCCATGGGTCTCGCGGCGCGCCCCATGAACTTCTTGGTGAAGGCCCGTGTCCCGTTCATCCCCACGAGCCAGTCCGCCTCGTCCCGGGCGTAGGCGGCGGAGCGGAGCGTCCGGTACAGGTCGGCGTTCTCGATCTTGTCGAAGGCCTCACCGATGGAGCGAGCGGTCATGGACTGGAGCCAGAGCCGCTGGATCTCCTTCTCGCCGCCGTTGTCGTCCATCCCGAAGCCGGCGTGGTCCAGGACCAGGTTGAAGATCAGCTCGCCCTCTCGTCCGGCGTCGCAGGCGTTGACGATGCGCCCCACGTCCTTCTTCTGCATCAGGCGGACCAGGCCGTTCAGCAGCTCCTTGGTGCGCCCCTGGCCTTCGCGCGGCACGTGTTGGAAGCGCTCCGGGATGATGGGGAGGTTCTCGAGGGCCCAGTATCCCCACTTCTTCTTGTCGTAGGCGGACGGCCCCTGGAGCTCCAGCAGGTGGCCGGAGGCCCAGGCGATGACCATGTCCTCGCGTTCGTAGGACGCCGTCTTCTTGGCGAATCCGCCCAGCACCTTGGCGAAGTCGTCGGCTACCGATTTCTTTTCCGTGACGACCAGCGTCTTCATGTGGTTTACCGCCCCCTGACCCGGATGATGTTGTCTTTTCCCGCTCTAGATCAAGGGGGAAGGTCGCTGTCCGGTCGCTCTCGGGGGCCTGGCCCGATCTTGGCTTATGGACATAAGCCATTTACTTGAAGTATTTTAAGGAACTCCATCCCCGGGCCCCCCGGGCCGCTCAGGAGACCGGGGATGGACGACAGGTTTGGCGGCGGGGAGGCCCCATCGACCCGGCCGATGGGGCGGTTGCGGCGTCCTCAAGGGTCGCCGCAGGTCTACTTGTCGCCGCCGTCGGGGCTCTTCGGCTCCTCTGTGGGGAGCAGGTCGGCGGCCTGCTTCTCGAACAGGTCGGTGACCACCCAGCTGCTCACCGTCACCACGAACGGCGAGGCGGAGGACTTGAGGTAGCGGTCCTTGGAATCGTCCGGGACGTCGACCCCCAGCTGCAGGGTGTGGGTGGTGTCGTCCTTCATGGTGAGGGTGATGGTGGCGGCGCCCAGCCCGTAGTCGGTCAGGACCTCCTGGCCGATGGGGCGTTTGAGGCGGACCCCGGTCAGGGACGCCAGCCATGACGAGACCTTGGGTGGATCGGCCTCGGCCGGCTCCCCTTCGGTCGTGACGCTCCAGGCGACGGTCTCTTCGGCAGCAGCGGGGTCCTCCCCGTCGGGCTCGGTGGTGGTCACCGTGGCGGTCAGGGTGAGCGTCTTGTCGCCGTTCTTCACCTCCACCTTGCGGACGTCGTCCTGGGAGACGTCGAAGTAGCTGGTGTCCACCCACTCGGAAACCGTGGGTTCCAGGTCCCAGCTCTGCGGTCCGCGGGCCGACCACGCGGTGTCGTCATTCGCCTTGCGGTAGACCAGCTTGCCGTCCCCTCCCGGGAGCTCTCCAAGATAGAAGTCGTCGGTGACGGCGCCGTCCCGGTCCTTGACGGTGATGCGTAGGTCGAACTTGTCCGGCGACACCTTGAGCCCGTGATACCGGGCGGGGTCGTCGGTCAGGGCCCTGATGGCGTAGAGCTTGCGCAGCGCCTTGGCCGCGGTCTCCATCTGGCTCTCCTTGGCGGGGTAGTCACCGGCGTCCGCCAGCACCCACCCTTCGCTCGCTCGCTTCACGTGGACGGATTCGGACCCCGGCTTCTCGATCGTCAACTCACCGATCTGATCGGGGGCCAGGTCCTTGAGCGGGCGGAAGCTGTCGAGGGAGATGTCGTCGGACGCCGAGCCTCCGTCACCGAGCGCCAAAAGGACGACCACCTGCGCCACTGCGAGGCCCGTGAGGATGATGTGGAACCGGGTCATGGGGTCTCTCCCTGTGGTGCTTGCGGGTCGCTGCTCGGGTCGGGCGCGGGGCGGCTTACGGGGTCCAGACGCATGGCGGGGCGGGATCTTCGCCAGCACCACCAGCAGGTCGCGAACACCAGGATGAAGCCCAGGGTGCCGGAGAACGTCACCCAGCGTGCTCGGGACACGGACGCGTCCCGTTCGTCAGGGTCCAGCCCGTTGAGGGCGGCGAGGGGACGGTGCTGCGACCGTCGTCCGCGGATCGGGGCCAGCTCGTCTCCGGCGCTCCACTCCAGGGCCTTCTGCAACAGCCCCATGTTGGTCTCCCAGGACCGCTCGTCCAGGCTGTAGGCGCGGAACGCCAGCCACGAGAACGCGTCCGAGTCGCCGAACACGACGATGGATCCGGGGCGCCTGCTCTCCTCCAACGGGGCTCGCTGCCGCCGCGGTTCCTTGGCGTCTTCCTCCGCGTCCTCGTCCTCCGGGGTGGAGGGCGCCGGAGCCGCGCCCGGCACCGGCTTGTCCTTGAAGTAGGAGCTGAATTGCCCGGTCACGGCCACGGCCAGGGGGAGCTGCTCGGTCTCCAGATCCAGCACCCACCGCAACTTGGAGGCGAGGTAATCCGGCGGGAAGGGGCCCTCCGTCTGCACGGCGCGGTCCATCTCGCTCCACACCGCGGACATCACGGAGCCCACCCGACCCATGGCCCCCAGCCCTGGGTCGTAGCCCACATCCAGGATCTGACCGACCAGCTCCGGGGAGGAGGTGACCGAGGCCTCCGGGGTGGTGCGCATGAGCACCGTGCCCTCGGCGCCGTCCGGTACGTCCTTGAGCCCCACGGGCGAGGCCCACAGGAAGGTGGCTCCCTGCTGGAAGGCGGTGATGGGGTTCTGGTCCGACATGCGCGCCTGGTCCATGGTGATGAAGAACGGGTACTTGACCTCCACCACCTCCACCATGGGAGGGAACACGGACTCGTCGATGATGGGGAAGGCGAACCGGTCCGATGCGCTGTCCATGACCATCTGATGGCGCAGGTCGATGCCGAAGTTGTTCAGCCAGTCCGACAGCATGACGCCGCTGCCGCTCCGTTGAACGGCGATGCGTCCCCGCGACCCCAGGTCGCCGTGATAACCGCCGCCGCACAGCACCAGCCTGCCGCCCCTCATGACGAATTGGTCGAGCTCGTACAGCGCCGCCTCGCTCAGGTCTCCTGGCTGCAGCACCAGCAGGATGTCCACGTCCCTGCCGATGCCGGAGGCCAGGGTCACCTGCTCCACCTCGAAGCTCTCCGCCAGCACCTCCCGGGTGACCTGGAACGCGTCCGGAGGCTGCTGCTGCATCATCATGGGGTTGGCCGGCCTGGGGGGCGTCGGGGAGACGATCCCCACGGTCGGCAGGAACCCCGGAACGAGCCGCTTGAGGGACCCCTCCACGGCGGTCTTCAGGTCCGCCTTGCCGACGCTCCCGCTCGGCTTGTACAGCTCGACGTACTCACGTTCGTCGCCCACCTCGATCACCAGCCAGGCGTAGAAGTCCGTGGTCGCCCCGCGTAGGGGGCGGACGCCTGTCTTCTCGAACAAGGCTTCGGCGGCCCGCTGCTTCTCGTCCAGGGACCTGGCGTCCTTCCAGGGGTCCACCACCTCCAGCTCGAAGCGGCCCGGGGCGTCGTCGTTGAGCTCCGTGTCCACCTCCCGCACGGTCTCCGCCAGGTCCGCCATGTTCTCCGGCAGGGAGTCCCTGTCCGAGATGTAGGCGGTGAGCTTCACGCTCAGGTCCTCCGCCATGAGCGCCCCGGACACGGATCCGTAGGTCTGGACCACCCTGCGGAGGGTGTTGGCGAGGACGTACTCGGGGTCGGTCAGCTCGAGCTTGATCCCGAACGTGTCCAGGTCCTCCGAGATGCGGATCAGGGGGCAGGTCCGGGACAGGGCGATGTGCTCGAACCGATCCCCGGACGTGACCACCACGGAGAAGTAGACGTTCTTGACGCTCTGCTCCGTGGCCGTGCTGACCGGGATGCTCAGGGCCCGCACCCCGTAGGCGTCCGCGGCGTCGTCCTGGGCCTTCTTGCCCCGGGTGTCCAGGGCCACGAACCGCGCCGTCACCTTGCCGCTGCTCTCCGTGGCGAGCTCTGCGATGGCGTCCTTCAGGGGGTCCACGAGGGGACGGATCATGGGCGGCATGGAGTCCGGCGACGAGTAGTAGAAGATGATCTCGGCCGGCCGGTCCAGGTCGCGGAGGAAGTCCTTCGTGACCTGATTGATGGTGTAGACGTTGCCCTCGGTGAGGTCGGTCCTCAGCCTGATGCCGGATCGCCCGAGCACCGCGTTGAAGAGGATCAGGTTGACGCCTATGAGGGCGACACCGAGGAAGATCCGGATTGTCTGTCGGGTCTTGGCTTCCATGATTTGGTGTCTCCTCAGGTGGTGAACCGGCGCCAGCGCAGCAGCGCGACGTTGAGGTAGAGGAAGAACCCGGTGACGGAGAGGTAGAACGCCAGGTCCCGCAGGTCCAGGACGCCGCGCTCGATGCTGGAGAACCGCTCCCAGAACCCGATGGACGCATAGAAGGCGGCCAGGCCTCCGCTCACCTCACCCGCTCGCAAGGCCATGTCCGGGACCAGGGTCAGGCCGCAGATGAGGAACCCGAGGAACAGGGCGAGCAGCTGCTCCATGACCAGCAGGGAGCAGACCAGGCCGATGGCCAGGTAGGCGGAGCCCAGGAGCAGCGCGCCCAGGTAGCCGCCGATGACCGGGCCCCAGTCCAGGTCGCCGTAGGCGTTGGCCACCAGCGGCGCGCCGATGGTCAGCAGCAGGGCGAACGCCAGCAGCCCGAAGGCGGCCATGAACTTGCCCCAGACCAGCTGCCAGGACGTGACCGGCAGGGTGGCGAGGATCTCGTAGGTGCCCATCTTCCGTTCGTCGGCCCAGAGCCGCATGGTCAACGCCGGGGCGACGAACGCCAGCAGCGGCGGCAGCCAGCGGAACAGGCCGCGGGCGGAGGCCTGATCGGCCCCGAAGAAGCCCTCGACCACGAAGAACACCAGGAGCGTGCCCGTGGCGAACAGGGCCAGGAACACGTAGCCGAGGGGGGAGGTGAGGGAGGAGCGGAGCTCGCGGCCGGCCACGGTGAGGGCGCGGGTCATGCCACCACCTCCGTGCTCTGCGACTTGAGCTTCTTGAAGATGTCCTCCAGGTCGTGATGCAGGCGCGTGAGCTCCACCACCGTCCAGCCGCGCTGCGCGGCGGTGTTGCCGATGGTGGTCAGCAGTCCGGCCCGGGCGTCGGTCTTCAACTCCAGGACCGTGTTGCCGTCATCGCCTCGTCCGCAGCTGACGTCCGTGATCCCCTCCATGGTGGCCAGGCTGGACTGCGCGTCCGGGACGTCTCCGAGAAGTCGGAGCAGGACGCCGTGGCCGCGGCGGAACGACTCCAGGGTCTCGTCCACGTGAAGTTGTCCGGCCACCACCATCAGGACCCGGTCGCAGGTCGCCTCCACCTCCGACAGGATGTGAGTGGAGAGGATCACCGTCTTGTTGCGGCCGAGGCCTCGGATCATTTCGCGGATGTCCAGGATCTGGTTGGGGTCCAGGCCCGACGTGGGCTCGTCGAGGATGAGGACGTCCGGATCGTGGACCATGGCCTGGGCGAGGCCGACCCGTTGACGGAACCCCTTGGACAGGTGACCGACCGGCTTGGTCAGGACGCCTTCCAGTCCGCAGGCATGGACCACCGCTGAGAGGCGGCTGGTGCGCTCGGTGGCGGGGATCTCCCGGAGCCTGGCCATCCACATCAAGTAGTCCTGCACCAGGGAGTCCCTGTAGATGGGGGCGTTCTCCGGGAGGTAGCCGACATGCCGTTGGGCCAGGAGGCGTTCCGTCACCACATCGTGCTGGTTGATGGCGGCCTTGCCGGAGGTCGGCGCCAGGTAACCCGTGAGGATCTTCATGGTGGTGGTCTTGCCGGCCCCGTTGGGCCCCACCAGCCCCACCACCTGACCTCGGGGGATGTGGAAGGAGACGTCCGTCAGGGCCCGGAAGGGGCCGTAGTCCTGGACGAGAAGTTCAGCTGTGATCATGACTTGAGGACTCTTGCGCTGGTGTCCGGCCGGGACGGTTCTCCGGTCTCTGGGAACGCCCGGACCTCGATTCGCAGAACATCCCCTCTCCGGCCCGGTTCGTCAACGTCGTGACGCCGTTCTGGCTGGAGAGCGGAGGGGGCGTGGCGCCCTGGGGCCCACGGCATCCGTGTACGGGCCCTGGGCTTCAGCCCTCCCGGCGGCGCAAATGAGAGCAGGCGGCGGCCCTTTCGGGCGCGCCGCCTGCAGAGAGAAGAGAAGTGTCAGATCTTGTGCGGGCCGGGCCCGCAGCGGGGGTCAGTGCCCGCAGGTGTAGTAGCGGGTGCCGGGGACCCACACCCGGCGGGTGACGGTCTCATAGTGACCGCGCCCGCGGACCGTGCGCCAGTAGCCGGCTCGGACCATCACCCGGCGGTACCCGCAGCCGCTCCGGACCGTGCGATACACGGGCCGGACCCACACCCGCTTGGCGCAGCCGTCGACCCACACCCGCTCGCACCGGTCCTCCCAGTGACCCGGGGTGGTGGCGACGCAACAGCTGGTGTGCACGTGGGTGCCGCAGCGTTCGTTGGCGAAGATCCCGAAGCCGAAGCCGCCGTGCTTGCCGTTCTTGGAGAACGAGATGCCGAACCCCTGGGCGCTGGCCGGTGCAGCGAAGGCCAGGGTGAGCGCGACGATGATTCCCGCTGTGATGGTCATGTTCCTGGTCATGGTGCTGCTCCTCGCTGCGAAGGGTGGTCCCTTCCGTCCTCTGCTTGACGATCCCGTGCTCACTCGAGCGCGGCTGGCTGGTCTTAAGCAGGCGCCGTGCCATTCGCGTCGGAGGTGCCTCTTGGATGGATGTAAAATGTTGTTCCAACATTGTTTACGTCAATACTCGTGGGCCTCTGGAGGGACGGCTCAGCCGTCCTCTCCCGTGGACACGGGACCGTTGCTGTGTCCACGGGCCCGACCACGTAGGATCGCCGCCATGGACCCGAAACCACTCAAGATCCTGGGGGTGCCCATCGATCTCGGCGGCAACCACCGCGGCGTCGACATGGGACCCAACGCCCTGCGTGTCGCCCGACTCAACTCGGGGCTTCGCGGGCTCGGTCGGACGGTGTCGGATCTGGGCAACGTCACCGTGCCCATCCCGGAGAGCCGTGATCCGGGGAACCCGAAGACCCGGTTCCTCGATGAGATCGCCAGCGTGTGCGAGGAGGTGGCCGCTACGGTCCAGCGGGAGCTGTCGGACGGGGCCGGGCTGGTGGTGCTGGGGGGCGATCACAGCGCCGCTGTCGGCAGCGTCAGCGGCAGCAGCGCCTGGGCGGCGGAGTCCGAGGGGCGGATCGGCCTGATCTGGGTGGACGCCCACACGGACATGAACACCCCGGACACGTCTCCCTCCGGCAACGTCCACGGCATGCCCGTGGCCTGTCTGTTGGGGGAGGGGCCGGAGGCCCTCACGGGCATCCTGGGGGCGCCTCCCAAGGTGCGACCGGAGAACGTGGTCTTCATCGGAATCCGCAGCGTCGATGTGACGGAGCGGGACCTGGTCCGCGAGTCCGGGGCCCATGTCTTCACCATGCGTGAGGTGGACGAGATGGGTATCCGCCGGGTCATGCAGAAGGCCATGGACCTGGCCTGCAACGGTACCGTGGGCTTCCACCTGTCCTTCGACATGGACGGGGTGGACTGCCGGGTGGCGCCGGGGGTCGGGACGCCGGTCATGGGGGGGCTCACCTACCGGGAGTCACACCTGATCTGCGAGATGGCTCACGATTCCGGGTCCATGGTCGCCATGGACCTCATGGAGGTGAACCCGGTGCAGGATGTGCGCAACGCGACGGCGGAGCTGGGGGTGGAGCTCATCCTCTCGGCCCACGGCAAGAAGATCCTCTGATCAGGGGCGCACGGTCAGCACCCGGGACGTGGGGCGCCCGGTGCGGGCCTCCCGCCGGAGGCAGCGGAGCGCGGTCCTGGCGTCATGGGGGATGGTGCCCCCGAAGACCGGGCGCCCGTTCACGGAGACCCGGACGGGCCCCGGGTCCCCGGCGAACCACACCGTGAGCGCGCGGACCGTGGCGGCGGGCGCGGCCGGCGTCTCGATGACGACCTCTGCGCCCTGTCGACGGGCCCGGATCTCGAGCCCCGTGGTCTCCGAGACGCTCAGCCACTCGTGCCGACCGGGATGATCGCCTCCGGCGCGGAAGCTGATGGTGCGTGGTTCCCCGGGGCGTCGGAGGGTGGGCATCTCCGGCTCGATGGAGCGGCGGTGCAGCTGCACGCGATCGATCCACCGGAGTCGCGGGTCCGTCAGGACGCGGACGCTGGCGGGTGGCTTCAATGAGCGCAGGGCCCCCGCTACCAGGGCGGTCTTGTCCGGGGCCATCCCGCAGCCGTGGAGGATCACGCCGCGTCCGGCCCAGCGGAGGGGGTCCGGCGGTGACGGCGCCCCGGCGCCGCCCGCCAGGGGTACCCAGCAGGCGGCGAACGGCGTCACCTCCACCTTCGGCCAGGTGGCCTGGTTGAGGGTGCTCGGAAACGTCGGCAGCCTGCCCATGACCACGAGCTGCTCTCGGTCCACCGGTGTCCGCAGGCACAGGTCGGCGAGGAGCCCCGCCATGACGTCGCCGCCTCGCAGGCTCCAGGCGTCTCGTTCCGGTGTCACCGGGGCGTTCTTCAAACCCATGGCACCCGGGCGAACGGGCACGAGGACCGTGAACCCGGACTCCAGGAACCCCCCGTAGGCAGCGCGCACGGGTAGCTCGTCCGGGGGCGTCGCCGGCCGCGGCGCCGGCGCCACCAGGAGCGGGCGCCCGTTCGCCGGCGCGGCGCCCGCCGGCACCACCGCGACGTACACCACGGCCGGTGCCACGCCGGGAAGTCGCAGGACGTGGTAGCCGGGGGCGAGGTCCCGTTGATCACGGGCGGCCTCCAGGGAGCGCGGCGCGGTGGCGTGTTCAGCGCTGTTCAGCCAGGCCTCGGCGGCGACGTCCGGTGAGACCAGGAAGCTGCGGAGTCCGGGGTGCTGACCCGTGAGGACGGCGGCGGTGAGCAGGACTCCTGCTGCGAAACGCATGGGGGGAGTCTACCTGACGTACAATCCCGCCTGGTCCTCATCGGTCACAGGAGACGCTCATGTCACGCATCAACCGCCGTCGCTTCCTCTCGTCCGCCGCCGCCGCCAGCGTCGCAGGGACCGTGGCCTCCGGTTCCAGGAGGGCGCCGGAGGTCCTGGTGCGCAATCCGGAGCCGTGCGTCGTCTCCTCCGCCAACGGTTTCCCTCACTGCACGGCGAAGGCCATGGGAGACATCGTGGCCGGCAAGCCCGTGGTGGATGCGGTGGTGGAAGGGGTGACCCTGGTGGAGAACGACCCCAACGACATGAGCGTGGGCTACGGCGGCCTGCCCAACGAGGAAGGGGTCGTGCAGCTCGACGCCTCCGTCATGGATGGGGTGAGCTGTCTCTCTGGTGCGGTGGGTTGCATCGAGGACATCAAGAACCCGGCCCGGGTGGCGTTGCACGTCATGCGGTTCACTGATCACTGCTTCATCGTCGGTGAGGGCGCCAAGCGCTTCGCCAGGGCGCACGGGTTCAAGGAAGAGAACCTGCTGACGGAGCGGGCTCGCAAGGCGTGGCTCCGTTGGAAGGCGTCGCTCTCGGACAAGGACGACTGGTTCCCCAAGGACATGGGGAAGGCGGATGAAGACCTGAAGAAGGTGCGGAGCACTTACGGGACCATCAACTGCAACGGCGTCAACAGCAAAGGGGAGGTGGCCGGGGTCACGACCACCTCGGGCCTGTCCTGGAAGATCCCGGGGCGGGTCGGCGACAGCCCGATCATCGGCGCCGGCCTCTACGTGGACGGCGACCACGGGGCCGCGGGCTCCACGGGCAGGGGTGAGGCCAACATCATCTCCTGCGGCTCCTTCTCCGTGGTGGAGGGCATCCGTAATGGCATGCACCCCAAGGACGCCTGCGTCGCGGCGGCGAAGAACATCATCCGCCTGACCCGGGCGAGGCACCTGGTCCGCAAGGACGGCAAGCCCAACTTCAACGTGAAGTTCTACGCCGTGGATCGGAAGGGGCGGCACGGCGGCGCCGCCATCTGGGCCGGCGGGCAGTACGCGGTGTTCGACGGTCAGGGCAACCGCAGGGAAGACCTGGCCTACGCTCTGAGCCGCTGAGGGACCTGCCGGTCAGACCGCCAGGCGGAGGGCCGTTCTTCGCGCGATCAAGGCGACGAGGAGGATGCTGGCGGCGGCGCCGGCGAGGACGAGCAACGGGATCCCCACGCGGGTCGTGGCCACCAGGTCTTCCAGGATCGCTCGGCGTTCACGCCGCTGCGCGTCGTCTCCCGGGAGGATGGCCTCGCCGCCGGTGACGTCTTCGTGGAAGGCCGCGATGAAGTCGTTCCTGGCGCGGCCGGGCATGGAGAGGGCGTCCGTCTCGGGGGCGCAGAGCATCCAGCCCGCCTGGCCGCGATGGACCGGATCACCAAACTGTACGAACGCCAGGGCGAGGGAGTGGCGACTCGCTCGCCCGCCCTGGGCGCCCACCCGGTCCACCTGTTTCAGGGCCTCGGGGTCCGCGGCGGCCAGCCTCGCGCGAAGCGTGTCCCCCGATCGCGTCCGTTCAGCGGCCCATTCACGGAAGGCCACCAGCCGCGGGGCGTCCAGCAGCCGCGCCAGCGGCAGCCGCGCGACGCACTCCGGCAGCCCGTTGCTTCGTGAGCGGCCTCCACGGTCCATGAGTGTCTGTGCCATCCAGTTGGCGTAGCCTTCCGCGGAC
The DNA here is from genome assembly GCA_964507445.1 of uncultured Isosphaeraceae bacterium. GTDB lineage: Bacteria > Planctomycetota. The sequence continues at coordinate 114,193 of CAZDQF010000015.1, forward strand.
CAGGGCTCCAGCTCCTCCGGCTCCTGGTCCCAGGGGACATAGATGCACTGCAGGTTTCTCGGAGAGCCGCGACGGCGGGAGTAGGTACGGATGAACTCTGCGTCCCCTTCAGCGCGGATGGTGCGACCCGACCCGTGGGTCCCCCAGCCGTGATCGATACGCAGCTCGACCTTGATGCTGCCTGACTCGCGCTTCCTCACGGCCAGCCATGCCACCTGCCGGGACGCGCCCCACTGCTGTTCAGCCGTCACCTGTTGGTTCACGCGGAACCGGAAACGACGCACGTTGATGGCCTCGACCTTCGGCAACTCGACGCCGTTGCAACGCTCGACGCGCAAGATGTGGACGTCCATGCCGCCCGCGCTGGGGTCCCACTGGCCTGCGGGTTCGGTCCGGGCCGCGGGAGCCGTCCGACCGTCAAGGTCCTGTGCTCCGAGGGCCCCCAGCAGGACCGCGAACAGAACCGCCTGTCTCATGAGTAGCGCACCAGGGAGCGCACCGCCCGGTCCGGCAGCTTGTCGCGCCCGTTGAGGAAGTCCAGCTCGATCACGAAGATGCACCCGGTCACGGTGGCCCCGAGGCTCTCCAGCAGCTCGCAGGCCGCACCCATGGTGCCGCCGGTGGCGAGGAGATCATCAACGATCAGGACCCGGTCTCCTGCCGCGGCGGCGTCCTCGTGGACCTCGACGGTGTCGGTGCCGTACTCCAGGTCGTAGGTGACGGCGCGGGTGCGCCAGGGGAGCTTGCCCGGCTTGCGGATGGGGATGAAGCCGCAGCCCAGGTCCGCGGCCACGGCCGACGCGTAGATGAAGCCGCGGGACTCGGGGCCGGCGATCAGGTTGGCGCCGAGGTCGCGGGCTTGCTCCACCATCCACTGGATGGTGGCGCGATGGGCCTCCGCGTCCTTGAGAATGGGCGAAATGTCCTTGAAGACGATGCCCTCCTTGGGGAAATCGGGCACGTCCCGGACCAACTCTCTGATTCTGTCGGCTGGCATGGGGACAGGATAACAGGAAGCCCGTTGGTTTCGGGTCGCTCGCAGGACGCCCGCACCCGTGCTAAAACGCCGTCGATGGACGTCGTCAGCGCACCTGTCTTGTTCAACCGCCGTGAAGCCGCGACGGTGCATCGTCTCGGGCTCGCCTATGACGCGGAGGCTCGCGGCGCTCGTGGCGCCCGCTTCGTCATGCTGGCCATGCCCGACCCGGCGCTCCACCTGATCCCCCGACCCTTCAGCATCTCAGACGTCTGGACCCGTGACGACGGAGTGGTGGTCACGGAGTTCCTCTACAAGCCCGTGGGCCGGGTGACGGGCTTGATGAGCCGCTTGACGGAAGGGGATACGGTGCAGGTCGGAGGCTTGCTCGGGAACGGGTTCCCGCCGCCGCGGGATGGCCGGCGCCCCGTGCTCCTGGCCGGCGGCATCGGCAACGCGCCGTTCGCTTATCAGGTCCGTGAGTTGGTCGAAGGCACGGAGTCATCGGACCCGTCCCGGATCCTCTTGTTGTTGGCGGCCCGGTCCGCGGACGACCTCTGGATCCAGGACATCGTCGCCGAGTCCGGGGTCACCATCGTGGAGGTGACCGACGACGGCAGCAGAGGCGAGGCTGGGTTGATCACGGACGCCTTGCTCCGCCGGCTCCCGGAGCTCGGGCCCGTGGAGGTCTACGCCTGCGGTCCCGAGCCCATGCTACGAGCCGTGTCGGACCTGGCTCTGGCGCAGGGCTTTCCGTGCTGGCTGTCCGTGGAGGAGCGGATGGCTTGTGGTTACGGGGTCTGCAACGCCTGCGTGGTGGAGAAGCGTTGCGATGACCTGCCGGAGGGTTCCGGGTGGTATCTGCGGTCCTGTATCGAGGGGCCGGTTTTCGAAGCGCGGGAGATTCACGCATGAGTCGTTGGCTGCTGCTCCTCGTCCTGCTGTCCGCTGGTTGTTCGAGCCGCTCGAAGCTCCTGTACGAGGAGGGAGACCCGCCTCGACTCAAGGACGGCACCATCACGGTGAAGACCTCCTGGGGGGTGGGGGAGGAAGCGTCGCAGGACACCCGTCGCATCCGTTGCCGTGACGGTCGGGTCACGGCCGAGCTGGTGTCCCATGCGCGCGGACACTTCATCGGCGAGGTGCCCGTGGCGCGGTGGGAGAAGATCTGGTCGAAGATGCTGCAGACCCGTCCCTTCACCAAGAAGAAGATGTACGGGGTGGAGCCGGATGACGCCCAGGCCCAGGGCCCGTATCACCTGATCTCCATGGAGGTGGGGGGGCATTTTCACCAGTTCTCGGCCCAGCTGCGACGCAACGTCCTCGGGGTCTTCTCCACCGGTGACGTGGCCGATCGTCTGGCCTACTCGGACGCCGTGGCGGATCTCGTCTCGGAATACGCCAGGCGCGAGTTGAAGGCCGACAAGTAGGGTCCGGACGCCCTCGCCGCGCTTGAAGACACGGCCGTTTCGTGTGACCCTCTGGGGCTGCCTTCGAGCGTTTTCAGCCGCCCCGAGAGGAACCCGAGATGCCAGAGGCCTTCATCGTTTCCGCCGTCCGCACTCCCGTGGGTCGGTTCCTGGGCAGCCTGAAGGGGATCAGCGCTCCGCGGCTCGGCGCGCTCGCCGTGGCGGGCGCCATGGAGCGCGCGGAGGTGCCCGCGGATCGTGTCGAGGAGGTGATCATGGGATGCGTCCTCCCCGCCGGCCTGGGGCAGAACCCGGCGCGGCAGGCGGCCATCTGGGGCGGCGTCCCGTCCGCGGCCGGGGCCATGACCATCAACAAGGTCTGCGGGTCGGGGCTCAAGTCCGTCGCCCTCGCGGCCCAGGCGATCCGCGCCGGCGATCACCAGGTGGTCGCCGCCGGCGGCATGGAGAACATGAGCCGCGCGCCCTACCTGGCGCCGGACGCGCGAGAGGGCTCTCGTCTGGGGCACGGTCGCTTCCTTGACTCCATGATCGTGGATGGCCTGTGGGACGTCTACAACGACATCCACATGGGCATCACCGGCGAGATGGTGGCGGAGAAGTACTCCATCACCCGTGAACAGCAGGACGCATACGCGGCGGAGAGTCACCGCAAGGCGGCGGCCGCCCAGGCCGCGGGCGCATTCGATGACGAGCTCCTCTCGGTGGAGGTGCCGCAGCGTCGCGGCGACGCCGTGGTCTTCGATCGGGACGAGTCGGTTCGTCCGGACACCACGGCGGAGACCCTCGCGCGCCTGAAGCCGGCGTTCAAGAAGGACGGGACGGTGACCGCCGGGAACGCCCCCGGGGTCAACGACGGCGCAGCCTGTTGTCTCGTGGTGTCCGAAGCCGTGGTCAACGAGCTGTCCCTGCAGCCTCTGGCCAGGGTCCTCGGCTACGCCACCGGCGGCACCGATCCGGAGTGGGTGATGATGGCTCCGGTTGAGTCCACCCGGAAGCTCAACGAGAAGCTGGGCTTCTCCATGGATGACTACGACCTGATCGAATTGAACGAGGCGTTCTCCGTCCAGGCGCTGGGCGTGATGAAGGAGCTGGAGCCCGATCCTGATCGGGTCAACGTCAGCGGCGGCGCCGTGGCCCTCGGGCATCCCATCGGCGCCAGCGGCTGCCGCATCCTGGTCACCCTGTTGCACGGGATGAAGGCCCGAGGCGCGAAGCGCGGGCTCGCCTCCTTGTGCCTGGGCGGCGGGAACGCGGTTTCTCTTGCTGTGGAGGCCTGTTGATGGGACGTGTCTCGTTGATCCTGTTGTCGGCGTGCGTGCTCTGGAGCTGCGGAGACGCGGTCAAGGTGGCGGAGCCCCCGACCAGGGAGAAGAAGCCCATGGTGAACCCCGACGCAGGGCCTCACGGGCACGCTGGGCACAGTGCGCCAGAGGGGACGACGCCCCACGCCCAGCCCAGCCACGATCCCTTCGCCGCGGCCCCGGTGAGCAGCGCCGATGCGAAACCCGCGGGCGATCCGGAGGAGGTGGTCTATTCGGGCACGGTGACCCTGGCGGAAGGGGTCACCCTGCCGGACCCCTGCTGGCTCTGGGTCTCCGCCGGGAACCCGCCCCAGGGTCGCCCGCCCGTGGTGACGAAGCTCTACGAGAGTCCCGAGTTTCCCCTGACCTTCGAGTTGAGGCGCAAGGACACGGCGTTCCCCGGAGCGTCGGTGCCGGAGAAGGCAGATCTGGTGCTCTACGCCAGCGTCGCGAAGAACCGTTTTGTGGAGGGGATCGTCCTCAGGGTCCCACCCACCGCCGAGGCGCCCATGGGCACCAACGGCATCGCCATCGAGATCAAGCAACCATGAACCACAGCAAGGTCGCGGTCATCGGCTCCGGCACCATGGGCAACGGCATCGCCCATGTGTTCGCCCAGTCCGGACGCAGCGTCACCCTCGTGGACGTGAACCAGGAGTTCCTCGATCGTGCCCTCGCCACCATCGGGAAGAACCTGGAACGCCAGAAGGCCAAGGGACGGCTCGATGAGGAACCGGGGGATGTGTTGGGGCGCATCGCCGCCACCACGGACATGGCCGCCCTGGAGGGCGCCTCCATCGCCGTGGAGGCGGTGCCGGAGAGCAAGGAGCTGAAGCGGGAGGTGTTCCAGAAGATGGACGCCACCCTGGCTGAAGGCTCCATCCTGGCCACCAACACCTCGTCCATCTCCATCACCGAGATCGCCGCGACCACCGGCCGTCCGGGTTCCGTGATCGGCATGCACTTCATGAACCCAGTGCCCATCATGAAGTTGGTGGAGGTGATCCGCGGCCACGACACCACCGACGAGGTGACGGAGCAGGTGATGGACCTGTCCCGCCACCTGGGGAAGATTCCGGTGGAGGTGAACGACTTCCCCGGGTTCGTCAGCAACCGCGTCCTCATGCCGCTCATCAACGAGGCGGCGTTCGCCCTCATGGAGGGGGTGGCCACCAAGGAGTCCATCGACGAGGTCATGAAGCTGGGCATGAACCACCCCATGGGGCCCCTCACCCTGGCTGACTTCATCGGCCTGGATGTCTGCCTGCACATCATGGATGTGCTGGTCGATGGTTTCGGAGACCCCCGCTATCGGCCCTGCCCGCTGCTGAAAAAGCTGGTCGCCGCCGGCCACCTCGGTCGAAAGACAGGGCGTGGGTTCTACGACTACTCGGAGGCTTGACCGCCCATGGACCTGTTTCTGACGGACGCGCAGGAGGCCCTACGCCAGGAGGCTCGCGCGTTCGTGGACGAGCATGTCCGCCCCGGGGCGGATGCCCGCGACCGCGCCCATGAGTTCCCCGCTGTCATGGTGAAGGCGGCCGCCGAGTTGGGCTATCTGGGGATGCTGATCCCCGAGGAGTACGGCGGGCGGTACCTGGGCAACCTGGGGCAGTGCCTCGTCCTCGAGGAATTCGCTCGCGTGGACGCCTCCACCCACGTGACCATCTCCGTCCACAACTCCCTGGTCTCCGCTCCCATCCGGGAGTGGGGGTCGAAGGAGTTGAAGGCCAGGTACCTCCCGCGCATGGCGACCGGTGAGATGCTGGGGGCCTACGCCCTCACCGAACCCCACTCCGGCTCAGACGCCGCGGCCCTGTCCTGCGTTGCGGTGCAGGATGGCGAAGACTGGGTGCTCAACGGCACCAAGATGTGGATCACCAACGGCGCCTCCGCCGAAGTCGTCATCGTGTTCGCGCGGACCAACAAGGAGGTCTCCAACGCCAAGGGGATCAGCGCCTTCGTCGTGGAGAAGCAGCCGGGGCTCACCTACGGCAAGAAGGAGAACAAGACCGGCATCCGCGCGTCGGAGACCGTCCAGCTGTTCCTGGAGGACGTGCGCGTGCCGCGGGAGAACCTCCTCGGAGAGGTGGACCACGGCTTCAACTACGCCGTCGAGACCCTCAACGGCGGGCGCATCGGCATCGCCACCCAGGCGGTGGGGATCGCGCAGGGCGCCCTGGACTCGGTCATGGACTACTTCGAGGACAAGCCCGCGGAGAAGGGTGCCGCGTTCGCGACCCAGGACGTGGACTTCCGGTTCGCGGAGATGGCCACCCACGTGGAGGCGTCGCGGCTGTTGTGCTGGCGCGCCGCTCAGCTGAGGGACCTGGGCCGGGACCACGTGCGCGAGGCCAGCGTCGCCAAGTTCTACGCTTCACGCGCGAGCAACCACGTGTGCCGCAGCGCCGTGGCCATCCTCGGACCCGCGGGGCAGACCGGAGACGCGGAGCGCCTGTTGCGCGACGCGCGGGTCACGGAGATCTACGAGGGCACCACCGAGATCCAGAAGCTCGTGGTCTCGCGGGCGTTGAAGGCGTCGCGGGGGTGACGGGGGACCTGCTCGGACCTCTGCTCTCGGGCGACAGGCGCTCCCTGGCGAGGGCGCTGACGGTCGTGGAGGCGCGGTCCGCGGGGTTCAAGGAGCTGCTGCAAGGCATCGCGCCCAAGCTGGGCCGGGCCCATCGTGTCGGTCTCACCGGCGCTCCCGGTGTCGGCAAGAGCTCCATGGTCACGTCCCTCACGCGCGCCGCGCGGGCGCGTTCCCTGACCGTGGCGGTGCTCGCCGTGGACCCCACGTCCCCGCTCTCCGGCGGGGCGTTGCTGGGTGACCGGGTGCGCATGACGGATCACGCCGGCGACGCAGGGGTGTTCGTGCGCAGCATGGCCTCCCGCGGTGCGTTCGGCGGCCTGAGCCCTACCGCCGGGGACGCGGTGGATGTCCTCGACGCCGCCGGCTTCGACCTGATCCTGGTGGAGACCGTGGGCGCCGGGCAGGTGGATGTGGAGATCGCCCACGAGTCGGAGACCACCCTGGTGCTGTTCGCACCCGGAGCGGGAGACGGCATCCAGGCCATGAAGAGCGGCCTCATGGAGGTGGCGGACTACTGGGTGGTGAACAAGGCGGACGACCCGAGGGCCGCCCAGGTGCGCACGGACCTGATCAACTCACTCTCCCTGAACGAGCCCCCCGAGGACCTGGAGGAGCGGGTCTTGCTGGCCTCTGCTCGTGACGGCGACGGGATCGACGCCTTGCTGGAGGTCTTGTGTCAACGTCGAGCCGAGCTGGAGGCCTCCGGAAAGCAGGCTGATCGCATGGTGCGTCGGGTGCGCCGCAGGCTCGCGGCGGCGGCCCGGGACCTGGTGGCTGAGCGGCTGAGCGGGGAGCACTCCGCGTCCTTGGTGGACTCGGTCCTGCGAGGAGAACGCTCCGTGTACGACGCGGCTCGTGACATGCTGGCTCCTGACGACGGAGAGAACCCATGACCGCACCCATTCGTGTGCTGGTAGCCAAGCCGGGGCTCGACGGTCACGACCGCGGGGCGAAGATCGTCGCCGCTTCGTTGCGAGACGCCGGGATGGAGGTCATCTACACCGGGTTGCACCAGACCCCCCAGATGATCGTGGACGCCGCGCTCCAGGAGGACGTGGCGGTGATCGGCCTCTCCGTGCACTCCGGCGCCCACATGCCGTTGTTTCGCCGCGTCATGGAGTTGATGGCGGAACACGGGCTGGACGACGTGGTGCTCGTGGGCGGCGGTATCATCCCCGACGACGATGTGCGCACGCTCGAGTCCGAGGGCGTGGGCAAGATCTTCGGGCCGGGCACCCCTACCGGGGACCTGGCAAGCTGGATCCAGGAAGCCGTGGCGAAGGCTCGGAAGGAACCGTGATGGAAACCTCTCCATTGGATGCCTTGCTCACCGATGAGCAGCAGATGATCGCGCAGGCCGTGGCGGAGTTCGCCACCGATGTGGTGGCGCCGCAGCACGAGGCCATCGACCACGCCGGGGTGCACCCGGAGGACCTGTGGCAGGCCATCGCGGAGCTGGGGCTGTTCGGCGCCGCCGTCCCCGAGGAGCTCGGTGGGGCCGGCGCCGGGTGCGTGGGCCAGGTGGTGGTGGTGGAGTCTCTGGCCCGCGCCGGCGGCGTGGCGGGCGCGCTGGCCTGCGCCCAGGGGATCGTGTCCGACGCCGTGGTCGGCGCGGGCTCCGACGAGACCCGTGAGCGCTGGCTCGAAGGCCTGCTCACCGGCGAGACCCTCGGAGCGGTCGCCTTGGCGGAGGACGGTTGGAAGACGGACTGCGAGGCCCGGAGTGACGGTGACGCGGTCATCCTCAAGGGCGTCAAGGCCGTGGTGCCGTTTCCAGGCCGGGCCGGTTGCTTCGTGGTGCGGGCCCGCATGGGAGAAGGAGAGGTCCTGGTGCTCGTCCCCGGTGACGCCGCCGGCGTCAGCCACGGCGAGCCCGTGGACGCCATCGGTCTGCGCGGTTTCCAGTGGGGCGCCTTGACCCTGGAGGATGCGCGCGGCGAGCTGCTGGGCGAAGAGGACCTGGTGAAGCGTGTCGTGGCCAAGGCCCGGGTCGACGTGTCGGCGTTGCTCTCCGGTGTCGCCCGGGGCGCCCTCGATCACGCCACCCGCTACGCCGGTGAGCGCGTGCAGTTCAAGCGCCAGATCCGTGACTTCAGCGCCATTCAGGAGAAGCTGGCCACGGGCGACGCGCGGGTGGAGGGAGTGCGCGGGCTGGTGCACGGCGCCGCGCGCGCCGCGGACGCGGGCGCCGGTTTCGCACAGGCCGCCCGTCGTGCCCGACACCTGGCCGCCCGGGTGGCGGACCAGGTCACCGACGACTGCGTCCAGGTGTATGGCGGCTACGGATACAGCCGGGAGTACCCCGCCGAGCGCTACTATCGGGACGCCATGTTCTGCGGCTTCGGCGAGTATCACGCCGCGGCTCTGTTCCGGGAGTCGTTGGCGACCTTGGAGGGGAGCTCCTCGTGACCACCCGGCGAGTCCTCGTAGGGATCTCCGGTGGATCAGGACCGGTCATGGCGGTGCGACTGCTGGAGGTGCTGGCGTCCACGGCGCAGATCGAGACCCATCTGGTGGCCTCGCCGGCGGCCATCCGCACCCTGGACATCGAGACCGGGTACGCGTGGAGCGCGGTGCGTGAGATGGCGGACTTCTGCTGGGATCACAAGGACATCGCGGCGGCCCCCGCCAGCGGCAGCTGGCAGCTGGACTCCATGGTGGTGATCCCCGCCAGCATGCACACCGCCGCGGCCATCGCCTACGGCATGGCCTCCAACCTGCTGGTGCGATCAGCGGACGTGTGTCTCAAGGAGCGCCGTAACCTGGTCCTGGTGCCGCGGGAGACGCCGCTGCACGAGGGGCACCTGGACACCCTCACCCGCCTGGCGCGGCTCGGGGCGTGCGTCCTCCCGCCCATGGTCGCCTTCTACCACGGCCCCGAGTCCGTGTCGGACGTGGTGGACCACACCGTGGGGAAGGTGCTGGACCAGATCGGAGTGGAGCATCAGCTGTTCAAGCGCTGGCAGGGCCCCCGGGACTGAGCCCCGTTCAGGCCTGATGGGCGGCCTGGTGGCCGTCCCGGTCGTGCACGTCCACCCGTAGCAGGTCCCGGGCCATGATCAGGTCCGGGAACACCTCGCGGCCTTCCCGGACCATGGACCGGTAGAGCTTGGGGAACTCGTAGCGGGTGCTGAAGTGGGTGGCCACGAACTGGCGGGCGCCGGCGTCCCGGGCCACGGTCGCCGCCTGCCTGATGGTGGAGTGCTTACGATCGTGAGCCATCTCGACGAACTCGTCTCCATAGGTGGCCTCGTGGATGAGCAGGTCCGAGTCTCTGGCCAGGGTCACCGCGTTGGCGCAGGGCGCCGTGTCGGTGCAGTAGGCGACGGAGCGTCCGCGTCTGGTCTCGCCCACCAGGTCCTCAGGCCGGACGGTATCTCCGTTGGCCAGGGTGATGGACTGACCCTTGAGCAGCTGGCCGCGTTCGGGACCGAAGGGGACCCCCAGGGCGTCCGCCTTGTCGCCGTCGAACACGCCGGGGAGGTCGTGCTCTTCGAACCGGAAGCCCATGGCGGGGACCGTGTGGTCCAGAGGCCGGGAGGACACCGTCCAGTCCGCCGTCTCGCACACCACTCCCTCGTACCCGGGGTTGAACTCATGCACCTTGATGTCGAAGCCGATCCGGGTCGGGCGCGGCCAACGGGTGACGAAGTCGATGTACTGCTTGAGGGGCCTGGGGCCCCACAGGTGGAGGGGGTACTCCCGCTGCCCCAGGTTCAGGCTGGAGATGAGCCCAGCCAGACCGAACACGTGGTCGCCGTGGAGGTGGCTGATGAAGATGTGGCGGAACTTGCGACGCGGGATCTCCGCCTCGAGCATGCGGAACTGGGTGCCCTCTCCGCAGTCGAACAGCAACGTCTCGCCCTCACGGAGCAGGACCGTGCCGGACAGCCCGCGCTTGACCGTAGGGGCGGCGCTGCTGGTTCCGAGGATGATGATCTCGATGGGCGGACGGGCCATGACACCGTCATCGTATGAACCTCGGCCCGTCGGGGAACCCCCGCGCCTGAGACTACAAGGAGATCGTCGTCGCGAGGACGGAGCTGTGGTCCACGTAGCCCAGCAGCGGGTCCCACTCGATGCAGACCACATCGATGTCGAAGGAGACGCCCGCCACCGGCGCGCCCAGGGTCCACAGGTAGGTGCCCGCGGCGCTGGCGTAGACGTGGTGGGGGTCGGTGCCGATGGGTAGGAGGATCTGGCTCAGCAGGACCTCCGAGCCCGCCAACCCCAATCCGAAGATGGGGCCGCTGCCCGTGGGGGACTGCTGGGTGAAGTTCACCAGGGTGTAGAGCTCGGCGTTGGGCGCGGCGCCGCGGCCGTCGTACTGGCTCGTCCCCGCGCCCCCGGGCTGGGTGAGGGAGATGGCCGGCTGGGCCACGGCGGGAACCGAGGCCAGCAACACACAGATGCCGATGATGTGACGCATGGCAGACAACAAGGGAGGGTACCACACGGGGCAGCGGGATCGCCTCCCGGTCGGCCGCTTCAGAGCGCCTGGATGTGGGACGGCACCCACAGACGCGGCAGGTTCATCAGCCCCTGGGCCGCCGGAAAGAAGCTCTCCGAGCCCGCTTTCTGGCCGTTGATCTGGAACGCGAGGCGGATCTTCCCGGAGCCGTCCTCCGGCATCACCTTGCTCAGCGGGATCGCGATCTCGGCGGTCCAGCGCTTGCGGTCACGGACGTCGCCGTAAGCCTGCAGGTCCCGGGCGGGCACCTCCTGCCAGGCGCCGTTCTCATCACCCTGCCACTGCAGCAGGGGTTTGCGCTGTGGGTCGGCCGGGCTGTAGGAGATCCTGAACGACCGGGGGCTTGGGCCCGGGGACGGGGCAGCCTCACCGTGCACGTAGACGGCGACGGCGTTCTGACGCAGGTAACGCTCCGGCACATCGAACCCGACGACGAGCTTCTTGCGGTTGCGGGAGACCCGTACCGTCGCGGTCCGTTCCTTGGACAGGGGGATCGAGAGCCGGGTCGCGGCTGCGCCCTCGTCGGCCTCGATCTTCCCGTCGATGAACAGGTCCTTGGTCACCGGGACCTCCAGGGTGAGGGTCCTGGCCATGGCTTCGCTGAGCCAGTCGATGATGTCCGCTTCGATGGCCGTCACGGCTCCCAGCATGCGGGTCCCGTGAATCCCTCGCTTCGGGATCACGCGGGACTCGACGTGGTCCCCCTTGATGACCTCCTTGAGCGGATCGAGGCCGGTGCTCGCCTCTTCCGCCGCGGAGAGCATGAGGATCGGTCGAGCCCCCCATTCCTTCGCGTGCTTGATGGAGGGGAGTCCCAGGTAGGCGGGCCCCGGGCTCAGGAACACGGCGGCGCAGAACGACTCGGGCTCCACCTGCCCGAGGTGGAGCGCCACGGAGCAGCCGACGCTGGCTCCGAGGACGCCGATGCGATCCCGGGGAGCGCCGCGGGCGATGAGCAGGTCGATCCCCGCCTTGGCGTCCTGGTGCATCTCGAGGAACGGATTGGTGGCGGGGTCGGCCGTGCGCTGCCGGGAGACATCCACCACCTCCCCGGCGGCGTCCTGGGTGCTGCGGCCGTGGCCTCGCAGGTCCAGGGCGAGCACGTGGAACCCGGCCTCCCGCAACCGACCGGCGATGGGGCGCCAGGCGGTGCCGTTGCTGCGGTACATGTGCAGGAGGACCACGCCGCCGCGAGGAGATCCGGACGGGGCGTGATAGGCGCCGTGGAGGGGCTGGCCGTCGGCGGCTTCAAGCCGGACCGACTCCTGCGCGTGGACACTGGTGAGCAACAGCAGCAGCGGCAGCAGGTAACGGACGTGCATGGCGATCTCCGGGGCAGGGCCGGGCATCGTACCCCGACTGCTCCCAGGTCCGTAGCGTCGATCGCTAAGGTGCTGCTATCAATGGCCTTGCGGCCGGGTCGTGGGGCTTGAGGAGGACGCCCTCGATGTTATCGTCTGGGCCCTTCGTACGACGCCTATGGGGCGTCTTTGCGCTTCATTGGAGTCTTCATGTCACGCGTCGTCATCACCCACGCCGTGCGTACACCCATTGGTCGGTTTCTCGGCCAATTCCGCGGCCTGACGGCGGTGGAGCTGGGGGCGCGGGTGGTGTCCAGCGTCCATGATTCGGCGGGGTCGGAGGACGTGGACGAGGTCATCATGGGGTGCGCTCGCCAGGCGGGTCTCGGACCCAATCCCGGTCGTCAGGCCGCCATCAAGGGCGGTCTCCCGGAGTCCGTGACCGCGTCCACGACCAACATGGCCTGCGGCTCCGGACTCCTGGCCATCATCCAGGGGGCGCGTCAGATCGCCGCGGGGGAGTCCCGCCGGGTGATCGCCGGCGGCATGGAGTCCATGACCAACGTCCCGTTCCTGCTGCCCAAGGCGCGGCTGGGTTATCGCATGGGTCACCAGCCCATGGTGGACGCCATGTACCAGGACGGGTTCGTCTGCCCCCTGGCCGGTCAGGTGATGGGGGAGACGGCGGAGACCCTGGCCAGGCAGTACGAGATCAGCCGCGACGAGCAGGACGCCTTCGCCGCCCGATCCCAGAACCGCGCCGAGGCGGCCATGGCCGCCGGGCGGTTCGATGGGGAGGTCATCCCGGTGTCGGTGACGGATCGCAAGGGGCAGGTCACGGAATTCACCGCGGATGAGCACCCCCGGGCGGGGGTCACGGCGGACGGCTTGGGGAAGTTGCCGCCTGTCTTTGACGCCGACTCCGGGACCGTCACCGCGGGCAACTCCTCCGGGATCACCGACGGCGCCGCCGCGGTGATGCTGATGAGCGAGGAGGCGGCCGCGGAGCAGGGCTTGCAGCCTCTGGCGGTGATCGAGTCCTGGCACGCCGCCGGCGTTGGACCTGACGTGATGGGGTTGGGGCCCGTCCCGGCGGTCCAGGGGCTGTTGCAGCGGACCGGTCACCAGCTTGCGGATTTCGACCTGGTGGAGTTGAACGAGGCGTTCGCGGCGCAGGTCCTGGCCTGTGATCGCGAGCTTGGTCTGGATCCGGAGCGGCTCAACGTGGAGGGCGGCTCCATCGCCCTCGGTCATCCCATCGGCGCGACAGGGTGCCGTATCGTGGTCACCCTGCTGCACGCCATGGCGCGTCGTGGGGCCCGCCGGGGATTGGCGACCTTGTGTATCAGCGGCGGGCAGGGGCTCGCGGTTTCGTTCGAAGGAGCGTGATGACGATGAAGCGCATCGGGGTCTTGTCAGTGGTCGTGTCGGCGCTGGTGTTCCTGCTACAGGGCGCGGCCCGGTGCCAGGAGCAATCCAGCTCGTACACCGTGTCCGTGGTGGCCGCCAGGACCTCCATCTTCTCGGGCCAGGAGGTCGAGGTGACCTTGTCCGTGGCCAACGAGTCGGATCGTCCGGGACCGGTCATCAACCGCTCGGACCTGGTGGGTGAGAAGTCGTTCGTCTGCGCCGCTCCGCCGACCAGCGGCAGCGGTGAGTGGCGCGGCGAGTGGGCCACCGCCGCCGCTCCGACGCCCAAGGGGAAGCTCAGCCTGTTCCCCGGAGAGACCTTCACCATGTCGACGGTGCTGAGCTTCCCGGCGGCGGTCACGGAGGGAGTGCGGGCGGTCTACCTGGAGTGGCGCGGTCGCGGCGGGGCGCTGGAAGGGCTCCGTAGCGATCAGCTGATGTTCGCCATTCAGGACGGCACCAAGCCTGTCGCCACCGTGGACACCAGCATGGGCTCCATCGTCCTGGAGCTGTGGCCGGACAAGGCGCCGAACCATGTGGCCAACTTCGTCGATCTGGCGCAGAAGCAGTTCTGGGACAGCAAGGTGTTCCACCGCGTGATCAGGGGTTTCATGGTCCAGACCGGCTGTCCCAACGGGGACGGCACCGGCGGACCCGGCTACACCATCCCGGACGAATTCAACGAGACCCCGTTCAAGAAGGGGGTCCTGGGGATGGCGAAGACCGGAGCACCGGACAGCGCCGGCAGCCAGTTCTTCGTCTGCGTCGGTGACGCGCTGCATCTGAACAACAAGTACACCGCGTTCGGTCGCGTGCTGGAGGGCCAGGACGTGGCGGACCGCATCAGCAACGTGGCGACCGCTGAGAACGACCGCCCCGCGGAGGTGATACGGGTGAAGCGCGTCCGTGTCGCTCTCCCGAAGCGGTACGTGAACCCCGAGATCACCAAGACCGGAAAGTAGACCCCCTGGAGGCCATGGGGCCTCGGAGCACAACCATGAACCCGACCGCCAAGATCGAGACATCAAAGGGCAGCATCGACCTGGAGCTGTGGCCTGACAAGGCGCCCCGCCACGTGGAGAACTTCATCAAGCTGGCGGAGTCCGGCTTCTACGACGGGCTCAGGTTCCACCGGGTGATCCCGGGGTTCATGGTGCAGACCGGGTGCCCCCAGGGCACGGGCACCGGCGGGCCCGGGTGGAACGTGGACGCGGAGTTCAACGACGCGCCGTTCTCCAAGGGAGTCCTCGGCATGGCGCGGGCGCAGGACCCCAACTCCGCCGGCAGCCAGTTCTTCGTCTGCGTGGAGGACGCGCCGCACCTGACGGGTCAGTACACGGCCTTCGGCCGCGTCTCCGAGGGCCAGAGCGTCGCGGACGACATCTCGGCGGCGGATCGGGATGGCCGCGATTGCCCCATGGACGAGATCGTCATGACCAAGGTGACCATCTCGAAAGGAGAGGGGTGATGTCCGAGGAGGCGCACGACCACCACGACGGTGAGGAGACGCTCGAGTTCGTGGACGTGGCGTTGGAGGGCAACGTGGCCGTGGTCTTCATCGACCGGCCGGACAAGCTCAACGCCCTCAACGGAGAGGTCCTCGAGAACCTCACGGCCGCGTTCGTGACCCTGGATGAGGAGCCGGATGTGGGGTGCGTGATCCTCACCGGCTCTCCCGAGGCGAAGCGCCCGTCCTTCGCCGCGGGTGCGGACATCAAGGAGATGTCGGAGATGGGCGCGCTCATGTTGCGGGCCTACAGCCAGAGCGGCGCGACCCTCTGCGGGGTCATCGAGAGCATGTCCAAGCCCGTGGTGGCCGCCATCAATGGCCTCGCCTTGGGCGGTGGGCTGGAGCTGGCCATGGCCTGCCACCTTCGCTACGCCGCGGCTGGGGCCCGGATGGGTCAACCTGAGGTCAACCTGGGCATCATCCCGGGCTTCGGAGGCACCCAGCGGCTGCCACGGTTGGTGGGCCGGGGCCGGGCCCTCGAGATGTTGCTCACCGGCGACCCCGTGGACGCGGAGGAGGCGTGCCGCATCGGTCTGGTGAACAAGGTCCTGCCCGACGATGAGCTGATGAACGCGTGCGTGGACCTGGGGCGCAAGCTCGCGTCCAAGGCGCCCCTCGCCACCCAGCTCATCCTGGATGCGGTCGGCCGTGGCGCGGACCGGGAGCTGGACTCTGCGCTGGAGATCGAGACCGATCTGTTCGGTCTCATCGGCACCACCGAAGACGTGAGAGAGGGCATGTCCGCGTTCCTCGAGAAGCGTGACGCCGAATGGAAGGGCCGATGAGCGAGCGCGTGATCAGCCTGAGCCCCGGGAAGCGGGTCCTGTTCCTGACCAAGGATCCGGAGCTGATCCGTCGTCAGCTCCGCGGTGAGGTGGATCTGAAGATGGAGGACCTGCAGGTCTCGGACCTGCTGGACGACATCAACACGGACGCCATGACGCCGGCGTGGGCCTGCTTCAACCACCGCCCGGAGGACATCGCCGTGCACGCCTACGCGGGCCTCGTGGTGGACGGTGAGCGGCTGTTCGAGGACCGGGCGCTCATGATCGGCGGCTTCGAGGTCATCGTGTCCGGCGAGCGCAAGGGGGTCGGCTCCTCGCGGGAGACCGCCGTGCAGGCGGAGAAGTGGAGCGGCATCCGCATCGCGGTGGCCTCCTCCTTCGCCCCGATCCACGCTCGCAACAACGTCAACCAGGGCGTCCTCATGGCCGGTCACGAAGTCCTGTTGCGATTGCAGGCGGGGGAGGATGTGCCCCTGTCGGTCTTCACGGACGGGTACGACCCCATCACGCGGCTGATCGTGGAGCGGGGCGGCCTGTTCCCGTTCTATGGGGCCCTTTCCCGCGGCGAGGTCGAGCTGCCGGCCCTCTCCACCGGTGAGCGGCCCATGAACATGGCGGAGAAGATCGTGGCCCGTCACCTCGTGGAGGGGCAGGGGAGCGCCTACGTCAAGCCAGGCGACCCTGTCCTGGTGAACGTGGACGGCGGATACTCCCACGAGTTCACCACCGCCCAGGTGCACCACTTCCTGCAGCAGGAGTCGGGTCCTGACTACGGCATCAAGGACGCCTCCAAGTTCGCGGTGTTCGAGGATCACCTGATCTACGCGGACGGCGTGGAGCGCATGGCGCCCTTCAGCGCCACCATCGAACGCTTGCGTGAGCTGCAGCGGGAGTTCCAGCGCCACACCGGGGTGCGGGACTACGGCGCCCGCGACGGTCGCTCGCCCGGCATCTGCCATCAGGTGGCCCGTGAGAACTTCATCGACGCCGGGGACTTCATCCAGGCCACGGACAGCCACACCTGCATGGGGGGCGGCAACAACGCCTTCGCCTTCGGGGTGGGCTCCACCGAGTACGCGGCGTTGATCCAGTCCGGCTTCACGTTCATCCGCGTTCCCGAGTCCATCCGGTTCGAGCTGGTCGGCGAATTGCCGCCCAACTGCACCGCGAAGGACGTGATGCTCTGGATCCTCTGGCGCTTCGCTCGAGACGGGCACACCCTGGACCGGGTCATGGAGTTCGGCGGGCCTGGTCTGGCGATCCTGGACATGGACGAGCGGGCGACCCTGGCGAACATGGCCACGGAGTGCTCGGCCAAGTCGGGGATCTGCGAAGCGGACGAGCGGACGGCGCAGTGGCTCGCCCCTCGGCGCTCCCAACAGTCCCCGGATGAGATCAGGGCCAAATTTGTAAGCCCTGACCCTGATGCTTCTTATGCCGGGGGAGTGCATGTCGTGGACCTCTCCGAGCTGCGTCCCATGGTGGCCACTCCCGGGGAGCCGGACCGAGGGATCCCCTCCGATCCCACCAACGGAGCGTTCATCGACGGGCTCGGCGACGTGGCCGTGGACATTGCCTACGGCGGCTCGTGTACGGCGGGCAAGGAGACGGATCTGGACCTCTACGCGCAGGTGATGCAGGAGGCCGTGAGCGCGGGTCGGGGGGTGAAGGAAGGGGTGCGCTTCTTCATCCAGTATGGCTCGGAAGACGTGGAGCGTTACGCCGCCTCAAGAGGCTATCCGGAGGTGTTCGAGAAGGCGGGGGTGACGGTGGTCGGTCCCGGTTGCGGGGCTTGCATCGGATGCGGTCCGGGGGTGAGCACGTCCGGGGACCAGGTGACCGTCTCCGCCATCAACCGCAACTACCGCGGGCGTAGCGGCCCTGGCCACTTGTATCTCGCATCGCCGCTTACGGTTGCGGCATCGGCAGTGGCCGGGAAGATCGTCGCCTACCACGCCGGGATGTTCAGCGGCGTGACAAACGCGCACTTGTAGGGGCGCCCGTTTCACGTCTTTGTTCCGGTTCTCGGTTCTGTTCTCGCATTCCACGATGGCCGCCTGTAGAGTCTTCGTCGGAGAGTTCTACTCGTCGGAGAAGATGGACGACGGGTGCCGACCGCTGGCTCGGCTGAACTCTCTGCGATGAACCCTGCAGACATGACCAAGAGCCGACGCCGGTCCGGGGGGACGGGTCTGATCCGAACCGCCCTATCGGTCCGCGTGACACAATCGACCTGCATTGGCAGGTTCACCTCACAGGAGAGGACAATGGACATTCGCTTCGAGTGCATCTTCGAAGGAAAGCACCTTTTCCAGGTGATCCGGGAAGGCGTGGGCACCCCCCTTTTCACGGGGACTTCGGCGCAGTGCAACCGCTTCATGGAGGTCTACCAGGAGAAGGTCATGAAGGCCCGCTATCGCGACCGTAAGTCGTTGAAGCGCCTGCGCGAACGGCGTTCGACGCAGCCCGCCGAGGCTGGCCCGCAGCCCGGGGGGGGGGGGGGGGGGGGGGGGGGGGGGGGGGGGGGGGGGGGGGGGG
>CAZDQF010000016.1:0-111738 GCA_964507445.1 uncultured Isosphaeraceae bacterium
GGGTAGGTTGGAGCCCTACCGCTGGTACCGGGCGGGTCGGGGGGGCGTAGCCGTGGCGGTTCGGGGCGCCGACCGGGTGGTGGCGGTGAGCTCGTCTCTGGCTGAGTTGGCGGTGGAATTGGGAGCGTCCGCGGACCGGGTGCAGGTCATCGGGAATGGCATCGATCCTCGGCGATTCCAGCTCCCGGATGAGGATCGAAGGCGCGCGTGCCGTGCGGCGTTGGATGTCCGTGACGACGCCCGAGTGCTGCTCACGGTGGGCGGACTGGTGGAGCGCAAGGGTGTGGGGCGCGTGATCGACGTCTTGCCCCGCGTGCTCGAGAGATATCCCGAAGTGGTCTATCTGGTCGCTGGGGGAGGGGGGCCCGAGGGCGATGAGCGTCAGGCTCTGCAGCGTCGCGCCGCCGAACATGGGGTGGCGGATCGCGTGACCTTCCTCGGACCCGTGCCACCGGAAGACCTGCCCCGGATCTACCAGGCGGCGGACGTGTTCGTGCTGGCAACCCGTAACGAGGGCTGGGCCAACGCGCTTCACGAGGCCATCGCGAGCGGCCTGCCCGCGGTTGCGACGGACGTGGGAGGGAACCGTGAGGTGCTGGGGGACGGCGTCGCCGGTGTGATCGTCCCGTTCGGTGACGCCGCTGCCTTGGCAGCGGGGATCGAACAGGCCCTGGGCGGCTCTCACGACCGGGCCCGGGTGGCGGAGTTTGGCGGTTCGCGCACCTGGTCCCAGGTCGGGGAGGAGGCCGCCGCGGCGCTGCGGTCGGCCTGTGAGGTGCGGACATGAGTGGCGAAGGCCGCAGCCGCGTCACCCTGGCCCTGCTGGGGATACTGATCCTGGCCACGGCGCTCCGCGTCTGGGGGTGCCTCGGTCAGGGCCTTCCGCACTGCTACTACCCGGACGAGCAGAACAACGTGGAGCGGGTGCTCCGGTTCGGCGCCGAGCGGACCCTGAATCCCAACGGCTGGTTCAACAAGCCGGCCCTGGGCTACTACGTGTTGCTGTGTGAGTACGGCGCGTATTACGGCGTCGGCCGTCTCGCAGGTTGGTGGGAAGACCCCCAGTCGTTCGGCGTCCAGTACTTCGCCAACAAGGCGGCATTCGTCCTCATCGGCAGGCTCTCCACGGCGCTGTTCGGGGTCCTCACGGTGTTCCTGACGTTCCGGCTGGGGCGCCGGTTCGGAGGAGACCGGGTCGGTCTCCTGGCGGCGCTGGTGCTGGCCGTCACCCTCGGCCACGTGGCGACCTCTCAGCAGGTGAAGATGGATGTGCCCGCCGCGTTTTGGAACACGGCCTGCTTGTGCATGCTGATGGGAGTCATGGCCACAGGTCGTTGGCGCGACTACGTGCTCGCCGGGCTGTTCGCCGGTCTCGGCGCTGCCACCAAGTACTACTCCTTCGCCATGGTGTTCCCGATGGTGCTGGCCCACCTCATGCGCTCAGGAGAGGCCCGGGCGTTGGCGTCCCGAGTGTGGTTGTCACCCAGACCTCTGATCGCTGGTGTAGCGCTCTTCGTCGGGTTCTTCGTGGGTTCCCCCTACAACACCCTGGACGGCTGGTGGCAGGGGCGTGGGCTGAGGTTGCTGAGCTGGGTCGGCAACAGGCTGGGGCTTCCTCTCGGCGAGCTTCAGAGCCCGGCCGTCGGGCCGCTGGTCACGGACGGGCACAGCGTCATGGACTCCCTGGAGCGACTGCTCTCCACGTTCTATGGCGTCGACGGGGTGGGTTGGGTGCTCGCGCTCCTGACCCTCTGCGGCGCCGTTTACTGCCTGATCAAGCGCACCCGGTCGCAGGTGTTCTTGCTGCTCACATCCGTCATCGTGTTGCTGGTCATCGCCCTGGCCAACCGGCAGTTCTCTGCCCCTCGCCACCTGAACATCCTCTATCCCATGACCTCCGTCCTGGCGGCGATCGGGTTGGCCGGCCTCGCTCGGATGTTGCCGAACAAGGCTGCGAGAGTTCGCTGGCTGGTCGGGTTGCCGTTGTTGCTCCCCTTGTGGAATGTCGTCGTCGAAGACGCGCGTCGGATGGAGCCTGACGTGCGTAATCGTGTCGAGATCTGGCTGCGGGACAGCGGCGAGGTCCCGCCTGGTGCGGTCATCATCAACGATCACGGTTGCCTCCCGTTGGCGCTCACGAAGGAGCGTTGTGACTGGGCGTCTGCGCGGGTCGGTGCCCTGCTCGCCCAGGTGAACAAGCGTATCGCGACGGCCGAGTCGGTTGCGGACCCGGTGCAGAGGCGGGAGCGGGTGGCCTTCAACGTGCAAAGGGCGTCGCGTCTGCGCACCAGCGCGGTGGAATGGCGCTACCGCACCGAAGCGTCCGAGCTCGGGTACGGCCCCCAGTTCGACGTCGTCGCCGTGCACCAGCCTTGGATGACGGAGAGTCTGGCTTCGCGGCCCCGGGCGGCCCTCGGGTACAACCCGCTCTGGCCCCGGAGCCCCTGGGGAGACGGCCTGGATCGGATCGTCACGGACCTCCTGGCGCGGGACAAGCCCGTGACTGCTGCGTCGGTCCGGGATCAGCTGCTGCATTGGTTGCGCGCGGCGTATCTGGAGGCGACGGTGCGTAAGGCCACTCGAGATCGGAGCATCGCCACTCTTGACGAGTTGGTCCTTCGCGTCGATTCGGATCTCAGGAAGGAGTGGGCGGACATGGGTGGAGCCTGGCCTCACCACGCGCCGTCCGTGGTTGAACTGTGGGCTCGGTCCACCCCCTTGTCACGCCAGTGGTTGACTCATGAACAAACGCGTTCCTGGGTGCGCCGCCCCGTGCAGTTCATCATCAGCTCCAGGGCGTCCTACGAGAACTACACGGACCCGGAGCGACCCTGGAAGCGGATGGCGTTCCCAGATTGGGCGGGTTTCTATCAGGACCTGAATGCGAACTACGACGGCTGGGAGTTCAACAGCGACTCCGAGGAAATGAAGACGGTCATTCGGGTCTGGGATGTGCGGACCCGCAAGCCAGGGACCGGTCGCGTGAAGGTGGAGTGGCGTTAGCGATGGTGCTGCGCTTGATCGCCGCCGCGGTCATCCCCGCGTTGCTGGCGATGGACGCCCTCACCTGGATGGCCGAGCGGTGGTCCGATGATCGTGGTTACTTCGGGCATGGACCGTTCGTGCCAGCCGTGGCCGGCCTCTGGGCGGCGTGGCTGGTGCGGGCTCGGCGACACCGTGGGGGTGGTGCGGTGTGGATCTCGCTCCCCCTCGTGTTCCTGGGGTCGGCCCTGCTCTACCTGTTGATCGGTCGTGGCGTCAGCTTCTTCGGCGCGGTCGGGTGGTGGCTGTCCACGGTCGGCTTGATCGCCGCGGCCGTGGGATGGCGCGGGGCGCGTTCACTGGTCGGTCCCCTGGGCTTGTTGCTGTTCATGATCCCCTGGCCTTTGAAGTTGGTGGAGGACCTGAGTCTGCCGCTCAAGGGGTGGGCCCTCACTCTGGGCGGCATGATGGCGCCGACCGATGTCGTGAGACAGGGGTCCCAGCTGATCATGCCTGACGCCAGCGTTCTGGTGGTGGGGGATGTCTGCTCCGGGCTGCGTAGCCTGGTGGCTTCCATCGCGTTCGCCTACGTGCTGGCGGCGATGACGCGGACCTCGCTGCTCGGCAAGGTGACCATCGTCGCTCTGGCCGCGCCCGTGGCCGTGCTGGTGAACGCCGCCCGCATCGTCCTTCTGGTGCATGTGGCCGCAGGGTCCGGGGCGGACGCAGCCGGGGCTGGGACCATGGTCCACGACCTCTCCGGAGTTTTCGCGTTCATCTTGGGTATGGGAATCCTCATGGGCGCGGCCCGATTGATGCCCCGCCCGGCACCGACGACTCCGCTCGTGCCGGCGGCTCCACCCAAGGCGGGGAGCTTCGCGATCGCCGCTCTCGTCCTCGTGCTGGGGCCGGTGTTGGCCGAGTTCGAGGGGGCGGTCCCGCCACCGCCGCTGCCGGACGGGGTGCTGGCGGAGATCCCCGGACAGCTCTTGCCGCCTCCCGGAAGTGGCGGCGCCGCAGTCCCAGGCTTTGACCTGCCCCTGGAGCCCAATGTCGAGCGCCTGCTGAGTCCGGACGGCTTTCTCAGCCGCGAGTACGGCCCCAGGCGCAGTTACCACCTGTGTATCGTGTTCGGCAGCGATCGTTCCACGCGCCTCCACGCACCAGACATCTGCTACACCGGCGCCGGCTGGGAGGTCGAGCAAGCGAGCACCGTCCCGAGCCCCATGACCGGGTCCCAGGCTCCTTCGGAATTGATGGAAATTCAGCTCTTGCGGGAGGGTGAGGGGAGGCTCACCTGGTACTGGTACCGATCCGGAGGAGTCTCAACAGCCAGCTACGGGGCCTTTACCTGGCGCGCGCTGCTGCGACCGCAGCGGCCGCAAGCGCTGTTCTGGTTGAGTATTCCACTGGATCGTACGGGTTTACGTCGGCTCGAGAGGGCACGGGAGAGACTGGCCTGGTTCGCCCGCACTCTCGACGAGCCTCTTCGCCGGGTCCAAGAGCAACTTTGACGCTGCGTTGAACCAACGTAAATGACAAAGAGCACCTTAGATGGGAAGTGGCTGCTCGCCATCGGCGGTCGGCGGCGCGGACGTGGCGCAGGGGTGATTCAAATGTTGACCACCGATCCCGCCGGGGTATACTCTGGAGCTAACGGTGATCGCTTCAAGCCCCCTTGAGCAGTCACCCAGGCGCTTGCCCAGCGCCGTCAGTTTGCCAGCCCCAGTTAAGTCCGCAGTCAGTGCCAAGAAGTCCCCGATGTAATCTCGGTCCCCGCCGAGTTGCGTTCTGAATGTTGCCCCCTCATGACCCTTGCCAGTTTGGTTCTTAGGCGTCGGTTCATCCTCGTGAAAGAGGTGTTTGACCGCGTGCTGGCTCTCGCTGGTCTGACCCTTTTCCTGCCTTTCCTCGCGCTTTCGATCGTTGCGATCAAGCTGACGAGTCCCGGTCCCGTGTTCTTCGTTCAGAAGCGGGTCGGCAAGGACGGGAAGATCTTCGGCATCATCAAGCTGCGGACCATGGTGATCGACGCGGAGCAGGCCACGGGGCCTGTGTGGGCGCAGGAGAACGACCCCCGGATCACCCCCGTGGGGAGGATGCTCCGGGCGACGCACTTCGACGAGGTGCCGCAGCTGTTGAACGTCATCCGTGGCGAGATGTCCGTGGTCGGTCCTCGCCCCGAGCGCCCGGTGTTCGTGGACCAATTCCGTCACCAGATCGTCAACTATGACGAGCGGCATCGGGTCAAGCCGGGTATCACCGGGCTGGCTCAGGTGTACCACCACTACGACACCACCGTGAGAGACGTGAAGCGCAAGCTTGGCTACGACCTTCTGTACGTCAAGAAGATGTGCCTGATGGTGGACATCGCCATCCTGTTCCTCACCCTGCGCTGCCTGACCGGTCGCGGCGCTCGCTGATTCTTCCGCCGGGTTGATCCTCCAGGGTGCGTCGGCGGTAGGATCCCCTCGATGAGCGGACCTGCAGCAGCTCTGATGGCGGAACCCCTCGTCAACGCCTTCAGCGTCGACGTCGAGGACTATTATCAGGTCCTGAACTTCCAGCGAGGAATCCCGCGGTCCGAGTGGTCCGGGTTCGAGTCGCGGGTGGAGCGGAACACGGACCTCGCCATGGACCTGCTGCAGGAAGCCGGGTTCAAGGGGACCTTCTTCGTGCTCGGCTGTGTGGCGGAGCGGCACCCGGACCTGGTGCGTCGCGTGGCCGCATGCGGCCACGAGGTGGCCAGCCACGGCTGGTCGCATACGCCCATAACCGAACTTGCGCCGCCTGCGGCCGCGGATGAACTCACCCGTTCCAAGGCGCTCTTGGAGGACCTCGGCGGGCAGGAAGTGATCGGCTTTCGAGCGCCTTCCTTCAGCGTCACGGATCAGACGAGGTGGGCCCTCGACGCGTTATTGGATGCGGGGTATCGATACGACTCCAGCGTCTTTCCTGTGCGACACCCGGACTACGGAATCCCCGGGACTTGCCCGGACGTTCATGCCCTGGAGACCCCTTCGGGCCGGACCATCGTGGAATTCCCCATGACCGTTGCCCGGTTCATGGGCTGCTCCGTACCCGTGGCGGGTGGCGGCTACTTTCGGCTGCTCCCTTATGCGATCACGCGATGGGGGCTGAACCAGGTCAATCGTGCGGGCCGTCCGGCGGTGTTCTACGTCCACCCCTGGGAGCTGGACCCGCAGCAGCCTGACCTGCGCGACCGGACCAGCCGCATGGGGGCGTTCCGCCATTACACCGGGCTGGACAAGACCGCGCCGAGGTTGCGGCGCCTGATGCAGCAATTCCAGTTCGCGACCCTGCGTTCGGTCCTCGAAGCGCGGGGGATGCTGTGACCCGACGGAGCTGGACGCCCCTACCAGTCCAGGGTCGCGCGTAGGTCCCTGGGAGTGTTGCGGAGCTTGGCCCGTGGGTCTACGAAAGACGCAGCGGCTGCGAGCCTTCGGTGCAGGTGCACGGCCTCTGGCTGGTCCTTCACGGCTTCCGCAAGCTCGTGATAGTTGTACGCATCGTAGGGAGATACTCGCATCAACGCGGTCGCCACGTCGTTGGCTTGTTCGAGTCTCCCCGTACGGACGAGCGCCTTGAGCAGGAAGGTCGGCTCGATCTTGTCCATGGTCGCGGCCTCGTCGAGGAGCAGGTTCATGCCGTCCTCGGCTCCGGGCTTCCCCTCCACCAGGTCGCTGTATGCGGCGAGGAAGCTGAGGTAGGGATCTCGGGCCCGGAATGTCACGGGCAACTGGGCCGCCACCTTGGCGGCGGTGTCCCGTTTGTTCAGGGCGATCAGCATGTGGGCCCGGATGGCGTTGTCCCGGTTGCTGAGCTGGCCGATGTGCTTCTGCATGTTGAAGGCGAGCACCAGGTCCTTGGATTCCAGGGCGAGGTCCCGGAAGTCCCGTGCCAGCTCCGGGTCCATGGCCCGTCGGCTGAACTGGGAGTCGACGATGACCTGGAGGTTCTTGGCGCCGGCGTTGAGCATGGCGGCGTGACCTGCCAGGTAGATCACCAAGGGATCGTCTACGCCTTCAGCGACGAACGGAGCCACCACCCCTGCAGCGGCCTTGGAGTTGTTGAATCGGAGGAGAACATCGGCGCCGAAGAGGCTGATCTCCAGCTCGTTCGTCCTGTCCGACTGGCGTAGGTCGTGCAGCTCCTGCATGGCCTCCGCGCCCAGCACCTCTGCGAGGGCAAACACGGATGCTCTCGCGAACACGGTGCCGAGCCGGGAGGCGGCGCTCGGGGTCTTCTGGAGGCGGGTGGCCAGCCGCTTGAGCACGGGGCGCCAGCTGCGTGAGACCTGATGGGCCCGCGGCAGCATGGCGCGGGCGTCGTCGAACCGGCCCTTCCTCAGAGCGGAGAGGTAGGTCGCCATGGTGGGGCGTCCCTCCGGCTCCTCCTCATCCATCAGGGCCTGGACGTAGGTGCGAATACGGTTGATCTTGGGAGACGCAACACCTTCCAGCACCTGGAGTGCCATGGGGTAGCGGTCTCTTGCGACGTAGGCCGCCGACAGGAGCGCGCGGGTCTCAAGGTCTTTGGGGTTCAGCTTCAGCGACTCTTCCAGGAGGGTGACGCCGCGTTCCACATCGGAGACGAGAAGGGCGGCCTTGCCGCCCAGTCTCCGGACCCGGGCGTCGTCCGGCGCCGCGACGAGGGCCTGATCAAGCACGCCCATGGCTTTGGCGGGTTGCTTCTTGTGAAGGTAGAAACCGAGCCACACGTGATACGCAGCGGCCCGCTCAGACGGGTCCTTCGAGCCAGCCAGTGCGGTCAGCAGCTTGGAGCCTGCGTCGTAGCGTCCCGTGCCAAGCGCCACCCGCGCCTCCGCCAGCAGCCGTTCCGGCGACCGGTCTTCTTCGGCTACCTCGAGAAGCCGGAGGGACTCCTGTGCGCCCGCCCAGTCTCCAACGGTCAGCTGTGATCGCAGCGCCGCGTGCAGTCCCCGCGCCGTCGCCCGCGCCTCTGCCCGAGCGAGATCGAAAACCGAGGTGACCTCGCCGTAAGCGCCAACCTTCGACGCGAGCTCCATGAAGAGGTTGTAGGCGGCGGTCTTCTCGTTCGCGCGACGCATCTGCACCAGGACGTCGCACACGCCGAGGAAGTTCTTGTTTCGGTGCCTGGTCCTGGCGAGCAGCACCGAGGCTGGTCGGAGTTGCGATGCCTCGTCGGGCAGGTCGTCGAGGAGTGATTGCAGGTAGGTCGCGACGCCGCCGTTGTCTCCCGCATCGTAAAGCAGGCTGCAGACCCTCAGGCGCGTCCGGTGATCGTCTGCGGGGACCAGGTCGTGGGCGCGTTGGAGAAGCTCGATGGCCTCCGGCTTCCGATCGATCTTGGTCAGAGCGAGGCTCAGGGTCGCCATGGTGGCGACGGTGAGGTCGGGGTCTGACATGCGCGGCTCAAGCACGGAGGCGACCTTGGTCCAGTCCTTGGAGCCGACGTAGGCTTCCGCGAGCCGCAGGCGAAGCGGTTCGCTGTCGATGTGGGTCTTCAGGGCGCTCTGGGCCAGGGTCGCAGCCTTGGTCCAGCTGCGCTCCGCGAGTTCGATGTCGATCTGGATCAGGCGGACGTCCAGGGCGTCGGGGTTCTTCTCGAGCGCGGCCTGTGCCTGATCACGGGCTTCGGCGTAGCGGCGCTGAGAGAGGAACGCCCGGGCGCGAATCCAGGGGATGGTGGAATCGTTGGGCTCGAGTTGAGCCAGCACCTCCGCCTGGGTGTGCACGAAGCCCCACTTGGCGTTCTCCATGGCGATCTGAGCGCCCACCCGCCACGCGTCGTTGAGTTCAGGGAAGCGAGACTCCACCTTGCGGACCAGCTTCCAGGCTTCCCGCCAATCGCCCGCGGCGGACTCCAGCTGAGCCACGCGGAGGGCGATGTACGGGTTGTTCGGGTCGGAGTCCAGCAGGGTCCGGGCTTCGTCGAGCGACTCGATGCCGAGGCCCACCTTCTGGTACATGTCCGTCAACCGTTGCTTGATCGCCAGGTGTTCTGCCGACCTGCGGCTGCGGAACCGGTCTTCCAGGGCTCGGAGGAGGATTGAGCGCGCCCCCTGGGGGTCGCCGATGGCCTCGTGAATCCGTGCCTGGTCGAAGACGATGTTCACGTCTCTCGGGCTCAACTCGCCAGCGCGGGCGTAGTACACGAGCGCTTGGCCGAACTCACGCTTTCGCTCGTAGCAGCGGCCGACCACCAGGTTGAACGCGGAGTTGTTGGGTTGGGCGCTGAGGGCTCGGGTCAGGTAGCGGATGGCGTCGTCGTAGAGCCCCTGGGAGTGCAGGGACCAGCCGTGGTAGAAGGACGCCCAGTAGTTGCGCGGCTCCTCTTCGATCCACTGAGCGCTCAGCTCCCGCAGCTTCTCCTGCTTGTCGGCCAGGTAGTAGAGCCGCGCCAGGTGGTAGTACATGGAGTCCTGTCCCACGGCCTCCACGGCGGACTCCAACAGGGCGATCCCCTCGTCGTAGCGTTGGGTCACTTCGGAGACGTTGCGGATGAACTCCACCGCCTGCAGCCGGAAACCTCGCAGACGGGAGCGGCGCTCGGGCTCGACGATCTTGTCGGCGTCGATGCGGATGATCTCGACGCAGGCCTTCTTGACCTCGTCCAGATCGCCCCGTGCGTTGGCGAGCCTGGCGATCTCCAGGCGACTGGTGAAGGACTCCGGGTCCACGGCGGCGACCTGCTCGAGCGTCCCTTGCACGTCCTTGAGAGCGCGCCGTGCGGTGCCCAGGAGGTCGCGGAGGTTGGTCTCGTCGGTGAAGCCGTACCACTCGGAGAGCTGCTGGAACACGGTCTGGAAGGTGTCCAGGAAGGCCGCTTCTTCCGCGAAGATGATGCGGTCCACGTGGGGCATGGCGCGACGCTCCATGCCGTCCCCGAGGTGGCTGGCCAGCAGCTCCTTGATCGCGTCCTTGGCCTTGCTCAGGCGCTCGGAGTCCACCAGGACCAGGGCCTCCAGCAGGTTCGGGTCCTGGGTGCCGCCGCGACGAGCCTGGGTGACGAGTTCACGGGCGCTCTCGAGGGAGTCCTGATCCAACAGGATGTCCACGGTCTGTCGGATCGCTCGCTGGGCGTACTCTGGATGATCGAGCAGGGGCGCGAGGGTCCGCTGCGCCTGCATCGGCCTGGCGGTCTGGAACAGGGAGACGCCGAGGTAGAACCGGACCTCCGGGTCCTCGGCGGCGTTGAGGGCCACCTGGAGGAGGTCTGCCGCCTCGGCGTATTTCCTCTGCCCGAACGCCGCTTTACCGTCGCCGGCGAAGTCGCCGCCGCAGCCGGTGAGGCACGCAGCGAGAGCGATCAGCAGCGCGAACCGTTGCATGTTCCCGATCGTCCTCCGAATCCCTCGTTCTCCAGACCGATGGTCATGCCGCCCATACCTCTTGGCGGCGGTCCGTCCCTTCTCTGCTACTTCGGCCGCGGAGATGGTTCATCCACAGTAATAGTAACGATATGCGACGTGCCGCCGGAGCCAGGACGACGGTTCTGCCGGATCCTCCCGCCCCCCGGGGCTTGCGTCAACGATCCTGGGCAGATTCCCTGAGGGGGTGACGATTCTGGCCGCGGATCTCGGGGGCACCCATACCCGTGTCGTGATCGCCGACGCCGACGGGCTGGTGTTGGGGAGGGGAGCGGCTCGGGCGGGGAATCCCGTGAGGGTGGGCGTGGAGCAGGCATCCCGGAACCTCCGCGTGGCCGCGAGCGACGCCCTCGACGCAGCGGGGCGTGCCGAGGTGACGGCGGCGGCGCTGGGCATGGCGGGCTTCTCGCACCCCCGGGCCGGGGCCGTGGTCTCCATGGCCATGGAGTCCCTGTGTCTGCGGCCGCGGGTTCGGTTATTGACGGATGATCGCTCCGTGGCCATGAGGGCGGCGTTCGACGCGCCCCCCGGCCTCCTCATCATGGCGGGAACAGGCAGCGGCGCGCTGGCCTGGGGAGAGGCGGGACAGGTGGCTCGCGGGGGGGCCGGCCCGGATGTGGGGGACCCGGGGAGCGGTCACGCCATCGGCATGGCGGCCCTCCGCGGCCTGCTCACCGGAGCGGGGTCGTGGGCGTCATCGGACCTCGGAGTCCGGTTCCTCGACGCCCTGGCCTCCGCAGGGGTGTCCCCCGACGCGTCCATGACATGGACCTCGTCGGAGGTGGAGCGGCTCTGGAGAACTGACGGCGTGGACCCGTCGATTCTCTGCCCGCTGGTCCTGGAGGCGGCGGAAGAGGGGGATCTGCTGGCGCTCCGGATCATCGCTGAGGAGGGCGACGGGCTGACGACCCTCGCCGTTGATGCGGCTGCTGCGGCGGCATTGCCGAGGGGCGCACCGGTGGCCACGGTCGGCTCGGTGTTGTCTGAAGGGCCGTTGCGGGATCGGGTCCTCGCCGCGGTCTGCGCGGAGTCGGTCGGGTTGTGCCCCGGGCCCCATGTGGCCGATCCGGTGCGGGGGGCCGTGGCCCTGGCCGTGGAAGCTCTGGCCGCAGGAGGGACTGTCCCCCCCGGCTGGTAGCGTCGCCGGCATGCTGGAGAGATTTCTTTCGTCGCTGCGTAACGGAGCCGAGCACGCCGAGGGCGTGTCGGCGTGGCATGTAGATGAGGCGCGGTCCGCTCGGCACGAAGACTGGCCGTCCGGGTGCGCTCCCGAGCTTCTGGAGGTGCTTGATCGACGGGGTATCCGCCGGCCCTTCACGCACCAGGCCCAGGCCGCTGAGTCCGTGCTGGCCGGCCGCCACACCTGCGTGGTCACCCCGACGGCCTCCGGGAAGAGCCTCTGCTACAACCTCCCCATCCTCTCTTCCATGATCGCTTCCGAGGAGGGTGATCCAGAGCGCCCCACGGCCCTCTACCTGTTCCCCACCAAGGCCCTCTCCCAGGATCAGGTGGCGGAGCTCAACGACCTGGTGGAGGCCCTCGCCCGGGGGCCCCGCGGAGGGCCGGTGGGCGCCTGGACCTACGACGGGGACACCCCCGGTGACCTGCGGACCATCCTGCGGGAGAAGGGCGATGTCATCGTCACCAATCCCTACATGCTGCACGTCGCCATCCTGCCGAATCACCTGCGCTGGCACCGGTTCTTTCGCAGGCTGCGCTACGTGGTCATCGATGAACTGCACGTCTACTCCGGGATCTACGGTTCCTCCGTCGCCAACGTGATCAGGCGTCTCAAGCGCGTCGCCCGTCATTACGGGAGTGAGCCGGTTTTCGTCGCTGCATCCGCCACCATCCCCAACCCAGGACAGCACTTTGAGAACCTGGTGGAAGAGACCGCGACGGTGGTGGACGAGAACGGCGCGCCGCGAGCCGAGCGTCATCACGTGCTCTACAATCCACCGCTGGTGAATCCCGCGCTGGGACTTCGTGAACGGGCCGTGGACACGGTCCGCGGGCTCGCCCGGGAGCTCCTGCGGCTGAAGATCCCGTCCATCGTCTTCGGGCGATCCCGGACCACGGTGGAGGTCCTGACCAAGTACCTGAAGGACGCGGCGCTGGAGTCGGGGCTGTCTCCGGAGACCGTGGTGGGGTACCGCGGAGGGTACCTCCCGGACCTGCGTCGCCGCATCGAAGCGGGCCTGCGAGCCGGAGACATCGCCATGGTCTGCGCCACCAACGCCCTGGAATTGGGGGTGGACATCGGCTCCCTGGATGCGGTGGTGATGTGTGGGTACCCGGGCACCGTCTCCAGCTATCACCAGCAAGCTGGCCGGGCGGGCCGGCGATCGGGGCAGTCCCTCGCGCTGATGGTGGCGACCTCTCAGCCGTTGGACCAATACGTCCTCCAGCGTCCCGACTTCGTGTTCGGAGGCTCCGGCGGCACGGCAGTGATCGACTCGGACAACCTGGTCCTCGCGACCCACCATCTGAAGTGCGGCGCGTTTGAGTTGCCGTTCACCGTGGGCGATCAGTTCGGCGGGTTTCCGCACGCGGCGGAGTTGTTGGATGTGCTGGCCCAGCCCCAGGGGGTGCTGCTGCAGAAGGCCGGGCGCTACCACTGGATGGATCAGGCCTACCCCGCGGAGGAGGTGAGCCTGAACGCGCTCGAGTCCGATACGTTCGTGGTGCTGGAGGAGGGGGTCAGGGACCCGACCCTGGGGCAATCCGCGAGCGCGGGCCGGGCTCGCAGCCTGGGCCATGTGGACAGACCCCAGGCGTTGACCACCCTGCATCGCGGCGCCATCTACCAGCATCAAGGGGTGCAGTACCAGATCACGGAGCTCGACTGGCCCGGGCGGAGAGCCTACGCCAAGCGGGTGGACGTGGACTGGTACACGGAGGCGGAGACCGAGACCGAGATCCAGGTGCTGCAGGAAGACGGAGAGGTCGCCACCACCCTGTCCCGACAAGGCCACGGTGATGTCCATGTGACGACCCTGGCGACCCTGTTCAAGCGCATCCGGTTCTACACCAACGAGAATGTGGAGACCGGTCCCATAGACCTGCCGCCGGAGGAGATGGACACCACCGCGTTGTGGGTGGTCGTGGAGAAGGAGCTGGAGCAGCAGGTCCGACTCAACGAAGGGACCCGCGCTGGTGCCGTGGGCGGGCTGGCCCATCTCCTGCGAGGGGTGGCGCCCCTGTTCGTGCGCATGGGAGGCGGCGCCCTGCGGGCCCGTGGCTTCGCATGTCATCCGCACTGGGAGCGTCCCGTGGCGATGCTGTATGAGGGGGTCCCCGGGGGGGTGGGGCTGGCGGAGTCCCTCTTCGCGGTCCGGGAGGAGCTGCTCCGTGCCGCCCTGGAGGTCCTGGAGGCGTGTCCGTGCCGCGGAGGGTGTCCGGGGTGCATCGGGCTCGCCCGAGATCGCGGTCCTGAGGCGCGTCGGGCGACGGAGGATATCTTGCGATCCCTGCTCTCTCCGGAGCCCGCCCCATGCGGCTGACCCTCGGGCAAAGGCTGAGCCGATTGGGTCTCACCCGGGACCCGGGCGGATTGGGCGGGGCCGTTCCGCCCCCCCGGAGCCCGGACCCGGTGCCGGGGGAGGAGGTGGTGACGCCCTCCGGGCGGTGTGTGGTGCGGACGGTCCGCTTCCCCCTGGACTATCGCCACGGCGACGGTCGCCTGGCGGATGCTCGAGCGGTTCCGTCGGGTGACGTGGCGGCGGCCGCCGGTATGGAGCGGCGCGACGCCTTGCGGGCGGAAGGCCTCCTCTATCTCGATACGGAGACCACGAGCCTGTCCGGTGGAGCAGGGGTGCTGGTGTTCCTCGTGGGGGTGGGGCGATTCGAAGCGGACGCCTTCGTCGTGCGGCAGCTGTTCATGCGCGATCCTTCGGAAGAACCGGCCATGCTGGACGAGCTGGAAGGCCTGCTGAGGGAGGCTGACGGGGTCGTATCGTTCTGCGGGCGGACCTTCGACGCACCCAGGGTGCGGGATCGGTTCCTCTTTCAGGATCGACCGGAGCAGGAAGGGGCGCTGCGCGAGCTGCCTCACCTGGATCTCCACCCGCCGTCCCGTCGCCTCTTCGGGCACCGCCTGCCGGACAACCGCCTGCGGACGTTGGAGGAATCGGAGCTGGGCTTCACGCGCTCGGACGATCTCCCCGGCTCGGAGTGCCCGGAGGCCTACTTCGCCTATCAGCGCGGGGTCAGCAACCGCATCCCCGAGATCATGGAGCACAACCTGCACGATGTGCTCAGCCTGGTGATGCTGGAGGCTCGTCTCGCCAGTTGCTACGTCACTCCGGATGATGCCGGCGCGTGTCTCGCCGCCGGGGTCATCGCGTTCGAGGGGGGAGACCTGAATCGGGCTCGCGTGCACCTGGTGCGCGCCGCACGGGACCTGCCGCCCCTTCGTGACCACCTGCCGCCGGCGCTGATCCTGCGCGCCGTTCGGGGGCTTCGGCGACTGGGAGAATCAGCGGCGGCGTGCCTGCTGTTGCAGCGAACGGCGGCGTGCTGGCCCCGGGACCACCGCGTGCTGGAGAGCCTGGCGGTCTTGCATGAGCGAGATCTCGGAGACCTGGAGGCGGCGCTTTGTGTCGCTGAGCGAGCGTTGCTGGTGACCGTGGAGTCGTTGCGACGGGCAGGTTGGTTGCGACGCCATCGACGATTGCGGCGGCGGTTGGAGCGCGGTGTGCGAGAGGCGGACGGTCAGCGGGGGCGGCGTATGGCCCGCTCGCTCTCGTAGACGACCTCGCCGTTGGCCACGAGGGCGACACACTCGGGGAGGAGCTCGCGTTCCTTCTCGAACACCCTGGCGGCGAGAGTGTCTGGTCCGTCGTCCCAGTGAACAGGGACCGACCGCT
The DNA here is from genome assembly GCA_964507445.1 of uncultured Isosphaeraceae bacterium. GTDB lineage: Bacteria > Planctomycetota. The sequence goes on from CAZDQF010000016.1 coordinate 15,226, forward strand.
GGCCGATGATCGGGCCCTGGTCGTAGTCGTCGGTGACGAAGTGGACCGTGCAACCGGAGACGCGCATCCCGGACTCCAGCACAGCCTCGTGGACATGATGGCCGTACATCCCCTTGCCGCCGAACAGGGGCAACAGGGATGGGTGGATGTTGATGGTGCGTCCCACGTAGCGGTCAGGGATGGGCCAGCGGCGGAGGAACCCGGCCATGATCACCAGCTGGACCCCCGCGTCGTCCAGGGCGGTGGTGATGTCCTTGGACTTGAGGACGAGCGAGGGGACGCCGAAGTCCGCGGCGTGTTGCAGGGCCGCGACCCCGGCGGTTGAGGAGATCACCAGCACGGTCTCGGTGGGGAGCTCACCCTGCTGCTCCCGACGCAGCAGATTCGCCAGGGATCGACCGCTCCCGGAAACGAGCACTGCGGTGCGCGTCATGCCGGCTGCACCGCGATCACCACCTCCAGATCGTCGATGGCGAAGGTCTCGCCCTCGAGGCCCTCGTTGATGACCAGCTCCGTGGCCAGGACCTCCGCCTTGATGTGCTCGCCATGGTCACGAGCGGCGGTGAGGATGTCCGTCGAGCCGTGCAGGCTCAGGGTGACCCGTTGGGTGACCTCGAAGCCCGACTTCTTCCGCAGATTCTGCACGCGGTTGATGATCTCGCGAGCGTAGCCTTCCAGCCGCAGCTCGTCGGTGATCTCGATGTCGAGGGCTGCCATGTATCCGCCCTCGGCGGCGACGGCGAAGCCCTCTCGCCCGCTCCTGTCCACCAGCAGCGAGTCCCCGTCCAGGGTCACCGTCTCACCGTCCACATCCAACGTCACGGAGCCGGTGGTCTCGAACGTTGCGATGGCCTGGTCATCCAGCTGCTGGAGCTGGCCTCGGATCTTGCCCAGCTGCTTGCCGAAGCGGGGTCCGAGCACCGGCAGGTTCGGCTTCACCGAGACCGTGCAGTACTCGCCGCTCCGTTCCGCCACGATGACCTCCTTCACGTTGAGCTCGCTACGAACCTCCGCGCCGAGGGCGTCGTCCAGCATGCCGGCGAGGGCTTCCTGATCCGGGCCGCAGGCGACCAGGCGGGGGAGGGGTCTCCGCACGCCGATGCGCGCCTTCTCCCTGGCTGCGCGGCCAAGGCGGACGACCTCCAACACGGCCGCCATCTGCCGCTCCAGCCGTTCGTCGATCAACTCGGGGTTCACCTCCGGCAGGTCTCCCAGGTGCACCGACCCGGCGTCATCCTGCGCTGGGTGGAGGGCGAGGAAGAGGGCGTCCGCCGACATGGGGGCGATGGGGGCGAGGAGGTAGGAGACCGTCTCCAGGGCCCGGTAGAGGGCGTGATAGGCGGCGTTCTTGTCCGCGGAGTCGGTGCTCTTCCAGAACCTCGCCCGGTTACGGCGGATGTACCAGTTGGAGAGCTCGGTGTCGATGAACCGTCCCAGCATCCGCGTAGCACGGCGCGGGTCGTAGCCGTCCATGGCCGCGCGGAACTCGCCGATGAGGGACTGGGTGCGGGAGAGGAGCCAGCGGTCCATGGCGGAGTAGGCCTGAGGGGCGGCGTCCGCCGCGCTGGGAGTCCACCCGTCCACCGCCGCGTAGGTGGCGAAGAAGTTGTAGGAGGGCCACAAGGTGCCGAACACCTTGCGCGCGACCTCCGCCACGCCGTCCGGATCGAAGGACTTGGGGAGCCACGGGTCGGACCCGGAGAGCAGGTACCAACGGAGCGGGTCCGCGCCGTACTGGTCGATGACGCTCCAGGGGCTGACGGTGTTGCCCACGGACTTGGACATCTTCTTGCCGTGCTTGTCCAGCACCAGGCCGTTCACGATCACGTTGCGGTAGGGGACCTCATCGAAGAGCAGGGTCCCGATGGCGAGCATGCTGTAGAACCAACCGCGCGTCTGGTCCAGACCCTCGCAGATGAAGTCCGCGGGGTAGGAGCTCTTGAACAACTCCTCGTTCTCGAACGGGAAGTGGCGCTGCGCGAACGGCATGGCGCCGGAGTCGAACCAGCAGTCGATGACGTCGGGCACGCGCCGGTAGGTGCCGGGCTCGCCGTGCTTCTTCCAGGTGACGTGATCGATCCACGGCTTGTGGACCCTCAGGTGTTCGCTGAGCGTCGCGTCGGCGTTGCGCGCCGCTTCGAACCGGGAGAACGCGTTCGGGTTGCGCTCAAGGATCTCCGCCACCGAGCCGACGCAGTCCACGGCGCCGGTCTCGTCGTTGATCCAGATGGGCAGGGGGGTGCCCCAGAAGCGCTCCCGCGACAGGGCCCAGTCGACGTTGTTGCGCAGGAAATCGCCGAACCGGCCTTCCTTGATGTTGTCCGGGCACCAGTTGACGGTGCGGTTCAATTCGACCAGCCGGTCCTTCACCGCGGTCGTCTTGACGAACCAGGACTTGCGCGCGTACTGGATCAACGGGTCCTCGTTGGCCCTCCAGCAGAACGGGTAGTCGTGGGTGTAGCGCGCCTGCGCGAAGAGCAGCCCGCGCTCCTTGAGGTCCGCGATGATCTGCTTGTCCGCGTCCTTGATGTAGGCGCCCGCGAGGTCGCCACACTCGGGGGACATGGTGCCGTCCGGCTCGACCAGCTGGAGGAAGCCGACGCCCTTCTCGCGGCAGACCCGTGTGTCGTCTTCGCCGAAGCCCGGGGCCAGGTGCACGATCCCTGTCCCGCTGTCGGTGGTGACGAAGTCACCGGCTACCACCACGTGGGCGTGACCGCCCTCAGGTGTCCGGTAGTCGAAGAGGGGCTCGTAGTTCCAGCCGACGAGCTGGGCCCCCTTGATGGTGTCGAGGATGGTGTATTCGCGATCCGACAGCACCTTCTCCGCCAGGTCCGCGGCCACCACGACGACCTCGGGCCCGAGGTCACAGGCCACGTACTCGAGGTCCGCTCCCACGGCGAGGGCGCAGTTGCTCGGGAGGGTCCAAGGGGTGGTGGTCCATGCCAGGAGGGAGGCGGGCTTGTCGAAGCCGCGGTCCTCTGCGATCCGGAACCTCGCGGTCACCGACGGGTCCTGCACCTCTCGGTATCCGAGGCCGACCTCCGCGGATGACAGGGCGGTGCCGCCCTGCGGCCACCACCAGATGACCTTGTGCCCCTCGTAGAGCAGCCCCTTGTCGAACAGCTCCCGGAGCGCCCACCACACGGACTCAACGAACGACTCGTGGTAGGTGACGTAGGCGGACTTCAGGTCGAGCCAGTAGCCGATGCGGTCGGTGAGCTGCTCCCACTCCTCCACGTACTTGAACACCGACTCGATGCACTCGCGGGTGAACTTCTCCACGCCGTGCTCGCGGATGGCGTCCTTGCCGTGGATCCCCAGGGTCTTCTCGACCTCGACCTCCACGGGGAGTCCGTGGGTGTCCCAGCCCGCCTTGCGCTCGACCCGGAACCCGGCCATGTCCTTGTAGCGGCAGACCACGTCCTTGAGCGCCCGAGCGAGGACATGGTGAATCCCCGGCCGTCCGTTGGCGGTAGGGGGACCCTCGTAGAACGTGAAAGCGGGAGCGCCGGCTCTGCGCTGCAGGGCGGCGTCGAATACGGAGGCCTCGCTCCATCGCTCGAGGACCCGCTCCTCCAGGTCCTGCTGCCGTCTGGCCCCTGAGATCTCCTCGTACATGATGGAGGACTTTAGGTCATCAGCGGCGAAGGCTCAAAGCCTGGGCAGCACCGCCTTGACCAGGCGGTTCAGCTTGGGCTCCGCTTCTCCCGCCACTTCCAGGATCTCGGGCAGGCTCACGGGTTCGAGCGCGTCCGCGAGGCAATTGTCCGTGATGATGGAGAACCCGAGGACCCGCATGTCGGCGTGGGTGGCCACGATGACCTCCGGGACCGTGCTCATGCCGACGACGTCGGCGCCCATGCCGCGGAGCATGCGGTACTCCGCCCGTGTCTCGAGGTTGGGGCCCAGCACCGCTACGTAGACCCCCTTCTGGATGCGCAGGCCTTGTTCGGTGGCGCATTCCTGGGCGAGCTCCATGAGCTCCTTGTCATAGGGTGCGCACATGTCCGGGAAGCGAGGCCCCAGGCGATCCTCGTTGACCCCCACCAACGGGTTGCCCCCCATGAGGTTGATGTGGTCCTCGATGACCATGATGTCGCCGCGGCTCCACTGGGGGTTCAGGCCGCCGCAGGCGTTGGAGACGATCAGGGTCTCCACACCCAGGGCCTTCATGACGCGAACGGGGAACGTGATGTCCTCGTAGGAGTACCCCTCGTAGGCGTGAAAGCGCCCGCGCATGGCGACCACGGAGGCGCCCTCCAGCTGGCCGAGGACGAGCTCTCCTGCGTGGCTCTCCACCGTACTGGTCACGAAGTGGGGGATCTCTCCATAGGGGATCGTGACCGACGATTCGACGTCGCTGCGCAGGCTGGAGAGGCCGGTGCCGAAGATGATCCCCATCTTGGGATCCTGCCCCGGCGCCCTGGCGCGGATGTGGTCGGCTGCTTCGGCGATGCGATCGAAGAGGGGCTTTGTCATGGTGTGACTCGAGGAGAGCGTCCTGTGCTGGTTCATCGATCGAAGACCGCCGTGCTCCCGTCGCTGTTCAGGGCGAACGCGATGGTGTCGCGGAAGTCCTCGAGGAACCTGTCTGTCAGCGGCATCAGCTGCAGGTAGGCCATGTTGTCTCGCTCAGCCTTCGCCTCCAGCCTGCGGATGCGTGCAGCGGCGGCGGCGGCTTCGATCTCGCGGCCCATCCTGTCTCGCAGGTCCGCGGAGAGGTCGGTGACTCCGGAGAGACACTCCCGGGCTGCTCCCGCGTCTCCCGAGATCAGGTGGATGACGGCGCGGCCCAGCAGGTCGTCATCCTCGCCGCCCTTGCGGAGCGCGAACAGCCGTTGGTTCAGGTCCTCCGGGGGAAACTCGGAGAACTTGAGCTCTCGCTTGTACGGCCCTCGCTGGACGGTGAAGGACTCATCGCCCACCTTCAGGAGCTTCCAGGAGACCTCCCGGTTGCCGGTGGAGGAGATGAGGCGGACGGTGTCCTTGTCCGCGGGGGCGTCGCTCATGCGCTGGATGAAGCCACGACGGAGGCTCGTCAACTGGTCGATCATCCAGAGGTCGGAAGCGAGCAGCTGCTTCCACGACGCCGTGCGCAGCTTGGTGCTGCCCTCCTGGAGGAGCGCCCTGGCGCCGTTTGGGTCGAAGGACCGACTGAGCAGGGAGTAGGCGGCCTGTCGAGCGGCGAAGCCCTCCCGCTGGTCGTGCCCCCGGTCGGCGACGTTCTGCGCTTCGAGCGCCGTGGTGGCCCCGGTCAGGTCCTGTCTCAGCCCGTCGGCCAGATCCCGCATGGGGTCTAGCCGAGGGTCCGAGGCGACCTCGCCGCCGAGGTTGGTCAGCCGCTCCTCGAGCAGGGTGATGGCCGCGGCGTAGTCCTGCGCTTCCAGCAGGCCCTTCGCCCTGTCCTGATCCGCCAGGACGCTGGCGCGGAGCGCCTCCGTGATCCGCCCAACGTGCTTGTCGATAGCGCTCCGTTGATCGCTGAAGTCCCGGAGCTCGGGGGCGCGCAGCGCCGTGAAGACCAGATTGTAGGCCGCGGACCAGCGTTGCTCCTTGATGGCCAGATCCACGGCCTGGGTCACCTCTGCGACCGCGCGTTCGGCCGCTGCCGTGGCTTCCCGAAGCTCGGTCTCGGCCTTGATCCGTCGCGCCGTGGCCTCGGTGACCCGTTGCTGCAGCTCCGCCAGGGTGTCCCTGGCCTCGGTGATCTCGTCGCGCCAGGCCGGTCCGCCTTCATAGCGCTCGGTGAACTCCGCGTAGCGGGCGGCGAGGTCCTTCAGGGCCTCCTCGTCCCTGGACCCACCCAGGCGGACGCGGTCCAGGCGGAGGTTGTTGAGGGCCTTCAGCGCCTCTACATACAGCGCGGCGTCACCGTTGTCGGGCTTGGGCCCGGGGCCGGGTGTCGTGATCGGAGGCTGCGGGTCCGGCTGCCCGTCGGGTTCTCCCTTGTCGCCGCCGCCGCCTCCCGACAGGGCGGCGAAAGCGGCCACTGCCGCGACCACCAGGACCCCCGCCGCGATCAGGATCCGCCGATTCCCGGATCCCTCCAGGCCGGCTTCCACGCGCTCCAGCTCCGCGACCAGCTCGCGGGCGGACGAGGGGCGCTCGTCCGGGTCCTTGCGCATCATCCGTTCGATGACCGTGGCCAGCGCCGCAGGGACCTCCTTGTTCTTCTCGCGGACAGGGGTCGGCGCCTCGTCGATCTGCTTGCGGATGATCTCCCTCACGGTGTCGCCGCGGAAGGGAGTGCCGCCCGTCACCAGGCGGTAGGCGGTCGCCCCGAGGGCGTAGATGTCGCTCCGGGTGTCAACGTTCTTGCCGAGGGCCTGCTCCGGGGCGATGAAGTGGGGGGTGCCGAAGATCCCTTCGTCGTCGTCGTGGTGTTCGCCTGCGTGGTGGTCGCTGTCTCTGGCTGTGTGCCCGGCGTCCCGGGCCAGCCCCAGGTCGGCGATCTTCACCACGCCTTCGGCGTTGACCATGAGGTTGTCCGGCTTGATGTCGCGATGGACGAGGCCGCGCTTCTCCGCGTACTCGAGGCCGCGGGCGGCGTCGATGCAGATGGCGAGGGCGAGATCGGGGTCCAGGGCCCCGTCTCTGGTGGCCAGGTCCTGGACGCTGCCGTTCTCGATGTACTCCATGGAGTAGAAGTGCAGGCCTCCCTCCGAGCCGACGTCGTACACCTGGACGATGTTCGGGTGGTTCAGACGTCCGGCGGCCTGGGCCTCCTTGTGGAACCTGGCCACGAACGCCGGGTCCTCGGCGATCTTGGGGGACAGGATCTTGAGCGCGACGGTTCGGTTGAGGCTGGTCTGGTTCGCCTTGTAGACCGTCCCCATGCCGCCGCGGCCGATGCGCTCCAGGATCCGGTAGCCGCCGACGGTCTTGCCCACCAGCCCTCGCGCCCCCTGGTTGGCGTCGAGGAGGAACGTGGCCTGGGTCTCTCCGGCGAGGATGCAGTCCCCGTGGCGCAGCGGCGTGGGTTCGGCCACGCGCTGGTCGTTGACGTGGGTGCCGTTGCTGGAGTTGAGGTCCTTCAGGGTGAAGGCCTCACCGGAGACGATCACCTCGAAGTGACGACGAGAGCAGAGGTGGTCGGTGACGGTGATGTCAGCGCGGTCATCACGTCCGAAGACGAGCTTGCCGTGCGCAGGGATCTCCATCTTGAGTCCGCGACGGTCACCGTTCTCAACGACGATAAAGGGCATTGCCAGAGCGGGGGGACCCCTGGGGGCCCGGCCAGATGCAGGGTCACGACGATTCTACGCAGTTTGGATGACGGAAAACACTCAGCAGGGTTCCACGCCCTCCAGGAGCGCAGAACCCACCCTCACCAGGGTCGCTCCCTCGAGGATCGCCTCCTCGAAGTCACCTGACATCCCCATGCTCAATTCCGGCAGCGGCAGGTGCGGCCGCGCCAGCCGGTCGCGCAGCTCGCGGAGGTCGGAGAACAAGGCGCGCCGATCGTCCGAGTTCATGGCGGCGGGAGCCATGGTCATGAGGCCGCGGATGGCCACGCGATGGTCCGTGGCGGAGGCCAGGATCGCTTCCAGTTCATGTGCCTGGAACCCCTGCTTGGTGGATTCTCCGCTCAGGTTGACCTGTAGCAGGCCCGTCGCCCTGTGATCCACGGCCTCGGCCCGCGCCTCGAGGGCGTCCATCAACTGCCGGGAGTGGATGGAGTGGATAAAGGAGAAGAGGGACAGAGTGTCACGGATTTTCCGGCGCTGATAGTGGCCGATCATGTGCCAACGAGCCTGTCGGGCGGGTTCCCCCAGGGCTCGGACCTTGTCCTCGAGCAGCTCTGGGCGGCTCTCGCCCAGGTCCAGCTGGCCTGACTGGAGCAGGGCCCCGATCACCCGGGGACCCGCGTTCTTGGTCACGGCCACCAGGCGGACGCCGTCTGGCGGGCGATGGCAGCGGGAACAGGCCGCCTCCATGCGGTCCCGGACCCGCTCCAGGTTTGCCAGCAGGCTCACCCGACTGGATTGTGGAATCTCTTCCATGACAAGCTCTTGTGCGCGGTGGGGCGAGCAGGCGAGCGCCGGCGGCGTTGCTTGACAGCCCCCTGCACCACCCTATATTGGTGGCTCGAATCGAGATACAGAAGCGCGCGCACCGTGGTGCGGCGTCTCGGGAAAAAAGTTGGACTCGCGGTTCCCGGCTGGGGCCGCCGCCAGGAGATAGTCTCCATGCCTATGCGGATCAGGGGCTTCGCGCTCCTTCTCTGCCTGTTGCTCTGCGCCTCTTGTGCGTCTGAGCGTGTGGCCGTGATGCAGGAGGTGACGGACGAAGGGCCCGCCCTCTACTCCCACACCCTCACCTCCCTCGAGAGCGAGATGGCCGGCGTCGCCATGAAGCGCGCCTGGTCGGGCCGCTACTTCGAGGGCTGCTCGGTACAGGGCGCTGTCATCCAGAACACGGACCTGTTCGTGTGGGTGTTCAACGGCAAGACCCGTCACTACGAGGTCCACAGCATCAACGCCGCCACCGGCGCGCGGAACTGGCTGGTGGACGTCGGGCACACGCGGCTCGAGTACCCGCCCATGGCGGGGGACCGGTTCGTGGTGGCGCTGTTGGCGGACGGCAAGGGGATGGTGGTCGTGCAGCGCTCCAACGGCGCCCGCGCCTTCTCCATGTCCACCCGGGTGGATCAGGTCCCCACGGGCCCCGCGGCGTCGTCTGATTCCACGGTGTACGTCAACTCGCTGGTTGATGACCGTGTGCACGCCCTCAACCCGGCCAACGGCCTCAGCGGTTGGATGTACCGGTCTGACGGGACCATCACCGCCGGTCCCATCACGACCCCGAAGCTGCCCCGCCGCCTCGTGGTGGTGGGTACGGACAGGGGCGCGGTGGTGGCGCTGCCTCCGCGGGCCTGGGACGAGGCTCGCCCCTCCGACCCGGCGTGGGAGCGGAAGGTGTTCGGCGACGTCAACGGCGCCATCACCGTCGCTTCCGCCATGGACGGAGACATGACCAAGGTCTCGGTGCTGGTGCCCTGCGACGACAACGGCCTCTACTGCCTCGACGCCGCCAGCGGCGAGTCCCGCTGGGTCTACCGCACGGCTCACCCGTTCCACGGCGCTGCCCGCGCCATGGGCGGTCGGGTCTTCGGGCGTAACGCCCGTCGTCTCTGCGTCGTGGATCTGGCTACCGGTGGTGAGGCCTGGGAGGCCTCCGCGGAAGGCGGACCCAACAAGGCCTTCGAGAACGCCGCTGGGTGCGTCGCCGCCGATGACACCCGGGCCTACCTGCTCATGGGCGGGAAGGCGGTGGCGAGAGCCAACGGCAACGACGGCGCCATCGTCGTGGCCGGCGGCCTGCCCTCGTTCGACTGGATCGTCCCCTCCGGCGACAACAACCTGCTGGTGGGCGTGACCCAGGACGGCCACATCGTCTCGTTCTATTGAGCCGAAACGGCGGACCAGGAGGGCGCCTGCACCTCCAGGTCCGCCCTGCGGAACCTGCCGTCCACCACCCACACCGGCCGCTCTGCGGCCGTCAGCACGGGGTAGTGCGCCCTCACCGTGGGCGGCACCCCCATCTTGTTCAGGATGGAGGTGACGGAGCGTCGATCGATCCGATCCCCGGGCCGCCATGGCCTGACGGCGAGCCGCGCGCCTGTCCGGCCTCGGGCGGAGACCTGCCAGTCGAGGGCCGCCACATGCACCTGACCTGGTGAGGCGAGGCCCTGGGGCCGCGCCGGCCGCGCTCGCGACGCCAGCCACAGGGTGTCCCCGGCGATGGTCACGTCCAGGGGACCTTCGATGGTGGTCCGTTCGCCGTGGCGCAGCACTCCCTGGAGAGCTCGGAAGGCGGCGGCGGAGAGCGGCAAGGGGCTGGCGTCGTCGACGACATGGAACGCCAGCGGCGGCGGCAGGGAGCGCAGACGCGGAACGTGCAGGGCCGCCAGTGTCCTCGTGGAGAGCCGGACCACCTCCGGCGCCATGAGGGAGGCCGCGGACTCCAGGGCTTCCAGCGACCGGTGCGCCGCGCGCGTGATCCGAAGGGCCTGTTCGTGCCCGTGCTCCATGGCGGGGAGCAGGTCGTGCCGCACCCGGTTGCGCAGGTGGCGGCGGTCCCGGTTGCTGGCGTCCTCGCGCCAGCGCAGCCGGCAGGCCTCGGCGGCCCGGGCGATCACCTCCCCGCGGAGGTGGAGGAACGGACGGACGAGGCGACACCCTTCGCTGAGGAGACGCTCCCGCGGCATGCCCCGCAGACCTCTCGGGCCCGCGTCCCGGAGCACACGCATGACCACCGTCTCCGCCTGGTCATCCTCGTGGTGTGCGAGCAGGAGGACGGTGAGGCCGTGGCGCCGAGCCGCCGACCGGAACGCGGCGTAGCGCGCCTCCCGGGCCCTGGCCTCCAGACCGGCGCCCGGTTCGATCGTCGCGTGGAGCACGGAGCAGGGGAGCCCCAGCCGTCGCGCCGCCCGCCTGACCAGGGCCGCGTCCCCATCGCCGTCCGCGCCGCGGAGGCCGTGGTTCACGTGGACCGCCCGCAGGCGGCCGTCGGGGGAGCCCCAGCGGGCTGCCGCCGCCTCCAGGAGCAGGCTGGAGTCCCGTCCGCCGCTGCAGGCCACGCCGACCCGATCCCGGGGGCTGAGGGAGATCGCCGCCAGGGCGCTCGTGACCGGTTGAAGGGGGTCCACGGGGGCATTCTCGCATGGCGGCCGGGCCGTGGCGACGTGGAGGGACGGAGCGGAGGGTGTTGCGGCCCGCCCTCGTTGGTAGCATCCAGCTGGGCCTGACTCGGGCTCTCCCGGGGCCGCTGGCCTCTCTTCAAATCGCGCTGCAAAAGGAGCCGCCATGGCGATTCGCGTCGGCATCAACGGGTTCGGTCGCATCGGTCGCAACGTCTTCCGCATCCTGGAAAACGACCCCGACTTCGAGGTCGTCGGCATCAACGACCTGGGGTCCGCGGACATGCTGGCCTACCTGCTCAAGTACGACAGCGTCCACGGACGCTTCGGGGGCACGGTGGAGGCCGGCGAGGGGGCCATCAAGGTCAACGGTCGGCAGGTGGGTGTCACCGCCGAACGGGACCCGGGTTCCCTGCCTTGGGGTGACCTCGGGGTCGACTTCTGCGTCGAGTCGACCGGGATCTTCCCGACCAGGGATGGTTGCTCCAAGCACCTGTCCGCCGGCGCCAAGAAGGTGCTCCTGACGGTCCCTCCCAAGGACGCCATCGACGCCATCGTCGTGATGGGGGTCAATGACGGGACCCTGGCCGCGGACGACCAGATCATCTCCAACGCGTCGTGCACCACCAACTGCCTGGCGCCCATGGCGAAGGTGCTCCACGACGCGTTCGGTATCGAGCACGGGCTGATCACCACGGTCCACGCCTACACCAACGACCAGCGCATCCTGGACGTCATGCACGGCGATCCGCGCCGTTCACGCGCCGCCGCGGCCAACATCATTCCCACCTCCACCGGCGCCGCCCGGGCGGTCGGGAAGGTGATCCCGGAGCTGAACGGCAAGCTTGACGGCATGGCCCTGCGCGTGCCGGTGACCGATGGCTCGGCCACGGACCTGGTGGCGCGGCTCGGTAAGTCCGTCACCAAGGAGGACATCAACGCAGCCCTCAAGGCGGCGGCGGACGGTCCCATGAAGGGCATCCTGGAATACACCGAGGACCCCATCGTGTCGTCCGACATCGTCGGCAACCCCCACTCCAGCATCATCGACGCCCAGTCCACCATGGTCATGGAAGGGAACATGGTGAAGGTGCTGTCCTGGTACGACAACGAGTGGGGTTACTCCAACCGTTGCCGTGACCTCATGGAGAAGGCCGCCAACCTCTGAGCGGACGTCCCATGGGCAAGCTGCTGTTGAGGGACCTGGATGTGGCGGGTCGGCGCGTGCTCATCCGCGCCGACCTGAACGTCCCCCTGGGTGACGGGGGCATCACCGACGACACCCGGATCCGCGCCAGCCTGCCCACGGTCGAGCACGTCCTGGCCGGCGGCGGGTCCGTGGTCCTCATGTCCCACCTGGGTCGGCCCAAGGGAGCGCCCGACCCGCGCTTCTCCCTGGCGCCCGTAGCTGCCCGATTGGCTGAGCTGCTCGGGCGTCCGGTGCCGCTGCACGAGGACCTGAGCACGGTGGTGCCGGCCTCGGAGGGTGGTGTCTGCCTGCTGGAGAACGTCCGCTTCCTGGATGGCGAGACCAGCAACGCGCCGGAGGTGGGGGCCACCCTCGCCGCCTGGGGCGACGTCTTCGTCAACGACGCCTTCGGCTCCTCGCACCGCGCCCACGCTTCGGTCGTGGGCGTGGCGACGCATCTGCAGGCCGCCGCGGGCTTCCTGGTGGCCAAGGAGCTGGAGGTCTTCGGCAAGATCCTCTCAGACCCGGGCCGGCCGTTCGTGGCGATCCTCGGCGGGGCCAAGGTGTCGGACAAGATCCTGGTGATCGAGAACCTGCTGCAGCGGGTGGACTCCCTCATCATCGGCGGCGGCATGGCCTACACCTTCCTCCGGGCGCGCGGGGAGGAGATCGGGGCGTCCAAGGTTGAGGACGACAAGGTGGAATACGCTGCCCGCCTGCTGGAGGCGGCGGTGACCGCCGGGGTCCGCGTGCTGTTGCCCACGGATCATGTGGTGGCGGATCGCTTCGCCGCTGACGCGGATCACCGGGTGAGCGCCGAGATCCCGGTCGGATGGATGGCCCTGGACATCGGGCCCGCAACGGCGGAGGCCTACGCCACTGAGATCAGCGGGGCTGGCACGGTGTTGTGGAACGGGCCCATGGGCGTGTTCGAGATGGCGCCGTTCGCGGCCGGCACCCGTGCGGTGTGCCAGGCCTGCGCCGACAGCGCCGCCACCACGGTCATCGGGGGCGGCGATTCCGCGGCCGCCGTGAACGTGTTCGGTCTGGCCGACGCCATGACGCACATCTCCACCGGGGGTGGGGCGAGTCTGGAACTCCTGGAAGGCAAGGAGCTTCCGGGGATCGCTGCGCTGGCGGAAGCCTGAGGGCGTCCGTGGGGCTCGCCTGAGTTACACTAGAAGTGAGGGGAGGACACCGTGGTACGTATCGCACCATCTTTGCTCTCGGCTGACTTCACCAAACTGGCCACGGAAGTGGCGGATGTGGAGAAGGGCGGCGCGGATCTGCTGCACCTCGACGTCATGGACGGGAACTTCGTTCCCAACATCACCTTCGGCCCGCCGCTGGTGAAGAGCGTCAACGGTGTGACGGACATGATCCTCGATTGCCACCTGATGATCGAGGACCCGCTGTTCTATGCGGAGCCCTTCGCGCGGGCCGGCGCGGACATGATCTCGTTTCACATCGAGGCCGCAGGACTGGACGCGGGCAAGGTGGTGGATCGGCTGCTGGAGCTCGGCGTCAAGCCGGCTGTCGCCATCAACCCCGACACCACCCTCTACCGGATCAAGCCGCTGCTCGACCGACTCGACATGGTGCTGGTGATGTCGGTCTTCCCGGGGTTCGGCGGGCAGGCCTTCATCCCGGAGGTGGTCCCGCGCATCAAGGAGCTGCGGGACCTCGGCTACACCGGGGAGATCGAGGTGGACGGGGGCATCGACCCCACGACGGCGCCCCTGGTGGCGGAGGCCGGCGCCACCATCCTGGTGGCGGGGTCGGCGGTGTTCGGGCGTGACGACCGCAGGGCCGCTATCGAGGCCATCCGTCGCGCCGCGTCCCCCGCGGAGAACGGAGCGGAGGCCTGACATGGCTTGGAGCCGGTTCCGTAAGAAGCGCGACATGCCCGAGGGGCTGTGGGTCAAGTGCAAGCGCTGCAACCAGACCCTGTTCACCAAGGATCTGAAGTCCAACCTGCAGGTCTGTGAGCATTGCGGGTTCCACATGCATCAGTCCGCCAGGGAGCGCATGGAGACCCTGTGCGATCCGGGCTCCTTTACCGAACGGTGGGATGACCTGTTCACCCGCGACCGGCTGGAGTTCGTGGACAAGGAGCCCTATCCCGAGAAGATCCGCAAGACCGCCAAGAAGTCCGGCCTCGTGGAGGGGGCCGTGGCGGGGATCGGCGCCATCAAGGGACAGCCCGTGGCCATCTGCTCCCTGGACTTCTCGTTCATGGGAGGCTCCATGGGGACGGTCGTCGGGGAGAAGGTGACGCGGACCATCGAGCTGGCCACGGATGAGCGCATCCCGGCCATCGTCATCTCCTGCTCCGGAGGCGCCCGCATGCATGAGGGCGCCCTGTCGCTGATGCAGATGGGCAAGACCTCCGGGGCGATCGCCCGGTTGCACGACTCCGGGGGGCTCTACTTCTCCGTGCTCGCGAATCCGACCACCGGTGGCGTCATGGCGTCCTTCGCAGCCCTCGGTGACATGATCCTGGCAGAGCCTGGAGCCCTCATCGGTTTCGCCGGGCCGCGGGTGATCCAGGAGACCTTGCGCACGGAGCTGCCGGAGGGTTTCCAGACGGCGGAGTTCCTCCTCGACCGGGGCTTCGTCGACAAGATCGTCTCTCGCAAGGAGCTTCGGGACGACATCGGCCGCGCCCTCGGCTTCCTCTGGACCTACACGGATGAGCAGCTCGCGGCGTTCGCGCCGGCGGAGCCGGAGGTCGCGGACGAGACCTCAGAGGACACGGACGAGCCGACCGACCAGTCGGCCCCGGATGGGGACGCCGCCGATCCGGCGGTGGTCACCGCCGCAGATGAGGATGACGGGGCTTCCGGTGAGGACGAAGCGCGCACCGAGGACCCGGCCTGAGCAGGCCTCAGGCCGGCTGGTTGTCCGTTACGGTGATGATGAACGTGACCGTGGTGCCGGCCAGGGGGTGGTTCGCGTCGAGCACCGCGTGCTCCGGTCCCACCTCGCTGACCCACACGTTCAACTCCCGGTCATCGGCCTTGGCGGTCAGCTGATCGCCGACCTCCACCTTCTCCGGTAGCTGAGAGCGCTCGACCTTGCGGACCAGGGCGTCGTGTCGCTCTCCGAAGCCGAGCTCGGGTGGGACCTCCACTTCCCGGGTCTCGCCTACGGACATCCCGATCACGGCGTCGCTGACCCCCTTCAGGACGTCCTCGCCGCCGGCGGCGAATGAGAGGGGCTTGTCTTCTGTGGACGCTTCGAAGACGGTGCCGTCCGGTAGCCTGCCTTCGAACTGGACGGTCACCTGGTCACCCTTGCTCACCGATGTGGGAATGCTCATGAGCGAACGCTAACATGCCCGGGTCTCGAGGTGGGGGGAGGAGCACGGCCCGGCATCATGAACCGTCATCTGGTCATCGACGCGGAGCATCTGGCGGAGCCGCCACGCAGCTGGCTGGCGGAACGTACGGATGTCGTGACCGTCTCCGTGGACGACGAGCAGGCCTGGTGGGAGGCCCTCGGCCGGGCAGACGCCCTGGTGGTGCGGACCTACACCCGGGTTGATGCGGCGGTGCTGGATCGGGCCCCGCGCCTGAGGGTGGTGGGGCGGGCCGGGGTTGGCCTCGACAACGTGGACGTGGCGGCCTGTCGGGAACGGGGCGTGGAGGTGGTCTACACCCCGGACGCCAACGCCGGCGCCGTGGCGGAGCTGCTCTTCGGGCTGCTCCTCGACGTGCTGCGGCCCAAGGCCCCCATGACGAGGGCGCTGACCAGCGACGAGTGGCGCGTGGCCCGCACCGAAGACCTGGGAGAGCGGGAGCTCTCTTCCCTGACGCTCGGGCTGTGGGGGATGGGCCGGGTCGGGCGTCGCATGGCGGCGGTCGCCAGGGGATTCTCCATGGACGTGCTCTACCACGACCTCCGGGAAATCCCGGAGTCGGAGCGGTGCGGCGCGTCCAGCGTCGCCCGAGCAGAGCTGCTGCGGCGATCCGACGTGGTCTCTGTTCACGTGGACGGTCGTGAAGCGAACCGGGAGCTCGTGGACCGTGAAGTGCTGGCGTGCCTGCGGCCGGACGCCATCTTCGTCAACAGCTCCCGGGGCTTCGTGGTCTCTCCGGCGAGCCTGCGTCAGTGGCTGGACGACCACCCGGAGGCACGAGCCATCTGCGACGTTCACGAGCCGGAGCCCGTGCCCACAGACCATCCGTTGCTGGGCCACCCTCGCGCGCTGCTGACCCCTCACGTGGGTGCCGGCACCCGGCCCGCCAAGCATCGCATGGGACGCGTGGTGGAGGATGTGTGGCGGGTGTTGCAGGGTGAGGCGCCGGCGTTCCCGGCGCCTTGACTGGGCCTACTTCTTGCGGGCCTCCGCCAGCAGCTCCTTGACGATGCCTGCCGGGACGGCGTAGGTGCAGTAGCGGGCGGCTCGCGCGATGTTGATCGCGCAGCACTCGCCGTCGGCGTTCAGCAGGGGACCGCCGCACTGGTCGGCGTTCATCACTGCGTCATGCTGAACCACGGTCTTGAACCCGGTTCGCTTGTCGCTGAGCCGACTCCCGCTGAGCGACCGCCACGAGCCGCGGCCCCGGCGCCTGCTGCGAGGCTGCTCCCGGCGCCTGCTGTCCCGTGCCTGGGCCTGCTCGTCTTCCGGGCGCATGCGAAGGGTGGCCTCGAGCTTGAGCGTCTCGTCGCCGCGGCGGACCCCGAACTCCACCACGGTTCCCGCGTCCCGGGACGCCATGGCGTGGCGGAAGTCCTCTGGACTCTTGACGGGCTTGCCGTCCACCTCCAGGATCACGTCTCCGGCCTTCAGCTTCGCCTCCTCGGCGGCGGTGCCCTCCACCACCTCGCGGATGCTGATCCCGGTGTCGCTCATGTCGGGGTAGATTCCCAGATAGCCCCGGTATGCGAGGCGGCGCGGGAGGACGCTGACCACGCCGACGCTGATGGGCTCCTCGTCTCTGCCGGCGGCCACCACCCACTGACCCCGGACCCACGGCTCCGTGGTCACGAGGGTGACGGGCTGGAGGTCCCTGGCGTCGGCCTTGAGGAAGACCAGGTCGTACTCCGGGCTCTCTGCCACCACTGCGGCATCCCGCTTCTCCCCGTCCTCGAAGGTGCAGGTGATCTCCTTGCCTTCCACCTCGGACAGCTTGGTGACGATCCACCCGTCCTCCGTGAGGATGGTGCCGAGGACCTTGCCCCGCCCTCCGCTCTCCACCAGGACCACGCCGTGCTCCGCGTCACGGATGAGCTTGGCGAACGCCTTGTCCACGTCGTTGCCCTCGGCCACGAACTCGGCCACAGGGTCGTCGTCCTCCTCCACCACGGGCATCTCGCCCTCCGCGGGGGGCTGTTCTTCGCGCTGCCCCGGCTTCGCCGCCAGGGTCACCTCGAAGGTCATGTCCTCGCCGCGGCGGCGGACCTTGATCTTCACCGTGTCGCCGGGTTTGTGCTTGCGGATGGCCTTGGAGAGGTCCTCCCAGCCCTCCACCTTGTCATCGTTCACGGCCACCACGTAGTCGCCGCGCTTGAGGCCCGCCTCGTTGGCGGGCATGTCCGAATAGACGCGGTCGAGGCGGCTGCCGTTGGGGCCGGCGTCACCCCTCACGCCGAGCACCGGGCCGTCGTGCCAGCGGGCGCCGCGGGCGTCGTCATCCCACTCCTCGGCGTCCGTGAGACGCTTCCAGTTGGTGGTGTAGTGGTCCACGGGCACGTGCATGTTCTGGGTGGTGCGCATGCCGATGCGGCTGTGGATGCCGATGACCCGGCCGTCCAGATCGAACAACGGACCTCCGGAGTCGCCCCGATCCACGATGGCGTTGGTCCGGACCCACTGGCCCCGGTTGCTGAGGATGCGGCCGAGACGGAGCGGCGCAGATCTCCCGGGTTGCACGCCCCCGGGGTGGCCCACGGCGATGCACAGCTGGCCCTTCTCGAGAGCGGCGGAGCGTCCGATCTTCACGCAAGGCCAGGGGCCCTCGTCCGTGATCTTCATGACGCCGAAGTCGTCGGTCTCCATGCGACCCATGGTCTTGGCCTGGGCGACCCGTCCGTCATGGAGGGTGACGGTGCCGTCCTGCCCCGGCCGCCTGAAGACGTGGGCCGCGGTGAGCACCCAGCCGTCCTCGCTGATGATGACCCCGCTGCCGCCTGCGGCCCCGATCCGGACCCCCACGGTGGCGGGGATCACCTCCTCGATGAGCTTCCCCAGGCGCCCCTCGAAGCTCTTCAACTCAGCCAGGGTGAGCTCGCCCTCCTGGCACAAGGTGGTCGTGGGGATGAGGAGCAGGGCGAGGAGCGTGCGCATCTTCAGCATCAGTCAGGTCTTCCGGGTCTCGGGTTCTTCATCACCCCCGGAAAACCGCGGCTCCGGGGGGACCGGTGGCCGCCTCCAGCGGCACCAGCCATCATAACCAACCCCTTGCGTGAGCGGGTCTTTCGGACCTCCGGCGGTTCCCTCCGCTCCGTCCCCAACCCGGTGCCCTGCTGCCCCTTGTGTCCATCCCGGATCACCCTACAATCGCCTCGCTCATCCTGACGATGAGTGCCATAGTCCCCGATAGCTCAATCGGTAGAGTAGGTGACTGTTAATCACTTGGTTCGAGGTTCGAGTCCTCGTCGGGGAGCTAAGCCGCTCGCAAGGAGCGAACCCACAACGCCCGCTGGTTAACGCCGGTGGGCGTTGGTCGTTCAGGGCGAGAGGGGCGCAACGCGCGACGACCGACGGGGTTCGGGCGACGACGGGCACGACTACGGTGCTCTCCGTTCGAAGAGGATCCTCGGGCACCCCGGGACCATCCCCTGGGGTTCGTGTCGGTGCCTGAGGCCACCCCTCTTCGAGACTCTCCGTCGCCAGCGGAGAGCAGCCGTAACGGTTAACGCGTCGCCATCCTCGGCGGCTGGACCTACCCGGACGCGAATACGAAATCGCCAGGGTCTCCGAGGCGATCAATCGGCGTCGCGATCGCGTGCTCCCTTGACCTCGCTGGGGTACCTCGGCCCAGTCCACACGAGCTTGTAGACACCTCCGTCCGCATCCCACTGGCGATCGTGCGGTCCGCGGAAGACATCGTCATCAACTCGCGGTTCCACGGCGTAGAAGTTGTGGAACAGGTCCACCCTCGGCACCGCGACATCGCGGAAGTACTTCTCGTCCGAGAAGACCTCCTGCCCGATCAGGAAGCGCTCCGCCAAGTCCGCTCCAGGCGGAATCCGACGATCGAGCTCCTTCTTGGCACCGACGAGCGTCGGGTTGAGCGTGCTGAGGACTGCCACCGCGCCGATCCGAGTGTTCCGACTCCGTTGGAGACGTCCTCCTTTGATAGCGCTGCTTACGTCGTTGCTCACCTCCGATGCGTTCCTCTATCGCACGCGGACTGAGTGATCGGGTTGCGGAGTTCATCTGCGGATCTTCGACACGGGCTCGGCCCGCATGCGAACGCGAATGTCGTCCATCTCGAGCACGTTGTCTTGGGCGTAATCGATCTTGCGACTGCCGACGGCGACGAACAGTTGGCGGCCCTCGGCGCGCGGCTGTTGGTAGTGCAGCGGTTCTCGATTCAAACGACGCCACGCCCCACTTTCCGCGCGAACGTAGCCGATGACGCGGCGAATGTCGGGGTCGATCTCCAGTTTCAGTCCAAACCATCGCCCCGGGGCGGCGACATCCCCAAGCCCGTGTGTTTCGTCGCCGATGTTCCGTCGAGCGCCGTGCTCTTCCGCCTGTTCGATGGCGATCAAATCCGCTCGCGCGGGCCAGGCGTAGATGGTGGCGAACGTCCGACCCTCGCCGTCGGCCACGCGAATCAACGGCATGTTCCCGTGAACCGAGGCGCGGCGGAAACGCGCCTCGACGCTGAACGCGCCCTCCGAAACGCGAACGGCGTGATGCGGCACGACGTCGCTGATTCCGGCGCGGTTCAGATCGGCGCGCGCTCGGCGACGACCAGCTTCTCCCACCACGCTCCACGCTCGGTCCCAACCGCGACTGGCGTAATTGATGTTGGCGTACCAACCGTCGCCTCCGATCAGTTGACGATCCTTTGTCGAACCGCGCGACGCGAATCCTACCCCTTCAAAATCACAGGACCAGATCAGTCGCCCACGATCGTCGGGCCCGTTGAGCGTGACGACGCCGAACCGCTCCGGGTCGTCGGCGGCCTCCAACGTCGAGGACCAAGTCGCGCGACGGCGCCGACCGCCATCCGCCTGCCGGTCGCGGACCAGATTGACGCGCAGCCTCGAGCCCGCCGACGGCGGCAAAACGCCCAGCCGTTCCAGCGGAATGCGCGCGCGAATCTCCCAGGCCTTGTCGACAACGCGTGTCTTGACCCGCGCGCCCGACTTCCATTCGTCCCGCCGAGTCACGCCGTGGCCGGTTTGCTCGAACTGGGCGTCACGCAGCGCTCCACCCGCGGTGATGATGAGTTGGTGATAGCGGCCGCCCGCGCCTCGCGCGTCGATCCAGATCTCCAATGAGTCCCGGACGGACGCGAGCGCGTCGTCTTTCGCGTCTTCGCGGAGCCGCGGGTCGGAGCAGCGCGCCCGAAGATGGAGATGGCGGCGATCGTGGGCCAATTGAAACGTGGTCACCAACGCTTCGCCATCCGCCGCCTTGGGGGGAAAGCGGTTGACCGGCGCGGTGGCCCAGGTGGCGTCATCGAGCGGTTTCCGTTGGCCTGACGTCGCCGCGGCGGCCGTGCCGAGCGGAGCCAACTCGTGAGTCGCCACGGCCAGGTGCTTGGCTCGCGCCTTGCGAAGGTATTGGAGGATGCCTCGATCGACCAGCTCCACGCGTCGGCGGTGGATCGTGCCCTCGGTGGTGGCGGTCTTCGCCGCCGCGACATACTCGGACAGCTCACCGAGGAACTCGGCCGTGCCCAACTTGCCCCACCAACCCCGGCGCGTCGCGGCTCCGCCCAGTCGCATCCAGCGGTCCTCCATGGCGAAGAAGAACCGTCGCATCCCGTTGGCGCCGGGTCCAAAGAACCGCTTGAAATACTCATCCAGCCCGCGGTCGACGTCGAACTCGAAGTCGTCGTAGAGCTTCAGCCTCCAGTAAACATTCATGAAGTCCATCACGGGATTGGACCAAGCCAGTCCCACTCGGCGACCATTGCGATACGTGCCGCCGCTGGTTCGATCCATCGTGCCTCCCTTGAAGCCGCGAATCTCTCGCAGTCGTCGTACGTCGTCCGCCTGCACGCGCGGAACAAGACACGGGAAGGGCATGTCGCTCATGAAGGGATGGATCGGGTACTCCCACGTCGTGAAGAATCGCGCGCGGTTCTTATGGACGTACTCGGAGATTCGTTGGTAGTCGCGTTGCTGATAAGCCTTGTCGTGATAACTCTGGTAGAACTTGCAAAACGTCACCGCCACGTTGGGTTCGAACACCATCCCGGTCGGTGGGTCGGTGTAGTTGAAGTACGCCAGACCGGAGACCATCGCCTTGGGATGTGACCGCCGCACCCTCCGCGCGACTCGGTTGACGAATCCCCACGCGTAATGGCTGGCCTCTCCCGACGGCCCCATCTTGGGTCGATACCGCGCGACGCAACGTGGACACCGGCACATTTGCGTGTTGTCGTTGGGAACCACCTCGCCGATCTCTTCGTTCGGGTAGTACCAGCGCACGCCCAATTGATTCTCGAGCAGCGCGTGCGTCGCGTGGCAGGTGCCCATGTCACCAGGCAAAGCGTGGTAAATGCTCATGTAGCTGGCGTAATCGACTTCCGCGTATCCATCGTGGTCGCGTCCCATGAGGATCAATGCGTGGTCGGTCGTCCGAATCACGTACTCCTGCGATTGCAGGTTGGCGTTGCTCAAGCCCAGCGCGCGGGTCGCTTGACTCTCTCCGACGAGAATGCGAACGCCGTCGACCTCGGTTGGCTCGCGGACGATCTTCAACTCGGCGCCGCTGATCTTGCGGATGTAGTGCCGCAACTCCAGAGCGGCCAGTTGCGCGGCGGCCCGCGGCCGACGGCTCAGCACGATCGTGGCGCGAGGCTGGCCGTCGCGGACCAGTTCGACGGCCGCCACTTCGCGGTCAGTGGGTGCGAACAGGGTCAGACAGACGAGCGCGAACAGACTCATGTAGTGCTCCCCCTTGGTCAAGACACTCGGGTTGCTTGTTGACGACGGTACTCAGCGGGCGACAGGTAGCCGAGAGCCTGATGCGGGCGGTCGGCGTTGTACCACACGATCCAGCGGCAGGCGGAGGACCCGCGCTGATGCGGGGCAGACGTGTTTCCTCATCGCCGCACGAAGGCTGGGCGGCCTGGTGCGATGACCCCGGCCGCTGGTGGTGGACGCCGTCGGTGACAGCGGAGGCACCCTCCCGCTCCGCCTCCCCCTGGCATCTCCCGTGCTGCCGGGACCAACATAGGCAGTGGTACCGAACGCGGGGGCAGGTCACCGCCGCAGGGTCAGGGCTGGACCGCGACCGAGAGCCCGTTCGAGGGTTCGAACCCCAGCGGCGCCGTCGGTGTCACCGCCATCCACTGGAGATGCGCGGCCGCTCCGACGATCGCCGGGTTGGGCGGCAGTCCGACGGTGATCGACGCCTGGCCCGTGGGGTTCGTGATCGTCGGGTGGCTGCGATCGGGAGAGACGAGCAGCGCGCAGCCGGGTTGGCCCCACGGACCGAGGTTGAGAGGAAGGGAGAGGCCCAGCCAGGCCGTCTTGCTCGCGCCCTCGAGAAGGAACGATGGCGAGAACGGAGGTGCGCCCGTGAGTGAGACGGTGAACGGCTGGCCGGGGCGTGGATCGCCTGCCGACTCGATCGCGAGTCCCCCGCACCCCGATCCGAACGTCGCGACAGCGGGGGGACGTCGTGGCCGTTACAGGATCTCGACGCGAACTCGTACCACATGATCTGAGTGTCGGCGCGGCCGGCCTCGAGAGACTCGTCTCCCGACAGATGGGAATCAGGGTCGCAAACTCTTGATCTCGTCATCGAGACGATCCCGCTGACGGATCGACTTGCCAATCGTCGGTACGTTACTGACTGATGTGGTACAGAACCTGGACCGTACCCTGACGGTCAGGGCCCCGTCGGGCGATACGACGGGAGACCGCAATCCTCCGCTCTCAGCGCAGGCGCCAACGGATCGTCTCGCCGGCCTTGAACGGGACGACGGTCTGGTCGGATCGACTTACGGCCTCCGGGACGACGTGCTCGGTGCGTTCGAGGGTGACCGTGCCGTCGTTGAGCGGAAGACCGTAGAAGCGCGGGCCGAACTCGCTGGCGAAGGCCTCGAGGCGATGGATGTGGCCCTCTTCCTCGAAGACCTCGGCGTAGCTCTCCATGGCCACGGGAGCCGTGAAGATGCCCGCGCATCCGCACGCGCTCTCCTTGGCATGCCGGGGGTGTGGTGCCGAGTCGGTGCCGAGGAAGAACTTCGGGTTTCCGGACACCGCCGCTCGTCGAAGAGCATCGCGGTGCAGTCGGCGCTTGGCCACGGGCAAGCAGTACGCGTGAGGGCGCAGGCCGCCCTGGAAGAGGGCGTTGCGATCGATGTGCAGGTGATGGGCCGTGATCGTCGCGCCGACGTTGTGGGGCGCCGCGCTCACGAACTCGACGGCGTCCTGGGTGGTGATGTGCTCGAGGACGACGCGAAGCTCGGGGAAACGACCGAGCAGGGGCTGGAGAACGGTCTCGATGAAGACCGCTTCACGATCGAAGACATCGACCTCGCCGTGCACCACCTCGCCATGCACGAGCAGGGGCATGCGGATGGCCTGCATGCGTTCGAGGACCGGATCGATGCGTCGAACGTCGGTCACTCCGGAGTCCGAGTTGGTCGTGGCCCCCGCGGGGTAGAGCTTGCAGGCCGTGAAGACGCCCTCCTCGAATCCGACCGCGACCTCTTCGGGATCGATGGTGTCGGTGAGGTACGCCGTCATCAGCGGCGTGAAGGAGGCCTCGGGCGGACAGGCGGCGAGAATTCGCTCGCGGTATGCGACCACGGCGGCCCGGTTCGTCATCGGCGGCACCAGGTTCGGCATGACGATCGCCCGCGCGAACTGACGGGCGGTCTCGGCGACGGCCAGCTCGAGCATGGCGTCGTCGCGGAGGTGCACGTGCCAGTCGTCGGGGCGGCGGATCTCGAGGAGATTGGTCTCGGTCATGTCGGGAGGCGCCTCCAGCGGTCGATCTCCGGCGGGCCAATTTTGCCAACTTGTGTTTCGGGAGACCCGTTGTTTCTGCTCCGAACTCGAAACGGAGCATGGGATCGAACGCTGCGCGTGTCGTCCGCAACGCGATGGCGGTGACAGGGGCACCGTCGGGGCGCTTGTCGGCCCGTCATTCGACCGGAGGCGCCGTTCCGGTGGATCATGCAGCGCGGAGACGATCGCCTATCGGCCCTTGTCTGAGCCGCGGCCACGACGATGGGGCGTGGGCCCCCTTCACAGGTGTCGGGCTGAGCCCCGGCCGGGACGGCTGCCCGGCTGCGTCCTTGGAGGGCTGTACTACGCTGGCGGCGCGTGGTTTTCCGGACCCGATGGCGCGCTCATGGCATCTCCACGGGCCCATGGAGGAGGTGGGCGGTTCACGCTCCACCGCGGCGGCGTCTATCTGCGAGGACCGGGCGCCGGCAGCGAGCAGGGGGCCGTTAACGGTCCTTCGACCCGGGACGACCGAGCAGGCCGAGCATGGCTTCTCCCGTGGCCGCTCCCATGCGGCAGAAGCTCTCGGCGTTGTCGTACCAGCGGTCGGCGGAGGGGTGGCGAGCGGCTCCCCGGGCGACTTCCGGCGGCCAGAAGGCGCGGGTCTCGACGAACGAGAGGGTGTCGCGGTAGCGAGGGGAGCGGGCGATCGACTGTTGGGCTTCGATGATCTCGGGGTGGGCGGGGGCGTCGAATCCGCCCTTGCCGGTCCCGACGAGGACCACGGGGAGGGCGGGTGACTTCAGGTGTCGTCGAAGATCGTCGATCAGGTGCTGGAGGTTGGTCCGGTAGATCACCGGGTCGGTGTCCTGCTCGCCGAGGTTGAGCACGAGCCCGGCGAGCTCGAAGGTGGACGCGTCCGTGAAGTCGGGGAATCGTTGCGCGATGTCGGTGACGGAGGCGTCGAGGTGCGCGACCAATCGCGTGTACGCCTTGCCCGTGGACCCTGAGCTCGGCGGCCGAAGCTCCTTGGCGAGGGACGGAGCGCCGATCGCGGTCTTGATCACGTAGACCTGCTGGTCGAGGTGGTCCCCGAGCACATGCCCGAACATCAGCTCGGGGCCGATACCGCGCTGACGGTCGCCCCCGTAGCCGACGCCGAGGACCCCCGACTTGACGAAGCGTCGATCGAATCGAATCCACACGTCGGGCCGGTGGACCCAGCGACCGTCCGGGCCCACCAGGCCCGCATAGGCCTGCGCCGTGCTCGGGTCCGTGACGAGGTCGTCGAGAGAGCCCTTGCGCCCTGGGCGCGGGCGGTCCCCGCCGCGGACCACGCCGCCGCCGATGTGCGACCAGCCGCCCACCATCACGAAGACCTTCAGAGGGCGACGGAGCGGCTTCAGCAGACCGAGTCGTTGCAGGATGGCCTTCGCGATCGGCGGGTGGAGCGGGTAGCCCTTGTAGCCGAAGGGGCTGCGGTCGCGCTTGTCCTTGGCCGTGGCCCGGACGTAGCCGTGCATGTCGTTGATGGCGACGTCATGGCGTCTCATGACCCGCGCCGCGATGGCGTTGTACTCGATCTCCGAGCCCGGACGGTACAGCCCGTCGAACTGCGAGCTGTGGATGGGCGTCGTGCTCGCCCACACCAGCTTCGCGCCGGTCTCCTTCAGGCGTTGGACGATGCGATGGAGGTTGGCTTCGTAGTCGGTCGGCGAGGTCACCCGCACACCGCCGGCCTTCTCGCTCATGGCCCGGATGGCCTTGATCCCGGGCGCCTTGTAGTGGAGATCGGCGAAGCCGAAGTTGAAGTGGATGAGGTCCCAGGGATCGTCCCCGAGGAGGGTGTCGAGCCGTTCGAGGGCCGTCCCGGTGTCGCCGGGGCGTTCCTTGGGGAACGAGACCTGGGCGCGTCCGACGAGCATGTGCCCGACCGCTCGCGCGGGCTCGTTGTAGAGCTGGTCACCCAGGATCAGGACGCGGGGGAGGCCTTGGGGCGCGGGCTGGGCCGGGAGCGTCGCCGCGAGGGTGAGGTACCAGGCTGCGACCAGCGCCGGCTTCATCAGAGCTACGCTCGAAGATCCGACAGGGGGCCGGTGCTGTCGGCGAACCCGGGGACGTTGACGTCGACGGAGTGCAGCATGGAGAGGAACAGGTTGGCGAGGGGGACCTTCTTCGGGCCTTCGAAGCCGTGCAGGCGACCGTGGCGGAAGCCCAGGGCCTTGCCGCCGGCCACGTGGATCGGGTAGTTCCGGGTGTCGTGGGAGGCGTGGGGGTGCGCGGATCCCCAGAGGACGACGGTCTGGTCGAGCATGTTCCCGTCGCCCTCCGGCGTGTCCCGCAGGCGCTGGAGGAAGTAGGCGTGCTGCTGCGCGCGCCAGCGGTCCCAGTGCCCGGACTCGACGGGGCGCTTGTGGGCGATGTCGTGGGTCTGTCCCTCGTATCCCAGGACATAGGTGGCGAACTTGCCCACCTCGTTGGACGTGGACTGCTCGCTCTCGAGCATCAGGGACGCGTAGCGGGTGGAGTCGGTCTGCAGCGCGAGATAGAGCAGGTCGTACATGCACCGCGTGTAGGCCACGGGGTCCTTGTAGTGGGCTTCCAGGTTCAGGCCCTTGGTGCTGACGTCGGGCAGCGGCTCGTGCGTCCACTGGCTGGTGCGTTCCACCCGGCGTTCGAGGGCCCGGATGGACTCGAGGTACTCGTCCATCTTCCGTTGGTCCGAGCGCCCGAGCCGGGCGTTGAGGCTCTTCGCCTGTTCGAGCATGAGGTCGAGGATGCTCGCCTCGCGCTTGAGCTCGGCGCGTACGTCCTCGATGCTCTTGCCCGCATAAGGGCGGAACAGGCGGTTGAAGATCTCCTGCGGCTTGTGCAGGGAGGGGATGGGGCGCCCCGGCCCGTGGTGAGAGAGGGTCTTGCACATGCCGTAGGAACCGGTCCCTCCTTCCGTGCCGAGCACGAGGGAGGGGTACCGGGTGTGGTGCCCGCTCATCTTCGCGGCCACCTGATCCACGGAGATGGCGTTGGTCTTCTGGGACCCTGCCATGTCGGCTCCCGTGGCGAACACGTCGCCGCTGCTGTGCCCGCCGAGGGCGTAGCCCCCCGCATGGTCGAGGCCGCGGAGGTAGCTGACGTCGTCCTTGAGCGGTGCGAACGGGGCGGCGCTCTGGTTGAAGGTCAGCGGGCCCGGTTCGGCGCACGGCCACCAGCTCCACTCGTGGTGGGACCCGTCCTGGGTGCGCGGCATGTAGGCGCCGTAGGAGAAGTACGTGACCACCATCCGCTTCGGGGCGTCGGCCGCCGGGGACCCCCAGCCCATGCCGTCCAGCAGGGGGAGGGCGAGGGCGGCGCCTCCGCCGCGGAGCAGCTGGCGACGGTCCAGTTTCCAGGATGGTCGTGTCATTTTCCGGCAGGTCCGCTGGCGCCTCGGAACATCGGGCTGGTGCAGATGGTGACGATCATGTCGCGCAGGCGATGGCCGTTGCGACGGGATTGCTCCATCAGGTCCGCCACCGCGTAGCGGTCGTGAACGGTGAGCTCGCGGCCGAGGCCATAACTCAGGAGTCGACGCAGGACATTCTCGGCGATGTCGTCGAGCCGATGCTCCAGGAGGTATGTCTTCAAGTCTCGCATGCCATCGATGGAAGAGCCATCGGGAAGTCGGGCGCTCGCGTCCACGGGGACGGTGTTGAGGGCCTGGACGTAGGCGACGTAGTCCTCGAAGGTCCCGTCTCGCCGCTGATCGAAGCCCTTCACGCGGACGCCGTTCTGCGGGACCCGAGGCTGGAATCGCCCGACGGAGTTGTAGTGCTCGAACGGGATGCCCCAGGGGTCGAGGCGTTCGTGGCAGTCGCGGCAACTCTGAGAGTCACGGTGCTTGCGCAGCAGGTCCTTGATGGTGACGGCGGACTCGGCGTCGTCGCCCGCGGAGTCGACGAGGGCCGGGACCTCCGGTGGTGGCGGCGGGACCTCCTCGCCGAGGATGGCTTCGCGGATCCACACGGCGCGGTAGATGGGGTGCGGCGCGGACCCTGTGGAATTGGCCACCAGGACCGAGCCCTGGGTGAGGAGGCCGCCGAGGTGGTGTCCTGGTTGCAAGGGGACAGGGCGCAGGGCGTTGCCCTGAACGCCGTGGATGCCGTAGTGGGCGGCGAGCGGTTGATTGACGTAGGCGAAGTCGGAGTCGACCAGCTGGGAGACGGGTGCATTGCGCCGGATGAGCTGCGCCACGTAGCCCACGGTCTCTGCGTGCATGTAATCCCTGATGGTCGGGCGGTAGGGGACCTCCGTGCCCCGTCGTTCGCCGGCCGAGACCCGGTACAGGAACCTCGGGAACAGGGCCGCGTTGATCTTCACGGCCTTGGCCTTCTCGATGCTGAGCCACTGCGTCGTGAAGTTGTGGATGAAGTCCCCGGACTTCGCGTCGTCGAGGAGCCGCAAGGTCTGGGACTCGAGGATCTCCGGGTCGTCGAGGCTCCCTTCCCTCGCGAAGGAGGAGAGCTCCTCGTCGGGCATGGTGCCCCAGAGGAAGTAGGCCAGGCGCGACGCGAGGTCGTGATGGCTGGCGTTGGGAGCCTCCGGTGCGCTGGTGTGCTGCAGGAAGGCCGGCGCGATGAGCACCATGGCCAGGGTCTCGCGCATGGCGTGTTCGAGGGCGGGGAGGTCGGTCGCGAACACGGAGTACATGCGGCAGAAGCGATCGAGCTCTTCGTCCGTCACGGGGCGTCGGAACGCGCGGGTGGCGAATCGTCGGATCACCTCACGGACGTATGCGCTCGGGTCCGATTCGCGAAGGGGCGAATCGAACAGGATGCGGCGGTGGTGATCTGGCGGCCAGGTGTCGGTGACGGGCGCCTCGAACTCGATGGACTGCACGACGACACGAGGGACCGTGAGCGGGTCCAGGTGGTCGTTGAGCCGTCCGTCGTCGTAGAGGTTCTGCGGCGTGATGGCCATGGTGGGAGGCGTCCGACCTCGATCCGTGACCCGCCCTTGCAGCTCGGGGTGGTTCTCGATCCGTCCCCGGAGTTCGAACACCTGAGACTCGTCCACTGTGTTGGTGAGGGCGACGGAGCCGACCGGATGGATCTGCCGGGCAGAGGAGTTGACGTTGAGATCCTGCCCCATGACCAGGCGCAGCTCGGCCTCCCGGAACCCCGGGGGGAGGATGGCGGCGGCCTTGACGCGGACCCGGAACTCACCGGTCTCGGGCCAGCTTCGGAGCCCCATGCCCCAGGCCGCGGAGTGGCGGCGGTTGCCGTAGACGCCGATCTCGTCGAGCTGCATGCCCCGTTCGGCGGGGTCGCGCGGCGCGAAGTCCCGCTTGGTCTTGTGGACCTCCGGCTCGCCGGGATCGACGATGGCGCTGGCCATGACGCGACGCGCGTTCTCCTTGTATCGGTCGAGCTGTTCCATCCCGAGGAGCATGAAGGTGGCGGTGTTGTTGAAGTGGTAGGGCTTCACCGGGTCCTCGGGGAGGTTGTCGGCGAGGCGCAGCTCGAACCCGATCAGGTCACGTAGGGTGTTCTGATACTCGAAGTTGGTCAGGCGCCGTGTCGTGGCAGGGGCAGGCGTGCCGCTGTCCCGTATGGCGGACTTGAGCTCGGAATCAAGCCACCTGACGATGGACCCGCGATCGGCGTCGTTCGGCTGCTTCTGTCCGGCCGGTGGCATGACCCCGTCCTCGAGGGCGTCGAGCACGTGGGCCCAACGTTCGAGGTCGGCGCCGAGGTCCGCGGGCAGGTCGTGAACGGTGAGGCCGCCCTTGGCGCGCGCCTCGCCGTGGCACTTCGTGCAATGGGCCTGGAGGAAGGGCCGGACCCCCGAAGCGAGACCCGCGTCGCCGCGGGGGAGGTCCTGAGCGGGGGAGGTCGCCGCGAGCGCCGTTCCCAGGAGGCAGGCGAGGACGGCGACGGGATCAGGCCGTCGCCGGGTCGTCGTCCACAGGTCCATGGGGATCAACCTCAAGTCGTCTCCGCTCGGAGCGTCAAGCGCGCCTGTCGGGTCGCCGGAGCGGGGCGACCCGCGGCTGGTAGCCGTGGCGCGTCACTCTCCGGATTCGATCTTCTTGACCAGGTCCTTGGCGATGCCTGTCGCCGCGTTCCCGTCGTGGCCGCGGTAGCGGATCTTCATCTCGGCGTCGAGGATGACGATGGTGGGCCAACCCCGGACACCCCAGTCATCGGAGATGGCATTGTTCGCGCCCTCGGGCTTGTTCTGGAAGGAGCGCCAGTTGAGCTTCTTCTCCTTGACGATGCGACGGATCTCTTCGAGGTCCTGGTCGGAGTTGACACCGATGAGGGCGAAGGGACGTCCACTCATTTCTTTCACGAGCGACCGCTCGTGCGGGTACATGGCCCGGCAGGGGCCTCACCAATCGCCCCAGAAGTCGAGGAAGATGACCTTGCCCTTGTAGTCGGAGAGCTTGAAGGCGACGCCGTCGAGGTCCACGCCCGCGATGTCCGGGGCGACCTTGCCGTTCCCGAAGGCCTCGCGGCCGCGAAGCTGCCCCAGGACGCGGGCCTTGAACGCCTCGTCGTCGGTGAGCTCCGCGGCCTGCATGGCGACCTTGCGGGCGCTCGCGTAATCGTCCGAGTCCGTCGGAGCGCTCTCCAGAGTTCGCTCCACCGGGATGTACATGGCGAGCGCCTTGACGCTCGGGTGCTTGTTCTCCTTCTCGATCTTCTCCGAGATCC
The DNA here is from genome assembly GCA_964507445.1 of uncultured Isosphaeraceae bacterium. GTDB lineage: Bacteria > Planctomycetota. Next base: position 45,851 of record CAZDQF010000016.1, read on the forward strand.
AGGAGTAGTCCTTGTTGTCCCCGAGGATCGACCTGCCGATGTAGGGGACCATCCGGAGAAGCTCACCGATCTCCTTGCTCTCCAGGTGGTGTTCGGCGAGGGTGTCCAGGGCCTTCTTCGCGGCGGACTTGTCGTCGGAGAACTGCGCGGTCTGCAGCGACATCATCAGGAACTCGATGGCGTCGTCCGTCCCTGCGTACTTCTTCGCCGCGGCGGCGAACCTGACGGGGAAGTCTCCCAGATCGAGCTTGGGGCGCATGCTCATGGCGGGGATGGGCTCGCCCTTGGCCTTCGCCTCCTCCGCCTTCTTGGCCTGCGCCGCCTGGTACTTCTGGAACTCGGCCAGGAGGTGCGACTGGAACTCCTCCTGGAGCTTGTCGGCCATCGCCTTCGGGCTGTCTGGTTTCGCTACCGCGGGATCTTGCGCGTTGGCGCCGACGGTGACGACGGCGGCGAGCATGAACGCCCATAGAGTCTTCATGGGATTAGGGTTCCTTTCGAGGATGTGAGCACGGTCAGGGTACCGGACGCTGACCTTGCCGCCAACGCCGTCGTCAGGTTGTCGGGCACGAGCCATCGCCCGCCGCCGCTGGGCAGGGTGTGTACAGGGATGGGAGGGCGCGTGAGACCGCAGGCCTGCAGTGTCTAACGATCCATGTTCCGCAGCTCGGTCATCAGGCGTTCGACGTAGGTCAGGGCCCCGGGGTGGGTCTGCTTGTCTCCCGATTGGTGGTACTGCCCGATCTGCGTCTCGTTGAGGAAGGCGGGGAGGGACTGATGAAACCGTGTGACCTTGAAGTCACCTTCTTTCTTGGGAATGGACGGGAGCCCTCGTCTCCTCTGTCCGGAGGAAGCCGATAGGAGTCCCTGCGTCCAGCGTCCCGGCAACGGTGCGAGCGCCGCGGGAGAGGCGTGCAGGTCCGGGATTCCCGGAAGACCCGTGCGTGACAAATGCGTCGGGATCTCGCTCCCGTGGGTGTTGGCGAGGCAATCCGTCCCGCCGAGAAAGGCCATGACATGCACCGTTCCATCATCCTGTCCGTCTTCGCACTCTCCCTGATGGTGTCCGTGGGCGCCGCTCAGGTGCAGACTCCGCCAACCACCACGCCTCCGCCGTACCTGGACGACCCTGAGTACTGGGCCATCCATGGGCCGAACGGGGACCTGGGTTTCGAGATCCGGGCCGAGTACCTGTACAGCGATGGGTTGGCGGATGTGTACTACCTCGTGATCACGGGGGAAGTGAACGGGAGGCCCTACTCCTCGTGGGGGATCGCGGTGGACGGACTCGACGGGCAGGTCCTGAATGTGTACACCGCGGACAGCCAAAACTGGGTCGAGTGGCACTGGGACGCGGACCACTACGACAAGGTGGGCGGCACGGCCGCTCAGCGGAGTTACCACCCGGTGAATTGAGCCAGTTCCGTGAGGTGCATGCGCCCCACGGGACGGGACCCGGGAGTTGTCCCTGACCCGTTGAGGACACCGACGGCGCGGCGGCCAGCGGCAGTGGTTCCGCCGCTGGCCTCGTGTCCCGGGGGGCTCCCGAGGAAGTCGGAGGGCCGTCGAGGGCGCTGTCATCGAATCTCTGGTGAAGGCCGTGGGTAGCCCGATCCTGGACGTGACCGGTGGATTCTCGGGGAGTTTGAAGCCGCGGCCCGGGTGCTCGAAGACCAGGCCACGTTGCTCGGGTCCACGGGTTCGAGTCACACGGTGAGCCGACAGGTGGATGACGCAGGCAAGACCTTCAGGGTGACGTTGGTGTGGACGGATGCGCCCGGGGCGGCGTGACGTGCCCTACCAGTCGGCGAGGGGCGAGACCTGCGTGAGCCTCGGCTCCGTGCCCCCCGGCGTGAGGAGGACGGCCAACCGGGTCTCGGAGGATGACAGCAGCTGAACCTCGAAGCCGATCATGCGGGTCCCCGGGTTGCCGTGGTCATGGGGCGCCCGGGGTTCGGCGGTGTCGTACGTCCTGAGTCGGGCGTTCGGGGGCGCCAGCACGCGCAAGCGGAGTTGTCGTCCGTCGCGGGTGAGCAGGGCTGTGGTGCCGTTCAGGGATTCGATCCTGGCCTCGGTCACCATGCCCCATCGCACGGTGGCCTCCGCGTCGAGCGCCCGGAGCTCGTCCTGAACCAGGACGGAGCGGTCGGCCCGCAAGGCGACGCCGCGGCGCGCAGCGTCCAGCTGCCCTGCGTACACCGCGGACATATCGATGATGGTGTGAGGGTTCGGGGCTCCGGTGGATCGGACGATGGGGGCGAAGCCCTTCACGATCTGCTTGCGACCGTCCACCACCAGGGTGTTGTGGGAGAGGTTGTTGAGGCGGAAGACGTCCCAGCGCTGGCTCCCCTGGCGTCGGTCCCACAGGCGAATGCCCCTGGACTCGAGGCTGTGGTAGTTCTGGGCGCCGAGGTCGCGGGCCCAGCGGACACCGCCGGCGTCGAGGACGAACGAGCCGATGTCCATGTGGCCGTGGTTGGCCCCGGGAGACCCGCCCTTGATGCCGACGAAGGTGTCGTCCTTCTCCCAGCCGCTGCGGTGGATCGCGACGGGCGTGTGTCCGTCAGCGTGGAAGTGCGTGGCGTCGGGGGGCGGGGCTTTGGCGTGGGCCGCGTTCCACAGCAAGAGGAATGGGAGCAGGCGATGGCGCTTCGCCGCCGACGGCCGTGCCCGGTCGAGGAGCTCGTGGAGCGCCGTGCGTTCGCGATGGAGCAGTGACGGATCACGCCTGGTGGCGGCGAACCAGTACATGGCGGGGGCGATGCCGCTCTTCTGGCCGCAGTCCGAGTAGTTGAAGAAGAGGCCGGTGGGGCCTGTCATCTGACGGTAGTAGTCCGACGATTTCAGGAAGGCGGCGGTGGTCAGGCCGAAGTCCGTGCCGATGGCAGAGCGGAGGGCGTCCACGAGCAGGACGTGATAGACGGTGCCGTACTTCCAGTAGCCCGGGCCCTCCGGGTAGGCACCATCCGGTTCATACTCGGCCAGGGCGCGAGGGACGTTGGCGACGGCGCGCTCGATGATCTCCGAGGCGAGCTTCGGCTCATCCTCCAGGACGGCGAGGGCGCCGAGGGTGAGGCCGCCGTGGCACACCTGGTTCCAGTTGTTCTCGGTGGTGACCCACCAGCCGCCCCGTTGGGAGGGTCTCAGGCCCTTCTCGATGATGGCGTCGCGGATGATTCTCCGCGACTCCGGGTCGAGGCCGGAGTGGAGCCAGTCGTAACCGATGGCGAGGGCGGCGGTCATCTCGGCGACATCGAGGAAGTGGCTCGGGTTCCAGTCAGGGAAGGCCGCCGCCGCCAGCAGCTCCTGCCGCGCCCGCTCCAGGTAGCGGTCCTCGCCGGTCATGCGATGCACGAAGGCCAGGTACACCACGCGCTGCAGGCAGGTGCGGGAGACCTCGAGCAGACGCCTGCCGACCTGCTCTCGTTGGACCGGCGCGGCCTGGAGGGTGGCGTCCGCGCACTCGCGGACGTAGGTCATGGCCCGCCTCAGCAAGGCGTCAGACTCCACGGCCGCCTTGACGGCGACGGCGGCTGACCGGTCCATGAAGAGACGGGGGTGCTCCTTGGTCGACCCGTTGATCCGGTGTGTGACGTCGTCCTCTGGTCCCGGCGGGGCCGTGTCTCTGGCGGCCTGGCCCAGCTTGGTGGCGATGTCGTGGAGGCTCTTGGGCCACTGCGGGAGCGCCAGCTCTACGGCGCCCTCGATCCGCGGTGCGCCGATCCCGGGCACGAGCTTTGACGTCGGCTGGGCGTAGATGAAGGGCACGGTGTCCTGGCCGTAGGTCTCCTGGAGGCTCGCGCCCAGGGCCGACATGGCCGGCGCGTATCGGGACACGTCCTGGCCGACGTTGTGGGGCCCGGGTACCCAGACCACGCCCCGGACCGCCATGGGGGTGAGGGGGCTGATGCAGAAGTTGTAGGTGAGGGTCGCGTTCTCGGTGTGCCTCGCCCACTGATCGCGTTCGGGTTGCGGGAACCCGGGTGGCCCGTCCACGAGGTCGTCCGGCAGCTCGTCGCCGCCGCGGAGGAGGTCGGCCACGGTGCGGTTGTAGGCCTTCAGGGTCTCGATGTAGCCGGTGACCGCTGACTTCCCGGCTTCGGTGTCGGGGTAGAGCAGGTTGAGCTCGTCACGCTCCTCTTCGAATCCCGGCGCCCGCTGAAGCCCCTCGTAGGAGATCCATGTGATGGGCGGGTTGTCCGCTCCGAGGGTGATGACGCCCACCGGGACCCCTGGCTCCTGGACCTGGGAGGCGAAGGCGTAGCCCGCGACGGTGAAGTCCGGGTTGGACTCCTCGTCGGTGGCTGTCACCCAACGGGCGACGTACTTTCCACCACCGATCTCCATGCGACGTTTTCGCGGCTCACGGAAGCGCCGGGCCTTGGTGCGGATGCGGAACTCGCGGGCCAGCGGCAGGGGAGGGGCTTCGCGTATCTTCCGGTCTCTCGGGATGAGCTCACCGGACAGGCGGGTGGACCCGGTCAAGACCCAGAGGTCGCCCACGACCACACCGCTGACGGTGGCTGAGGCTCCGTCGTCAGCGGTCACCTTGAGGTCGCGCCCGCCCGCGTGGGCCTCGAGGGGGTCGAGGTTGACCCGCCATCGTTCGAACTCGTCGACCTTGACGCTGTGGGCCTGTCCGGCGAAGCGCACCGTCACCGTCGTCCCGGCGCGAGCGAATCCCCATACGGGCACCGGCATCTCTCGCTGGATGACGGCGTGGCTGCGAAACGGCGTGGCGATCTGGATGTACGGGGGCCGGGAGGGCGCCGCGCCGCGGCTCGGTTCAGCCTCCGCCTCGACCATGTCTTCCTGGAACAGCTGCTTGCCGTCGAAGTAGGCGAAGGGCGCGGCGGGGAGCCCAGCGCGGTTATAGAGGTTCGCGCCGATGGGGCTGGCGCTGTAGGCGTAGGTCACGCCCACGGGCTCGGGGACGTTGTCCGAGGTGACCACGACCTCGTCCCCGTCGATCACCGCCCGGGCGGCGTGCCACGCGCCGTCGCGGCCCGCGAGGCGGAAGTGCTCGAGGTCCGCGTCGGGGGTGGCCTGCGCCGGCTCCACATAGGAGCCCGGGGTCCTGCGGTCGGCCTCCATCCCCTTGCTCCCGACCATGAGGCCGTCCCCGGGACCGCGCTGCCGGAAGCGGACGCGGACGCTGGGACCCTCCACGCGGTGCGATTGGTAGGTGGGGCCGGAGTACGCCAGGTCGTGCCCGTACTGGTGGGCGAGGGCCCAGCGGGCGAGGCGCTTCCCCGGGTCGAGCTTGTTGAAGTGATGGATCCCCTGGGGGCGTTCAGGGTTCAGGTCGTGTTGCGGGACCATGCCGACGTTCTCGGCGTTCATGGCGAACAGGCGCTGGGCCTCGCGGATGTCAGCGAACCCGACGTTGTTCACGTCCGGGTCTCCGTAGCACTGCATCTGGGTGAAGTAGAACGGCAGGTCCGGGCGCTGCCAGCTCATACGCAGGCCGTCGAGGAGCGCGTGCATCTTCGCCGCGTAGATCCTCCCGTCGTTGGCGTTGTGGGTGCCCTGGCACCAGATGACGCCGCGGATGGCGAAGGGGATGAGGGGCGCGATCTTGCGGTTGTACATCCGCGACGGGCCCTTCCAGTCCTCCGCGATACCAGGCAGGGTCGGGCGCGGCAGCGCCCTGCCGCCGCGGCCCATGAGGTCTTCGCTCTCGGCCTGCCAGCCCTTCAGCGACGCGAAGAAGGCGTCGTAGGCCTGCTGCCCGTCCGTGGTCGTCGGGTCACTCTGCCGGATCCTGGCCGCGATGTGCTGCAGCTCGGGGCGGGCTGCGAAGCCTGCGTACGGGGTCCAGGTCTCGATCCCGGTGGCTCCGTGGGTGCTGCGCAGGATTCCGATGGGGACGTCGAGGCCCTGGTGAAGCTCCCAGGCGAACGCCAGGGCCAGCGCCGAGAACGACCCGGCCTTGCCGGAGCGCTTCCAACCGTCCTTGGAGTCGGCCCGATGGCGAACGAATGTCGAGGACCCGATGTCGACCGTGTACTCGCGCACCGGCTCATCGAGGTCGGAGCGTTGCAGCTGATTGGCCAGGTCGCGGCACATGGACTTGCCGGCGATCCAGTCCATGTTGGATTGTCCGGATGCGAACCAGACCTCGCCCACGAGGACACCGGTGCGTTTGATGGACTCGCCGTCATCGGCCCTGACGTGAAGGACCCGTTCGTCGCCGCAGGCCTGGAGCGGATCGAGGTCGACTCTCCAACGGCCCTTGGCGTCGGTCGCGGCGGTCTTCTCCTGATCGGCGAACGCGACGGTCACCCGGCTCCCAGGCTTGCCCCAACCCCAGATCGGGCAGGGCATCTCTCGCTGCAGGATGGCCCCGTCGACGAACGGGGATGCCAGGGCAAGGGACGAGCCCTGCTGCGCCAGGACCGGGGCGGTGACCGCCAGGAGGAGGAGGGGTGTACGCATCATTCGTGCCTTCATGGTGGGGTCGCAGATTACTCGATCAAGCGGATGGGGTTCCTGTCCCTTGACGGGCGCCCGTCGTCTGGTTCCCGCAGACCGCTCGGGCCGGGATTGGTATGGCCGGCCCGCGCGGGTCCGCTTGGTGTGGTCAGGTCGTCTCGTCGGTCCTGCGCTCTGGCGGGGCGTGCACCGCGCGATGCTGCGGCCATCTTCAGGCTGTCCCTGATGTGGGGCAGAGGTCACGTCAGAGCGTGAATTGCGGGATCTTCAGGAGCTCGCTGTCTCGAAGAGCGCCGGTCACATCGGGTGCGAAGCTGGCGCGCGAGCGCCTGTCGCTGTTCCTCTGGCCTCGAGCTCGGCGGCCCCGCCGTGACGTGACTCACGTCTGCCCTGGTCCGCCCGTTGCCGTGGCGCCTGACCGAATCCCCGGGATTGCCGTGGCGCCCTGCTTGCCCGGGCGGTGTTCATCGCTTCGACGATCCCCGTTCCAGGACGTACCAGCTGCACTTCCAGCCGGGCTTGTGGCGATCGCTGAACCCCCCGGACTCGAGGAAGAGGAACTCGGCACCACCGATGGTGCGAGGCGCCATCTTCAGGGCTTCGTAGCGGTCGAGGTTCATCATGGTGTCGCCGGACCACGCCCAGAGCGGATGCCCCGTCTTGCCGCCGTCTCCGAGGTTGACGGTGGAGAACGGCGGATTGCGGACGTGACCTCGGCGCTTGTCCGGGTCGAATGCGGCCGGGTCTCTCACCTGCGCGACGAGGTTCCAGGTCCCCGCGATCTCTGCGCGATCCTGGAACCGGCCATCCCAGCGGAACAGGTTGTCGTCGGGATCCTGGGAGGCGTCTTCTGGGTCGAGGCCGGCCTGCCAGTCGGACGAACGCATGGCGATCACGGAGGCGGACCGGAAGATCAGGTCGTCGCCCATGGGGGGCAGCTTCTGCTCATCCAGGTGGATGCTGAACTTCCCCTGGGGTGTCTTGCTGCGAGGGAGGGCCTTGTACTTGGCGTTGTAGCGGACGAAGGTCTGGACGGCGACGGTGATCTCGCCCTTCTTGAGCTCGTCAATGAACTCGTCGGTGACGTACGCACCCTTCGGCCTCCCGCCTGATCCCCGGCCTCCGCCCTGAGGGGTCTCGATCAGGTGTTTGCCGTTGATGTAGATGACGTGGCCTCCGCCAGCGCCCACGTGCTCGCCTGTGTTCACGCGCAGGCGGTAGCGGTGTCCTTCCTTCAGCGGTGGGATCTTGAAGGTCTGGTGGAGGACCAGGACCTCTCGCTCCCAGAGGGTGTTCACCCTGGTCGCGCCGTAGCAGCCGGGGCCCACGCATCCGGTCGAGCACTTGGTGATGGGACGGTCGGGTATCTTCCCTGCGTATGTGCCGAACGGGCTCTTGCCCTTCTGCCACCCGACCGCCGCCGGGTCGAAGTCTGTGGCAGACCACCGCTCCATCCCTCTGGGCATGGTGATCGGGCGGTAGCGACAGATCAGCTGGTCGAAGGGGACTTGCTCCGAAGGTTGCGGGTCGAAGCTGTGGTAGTCCCATTCAGCGTCGCGAAGATCCAGGAACATCCGCCACTGGAACTCCGGGCTGCCGGCGCGCTGGTAAAGGGATGCGAGGGTGTCGAGGGGTTCTCCCCGGCCGCCGGGGTATGCGGACTGGGTCTTGTTCCCGGCGAGGAGACGAAGCCGCTTCCGGTTCTTGCCGACGAACTCGGGGATCAGCTCCTCCGACACGATGCGCGCGATGGCCTTCCGGAGGTCGGGGCCGAGCTGCGAAGGATCGGCTCCGAGGAACAGGTCCTTGTAAGGCAGGATCTGGTCGGGGTGCCGCTTCCTGGCGATCTCGTAGAGGACGTCGAGGCCGCCCGGGACGTCCGCGAGGGAGGCCGCGATGGCGGCGAGGTGGTAGTCGTAGGTGGGTCTCAGGTCCTGTCCCGCAGGGCTGGCCTTCTTGCCGGCGAAGTCCGTGAAGGTGGTTCGCAGGGTCTCCGTGGCCAGCGCCTGCACGGCGGGACCGGCGGCCTTGATGCGTGCTCGAATCTTCGGCGCGAACCCGTAGGTCACGGAGACCCGTTGGTTCGTGCGCACCAGCTCACCCATGGCGGGTAAGACCCGTCGATAGCAACTCTCGTGCGTCGCCACCGGTGTGAGGGCGGTGAGGGCGGCGTTCCGCAGCCAGGATTCTTCGTGCTGGAGATAGGGGAGGAGGAGGTCCACGAGGGGGAGGATGCGTTCGGGGGTCCCTTGGCCGATGATCTGTATCGCCGCGTCCTTGATCCACCATGACTCCTGCGGGTCTCTGACGGCGTCCACGGCGAGCTCGTAGATCTCCGGCGTGACGGCGCTCGGGCGAGCGAGGAGGGCGCCGAAGATGGCCCTTCGGACCCTGGGGTCCTGGTGGCGGAGGAGCTCCATCACCAGCGCCGGGCGGACGTCTCCGCCGCCGGATCGTGCCCCGATGTAGCCGCAGTTGATGCCGAGGGCCTTGAACGCGGCGATGTTGCGGATGTTGAAGTCCGCGTGATGGACGTAGTCGCGGATCTCCTGGTCGCTGGGCTGGCGCTGCCCGTGAAAACGACGGAGGAAGTGCATGCTGGAGTCCCTGGCGAGGGTCTCTTCGGACAGGTCTCTCCGATTCCCGTCCCCGTCCGCCACCGCTTCACGGAGGACGAACGCGTCGTCGCTGCTGGTGCCCCATGGGCGTTCCGGGAGTCGGTAGGGCTTGGAGTACGGTGTCCGAGGCGCGCCGGTGATGCGCAGCGTCTTCCGAGGGAAGGTGTAGGCCAACGGGTAGGCGACGCCCCACAGCTCCTTGTCGTAACCGCCTCCCCCGAGGATGCCGAAGGAGCCGTCGAAGCGTCGTGACAGGTCGTAGTGCCACTTGCGATTGTCCATGAACTCGCGGTACTGCTTCGGCCGCTTGTCGTAGAGCAAGCCCATGGCGGCGCTGCGCCAGATCTCGCCGATGCCGCCGCCCGTGTGGCCGTGCAGCATGAACGTGGTGGTGTAGAAGCTCTGCATGGCGCAGACGTCTCGCGCGGCGGCGTAGACGGAGTCTTCGCCGTCCGGTGTGAGCGCCGCGGCGGCAGCCATGGCGATGGCGAGCTTCCCGTTCTTGCCGTTGTCGACGAAACCGGTGAAGGGGCGGTCGTCTCCATAGGGATTGTTGCCGCGGCCGGCGTAGCGGTAGAAATGCCGTAGCGCGCGGTGCATGGTGGCGTGGGGGACGTCGGCGCCGCACTCCTTGGCCAGCAGGAGGAACGTGAGCACGTGGGTGCCGGCGGCGTTCAGGTGGCCGCTGCCATACCCGGTCAGGGCCGACCCACGTCCCGCCCAGGCGTCGTTGTGCTGAGTCCGGGCGGCGCTGTCCACCCACCTCTGGATGTTGGCGAGGATGTCGGGGTCGCCGGTGCGCAGGTAGCACTCGGTCAGCGGGATGCCGCCGTACCCGACGTACCAGGGGTATGAGTGCGCCGGCGCCGCGCGCGCCCACTTCCGCACCACCGCCAGGTCTTCGTCTTCGCCGGTGGAGAGCAGGAAGAGCATGCCGATGCTGCCCAGCCCTTCGGTCGCCCCCGGGCTCTTCAGGTAGTCGGCGACGGATCTGACGATGTTGTCCGACTTGGGGCAATTCAGGGGCCACGTGGGACTGTAGGAGCCGATGACGGGCACGGAGACGATCACCGGCGAGTCGAGGCCGCGGATGGCGAATCGGAGCTCGCCGTCCGTGGCCTCGGCGACAGCCAGGACCCGGCCGAGCTGGATGCGCGGGTCGATGTCACGGAGTCTCTGGCCGTTGATGCTCTCGATGATCTGGCCCGGCTTCAGCGCCCCGGTTGCCGCGGCCGGCGATCCCTCCTCGACGTTCTTGATCTTCATCACGAACGCCGGGTGATGAAGTTCGAGGCCGAGCCCCACCGGCCCGAAGCGCTTGATCTCGTTCAGGGACCTGGACTCATCGGGCCGGGTCGAGAAGAGGGCCGGTCGCGTGTAGAAGGAGCCCGGCTGACCGTGGGCGGCGCCGTTGAGCAGGAGGGTGGCGACAAGGACGAGGTGGGTCTTCAAGGGCATGCTCCCGTCGTGGCGCGTGGGGTTCGGTCTCTGGGTGTGTCCATGGCGGTCGTCCGTGAGGACGCTTGGGCCCGATCCGGCGCCATTGTACGGCCTGCCGCATGAAGCGACTCGGCCCGGAGGCCACGACCCGGCCGAGCGGAGAGAGCGTTCTGGCCAGAGGTCGACGTGACAGAGATGATCCAGGGCTTGCGGGAGCTGGCGGTCCCGGGGAGCCGGGTCAATGGACCTCTTCTCGTCTGCGCTGAGCGTCCGGTCGGCGCCTCAGCGGGTGACGGCGTCGATGACCGCGTCGATCTTCGTCCAGTCATCCGTCACGACGGCCGTCACCTCACCCTCGATCCCGGTCGCCGCGGTGATCCGCGGAGCGAGCGAGCGGTCAGGTGTCGTGTAGATGAACCTCGCGTCAGCGCCGCCGATCCGCCGTCTCCACGAATTGGCCAGCGTCGAGAGCTGCTCGCCGAAGGCCGCGCCTTGGTCTCCTGCGACCATCTCGGGACTCGAGAGAAAGACGATGCCCCGTGTGCGAGTGAAGCTGAAGGGGTGTACCAGCACGTTGTAGGTCCGGGACGCGTCGCTGGTGACGGACGCGGAGAGGGTCGGGAAGCTGCCCCAGGCGACACCGTCCGGGACCGCTCCCGTCCTGATCATCTGGGGGACGTACCCGCCCCAGTAGCGCTTCCATTCTGCGATGTACCGTCCGACGTTGGCGTCGTAGAACCGATTGCCCGGAATCACGGCGGCGAGGTCTTCGTAGTCTGACCTCAGGCTGGGCGCCGAGGACAGCGCCGCCATGGGGATCCAGCTATCAAGCTCCGGGTTCGCGCCGCCGCGGGGCACGGTGTTCTGCATCAAGATGATGCCCACCGGCCTGCCTGTCTTGGCATGAATGTGATGGCCGAGGACGGCGGCGAGGCCGTCCGTGGCAGGCTCCCATCGGCATGCGTAGCGGTTCTTCGGGGTCCGCGACACACAGACGCTGTATCTGGACGGAGCGGGGTGGGAGGAGCGGTTGGCCCGTCGTTTCATCACCCTGACGATCCCGGACGATGGCTTGAGCTCGGGCAACTGGAATCGGGCCTGAGGCGCAGCCACGTACCAGACGTCGCCCACGACGATGTCCTTGCATACCCGTTGATGGGCGACCTCGCCGTCGATGAGGAACGTCACCGTCAGGGTCTTGGGTTCGGCGCTGGCCTCCATGGGAGGGACGGTGAGTCTCCAGTCCTTGCCGGAAGCGAAGCGGCACTGACCGGGGCGGAGGTCAACGATCCTCGGATCGGACCGGACGTTGATGGTCTCGTTGATGCCGGCGAAGCTGAACTGGATGACCGCTTCGCCTTCCGCTTCATAGCCGTGATCGTGGACGGCGGAACCCCAGAAGGTGATGGGGACTCCGGCCTGCAGCACGGCGCCATCGCGGAACTGCGGGCTCAGCAGCGGCATCTTCCGCCATTCGTGCTTCTTGCCGACCATCGTCGGGTCGACTTCATCCCCGGCGATCTCGAGTCGGTCGTCGGGCCACGTCGCCGCCGTCACAGGTTCGTGGTCGTAGTAGATGAAGGGCGTCATGGGCAGGAGCGCCCGGTTGTAGATGTTGGGTTGGAACCCCACGCCGCCGGTCGCGTATGAGACTCCGCGGGGCGCGGTGACGGCGGGTGAGGTGAGCACGATCTTCTCACCGTCAAGCTCCACCCGGGCCGGGTGCCACACGCGGTCGGCGCCCGCCAGATAGAACAACTTCACAGCGCTGTCGCCGTCGGGGACGACCCTGGGATCGGCGAACCCGGTCCCTTCCTTGTTCCGCCGGTCGGCGTTGGACCCCGTCTCGGCCACGACGAGGCCCCGGTCGGCGTGCTCAACCGAGACCACGAGCTTGTCTCCGTCGACCGCATAGGACTTGAACATGGGGCCGTCCGCGACGACCTCACGGCCGTACTGGTTCTTGAGGGCGTGGAGCGCGAGGCGCTGACCGGGGACCGCCTTGTTCCAGTAGTGGATCGAGCCGGTGATGTCGATCTGGGACGCCATGCCCGTGCCGGGGATATCGCGGGCGCGCCAGGTGCCGAGCCGCATCTCTGCGGTGGGGTCGATGCTCGGGCGACCGAGCTCTGACTTGCCGGGGCAGTAGAACTGATGGAAGTAGACCGGTAGGCCCGGCCGATCCCATCGCAACCGCCAACCACGAACCAGGCTGTGCAGGTTCTCGTAATAGGGGAGACCCTCGCCCGCGTTGGCGTAGCCTTGATTCCAGATCGCGCCCCGCAGGGCATAGGGGACGACAGGGTTCATCCTGCCGTTGAAGAGCCACGACGCGTCGCGGTTGTCGCTCAGGTTGCCGGGTGTCCTGGTGGAGATGGCGACGGGCGTCTCGGCGCGCTCCATACGCCCACGGTTCTCTTCGAGGGTCCGCTGGAGGTCGCCATAGAACGCGTCCCAGGCAGACTTGTGGTCAGGCGTCGCGGGGTCGGTCTCGAGGATCCGCTTGTATATGGCCTTCGTATAGTCGCTCGACCCGTCACGGAATCCGACCCGCGGCACCCATGCCTGGATCGCGGTCTGGCTGAACGAACAGTTGAGGATGCCGATGGGGACCTGGAGTTCGTGATACAGCCTGTGGGCGAAGGCGAACCCGATGGCGCTGTACTGACCGTAGTCCCCGACCTTCCATGCGCCGTCGGCGCGCTCGATGGGGTGCAACATGGCGACGACGCTGGTCACTTCGAACTCGCGAATGGGTGCGACTTCACCCCGTGGCTCGACGCGGAGCTTGCTGCAGCTGCTCTTGTGGACCTTCCATTGCATGTTGGATTGCCCTGAGGCCAGCCAGACCTCTCCTACGAGCACGTCCTCGACGACGATCTCGTCGTCCTTGTCGCTCGAGACCACGAGTCGTCGCGGTGCGAAGCTGGCCTCCAAGGGGGCGAGCTCCAAGCTCCACTCTCCGCGCGGGTCTGCGACGGTGTCTGCTGTCTGTCCGCCGAACTCCACCTTGATGGCGGCGTTGGGAGCGCCCCATCCCCAGACGGGGACGGGCATGCCGCGTTGCAGCACCGCGCCGTCCCGGAACGGCGCGCCGAGCTGGGGCGCCGCCACCGTGGCGGAGACGGTGGGAGTTGTGTCGTTCGGGGCTCGGTGGCCCGCTACCGCTCGTGGCCGCAGCCGGAGAACGGCTTTGGAACCCACCTCCGGGAGGCGCTCCCCGTCCACCTCCCACTGAGGAGGCCCGTTGGATTCTCGTCCCGCCTCCGGGAGGCACAGCAGCTCGTCGCCGAAGTGCATGATCGAGAGGACGTTTCCGCTCCGGTCGCTCGAGTACCTGCTCGGCCCGCCGGCTGAATCCACGAGGCGGGACCCGGCGAAGACGAAGGTGTTCGTCGGGAATCCTGTGCGCTTCGTCAGTCCCTGTTCGCCGAGCTCACGGCGCATGATGAAGTCGCTGATGGGGCGCTCGGTCAGCTGGCCGTTGGTGTCGGTGATGACCAGATAGGCGTCCACCTCGCTGCCCCTTGGCGAGATCGGGACCCAGACGTTCCGCTCCGCGTCGTCGAGCTTCATCAAGGCAGGAGCCCCCGGCTCGGCGCCGAGCAGGAGGAGCGCCGCGTGGATGTGCGACGGCCGCGCCTGGATGGCGATGATGGACTCGTGCTCCTTGGTGCCCTTGGCGCAGGCGACCAACTCCAGCAGCCCCTCGCGGAGGCATACGGTGGCCTGGATGTCGACGACCTTCTCTTTGAAGTCGATGTCGAGGCCTGGGAGTCGATAGGTGCTGGGCTTGTCCGGGGACCTGTCAGCGAGAGCGGGCGTCGTCTCTTGGGCCGGGCCGCGCACGCTCGCTGCGATCAGGAGAGCGGCTGCGCAGATCGCGTGAGTGAGGTCGGTTGAGTTCACGGGCGGTCGGTTCAGCGCAGGATCACTTCGGAGAAGCCGACTTCCCGGTTCTGCGGAGGGTCGGTCTCGACGATCCGGATCTCGAGTTCGTTGAGCGTCCGACGACCACGAATGGGAATCTGGACGGGGCGCCTAGGGTGAGCGAGGTTGATCACCCGTGGCTTGCTCGTGCGGTTCATGAGGACTTCGATCTTCTTGATCTTGGCGCCGGTCTGGTTCGGCCAGATGATGAGCTCTTTGATCCTGACCGAGTCCTTTGGCCGGAATCGAAGCCACGGCTTGGCGTCTTGCGCTGTGCACAGCCAGGCGGTTGAGAGTATCCCGTCGCCGATGAAGGGACGCTGGATCGGCCAACGATGCTTGATCGTGGAATGGGTGATCCGCATGGGGATCTTCGAGAGGCGGTTGTTCCTGATCGAGGTCCCGATGGCGTCCCGATCCGGGTCTGGAAGGTCGAGCACGTCGATGACCATCAACGGAGACTCGAGCGGGATCGTGTCCGCTTCTCCGTCATTCCCGGCATCGGGGTTCTTCACGTGCACGCGGGCGGCGATGCTGTAGCGACCGCACCGCTTGAAGGGGTGCCGGTAGGCGAAGGGCTCGTCCTTCCAGGACTTCTCCCCGTGGTGTGCGACCGAGTGGACGACCTTGCCGTCGATCAGGTACTCGACACGCTTGACGTGGACCTCTCGGTCTGACTTGCCACCCTTTGGGAACCGCTTCTTGAGCTTCTTCTGATTGAACCCGGTGATCCACAGCGAGAGGTTCGGGTTGCCGGCTCCGCGGAATTCGACCTCTGCGTCGTCTCTCGCCGCCAGGTACGTGCGGTGAGCGCGATCGGTCCCGCCGGCTCCGGTGACGCTCCCGAGTCTCGTGGCCCGCTTCAGGAACAGGAGGGCGAAGGCGTTGTCGGGGTTGCCGCCCCACGCGCCGGCGGCGTTCTGTTTGCGGACGAGGACGTCTGCGCCCTCGCGGTACCAGTACCTGCCGGCCATGGCTTCGCGGTGCATGAGCCCGCCGACTCGCTCCAGACCGTAGAGATAGTAAAGATGGTGTCCGCCGCTCCCGGGGTTGCGTTCGACGGACCAGTTCAGCCGCATCCAGTTGAGCCCGCGTTCTATGGATGCGTCCAGTTCGGGCTTGGAGCGGCGGGGGATCTTGCCGTCGAGCAGCTCCTGACAGATCAGCAGCACGCCGAGGCCCGCAGTAGTCATGGAGCCGTTGACCCGTGACTGCGCCTGGCCGGTCTTGGGGACCCGGTATCCGAACCCCGCGACGTTACCCGGAGCGGCGGTGCGAGCGTATCCCTCGTCATGGAACGGGTCTGCAGGGACCTCGAGCGTCTTGGGCTGCTCCTGGTAGTGCTGCGCGTGTCGCATCAACTTGAGGATCGCCGAACGAGGGACCTTGAGTCCTGCCAGGCGCGCGGCTCGGAAACCGAGCGCGCCGTATTGCGTGTTGGAGAGGTCGATGTGCGAGCCGGGGTAGGCCCAGCCGCCGCCTCGCTGCCAGTCGAGGAGCCGTCCGAGCAGCTCCTTGATCTGCGGCTTGTATCGCTTGTCCTTGGTGGCCTCGAGGGCCATGAGCTGGCAGCCGACGCCGTAGGTCTTGTTGGAGAGGTTGTGTTCCAGGAAGTGGAGCGTGCGAGCGACGGCAGGATGCTCCGGCTTCAGGCCAGACTTGAGGAGCGCGTAGGTGCACAGGGCGGTAGGGCCCACCGGGTAGGCGTAGCCGTGATCAGACCATGTCCCATCAGCCTGCTGGGTTCGCAGGATCGCGTCGACGCCGCGGTGAATCGCGTCGTCGATCCTGGGCTGCAAGGCGACGAGGGTCGGCGGTGCTTTGGGCGGCTTGGCCGGCTGAGCCAGCGCCGTCGACGCTGAGAGGGCGATGAGAGTGAGTCGGACGATGGTGCGCATCAGGCCGTACGGTGAGCGCGTCAACCGGGAATCGGGATGAACCACGCCAGGGACCTGGACTTTAGCACGGTGTGACGGGCTGGGTCGAGACGCCGGGGATCAGGGAGGGGAGCCTGGCCGGGCTCCGGGTCGGTCCGATCGTGGCCTGACGGCGCTGGTTGCGTAGAGGGCTTACATTGTGGGCATGGATTCGTGGGGGCTGTTGTTCGACGTGCTGGTGTTGCTGGGGTCCGCCTTCGTGCTGGGGGCGGCGTGCGAGCGGCTGCGCCAGAGCGCGGTGCTCGGGTATCTGGTGGCGGGGATGTGCCTGGGGCCCAACGCCCTGGGGTGGGTCTCCGGCCAGGGTGAGGTGGAGGTGCTGGCGGAGCTGGGGGTGGCCACGCTCCTCTTCACCATCGGACTGGAGTTCTCGTGGTCGCGATTGAGAGGCCTCGGTAGCCGGCTCCTGCTGGGCGGGGTGGCCCAGGTGTTCCTCACCATCACCGTGGCCGCTGGCGTGGGGCTGCTCTTCGGGTTGTCCGGGACCGTCGCCCTGGTGGTCGGAGCGGTGGTGACCCTGAGCTCCACCGCGACCGTGCTACGGGTCCTGGCGTCCCGTGGTGAGGTGGACAGCGTGCACGGCCGATCCGCCCTCGCGGTCCTGTTGGTGCAGGATCTGGCAGTGGTGCCTCTGGTGATCCTGGTGACGGTCCTGTCGGGGGAGGGCAGCGCGGAGGAGGTGGCCTGGGGGCTGGCGCGGACCCTGGGGCTGGCCGCGGTCCTGGTCCTGGCCATGGGCGTCCTGGCGCACAAGGTCGTGCCCTTCGCGCTGGGCGCGGCGCCGCTGCAGCGCAACCGGGAGTTGCCGGTGCTGCTGGCCGCAGTGCTCGGATTGGGGTCTGCCTTCGCCGCCCATGAGGCGGGCCTGTCCCCCGCGGTGGGCGCGTTCCTCGCCGGGATGCTGCTGGGTGGTTCGCCCTTCGCCACGCAGATCCGCGCCGACGTGGGCGTGCTGCGTACGTTGCTCATCACCCTGTTCTTCGGCTCCATCGGCATGCTGGGAGACGTGGCCTGGATCCTCGCCAACCTGCCGGCGGTGTTGGGGGTGGTGGTCGCGATCCTCGTCGGCAAGAGCGCGGTCCTGTGGGCGGTGTTGCGGCCGGCGGGGCTGAGCGGGAGGCACGCCCTCGCCGTGGGGGTCTGCCTCGCCCAGGTGGGGGAGTTCTCCTTCGTCCTCGCCACGGCCGCGGAGGCCACCGTCCTGGATGCGGACCTGTTCCGTCTCGTGGTCTCGGTCACCATCGTGACCTTGCTGCTGACGCCGGCGCTCGTCTCCGGTGGGCCTGCGTTGGTGTTCAGGTTCGCGTCCCTGGTGCGGGGTGAGAAGGAGGCGACGCCGACAGAGGATGACACCGCACCCCGCGGCCACGTGGTGGTGATCGGGTTCGGGCCGGCCGGGCAGGCGGCGGCTGCCACCCTGTTGCAGGCCAGCGTCCCCACGACCGTGGTGGATCTCAACCCTCGAAGCATGGAGCGGGCGCGGGAGCTTGGCTATGTGGCGGTCATCGGCGACGCGTCCCATCAGGACGTGTTGGAACATGCCCACGTGGAGGCCGCCGCCGCCGTGGTGGTGACGGTCCCGGACCCGGCCATGACCCAGACCCTCGTCGCCCTCGTCCGCGCCATGGCGCCTCACGCCACGGTGCTGGCGCGCTGCCGGTACCACGTCTGGCGCGAGGCCATCGACACGGCCGGAGCCCAGGTGGTGCTGGACGAGGAGCAGGAGGTGGGGGCGCGCCTCGCGGAGGAGCTGGATCGTCTGATCAGCGGCCGCGCGGACGTCGGTCAGGGGTGACGCAACCCCCCGAGCCCGGCCTGATCAGGTCTCCGAACGCCCCGTGGCGGGCGTTCGGAGAGACCGCGTGGTTGCCTGCGGCAGGCTCGATGCTCGGGAGGCCCCATCGGCGGGATCAACCGAGGTCGAGAGCCCGCGGCGGGCCGTCAGTTCTTGCCGGGGGTGCTCGACCCGACGTAGGCGCCGGCAGACTCCATGATCATCTTCATCTCGCCGTTCGGTTGCATCTCCATGACGTTGCCCCACTGGCCGAAGTCCACCACCTTGCCTGATGGGGTGGTGTGTTCGAACAGCCCCCACATGATCACGATCTTGTCTGTGAGCGGTCGGCTCCCAAGCACCTTGACGCGGAGGCGGACGTCCTTGTAGGGCCCGTCAGCCTGGCTCTCCGTGCCGAAGTGACTCACGAGCTGCTCCCGCCCGTAGAAGGTCTTGGGTGAGCCGCTGAACATGTGCACCCCGTCGTCGGTGAACACCCCGGCGGCCATCTCGGCGTCGCCGCTCTCAAACCCCTTGGAGTAGCGTGCGACCAGGCGGTCGAAGGGAGCGAGCCACCGGGTCCCGCCGATCTGCATGGTCTGCGCCTGCATGGGGCGGGGAGTGGTGGCGAAGTGGCTCCGATCGTCATCTGGAAGAAACTCGGCGTGAGCGGACTCCAGGATGAGATGTGCCCGACCGTTCTTGAATCCGAACACGTTGCCCCACTTCCCCTTTCGGATGACGCCGGAGTCGTCGCTCACCTGAAAGGTGCCGTTGGCGATGGCGATGTCGTCGGTGATGGAGTGGACGCGGTCGATGGTGGCGGTGAGGGTGGTGGAGTCGAGGACGCCTCCGTCCCCCGTTCCAAGGTCGAACGTCCTCCGGACGGACTCCCGACCAACGGCGGGGAAGCGCTGCGTACTGACGACGCGGACGCCGTCCTCGGCGAAGTGGTCAGCGAGCCCTGCGGCGTCACCTTCCCGCACATGGACTTTGAACTGCTCGATCAGAGCCGAGACCATCTCGGCGTGACCGGGGCGCGCGTCGCCCATGGGCTGGTCGCCGTGATGGGAGTTGGCACATCCGATCATCAGGATCGGAGCCAGGATCAGCAGGAGCGCCGCGGCGGAGAAGCGACCGCGGGGGATGGTCAGGTGGCGAGTTCTCATGGCGTTTCCTTCCCTGGTGGAGGTCGCGGCGGGCACGATTCTTGGTGCGTCGCCTTGGGTGGGTCACTCGAGCGGGCCCACAGACCGTGGACGATACCAGCACCTGGGACTTGTCGGGCGGAGAGAGGGGCTCTTGCCGCCTGCCTGGGTCATGACGGACGGGAGGGAGCGCGACCGCGGAACACATCCGCCGGCGGAGCCGGGTCGCCGCTGATGCGGCGCCAGGAGGAGACCTGCCCCACGTGGGTGAGGAAGTCGGCCATGGGGCCGTTGATGGCGCACCAGAAGGGTTGGGGGTCGCCGCCGCGAGGGCTGGTGAGGGTGGCCTGGAGGAGGGTGTCCGGCGGCGTGTCCTCGAGGAGAGTGCGCAGCCCCGTGAGTCGGGTGAGGGTGTCGTCGCGCAGCTCCGGCCATTGATCCGGTGGTGATAGCTGCGCGCGGTCCGCGGCCGCGGGCGGGTCCTGGAGGGTTCGGCGGATCTCCTGATCCAGCCAGCGGACCAGGACGTTCATGTGCCCGAGCAGCTCCGTCATGGTCATGGCGCCTTCGCAGGGGCGAAAGGAGAGGGCGGATGGGGCCATGCCCTCCGTCGCCCAGCGGTAGCGGAAGCCCATGGCGTCCACCATGCGGGCCAGGACTCCGTTGCCGTCGAGCTGTGTGGGTTCCGGGGGGAGGGTGGTGTAGAGGTCGGTCATGGATCGTGTCTGCGAGGCCTTCGGTGGCGAGGCGTTGATGGGTCGTCGCGAGTCCCGCGAGCAGTCGTGGCTACTTGCCTTTGAGCAGCTTCACCATGGCGGCTCCCATGGCTTCGCCGACGTTCATGTAGGTCTCCGCGTTGCCGCCGTAGTGCCCGCCGGAGCTCCCACCCTTGGAGAGGGGGTGGGTGTAGACGGCGGCGACGTTGCCCTTGAACTTGGGGTATTTGCCTGACGACCCGTCGACAGCGAACATGGCCTCGAGGAGCTTGCCGCCGTTGTCCTCGGAGCCCTTCTTGGTCTGTCCGAGGCTGGCGCAGACGAACCTGGCTCTGGGGGCCTTGAACTCCTCGCGGAGCTGGTTGATGAGTTGGACCAGGTTCTGCTCGTAGCGGCTGGACAGGGCGGCGCTCCTGCTGTCGCGATCGCCCTGCCACCAGAAGAACCCGGCTACTTCGAACTTGCTGGCGCTCGGGTAGTGCTTCTCGAGCTCGGCGAGCACCTTCTTGGCGCGGGCCACGTCACCGTCGTACTGAGCGCCCGCGTACCACCCGATCTTCTTTGGCTCTTCGCCCTTCTTCCATCGCTCGGGCGTGCCCTTGTATCCGGGGTGGACCCAGGTCTCGCCCTTGCGGTCCGTGAACTCGAAGCCCTCGCTGCCAGGAGGCAGGAGGTCCCAGCCGAGGGCGCGGTTGCCGATGCAGCTCTTGAGGATGAGCACGGGAGCGTCCAGGGCTTCGCCCAGGTGGTGGCCGATGCCGATCTCGGGGCCGATCTTCCCGCCCTTGATGGTCATCCACTCGTTGTTGAACTGGCGCATCCCGCTGGCGCCGCTGCCCATGACGCGGACGTTCCTGACGTCCTTGCGCTCGGTCCACTGACCGGAGTCATCCATCAGGTAGGGGTAGAGGCCCTTCTCCTTGACGGCGTGCTCGAGGGACCCGTCGCCGCCCTTGATCTTGCCGAAGCCCAGCATGTTGGACTGGCCCATGAGGATGAAGACCTGGACCGGCTTGCTCATGTCGGCGGGCTTGCCATCCGGGTCCGGTAGTTGGGCTGCAACCGGAGCAGCAGAGGCCAGCCACAGGGCGGCCATCATGACGAGGACGAAGTTCAGTCGATGGTTCATGTCGTCGGTGTTCTCTGTCGGTGTTCTCTGACGATGGGAGGCGAGCCCTCCACCTGGACGGCCTCTACTGTATGCGAAAGGCCTCCTGTTGGAGGTCACTGGCAGGTCCGGCTGAGGGCGCCGCTCTGTCAAGGGGTGCGATGGAACACGTGCCCGGACAGGTGCGCCCTGAGGGCCTGTCCGGACACGACGGTGTCGAATCGCAGCACCTCCGGCGTCGGCATGTCGCCGACGAAGAAGCCGCCGCCGGGCCGGGGCGTGAGGGACTGCTCGCCGACGCTGGTCTCGCCGCCCTCCGCGGTGACGAGCAGCAGCTTGCCTCGGCGAGCGACCACCGTGAAGTTGGAGGCCCAGGGGCTGTAGGAGCGGTAGCGCCCCAGCAGCGGTGACCAGGTCTCCGGCACCGCGAACTTGGTGCGCCCCTTGTAGCGGTCGTTGACGAACCAGCGATCGCCGTGGGTGATGTAGGTGAATCCCTTGTCATCCCGGCCGGCAAAGCGCAGCAGGAACCGGTCGAAGTCCGGGTGAGGAGTCTGGAACGTGGGCCCTCCGGTGGGCTCCAGGGGGATGCGCTCTTCGCCCCGAACCAGGATCGGAGTTCCGGCCTCGATGACGATGGTGAATCCGTCGTCAGGCTCAGCGCCGATGGCGTCCCCTTGGCCCGGTGGGCGGTAGTGTCCCGCGAACCGCTCGGGTTCCTTGGACGCCACGGGGCGACGGGGTTCGAGTGGACGTGGGAGGTCCCGTTCGGCTCGGGCAGCGGAGAACGCCTTGAGGGAGAAGCGGGCCAGAGCTGAGGGGTCGCCGGGGCCGTTGGCGAAGGCGACCGCCGCGAGGCCGGCCTCCAGGTCGACCACGAGCTGTGACGTGATCCCGACCATCCCCCCGCTGTGGCTGATCACCGTGCGCCCGTCGACCTCCTTCACGCCGAGGCCGTAGCCATAGCCGTGCTTTCCTCCGTGTGTCAGCGTGCGGAACGACTCTTCCGTGAGGACCCGGCCCCGGGCGCCCTCGCCGCGGCCCAGGATCATCCTGGCGTAGGCCGCCAGGTCCTCGGCGGTCGCCACCACACACCCATCACCGATCCCGTACTCCAGGAACTGGGACTCCACCAGGGGATGGGAGCGATGGGACGGGCGATCGTCGTAGAGCCGCTGGTATCCGATGGCCTGCCGCATGCGGGAGGCCGCGTCGATGACCGGCTCGGTAGCGTCCATGCCGCAGGGGCGCAGGATGCCCGCTCGTACGACCTCCGCGTACGGCTTCTCCGCCACCTTCTCCAGGATCAGGTGGAGCACCTGATAGCCGACGTTCGAGTAGTGGAAGCGGGCCCCGGGGGCCCACGCGGTCTGTTGCTCGCGCAAGGCCCATCCCTGGTAGGGCCCGTGGGTCATGTCGTCGCGATTGGCGGGGATGCCCGCCGTGTGGGTGAGCAGGTGGTGGGACGTGATGGGGGGATGCCGGCTCTGAACGGCGAACCATGGCAGGTAGTTGATCACCGGGCGCGCCGGTTGGAAACGACCTCGCTCCTGTTGTTGAAGCAGGGCGATGGCGGTGAAGGACTTGGAGATGGACCCGATCTGGTAGAGCGTGTCGGCGGTCACGGGCCGCTGGGCCTTCAGATCCGCGAACCCTCGGTACGCGGAGTAGAGGGTGCCCTCTCCGTCGGTCACCACCACCGCCATCCCGGGTGTCTCGTGGTGCGCCATCAGACGCTTCATGGACGCGGCTGTGACCTCGGCCGCTTGGCGTGCGCGCGCTTCGTCTTGCGCGACCGTCGCCGTGAGCAGCGTGGCGATGATGGAAATCAACCTGACCATGCCTGATGGCCCGGCATCCTACTCTCCCTTCATCAGCCTGTGACGATGGGCTGTAGGTTCATTGGCACCAGTAATTTGTGAAAGATCTGAGTTTTTGTGGTCACAGATCACCGACGAATGCCACGAACTGGCGACAGCGGCGTCGAGGTTCGGCACCCGCGGAGATGAGGTCGGAGCACAAGGAGAGACCCATGAAGTTGAAGACCACTATGAAGAGCTGGCTTGGGGCGGTGGCGCGAGTCGTGGTGTGCGGGCTTCTGATCGTCCAATCAATGGACGCTCAGACGCCCTTGCCGAACGAGTTCAACACCACGGCCCTTGCCCCGGAGAGGAAGGCCGTGGCCGTGCTCAGGGTGCGTTGGGCAGGTGAGCAGTCGCACCAAGTGGCGATCGGAACGATCATCCAGCGTGTGTCCACGGATTCCGATTCTGCGAACGCCTACTATCAGGAGATGACGGCGGGCCAGGAGTTCATTGGTAGCGCTTCTCACAACGTACCTCAGCTCGACGTCTATGGCTCAGCCTCGACGCTCGGCGTCTACCCGTTGCCTGGCTTGACCGGGGCGGCAGGAGACGACGTCGCATCGGCCGTTGAGGGAGTGTTCGGCTATTACGAGACGTTCGGGTTCAATCCTTCCCAATACCACTGCATCTTCTTGCTGTTCGGCCATTCTAGCACCCGGCCGACCCTGCGGATGTTGGAGCGGCCCGACGGCAGCTGGCGCAACGTGTTCGAGTTGAACGGCATTGACAAGGTTGCGGTGTGCGCTGCCTTGCAGAAGGTCCGGCATCCCGCGGAGCCGCAGAGTTGGCTCGACAGCGGCCTGCGGGGTGCCAACGGTCTGAGCTGCAACGACGGTGTCGGAGGACAGCCTGTGTCTGTGAGTGACGACTTCACCATCCGATATGGCGAAGACCCGTTCGACATGGAGGGCGCGGCAGGGGGTTTTCGGCATCCCAACGCGGTGACCAAGATGCGAAAGAGGTGGTGTTTGAGCACCAACTTCAGGGTGTTCGAGTTGAGAGAGGACGCCAGTTGGACGATCGATCTTCTCCCGTTGGATCACGCAACCACCGGGTTGCAGATCGCGCGCATCGAGCTGCCCTCTGGACGCTTGCCCATCTGGGGCACTCCCAATGACACGCCTCGGCTCCACTATTACCTCGAGTTCCGGCAGCCTACGGCTCTCCAGACGCTGCCATCCTCGTCGCCGGTTTATCACGGGGTGAGCATCCGACTGGGCGGTTCCCATCGACATGAAGACACGCGTCTCATGAGCTTGTTGGTGGACACCCATCCGCAGACGTCGAGCCTGGAAGACGCACCGCTCATGCAGGGAGAGGTGTTTGAAGATGTGCTCTCCGGGATCACGATCGAGACGTTGAATGTCACGCCACAGATGGCCACTGTCCGGATCACCCGTTCTTCGTTCACCACGTCCATTGCCGGGCCCAGGGTTCTCTGGGAGCGCGGCGGCCCGTTCGTCTCGGGTTCGACTCCTGCGTACGACGCGGTCCTGGACTCAGCCGTCGGTGGCGGCGCTCGAGCCATCGGGCCATACGCGGGCTTGAGGCCGGTGTGCTACTCCCGCAAGAACGGGGCCGCGCGCCTGGTCTGGTGTCGCGAGTCCGACGGCCTCGCCAAGGTCTGGAGCCTGGATGAGAACGACAACGTGTTCCATATCGAGACGTGGGGGCCGGCGCCTGGGTGGACGGTCAAGGGGTTCGACCTCATGGCGGACGGCACCTCCGCCATGCTCTGGACCCACACGAACCGGTCGGCTCTGATCTGGACCATGGACCGTAGCGGAGAAATCGTGGACGAACGTTATCGGGCTCCGGTGGGGAACGTCGTCGCGGAGAGCCTGGAGAGGTTGCCGGGCGGGCTCGACAGGCTCCTGTGCCGTGATCTGGTGACGAACGCTGCGCTCCTGGTGGACTTGAGACTTGATGGCTCGGTGGCAGACATGAGTCCTTTGAGCCCCACAGGGGCGTTCGTCGTCAATGACTACGAGCTCGTGACGGGCGGGGTAGGCGCGGTCCTGATGAACCGTCCGGACGGACTCGCGAGGGTGTGGCTGTTTGACGTGATGAACCAGTTCGCTGGTCAGCAGGATCTGACTCCGCCGACGTCCCTCATGAACCCGTTCGCTGCATGGAGTGCCAGGTCCATCAGCGGAGAGTGACCAGGACCTGGCGCTGAATGAAGTAGAGGGCGGGCGCCTGCGGCGCTCGCCCTCTACTTGTCGACCCTGAGCAGTGGTCGTCGCCCTCAGAGATCGAAGCGGTCGAGATCCATGACCTTGCACCAGGCCGCCACGAAGTCGTGCACGAACTTGTGCTCGGCGTCAGAGGACGCGTAGACCTCGACGATGGCCCGGAGCTGCGAGTTGGATCCGAAGACGAGGTCCGCTGCGGTGGCGGTCCACTTGACCTTGCCGTCGGTCCGGCTGCGACCCTCGAAGACGTGTTCGTCAGCCGAGGACCTGCGCCACTCCGTGCCCATGTCCATCAGGTTGACGAAGTAGTCGTTGCTGAGGACGCCCGGCCGCGCGGTGAGCATGCCCGGGCCGGCCTTGTCGAAGTTGGGGTTCAGGGCCCGTAGCCCACCGACCAGGACCGTCATCTCCGGCGCCGTCAGGGTCAGGAACTGAGCCTTGTCCACCAGCAGCGCCTCCGCCGGCCGGCTGACGCCGCTGCGCATGTAGTTGCGGAAGCCGTCCGCCATGGGCTCCAGCACGCCGAAGGAGGCGGCGTCGGTCATGGCCTGGGTGGCGTCCGTGCGCCCGGGGGAGAAGGGGACCTGGACGTCGTGCCCTGCCTTCTTCGCCGCCGCTTCCACGGCGGCGCAGCCGCCGAGCACGATCATGTCCGCGAGGGAGATCTTCTTGCCGCCTGTCTGCGACGCGTTGTGCTCCTGCTGGATCTGCTCGAGCTTGCTGATGACCTTGGCGAGCTCGGCCGGGTGGTTGGCTTCCCAGTCCTTCTGCGGCGTCAGTCGGACGCGGGCGCCGTTGGCGCCGCCCCGCTTGTCCGTGCCGCGGAAGGTGGACGCGGACGCCCAGGCGGCGGAGGCCAACTGCGAGGTGGTGAGGCCGGAGGACAGCACCTTCCGCTTGAGCTCCGCCACGTCGGACGCACCGACCAGGGGGTGGTCAACGGAAGGGACCGGGTCCTGCCACAGCTGCGGTTCGGGGACCCCGGGGCCGAGGCAGCGGGAGTACGGGCCCATGTCACGGTGGGTCAGCTTGTACCAGGCCTTGGCGAAGGCGGCCTCGAACTCTGCCGGCTTCTCGTGAAAGCGCTTGGAAATCGGCCCATAGGCGGGGTCCATTCGGAGGGCCAGGTCCGTGGTGAACATGATGGGCGCATGGGACTTGGAGCTGTCGTAGGCGTCGGGGACCGTGCCGGCTCCGGCGCCGTCCTTCGGCTTCCACTGCCAGCCACCGCCGGGGCTCTTGGTCAACTCCCACTCGTAACCGAAGAGGTTGCTGAAGTAGTCGTGGGACCACTTGGCCGGGGTGGAGGTCCAGGCTCCTTCCAGGCCACTGGTGATGGTGTCGGCGCCGTTGCCCTTGCCTTAGGAGTTGGTCCAGCCGAAGCCCTGCTCCTGCAGGCTGGCGCGCTCCGGTTCCGCGCCCACGTGCTTGCCCGGGTCGGCGGCGCCATGGGCCTTGCCGAAGGTGTGCCCGCCGGCGATGAGGGCGACGGTCTCCTCGTCGTTCATGGCCATGCGACCGAAGGTCTCGCGGATGTCACGGGCTGCGGCCAGAGGGTCCGGCTTGCCGTTGGGGCCCTGCGGATTGACGTAGATCAGGCCCATCTGGACCGCCGCGAGGGGCTTCTCCAGTTGACGGTCGCCGGTGTAGCGTTTGTCCGCCAGCCACTCGTTCTCCGGCCCCCAGTAGATGTCCGATTCCGGCTCCCAGACGTCCGCCCGTCCGCCTGCGAACCCGAAGGTCTTGAACCCCATGGACTCCAGGGCGCAGTTGCCGGTGAGGACCATCAGGTCCGCCCAGGAGATCTTGCGACCGTGCTTCTTCTTGATGGGCCAGAGCAGGCGGCGAGCCTTGTCCAGGTTGGCGTTATCGGGCCAACTGTTGAGCGGGGCGAACCGCATGGTCCCGGAGGCCGCCCCGCCGCGGCCGTCGCCGGTGCGGTAGGTGCCGGCGCTGTGCCAGGCCATGCGGATGAAGAACGGGCCATAGTGTCCGTAGTCCGCGGGCCACCAGTCCTGGGACTGGGTCATCACCGCCATGAGGTCCTTCTTGAGGGCTTCCAGGTCCAGCTTCTTGAACTCGGCGGCGTAGTCGAACTCCGACCCCATGGGGTTGCTCATGGGGGGGTTCTGGTGCAGGACCTTGAGGTCCAGTTGGTTCGGCCACCAGTCGTCATTGGACTGCACGCCGGCCTTCACCTGCTTGTGGGCGCCGGTGATGGGACAGACCCCTCCGGATGCGTCGTGGGTTTCCTGGGCTGAGATGGTGCCGCCGCCGACACAGAGGAGGCAGACCAGGGCCGTGACCAACGACCCGATTCGTCTCTCGTTACGTGGAGATGTCGGGGTGCGTCGGCGGGGGCTCTGATGGATCGGAGACGTCGTCAATTCGATGGAATGGCCGGTCATGTGACTCATCCTGGCGTTTGCGTTGAACGGGGACTCAGACGTCGAAGAACGGGTTCGAGCAGCGGGGTGTGCTGGTCGCGTACGCCCTGGCGCTGCGGGTCGAAATGTTAACACCGGACCCGGACCGATTCTCCGGGCCCGGGCTCGTAGCGAGCGGGCGTGCCGGGCGCTCCGTCGCCGTTACGGATGTGGCGCGTCGAGACGAAAACAGGCCGTCGAGAGGGTGTCTCGACGGCCTGTCTGGAGCCACGGCGCTGGCGGGTCAGTTCAGCAGCTTCTTGCGGAGCTCCGTGAGCTTGCGCTCGGCCTCCGCGGCGGTGATCTTGCCCGCGTCCACGGCCGCCCTGATGTCACGTTCCATGGCCCGGTACTTCTTGGCCCCGGAGCCTTCGCCGTTGGGTTTGACCTTGGCCTTCGCCTTGACCTTGGCCTTGCCAAAAATCATGGCGCGCGTCGCGGCGAGCTTCTTCTTACCCTCTGCTGCGGTGAGGCGTCCGTCCTTGACGGCGGCTTTGATCTCACGCTCGGCGGCCCGATACTTCCTGGTCCGGGCGTCCGTGGCCTTGTCCTTGCCAAAGATCATGGCCCGCGTCGCGGCGAGCTTCTTCTTGCCCTCTGCCGCGGTGAGGCGTCCGTCGTTGACGGCGGCCTTGATCTCACGCTCGATCGTCTGGTATTTCGCCACCCGGGGGTCTTCGCCGCCCGGCTTCTGTGCGTGCACCAGGTTGAAGGGCGTCAAGATGGCCAGGAGGGCCATGGCAAGGAGGGAGTTCCGGACCGGGGTCCGGAGTCGAGTCGAGCAAACGATCATGTGGAGCCTCGCGTGTGAAGCCTCTGAAGAACAGGGGTGGCCACCGGACGGGGAGACGGCCAGAAACCGCACCCCATTGTCCGCAACAGTCGGGGTGACGTCCAGGCCGTCTTGTGCCTGTCTCAGCTGTCGTGGGCGTGAGGTTCGGGCAGGCGGGTGGCGTGCAGACCCGGCCTCGGGATCGTGGCAGCCTACGGCAGGGTATGCTGGTGACAGGGTCTCGAGGGGAGGCCTTTCGGTGAATGAGACCCGGAGCGCAAACCCCATGCAGATGACCTGGATCAAGGCCCTCGCGGTGCTCGGCACGGTGCTCGGGTCTGCCGCCGTTGCCCAGCCCTCCATCTCCTACCCGGACTTCAGCTCCGTGGCCGGTCTCACCATGAACGTTCACGCGGCCCAGTCCGGGAATCTGCTGCGGGTGACGCCGGCGGTGATCTCACAGCGGGGCTCAGCCTGGCTCGACAACCCGTATCCGGTGGGCTCCGCCTTCGACATGGCCTTCGGGTTTCGTGTGTCCGCCCCCTCCGCGGGAGGGGGCGACGGCATGGCCTTCGTCGTCCACAACGACCCTCGGCTTCTGTCCGCCATCGGGAACCACGCCAGCGCCATGGGCTATGGGGCGTTCCCCTCGTCGCCCGCCGGCACCGCCATCGCCAACTCCCTGGCGGTGGAGATCGACACCTACTTCAACAGCAACGCCGGGGACCTGAGCGGCAACGAGATCAGCATCCACACCAACGGGGTCGGCGACAACGGGACTAACGAGAGCCTCTCCATCGGTCGTGTGACGCCCGCCGTGAATATGAGCGACGGTCAAGCGCATCAGCTCCGTTTGCGCTACGTCCCGGGAACGCTGGAGATCTACCTCGATGACTTCACCGTCCCGATCCTGAGCGTCGCCTATGACTTCTACCTTGGCGGGACCCACGTCCTCACGGGGGCTCCGGTCTCGGGCCTGAGCCTCCTGTCGGGAGGCAACGCCCTCATCGGGTTCGTGGCGTCCACGGGCGGCGCCTGGGAGAACCATGACGTCCTATGGTGGTCCACCCGGTTGTACGAGACCAACGATCCCGCTGGGTCCCTGGACGTGGACGGGGTCACGTCCGGCGGGTACGCGGCGGCGGCGTTGACGCGGAGCGCGGGGCAGGTGTTCGCCGTCAACTCCGTGGGCGCGGGACCCTACGACCTGGGCGTGGTGTCCGCGGCGCTGGTCCCTGGCGGTGTCTTTCAGACTCCTGGCGGGCAGTTGGTGAATCTGGATCTCTCCCACCCTTCGCTCTTCTTCACCAACGGCGGGGTGGCGCCGTCGTTGATGCCCCATCCCGGGGCCTTCACCCTCATGACGTCGCTCGGCATGCCCGCTGTGGTGACGGGCCAGCAGGTGACCATGGACCCGGGGCATGCGGATGGGTTCCAGTTGTCTCAGGCCCCCCAGGTCACCGTGCTCTGACCTTGTGGGTCGGGCCCGCTTCGCGGCTCACCGGTTGTCGCCGATGAGTCCGATCATGCTGCGGGCCATGGCCTCACCGATCAGCATGTAGGTCTCCGCGTTGCGGTTGTAGTGATAGCCCTGGTTGCGAGGGGAAAGGTCAGGGGAGCGCCAGAAGTCTCGGGTGTCCACGGAGACCACGGTGCCCGCGAGTCGCGGGTGCCTCTGGCCGTCGCCCAGGGCCATCTGTGCTTGCCAGATGAGCTGAGTGTTGCCCTCCATCTGGTGCCCGTCGAAGCCGACGGAGGCGATGACCACGGGCAGCTGCGGGGCTTCGAAGGCCGAGCGAACGTCCTTGATGAGGTTCTTCAGATTCGCCTCGTAGGAGGCGGCCCACTGTTCGTTGCCGGTGTCCTTGTGCCCCTGGAACCACACGAAGCCCGCCAGGTCGAAGCCCTGTGAGGCGTGGTCGGGGACCACCGTGCCCAGGTGCTTGAGGGTCGCTCGGACTCCCTCCACCATCATCCTGTACTCGGCGCCCTCCCACTTCTTGAGGTCGGCCTTGATGTCCGGCAGCTTGCCGCTGGAGGGGGGACGGAAGTCCCAGGCGAGCCCCCGGTTGCCGATGGCCGTTCGGATGATGAGCACGTGTTCGTCGTGGTGGTCTCCGAGCATGAAGCCGAAGGGCAGGCCGACCCAGACGCCCTTCTCCACGGTGAGGGGTCTCCCGGCGGCCTTCAGCTTGTCTTCGTTCAGCAGGAGCTCGTTCTCGTTGTCGGGGCGCCAGCCCCACCCGCCGTTGAGCCGCGCGTCCAGGAACGTGACGTCCCCCCTTGTCCGCCAGCGGCCGGCGTCGTCGCGCAGATACGGGAACTTCCCCTGCTCGCCGACGAGTCGCTCGAGGGTCCCGGGAATGTCCGTGCGGCGCACCCAGAAGAGGCCATCCGCGTGTCTGGTGAAGAACGTCGTCCGGAACGCATAGCGACGTCCGCCTTCCATGGGGACGTTGGTGTGCCTCGGATCGCCCCCCGGTTCTCGACGGTAGACCTGGGACCCGTTGAGCTCGGTGACGTTGTAGGTGGACCCCGAGTAGCCGGGGGAGAGGGCGTAGACCCCGGTCTCCGGGACCTCAATGAAGCCTCGGGCTACGTAGGTCACGTCGCCGTCCACCTTGGGGAACGGGTCCCTCCCCATACCGTCGTAGATCACGGTCTTGGTGGCGACGGGCTCGAGTTGGTCGTAGTCCGTGGCCGGGTCGTAGGCCCCTGTGTACACGGAGACCGACACGCCCTTGTCCCCGTCCACGGACTGGTAGAAGCCGGAGTGACGGGTGTTGCGGCCGCTGATGTCGCCCATCTCCAGCATGTTGGACTGCCCGGCGAGGATGTAGACCTTGATGGGCTTTCCTGTATCGGGCTGGGGTGTGGTCTCCTGCGGCGTCGCGCTCAGGACGGCGGTGAGGCTGGCCAGGCACAGCAGGATCGGCGCGAATCGTGGAGCCCGTGGTCGGTGTCGGTTCATGGCCTTCGTTTCGGTGGAGGGGTTCGGTGGCGGGTGCGCAGGCCCTTATACTTCATCCATCACGGCGGGGTCAGGGTTGTCTTCGCGCCATGCGCGGAGCGAAGCTCACGCTGTCGAGCCTAGATTGCAGGAGCGGTTGGAATGATGCGGCGACGAGGCCATGGCGATGGACGGTCCGGAGGGCGCTCCACCTGCCTCGCGATCCTGGCGCTCTTGCTGACGTCCTGCGCCTCGGACCCTGCCTGGTCCTCCGTCCCCGACGGTGCTCGTCCGAAGGAGGGCTCGAGTCCGGCGCCCCATCAGCCTGGCCATGACGCCAGGGCGTTGCTGAAGCTGGTGGTGGCGGATGTCCTGCACAACGAGAAGTTGCGCTTCACCAGAGAGCACTACTGCGGACCCCGCGTGACCCGGGTGGGGCTCTCCAACAAGTTCGGACATGTGCAATGGCCTGCGGCCTTCGCGCCTGAGGTGGAGGGGGTGCTGTTCCGGCGCCTCGGGCCGGATCACGTGCCCGCCCCAGGAGCCGAGCCGATGCTGGCGCTGGACCTCGATCGGCTGAAGGTGGAGGGCGATCGCGCGGACATCGGGGTCCTCATCTTCCATGAAGGGCACGGGAACATCAGGGGGGCCTGCTTCGCCGTCTATGACGGTCGCCGAGGCCCCGGCGGTTGGACCGTGCGCTTGTGGAGCCTGCGTGACTGAATCCGGCTCGGGGCCCTGAGCCCCGCGCCGGCTACTTGAACGCTGGGTGGCTCCGATCGCCGCGGGAGATCAGGAACGCCATGAGGTCCTTGATCTCGTCCTCCGTGAGGGTGTCCAGCAGCCCCGTCGGCATCTGGGAAGAGCCTGAAGGTCGCATGACGTCGATGTCCTTGCGCTTGATCTTGCGGATCCTGCTCGGGTCCATCATGTCCGGGCTGACCATGATCTGCTCCCCTGAGATGTTGACCACGCGTCCGTCGATGACGTCGTCGTTCTTCATGAAGAAGATGGTGGTGCGGTACTGATCCGACACCTCCTTGGCGGGGTCGACGATGTGGGTGAGGAGGTCCTGGATGCCGTAGCGTCCGCCCACGGCCGTGAGGTCGGGGCCCAGGGTGCCGCCCTCTCCGTTGTGGCGGTGGCACTTGTAGCAGGCGGCGGCGGCGAACATCTCACGTCCGCGGTCGTAGTCTCGACCCTTGAGGGGGTCGCCGTAACCGGGGAGCAGCTTCTTCACCGTCCACCGATCCACCACCTCGCGGCTCGGGTCCGTCAGGGAGGTGGGCTTCTTCGGGACATCGGCGAGCAGAGGCTTGAGCATCTCCCGTGTGGCGTCGTCGAGGGCGTCCGTGGCTTCCTTGCGGATGTTCTTGAGGAACCCTCCGAAGGACATGCCGCCCCGGTTGGCGGCGGCTTCCCGGAACCAGGAGAAGTAGGCCTCTCGTTGGTCTTGCGACCATCCGGCCTTGAGCGTGCGCAACGACAGGGCGTAGAAGATCTGGTCTTCCTGGGTGGCGGCTCCGTTCAGGAGTGGGAGGGTGCGGGCGACCACGCCTGTTGCCTCCAGGTAGATGAGGAGCGCCGCCAGCTCGCGGTTCAGCGCGGGAGAGGTCCCGGGGTAGCTCGCGTCCAGGTGTTGGATCGTCGCTCGGCGGTCGGTGTCACTCGGCGCTCCCATGCGTGAGAACACCAGACCCATGGCCCGGGAGAGGTCCAGGCGCTGGCGAGGATCGAGCTTGGCCATGGGCAGGCCGCAGAGGGCCTTGATGAGCTTGGGCTTGAGGCTCGCCTCGCCGACGCGAGCCAGGGCCAGGGCGCCCTGGATGACCACGTCAGGGGTGGAGTCTTCCAGCACCCGGGACGCCCATTGCTCGGGCGGCTGGTGCTCCAGGGCGATGCGGGCTGCGTAGCGCAGGTGGCGGTCCGCGTGAGACAGGAACGGCCAGGCGGTCTTGACGGCGCTGGGGTCCTGCTTGCCGTGGAACGCTTCCAGCGCCTGTCGTTGGGCGCGCAGCTCGGTGTGTTGATCCGCGGCCTTCTGCATCGGCGCCGTGGATTCTCCGCCGACGTAGGTGACGCGGTAGAGCCCGGACTGTGCCCGGCGGCCGCCGATGGTGAACCAGAGGGCGCCGCCCTTGGGGTCCACGGCCACGTCCGTGACCGGCAGGGGGACTCCGGAGACGAAGCGCTCCGCGGTGCCTTGGTAACTGGAGCCGTCGGGGGTCATGTGAACGGCGTACATGACGCCGTAGCTCCAGTCGCAGATGAACAGGGCCTCCTGGTAGCGAGCGGGGAAGCGGGCGCCGGTGCCGAACACGATGCCCGTGGGCGAGCCGGGCCCGATGTCGATCACCGCGGGGAGGCTGTCCGGGTAGTAGTCCGGCCACTTGCCCGTCCCTGATCGCCAGCCGAACTCCGAGCCGCTGGTCACGTGGTTGATCCGGGTGGGGCGGTACCAGGGCGTACCGATGTCCCACTCCATGTCCGCGTCGTAGGTGAACAGCTCGCCTTCGGCGTTGAAGGCGATGTCGTACTGGTTGCGGAACCCGGCGCTCACCAGGGTGAACTCCTTGCCGTCCGGGTCCGTCCTGGCGATCCAACCGCCTGGGGCCAGCACCCCCGCGGCGTGACCACGGGCGTCCCACATGCGAGGCAGCAGCAGGTCTTCCTTGGAGCCCGGAGGCAGAAGCCAGTGGTCGAACTCCGTGGGCTTGGTGTGGTTGCCGGCGCAGACGTGGAGGGAGCGGCCATCCGGGGAGAGGATCACGGCGTGGGGGCCGTGCTCGCCCGACCCCTTGAACCTCCGCAGGCTGGTGACGGTGTCGTACTGGTCGTCGTTGTCCGTGTCCGTCACCGCGTACAGCCCGGACTTCTTGCCGTTGACGACCACGTACAGGCGCCCGAACGCGCACAGGAGCCCCTGGGCGCCGCCGATCTCCAGGTCCAGGGGCTCGACCCTGGTCTCGGATGCCGGCCGGCCGGGCGCCGCCGGCGTCACGCGGTAGATGCGCCCGTACTGGTCGGAGGTGATGAGGCGCCCCTTCGGGTCCACGGTCAGGGACACCCAGGACCCCTGGGTCTTCCCGGGGACGGAGTACACCAGCTCCACCTTGAACCCGGGGAGGACCGACAGCCGCTCTGCAGCCGGAGCGGTGTTGGTCATCGGTACGGCGCCCCCGCGGTCGGGGTCGGTTTGGGCGTGGGTGGGGGCGACGACACTGGCGACCATCGCCAGGGTGAAGATCAACAACGCACGGGACATCTCAGGCTCCAGGACGGCCGGTTGGTGGCCTCGGTCGCGGCAGCTTAGCGGAAGGCGGGGGAGGCGGTTGATGCCGTCACCCCGGCTCAGGGCTTGGGCCAGGGGAGGCCCTTCCACCACTTCTTGTTCCCATGGTTGGGTTGTGGCGCCCCGGGGGTGGAGCGTCCCGCTTCGACCAGCCGCCGGAACTCATCCGTGAGCTGCTTCACCAGCTTGGGATGTCGGGCATGGAGGTTTCGGGTCTCCTTGGGGTCCGCCACCAGGTCGTAGAGTTGGATCGCGGGCAGCTCCTGCTTTCGCGCCGCCCCCTCGGTGGGGGGGCTCCAGCCTCCGGAGCCCCGGCAGAAGAGCAACTTCCAGCGCCCCTTGCGCACCGCGAAGTGCCCGCCGCCGGAGTGATGGACGATCATCTGGTGCAGGGGCTGGGTGCGCCGACCTTCAAGGATCGGGACGAGGCTGGCGCTGTCTTCCGCCATGTCATCGCTCTTGATCTGCCCGGTGGCTTCGGCGCAGGTGGCCATGATGTCGGCCAGGGTGATGGGGTGTGGGTAGAGGGTGCCCCTCTTCACCCGCCCGGGCCAGCGCACCAGGAAGGGGACCCGGTGCCCGCCTTCGAAGGCGTCCGCCTTCCAGCCGCGGAAGTTCTTGCGCAGGTGCACGCCGGCCGCCTCCAACTCCTTGAAGTTGCACTTGGGCGACGTGCCGTTGTCGCAGGTGAAGAACACCAGGGTGTTCTCGCTGAGGTCGGTCCGGTCCAGGGCGTCGAGGAGCTGGCCCACCACCGCGTCCGTCTGGATGAGGAAGTCGGCGTATTCGCTGATCTTGGACCTGCCCTGGAAGTCGCCGTGGGGGGCGATGGGGGTGTGGGGTGACGGCATGGGGAAGTAGAGGAAGAACGGCTTCTCGGACCGCGCCTGCTCCTCCACGTAACGGGAGACCCGGCGCCCGTATTCGTGGAGGACGGCGCGGAAGTCCCAGCCCTTCACCGCGGGGCCGGGAGAGACTCCCACCATGGCGCCCTGCTTCATGGAGTCCGTGAGTTCTCCGAGGAGACGGTCGTCCTCACACCAGACGTAGGGTGGCCAGTTGGGGACGTCGTCTCCGAAGTAGTAGTCGAACCCGTGGTCCAGGGGTCCGCCCTTCACGGACCCGGTGAAGTCGATGTCCTTGAGTCGGGACGTCACCCCTCCACCACGTCTCGGCCACCGCCATCCGAGGTGCCACTTGCCGATGCAAGCGGTGTCGTAGCCGGCGCGCTTCAGCAACTCGGGCAACGTGACCCTCGAGTCAGCGATCAGGGGCCGCTCCCATTTGCCGACGATGCCGCGTTTGAGCCGTGACCGCCAGTTGTAGCGACCGGTGAGCAACCCATAGCGGGTCGGTGAACACACGCCGGACGTGGAGTGGGCGTCCGTGAAGCTCATGCCCTCCCTGGCGAGCCGGTCGATGGCCGGGGTCTTCAGCCCCAGGTCCGGATTCAAGCAGGACACGCCGTCGATCCCCAGGTCGTCTCCGAGGATGACGATGATGTTGGGCTTGTCTTGTGCACGCACCGTGGATGCGACGGTCAGGATGCAGAAGAGAAGGAGCTTCATGGCGGGATCATACGAGGAAGTCTCGTGGCGGATGCGGGATCAACTCGGCGGAGCTACCCTGTTGACTGCCGACGGGCCGTGGGCGGATCGGTCGTATAGCGGTCTCCGCGGAACCACCAGACAAAGGAGTGTCCCATGAAGCACCTCGTCCTCTCAGCAATGGCCCTGGCCACGGCCTTGGGAAGCCACCTCGCCTTGCCCTCCGTTGAACCGGTTCAAGAGAAGTCCGGGCTCGAGCTCGGCAACTTCTCCGTCAGCCTCACGGTGAAGGACCTCAAAGCGTCCCGCGCGTTCTACGAGAAGCTCGGCTTCTCGAAGAAGGGCGGGGCCGAGGCCCAGAGGTATCTCATCCTGCAGAACGGGACGACCACCATCGGGCTGTTCCAGGGGATGTTCGAGCGCAACCTGCTCACCTTCAATCCCGGATGGACCAAGGACGCCAAGCCGTTGAAGAGCTTCACCGATGTCCGGGACATCCAGAAGAAGCTGGTGAGCCAGGGGATCAAGCCGGTCACCCACGCCGACGAGTCCTCCACGGGGCCGGCCAGCTTCGTCGTGGTAGATCCGGACGGGAACCCCATCCTGTTCGATCAGCATGTGCCGCGACCCAGGTCCGGGAAGTAGACGCCGAGGCGCTGGGCGCTCTTTCCCTCTTCGGGGTTTGTCCGCTCTGGAACTGTCCCGGAAACTGTCCCGCGGCCGGTCGGCCTGCCGCGGCACCCTGGTCAAGACCCACGGCTGAATGGACTGCCGAGATCTCGAGAAGGACGGCTACGGTCGCGTCACCATGCCGCTGCGGCCTCGCCTCGAGCCCGATTGCCACCTCTTCAAAGCTGCGGACAGGGAGATCTCGTTGCTGCAACGGGCGTTGCCGGGCGTCCACCAGGGAGGTCGTCAGCCACCGCTAACTGCAGCGCCGCCTGGACGGATTCGAGCTCCGGATAGACCGCGGCACCTCCACCAGCCGTGACGTCCTGTGCCGGAGGCTTCCGAGCTTCGTCGTCCGTGACCGTGCTGTGCATCGTCCGGAACCTACTCAAGCAAAGGAGAGTGGGTGTCCGGTCCGCTGATGGGTGGCGTGAGTCGGTTTGAGGGCCGGTTGTCGAAATGCTGCGTGACTCCGCACCGCCCGCAAACTTGGAAATATCAACATCCTGTGTCCGTTTTGTGGCGCGCCTCGCCGTTCAATTTTCTTTCGTTTTGGGGCTACCTCAGGCCGATTGGTAATTGACGAATTGGTGATCCCGTGACAATCTGTACTTTGAACTATCGCTCGTGACAGTTCAGTCGTTGGCTTACGTTCTTCGTGTGGCCGCAGCTAGGTGGTGGTCGCCGCCGCCTGATGAGTTCGCGTTCGCACCCCCGAACCAGGGCCATTCTTGAGCCCGGTCGTGGTTGGGCGGATTGCTGGGTTCTTGGCCGACCGCTGAACCGAACGAGCAGAAGGACAGCCCACATGATATCCGCACTCAGTTCAGCCCGGTTGGCGGTATGTCTGGCCGTCGCCGTCTTGTCGGTTGCGAGCGGCGCGAAGGCACTTTCAGTGCCTGCTCGCGTCCTCACTCCGCTCCCTCAGACCGCCACGGAAGAGTTCAACCCGTTCACCCTCGTGGTCGTTCCGCCCCCTTCGACGATTGTTGCGCGAACATTCGGAAGAGCGAGGCCGCCTCGAATCCCGCCGCCGATCCTGCCGCCGTCAATCCCACCGCCGTCGATCCCCGGACCGCCTCCGCCAGCGAGTCCGTTCCTGCCCTGACCCCCAAACTCCCGCCGTCTGCTCTTGCCCGCGGAGACCTCCGGGCGCGTGATGCACCCGGAGCGTTGTCCGTTCATTGCGATGTCTCTCAGCCAAACACCAGCAGTTTCCCAGTTCGTAGGCACTGGCCTCTCCCCCCCACGAGAGCGCTCGCGTATCGGGGTCCCGCGGCGTGCCATGTGCGCGGCCGTCGGTTTTCTGGTCGTCGCCTTGGGGGGGTGCGCCGGCACCCCGACTCCATCACCGCCTGAGGCGGTGGCACGGTTCGAACGGGCGGGACCGTATCGTCCGACGGTGGACAGGGATGCGATGACTGTAGCCAGGCTTGCGGGGGGGCCCTATCGGGTGGCCTCGGGCGACATCCTGCAGTTGGAAATGCCCGTGGTGATGCGGGCGCTCGCGCCGGAGGCGACGGTCGATGGCCAGTCTCCGGGGGTGCACGCCTGCCGTGTGAGCGCATCCGGGAAGCTGACTTTGCCGACCGTGGGCGAGATCGAGGCCGCCGGGAAGAGCCTGGGTGAGATCGAGGCCGCCGCGGTCGCCGCCTATTACCCCCGTTACACCGTGCGACGACCCGCGATCGTGGCCACGGTGAGAGAGCACAGCACGGTGAAGGTGTCGGTCACCGGGGCCGTCGCGAACCCCGGGATCCACTCTCTGACCAGCGATGAGAGATCGCTGGTCGGCGCCCTGATGAAGGCGGGTGGGATCGTTGGACAGGGTGCCAGCGCGGTCCGCGTTCTTTCCCCGGGCGAAGGGGCCGCCCCTGAACCCGTTGTCCTGCCGGTCGAAGACCTGAACATCCCGTTCCTCGATGTGCCGCTGAAGGGTGGCGAGGTGGTGGAGGTCCGTCGGCTCGATCCTCAGGTGTTCACCGTCGTGGGCTTGGTGGCCGGGCCCGGGACCTTTCCCTATCCACCCGGTGCTCGATACAGCCTCCTGCACGCGCTCGGGTTCAGCGGAGGGCTCGACCCGATCTCCTCACCGCGATTCGTTCAGGTCCTGCGACAGGACGCGAACGGAGACATCGTCACGGCGATGTTCGATCTCGACGAGGGCTACGAGAAAGCAGCAGCGTTGCAGATCAAGCAGGGCGACATCATCGCCGTGGTTGAGACGTCGGCCACCCAATTCAATCGCTTAACAAACACGCTACTCCAGAGCTTCCTGGTGCAGGGGGCGCTCTACGCTGTCCTGAATTCGAATAACTGACCCTTCTCCCGCATCAGGCACAATCCTGTGGAAACCCCACCCCCCCCCACTACCGCCAGTCCTGGTCCTCAGATCTACGGCCAGAGCCCCGTGGCCTACGGCCAAGAGGCTGCGGTCCAGCCCGCGTTCAGGCCCGGACCGATCCGTGCCGTCTGGCAAGGTCGTTGGGTCGTGCTGTCGGTGACGCTGTTGGCGCTGGGTGCCGCGTACGCTTACCTGTCCAACGCGACGCCGATCTTCGAGAGCACGTCGCGCATCTACGTCGAGAAGGACGGCCCGATGATCATGTCCCGTGACGAGGGCATGGTCATGACGCAATCGCGCAATTACCTGCACACCCAGGTGGGGCTGTTCACCTCCCTCCCGGTGCTCTCCGCGGCGACGGAGAAACTCGACATCAAGTCGATGAAGACCTTCGCCAGCACGGACAACCCGACCATGCACCTGAGGGCGCGGTGCCTGGCGGTCACCGTGGGTAAGCAGGATGAAATCATCTCCGTTTCCGCGAGATCGCCCTATCCCGAGGAGGCGGCGGAGATCGTCAACGCGGTCGTGGCCGCGTACATCGACTACCACGGCAAGACGAAGCAGACGACCGCTGAGAAGGTGTTGAAGATCCTCCAGGGCGAGAAGACGAAGCGAGATGGCGCTCTAAAGGAGTTGCTGGAGGACGTCGTCGAATTCAAGAGAGAAGCCGGCGTTCTGTTGCTCGAGACCCGAGACTAGAACCTCACGCTTCAGCACGTGTCCGACCTGTGGTCGGCGTTGTCCTCGACGAGGCTGGAGCTCGCTGACGCTACTGCGATACTGGCCGGACTTCAGCAGGATTCCGGATTGGGATTGCTGCACAGCGCACATGTCCCTGAGGGAGTTCGGGCGGAGTTGACCGCGGAGGTCGGAGAATACAGTTCCGCGAGAAGCCAACTGGGCGAGAGTATCGACGAAGCGAGGTCCGACCTCAGGCGACTCCTCGCCGACTACACCGACGAAGTGCCGGCCGTCGCCGACGCGCGCACCCGATTGGGCAGCCTCGAGCAGCAACTGAAGCGACTCGACAAGAGCTGGTCAGAGGGACAGGCCCGCCGCCGAGGTGTCGCCCTGGCAGCAGCCGTCGCTGCTGT
Source organism: uncultured Isosphaeraceae bacterium (assembly GCA_964507445.1). GTDB lineage: Bacteria > Planctomycetota. The sequence goes on from CAZDQF010000016.1 coordinate 86,114, forward strand.
GCAACAACGCATCGCGTTGGCCGCGAGCAAGGAGGCGGCCCTCGCTGCCGCGGTCAAGGAACGCAATGCCGACGCGGCCGAGGCCTTGGTGAAACAAGCCGAGTACGAGGTCCTGAAGTCGAGCGTGAAGCACGCTGAGAACCTGGTCAGCATTCTCGATGAACGCATCCGGGAGATCAGCGTCACGGAAAACACCGGTGCGCTGAACATCAGCATTCTGGACGTCGCACGTCCTGGTTCGGGGGCCGTGGAACCAAGAAAGACCAGGACGATGACGCTGGCGTTGGCGCTGGGCCTCGTGCTCGGAGCCGGTCTGGTCCTGCTGCGAGATTTCCTGGATCACCGACTGCGGTCGAGCGACGAGATGTCCTACGCGTTGGGCGCCCCGGTCCTCGGCGTTTTGCCCGCGATCTCCAAGCAGGGTACGGCCTCCGAGGTGGGCCTTCTTGTGCATTCGAACCCGGGGTCGTTTACGGCTGAGGCCTGCCGAACGGTGCGCACTGCGCTGTTCTTCAACGCGGAGAACAAGGACGCGAAGGTCCTGCTGGTGACGTCGCCCGAGTCCGGAGACGGCAAGAGCACTGTGACCAGTAATCTGGCCATCGCCATGGCGCAGGTCGGGCAACGGATCCTCGTGATCGACTGCGATCTCAGACGTCCGACTCAACACAAGATCTTCGGATTCGACCGAGGGAATCGGGGCAATGCGGGGCTGACCGAAGTCATGGCCGGAACCGAGAGCCTCGAGAACATCATCCGGCCGTCAGGGATCGAGCATCTCGATGTCATCCCGTGCCGCGCGCCGGTCAAGGACCCGGGAGAGACGTTGAATCAGCCGGAGTTCGTCGAACTGCTGAGCGAGTTGTCGGGACGCTACGACAGGATCCTGGTCGACTCACCTCCCGTTGTCTCGGTCGCCGATGCAAGAATACTCGGAGCGTTGTGCGACGCGACCGTCGTCGTCCTGAGGGCCGAGAAGTCCCGCGGCAAGGTCTCCGAACTGGCGCGCTCGGCGCTGGAGAGTGTCGGCGCCACGATCATGGGCGTCGTCGTCAACGGCGCCCCTGAGGGCAAGGGGGGGCACGGTGAGTACGGCTACTACGGGGTCTCCGGCGGCTACGGCTATGGCCGATACTACGGCTATGGCCGCCGGCGTGGATACGGATACGGGTACGGATACGAATCCGAGGCGCCCGCAGATGACGGTAACGGTCAAGGCGCGTTGTCTCCTGGTGGACGCGCCTCTTCTCGGTCGAGCGGCCAGTCGAGCGACTCCGGTGTTGGGCGCGAGGAACCCAGGTGATAGGGACGAACGGCCTGGATGCACCATCCGCCGCCTTGCGGACGGACCGACAGGCTGTTCGGTTTGATCTCGGTATCGAGGCCATCTTGACGGCCACGTTGGTGTTCGCGCCTCTGGCGCTCGGCGCGGTAGAGGCATGGAGCGAGTTCGTGGTGATCGCGCTGGGTGGGGCGCTTGCCCTCTGCCTTGCCCTGCGACTTCTTCGCACAGCCAATCCAGGCCGGGGCGGATCGTGGGCGTTCTTGCCGTTTGCGCTGTTTCTTCTTCTTGCCACGGCACAGCTCGTTCCACTTCCTGAGGCGATCTTGCGGGCGGTTTCACCCTCGACCGTTGAACTCAACAACTCACTCCTGAACTCGAGCGAGGCGAGGCCGATCAGCCTGTACCCTGCAGGGACTCTGCGAGACTTGCGGTTGGCCTTCGTCGCCTTCATCGTGTTCCTCGCCGCCATGACCTTGGCACGACGTCCCGACGCGATGCGACGGGTGCTCTGGGTGATGGCCGGACTCGGGGCCGGGTTGGCGGTCCTGGCCCTGGCGCAGGACGCGACGGACGCCAGCAAGATCTACTGGATGGTCCCCATCAGTACGGGCGACGCAAATGGGGGCCCTTTCGTCAATCGGAACAACTACTGCCTCTTCGCCAGCCTGACGATCGGCGCGTCGTTCTCGCTGTTGTTGCTCAAGATCCAGGACGGGTTGGCCGGAGTCCCCAAGTCGGATTCGAACGTGCTCGATTGGGTCCTGAGCCCGCGTGCGCGATGGGTCTGGGTTCTGGCGCTGGTGGTCGCAGTAGGTATGGCATCCGTTGTGTTGTCTCTCAGCCGGGGCGGCATCGTCGCCTTGCTCCTCGCCGCAAGCCTGACCACGCTCGCGATGGCCCGCCGCCGCCAATTGAACGGGCGCGAGTGGATCATGCTGGCGCTGATGCTCGGCGCCCTCGTTTGCGTGCTGTTCGTGGGCTTTGACGCGGTGTTCGATCGTCTTGCAACCCTCGAAGAGCAAGACGCCTACCGAACCCGTTGGGAGATTCTTCAGGGTGTGGCCACCGCTTGGACAGAATTCCCGCTGTTTGGCACCGGCCTCGGGACGCACGAGGTGGTCTATCCGATGTTCGATCGAAGGACATCGCCAAGCCTCGCAGCTCACGCCGAGAACGAGTACGCCCAGACCGCGGAGGAAACGGGGGCCGGCGGCTTGTTGCTCGTGGGAGCGTTCGCGTTCTGCGTGTGGCGAGCATGGCGGCGGTGCGTCGCCGCCGGAGGTGAGTCAGCAGCGGTCGGCTACGGGTTAGGGTTCGGTTTGATGGCCGTGGCCGTCCATAGTTTCGGGGACTTCGGCCTGCGGCTGCCCGCAAACGTGTGTCTCGCCGCTGCGTGGTGCGGGCTACTGGTAGGGAAGAGCGATGTCGTGCGGACATGCACACTCCAACCGCGCAGCTCCCCCGGAGTCCGGCGGAGGTTCCTGGCTCCCGCGGCTCTGGTCGGTACGGCCCTCGCCGTCGGTTGGTGTGTGAGTTCCGCGCACAGCACCTGGACCGCGGAGCGTCACTGGAAGCGGGCATCTGACATCGCAGATCGCCTGAGCGAGCGAGGCTGGCTGGCGAGCGACCAGGCCTATGCGGACCTGATATCCCAGACGGCGTCGGCGTCGGAGTGTGCCCCGCTGGACATCCACTACCGGTACTGGCTCGGCGTCTATCGCTGGCGTGCGATCAGTCGGGATCGGGACCCCGACACCGGCGCCGTAGATCTGAAATCGCGAGGGATGGAGTTCATCCGCAGGATCACCCAAGAGCTGGACGACGCCCGGAGACTCTGCCCCACCTACGGGCCGATCTACTGTGTGATCGGTCAGTTCCAGACCTATTTCCTGAACGACCCGGCCGGGCCCGGGCACATTCTCCGGGGCTTCGAATTGGCGCCCCATGATCCGACGGTGTGTCTGACGGCCGGAGTGCTGGACGCGCTAGAGAATCGACCAGAAGAATGCGCCGTCAAGTTCAGGCGCGCGATCGGGTTGAAGCCTGGCCTCTTCGAGCAGATCGCGACCGTCCTCGTCGTGCGGGCGAGGCTCCCGGACGTGGCGGTGGAGCTGGCCGAAGAGGACCGGTCTCGGCTCGGGTGGGTCGAATCCGCGCTCAGGGGCATGGAGGGTCAGGGGAGGCGCGCGGAAGCCGTGCGAGCGCGGATCGTCCAGTTGCTCAAGGCGGAGGCCCGGGGTCCGAACGCCCCGGCGTCGGTGATCGTAGAGGTCGCTCGCATCTACAAGCGAGAAGAGAATCACGAGGCGGCGGCGCGGTGCTTCACAGACGCGCTACGGCTGCACTACGAACGCGTCGATTGGCGCATGGAACTGGCGCAGGCGTATCTCGTCCTCGGTGAGAAGGACAAGGCCGTCGAGCACGCGCGGATCTGTCTGCGTTTGCGTCCGAAGATGAAGTCCGCGGAGAAGATGATCCAGGACCTTAGCGTTCTCTGACGCGTCCTGAGGATCTTCGATCGCGCCGTCGAAGGTGCACTTTCCGAGATCGGAGGTGCACCGAAAGGGACGGAGTCCCTCCGCACCCCGTAGCGCCCAAGACATGCTGAAACCCTCTGAGAATCCCCCGATGCTGTGTCCGTGGGTGGACCGCATCGAAGATCTCGCTGGTCGTTGGTGGGTCGCCCACACCCGGTCGCGACAGGAGAAGGCCCTGGCTCGAGACCTGCACGATCGTGGCGTCGGCTACTTCCTGCCGATGCAATCTCGGACCATCGTCTCAGGTGGCAGAAGACGTCGTGTGCAGAAGCCGTTCTTTCCGTCCTACGTCTTCGTTTGCGAAGGCGATGACGATCGGGACGCGATCCTGAAGACGAATCGTGTCTGCCAGTTGATGCCCGTCTGCGACCCGAAGGCGATGTTGGCCGAGCTGTCGGCCATTCGCGGCGTCCTGTCAGACGGCGCGGTCATCCAGCATCTCCCGAATCTGGTGGAGGGCAGTCGGTGCCGCGTGATCTCCGGCCCGCTGCGAGGTATCGAAGGCCCGGTCGTACGGATCCGTGGACGATCCAGCATCTTCTTGAGGCTGACAGTCATCGGCCAGGGCGCGTTGGTGGAGATTGACCCGGATCTGCTCGAACCGGTCTATTGAACCGATCGGGAAGAGGTCCGCGGCAGAAACGACCGTTCTTAGCGCGATGACGGATCGCGGAATTTCGTGACGACTTACATCTGGGCTTTTGTTGGCTCCTTGGTCCTGGCCTTGTGTTGGACACCGATGGTCATCCGGTTGGGGTTCCGGTTCCGAGTCCTGGACCACCCGGGGGTGAGGAAGATCCACAGTCTGCCCATTCCACGACTCGGCGGTGTCGCGATTGCCGTGCCGACGCTGGTGATGGTTGGCGCTGTGTGCGCCCTCGACAACGACGTCGGTCGCCGTTTTCAGGCAAACGGTCTGGAGCTGAGCGCGGTGGTCGGTGGAGCGATGACCCTGTTGCTCGTCGGCCTGATGGACGATGTCCGAGGACTGCGGGCCCGTCACAAGTTGCTCGCCCAGATCGGCGCCTCATTGGCGGTCTGTGCGGTAGGGGTTCGGCTCGACTCGATCTCGTTGAGTGGGATAGGAACCGTCGAGTTCGGGATCTGGGCCTGGCCTCTCACGGTGGTCTGGATTGTGGGGATGACCAACGCCATGAATCTGATCGATGGGCTGGACGGCCTCGCCGCCGGGCTCGCTGCCATCGGCTGCGGCGTCATCGCCGTGCTCGCCATCACTGTGGGGCAGACGATGATGGCGACGCTCATGCTGGTCTGTCTCGGTGCGCTGGTGGGGTTCCTGGTCTTCAACTCAAACCCGGCGAGCATCTTCTGCGGCGACTCCGGGACCTACTTCCTCGGGTTCCTCATCGGGTCGAGCAGCCTGCTTACGTCCACGAAATCAGGGGCACTGGTCGGGATGACGCTGCCACTGCTGGCGATGGGGATACCGATATTCGACACCCTGTTCGCCATGCTGCGTCGGTCACTGGAGCGACGGTCCCTCTTTGCCCCCGACAGAAACCACATCCACCACAGGCTCTTGGCCCTGGGGTTGTCTCAGCGTCAGGTCGTGGTCCTGCTCTATCTCGTCACCATCGTGGTCGCGTGTTGCGGGATGTTCATGGTCATCGCCAACGGTGTCGGCTCCGTCGCCATTTTCCTGAGCTTGCTTCTTCTCTTGGTCGGCGCCTTCAGGTCGGTGGGTGCGATTCGATTGACAGAGACTGTGGAGAGGTACCGGATCAAACGACACCTCGTGCAACAGATGAACCAGGAGTTCGAGGTCTTTCAGGACGCCGAGTTGAGGATGCGCGAGTCCTCGTCAATCAGTGCTTGGTGGAGTTCCTTGTGTGGAGTCGCGGGCGATTTCGGGTTTGTACAGGTATCCGTCGATTCTGTCTGGCGCGAGCGCTCATCGGCGCCACTGCGTTGGGGACGCGATGATTGTCCTGAGCACGAACTCGTCGAGTTCTCGTTGCCCATCAACTCTCATGGCTCTGAGATCTCGGGTCGTGTGAGGGTCGCCGCGAGAGCGAACGGGTCACTGGAGTCGGTCGGCCGGCGAATAGCGCTCTTCGGGCGCCTGTTGGAGTCGAGTGCAATTCTAGCTGAAGACGAAGAGAGTATGCCCGGCTTCCCTTCAGGCTCGTCGCAGGCCTTCAAGCCGTACGACGCGCGGTCAGCTGAGAGGCACGCCTGATGTTGCAAGTGATGAAGAGCATGGGGGACGGCCGCCTGAGGCTGTGGCAGGTGCCGGCGCCTGTGGTTCGAGCCGGCCATGTGCTGATCGCCAATCACGCGTCCGTGATCTCCGCTGGGACCGAGAAGATGGTCATGGAGCTCGCCAGGATGTCCCTGTTGGGGAAAGCTCGGCAGCGTCCAGATCAGGTAAGACGGGTGCTCGAGAAGATCCGTAACGAAGGCCTGGGTCCGGCGATCTCTGCGGTGAAGGCCAAGCTCGACGAGCCTGGAGGCATGGGGTACGCGTCTGCGGGCGTCGTCCTGGCCTGCGGAGCCGGCGTCCAGGAGTTTCAGCCGGGTGATCGCGTGGCGTCCAACGGGCCCCACGCCGAGGTGGTGTGCGTCCCGCGCAACCTGTGCGCTCGCGTCCCAGGCGACGTGCCGTTCGAGAGCGCTGCGTTTGCGGTCCTGGGCTCGATCGCGCTTCAGGGCGTGCGATTGACGAGGCTTGGCATCGGGGACACGGTCTTCGTTATCGGACTGGGGCTGATCGGACAACTCGCCGTGGCGCTGCTCAAGTCCGCAGGATGCCGGGTGCTGGGTACGGATCTCGATCCGGACAAGTGCGAACTGGCGCGCGTCATGGGTGCAGACGAGGCGAGCCCGGGATTGACGGCGGAGCACGTGACGGCTCGTACAGGCGGTCATGGCGCGGACGGCGTGCTCATCACGGCATCCACGCCGTCCAACGGCCCAATCGATTTGGCCGCGGCGGCTGTGAGGAAGAAGGGCCGCGTGGTGCTGGTCGGGGTGGTGGGGTTGAACCTGGATCGGCGGCCGTTCTACTTCAAGGAGGCGGAGTTCGTCGTCTCCTGTTCGTATGGGCCCGGCCGTTACGACGCTCAGTATGAAGACAACGGTCACGATTACCCCCACGCGTACGTGCGATGGACGGAGCAGCGCAACATCCAAGCGGTGCTCGACCTCATGGGCGACGGGCGGCTGGATGTATCGCCGCTGGTGTCTCATCGGTTTGGTATCGAGGACGCGGAGTCGGCGTACCAGCTCATCGACGAGGCCAAGGAGGCTCACGTCGGGATCATCTTGAACTACGAAGGCGAACGTGCGGGGACCTTGGAGAGACGGATCGAGCTTCAGCCGACGCGACTTGATGGGCGTGTCGGCGTCGGTTGTATCGGAGCGGGGAGCTTCGCCCGCATGGTCCTGCTGCCTGCGATCAGTCGCTCCGAGCGTCTCCATCCGGTGGCGATCAGTTCGGCGGGAGGGCTGTCGGCGGCCCATGCGGGGGAGCGCGCGGGGTTCGACGCCGTCGCAACGGATCAGCAGGCGATTCTGGAGGACGCGAACATCCAGGCCGTGTTCATCGCGACCCGGCACGACCAGCACGCGGCTCAGGTGGTCGCCGCTCTCAGGGCGGAGAAGCAGGTCTTCGTGGAGAAGCCACTCTGCCTCACGGTCGGGGAATTGGAGGAGATCGAGGCTGCCCTCCACGAGAATCCGTCGCTGCGTTTGATGGTGGGATTCAATCGTCGCTTCTCTCCCGCCGCTCGGGAAGCGCGCGCGTTCTTCGCCGGGATCTCGCAGCCGCTCACTCTGTCCATCCGCTTCAACGCCGGGTACACGCCCCCTGATCACTGGACGCAGGATGATGCCGTCGGTGGCGGCCGCATCATCGGGGAAGCGTGCCACGCGATAGACCTGGCTACGTATCTCGCGGATTCGCCGCCGGTCCGGGTGCACGGGGAGTGCGTCGGAGGAACGGAGGCGCCGGCCATTCGCGATGACCACTGCGCTCTCACCCTACGACACGAGAACGGGTCCGTCTCGACGATCCTCTACACCGCAGGCGGGGACAAGGCGTTCCCGAAGGAGCGGGTAGAGGTGTTCGGTGGGGGCCGGGTGGCGGTGATCGAGGACTTTCGACGGATGACCACCTGCGTTGGTGGCAAGACGAGGCGTCGCCGCGGCCGACAGGACAAGGGACACCGCAATGGCGTGGAGGCTTTCGCGGACGCGCTGGTCGGCGAAGTCTCGTGGCCGATCCCGTGGCGGCAGCTGCGAGCGGTCTCCCTGGCGAGCATCCTGGCCGTGCGGAGCCTGCGAGAGGGGGTGCCATTCGACGTGCGCTGAACCGCGCCGGTGCCGCGCGCTACCTGCGCACGGTTCGGCATCTGCGTGTCAGCCAGATCCTGTGGCGGGTGCGCTATGGGTGGCAGCGCCGCCGAGGGAGCGTGAGGCTCTGCGCTGCGCCACCGCCACCCTTGGCCAGACAAGTGGCGCATCGTATTCCGTCATCTGCGCGGTTGCCGGCGTCTGACGCCGCCTCCGATGACCAGATAGAGGCGATGTCGCGCGGTGTATTCCGGCATCTCAACGAAGAGCACGACTTGGGATTCGATCAGCCGGACTGGCGGTTGGGACCTCAGACCCGCTCACGGCTGTGGACCGTGACCCTGCACTACCACGAGTGGGCGTACTCGCTCGCGCGAGCGGCGGTCAGCGAGGGGCGCGCGAACCGGGATGCGTCCTGGTTGTTCGAGCATTTCCTTGGAGATTGGATCGCCCGTTGTCGAGCTGACCGCCCGGGTGCGCGGTTCCTGGCGTGGAACGCTTACGCGATCGCGACTCGCATCGGGTGGTGGTGTCGGGCCTATCAGGTCCTCGGGGAGTCCTGGTGGTGTGAGCGCGAAGAGTTCCGCGAGGCGTTCCTGAAGAGCCTGTGGCAACAGGCGGCGTTCCTGAACGATCACCTGGAGTGGGACCTCCGCGCGAATCACCTGATGCGTGACGCGGTCGGGCTGGCCTGGGCGGGGCGTTTCTTCGAAGGGCGGCGACCGGCCCGCTGGCTCAACAAGGCGACGCGACTTGCCTTGCGCCAGTGCCGCGAACAGGTGCTCGACGACGGCGGCCATTTCGAGCGCACGCCCATGTATCACCTGCAGATCATGGAAGATCTGCTGCAGTTGTTCGTCCTGTGCCGGGACGCGGAGGCGAGGGCGGAGATCATGGCTACCTGGGAGCGCATGGCGGAATTCGCGCGCTGGATTCGCCATCCAGACGGCGGGTTTCCGTTGCTGAATGATGCGGCCCTTAACGGTGCCTGCGCTCTGGACGAGCTCCTGGAATGCGCTCGTGAGTACGGACTGCCAGGGGATGGGCGGCCTGCGCGCGGCTTGCGCCACTTTCGAACCACGGGGCTCGTCGCGTTGCACGAGGACTCGTGGTCCGTGTTCTTCGACGTCGGCCCCGTCGGCTCCGATTGCCAGCCGGGTCACGGTCAGGCGGACAGCCTGACCGTGGAGTGCTCGGTGGACGGGCAGCGGTTATTCGTGGACCCGGGTACACACAGCTACGACCTGGATGGGAACAGGAAATACGACCGGTCTACGTCGTCCCACAACACGGTCTGCGTGGACGACACGGACTCCAGCGAGGTGTGGCACGTGTTTCGTGTCGGGAGGCGGGCGATCAGCACCGGTTCGGTGCGTGAGGAGACGTCCGGGCGACCCGTCGCAGAAGGGGCCCATACGGGATACGGACACCTGGCTGGACGCCCCGTCCACCGCCGCGTCGTATCCATCGCAGACGATTCCGCGTTCGTCGTCTCGGACCACATCGTAGGCGGTGACCGCCATCGTTTGGAAGGGGGTTGGCTGGTGGCGCCGGAGTGGTCCGTCAACCCCCTTGACGACGGCTGGGTTCTCTGCCGCGACGACACTCAAGTAAGCGTCAATGTCCGAGGCCCGGATGGCTTGCGCCTGTCTCAGGAGCGCCGGCCGTATCACCCGGAATTCGGTGTCGAGATCCCGACTTGGCGACTCACGTGGCATTGGGAGGGTGCCCTCCCCATGGAGGTCACCACGGAGTGCGCCCGGGCTGCGATCCTCACGGCCTGATGAAGCTTCGGTGTCCTTGTGCGCGTCCTCTATGTATCACAGTACTTCCCACCGGAGATGGGGGCGCCATCGGCCCGGGTGCACGAGCTGGCCCGAGAGTGGGTCCGCTGCGGCCATCAGGTGACCGTCCTGACTGCGTTCGCTCATCATCCGACCGGGATCAAGGCCCGAGGCGACCGATTCCGCATCATGCGACGGGAGAAGGTGGACGGCATCGACGTCGTCCGCACCTACGTGTGGGCGACGGCCAACAAGGGGACCGTCAAGCGTATGGTCTCCTACGCTTCATTCATGATGTCCGCTGCGTTGTTAGGGCCGTTGTTGATCCGACGGCGCCCGGATGTGGTGATCGCGACGAGCCCGCAGCTGCTGTGTGGTGTCGCCGGATACGTCCTCTCTCGGGTGCTGCGGCGCCCGTTCATCCTCGAGATCCGCGACCTCTGGCCGGAGTCGATCCTCGCCGTCGAAGCCATGCGCGAGAATGCGCTGATCCGGTTCCTCAAGAGGGTCGCTGGCTTCTTGTACACCCGAAGCGACCAGATCGTCACCGTGGGGGACGGCTACCGACGACTGATCGCTGAGCGTTACGGCACTCCCATGGACAAGATGGCGGTGATCCCGAACGGCATCGACACCGGGACCTTCATCCCCGGCCCCCGCGACAACGGCATCCGCCGCGAGCTGGGCTGGGGTGACCGGTTTGTGTGCATGTACGTCGGCACCCACGGGATGGCGCACGGGCTCCGGTCGGTTCTCGAAGCCGCCCAGATGCTATCGGACGACCCGAGATTCCACTTCGTTCTCGTGGGCGAGGGCGCGGAGAAGGACGACCTCAAACGGCTCGCCGCCGCGTGGGAGCTCACCAACGTGGAGTTCGTCGATCAACAACCCAAGTCCCGGATCGCGGAGTTCTACTCCGCCTGCGACCTTGGCCTCGTCACCCTCCGGGACACGCCCCTGTTCCAGGAGGTCCTGCCATCCAAGATCTTCGAGTACCTGGGCATGGAACGGCCGGTCCTCATCGCCGTCGGCGGAGACGCCCGGGCGCTCGTCGAACGCGCCGGAGCCGGTCGCTACGTCCCTCCGGGTGACCCGGCCGCCATGGCATCAGCCATCCGAGATCTCGCATCCGACCCCGAACGCCTCCGGACGATGGGCCTGCGCGGCCGCCGGTGCGTGCTCTCCGAGTTCAACCGTAAGAGGCTTGCCGAGAGCTACCTCCAGATTTTGGCGCCATACGCGTCGGTCAACAGCTCGGATGAGGTCATTGCGGGCTCGATGTGATGGCGTGGGCCGCGCGATAACTCGCTGCGATCTTCAGGCGGGTGATCGCTGGGCGAACCAGAGGTTCCGGGCCGGTCGGATGACTTGTCCTTCGCCGTACGCCTGCCGATTCAGGCGTGTCTCTCCTAACTCCTCATTGATCTATGGCTGACCTCGGATCACGCACACCTCAGGACGCGTCGCGCGAGCGATCCGAGCTTTCGTACCAACTCCGGTTGCTCAATACGCTCTTCAGTCGTGAGGACAAGACTCGCTACATCTTGCTGTTACTCATGATGATAGTGGGTGCAGGGCTAGACTTCGTCGGCATCAGCTTGATCCCTGCGTTGGTCGCTCTTCTGGCTTCTCCGGAAAGACTGCAATCGCTGCCCGTTTTCGGGGGGTGGCTGACTGAGTCAGTGGTCGATTCGAACGCGCTGTTTCTCGTCGGATCACTCGTCTTGGTGTGCGTGTTCGTCGTCAAGGGGGTGTACTTCTTGTGGATGCACAAGGTGCAGTTTCGCTTGGTCGCCGACCACCGAATCGGGATAGGCGGCAGGCTCTTCTCTGCGTACGTCCGCGCGCCGTGGACCTTCCACATGGAGCGCAACTCAGCCGTCCTCATGCGTAACATCGTGGTTGAGACCAACGAGATTGTGCAAGGAGTGTTGTTGCCGATCTTGAGCGTTGTGCTCGGGGGGGTGACAAGCTTGCTCTTGCTGGGCTTGATGATCGTGGTGCTCCCTCTTGATTGCCTGGCCGTCTTCATAGGCTTTGGCTTAGTGGCGGGGCTTGTCTTGGGCCGCTGGAAGAAACAAATGACGCGGTCAGGCGAGATCGCCAAAGAGCAGCGGCGGGTGACGATCCAGACAGCCAACGAGGGGTTGGCGTTAGTCGTGGACGCGAAGATCGCCTCGAAAGAGAAATTCTTCGTCAATCGGGTGACAAGCAGCATTGCTGGCTTTGCCGAGGCGGACCGAACGAGGTCTCAAGTCGCAGCCGCCGTCCCCTATGTGATGGAGACAGCCACAGTGCTGTGCATCCTGACCGTTTTGTGGGTGATGATCGGGAACGGCCAGACTCTGGCTGGACTGTTGCCAGAGATGGCGATGCTCGGGGCCGTCTCGATGAGGTTGCGTCAATCTACTGCGAGGGTCTTTGGCGGACTGGGCCAGATGCACTTCAGCAAGTTCGCGATCGGACACGTCGTCGACGACGTGAGGCTACTGGAGAACGGCGGGGAGGCCGGTCTTTCGGAGTTCGAAGAGGACGATCGAATGCCTCTTCGAGAGTCGATTGAGCTCAGCGAGGTTGCTTACTCCTATCCAGGCGCATCAACTGAGACCGTCTCGAGACTATCTCTCGTCATCAAGCGAGGTGAATCGTTTGCGTTTGTGGGGCGCACCGGATCTGGGAAGTCAACGGTCGTCGGGCTGATCTTGGGGATATTGGACCCGGATGAGGGCACCGTCACCGTCGATGGCCACCCGATCGCGGAGTCTCTGGCGTCGTGGCAGCGCAGCATCGGATATGTGCCTCAGATGATTCACTTGCTCGACGACACGTTGCGTAGCAACGTGGCGTTTGGGGTGGCGGCCGAAGACGTTGACGAGGAACTCATGGCCGAGGTTATTCGATTGTCTCAATTGGAAGAGACCGTTTCTGGCCTTGAGGCGGGCTTGGATACTGTGATCGGAGAGCGCGGGGTGCGTCTGTCAGGAGGACAGCGTCAACGGCTCGGCATCGCTCGAGCTCTCTATCGACGTCCCGATGTCTTGGTGATGGATGAGGGCACTTCAGCGTTGGACGCTGCGACCGAGGCGGCTCTGGTTCGATGTATTCGTCAGTTACAAGGACAGATGACGATGATCTTCGTCGCGCATCGACTTAGCACGGTCGAGCATTGCGACAGGATTTGCCTGCTCGATGAGGGTGCGGTGGTCGCGGTCGACGAACACGCTCGATTGATCAGAGACTTACCCGCGTACAGCCGACTCCATTCGGTTAGCGAGTCCGAGAAGCCCCAGGTGCCTATTGGAAAGACGGCGCTCTGAGATGCTCGTCCGTTCCCTGCCGAGACGCCTGTGGAGGAAGGCCAAGCGTGGACTGGCGTTGGCCCGCAACTTCTATCTGGACTACAGGCGTTACAGCGCGCACGGATGCCCCGATCGCAAGTTTCGGAACCCTGCGCAACGTGAAGCGTACATCTTGATGCTGGCTCATGGAGTAGAGAAGGGCTTGGCTTTCGAGGACAGACGAAAGTGGTTCGGTGAGGCCAAGCTGAGAGATCTGATGTCGCAGTGCCGGGCCTACCGGAGCGAGACGAGCGAGACTTGGGTGCTCAAGTTGAGCTGCGCGGTCGTCCGTTCATATCTGGATTGTCACACTGAGGTCGCCGCCGAGAACGACGACCTATGCCGTAGTCTTGGCGACTTTCTGAGCGAATTCGATTTCCAAGATGAAGCGGTGCTGGGAGGAACCAAGACGGTTAGACCTGCCTCGGGTTCCGCGCCTGGCCAAGTAGACCCGATCGAGTTCTTTCGGTCACGCAGCAGTGTTCGGTCGTTCAGTTCGCGGGCAGTGGAACGGCGGAAGATTGAGTTGGCGGTGCGGTCTGCACAGTGCTCCCCTTCAGTGTGTAACCGGCAGGCGGCCCGGGTGCATGTGTTGTCCGGAGACGTGATCCGGCGTGCCGCGCTCTCCTGTCAGAACGGCAACGCTGGTTTTGGTCACATGGCGGACAAGGTCCTGGCGGTAACGGTAGACCTGCGGTGCTTCCTGTCCCCTGGAGAGCGTAACCAAGCGTGGATTGATGGGGGCCTATTCGCGATGACGCTCCTCTGGGCATTGCACGGGCAGGGTGTCGGCTCGTGTAGCCTGAACTGGAGCGCCGAGCACGATCAAGATCGCCTTCTGCGCCAGGTCGTTCCTCTCGAAGAAAATGAGGTCGTCATCATGATGATGGCCGTCGGCTACGCGCCAGAATCAGTCCGGGTTCCTCAATCGCAGCGACGACCTCTCTCGACGGTGATGAAGTGGCACCAATGAGCCGCGCAGAACTCGGGCGAAAGACGAGGGTCGGAATCGTCACCCTCCATTCTGGATTCAATGAGGGGGCTGTCTTGCAGGCGTACGCCCTGTGTGACACGCTCAATCGGACAATCGAAGTCGACGCAGAAGTCGTAGACATCCGGTATCCCGGAAAGTCCGAGGTCTATGGGGCGCCTGGGGACGATCGAGAGAGGGCGCTCGACTTCGCCGCGCGGACTTGGCTAAGGACGAGCCCCACCAGCTTCGAATACGGACATTCGCGCGACTACTTTCGATACCTCGAGTCACGCTACGACGCGCTCGTGACGGGGAGCGACGTGGTGTGGCAACTTAGGTACAAGCGCCGCTTGCGCCGGTTGTTGGGCCAGGGGGTGTTCCCCCGACAGTCATACCCGTTCTATCCAGCATTTCCGAATGCCTACTGGCTGTCAGGTTGTTCGGGGCTGAGCAAGTTCGCGTATGCCGCATCCATCGGGTCCTTTGACTGGAAAACAGCGCCAAGTAGAGACTTGGCGGCGATGGGTGACTCGTTGCATCGCTTCAAGGCGATCGGGGTGCGAGACGAACGTACGCTCGAGTTCGTAAGGACGGTGTGCCCGGGTTTCGATGGGCCGTTGTCCTTGACGCCGGACCCAACTCTGCTTCTACCAGAGGACGCCTTCAACGACGATGATGATGCAGTCATGACGCGGTTGTCGTGTGCCGGTATCGACCTGAACGACAAGAAGGTCGGCGTCGTCTGCCGATCGACGAACGGTGTGCCGCAGGTCGCGAAGGACTTGGCTGATCGGGGTTGGCAGGTCATCTCGTTGACCGCCACAAGCGGAGCGTCCGGTGTGAACATGGCTCAGAGCGGGCTCTCGCCCGCAGAGTGGACTCGGGCGATCGCGGCTATGGACTTGGTGATCACTGAGCGCATGCACGCGACGATTTTCTGCATCAAGCATGGTGTGCCTTTCGTTGTCATTGACCCGAACAACGAGGTCGCCGGTGAGCAGACAAAGGTGAGCAGCCTCTTGCGAATGTTGGGGTTGAGTAGATTCCGTATCTCTCTGTCCAAGCTCAGCGCTGAGTCATTGTCTGCAATGGTCAGCGACGCGACCGAGGTCGGAGCCGTTGATTGGAAATCGGTGAGGTCTCGGCTGGATGAGTTGAGAGTGAGGGGGCTTGAGTTCCTGGCGAATTGCATGCCGCGGACGGTCGTCGAATGATCGTGGTCGATCCCGACTCGCGATGCTGATGTCATCGGTTTCAAGTCATGAAACTCTGTGTGTTCTCCGCTGACACCCGTGAGCCGTACGGCGCCTCAAAGAGCCTGATGGCGCTGATGCGAGAGCTCGACCATCTCGGTGACGTTTCATGTTCGCTGTTCAGCGTCTATCCCGGCCGTATCGGCAACCTGGCCGAGTCTCTGGGTTGGGCCACCAGGATGTACGATTACACTTGGCATTTTCGGAAGACCCGGATCGCTCGCCTCTGTGGTTTTGCAGTTCAAAAGTTGACGTGCGCGCTCAAGCTCATCTCGTTCATCAAGCGAGAGCGGGTAGAGGTGGTCTACGTCAACTCATGCGTTTACTCACTTCCGATTCTGTGTGGTTGGCTGATGCGGCGTCCCGTGGTCGTCCACATGCGGGACAGCGCGGACTACTTGAGGTCTGGGGGGATTTACCGTCGTGCCCGCCGAATGATATTCAAGCGATGCGCCCGTCGGTTCATCGCAATATCTGAGCACGCTCGGCAAGATCTCCTCGCCGCGATAGGTGACGTTGATGTCAGCGTCATCCATAACGGAATCGACACGGATCATTTCTCGCCATCGATTTCGGGGCGCGAAGAGGCCCGGACTCGCCTGAAATTCGACGGTTGGCCGCACATCGTGGTGTGCGTGACGCGAATTGATCCGCGCAAAGGAATCCAAGACTTCCTCGAAGTCGCTGACAAGACACGAGAGCGATTCCCGGACGTGCTTTTTCTGCTCGTCGGCGGCCCGGTCGAATCAGAGTTCTTTCGCCTTTCTGTCTCGCCTCGCTTGGAGTCCGCCTCAAATGTCCGGCACTTGCCGTTTCAAGATGACGTCCGTCCACTCTTCTCCGTAGCCGACATTGTGCTCAACACCACGCACGGAGAACAGTTCGGGCGTACGAACGTGGAGGCCATGGCGATGGGATCTTGCGTCTTGTCTTCAGACGCGGGAGCGATCCCCGAGATCATTGTCGACGGGGTTACGGGATTCCTGTTCGGTGTGGGCGTGATCGATGACCTTCCGGCGAGAATTGGCACGTTGTTAGATGAGCCGGCGTTGCGAGAGCGCGTGGCCCGTGCAGCGAGCGCTGATGTCCGAACGCGGTTTGGTATGGCGGCACATGTCGCGGCCGTCCGGTCCTGCGTGGAGCGGGCGGCGACCGCGTCATAAGGGAAGTCGAAATCCAACTCTCGGCAAGGACAATCCAACAGCGCATGGCCCGACCTGGCTTCTGGGCGCTCGCAATCTTCGCTGCTTGGTGCGCTATGATTCACGTCCCACGTGTCGGTCCTCTGGTGATCGCCTATCGTTGGCCGGTGGGCGTCGTCGCCGGAGTAGCGGGGTTCTGGGCCTGGGGGTCGATGCCGCGGCTGCTGGTCTCTCCCGGGGGCTACCGTCTGGGCGTTTGGGGCATCGCGTTGATCGCGGCGGCTGCCCTTGCATCGACTTTCTCGGTGTTGCAAGTCGACAGCTTTCTCAGGGCAGGCGGGGTCGCTCTGGTCCTTGGCTTCGGTGTCTTCGGTTGCCTCGCTTGGTTTTCCCGGACAGGGGGAGTAGTCGACGGGCTGATCTGCGCGTTTGGGTTCTCGATGGTCGGGGTGATGGGGTTGGTCTTCGAGAGCGTGGCGTCTGGAAGTACGGGCTGGAGTGCCGAGTTGCGCTTCCAAGGGTCTGGCATTGCTAAGGCGACGGGGTCCGGGGTGGCGATGGTGGCAGCTCTGCCCCTCGTCGCTTGGTGCGGAAAGTACTACTACCAGCGATTCCCCCTCCTCTTTCATGTGTTCGGTCTGTTGCTGGCCTATCTCGTGATATCGACTCGTAGCCGGACAGCGATCGGCGCCATGGTGATTGTCCTGCCAGCTGCGATCGTCGCCCTGCGCTCGGTTCGCTTCGGCGCCGTGGTCTTCGGAGTCTTGTCTGCGTCTCTTCTCGTAGTCGCCTACGTGGAATCAAACGAGGATGCGCGCGCGATCCTCCGCTTGGCAGATGACGGGAGCGGTGTCCGTTGGACGACCGGGCGGGCTGAACGATGGGAGACCGTCGCTCAAAGAGCGTTAGAGCGCCCTGTCATTGGGCGCGGCGTTGGCATGTCTCGGTATCACCATCTCGATGACCGGGTCGTGCAGTTCGGGTCACCCGTCGCTCGAGTGTCTCACAACGAGCACCTGGCGGTCTTCTATGACATGGGTGCCGTGGGTGTGGTGGCCTTCTGGGGGCTGTTGGGCCTGGTGTTCTCGTCTGGTCTTCGAATCTGGCGTACGGGCATGAGCATGTACAGGGACGCGCTCTTGATGGTCTTCTTGTCTTGGTTCGTCGTATTCATCGACACCGCGTCGCACAACGCATACCTCACGATCGGTAATTCTGGGGCGTACATGTTCTGGATGCAGGGGACTCTGGTGGTCTGCGGCGCGACATCTTTGTCCCGCATGGCGCCGCCGGTGACGCAGCCGGTGGTTCGGTCGCACGGCCGGGGGCGTTCCGGTGTCGCGGCATCACGGTCGGTGGGCACTCGATGAGTGCGAGGGGCAGGCGCCGCGATCGACCCGTTGTCGATGTCGCGCAGATCGGTGCGCGGGAGCGTTATGCGGTACCCAAAGCGATCCATGACCTCGGGATGCTGCGATACCTGCACACCGACCTCTATTTCGGACGCGGCAGCCGCATGTGTCCGGTCAAAGGGCTCATTGAGCGCTGCGGTATCGGTTGGCTGCGACGTCTTCGGAGCAGGAAGTGTGATCTTCCCCCTGATGTCGTACGTGCCCAAAACGGACTCGGTCTCCGGCGGCTCTGGAGACTGCGAGGCGTCCGCTCGGCGGCGGGGCGTATGCGGGTGCACGAGGCGATGGAGCGCGAGTTCGCACTCGGCGTGTTGAAGGGAATGAAGTCCATGCCCGACGCGATCGTCGGGTTTCGTGGTTCCTCCCACCTCTTCGAGAGCGGCACGGGGCGGTTCAAGTGTATCCTGGATCAGATAGACGGGGGCATTCACGAGGTGGATGTGGTCCGAGAGGAGCAGCGCAAGAACGTCGATTGGGTGACTGGAACGCCCGACTGGATGGCGAGCGAGGCGAACGGGGACCCGTACTGGATGGACGTGGAGGGCGTGCGGTTGAAGCGGGAATGGGGGCTGTCGGATGTGATCGTCTGTAATTCGGAGTGGACGGTGCAGTGCCTCAAGGCCGTGGGCGTCGCTGAGTCCAAGCTACGGATTATCCCGATTCCGTTTGATCCTCCTCCAGACCGTCCACCGTCGAGGCGGGATTTTCGGCGCGGTAGCCTGAGAGTCGGCTTCTTAGGAACCCTCACCCTGCGAAAGGGCATTCACCACTTGTTGAGGGCCGCCCGGCTCGCTTCGGAAGACGCCGCCGTCAAGGTGTTGTGCGCGGGACCATCCGAGATCGACCTTGCGCGCCTCGACGAGTTCGCTGGGCAGGTCGAGTATCGGGGGAGGATCGCCAGGAGCGAGATCGGCCGCTTTTTCGAGGAGTGCGACGTGCTGGCTCTTCCATCCCTGTCGGAGGGTTTTGGCATCGTGCAGTTGGAGGCGATGGCATTGGGGATCCCGGTCATCGCCAGTGACCGCACCGGAGACGTGGTGATTGACGGTGTCAATGGGTTGCGCGTGCGGGCCGGAGACGTGGAGGGCTTGGCCTCCGCGATGCTGGATTTGTCCGGCGATCCGGATCGACTTGAAGGAATGAGCGCCGCCGCGAGAGAGCGGGTGAAGGTGTTCTCGAGCACTCGTGTGAGAGAGCTGTGGCGTCAGTGCTTGATCGACACCGTGGAAGGTCGGCCGTCTCGGGTGCATTCCCCGGCCGCGGGCGACCCTTGACCGCCGCGGCAATAGACGCCCTCGTCGTCTGCTACCACTCGGAACGGTGGTTGCGACGATGTCTCGAGTCATTGTCTGGACAGACGCTGCCTCTGCGGACGGTCCATGTCATCGACAATGGGCACATGGAGGCGGGCGCCTTCGATGGCATCGAAATCGGGGACCTGGACGTGCGCTACGTGCGCATGCGTCGCAACGCGAAATATGGCGGAGGCAACAACCTGGGGTTTGACCGGGCATCCCGGGCCGGGGCTGACTTCGTGTTGGTGGTCAATCCCGACATGTGGCTGGAACCGGACGCCGTGGAGCACATGGTCGCGGCATGCGGCCGAGACGAGAGGCTCGGGGTGGCCTCCGGGGTCCAACTTGCTTACGACTCAGACGAGTGGTCCAAGTGGGCTCGCGTCCACGTGCGCGGCCCTGGATCCGGAGGCGTGGTCGAGTGCGATTGGCTGGAGGGGTCCTGCCTGTTCTTGCCCATCAGGTTGGTGCGGGAATTGGGCGGTTTCGACCCCATCTACCCGATGTACTACGAAGACATGGACCTGTGCAGACGCGCGCGCCTGAGGGGGTATCGGTGTGCCGTGGTCCTCGATGCACGCTATCACCACTATTCCAACGCGAGTTTCTTGGACCACGCGTCACCTCAGCGGACCACCCAGATCGACGCGTCGCAGTTCATCTTCATGATCACCGATCCGGCCAGCACGTGGATCAACAACCACTTCGTTGCGGGCCGTTGGCTGTTGCGACGCGTCCTCGCATGGGTGCGGGGCCGTCGCCCCGGGTTCGGCGGGGCCATGGGGAGGATCGGCCGGCTCCAGGTCGGGCGACGCCGTGAGCTCAAGACCAATTGGCGTCGACGCCGGCGTGGGGACCTAAGTGTGCAGTTGGAGGCAGTGGACACGTGGGTCGAGCACGAAGCGCGAGTGCAACCGGAATGACCGAGCCACGTCGAGACCAAGCGATCGCCATGACGGTCGTCATCCCCAGTCACAACAAGCCGAGGGACTTGGTGCGATGCGTACAGGCGCTCGTGGCCATGGAGTTCTCTTTCGGCGTCTATGAGATCGTGGTCGTCGATGACGGATCCCGCGAGCCCGTGGAGCCTCTCCTCGATGCGGTGCGTTCGGGGCCGGTTCCCATCACTTGCGTTCGCCTCGAAGGCCGCGGTCCGGCGGGTGCCCGAAATGCCGGTATCCGGTGCAGCAGGGGCGCGGTGGTGGCGCTGTGTGATGACGACGCAGTGCCGCAAGCCGGGTACCTCGATCAGATCTACCTTCCGTTCACGACCGACGACGACGTCGTGGGTGTGGAGGGTGCGGTGATCCCGGTTGGCGGAGAAGAGTTCGGGCTACTGGGAATGAGCCCCAGGAACGAGAAGGGAGGAGTGTATCTCACGTGCAACATCGCGTTCAGGCGCGAAGCGTTGATCCGGGTCGGAGGGTTGGACGAAAATTTCCCGTTTCCTGCGTTCGAGGACTGCGACCTCGCTTTCGCCATCGGCCCTCTCGGGAGGATCGTGTGGGCGCCGAGAGCCGCCGTGCATCACCCCCGGCGCCGCTGGAGTCTCGGCAGGGCCATCAGGGAGATCCAGTTCAACGAGCCCCTGGTCCTGTTTGCTCGCCGCTACGGATACATGGGCTGGCGGGATCGACCCACCAGGGTTCCGTGGGCACGGGTGTACTGGTCTGCTGTGGTGGCGCTTCCGTTGGGGAGAACTCGGACCGGACTGAAGGGGCTGTTCGGGCCTCGACCGGTGCAGGCGCTGGAGTACCTGACCATCTCCATGTTGCAGAGCATGGCGGCCTCGATTCTCGTCATCAGACCCATCGTTCGCGGTTACAGGAAGACCCGCGAACGCGAAGTCGATGGCCTGTTGACTGGAGCCGCGGGCAATGGTGGTTGAGCCGCGCTGCCACGCCTGCGTCGCGGGAGCAAGCTGCCTTGGATGCCGGGGCATGGACGTTCGTCAGTGACCGTGAAAGAGCAACGCAGAGCGCCGTCGATCACGCAGCCTCTCGTGGTCGTGGTCATCCTGAACTACAACGGCGGAGATTTGCTGAAGCGCTGCGTAGAGTCGTTCTCCCTGGCGGACTATGCGCGTCTTCGTATCCTGGTCGTGGATAACGCATCCACGGACGGGTCCGCCGACGAGATCAGTGAGGCGCCGGGCATCCTCGAGTTGATCCGGTGTGAATCCAACGGGGGCTACACGGGTGGCAATAACGTCGGGATCCGGCGCGCGCTCGAGGTCGGAGCCGACTACGTCCTGGTGGTGAATGCGGACACGGTTGTTCTCCGCCCGGCGTTCATCACGCGGATGGTGGAGTACAGCGAGGCGAACCCAGATGTGGGAATCTGTGGTCCGAGAGTGTGTTTCCAGCGAGAGGGACACGTACAAAACACGATCTGCCAGGTTCCGAGGCCCCTGCTGGGTGCGGTCACGTGGATCGCACAGCGCCTGGGTTGGCGGCCAGTCCGTTCCGGTGATCTTGAGGTGGACGCGCCGGTATTGAACGGTGTCTGCATCCTCGTGAGGTCGGCCGTCTTTCGCGAGGTCGGCGTGTTCGATCACAGCATCTTCATGTACCGGGAGGATGCGGACCTGGCCATTCGTGCGCGGGGGCAGGGCTGGAGAAGCGTGTACGTGCCGATCGACAGCATCCTGCACCTCCAAAAGTCGGAGGGATACGACTACCTGGGAATGGTCAATTTCCTCCTGAAACGCAACGCGGTGCTCCTGATGATGAACTGCGGCCGTCCCGCCTCCGCACTCGTCATGGCGGTCATGGTCCTCGGTGTGTCTTCCATGCGTGCGGTAGCCGCGACCGCGCGCCGTCGACGTGTGAGAGACCACTGGCGATTCGTCAGAGTTCTGGCGCGATCACTGGGTGCGGTGTTTCGCAGAGACCATGATTGCGCGTCATTCGGCCCCCCAGCCGCATCCTGGGCGGGAGTGACAAGCCAGACCGATGCATGAACCTGGCTCGAAGACGAACGGGCGCGCGGTTCCCTCCTTGCATGTGGTGTCGCGTCTGCCGGCGCCCTACCGGGAGCCGTTGTTCCAGCGGATTCATGATTCCTCGCGCATCCGCATCTCCGTGCTGTACCAGTACCTCGGACGGAGCGGAACGGCCTGGGGCGAGGAGCGGACGGGACTGGAGGGTGCGTTCTCATACCCGTCCCAGGCGATCTGCGAAAGACCCCGTGGAGTCGTCCGGGAGGTGGCGGCGTTTTTCAGGACGATGCGGCTGTTGCGCCGCAGGCGTCCGGACCTGCTGCTGATCCACGGATATTCCTACACCGCGAGTTGGGCCGCGATGGCGGCCTGCTGGTGGTGGCGGATTCCCTACGCGCTACGCGGCGACTCCAATGGTTTCATCGAGACCGGGATGGGCCGCTGGAAGGGATTGAAGCGGCGCTTGTTGGGCAGGCTGGTGTCCGGAGCCTCGGCGATCCTCCACATCGGGGCGGCCAATCGCCGGTATTGGGAGTCGTACGGTGCCCGCCAGGATCAACTGGTGGAGGCCCGCTACGCAGTGGACGAGCACGTGTATAAGCCCCGCGCGCGGAACAGCCGCCAAACCGATGCGGTACGGTTGCTGTTCGTCGGGCGACTGATCCCACGAAAACGAGTCATGTGTCTCGTGGAGGCGTTCATCCGTCTTGCAGAGGAGGAGGGGAGCTCGGATTGCACGCTGACCATCGTCGGCACGGGCCCCGATTGGGAGAGGCTCAAGGCGCGCGTCGACGAGTGGGGCGGCGACGGGATCGTGCTGAGGGGACGCTCAAAGCCCTGCGACCTGCCGGCCATCTACCAGGATCACGACGTGCTCGTCTGTCCTTACGAGAGCGAGCCCTGGGGCCTGACCATCAACGAGGCCATGTCGTGCGGTCTCGCGGTGGTGGCGGCCACCAATGGGACCTGTGGAGCCGCGATGGACCTCGTGCGGGACGGTGTCAACGGCGCCGGTCTGGCGGCCGTCGACGAGCACTCGATTCTCGATGCGCTGAGACGGGTCCTGGCGGATCGTGGACGGCTGCAACAGATGAAGGACGCGAGCCTGAAGCTCATAGAGGACTGGCGGTACGACTCGGCGGTGAGAGGCTTCTGCGAAGCGACCGAGAGGTCGCGGCGGGGTGGCGACCGGTGAGCGCGTGCACGCGCATCGTCCAGGTCGTTCCGCGCATCGCGGACCAGTCCAGTGGCCCCTCCCAGTCCGTTCCGGGATTGTCGCGGGCGCTGCAGGACGGCGGTAATGAGGTGGACCTGTTCGTGCTCGAACCGCTGCCGGCGCGGACTACGTTCAGTCGTACGACGGCGTTCCCGTGCTTGCGAGGGGGCTGGCTCCGTCGACTCGGCGTGTCCCCGAAGCTGAAGGCCGCCCTGCGGGCCGCTGCCCGGCGGGCCGACGTCATCCACACCAACAGTCTCTGGATGATGCCCAGCATCTACCCCCGCGGGGCCATAGAGGGCACGAACTGCCGGTTGGTTGTCTCGCCTCGTGGGACGCTCTCCGAATGGTCTCTCAATCGCGCCCGTTGTCGAAAGAAGATCATCGACTGGTACGGGCAGGGTCGTAGCTTGCGCCGAGCAGACTGTATCCACGTGACTTCGGAAGCAGAGTTGCAAGACGTTCGACGTTACGGCTTGCGGAACCCTGTCGCTGTGGTGCCCAACGGTCTCTCCTGCCCCGACCTGGTGAGGCCGGTGGCGTCCCAAAGAACGGGACATAGACGGCTCTTGTTCCTGTCCCGAATCCACCCGAAGAAGGGCGTCGACGACCTCTTGCATGCGTGGGTCCGCCTCGAGGACGAGTTTCCTGACTGGGAGTTGCAGATCGCTGGGCCGGAAGAGCACTCGTACGCAGAGAAGATGAAATCACTCGCGACCACGTTGCGATTGTCTCGTGTGTCGTTCGTGGGTGAAGTCATCGGCGAGGCCAAGTCCGAGACGTTTCGAGCAGCTGACTTGTTCGTGCTGCCGACCCACAATGAGAACTTCGGGATTGCGGTTGCGGAGGCATTGGCCCACGGAGTCCCTGTCATCGTGTCTACCGCTGCGCCGTGGGCAGGGGTGGAGGCCGAGGGGTGTGGGTGGTGGTTCGAGACGTCGCGATCGGGCCTCAGTGGGGCGCTCCGAGATGCGTTGGGTCGCACTTCGACAGAGCTTGGTGATATGGGCGCACGTGGCCATGAGTGGGTCCGCCGCGAGTTTGCCTGGGAGGTCATCGGCGATCGGATGAGTCGAACGTATCGTTGGCTTTGCGGTCGCGGAGACCGCCCGGAATTCGTACATACTTCAGGTGAATGACCAAGCCGACAGCATGGCGTCGGGAAGTGGCTCCGCACGAGTCCCGGTAACTGTCATCGTTCCTGCCAAGAATGAGGGAGCAAACCTTCAAGATTGCCTAGCTTCTCTCGAATGGGCAGAAGAGGTGTTCGTCGTCGATTCCCGCAGCACAGACGCCACAGCTGCAATCGTGCAGCAGTGGGGGCGGCAACTGGCACAGTTCGACTACCACGGTGGATGGCCGAAGAAGAAGAACTGGGCGATCCGAAACCTACCCATCGCCTCAGAGTGGATTCTCGTTGTGGACGCTGATGAGCGGGTGACGACCGAGCTAGCTGCTGAAATCGCGCATGCCATAACCGATCAGCGAGTCTCTGCTTATTACGTTCGCTGGAAGTTCGTCTTCTTGGGTCGCTGGATGAAGCACTCTTGGAGCCATGGATGGATGCTACGTCTGTTTCGGAGGGGCTGCGGAGAGTACGAAGACCTTGGCATGCGGGGAGAGGGCGGATGGGACAACGAAGTCCACGAGAACATCGTTGTTACCGGTGAGGTCGGCAGATTAAAGGAGATGTTGGTCCACGATACGAACGAAGATCTCGCGTACTGGATTCGTAAGCAGAACGAGTTCTCTACCTGGAACGCGTGTCGACGGGTGCGTCAGCTCGAGATGCCTCTCCCGTCGGTCGTAGGGATGTTCAGCAGAGAGCCGCTCGTACGGCGGAAGGTTCTCAAGGCGCTGTTCATCAGAATGCCATTTCGCCCGCTGTTCCTGTTCCTTTGGTTGTACGTCATCAAACTGGGCTTCCTGGATGGGCGCACGGGGTACGTGTTCTGTCGTCTTCGGGCGATCCATGAATTCAACGTTGGCGCCAAGGTCTTCGAGTTGCGAAACCAATGAAGAACGTGGCAAGGAGAATCTTGGAGCGTGTCTGCAGAGACAAGGTGCTTGTCCGCCGGATGAGCTATTTGCAAATGTTGTGTTCGAGGCCCACGTCAGGCGGCGTTCCTCTCGTC
>CAZDQF010000017.1:0-110646 GCA_964507445.1 uncultured Isosphaeraceae bacterium
CTGGTGGAGACCACCTGCTGAGGGCCGAACATCCCGCCCCCCAGGTTCTCGTACCGCGCGATCTTGTCGTCGGAGTATGACGCGGACAGCACGTCCGCATCCCCATCACCGTCCAGGTCGGTGGCGTAGACGCTGTGGGCATCTATGGTGTTGATGATCACCTGCTGACCACCGAACGTCCCGCCACCCAGGTTCTCGTACCACGCGATCTTGCCGTCTAACCACGACGCCGACAGCACGTCCGCATCACCGTCACCGTCAAGGTCGGTGGCGTAGACGCTTCGGGCATCATCAGCGTTGGTGGTGATCACCTGCTGGGGGCCAAAACTGCCGCCTCCGATGTTCTCGTACCAGGCGATCTTGTCACCGAGGTGCGACGCGGATAGCACGTCTGCGTCACCGTCACCGTCAAGGTCGGTCGCGTAAACGCTTGCGGCACCGTCCGCGTTGGTGGAGACCACCTGCTGGGGGCCGAACCCACTCTGTGCCCCAACGGGCAACGACAGACAGAGCAGAACAACGAGTGATCTCATGACGGTCCTCAGAACGTGATGGAGGCGATGTTGGAGGGTTCGTAGACGCCGGAAGGGAGCTGCTGGATGCCCATGCCCCAGAAGGTCTGGCCGGAGAGGAACGGCAGGGCCCCCAACCCCGGGATGGTGTAGGAGAAGGCCCCGGTGGCATCGAGGGTGCCGCCGAACAACGGGTCACCCGCCAACACGGCGGCGCTGGTCTCACCGGAGATGAAGCTCACCACGGTCCCCGTGTCGTTCGCGTCGATGATCGTCCAGGCCGGGCCGCTCACCGACCTAACCGTGATGTCCTTACCGCCAAAGTTGATGGTCTCGCAGTAAGTACCCGGGTCCACCAACACGGTGTCGCCCGCCACCGCCGCGTCAATGGCGGCCTGAATGGTCGGGTACTGGGCAGGCACGGTGAGCGTAGACTGGGCGGCGACGGTCAACGACAGGGCGACGACGGCGGCGACTGACTTCATGGCTATACTCACGAATGGGGGCGTGGGGTCCGGAAAACTGCGAGGCAAGCCTACAGCACTCCGCCTGACCATGTGACGGTGGCGGCCCTCTGTCATCAGTCCGTCACCTGTGACAGGAAATCCGTCAAGGCTGTGATGACCCGGACACCTCAGAACCCGTTGCTACCGCGCCCGTTCGATCGGTGAGAGCGGAGGGGCCTGCCACCAGAGTGAAGAGCATCTCCGGGCGTAGCGATCGCACCCCACGCGGGGCCCTGCGGCGAATGACGACGCCCTCATTGCGGTCGGCCGATAGAATCAAACGCCGAATGCCAATCCCGACGTACGACGAACTGTTCAATCCGCTGCTCGAAGCTCTCCGGCAGATCGGCGGATCGGGCTCTATTCAGGAACAAGAAGATCGCGTAGCGGAGATTCTCGGACTGTCTGACGACGACATGTCCGAGATCCACCGAGGCACGGCAACGAAGGTCGGCTACCGACTCGCCTGGGCACGCACGTATCTCAAGAACTTCGGCCTGCTCGAGAACTCGGCACGTGGCGTATGGGCGTTGACCCCAAGAGGGCATGGAACCCCGACGGTCGACCCAGCCGAGGTGAAGCGCGTCGTCCGAGAACAGGCGCGAAGGAACCGGACGGTAACGACGGACGATTCCGGAGATCCCGGAGAGCAGCCTGAGACCGCATGGCAAGACGAATTGCTGGAGGTCGTCAAGTCCATCACAGCCGAGGCATTCGAACGCCTCTGCCAGCGGCTGTTGCGTGAATCGGGCTTCACTCACGTTGAAGTGACCGCCCGCGGCCCGGACGGCGGCATCGATGGCAAAGGGGTCGTCCGGCTGGGGGGAGTGCTCTCGTTCCATGTGGTCTTCCAGAGCAAACGCTACAAGGACAGCGTACGCGCGCCGGTCGTACGCGACTTCCGGGGCGCCATGGTCGGTCGCGCGGACAAGGGGCTCATCATCACGACGGGGACGTTCACCCGAGATGCCCGCCGCGAGGCCCAACGCGACGGCACCACTCCCATCGACCTGATCGACGGCGAGGAACTCGTCAACAAACTCAAAGAACTCCGCATGGGCGTGGACGTCAAGGAGCGCATTTCCGAAGACGTCCTGGTCGATCACGACTGGTTCGCCAGCATCTGACCCACACCGCCCGAGGCCGCAGGCCGAGGGACGCGCAAATCCACTGGGAGCGGAGCCCTTGGCGGAGCTCGCCGGCGTGGCGCGAGCGGAGCGAGCAGAGCGGAGCGAGCAGAGCGCCGCGCGACGGCGAACGAGAGCAGGGAGGAGCGGCGCTATCGAGCTGGACTGGTCTCCCCCATCGGTTCGATCCCCGGAGACCGAACTCTACGGCCCGAGTACTCCCCCACCGTGCCGATCCCTGAAGACCGGATTCGACGGCCCGAGTACGCCCACACGCGTTCGATCCCTGAAGAGTGGATTCGACGGCACGAGTACTCCCACCGGTTCGATCCCTGAAGAGTGGATTCGACGGCCCGAGGCCGGAGGCCGAGGGACGCGCAAATCCACTGGGAGCGGAGCCGAAGGCGGAGCTCGCCGGCGAGGCGCGAGCGGAGCGAGCAGAGCGCCGCGCGACGGCGAACGAGAGCAGGGAGGAGAGCGGATGCTCTCCTCCCTGCGTGAGTGAGTCGGGGCGAGTGGATTCGAACCACCGGCCTCTTCGTCCCGAACGAAGCGCTCTACCAGGCTGAGCCACGCCCCGAGTCAGCGGGTCACTGTACGGGAATCATCGGAGCGCACCAAGGGGAGCCTGAAGCTCAAGTGGGGCGAGGGTTTGTCCGCTTCCGGGCCAGGGGGTGAATGGGACCGCCAGGACCGATAGGATGCGAAGGGATACAGCGGAGAACGACCCTTGTCGGAACGAGATATCTGGATCGATCAGGCCTACGCCGCCAGTGAGTATCGGGTGCGAGAGCTCCTGGGCGAGGACGTGGAGACCCTGGGCGTGTTCGCCACCCGGCCGCAGGCGGAGGACTTCATGGACCGGACGCTGTATCCGGAGAAGTACGCCGAGGAGGAGGTGGAGGAAGAGCCCGTGGAGGAGGCTCCCCCCGCCCCGGAGAAGAAGAAGCCCACCTGGACCCGCGGCATCTCCCCCGGCGACGCTTGAGCCGCTGGCGGCGCGGCGCCCTCTCAGGGCGCCCCGCGCCCGGGGATGAACACCGGCGGTTGCAGCCGGAATCCCTCCTGCAGCGCCCCGCTGACCCACAGGAATCGGTTGGGACACGCCGCGCACTGCATCAGCAGCCCCAGCTCCGAGCCCTCTTTCTCTACCGCGCCGGACCAGTGCGCGTCCTCACCGCAGGCGGGACACTCGCACCGGTAGAAGAGGTCCCCTAGGTCCGGCTCGTGCTCCCACGGGGTCGGCGTGTGACCGGCGAGGAGCTGGAGCTGGGCGAGCAGCGCGTGGCCGATGGGGGGCAGCATGGAGACGGTCGCCACGCCGCCGTGGGGCGCTCCTTCATCTCTGCGATTGATGATGCAGACGTAGGGGTGGTAATCGGGACCGGAGAAGTCCACCTGCAGGCGATCCCTGCTGAACGCCTTCTCGGTGCAGGCGTTGTCTTCCAGGTGACGCCGCAGGGCGTTCGTGAGCCACGGCAGGCACTCCACGTCGCAATGCAGGGCACGGCCGAAGTCGGTACCCCACTTGTAGCGGACGTTGCGGACGTGGAGGACGGCCCCGTCATCCACCAGCTCCGCCCGGACATTGTCTTGCTGGATACCCACGGCGCCGCCGGTTGTACCGGGCGGTGGGACCGGACGCCATAGGAGACCCGCCCCCAATGGCCCCTGGGGTTTAGAATCAGGGCATGGGCCGCCTCCACGAACTCAGCGTCATCCCGTGGACCTTGTGCCTCACCGCCGTCCTGGCGGCGCAGCCACAGGAGCACTGGTCCCTGCGGCCGGTGACCCGCCCGGCGCCTCCGGCGGTGGCGGACGCCCAGTGGGTCCAGACGCCCATCGACCGGTTCGTCCTGGCGCGCCTCGAGAAGGCTGGACTGCGGCCGTCTCCGCAGGCCCGACGGCAGGAGCTGGCCAGGCGGCTGTCCCTGGTCATGCACGGGCTGCCGCCGGGGGTGGAGGCGCTGGAAGCGGACGTCGGAGAATGGCGGCTCCACGACGAGGTGGAGGCGGCGTTGGGCTCGCCCCGTTACGGCGAGCGTTGGGGGCGTCATTGGCTGGACATCGTGCGGTTCGCCGAGACCAACGGCTTCGAGACCAACCTGCCGCGGGCGTCCGCGTGGCCTTATCGCGACTGGGTGATCAAGGCGTTCAACGACGACATGCCCTATGACCGGTTCGTCACGGCGCAGCTGGCCGGTGACGTGCTGGAGGACGACGCCGCCACCGGCTTCCTGGTCGCCGGGCCCTGGGACAACGTGAAGTCCCAGATCCCCGCCGTGGGGGCCGCCCAGCGTCAGGACGAGCTGGCGGACATGATCGACATCACGGGCACCGCGTTGCTCGGGATGACGGTGGCCTGCGCCCGCTGCCACGATCACAAGTTCGATCCCGTGAGTCAGCGGGACTACTACGCCATGCAGGCGGTGCTGGCGGGGGTGCAGCACGGCGAGCGTCCCATGCGGACCCCCGAAGACGCAGCGGTGACAGAGCGGCTGGCGGATCTGGACGCGCGCATCAAGCACCTGACCGCCAGGCTCCGCACCTACCCCTCGCGCCAGCTCCCGGATCAGACCGCCGTCATCATCGACGAGGGGACCGACAAGGGACCGACCTCCGCAACCCGCCTGGTGAACTTCGCCGGACGAGTGGACAACGCCGCGGGGACCGGGCGGGGACAGAAGCGGGACCCGGGAGACCTCCGCCGCGCCCCCAACCTGAGCGCGGGGCAATACGCGTATTTCGGCGGCGGCGCGAATCGGGACCTGATGGTGTATCGCCCCAACGTGGAAGGCCGGCATCGGATCTGGATCTCCTGGGGTGCGGGCTCGCAGAACCACGCTCGCGATGCCATCTACCTCTTGGACGCGGACGGCGACCCCAAGACCACCGACGACCGCACCCAACTGGCGGTGGTGGACCAACGGGGATTCGCCGACGCGACCGTGGGCCCCGCCACCCCGGCGACGTGGAGCGGGCTCAAGGACGTGGGCGTCCACGAGCTGACCTTTGACAGCGGGATCGTGCTGCGCTCCGGGCCGAGCGCCACCTCTCACGTCACCGCGGACGTGGTGATGGTGGCGCCGCAGGCCGCGTCATCCAACCCGGTGGCGGCGCTGCGGGACCCGGTCCGCGCCGACCGCAACACCGAGCGCTTCTCCCCCATCGAGGCCACGGCGCTCCGGTTCACCGTGCACGCGACCAACAGCGCGGAGCCGTGCATCGATGAGCTCGAGGCCTGGACCCCGGCCACGGACGTGGGCTCCACCAACGTGGCCCTGGCTGCCAACGGCGCCACCGCCACTTCCTCGGGTGACTACCCCAACGACCCG
The DNA here is from genome assembly GCA_964507445.1 of uncultured Isosphaeraceae bacterium. GTDB lineage: Bacteria > Planctomycetota. The sequence goes on from CAZDQF010000017.1 coordinate 5,481, forward strand.
AAACACCAGCTGGCCCATGTGAACGACGGCCAGTTCGGTAACCCGCGGAGCTGGATCTCCAACACCAGCGGCGGCGGCTGGGTCCGCATCGACTTCGCCGAGCCCGCGGTCATCGACCGGGTCCTGTGGGGCCGCGATCAGGATCGCAAGTTCACGGACCGCCTGGCCACCGCCTACACCATCGAGGCTCTCTCGGGCGGGCAGTGGGTCACGGTGGCCACGTCGGCGGACCGGCTGCCCCGGGACGTGGACCCGGGGAGATCCCCGGCGGTCCGGCTGGGACACCTGGACGACGAGCAGGCGGCGGAGGCGTCCGCCCTGATCACGGAACGGGATGAGGCGAAGCGCGAGGTGGCGCGCCTGCGCGTGCGGCCCAAGGTCTACGCCGGTCGTTTCGTCGAGCCCTCCCCCACGCGGTTCCTGGTGCGGGGTGAGGTGGGCAACCCGGGGGACGTGGTGACGCCGGACATCCCCGCGGTCCTGGGGTCTCTCGAATTGCGCCCGGACACACCGGAGCGCGAGCGGCGCGAGGCCCTGGCGGAGGCCGTGGTGTCCCGCGACAACCCCCTGACCGCCCGGGTGATGGTCAACCGCATCTGGCAACACCACTTCGGCGAGGGGCTGGTGGACACCCCCAGCGACTTCGGCCGCATGGGGACGGCCCCGTCCCACCCGGAGCTGCTGGACTGGCTGGCCTCGGAGTTCATGGACAGCGGCTGGAGCGTGAAGCACATCCAGCGGCTGATCCTGGCGTCCGCCACCTGGGCCCAGGCCAGCACCCCCAGACCGGAGGGGCTCGCCCGGGACGCGGACTCGCGGCTGCTGTGGCGCTTCCCCCCCAGACGCCTGGAGGCGGAGGCGGTGCGGGACGGCATCCTCGCCCTCAGCGGCGAGCTGGACCTGAAGATGGGCGGTCCGGGGTTCGAGCTGTTCGAGCCCAACGGCAACTACGTGCGCTTCTACGAGCCGCGCAGGGTGTTCGAGAAGGACGGCTTCCGCAGGATGGTCTACGCCCGGGTCATCCGCATGGAGCGGGACGGCACCTTCGGCGCCTTCGACGCGCCGGACGCGGGGCAGTCCTGCGCGGAGCGCACCCGCTCCACCACCGCCCTGCAGTGCCTGAACCTGTTGAACGCTCCGTTCGTCAAGCGCCGCGCCGCGAGCTTCGCCCGGCGCCTGGAGCAGGAGGCGGGAGCCGACGCCGAGGCCCAGGTGCGGCGGGCCTTCCAGTTGACGTTCCTGCGGGAACCGGACGGGACGGAATTGGAGGCGGGGGTCGGCCTGACGCGAGCGCACGGCCTCGAATCCCTGTGTCGGGTTCTGTTCAACACCAACGAGTTCCTCTACCTGCCATGACCACTCCCCTCACATCCACCGGACGACGGTTGCTGGATCGCCGGGTGTTCCTCGGTGACGCCACCGCGGGGCTCGCCAGCATCGCGCTCTCGTCCTTGCTGAGCGAGTCGTTGCAGGGCACCCCCGTGCGTCGTGGCCCCGCCCCCCGCGCGAAGCGCGTGATCCAGCTGTTCGCCTCCGGGGCCATCAGCCAGCTGGACACCTTCGACTACAAGCCCGAGCTGCTGAAGCGCCATGGGCAGCCCATGCCCGGGATCGACAAGCTGGTGACCTTCCAGGGTGAGAACGGAAACCTGACCCGGAGCCCGTGGGCGTTCAGGCCTCGCGGCGAGTGCGGCAAGCACACATCGGACCTGTTGCCCCAGCTGGGCGAGCTGGTGGATCGCATGTGCTTCATCCACTCCATGACCAGCCGCACGGCCACCCACGGTCCGGGCGAGAACTTCATGAGCACGGGGTTCACCCTGGACGGCTTCCCCAGCATGGGGTCCTGGGTCTCCTACGCCCTGGGCAGCGACAACCGGGACCTGCCCACCTTCGTCGCGATCCCGGACCCGCGGGGGGTGCCCCAGGCCAGCGCCAACAACTGGGGGTGCGGGTTCCTCCCGGCGCAGTACCAGGGCACGCCCTTCAACATGAACGCTCCGCTGCGCAATCTGGCGGCCCCCGAGGGCGTCACCCCCGCGACGGATCAGGCCGTGCGGGACTACCTGAAGTTGCTCAACGATCGTCACCTGAGCCAGAACCCGGGGGACACGGACCTGGCCGGGAGGATCGCCGCCCACGAGCTGGCCGCGCGCATGCAGCTGTCCGTCCCGGAGGCCTGCGACCTGTCTTCAGAGCGCCCGGAGACCCTCGCCATGTACGGCGCGGACTCCAGCGACAAGGTCAAGGCGGGGTTCGCCCGCAACTGCATCCTGGCCCGTCGCCTGGTGGAACGGGACGTGCGGTTCGTGCAGCTGTTCAACGGCGCCTACGCCATGGGCGAGGGCGTCGGCAACTGGGACGGGCACAAGCACCTGAAGAACCAGTACACCAAGCACGGCCCCGTCCTGGACCAACCCGCCGCGGCCTTGCTCCGGGACCTGGAGCGCCGCGGGCTCCTGGAGGACACCCTGTTCGTGTTCACCACGGAGTTCGGTCGCATGCCCACGTTCCAGAAGGGCGCCAGCGGCAGGGACCACAACGCCGAGGGCTTCACCGTGTGGATGGCCGGGGCCGGCGTGAAGGCCCCCTTCAGCTTCGGCGCCACGGACGAATTCGGTCACCGGGCGGAGCAACACCCGGTCACCGTCTACGACATGCACGCCACCATCCTCCACATCCTGGGGCTGGATCACACCGAGGTGACCTGGATCCACAACGGCAGCGAACGTCGGCTCACCGACGTCCACGGCCACGTCATCACCGACGTGCTCGCCTGAGCCCTACCCCATGAACGGGCAGCGCCAGTCCTTGGGCGGGACGAAGGTCTCCTTGATGGTGCCGGGTGCCACCTCCCACGACACTCGGGACTTCCCTGCGCGAATCTCCGTCGCCCAAATGCCCAAGTGTCGTGAGAGACAGCACGGGCGGGACGCTCGGCGGCGTCTCGAACGTCCCCCGCTACACGGTCCAGTAGAGCGCCACGACAGGCGGCCAGGGCGGGTGTCCGGATCATGGACACGTAGCGGCGTGGTTTGTTGGAGATCCTCGTGGCGGACCGCTGCCCGAACATGGAGAAGGGCGCAACGGCATAGGGGTTGCGTTCGCATGACGATTGTCAGGTGGAAGCGAGCGCGGTTGGGATGTCTGGTGCGAGTCCTCTACCAGTCTACGGCTATCTCGTGACGCCCGTGCCGGCGCCGTCATGACCCATCCGCTTGCGTATCAACTGAGAGACGAATCGATGCTGACGAACCGAGCCGACCTTTCATGCCTGTCGGTCTGCCTTCTGCTCGCTCTTGCCTCTTCCATAGGGGCCCAGGGCTCGGAGCACCATAAGCTGCTGCCGGGTGACGGAGCGGCCGGCGACTACTTCGGCTCGGCTGTGGCCACAGACGGAGTGCTTCTCGCGGTCGGCGCGGCGCAGGCGGACGAGTCCGGCCTGAACTCGGGCTCGGCCTACATCTACGCGGCTCCATCCGGCGTCCAGCTGTTCGAACTCGTTCCCTCGGACGGTGCTCCGGGCGACCGGTTCGGTTCGGCGATCGCCACGGATGGCGGACTGGTTGCCGTCGGTTCACCGTTCTCGGACGGGGTCGGCATGGACTCCGGTGCGGTCTACATCTTCCACGCGGGCACCGGGACCCAACTGTTCAAGCTCCAGGCTGGGAACGCCGCCGCCGGAGACCAGTTCGGCTCGGCGGTGGCGATGGACGGCGACCTCGTCGTGATCGGGAGCCTCGGCTCCGCTTACGTATTCGATGCCTCGACGGGCCAGGAGCTGCGGGAGCTCGTGCCTACGGGAGGAACGACGACGTTCGGGCTCAGTGGCTTCGGAGAGGCGGTCGCCATCGACGCCGGTCGCATCCTCGTCGGCGCCCGCCTCGAGAACGGCGTGAGTGGACGGGCCGGCGCCGCATACGTCTTCGACGTTTCGAGCGGGAACCAGCTCCACCGGCTGATTGCGCTCGACGGGACGGCCTGGGCGAATTTCGGGGCCAGCGTCGACCTCGATGGCAGCACTGCAGTGATCGGCGCGCCGGAGGCGAGCCCGAACTTCTGGCACTCGGGGGCGGCGTACCTGTTTGACGTGGCAAGCGGCCAGCAGTCCATCAAGATCGTCCCCTCCGACGGTCACCTCCAGGCCAAGTTCGGGTCCTCGGTCGGCATCGATGGGCTGCACATCGCGATAGGCGCGAGGCAGGACAACGCCGGCGGGTTGTTCTCGTCGGGCTCGACGTATGTCTACGACGCGAACGCTAGCTTCGTGATCAAGCTCACGGCCAGTGATGCCGCCCCCCATGACGACCTCGGCGGCGCGGTCGCGGTCGCGGGGGGGGTCCTCGTGGCGGGTGCCCCTGTCGACTTCCCGGTGAGCGTGCCTTCGCTGGGTGGCCTGACCGGACTCCAGTTCTATCTCCAGGGTGTGTTCTTCGCTCCGCCCTCCTCGCCGGAGCCCGCGCGTCTGACAGGAGGGCTCGAGGTCGTCCTCGGGGGCTACCTGTAGCGCCGACGCTTCTCGAGGAAAGGGCTCGTGGAGTCCGTCCAACGCGGGTCGTCGCGGAAGAGCCGGTGGCGGAGTGGTTCGCGTAGAAGCGGGAGCCAGCAGAGGATCAGGTTCAGCAGTGAATAGCCGACGGCGACACCCGAGATCACGAAGACGGCTGGGAAGACCCCCAACCACTCGGGCTCGGGGTGCCCGAGGTAGCGCGTGACGCCGACTCCGAGGCCTCGTATGAGCAGACTGGCGATGAGCACCATCAGCGTCCTGTTCAACCACCCGATGTAATGGCGGACCCTGGGGCCGTTGATCACGTCCCTGACGGCCTCTCGTTTGGGGAATGACCGGGCGAACAGCCAGGCGAACGCACCGAGGAGGATGTAGCTGTCGATTGCGAGTTCGGAACCCATCGCGTGCGCCATCACGACGTGCGTCCCATGGATGAGGGCGTTCAGCGGCGGGATCGAGATCAGCAGGGCAACGGGCAGGAGGAACGCGTTCCAGTGCTTGGATAGCGCGAACAGGTGCGTCGATGCAGAGAACTGTCTGTAGTGCGGCCGCCGGGTGCCGACCTTTCGCACGATGTCGGCCAGCAGACTCCAGAGGATGATCAGTTCCAGCATGCTGACCACGAACGCGATCCACTTGATGAGCGCGTCCTGAGGCAAGTGATAGGTGTGGTGCGCGGAGTTCGTGAAGGAGTTGAGCAGCCCGATACCGAACAGCGTGAACGCCGCTCGGGACTGCCCCGCCCTGCGATCGTTGGTCATGCGCTCGCCGACGAAGAGCAGCGTGCCGTAGACCATCTGATTGAACGACGCGACCAACGACCCGCACGACTTCCACTGGATCTGGAGGTCCGCGACGGGGTGTCCTGCGACCGACGGGAGCAGGTAGGCGTGGCCTTCCACGAACGTGTAGACGAAATAGAGCGCGCCCGTGGTCCACATGTAGACGTAGACGGGACGCGACCAGAATCCGGGCAGGACGCGGCGCAGGAAGGTCCACAGGAAGCACAGCCAGCCGACGATGATCAGTACCGAGAACGCGGGATGAAAGCCCAGGTACTCGCGCCCGGATCCCCAACCGAACAGCAGGGTGATCAGCGCTCCGGCGCCAGCGACGCCCCAGCAGACCATGTGAATGCGGAACCGGAGCCGATCCCGGCGGCTCGGCGCACCGAATGCGTGTGCCAGGAACGCGTACATCCCGGCGACGCACCCGAGGTAGATCCAGGCCGACGCGAACGTCGTATGGAGCGGTCGGAGTTGGACGAGACTGAGACCCCGGCCGGCCATCGCAGGGCCGATGACGGGGACGTACGAGAGCGCTCCGATGGCGCCGACGATGATCGAGATGGCCATGCAGGCGAGCGCGCATGCCATCGTCGTCAGGACCATGCGTTCTGCGCTGGGGACGATGGAGCGGATCATCATCGGTACTCGAACCAGGGGAGTCCGGTGTTGGCCTTGCGTGCGTCCTCCGCGGATGCGGCGAACCGGCCGCGTACGACCTCTCCGTTCCGACCCAGCCACGCGAGGAAGGCTGTCAGTGCGTCGAGATCTTCATCGGACAGACCAGAGAACGTGGGCATGCCCTGCGCCGGGATACCCACCCGGACGATTCCCTTGACTCCGTCCCGACCGAGCTTGCCGACCATCGTGGTCAGGTCGGTCGCCTTCTTGGTGGCGACGGGGTTGGGCAGGTGGCAGCCGATGCACTTCTGCTCGAGGAAGACCTCCTGTCCTCGCGATTCCACCGCGGAGAGGGGCCCCGAGGTCGCGGTCGCCGCATCGACCACGCTCTGAAGCTCCTCTTCCGCATCGAAGCTGATCCGCGGCGGAAGTTGGCCGGTGCCGGTGGTGTCCACTTCGGCCAGGAACCTCGCGATGGCCGCGCGTTCGTCCCGGTCCAGATGGAACGCAGGCATCACACCCGCGCCCTCCGTCAGGATGGAACTCAGCCGCGCGTCCGTCAGGTGGGTGGCCGCGTTGGTGAGGTCGGGGCCCAGGAAGCCACCGTATCCGTAGATCTGATGACAGCTCTGGCAGTTGTGCTCGTGCCACAGAGCGCGCCCGCGCACGGCCTCGGATGAGAGCCGGGCCGTGCGGCCGGTCGGATCGGCGTACACCAACCAGGTCTGGAACCCGAATGCCGCCACCAGGACCAACATCAAGAGTTGTCGTGCTCGAGCGCTCATCGGCGGGACGTTGGCGGTACTGGGGGATCTTGGTCACTCGTGTGCGCAGGCTTCAATCCAGGACGATCGGCAAGACGTGACGGACGTCAACCGTCGTCTGGAAAGCGACTGTTGGAGATCCTGCGAACCGGGACCTCCAACAGCTCGATGGCGTGCGGCGCGCTGCTTCGTGGCGCGGGCGATCAGCTGCGCCGGCGGCGCTTCTTCTTGAAGCCGAACTTCATCTCCGTCGCGCCGCTCTCGGTGACGGTGATCTCCTGCTTCTGGGTCCCGTACTTCTCGTGCCAGGCCGAGATGGTGTAGGTGCCCGGGGGGAGGCCTTTGAACTCGAACGTCCCGCCGTCGCCGGTCACGGCGAAGAACGGGTGGTCCACGACGCCGATGTACGCGCTCATCCATGGGTGGATGTCGCACTTAACGAGCACCATCACCTCCCGACGCGAGAACTTGATCGTTCGCTCGGAGCCCTTCTTGGATTGCGCGAAGTTCAACGACTGGCTGAGTTTCGGGAGGGTGTGGACGTTGTGGGTCGTCGCGTCACTGTTGCGGACCGTGAGTCCCTGCCCCGTACGGATTCCCTGCACGTGGGGGGTGTATCGGCAGCCGACCTGATCCAGCACCGCCGGCTCCTTCGGCATCGGGAACGACTCGCCGTCGAGGCCCTTGCTGACCCACACGAACACGTTACGGAGGGTGCCGTCCTTGTTGACGAGGACCGACTCGCTGCGGAAGTCCTTGCCGTCGTGCAGGCTCTCGCACACAGGGTCGCTCGTTAGCGTGATCTTGCGCTGCTTCGGCGGCTTCTTGCCAGTGAAACGAACCACACCCTTGACCGATGTCGAGGGATTCTCCGCGGTCACCGCGGAGTTTTCCCCGGTCGTGCGGCTGCTGCTCAACCCTCCATCATCCTGCGCGATCTGCGCAGAGAGGCCCGAAACAAGCAAGAAGCTGACGGCTGTCAAACAGATGATCAAACGGCGCATTCGGCACTCCTTTTGCCAGTGACGTGAGTCAATTGAAGGGCGCCTTTCGAACATCGCGGGCCACGGTCAGTCGTGACCCGCCACATATCCAAGGGACGAGACCTTCGATGAGGGCAGGTCTGACAGCAGAGAGCCTGCCAAGCAAGGCCGCCGTTCGACTGATAGTCGTCAGGGAGATTGCATGAGTGACCGTCAGGACTCCGCCACGCCACGCCAGAACGCCGGAATGGCGCGCACTCTGGGTTGGCTGTTCGCGTCCGCGGGCGTATTCGTCGCTCTGGGGTTCCTCTTCCGCACCTGGAGGCCAGAGGTCGCGACCGTGCACGGGGAGATCGTCGATCGCGTCATCGACTACCTCCTCGTCATCGTCGGGATCTTCATCATCGCCGGGCACCTCGTCCTCGGCCTCTGGATCGTGGGGTCACGAAACCGGGATGCATCGACGGGGAACGCCAGCCGACGTGCCGAGGTTCGCGTCGCGATTGCGGTCGTGCTCGTCATGGCGATCGTCTCCGAGTCGGGGGTGATCGTGCTGGCGCTGCCCGCCTGGGAGCAGATGTACGGCGACCCGCCGGATGATGCGTTCGTCGTCGAGGTCGTCGGAAAGCAGTTCGGCTGGATCGTCCGGTACCCAGGCGAGGACGGTGAATTCGGTGCGCACTATCCCGAGTTCGTCGATGACATGGACAACCCGCTCGGACTCGACGACGAGGACGAGGCGGCCGAGGACGACATCGTGATAGACGGGTTGATGCACCTGCCGGTCGATCGTCCCATCGTCGTTCGACTGAGGTCGCACGATGTCCTGCACAGCTTCACGGTCGTGCACATGCGCGTGAAGCAGGACGTCGTGCCAGGTCTCATCACGTCGGTGCAGTTCGAGGTGACCCGGACGGGCGACTACGAGATCGCGTGTGCCGAGCTTTGTGGGCTGGGTCACTACAAGATGCGCGGTGTCCTCAAGGTGCAGTCGGCGGCTGATTTCGCGTCGTGGATTGCCGAACAAGAGACGTTCCAGTAGGGCGGAGAAGCAGGTTGAGTGACCACGCACCCACCGGGTTCATCCAGAAGTACATCTTCAGCTTCGATCACAAGGTGATCGGGGTTCAGTACATCGTCACCGGGATCATCATGGCGCTCGTCGCGGCGGCGCTGGCTGCCCTGATCAGGATCCAGCTGACGTGGTCCGACTCGGGGCTCATGCAGCCTGAGACGTACCTCGCCGTCGTGACGATGCACGGCACGTTGATGATCTTCTTCGTCATCTCGCTGGCGCTCGTCAGCGGCTTGGGGAACCTGCTCATCCCGTTGCAGATCGGCGCGCGGGACATGGCGTATCCGCTCCTGAACATGCTGTCCTATTGGATCATGGTGCCGGCGTGCATCATCATGATCGTGTCCTTCTTCGTGCCCGGCGGGGCCGCTGCATCAGGCTGGACGGCGTATCCGCCCCTGAGTGCCGTGGCGGAGGCCGTGCCGGGTTCGGGAATGGGACAGACGCTGTGGCTCCTCGCCATGGCGCTCTTCATCGTCTCGTTCACGATGAGCGGCCTGAACTTCATCGTCACCGTGCTGAACATGCGGGCGAAGGGCATGACCATGCGGCGGATGCCGCTCAACATCTGGATGTTCTTCGTGTCGGCGGTCCTCGGGGTGCTGTCGTTCCCCGCCCTGACAGCCGCCGCCGTGCTGTTGCTGATGGACCGCCACCTCGGGACGTCGTTCTATCTGCCAGAGGGGATGATCATCGGTCAGGAGGCCCTCGACTACGCGGGCGGTACGCCGCTGTTGTTCCAGCACCTGTTCTGGTTCCTCGGACACCCCGAGGTCTACGTCATCGTCCTGCCCGCCATCGGCGTGGCGTTCGAGATCCTGACCACCTACGGACGCCGACGTCCGTTCGGGTATCGCACGACCGTCTACTCGCTCGTGGTGATCGGGTTCCTCAGCATGATCGTGTGGGGCCACCACATGTTCGCGAGTGGGATGAACCCCTACCTGGCGGAGTACTTCTCGATCTCGACGGTGCTCATCACGCTGCCGTTCGCCGTCGTGGGGGTGAACCTGCTCGCCACGTTGTGGCGGTCGCGCATCCGGTTCACGACCGCGATGTGCTTCGGGCTCGGACTCGTCTCCGCGGTGGGGCTCGGCGGCTTCGGGGGGCTGTTCCTCGGTACCGCGACGTCCGATGTGTATCTGCACGAGACGTACTTCGTCGTCGGTCACTTCCATCTGATGATCGGGACCGTGACGTTCTTCGCGTTGTTCGGTGGCATCTACCACTGGTTCCCGAAGATGTTCGGACGCTTGATGAACGAACGGCTCGGCAGGATCCACTTCTGGATGACGTGCCCTGCGATGCTCACGATCTGGGTCCTCATGCATCTGCAGGGGATGGGCGGGTTGATCAGGCGCTACTACGACCACGGGGAGTTCACCTACGCGGAGGGCCTCGGCGGGCTGAACCTGCCGATCACGCTCCTCAGCGGAGTCCTGATGCTCGGCCAGTTCGTGTTCCTGTGGAACTTCTTCAAGAGCGCCTTTGCCGGGGAGAAGTCTCCGGACAACCCGTGGGATTCGACGACTCTCGAGTGGACGACCCCGTCTCCTCCTGGGCACGGCAACTGGCAGGGACCCCTCCCCGACGCCGACCGGGATCCCTATGACTACGGTCCGAACGACGATGGGAGCGACTTCGTCTCCCAGGGGAGCCCACAGAGCGCATGACGAATCACGAGCTCATCCTGAGGAGAGACCGGAGCAATCGGCTCATCACGGTCCTCATCGTCGCCATCACGACCATGCTGTTCGCGGCCTTCACGGGGGCGTACCTCATCCGGAGAACCGGCGCCGACTGGAGTCCGGTGCGACTTCCGGGAATCCTGGTGGCCACGACCGCCGTCATCGTCCTGAGCAGCGTCGTTCTCGAGGCCGCCCGGCGGCGGGATTCGTCGCGCCTGCTGCTGTCGACGCTCGGGTTGGCCGTCCTGTTCCTGGTCGGCCAACTGGTTGCCTGGCGCCAGCTGGCGGATGCCGGCCTGGCGTCGGCCGACGTGATCCACGGCATGTTCATCAGCATTCTGTGCGCGGTGCATGCGGTCCACCTCATCGGCGGCATCATCGCTCTCACGTTCGCGATTCGCCGCCCCGCATTGCTGTCCGCCGTGACGATGTGGTGGCACTTCGTCGGCATCGTGTGGTTGTACGTCTACGTGCTGTTGTCGATCGGTTGATCAAGCCTCGCAGGGAGAAGAACGATGAGTAGCGACCCAAGCAGCGCGCGGTGGCAGGGTGGCGACGTCACCCCGTACAACATGAGCTGGCAGAAGCTCATGATGTGGTGGTTCATCGTGACCGATGCCCTCCTGTTCGCCGGGTTCCTGGTCGCGTACGGATTCAACCGGGCGGCCGCCGACACCTGGCCCGATCGTGCGGACATCTTCCAGCTTCCGTTCATCGCAGCGATGACCTTCGTGTTGATCACGAGCAGCGCCACCATGGCGTGCGGGGTCGCCGCGTCGCGTGCGGGGGACGGGCGCGCCGCCGCCAAGTGGGTCTGGCTCACGATCCTCGGCGGGCTGATCTTCCTCGGGATGCAGGCCTACGAGTGGTCGGAGATCATCGACCACGGGGCCCGCCTCGAATCGAACCCTTGGGGCGTGCGGGGATTCTCGGCGTTCTTCTTCGCGGTCACGGGATTCCACGGACTCCACGTCCTCACGGGAGTCATCGTTCTCCTCGTCACGGCGTTGAAGCAAGCCGCCGGGAAGGGGGGCAAGGAAGGCACCGAGCTCGCCGGCCTCTACTGGCACTTCGTCGACCTCGTGTGGGTGTTCGTCTTCGGCTGTTTCTACCTTTTGTAGAGGATCGCGATCCATGTCTGACGTCGCTGCAGACGGCAAACCGAACTACGGGACCTACTGGAAGGCCTGGGCGTTCCTGCTGGTCGTGACCATCGCGATGTTCTTCATCGAGAACCCGATGGTCGTCATCGTCGGGATCACGGTCAAGGCGCTCGTGATTCTCACCTGGTTCATGCACCTGAAAGAGGAGCACCGCGACATCTCGTTGACGGTCGGAATCGGCGTGTTCGCCACCGCTCTCGTCATGTACTACCTGATGGCTTTCGACGCGGCAGGGATGTAGCCATGCTTCGAACTCGCATCTTCCTCACGACGCTGTTCATCGCCGTTCTGGCGAAGTTCGCCAGTGCGCAGGGCTGATGACCGCAGCTCGGGGACACCCCCGAGGCCAATCGCCTGGTAGGCGGTATCACAGAAGCGGGCATCCTGATGCTCTCCGTCCCGGCCCTGCTCGTCGCGGGTGTGTGGCTCTGGTGGCGCGCGGAGCAACGGCGATAGGGATCGGGCTACGGGCATACGGTGGGTTCCTCTCGCGAAGTCGCGCGGCGGTGACTCCACAGCCGCCTCCGAGAGTCGATCAGGCCAGCTGGCCTCCGTCCACGATCAGGACGTGACCCGTCACGTGCCTGGCGAGGTCGGAGAGCAGGAAGGCGACCGGGCCGGCGATGTCGATCGGGTCGCCCAGGCGGCCGAGAGCCGTCTCCTCGGTCGCTCGCTCACGCGCAGCCTCGGGGAGGGCCTCGGTCATCTCGGTCAGGATCATGCCGGGGGCGAGTGCGTTGACGCGGATGCTCTTGCGACCCAGTTCGCGGGCGCCGGTGCGGACCAGGCCGATGACGCCCGCCTTCGCGGCGCAGTAGTTCGACTGGCCGAACTTGCCGCGCAGTCCGTTGACGGACGTGATCTGGACGATCGACCCGCCGCCGTTCTGCACCATGTGACGAGCAGCCGCCCGCTGGACGTTGAACGCTCCGGTGAGGTCGACGTCGATGACCTCGCGCCACTCCTCGTCGCTCATCTTGAGGAGCGTGCGGTCGCGCGTGAGGCCGGCCGCGTTGACGAGGCCGTCGAGGTCGCCGGCACGCCCGACGACGGTCCGCAGCGCGGCATCGACGGACGCCGGGTCGCTGATGTCGGTTGCGATGAACGTCTCGGGCGCCGGCTCACTCGCGGGCTCGACAGACAGATCCCAGGTCACGGCACCCGCCTCGGAGAGGATCTCCATGACGGCGGCGCCGATCCCACCCGAACCGCCGACGACGGCGACGACCCTGCCGGCGAGTCCAGGGAGTACGGGCCGGTTGCTCAAGCGTGGGCCGCCCGTGCCGCGATGACCTCGTGACGGAACGCGCCGAAGATGGCGGCGCCGACCGCGCCAGCGTGGATGCTGAGCGGATGTGTCTGCAGCTCGAACGGGAGGTCCTGTTGCTGCACGACCTCGGTGATGGCCGCAACGAGGCCTTCATCCTTCGCGAGGCCGCCCGTCATGACGACGATGCCCTCGGTCTTCGATGCCTTCAGCAGCTTGACCAGTCGCCCGGCCATGCTGAGGTGGATGCCCTTCAAGATGTTGGGGATCGAGATGCCGCGTGAGACCATGTTGATGACGTCGGTCTCCGCGAGCACCGCGCAGATGTTGCTGCAGGCCTCCGGATTATCGGCCGAACGTGAGAGCGGGCCGACCTCGTCGAGGGCGACGCCGAGGTAGCGGCTGATGTTCTCGACGAACTGGCCCGACCCTGACGCACACTGGGACGTCATGCGATAGGTGAGGACCTTGCCGCGTTCGTCCATCTTGATGGCCTTGCCGTGCAGTGCGCCGACATCGAGTGCCGCGCGCGACTCCGGGATGAGCTGCACGGCGCCACGCGCGTGGGTCGTCATAGAGTAGAAGTGACCACGGCGGAAGTCGACGAGGTCGCCCTCCCCCGTCGTGGCGACGTAGGCCACGTCCTTGCGGTCGATCTCGGCTTCTTCGAGCGCGGCCGCGTAGGCCTCCGGGATGACCGACTTCACGTCGCGACGACGCAGCCGCTCCGCGTGCGTGTAGAGGACCTCGCCGTTGTGGGCGTCGCCCTTCCAGAACGCGATCTTCAGCGTACTGCTGCCGACGTCGAGTCCAGCGGTGAGGGTCATGCGACCTCCCTTCTCGCGTCCGCCTGACGGCGCGCGAACAGGGCAGCCCCCAGGGCCCCCGTGTAGATCGAGTCGGGGCTGATGTTGAGATGGCGTTCGCCGTAGTTCTCCTTGATCAGTCTCTTGAGCGCCTTCACGGCCGCCTCGTTGTTGGCGACGCCGCCGGTGAACGTGCACTCGTTGCGGATGCCGCCCGAGCGCGCCAGCAGTGACATCGCTCGCAGGATCATCGCGCGATGCAGTCCGCCGAGGATGTCCTCGCGACGTTGGCCGATGGCCAGGCGGTCGCGAAGCTCGGCGCCGGCGAACACGGTGCAGGTCGAGTTGATCTTGACCGGAGCCTTGGCCCGGAGCGCCATGGGGCCGAGATCCTGGACGCCCATGTTCATCTCGTCGGCGATGTAGCCGAGATAGCGGCCGCAACCCGCGGCGCACCGGTCGTTCATCTGGAAACTCTCGACCAGCCCGTCTTCATCGATCTGGATGGCCTTGGTGTCCTGGCCGCCGATGTCGAGCACGGTGCGCGTGTTCGGGAACATGGCGTGCGCCCCGAGGCCGTGGCAGAGGATCTCCGAACGGATGTTCTCGCGGCGGAAGGGAAGGCGCGCTCGCCCGTAGCCGGTGCCGACGACACAGGCCTCGGTCAGCGCTTCTCGGGCGACGTCCTCGAGCTGGTTGCGCAGCCCGGCACGCCGGACGTCGTCGAGGTCGTGTCCCTCGAGGGCCTCATCGAGAGCACGCATGACGTTGCGCTCGAAGGTTATCTCGGGGACGTGATTCTCGACGCCGATGATCGACTTGTCGTAGAGCCCCATCATGAGATCGAACGGGACCCCGCGATCGCGGCAGCGGGGCTCCATGATCTCGAGGAGTCGGCTTCCCGCGAGGTCGCGGAAGAAGTTCGACCGACGCTCGCCGTCTTCGGAGAACATCGCGGCCGTCTCGTCACGTAGCGTCTCGAACGAGTCCGCGAGGACGTCCTTCGCCTGGGCGCCGACCGAGCCGAAGCGCGGGTCGGCGAGGTGCTCTTCGCACGCGGCCTGCAGCTCGTTGAGCTGCCCCGAGTACTGCTCGCGACGGAACGCGAGCTCGAGCCGACGCATGATGCCCTCCTGCTCCTCGTCATCGAACGAGTCGAGATCGGAGCGTTGACGAAACAGGTTGAAACGCGAGTCGATCAGGGCTTCGTTCTTGGCGACAGCGCAGGCGACATCGTAGTTCGAGCGACTGTTGGTGATGCCTCGTCCGATGACCTCGCCGCCCTCGTCGAGGACGACCGCCTTGGTCGTCGTGCTGCCGAGGTCGATGCCGATCACGATTCGCATGCAGTCTCTCCTTGCTTCTGGGCGAGCATCTGGAAGTACGACTCGAGCCGGTTCTTGACGTTGGACGCCGAGAAGTAGCGCGGGTCGACGAGATCGGTCTCGACGAACGCTCCCGGGATGCCGGTGCGTTGCTCGACGGCGCGGAGGATCAGGAGCTGACCCGCGGAGAACGAGTTGCAGCTCTTGATGCTGTTGATGAGGAAGCCGTCGGCGGAGTAGTCCTCGACGTACTTCGAGATCATGTCGGTGCGCGTCGGGAGGTTGAGGTTCGTGTAGCACCCGAGGCAGTACTCGGCGAGCGTCTCGAGCGGGCGCTCGGGGTCGTGCCGGAACCCACGGTCGTAGGTGCCGCCGACCTTGGTGTAGGTGCTCGACACGACGACCGCGCCTTCATCGTGGAACATCTTCCAGAACTCGCGGAAGTGGGTCCAGTTGGGCGGTCCCTCGACGATGAGGCGGAAGCGTTCCTCCTCGAGCGGGCCTTCGGGAGTGATCGGGCCGACGCCCTGGCGCATGCGCTCCTCGACCTCGAGGCGCAGCTCCCGGTAGTAGGCCTCGGCCTCAGGCGTTCCGCGGAACGCTGTGAAGATCGGGCCGATGTAGTAGACGCCGCCGAAGTACGCGTCGATCGGCGAGGGCTTGTGCTTCGCCGATTCGAGCACCGCCACGAGGTCGTCCTCGGAGCGGGCCGAGCTGGCGAGCAGCTCCTTCAGGCGATCGATGTCGAACGCCTGCCCCGTCACCTCTTCGAACGTCGGGATCACATCGTCACGCAGTTGGCGCACCACGTACTCGCGCATCTCGTCGGTGATCTCGCCGTCGCCCTGGTAGGGGACGTGGAGCATCGCGACGGGGCAGCCTTCATACTCCTCGCGGAGCAGCTCGAACCACTTCATGAAGGTGAAGCACCCCGTGTACGAGAGCAGCAGCAGGTCGGGCGGCGGGATGCGTTCACCCGTCGGGCCGATGTTGCCTTTCTTGAGCATGCCGACGTCGCACTTGACGTAGGTGCAGACGTCTTCGGAGTGACCGTGGCGCTCGGCCTCGGCGATGTAGCCTCCCGATTGCTTGCGCATGCCTGATTGCAGCGCGTTGATCTCGGGGTGAACCGGCAGGCAGTCGAACGCCAGCATCAGTTCGGTCAGGTTGCCTGGCACGAACGTGTAGACGACCTTCTTGCCGGTCTCGTGGGCCGTCGTCAGTTTCTGGAAGTGCTCTGCAATCATCTCCTTCTGACGGGCCATCGACTCTTCTTTGTGGACGGGCGGGGCGGTCATACGGCGCTCCAGAGCTTGATGGAATCGGCGAACGTCCCGGCCTGCTCACGGATGGGCTGGAGCTGCCCGGTGTTCTCTGAGTACTTGAACGCGGTGGAGGGGATACCCGCGGCCTCGACGGCCTTCTGGAGCATCGGGCGCTCGAGGAGCGCCGGGTCGCAGAAACTCGGGGCGGCGAAGATGATGCCGTCCGCGTCGAGGCGGCGCACCGCGTCGATGAGGTCCTTGCCCTTCACGCCGGCCTTGGGCTCGTAGCGAGCGGGGTTGGCGATGGCGTGTTCGAGGTACGCGGCGACGATCGCCTCGATCGGATCGCCTTCAGCCGCGACGTCCTCGGCAAACCAGCGATTCACCAGCATGAAGTCGTCGTCGACGACGTAGCAGCCCGCTCGTTCGAGGGTGCGGATGAGGTCGAGCGGCGGCTGCTCGCAGAACGAGCCCGAGACGACGACTCGACTGTTGTCGAGCTCCGGCCGTTGTTCCGCCTCGGTCGCGACGAGGTAGTCGGCGACGAGCTGGTTGTGCTCCTCGACCGGAAGAACCATGCCGGCCCGCTGCAGGAGGTAGACCTCCGACGTCGGCGCCTGCCATGGCAGCCTGGCCCGACGCTCGTAGAGCGACCGGATCAGGCGGCGGTTCTCGTCGTACAGCAGGGTCGATGCGCGCAGCTGATCGTCGGTGACCTCTCGTCCGGCGATGCCGGCGAGGTCGGAGCGGAGCCTCTGCAACTCGGAGTTGAAGAAGCGACCGCCACGCTCCGGATCGAAGTTCTGCGGGACGTCGACGTAGCGGACGTAGGCGTCGGGCTGCAGCATCTGCCACATGCCCGACAGGTTGCGGATCACGTCGCAGATCGATGGGAACAGGCAGCCATCGAGGAAGTCGAGATTGCCCTTCAGCGCCAGCTCGATGACCGAGCGTGGGAAGTGGCAAATGTAGCTCTGGAAGAACGCGTCGCCACGGATGATCTCGAGCTTGTCTCCGCCGCCCAGGATGCCCACGGGCAGCATGCCGGCCGCATGGATGATCTCGCGCGGGACCCAGGTCGGGAGGTAGCCGATGGCATGGCGGCCTGGTTCGGCTTCCTTCCACTCCCGGCATGCGGCGAATTCCAGGTCTTCGTACAGCGCTTCGCAGCGGCTGACGATCTCGGCGACGCGGCTCATCCATCGCTCCATTGGGGACGGCGCTTCTCGAGGAACGAGTTCAGGCCTTCGAGGGCGTCGCGTGTCGTCATGAGTTCTGAGATGTAGAGGCGCTCCATGTCGTCCAGAGTCGACCGCATGCGTTCATGCAGCTCGAAGCGCGCGGCGCGCACGGCGTACTGCAGGGTCGTTGCGCTCTTGTCCGCGAGGTACGTCTCGAACCAGGCCCGGGCCGCCCCGGTCGGGTCTTCGGCGACCTCGTCGGCGAGCCCCAGCACGACGGCTTCCTCGGCGGGGAGGGAGCGACCGGAGAGCAGGACGTCGTCCGCCGCGGCCTGCCCCATGCGCGTCGGCAACATGATCGACGCGACCGGGGCGAACACGGCGAGCTTGATCTCGGGCTGGCCGAGATGGGCGTCGGGCGCGACGAAGACCCGGTGGCAGAACGACGCCAGCTCGCAGCCGGCGCCGAGAGACTGACCGCGGACGGCGGCCAACGTCGGCACGGACAGCGACATCAGGTCGCGGAACATGCCGTGGAATCCGCCGAGCATGTCCCCCATCTGGTCGGGGAGGTGTTCCTCGACCGACGCGCCGTACGAGAAGTGCGGGCCCTCGTGGTCGAACAGGACCGCGCGCAGGGACGGGGTCTGGGCGGCGCTCTCGAGCGCACAGCGGATCTCTCCGATCATCGCGGCGTCGAGGATGTTCGCCTTGGGCCGGGCGAGAGCGATGCGCAGCAGCTTGCCGTCACTCTCGTAGCCGACGTCGATGTGCTCGTAGTCGCGCTTGCCGGGATCGTCCATGGGGAAGGGCGGCGTCATCAGGCGTCTCCCTTGGGCAGGATCTCGTCGATGAGATCGAGATCGAACGAACGTCCCTCGGCGACGGCGCGACGCAGGGCGACGAAGTCGACCTCTCGGTTGCCGCGAGGGCCCTCGTTGAACGCGCGGAAGCCGGCGCGGGCCTCGGTCATCATGTTGACGGAGAGCCAGGCGCGGTTGGTCTCCTTGTTGCGATCCCAATGCTCGAGCTTGTGCTTGCGCACGGACTCGATGGTCTTGGTGAGGCAGCCCGGCATCATGAGGACGAGCTTGGCGCACAGGCGCTCGACCGCTTCGTCGAGGGGCGTGAGGTCGATCTCGCCGGACTTGATCGCCGCGCGGCCCTCCCGGAACGCGTCACCGGTCTTCATCGACCCGTGGACGATCTTGCCGCCGTCGTGCCAGCGATCGGTGACGACGGTCGGGTTCGGGACGACCTTGCCGTCGATCTTGAGAACCGGGACGACCTCGGTGATGAGGCCGTAGCGTTCGGCTTCGTACGCGGTCCACGTCTCGCAGAGCGTGCACGACTGCATCGCGCGCTCGACGCCGACGAAGGTCGGGAGGAAGTCGGTCGAGCCGCCATCGGGGGCCGAGCCGTGCTTGGGGCCCGCCTGGCCGAAGGTCGCGAGGTCGGATGCGACCGTGAAGTCGCACGCCATCCCGATCTCCTGGCCGCCCGCGATACGCATTCCGTTCACCCGACAGACGACCGGCTTGTCGCAGCCGAGGATGGCCGAGACCATGTCGTTGAAGAGCCGCATGTACTGGCGGTACTCCTCGGGGCGACCGGAGTAGTACTCGGCGTACTCCCTGGTGTTGCCGCCGGTGCAGAACGCCTTGTCGCCGGCCGCGGTGAACACCACGGCGACGACGTCTCGTTCGCACGACGCACGGCGGAAGGCGAGGATGACGTCCTTGACCATGTCGGTCGTGTAGGAGTTGTACTGGGCCGGGTTGTCGAGGGTGATCCAGACGTTGAAGAGGCCTTCTGCAACCGTGCCGTCAGGCAAGGTGGCCAGACGTTTTTCCCAGAGGACGCCCTCGCGGGGGCCCCCACCATCGAGAGTGTGGTCGTTGAGGTTCAGGGTCATGGCATCCGACTCGGTCATGGAACCAGTACCGGGCGACGGTCCAGGGAATGTGAACGGGCGGCCGCCAGCACCTCGTTCACTTCGTCCATCGCGAACTCTCGGACGAACGGTTCGATCTTGACGCTGCCGTCGCGCACGAGCTCGAGCACGGCTGGGTAGTACTCGGGCAGGCAGCCCCAGTTGCCCTCGCACTTCGCGTCCAACGCCATCAGGTTCGAGATCCGGACGTTGACCGGCTCACGGGTGAACCCGACGACCGCGAGATAGGCGCCGTGGTTGAGAAGGGAGAACGCGGTGGTCTGGCCTGCGGTCGATCCCGAACATTCGAAGATCCGCCATCGCGTGCGGGGCAGACCGTGTTCCTTGCCGAAGCTCCGCACCTGTTGCTTGAGCGCGCGCCCGTCGATCTCAGCCGGGTTGATGGCGAGATCGACTCCGTATTCCTGCATGCGCTCGAGCTTCGCGGCGTCCACGTCGATACCGATCACCACCGCGCCGCGGGCCTTGGCGATCTGAGCGCAGAAGCCGCCGACGCCACCGAGACCGACGACGACCGCGACCTCGCCTCCCTGCAGCTCCGACCGGTGGACGGCCTGGTACGGCGTCGAGATCGCGTCGGCGATGACGGAGTAACGGCGGAGAGCCGCGTCGTCGCAAGTGTCGGGAACCGGACAGAGGCCCAGGGCGGGGACGACGAGGTGACTCGCGAAACCGCCGTGGATGTCGTTGCCCGGCATTCGCTGCCTGGCGCAGATCGAGCCGCGACCCTCCTCGCAGTCGACGCAGCCGCCGCACGGCATCACGGCCGGGACGATGACACGCTTGTCCTGCCAGTCGGTGGCGTCGGCGGCGGTGGCGACGACCCTGCCGGAGACCTCGTGTCCGAGGGCAAGCGGCAGTTCGTGTCGCGTCTGGACGCCGTCATAGAGAAACCCGAGATCGGTGTGGCACATCCCGCAGGCCGCCACCTCGACCACGACTTCACCGCGTTCCGGCGTGAACACGGGGACTTCGACCTTCACGAGCGGCTGCTCCGGCTGCCGCATTTCCCAGCGATATCCCTCGACCATGTCGTCTCCCACAGGTGGATCCATGGAGTCGAGGGGTGCAACGCAAGCCGCGGGCCCCGCTTGCAGGTTGAGGCAATACAGGGCTTCTGATGATCGTCAGGTCCGGGGAAACCCCACCGGCGGGGAGGATTCCGCAGTCGACCCCCCTCGGCCGGGGGATTCTCGCCCGCACCTGACTCGCGTCAGTGACCGACGCGAGGATTGGATCAGTCCTTCTCGATCACATCCCGCGCCCAGGCGATGGCTGCCATGGCGCCGGGGAATCCCACGGTCGGCATGAGCAGCAGCAGGGCGTGATAAATCTCCTCCTCGCTCACGCCGGCGCGCAGGGCCTTGCGGACGTGGGCGTGCAGGCCGCCTTCGAGGCGAGCAGCGCCGGAGATGCAGACCTTGAGCAGGGCCCGCGTCTTGTCGTCGAGGGGGCCAGCGCCGTGCACGCTGTTTCCGAGCGATTCGTAACCCTCTGCGACCCCGGGAAAGCGTTCTTGAAACCAGCGGAAATGCGACGGGACTGCGCTCATGGGGAGCTTTCGGTGTGGGTCAGGGGCGGGGGGAGTACGGGCAACGTGCACGCGCTCTCCACGCCGGGGTGGGTCGCGTAGTGCAAGCGTCATGCCGCAACGCTGACAAAGGGGACCGCGGGGCACAGCGGTTGCGGTTCGCAGGGCAGCGCCGGTCGTCGGCGCGGGAGACGACCGTGGCGAACAACGACGAACGCGGCGCCAGCGGCGCCAACGGTGGATTCCAGACGCTGATCGAGCCCTTCCGGATCAAGGTCGTCGAACCGATCCGGATGTCGACCAGGGAAGAGCGGGTTCGGTGGCTCGAGGGCGCGGGGTACAACCCGTTCCTGCTGCTCGCGGATCGCGTGCTGATCGACCTCCTCACCGACTCGGGCACGAGCGCCATGAGTCAGGATCAGTGGGCCGGGCTCATGCGGGGCGACGAGTCGTACGCCGGGGCCCGCAGCTGGGTCAGGTTCCGTGACACCGTCAAGGACGTCACCGGCTTCGACCACGTGATCCCCGTGCACCAGGGCCGCGCGGCCGAGCGCATCCTGTTCTCGACGACGGTGAAGCCCGGGCAGCGCGTGCTCAACAACACGCACTTCGATACGACTCGGGCGTCGGTCGAGGCCGCCGGCGGTGTCGCTGTGGACCTGCCGTGCGAAGCGGCGAACGACCTCGAATCGGACAACCCGTTCAAGGGCGACCTCGATCTCGGCCGCGCGCGCGCCGAACTCGAGGAGCACGGCAAGGAAGGGGTCGCCCTGGTCATGATCACCGTGACCAACAACTCGGGCGGCGGCCAGCCGGCGAGCCTCGCCAACGTAACGGCCGCATCGGAGCTGGCGCACGAGTTCGGCGTACCGTTCTACCTCGACTCATGCCGCTTCGCGGAGAACTCCTGGTTCATCAAGAAGCACGAAGTCGGCCAGCAGGATCGCACGATCGAGGAGATCGCCCGCAGCTTGTTCGACCTGGCCGACGGCTGTACGTTCAGCGCAAAGAAGGACGCCCTCGCGAACATCGGCGGCTTCCTCGCCACCCGCGACCCCGACCTCGCCCGTCAGGAACGCAACCTCCTGATCCTCACCGAAGGCTTCCCGACCTACGGCGGCCTCGCCGGCCGCGATCTCGAAGCCGTCGCGCAGGGCTTGCGCGAGGTCATGCACCAGGACTACCTCGACTACCGCCTCGGCGCCGTCGCCTACGTCCATGAACGCGCCCTCGCGGCCGGCGTCCCGCTCCTGTGCCCGGCCGGCGGTCACGCCGTCTACGTCGATGCGCGCCGCTTCCTACCCCACGTCCCGCACGAGCAACTTCCGGGCATGGCCGTCGCCGGCGCCCTCTACGAAGAGGGAGGCATCCGCGGCGTCGAGATCGGCACCTGCATGTTCGGCCACACCGACGAAGCCACGGGCAAGGAAGTCCCCCACGTCCAGGACCTCGTCCGCCTCGCCATCCCGAGACGCGTCTACACGCAAAGCCACATGGACTACGTCATCGAAGTCCTGGCCAAGACGTACGGACGTCGTGACGAGATCGGCGGACTCGAGTTCACCTACCAGCAGCAACCGCTGCGTCACTTCACTGCGCGGTTCAAGCGGCTGTAGTGAACCGCCGTCAGCCAGCGGTTGAAACCGACCGGCGCAGAAGTGCGTGCCCTACGCCTCGAAGACCGGACGCCTCGACCACGAGCGGCGTCCGTCGCGGCGCAGGACCAGCCACCAGACGAAGAGCCCCGTCGTCGCGATTCGGCACCACACGGGGAACGCGGCCGGGAGGCTTGCGCTGAGGTCCACGAGGGCGCCGTCACCCGGGACGGGGCCGAGGCCGAACAGCCCGGGAAGGCGATACCAGTAGTAGCAGGCGATGGCCGACGCGGCGAAGGCGCGGAAGGCGACGCGGCGTGCGTCGCCGTGGACGACGGAGAGGACGACCATCAGCGCAGCGAGGGTGACCAGGCCGGCCGCATAGGGCATGCCGTACGCGAAGCCGAGGTGGCTGAATCCCTCGAGGCCGTGCCAGTCGGGGACCTGGAACCAACCCCAGATGATCCCGGGGAAGGCGCCGATCAACAGCAGACCGGCGATGCGACGCTCGAGGCCTTCGTTCACGCCGAGCAACGGATCGGCATTGGGCGTCGAGTCCGGGCAGATGGTCACGCACCGCGCGCATTTCGTGCAGTGGGCGTTGTCGAAGGTGACGGCCGGTTCGGACCCGTACAGGCGTTCGACGCCGTGGACGGGGCAGAGGCCGGAGCACCACGCGCTCTTCCAGTCGAAGCGCGTTCCAAGGGTGGCGGACACGACGGCGACGATGATCAGCGTGACCGCCGTGCTGACGCCACTCGTGTCGAGGATGACGTGCCGCAGCGGAACGAGCAGGAAGAGGAGGATGACGCCGATGAGGAAGAGCCGGCCCTGCAGCTTCGCCGAGGGCCGACGGCGATCGGAGATGCCCATGTGCCGCGCCGCGAGGGCCGTCGTCGCGAGGGGGCAGATGTTGCGCCACAGACCGGGAGCGATGGCGAGGATCGCCGGGGCCGCGGGGATGAGGACGTTCCAGAACGCGTGCAGGCCGACCGTTGGCCAGGCAAGCAACAGGACCACGATCGCGAGGCCGACGAGCCAGACCGCTCCCTGAGCGGTCCTCCAGGCCCGGATGTTGGTGGTCGTCGTGGTGGCGTTCACGGACATGTCCTCGCAAGCAAGTCGTATGCCGTCATTGGAGATTCCACCCGGATCGGGCGTGAGGGAGCCCCCCGTTCGATGCGTGGCACGGTCGGTCGATCATGAACATCCACGACTCCCATACGCACCTGTTCTCCAGACCGTTCTTCGACGCTCTGGCCGCTCTCTCTGCTTCGGGAGGGGATTCTCCCGAGTTGCTCGCGGAGGTCTCTGCGAAAGGGGGGTGGAGGTGCCTGGCCCCGATCGCGGTCCCCGCCCGGCGATCCTGCAGACACAGACGGCGGGTAGGCGGTTGCAATCCCCTGCGCATCGATCCCCTGCGTGTTAATCCCCTGCGTGTTAATCCCCTGCGCGTTGGTCACCTGTGCATTAATCCCCGCCGACCGGGCAGGATCAGCGGGCTTCTTGTGGGCCCGCCGCGGGTCTCGCGGGGACACGGAAACAGACGCACCCAGGGAGGGCGGGAAGACCGCCCCCGTCGCGATAGAATCAACGCGTCCCCGCCATGCCCCGGTCCGGCCCGACGCCGGCGAGGAACTTCATGCGACCTGTCATCGCCACGACCATCGCGGCAACGATCCTCCTCATGCTGCTCGGAGCCTGCTGCGACGCCGAACCCGATTCGACGTCGGCGACGCCGACCGGCCCCGTCACGTACGAGGACGCGACCACCGCAGCCGGGATCGCGTTCCAGCACTTCAATGCCATCCGGGCATCGGTCCTTCCCGAAGACATGGGATCGGGAGCTGCCTGGGGAGACGTCGACGGCGACGGCGACGAGGACCTCTATCTCCTCAACTACGCCGGCCCGCTGCTCGCGCCGATGGAGACCATCAAGAAGCGCAAGGGCAACGAGTTCTTCCGCAATCAGGGCGACGGGACGTTCGTGAACGCGACGGCCGACGTCGGCCTCGCCCGCAGCGCCCGCGACGCCGCCGCGTTGTTCGCCGACCTCGACCGCGACGGCGACCAGGATCTGGTCGTCACCGGGATGGACGGCTGCATGCTGTACAGGAACGACGCCGGCAAGTTCACCGACGTCACGGCGGGCTCCGGCATCGATCGGGTCTCAGGGATGGCGCTCGGCCCGGCCCTGGGCGACTTCGACCTCGACGGCGACCTCGATCTCTACATCCCCTGCTACGTCACCTTCCCGACGGAGAAGGCGCGCGACCGCCGCCTCGTCGGAGGGCGTCCCGAACCGTGGACGACGCCGGCGAGCTATCCCGCCCAACCGAACGTCCTGCTGCGCAATGACGGCGCGCTGAGATTCGTCGACGTCACCAAACAGGCCGGCGTCGAGAACGGCAACGGTCGCAGCATGCAGGCCGTCTTCGTCGACCTCGACGGTGACCGCTACCCCGAGCTCTTCGTCGGCAATGACCAGTCACCGGACATCCTCTTCTCGAACCGGGGCGACGGCACGTTCGAGGACGTGAGCCTCGCTTGCGGCCTGTGGGACCCGCGCGCCAGCATGGGCGTGGCCGTCGGCGACATCGACGGCGATCGCGACGTCGACCTTCATCTCACGCACTTCGTGCAGGAGCCTCCTGCGCTCATGCGCAACGACTCGCGCAAGGCGACGGCGGACGAGCCCGGTCACCTCCTGTTCCGGGACGTCGCCGAGCAGAGCAGTCTGCTGGCGGCGTGGTACCGCAGCCTGGTCGGCTGGGCGACGGCGCTGCAGGATCTCGACAACGACGGCGACGTCGACCTGATCGCGTTCCACGGCAGCACCATCGAGGACGAGCTCACGCAGGAGGTCTTCACCGACCCGAAGCTCCTGCCGCAGCACCCCCTGATCCTCACCAACGATGGCAAGGGTAACCTGACCGACGTCCGCGCGGGTGCCGGGCCTTTCTTCGAGGAGCTCATGGTCGTCCGCGGCGGCGCCTTCGCCGACTACGACCAGGACGGACGCCTCGACGTGGTCGTCAACGTCCACGCGGGGCGCGCCCGGCTGCTTCGAAACACGTCTGGCAACGAGCACGGCTGGCTACGGGTGAAGCTCGTCGGCACCAGGTCGAACCCGGACGGGGTCGGCGCCGTCGTCGAGCTCGAGCTCGACGATGGGCGCATCCTGCATCGACAGATCGTCTGCGGGTCGAGCTACCTCGCGGGTGACTCCCTTGTCGCCGCGTTCGGGACGGGCGCAGCCGCACCGAAGACTCTATCCGTCACCTGGCCGGTGACCGGTCACACCCAGGTCGTCGAAGCGCCGGAGCCAAACCGCACGATGACCGTCAGGGAGCCTGAATGATGAAGTCACTCACGACCTCGATCCTCGTCCTCGCCATGGCGTTCGCCTTCGCCGCTTGCGGCGAGGACGCGCCCGAACAGACCGACCACGAAGCGTCGCACGAGACCGCCCACGGTGATCGGAGCCCAACCGGCGGCAAGCTCGAAACCGATCCGATCCCGTACCGGGCCAAGGGATCGAAGCCGGCGCTCACCAAGCCCGAGTTCCGGGCGGCTGACGACGTCCCGCTCCCTGACGGGCTGAACGTCATCGGCGTCGTCATCAACGGCGAGGCCAAGGCCTACCCCACGTTCATCCTCAACCAACATCAGGTCGTGAACGACTGGCTCGGGGGCGTGCCCATCGCCCCCTCCTGGTGAAGCAGCGAGCAGACGGTCATGGTTCATGACCGACGCGTGGGCGAGAAGGTCCTCGAGCTCGAGATGTCCGGCGAGGTCAAGCTCGGCAACCTCATCATGTACGACAAGACCACCGACACCCGCTGGCTCCAGATGAACGGCGAGGCCCTTCGCGGCCCGATGAAGGGCGAGGCACTGAAGGCGCTCGAAGACGCCCAGGTCGAGAAGGCGATCTCGTGGAAGAAGTGGCAGGAGCGCCACCCCAAGACGCAGGTCCTCTGGTGCGGACACTGCTTCAACGAGGGTAAGTAGACGGCAGCAACCAGTCCCCGGCCGGCGACGTCTACTCCCCCGCCGACAGCAGCTTCAGCACCGCCTCCCCCAGCGCCTCCCGAAGACCGGAAACGCCGCCCCATCATCACGGTACGACGCCACCAGAGACGTCCATGCCAGATCCGTCGCCTTTGCATCAACGCCGCTGAACACACGACGGCGAACGGATGCCAGCGTTCATCGTCCGCCTCGTGAACCTGTTCCGCGCCTTCGCAGCCGACGGTGCCCGCATCGCCCTGGAGAACGTCGCTCTCCGGCGGCAGTTGCTCGTCCTGAAGCGCTCGGCCTAGCGCTCACGCATCAACGAGAGCCGCCGCACCTTCCGGATCTTGATGCGCCGGACGCTCGGCGATTGGAAGGAGTCCCTGCACGTCGTCAAGCCAGGGACCGTCATCAGATGCGACTCGATCGAAGATCGGCGTCCGTCCGGACGGAGTCAGCGTCACGGTCTACCGTCGGGCAATCCGCACGATGGCCCTGCGGATGGGGTCTTCGGGACCCCTGCACGCCACCATCCTGCACATCCTGGGGCTGGATCACACCCAGGTGACCTGGGTCCAGAACGGCAGCGAACGTCGGCTCACCGACGTCCACGGCCACGTCATCACCGACGTGCTGGCCTGAGCCCTACCCCATGAACGGGTAGCGCCAGTCCTTGGGCGGGACGAAGGTCTCCTTGATGGTGCGGGCGGAGCACCAGCGGAGGAGGTTGAGCTTGGAGCCCGCCTTGTCGTTGGTGCCGGAGGCGCGGCCGCCGCCGAAGGGCTGCTGGCCGACGACGGCGCCCGTGGGCTTGTCGTTGATGTAGAAGTTGCCCGCCGCGTGGCGCAGCCGATCCGCCATGTGCACCGCCGCGTAGCGGTCCTGGGAGAAGATGGCGCCGGTGAGGGCGTAGGCCGACGCGGTGTCGCAGGAGGTCAGGGTGTCCTCCATGTCGCCGTCCTCGTACACGTGGATGGTGAGCACCGGACCGAAGATCTCCTCGCACATGGTGCGGAAGTTCGGGTTGGAGGTGGTGATGACCGTGGGCTGGATGAAGTAGCCCTCGGAGTCGTCGTACTCGCCGCCGCTGAGGATCTCGGCGTCGGAGGCCTGCCTCGCGTGGTCGATGTAGCCGGAGATGGTGCTGAAGGCGTTCTTGTCGATGACCGCGTTCATGAAGTTGGAGAAGTCCCGCGGGTCCCCCATCTTGATCTGGGCGACCTCCGCCGTCAGCCGGTCCCGGTACTCGTCCCAGATGGACCGGGGGATGTAGGCGCGGCTGGCGGCGGAGCACTTCTGCCCCTGGTACTCGAAGGCGCCGCGCACGGTGGCGGTCACCAGGGCCTCCAGGTCCGCCGAAGGGTGAGCGAAGATGAAGTCCTTGCCGCCGGTCTCGCCGACGATGCGTGGGTAGGTCTTGTAGTTGTGGATGTTGTCGCCGACGGACTTCCACATGCCCTGGAACACGGCGGTGGACCCGGTGAAGTGGATGCCCGCCAGGTCCTCGTGGGCCAGGGCCGGGCCGCCGATGGTGCCGCCGGAGCCGGGGACGAAGTTGATGACCCCCGGGGGCAGCCCCGCCTCGTGCAGCAGCTCCATGAGCATGTAGGCGGAGTAGACGGCGGAGGACGCGGGCTTCCAGATGGAGGTTGTCCCCATGAGGGCCGGAGCCGTCGGCAGGTTGCCGGCGATGGAGGTGAAGTTGAACGGGGTCACGGCGAAGACGAAGCCCTCGAGGCCGCGCTGCTCCACCCGGTTCCAGCACCCTGCGGAGCTCTCCGGCTGTTCGGAGTAGATCTCGCGCATGTAGTGGACGTTGTAGCGCCAGAAGTCGATGAGCTCGCAGGCGGCGTCGATCTCCGCCTGGAAGGCGTTCTTGCTCTGCCCCAGCATGGTGGCGGCGTTGATCCGGTCGCGCCAGGGGCCCTGCAGCAGATCCGCCGCCTTGAGGAACACGGCGGCGCGGTGCTCCCAGGGAGTCTGCTCCCACTCCCGCTCCGCCGCCTTGGCCGCCTTGGCCGCGGCGTTGACCGAGTCCCCGTCCCCCTGGTGGTAGGTGCCCATGACATGACCATGAGCGTGGGGCATGACGCAGGACGCCGTGTTGCCGGTCCGCACCTCTTCGCCGCCGATGATCAGCGGGATGTCCACGGTCTCCTTGGCCATGGTCTCGAGGGCCGCCTCCAGAGAGGCCCGCTCCGAGGAGCCGGGGCCGTAGGCGTTGATGGGTTCGTTCTTGGGGACGGGCACTTCAAAGCTGGCGTTGGTCACGGCATGAACTCCGGTTGAAGCGTGATCCTAACGCCTGAGCGCGCCCCCGACCGCCCCTCCGGTTGACAGTTGCTCCCCGAGGCGCACAGTCAGCCCCATGAGCGGGCAAAACGCGGACCTGACAGCGGAGGTGCGGGCGGCGGAGGAGCGCGTCCGGCCCTACGTCCGGGAGACTCCCCTGGAACGCTCCATCCCCCTCTCCGCCCTCGGCGGCGGCGAGGTGTGGCTCAAGATGGAGAACCTGCAGCTCACCGGGTCCTTCAAGCTGCGCGGGGCGCTGAACAAGCTGCGCTCCCTGTCCGCGGACGAGCGCTCCCGTGGCGTGGTGGCGGCGTCGTCCGGCAACCACGGCCTCGGGGTGGCCCGAGGCTGCTCCGAGCTCGAGACCGAGGGGGTGATCTATGTCCCGGAAGACGCCTCCCCCTCCAAGCTGGACTTGATCCGCGGCTACGGCGCCAAGGTGGAGATCCACGGCAGCGACTGCATCGAGTCCGAGGCGGAGGCACGGCGGGTGTCGTCGGAGACCGGCGCCGCCTACGTCTCCCCCTACAACGACGTGACGGTGCTGGCGGGACAGGGGACCATCGGCGTGGAGATCTGTCGGCAAGTGGACCACGCGGACGCCGTGTTCGTGTCCGTGGGCGGCGGCGGCCTGATCTCCGGCGTGGGCACCTGGATCAAGCACGCATGGCCCGACGCCGAGGTGGTCGCCTGCTCGCCAGCGGCCTCGTGCGTCATGCACAGTTCGCTCGAGGCGGGTCGCATGCTGGACCTCCCCTCCGATCCGACCCTGTCGGACGGCACGGCCGGCGGCGTGGAGGAAGACACGGTGACCTTCCCCATCTGCCAGCGGGTGGTGGACCGGTCGGTGCTGGTGACGGAGGCGGAGATCGGAGACGCCATGCGCTCGGTCATCGAGGGGCACCACGTGCTGATCGAAGGCGCCGCCGGCGTCGCCGTCGCGGCCTGGATGAAGGAACGTGACCGATACGAGGGCAAGCGCGTGGTCATCGTCCTCTGCGGCGCCAACATCGGCACCAAGATCCTGGCGCGGGTGCTGGCGGGAGAGAACGGGTGAGGATCGTCCAGCGCGAGGACATGGACGGGGTGCTGGCGCGGCTGGACGTGGTGGGCGCCATGGAGGAGGCGTTCGTCGCCTACTCGGCGGGACGGTGCGTGGTGCCTCCCCCCGGAGAGCTCACCTTCGCCGACCCTCCCGGTGACGTCCACATCAAGTACGGCTATGTGAAGGGTGACGAACACTACGTGGTCAAGGTGGCCTCCGGGTTCTATGACAACCCGACCCTGGGCCTGTCCTCCTGCGACGGCCTCATGCTGGTGTTCGCGCAACGGACCGGCGCCCTGGAGGCCATCCTCCTGGACGGCGGGCACCTCACGGACGTGCGCACCGCCGCGGCGGGGGCCGTATGCGCACGGCACCTGGCGCCGCCGGCGCGACGCATCGGCGTGTTCGGCACGGGCATCCAGGGCCGGCGCCAGCTGGAGCTCCTGCGGAACGAGACCACCTGCCGCGACGTCATGGCCTGGGGCCGGGACGCGGAGCGGCTCGCAGCCTACGCCGCGGACCTCGGCGCCCTCGGCTTCCGGGTCGAGACCTGTCCGGACCCGGACACCATCACGTCGTCCTGCAACCTCATCGTCACCTGCACCCCGGCCACGGACCCGCTGATCCGGGCGGCGGCGGTGCAGCGCGGCACCCACATCACCGCCGTGGGCTCCGACACCCCCACCAAGCAGGAGCTGGAGGGCGCGGTCATCGAAGGCGCGGACGTGGTGGTGGCGGACAGCGTCTCCCAGTGCGAGACCCGCGGCGAGATCCATCACGCCACGCGGGCCGGCGGCGTCGTGGAGCTGGGCGCGGTCATCAACGGCGACGCGCCGGGGCGCACGTCCGACGACCAGATCACGGTCGCGGACCTGACCGGCGTGGCGGTGCAGGACGTGGCCATCGCCGCGGCGGTGCTGGGGGGACTGGACGGGCCGTGATCACGCGGCGCGTTGACAACGTCGCCGCCTCGGGCTTCCCTGAGGCCCGCGGCCAGGCCTCCATCTCCGGGATCGGGCCGCGCTGATCACCATGGGCGCCATCCTCGCCGAGTTCATCTTCTTCTTCGCGGTCATCGACCCTGTCGGGACCGTGCCGGTGTTCATCTCCATCACGCGACAACACACCGCGGAGGAGAAGAAGCGGATCGCCGTCCGCGCCATCCTCATCGCCGCCGCCGTGCTCCTGTTCTTCGTGGTGGTGGGAGAGATGCTCTTGAACGCCATGGCCATCGAGCTGGCGGCGTTCGAGATCGCCGGTGGCATCGTCCTGTTCCTGTTCGCGCTCTCCATGATCTTCGGGGACAGCAAGCCGGACGAGGAGCTGAAGATGGCCAAGCACTGGGGAGAGACCGCCGCCTTCCCGCTGGCCATCCCGTCCATCGCCGGCCCCGGCGCCATGCTGGCTGCGGTGCTGCTGACGGAGAACGACACCCACGGCTTCGGTGATCAGCTGCTGACCAGCGTGATCATGCTCTCGGTGCTCGGGCTGGCCCTCGTGTCCATGCTCGCCGCCGGCTGGATCGGACGGGTCATCGGCAACAGCGGCGCCATCATCGTCAGCCGCGTCATGGGCCTGATCCTCGCCTCCGTCGCGGTGAACAGCGCCCTGGAGGGGATCAAGACCTACTTCGAGTTGTAGGGCCGAGGGCCCATCACTCCGCGAGCGCAGCGGCCGTCCGCGCCAGACCGTCCAGCAGCTCCTCCGTGTGGGAGCCGAAGCCGATCCTCAGGTAGCGGTCCATGCCGTAGTGGTCTCCGGGCACCAGCAGCACGCCGTGCTCCGCCCGCATGCGCTCGCACAGCTCCGAGGAGTTCACGTCGTGGGTGTAGCGCAGC
Organism: uncultured Isosphaeraceae bacterium; assembly: GCA_964507445.1. GTDB lineage: Bacteria > Planctomycetota. Next base: position 37,183 of record CAZDQF010000017.1, read on the forward strand.
CAGAGCATGGCCCCCGCCGCCGGCTTGATGTGGGTGAGGGCCCCGCCGTGGGCATGAAGCCACTCCGCCATGACCGGGTAGTTCTCCCGCACGATGCCGCGGGTGCGCGCCAGGATGCGGGCCCGCTGACCGGGCTCGAGGGCGTGGGCGGCCAGCCGGTCGGACAGGGCCGACGGGGCGATGGTGGTGTAGTCGTGGCGGGTCCAGCAGTCGTCCACCACGTCCGGCGGACCGACGATCCAGCCGATGCGCAGCCCCGGTAATCCGTAGGCCTTGGACAGGCCGGAGGTGATGACCACGCGCTCGGACCTCCCCCACATGGAGGGGGTCTCCTCGTCCGTGTCGATCTCGGCGCCGCGGTAGATCTCGTCCGCGAGCACGTAAGCGCCGACCCGATCCGCCGCCGCTCCGATGGCGTCCAGCTCCTCCGCCGTGAGGCAGGAGCCGGTGGGGTTGTTGGGGTTGCAGATGGCGATGACCTTGGTGTCCTCGGTCACCAGCTCCTTCAACGCATCCATGTCCGGACGCCAGCGGCCCTGCTCCTCGTCCTCGATGAGGTTCCAGGCCACGGTCTCCGCGCCGTAGGCGCGACCGAGCCCCCAGACCTGCATGTAGTTGGGCAGCATCACCACCATGCGGTCCCCCGGCTCCAGCAGGGTCCAGCACAGCACCTGGTTGGCCTCGGCGCCGCCGGTGGTGATCTCAACGTTCTCCGCCGTGGTGCCCGGATACAGGGCCGCCACCCGCTCCCGCAGAGCAGGTGTCCCGTTGGTCTCGATGTAGCGCAGCTGCATGTCGAGGACCGCGGACTCCAGCTCCGGGTTCCCCTCCACCAGCTCCCGCACGGTCAGGGGCTCGACCCCGCTCTCCGACAGGTTCACGTCCACGCGGTTCTCCCACGTGGACTGCCAGCGTTCCATCAAGAAGGGTTCAAATGGCATGAGGACGACCCCTTGCAAGGGCACAGGAGAGGAGAATGACGCGCCCGTGGCGCGGCCCAGGCGCCACGCTACCTCAGGACCGATCCCGCAACCATGGACGTTCGGCCCGACCCCCGACGGACTCCACCCAAGACACGGTAGCCCCGCGCTCAGGCTACCAGCGCCAGCTCAGCGGCCAGGCGAGGGCGTCCCCTCCGCTTCGGGACGATCTCGGAGGATCGTCCCGGGTCTTGCACTAAACTAAGGGGGGCTGGAGCACGCATTCCGCTGGAGGTCGATGGTCATGAATCGCACGATTCCCTGGAAGGTACGAGGGGCGTTGATCCTCGTCCTGTTGGTCGTGGCATGTAGCGACGGGGGGCCGGAGGCCACGACCCCGACCTGGGAGGACAGGACCGTCCACTGGACCCCGGAGGGGATCCGGCATGACGGTGGTGACGGCAGCGCCCCGAGCTGGGCCTTCGATGCCAGCATCGAGGCCAACAACAAGCTCACCAGGCACGGGATGCAGATCGGCCTCGGCCTGAAGCAGGCCGGTTTCGCCCTGGAGCGCATCGTCATCCGGACCGAAGAGGCCCACCCCCTGCTGGGAATCGCCGCGGAACGGATGGTGGAGGAGCTGGCCAAGGTGCCGGGGGTCCAGTGGATCTGGTGCCCGGCGGCCGACAGCCCGCCGCAGGTGGGAGGGTTGAGACCGGACCTCGAGATCGCCCTCAGACTGGACGGCGCGGTGAGGCCGACGCAGGATCAAGGTCGGGTCAGGATCGAGGCCTACGCGGAGTGCCGCGCCGCCAACAACCCGGGGTCGTGGATGGTCGCCCGCAACGACCCGGTGTTGCCGTGGAACACCACCTACACCCTTGAACATCGTTCCCTGACCACCCTGTCGAAGAGCGTGGGGAGGAGCGCCCCCCTGATGCGGATGGCCGGCGTCAACATGGGTGAGCAGTTCGGCGTCGCCATCGCCAAGGCCATCACCGAGCTACGGGACGAGAACGGCCCTCCGCCGGAGATGCCGGAGCCCCTGCGCAGGTCGTATGAACCGACGCCGCCCGTGGACTGGCCCGCGGAGTTGCCCTTCAAGCTGATCGCCAGCTACCACGGCGACGCGGTCGCCAACATGACCACGTGGACGCTCTCCACCACGCTGGCGAAGCGGGAGGTGATGGCGTCCCTCACCGACGCCATGACGGCCCAGGGGTGGGCCAAGGCCCGGGGCTCCAGCGACAACAACCTGCGCATGAGACGCGGCGACGACGAGCTGAACATCGAGGCATCCGTCGCCAGGACACCCATCACTCCCGACCGACTCAAGGCGGAGGGACGACAGGCCGTGGACGAGGGGCTGGAGGGCGCCGCCCAGACGACCCGGCCGCCCATCATCTTCACCGCGGGGTTCCTGCGCCAGACCCCCACCACGGACCTCACCGAACAGATCAAGGGTCTGGAGTTCTCCAACGAACAGCTGCCCTGGCTGCTCAGCCAGGCCTCGCTCCTCGATACCGTCACGGAGAAGCGACTCATCGCAGCCCTCGGCAGCCCTCCCGCGGGAGGATGGCGAACCTGTCTCCAGATCGCCCTCATGCAGGAAGGCCACGGAGACAAGGAAGGTGCTGATCGCTCCACCAGACGAGCGCGCACCCTGGCCTGGATAGCGAACCAACACGGCGCGCTGAAGCGTCAGTGGATCGGGTTCCGGGACACCCCGGAGTCCACGCCGACCGCCCAGGACCTGGCGGACTGCGGCGCCGCGACGCTGACGCCCGGCGCAGTCCTGGAGCGCGTCCTCGGGGTCCATGAATCGGTCCTGGTCATGGACGCGGACGACTCGGGCCGCGTGCGAGCGGTCCGTCGGGTCTCCGTGGGACCCGGCCTCGTGCTCACCGGCCTGACTCGCACGGCCGGCGGCTCCAGCCGCCGCATCCAGGGCGGGCCGCCGATCGCAGCCAACCTCATGATCGACCTCGAAGGGAGCCGAATCCGGCTCTCCGCAGCCCTCGTGACCGACACAGACGGTCCTCGCCGCTGCCGGGTGAAGCTGTGGGTGGCGGACCGGTGACCGGCCCCCCTACTTCCGCTTCTTCGCCTTGATGAACGTGAACGCGAGCGGGGCCGCCTTGCCACCCTCCACCGTCACCTTCTGGTTGTTCGCCCACTTGTACTTCTCGTGCCAGGCACGCACCTCATAGGTGCCGTCCGGCAGACCGGCGGTGGCGATGTGGAAGGTGCCGTCCTCGGCGGAGACGGCGAAGTAGGGGTGGTCGAAGATCGCGGTGACGGCCTTCATCCAGGGGTGGATGTCGCACTTGAAGACCGCTGTCCCCACCTCCGCCTTGGTGAATGGCATCCGCAGCCCGTCGGTGCGATCAGGAGACTGGGTGATGTTCCAGTCACCGTTGAGCTTCGAGGAGAAGCGGACGTTGTGCATGCCCGGATCCGAATTGCGGATCCTCACCTCCTGGCCCAGCTGCACCGTCAGGACGTGGGGCGTGTAGCGACAACCCACCTGATCCAGGATCGCCGTGGGGCGCTCCGCGCCCTGCACGCCCTTGTGATCGGAGGGCACGCCTTTCAGGTACACGACCACGTTCGCCAGATTGCCGTCGCGGTCGATACGGACGTGTTCAAGCTTGAATCCGTAGGGATTGGCGCTCGAACATTGGGGGTCACAGCTGACATCGATCACGCGCGGCTTGGGCCGCTCCCCCTCGAAGGTCACGCGGCCAACCAGCCCCGACCCTTCAGGCTGAGACACGTCCGTGCTGCGGGCGGCCGAATCCCCTGACCCACCGGCGCCCGGGCCATCATCGGAACGAGCGCAGGCCCCCAGGGTCACCAACCCTCCCAGCAGGATCACCACCAACAATCGGCGCGCAGATCTAGGAGCTACTGAGTCTCCGTGTCGGCTCATGGGTGGGGTCTCCCTTGCATGCGGAACCGGTGCGCGGCGGTTCGCCCTATCCCATGTGGAGCATGGTGAACAGGACAAACGAAGTGGTTGAAGCCCGTTTGATCTGGACCGGCGCCTGCCACGGGCGTGAGGCCGCAACGGAGGGCCGAGCACGAGGCCCGCTGTCGAAGGTCGCGGGCGGGGAGCTCAGACGCCCGCCGCCACCCGCAGCCCGAGGCTGCAGTTGCGGAGGGTCGGCTCGAAGGCGAGGAAGTACGCGGGCCGGCAAGCGGAGCGATCCAGCAACCAGGACCCGCCACGCACGGTGCGAGCGTTACCGTCCTTGATGAGAGGGTCGATGAGGCTGCCGCGGCAGGCCTCCACGTCGCCGTCACCGTCACCGTCACCGTCGGCGCACCACTCGAACACGTTGCCGTGCATGTCGTGGAAGCCCCAGGGATTCGCAGCCTTGGTCCCCACGTCGTGGGTCCTGTTGCTGGCGTTGCCACCATGCCAGGCCACCGCGTCCAGGTCCTCAGGCAACGCGCCCTCGACTCCGGCGCGACACGCGTACTCCCACTCGGCGTCGGCGGGGAAGCGCAGACCGGTCTGCTGCAGGAAGGTGGAGGCGTCCTGCCACGAGACCTGCTCAACCGGGCGGTCCCGGCCGTCGAACAGGGAGGGGTTGGCGCCGATGACATCGAACCACTGGCCCTGGGTCACCGGATAGCGACCGAGATAGAACGGACGGCTGATGATCACACGATGCTGTGGGCGTTCGTTGACGGCGACGAACGGGTCGTCGGGCCCGGAGCCGCGCAGGTAGGAGCCCGCGGGGACCAGCAGAAGCTCGATGCCCGCCCGATCCTCGCGGATATGCCACGGGTGCCCGCTCTGGAGGATGGCCTCACGGGCGGCCGGCTCCGTGACCACCTCGGCGTCGGGCTCGTAGGCAACAACCTTCGAGACAATGGTTTGTGTCGTCATGCCCATCCCCCTCTCTCGGAACGACGGAAGGAAAAGGGCTCGCCCCACGCTCGCCTCTGAGGGACCGCGTGCGACCAGCACCATGAGAGAATACCCCCAAATTGGGCGCGGAATCTAGGAAAAACCGCGCACAAACGGAGATATGGAAAGGACTTCAGCGAGAGAGGGCCGCGTGGCTGCCGTCCAGGAAGGACGCGCACTCGGTCACGTCGTCACCGGAGCCCATGAAGATGGACGTGCGCTGATGCAGCTCCGTCGGTTGCACGTCCAGGACCCGCCCTCCGGTCCCGGTGATGGCGCGGCCGCCCGCTTGCTCGACCACGAACGCCAGCGGGTTGACCTCGTACTGCAGCCGCAGCTTGCCCCCCGGCTTGGACACGGTCCCCGGATACATGAAGATCCCGCCCTTGATCAAGGTGCGGTGCACGTCGGAGATCATGCTGCCGATGTAGCGCGACGTCCGGGGGCGTCGGGTCTCGCCGTCGCTCTCCTTGAGCCAGCCGACGTAACGCTGGAGGTTCGGATCCCAGGAGTGGGTGTCCCGCTCGTTGATGGAGTAGATCTTGCCGTGGTCGGGGATCCGGATGTTCTCATGAGAGAGCAGGAACTCGCCGAGGGTCGGGTCCAGGGTGAACCCGTGGACCCCGTGCCCCGTGGTGTACACCATCACGGTGGATGATCCGTAGATCACGTATCCGGCGGCCACCTGGGCGTGCCCGGGCTGCAGACAATCGTCCTCCGTGCCATGAGCGCCAGAGGAGATACGTTGGTGGATGCTGAAGATGGTGCCGATGGAGGCGTTGCAGTCGATGTTGGACGACCCGTCCAGGGGGTCGAACATGAGCACGTATTTGGCGTCCTCTGAGGCGAACTTCTCCGGGATGGGGATGATCTCCTCCTGCTCCTCGGAGGCCATGACGCACACCCGGCCGGTGTGGTCGTTCATCCGGTAGATGGCCTTGTCCGCGTAGATGTCGAGCTTCTTCACCTCATCGCCGGAGACGTTCACCGTCCCTTCGTCTCCCAGGATGTCCCCGAGCCCGGCCCGGCGAACCTCCCTGGAGATGATCTTGGCGCTGGCCGCCACGTCGTTGAGGAGCAGGGTGAGGGCTCCCGTGGCGCCCGGCCGGAAGCTCTGCTGCTGGAGGATGTGACGCTCGATGGTGACGATCTTGCTGGAGAAGGTAGCCATGGGCTCCGAGATTAGGCCTCGAGGAGGCCCAAATCAACGCATGGCTTGACCCAGCCCCACCGCACCAACACACTGGACCCTCAGGGAGGGTGCCCCCACGTGAACGCCGACCAGGATCTCAAGAAGCGTCTCCATGATGCCTACGCGGTGATCAAGGACCGCGTCCATGACCGGATCGTCGGCATGGACGAGGTCATCGACCTCCTGCTGATCGGCATCCTGTCCGAAGGGCACTGCCTCCTGGTGGGCGTCCCGGGCCTGGCCAAGACCCTGCTCATCAGCACCCTCTCCGAGCTCCTCGATCTGAAATTCTCCCGTATCCAGTTCACGCCGGACCTGATGCCGTCCGACATCGTGGGCACGGAGGTGATCGCGGAAGACGCGGAGACCGGCAACCGTGAGTTCCGCTTCATGAGCGGCCCGGTGTTCGCCAACGTGATCCTGGCGGACGAGATCAACCGGACCCCGCCCAAGACCCAGGCCGCCCTCATGGAGGCCATGGAGGAGAGTCAGGTCACCATCGGCGGGCGGAGTCACCCGCTGGAGCGTCCCTTCTTCGTCCTGGCGACCCAGAACCCCATCGAGCAGGAAGGCACCTACCCCCTCCCCGCGGCCCAGCTGGATCGCTTCACCTTCCTCATCAACGTCGACTACCCCAGCCGTCAGGACGAGTACAGCATCATCCGCACCACCTGCGCCCCCCGTGAGGTCACCCATGAACCGGTGCTCGGAGGTGACGAGATCGTCTCGCTCCTGGATCTGGTGCATCGCGAGGAAGCCCCTGCGGACGTCGTGGCGGAGGCCACCCGCATCGCCAGGGCCACCCGTCCGGACGACTCCCTGGCATCGGCCTCGGTGCGCCGCTACGTCTCCTGGGGCGTGGGGCCGCGCGGCGCCCAGGCGGTGGTGCAGGCGGCCAAGGTCCGGGCCATCCTCCACGGTCGACCGCGGCCCGACGTGGACGACGTGAGACAGCTCGCGATCCCCGCCTTCCGACACCGTCTCGTGCTCAACTTCCGAGGCGAGGCGGAGGCGCGGTCGGCGGAGAGCATCATCGCCGGCATCATCGACGGAGAAGAGGTGGGCGATCAGGTGGCGGCGTTGCAGCCGGGCGGCGACCGCCGAAGGACCACCTCCCACGGACGGCCAGCGGCGAGCCGATGACCCGGTAACCCCGTTGAACCCACCTCGATCCCGAACTCGCGAGATCGTCGCCCTGGCGGCCCCGGTGGTCCTGGGGCAGGTCTCCAACGTGGTGGTCGGCCTCACCGACACCATCATGATCGCGGACACGGGACAGGCGCCCCTGGCGGCGCTCGGCCTGGCGGCGCCGGTCTTCCTCATCGGATTCCTGGTGTTCTCCGCCTTGTTTCAAGGCACCCAGACCATCTGCGCCCGACGCCTGGGCGAGGAGCGGGTCAAGGAGACCGGCGTGGTCCTCTCCAGCGCCCTGGTGCTGGCCATGGTCATCGGCATCCCGGCCAGCGCCCTGGGGTTCCTCCTCCCCGGCCCGCTGATGGATGTGATCGCCACCGACGGCGAGACCGCAACCATCGCCACGGAGTACCTCAACTACCGCTGGGGCGGCGGCATGTGGCTCATCGTCATGGCCTTCGCCTTCCGCGGCTTCTACTGGGGCCTCGGGCTGACGCGCACGGACCTGCTGGTGAGCCTGATCTTCAACCTGGCCAACGTGGTCCTCAACTGGGTCTTCATCTACGGCAACCTTGGGGCCCCCTCCATGGGCGCCGCGGGTGCGGGACTGGCCTCCGCCCTGGCGAACCTCCTCTCCGTGGTGACGTTCCTCGTCCTGACCCTGAGGCCGAAGATCCAGGCCCGCTGCGGCGGGTTCCCCTGCCGTCCGCAACGGAAGATCTCCCTCAACGTACTCCGGCTCTCCCTGCCCAGGTCGGCCCAGGCCATCGCCTTCACCCAGACCATCCTGTTCTTCAAGATCGTCGGCGACAGCGCCGGCCAGGAAGGGCTGGCGGCGTCCGCGGTGATCTGGCGCTTCATCGGCTTCACGGTCCTCGTGTCCCTCGGGTTGGGCACGGCCACCGCCACCCTCGTGGGTCGCGAGCTGGGCGCCGGACGCCCGGACTCCGCCGAGAAGTTCGGCTGGGCGTCCATGCGCGTGGGCATGGTCACGGTGTTCTGCCTGGCCGGGATCTTCGCCCTGTTGCGGGAGCCGATCCTGGTGATGTTCTTCCAGCGGGACCCTGACGTGGGGTCGACCACGGCTCTGACCCCCGAACAGCTCGTGGCCCTCACCACGGCCCCGTTCCTGCTGATGCTCGGCTTCCAGGTGGTGGACGCCGTGGGCATCGTCCTGGCCCGCGCCCTCAACGGCGCCGGCGCGGTGATGTACGTCATGTGGACGGAGTTCGTCGTGGCCTGGGCGGTGTGCATCCCGGCGACGTACCTGGGCGTTCACCTGTTGAACGACTCCGACCCGCTGCTCGGTGCGTGGTGGGGATGGGCCGCCTACTGCACCGCCTGGGCCGCCGCCATGCTCTGGCGCTGGCGGGGCGGCACGTGGAAGGGCATCAAGGTCTGACCGTCGATCACACCTTGACCTGACGGACCCCACCGGGTGTCATGCGCCCATGCCCGGCTCACCTCCGCAGGTCAACGCCTTCGTCATCTGTGATCAGGCCTTCCCCCAGGCAGGGACGGGGAAGTGGTGCGTCATCGGGACGTTCGGCGTCATCTGGGCGCAACGGTTCCCGGTCACCCACGCGCCCCTGGTGCTGTTCATCGGCCTCTCCGACTTCGAAGGCAACTGCACCGTGGCGGTGGGGATCCGGAACGGGAGCGGCGCCCCGGTGACCCTCCCCGCTCAGGATCAGGAAGGCAATCAGATCACCGAGATCAAGATGCAGTTCCAGGCCGTGCCCATGAGCGTGGCGGAGTTCGCCGTGCCGTTCCCTCCGGTGACCTTCGAAGAGCCGGGGAGCTACACGCTGGAGCTGAGCGCGGACGGCGTCATGCTGGCGGCCCGCTCCTTCCGGGTGGAGAAGGCCCCACCCGCACCGCCTCCGGGCAAGATGCCCCCCGGCGGCTTCCCCCAACCTCCCATGTCGGGGAACGAGGAATAGCGGGCAGCCCCGTCGGCCTCAGGGCAGGAACCCGCGGGGGTTCTTGAGCTTGGCCGGCAGGTACGTGTCCAGCACGTAGTTCAGGCCCCATTTGGCGAGGGCCTGCTGCTCCGCCCTGACCCCCATCTTCAGCAGCTGCTGCATGGCCTTCGTCCACGGCTTGTGGGCCTTGAAGAACGGGTCGTTCTTCAAGGCGTCCTTGGCCCGCCTCACGTCCACGTCCTTCAGCGGGTGGGTCGGCAGCTTGTAGTCCAGGATGTCCTGGGGAGTCACCCCCAGGAAGCGAGCCTTGGGGACGCAGTAGAACTGGTTGATGTGGGCGGCGTTGCCCGATCCCACCTTCAGGCTGCGGTAGATGTTGCTGATCCCATAGGGGTCGCAATCCACGAAGGCGTAAACGGGGATCTTCTGGCTGTCCGACAGACGCCGGATGAACCGGCGGCAGGCCCGGGTGGGGACCCCGCTCATGGAGACGATCACACAGCGGGCATTGGCCGGGTAGGCGTGGTACTGCAGGCGCTGGAACATGCCGCCCGTCTCGATGGCGAGGATGAACCGGGCCTTGGTCCTGAACTTCAGGTGCTCCACCGAGTGCGGGATGGTGTAGGCGCCGGACCCGAACTGGGTGCAGTCGATCTCGATCTGCTTGCCGGTGGCCGGATCGCGATCGATCACCACCAGCTCTCCCGCCACGGCGCCGCCATGCTCGTCCGGATAGAAGCGGAGCTGTTCTCGGGTGACGCCATCGAGGGAGAAGGTCGCCTCGATGTCATCCATGACCGTGTCCGACTCGGTCTGCTGATCGAACCGGGCGTCCCCCCAGTTCTTGCTCTGGTAGTAAGCGTCCCGCTTGGTGGCGAACGTGTCCTCGCGCACCATCTCCTTGGACAAGGCCATCATCCGCAGGGTCTGGGCGAAGGTCCGCACCGTGTTCACGGTCAGGGTACGGGTCTTGCGCTGGCGACCGATCTGGAAATAGCCCACGCGAGCGTCGTAGCGGACGTTGGAGAGGGCCCGCACGGGCAGACTGAGCTCGGGCTTGGCGCCCCGCTTGATGCGGGCGTGCACGCCCGCCGCCGCCTTGTCGATGGCCACGACCACCTTGGCCTTCTTCCACGCGTCCCGGCGAGCCCGCCTGCGGGACGCCCCGCGGGCCCGGCCACCCACCCCTGGTGGTAAGCCCTGGGGTTCATCCGCCGACTCCTGCCGAGGCAGCTCGTCCGCGGCGGCGTAGGCTCGCTTCCGCACGCTGACCGTGGCCTCCAGAGCGGCCTTGGGGGACGAACGGCCGCCGGCCGCGGGCTTCTTCCTCGCGGCGGGCTTCTTCCTGCTCGCCTTCTTCTTCGCGGCGGGCTTCTTCCTGCTCACCTTCTTCTTCGCGGCGGGCTTCTTGCGCTTGGCTGCGACCTTCTTCTTTCCGGCCATCTCAGAGCTTCCGACTACGCTCGAGGATGTCCTCGAGCCTGGCCACGGCCTTGTCCGTGTCCTTGTCCGACAGCTCCAGGATCTCCTGGAGCGCCACGCCGATCTGGGGCAGGTAACGGGAGATGAAGTCGCGCTTCTTCATCTCGTCCGCCTCACGACGGCGGCGGGAGAGGAAGGCCCCGAGCTTGCGTCCGCACTCGTTGAGGGCGAGGCGGATCTCCTTGATGATCTCCGGGTAGTGCGCCACCGCCTCCTTGCTCTCCGAGGTGAAGGGCACCCAGACGGACGCCACGTGAACCAGGACGGTCAACGGGCCAACGGGCAACGCGCCTCGCGACTGCTGCAGGCCGTAGTTCTTCCACGACGTCCCGACAATGGCCTTGTTGATGGCGCAGGCGCCGGGCTGATACAGCAAGGGCACCCGGTTGGCCAGACGGAGCACCCGGGCCAGGTCGTCCGCGGGGAGGCTCCCCCCCCAGGCGATGCCGGCTTCAACCACGAACGGGTTGCCCCGGTAGACCGCGGGCGGACGGGTGACGGCGGTGAAGAAGTCCGCGTCCACTTCCTTCTTGAGCCCTTCCAGGATCAGGTCCTGGCCCACCGGGACGACGCAATCCGTGGCGGGCGCCATGACCCTCGTCTTCTGGATGGCCTTGTAGAGCAGGTCCGCCTCTCGATTGGCGATGGTCGTGGGGCGAGCCTTGGGCGAGATCCCCGCCTGTTCGCAGATGGCGTCCGCCACCGCCGCGGACACCCTCGAGAACGTGTCCTGCAGCGCCCCCTTGAGGGTGCGTGCGCCGCTCTCCTTCATGAGGCGTGCGAGCACCCCCAGCTCCACGCCATGGGGGTGAGGCTTGATCTGCCTGGCGGGTTCCGGGACCACCTTGCAAGCGCGCCTGAACACCACCAGCTCCTCCCCCGGAGCGCGGTAACTGATGGCGGCGTGGGGGTTGGCCATGGCGGTCTGCTGCAGGTACTCGTCCACGGACTGCCGCCCCTTCAGGTAGCGACCCTCCAGCTCGATCTCCACCCGGGTCCCCGACCCCTTGCGGAAGCCCTTGGCCTCCCGCTCCCGGGACACCTCCGGACGGTTACGGGCGGTGTCGATGCGCACGTCCATTCGCACCGCCTTCCCGGTCCTCGAGGTGCGCGTGGTGATGCGCATGGGCTTGCCCGTGGTCAGCTGCCCGTACATCCCGGCGGCGGAGATGCCGATCCCCTGCTGACCGCGGCTCTGCTTCAGGCTGTGGAACTTGGAACCGTACAGGAGCTTGCCGAAGATCTTCCCCACCTGCGCCTTGACGATCCCCGGACCGTTGTCCTCCACGGCGACCACGAAGCGGTCGTCCTCACCCTCCACGGGGATGATCTCCACCAGGATGTCCGGCAGGATCTCCGCCTCCTCACAGGCGTCCACGCTGTTGTCCACCGCCTCCTTGATGGTGGTCAGCAGCGCCTTGCGGGGGTTGTCGAAGCCGAGGAGGTGCCGATTCTTGGCGAAGAACTCGGACACCGAGATCTCGCGCTGGCCGCGGGCCATGGTCTCCGCCGTGGCCTTGGTGCGCCTCGCCTTGGAGCGGGAAGGGGCCGCGCCGGACGAACGCCCGACCGCCTTCTTGCGAGGCCGCTTCTTCGCCGCTGCCTTCTTCTTCCTGCCGCCGCCGACCGCCATGGGCCGGTCAGTATAGCGGCTGCGGACCGACCGGTGCCCGGCTCAGGACCCGATGGCGCGATCCACCACGTGCAACGCCTTGTCAATGATGGCGAAGCCCTCCCGCAGCTGCTCCTCGTTGATCACCAGGGGCGGGTTGACGAAGAAGGTCCCCCCCCAGACCACGGTGAACAGGCCGCGGTTCAGCAGCTCGGCGTTGAACTCCTTCATCACCGGGTGGGCGCCCCTGAAAGGCACCAGCCGGGCACCGTCCTGCGTACCCAATTCCACCAGACCGAACAGCCCGATGTTCCGTGTGGTGCGCACGGAGGGGTGGGCCTCCTCAAGGCGCTCCATCTCCTCCCGCATGACCGGTCCCAGACGAGCGGCGTTGCCGACCAGATCCTCGTCAGCGATGACGTCCAGCACCGCGAGGGCCGTGGCGCAGGCCAGGGCGTGGGAGTTGTAGGTCAACCCACCCCAGTACACGTTCTCGCGGAAGTGCTCCGCCAGGTGGCGGCGCATGCCCACGGCCCCCATGGGGACGTAGGAGCTGGTCAGGCCCTTCGCCATGGTCACGAGATCCGGGACGATCCCCGCGTGCTCGAAGGCGAACATCCTGCCCGTCCGACCGAACCCGGACATGACCTCGTCGCACACCAGGAGGATGCCGTGGCGCTCGGTCAGCTCCCTGACGCCTTCCACCCAGCCCGCCGGGGGCGGGACGACGCCGTTGGTGCCGATGATCGGCTCCATGAAGAAGGCGGCGATGTGCTCGGGGCCCTCGTACTGGATCACCTCCTCCAGGTAGGTCAGGTGATTGCGCGTGATCTCCTCCGCGGACTCGCCGAAGGAGTAGTCGTAGGGCTGCGGGTCCATGACACGCACCACCCCCGGCATCCCCGGCTCATGTTGCAGGCGCCGCGGGTCACCGGACAGCTGCATGCAGGCGTGGGTACCCCCGTGGTAGCTGCGGTATCGGGACAGGATCTTGTGCCGGCCCGTGTACTGCCGCGACACGTTGATGGCGCTCTCGTTGGCGTCCGCCCCTCCGAGGGTGAAGAAGAAGGCGTCCATGTCCCCGGGCATGATGGCCGCCAGCCGCTCACCGAGGCGGGCGCGAGGCTCCGTGGCCGATCCGGGCCAGGCGAAGGTCAGCTTGTCCATCTGCTCCTTCATGGCTTCGAGGACGCGAGGGTGGCCGTGGCCCACGTGGACGGACATGAGCTGGCTGTTGAAGTCCAGGTACCGCTTGCCGTCCGGGTCCGTGAAGTGCACCCCCTGAGCGCTCTCCACCGGCAGGGGCTTCACCTGTCCGGTGGCGGACCACGCGAACAAGGTGTGCTCCTGACAGAGCCGGATCATCTCCTCTGCATTCATCGCTTCAGCTCATCCATGTCTGGTCTCTCTGCGACGCCCACTTGGACGTGATCTTCCGTGGTCGGGTCCAGAACCGGAACCCGTCCCGGCCCGTGAGGTTGCCGTGTCCGAACAGGGAGTTGTTCCAGCCACCGAACCCGAAGGGCTCCCGCGGCACCGGCACCCCCACGTTGACGCCGCACATGCCCGCGGACACCCGCTCCATGACCTCCCGGGCCACCTCCCCGGAGGTGGTGTAGACGCTGGAGGCGTTGCCGTACTCGGACCCGTTCTCCACGGCGATGGCCTGATCCAGGCTGTCCACGCGGATCACGGAGAGCACCGGCCCGAACACCTCCTCGCTGCCCACGGGCATCTCCGGCCGGACGCCGTCGAGGATCGTGGGGCCGACCCAGTACCCGCCGTCCGTGGCCCGCTGCCCCCGACCGTCCACCAGCACCCGGGCCCCGGCCGCCACGGCGGCGTCGATGTAGGCGTTGATACGCTCCATGGAGTGCTGGCTGGTGACCGGTCCCATGTCCTCCCCCACCCGGATACCGGCGGCGCTCTGCACCACCTCGTCCAGGATGTGATCCACGTCGCCGACCCCCAACATGACCGACGCGGCCATGCAACGTTGACCGGCGCATCCGGTGAAGGAGTCCACCACATTCCGGGCGGTCAATTCCACATCAGCGTCGGGGACGACGATGAGGTGGTTCTTGGCGCCGCCGAGGCACAGCAGGCGCTTGCCCGTGGCGGCTCCCCGTTCGTAGACGTTCCGGGCGACGGCCGTGGACCCCACGAACGCCAGGGCCGCGATGTCAGGAGCAACCGCCAACGCCTCCACCGCCTCGCGGCCACCGTTCACCACGTTCAGGATCCCGTCCGGGAGCCCCGCCTCCTTGAACAACGCGGCCAGACGCTGCATGGACAGGGGCACCTGCTCCGAGGGTTTGATGATGAAGGCGTTGCCGCCGACGATGGCCTGGGGGAGCATCCACATGGGGACCATCACCGGGAAGTTGAAGGGGCAGATCCCCGCCACGACCCCCAGGGGCTCGTGCACCATCATGCAGTTGACGCCGCGGCTCACGTCCAGCTGCTGTCCCGTGGCCAGGTTGGGCAGCGAGCACCCGAACTCGACGCACTCGATGGCCTTGGCCACGCTGGCGGACGCCTCCGCGAAGGTCTTGCCGTTCTCGTGGGACGCCAGCCACGCCAGCTCTTCCTGGTCACGGATCAGGAGCTCGCGCAGCCCATAGAACACCTGCGCCCGGTCCCGGATGGACGCCTGCCCCCAGCTGGGCTGGGCCGCCCGCGCCGCCTTCACGGCCGCCTCCACCGCCGCGGCGCCGCTCAACGGGACGCGCCCCATGGCCTCACCGTGCCGCGGATTCACCACGTCCACCAACGCCGCGTCCGGGTCCTCCACGAACACCCCGTCGATGAAGTTCCGCGCGTCCACGAACCGGCGGAAGGCGTAGCTGGTGGCCTCGAACTTGCCGAGCATGGTGCGGTCTCCGTCAGAGGACGCCAACCGGGCGGGGGGTGCCGCCGGGGTGATCCTCCTGGAAGACCACCGGACCGGACGTCGCGGTCATCTCAACGCCGGAGCGCACCGTTGTCCAGCACCGGGTTCAAGCAGAACGGAGTTGGCGAGTACGGACCTGGCAGCGTCGGACTGCGCCTCAGGGGCTGGTGCGGACGTCCACCTGACGGATCCGGATGAGCTCCGCGCCCTCCAGGGGTGCCACGCGGAACCAGCGGACGCCGACCCCCTCGAGAGGCGGGAACACCGCGGTCCGCTCCACCCACTCACCGTCGGCGGGGATGGGCAGGTTCATGGAGCGCATGGGAGCCTCCCCCGGCATGGAGCCGTAGGCCACGTCCACCCTGACGCGAGCCACCTCCTGGTGACGGGAGACCGCGGCCAGCGCCACCTTGACCTGCAACGGCTGCCCCTCGTCCTTCAGCAACGGGCTCATGAGCCATGCCTCGTCGCCGGTGGCGGCCCACGTGAACGCTCCCTCCGCGTCCACGGACGCCGCGGTCACCTGCGGCGACAGGATCCAGGCACCTCGGATCGCCTCCCCATCGTGGGACAAGGCTGCGGGGTCCGCCCCCTCCGCACCGCGCCCCGGAAACGACAGCGGCAGGGTGCGTTCGAACGCCGCGGGCACGTTCACCGCGTCGGCTCCGGGCCAGACCCCTGCCAGGCGCACGGACAGGTCCCCCCCTTCCGCGGGCGCCACCCCGGGCAACCACACCCACGCGGTCTCACCGGCCGGGAGTCCGCCGTCCGCCAGGGGGAGCTTCCTCACGCTGAAGGGCAGCCGATCCTCACCACGGGCAAAGCCCGCCAGGAACAGGGGCGCCACAGGCCAGCGGCCTCCGGGCAGGAAGGCCGGCCCCGGATTCCGCACCCGAGCACGCCACAGCCCGGGCTGCGACGGCACCTGAGACACCAGGGGCGACGCCTCCACCTCCTCGATCACCAAGGGGAGGCGATCCGGCGCCCGGAGCGCCGCGGGCAGATGGCGCGCCGCCGTCTTCCACGCGTCCACGGCGCCGCTGGCACGCACACGGTCACACAGGGCGTCCCGTTCTTCCGTTCGGCCCAGCAGATGCCACGAGCGCGCCGCCTGCAACAGGCACGGCGCGGCGGAACGATCGTCTCCCAGTGACGCCGCGGCCTTCAACCAGAGGTCCACGGCCGCCCGCGTCCGCCCTGCGGCCGCACCATCCCGGGCCTCCGCGGCCGCACGACCTGCCGCCTCGAGCTCGGCGCGACGCGCCGGCCCCAGGACCTGATCCGCCACCTGACGGGCGCGCTGCTGCCCCTCCGGGTCCCACGCGGAGAGAGAGGCGGACCAGGCGATGGCGGCGTCCGCGGGATCAAGCCGCGACAGCAACGAGAGGGCGGCGGCCCGCACCCGATGATCTACGAACGGCTCCTGCAGCAGGTCCCAGAGCGCCGGGACCACGGAAGAGGCAGGCACGCCGGCGAGGCCCTCCAGCACCAGCACCGCACGCTCCGGATGGGTCGCCAGCGGAACGACGCGGGCCTCGAGAGAGGGACGGTGCGAGGCGTCCCCCGACATGCTCAGGCCCACCTGACCCAGGAGCCGATCCAACCCTCGCGGCCCCGCCGCCGCACCCTGCAAGACCGTACGCCCGGCGTCGTCCCCGGCCCGCGCCAGCATCACCGCGGCGCGCAGCGCGACAGGTCGCGGCGCCGTCAACAGAGACCGCAGGGTCTCGTCGCGCTCCTCGGCGGCGGTCCGGTCGTCCCGCGGCCCCCGCAACAACAAGTCCAGCCCCGCCACGGCGCTGGCCCACCCATGGTCCGGCGCCAGCAGGCCCCAGGCGAAGGGGCGCACATCCGATCCCAGCACCGGCTCACAGGCCAGCAACAGGAGCCGACGCTCCCGCTCGCCCACCCCGGGGTCCTGGAGCACCAGGGGCAACGCCTCCCTCAGGCCCGGCTCCCGACCCCGCACCGCCTTCATGAGCCGCCCGACGCGCTCCTCCGACGGCAGCTCGCGGACCTGATCCAGCAAGCCCGGCGCGGCCTCCACCGGGTCACGGTTGATGGTCCTGCACTCCCGCTTCAACACCGCCAGCATGCCCTGCATGCGCGCCAGGACATCGGGTCGCTCGGCGGCGACGTTCAACAACTCCCCCGGGTCCACCGCCATGTCATAGAGCTCGGCGATGCCGTCCGTGGGGTTCCAGATGAACTTGTACTGCTCGTGACGGAAGGCGTCCCGGTTGGCGGAGGTGGAGGACAGCTCCGCGATGGTCCCGGGGAGCTCCGCCAGCTGCACCTGCTCCGGTGCGTCCTCGTCGCCGTCGCCTCCGAGCATGAGGGGGATCAGGCTGCTGCCCTGCAAGGGGAGCTCGTGGTCGATGTCGAGCAGGTCGAGCACCGTGGGCATGATGTCCACGTTCTCCACCAGGTTGGTGATGACCCGCGGCCCCACCTGGGGGGCGCGCACGATCAAGGGAACATGGAGCTGTTCTTCATAGAGGGTCGAGCCGTGATACCAGGTGCCGTGGTGGCCGAAGGCCTCGCCGTGGTCCGAGTTCACCACGATGACCGTCCTGTCCAGTTCCCCTCGCTCCCGCAGGGCCTCCATGACCCTGCCGATCTCCGCGTCGGCGCGGGCGATCTCCGACAGGTAGCGCTCCTCGAGACCGTTGCCGAAGTCGTGCTCCTCGTGGAATCGATAGGGGCGGTGCGGCTCCATGTAGTGCAGCCACAGGCACCACCGGCGATCCCCCGCCTGCTCCAGGAAGGTCAGGGCGCAGTGGGTCTGCGCCGGCCCGTCATATCGCCAGGTCTTGGGTCTCCCCGGCTGGACCACCTCGAAGCCCTCGGCCATGACCTGGTATTGACCGGCGCCCAGCTCCGTCGCCGGCACCCCCGGGACCGTCCCCGTGTAGAACCCGCGCTCTCGCAGCAGGCCCGCGAGGGTCAGGTTGTTCTCCTGTCGCTCGTCGATGTCGCGGCTGGACCGGAACAGCGGCGTGGCCGTGGGGTATCGGCCGTAGAACATGGACTGGAAGGAGTAGTGGGTGATGGGGAATTGGGACGCCGCGTTGGCGAACCGGGTCCCCTTGGCGGCCAGCTGGTCCAGCACCGGCGTGGTCACCGGACGCCGACCGTAGCAGGACAGCCCGTCGGCCCTCAGGGTGTCCACGGTGATCCAGAGCAGGTTCCAGTCCCCGCGGTCCGGCACCGCGGCGTCCAGTCGGCTCCGGATGCGATCGCGACGGGCGGGGCTCAACTCCGCCAGCCTGCGAGCGGCGAACCCCTCGTCCTCCGTCACGTCACCGCGGTCCGTCTCGGAGCGCGACAGCAGCCGCCACAGATCCAGGCACCGGGCGCCGTAACGGGTGCGCTCTCGAAACGCGAAGCGGACGAAGTCCTCCGGCGGCGCCAGCGCCGCGAGGAGCCCCGCCACCAGCACCAGCGTCATGCCCCGCCCGGCGCCGTGGCCGCACTTGGCGCTCCAGGGGATCGCCACCGCCAGCCCCAGGCACGCCATCACCAGGACCCACAGGATGGTGCGCAGGTAGCCGTACGCTCCCAGGACCGCCCATGTATCCAGGGTGTCTCCGCAGACCGCCGCGGCGACGAACACGGACGCCACGACGGCCCCTCCCAACGAGGATCCGGACCGGCCCGCGGCGAAGGCCAGCACCCGGACGAACACCGCGGCGCCGACCGCCACCGCCAGAGGAGTCACCAGCCGCAACGGCCACACCATGGGGTGGTCGCTGATGGCGGGACCGGAGTAGAGCTTCCAGGAGAGGGCCGCGCCCAGCCCCAGGCCCACCAGCGCCGCCGCCCGGTCGCGCCCGCGCGGGGCCAGCCGCCGCCCGGTGACGGTCATGAACCCGAACAACAGCCCCAGCGCCGCGCCCGTGACTCCGTAGCGGCCCAGCAACGCCATGCACAGGGGGATCACGTTGCCCGACGACTGGGATCCCAGGGCCGCGACGCCCCGGGCCGTATCCACCAGACCGATCCCCAGGCCGCCCACCGCGCCGGCGACACAGACCACCACGAGGGTCCGCGGAGCGCTCATGAGCTCACCCCTCCCGGCCCTCCACCGAGCAGTCCATGGTTCCACGCAGCCACCACGGGGGCGTCCCCCTGATAGCGAATGACGCTGAGTCCGAACGGGTCGAGCTGCATACGCTGCACCTGTTCCAACCCTACCCCCAGGGCGTTGGCCAGCAGGCAACGAATCGGCCCGGCGTGGCCGACGTAACAGACCACCTGCCGCTGCTGCCGCCGCAGCTCGGCGTTGACCCCCTTGAGGACGCGGCGGGAGACGGTCACCAGGCTCTCCCCCTCGGGAGGTTCGGAGCGGCAGAAGTCATGCAGGAACTCCACCGCCGCGGCCTCCTCGCTGGCCACGATCTCGCTCCACGCCCTCCCCTGCCAGGACCCGAAGCGCTGCTCTCGCAGATCGCGGCGCACGCCGAGGGAGGCGTCCGCGTACCGCGCGATGCGCTCCGCCGTGCCGCGGGCGCGGCGCAGGTCCGACGTGATGACACGGCTGGGGTTCAGGGTGGCGATGGTCTCGCAGACCTGCCGCTCGTCCGCCGAGGCCTCGCGGGCGAGGGGCGGGTCCGACTGGCCGAGGGCCGCCTGGTCCCACCGAGCGGCCACGGGGCCCCGTCGAAGCAACAGCAGGGTGGCGTGGATCTCTCGCGCCACGGTCAGCTCCTCCTCCGCAGCACCAGGGTCACGTCGCCGCAGTTCGGGTGCAGCCCCCGGTCCGGGTAGCCCTCCTCCTCCATGGCGTGGACCGCCATGAGGTCGAACCCACCCAGGTCCTCCAGGAGCTGGAGCAGCTCCGGGTAGCGAAAGGTCTGCAGCTCGTACTCGTCATCCAGCCGCGGTGGGCAGGCCGCCACGCTGCTGGTGAGCAACGTCAGCCTGATGGTCTCGCGACAGGTCGCGGGATCACGGCGCACGCTCTCGTAGCGCACCGCCGCCATGCCGCCGGATGGGATCAGGGTCGGGGGGCTCTCGAACAGCTCCAGGACCTCCTCGTCCACCCGGTCGCCGTCGAAGACACAGAGCCCCATGAAGTAGAGGCCCCCGGGGCGCAGCTGACCGTGCACGGACCGCAGGTGCGCGGTCACCGCCTCCAGATCCGGGAGGTGCCCGACGGAGGCGCTCATGTTCACCGCCACGTCGAAGGGGCCGCCCGTGAACTCCAGGGCGCGCATGTCTCCCTGGATCAGCTCCGCGCCCTCTCCGAGCCGTCGGCGTGACTCCTCGATCATCACCGCGGACAGGTCGTTGCCCGCCACCCGATGACCGTAGACGGAGAACGGCAGCAGCCAGGTCGCGGGCCCGCAGCAAGGGTCCATGACCGACTCCCGCGGGCCGTCCATGTACAGGTCAAGCCAGCGGAGCACCTCCTGAAACAGGTCCGGCTCCGGGGCGAGCAGCGTGGCGTAGACCTCCGGGTGTGCGTAGAGCTTCATCTGCGCGCACAGGGTAGCACCCCGCCCGGTCCGGTTAGACTTCCGTCCATGCTGTCTCTGCTGAAGGCCCTTCGATCCACGCTCAAGACCCTGAACGGCGATTCCACGCCGGCGTCATGCGCCGCCGCGGTGTTGTTCGGCGCCCTGCTGGGGCTCACGCCCTTCGGGTTCCACACCGTGCTGCTGTTCGCCCTGTTGCTGGTCTTCCGGGTCCCCGTGGGTCTTGGGATGGTCTGCGGCGCCGTCATGGGCCTGCTACGGCTGGCGGTGCTGCGGCTGGCCATCGGCCCCCTCGGGGCCACCCTCCTCGCGGAGGGGAGCGCCACCCGGGGCCTCGTGACCTGGCTGCTCGACATCCCCGTGGTGGGCCTGATCCCCCTGGAGCGCCACGCGGTCCTGGGAGGTCTGGTCATGGCCTCGGTGATCGGAGCGCTGCTCTGGTATCCGACGGTGCTCCTGGTCCGCCGGTATCGGGAGCGGCTGCAGGACCGGCTGACCGGCTCCCGCGCCTACGACAAGGTGGCGTGGCTGCTGGGGCGCCCTCCGCAGCCCGACCCCGACCGCAAGGCCCCGTCCATGATCCGGTTCAAGCTGACGGGGACGGTGCTCGTGCTCCTCGTGCTCCTCGGATGGTGGGGCGCCGGCCCCGCCGTGGATCGGGCGTTGTCCTCGTCCCTGGAGGAGCTCCTGGCGGAGGACGTGGAGATCGGCCGGGTGACCTGCTCCGTGTTCTCCGGCGACCTGCTCATCGAAGACCTCCGGGTCGGCGGCGACGGCGCCGAAGGGACCGAGACCCTGGGGGCGGACCGGGCCCGGGCCAACGTCTCCGTCCTCGACCTGCTGCGACGCAAGGCGGTCATCGAGGACCTGGAGATCGACCGGCCCCGGCTGCGGCTGGAGACGGACCAGGACGGCAAGCTGGTGATCCTCAAGCGCCACGAAGAGCGCGACCGGGAGACCGGCCTGGACCCGGTGGAGATCCTCCAGGTCGCCCGCGAGAATCACGGCAAGCTGAGCGAAGCCCGCGACTGGTTGCAGCGGGTCCGCGAGCTGATGGCCTATCTGGGAGCCCGGGACGACGCCGCGGAGGAGCAGGACCTGCTCGACTTCACGGAGCTGCCGGAGCTCGGCCCTCGGCTGGTGGTGGGGTCTCTGCGCATCAGCGGGCTCCGCGTCGGCCTGGGAGACGACGGTCCCGCGCTGCGGGAGTTCCGCATCGACGGCACCCAGATCAGCACCGACCCTGCGCGCCACCCGGAGCCCATGACCGCCGGGGTCACCGGGCTGCTGGGGACCGACGACCCGGCGAACCTGGTGCTGCAGAGCACGTCGCGGAGCGCGGGGGGCGTGCTGCGGGTGGACTTCCCATCCGGCGAGCTCAGCAACGTGGGGGTCTCCATGATCGGGCCCTTGCTCTCCGACACCCTTCCCTTCGTCTTCAAGGGCGGCACCGTGGCCCTGGATCTGGGGGAACCCAACGACTGGATCACCGGTGACGGCCGGCTCGACCTCACCACTCGCCTGATCCTGAAGGACATCCGGGTGGCCCCCCGCCCCGGCTTCAAGACCCTGGCGGGCATCGACGCGGGCAAGCTCTGCGCCGCCATCTCCGACGCCGGGACCTTCGGGCTCGACGTCCGGGTGAGCGGGGACTCCTCCGATCCTCAGGTGGACGTGGGCGACACCATGGACAACCTCATGCGGCTGGGAGCGGCGGCCTTCCGCAAGCAGGCCCTGGGAGAGCTGGAGCGACGCTACCCCGGCATCGGCGCCGTCCTCTCCAACGACGGGCCCCTGGGGCTGCCCACGGACGCGGCCGGGATCGCCGGCGCCGTGGGTGGGCTCCTCGACCTGAAGAAGAAGCCCTTGGGGTCCGGCGCCAAGCCCGACCCCAAGGATGAGCTCATCAAGGGCCTCGGCGGCCTGCTGGGCGGCAAGAAGAACAAGAAGAAGAAGGACTGAAGAGGTGAGCGCTCGCGTCCCCCGAGACATGCCCGCGGAGGTCCTGGCTCCCTACATCGTGGAGCTACCGGACCCGCCGCGCCCCCTGGACCTGCCCGGGCTGTTCCGGCAGCAGGGCCCCCTGGAGCTGGAGATCGGGTTCGGCAAGGGGCGGTTCCTGGTCACCGCCGCGGAGCTGGAGCCCCACAAGAACCTCCTCGGCATCGAGGTCCGTCACGTCCTGCGGGACTTCGTGGCCTCACGCCTGGCGCGGCGAGCGCTCACCAACGCCCGGGTCATGCAGGGAGACGCGGTCACGTTCATGGCCCACATGGTCGGCGACGGATGCCTGGACGCCATCCACTTCTACTTCCCTGATCCGTGGTGGAAGAAGCGCCACCACAAGCGACGCATCTGGACCGCCCCCCTGTTCGCCGACCTGGAGCGCGCGCTGCGCCCTGGTGGCGTGCTTCACCTGGCATCCGATGTCCCCATGGTGTTCGAAGAGCTGTGCGCACAGGCCGAGGCCCGGCCCGGATTGACCCGGGACGACGACGCCACCCTGGCGCCGCCGTGCACCACCAACTTCGAGGACAAGGCCGCACGGGACGCCAGGACCGTGGGACGTACGGCCTTCCTGCGCGCCTGAACGGCCCTACTTCCAGTGGAACCGGGCCCGCTGCTTCACGTGGCAGTCACGGCAGGAGGCGTCCGATTCCGACGGGATCGGCACGTCCTGGAGGCGCGAGGCCCCCTCGGTTCCCCGATGGCAATCGGCGCAGTCGGCGTCCACGTGGCCACGACTGCGGTGCGAGAAAGTGTTGGGCTGGGGCCAGGACCGCATGAGCTCGCCGCCGGTGTAGACCGGGTCCCCTTCCAGGTGACACGCGTCGCAGTCCCCGCCGCCCACGTTGTCATGGTTCTCGTGACACGGCGTGCAGGATCTGGCCTCCGCCGTGGTGCCGGGCACACTTGAAGACCGCAGGTCGTCCCCCATGGTGTGGCAGGAGAAGCAACCGTTCTTAAGGCCGGGCTTGCTGGTGTCCAGGTGCTTGCCGTGGGGGAACTGGTTGACCCCGATCAACCCCGGCAGCCCCGGACGCAGGCCCGCCTCGGGGACGCCGGTGTCATGACACTCCGCGCAGGCGGCGTCGCCCGCCGGCCCGCGGTAGATCCCCTTGGTCAATCCCGCCGACGCCTCCCCGGAGACCACGTCGAGGTGACATGACCGGCACTCGCCGTCCGCCGCCGCGTCCATGGACGAGAGGTGCACGCCGTGCAGGAACGGTCGGTCCGCGAGCTTCGAAGCAAACACCTTGCCGTCGCGATGACAGTCCGCGCAATCCTTCCCGCCGGTGTCGAACTCGTGCTGATGGTCCCGCAGGGCCAGGGCGTAGACGTGGGCCCCCACCGTGAGCTCCGCCCGGGCCAGGCGCTCCACGGTCTTCAATGGAGCCGCGTGCAGGGTCTGGTGGCACTGGGCGCAGCTGACCCCCTGGTCCGCGTCCGCCCCGTGCCACGTCGCCTGCCAGCGCACCGCCTCCGGCGCCGCCTCCGACCCGTGGCACTCCTGGCAGCGCTCGTACTTGATGCGTTTGAACTCCCGCTCCGGGATGCCCCGCGATGGATCGGACGCCTGGGCCACGTCCGCGTACTCGTGGCAGGTCTCACAATCCTCGATCCGCATGGCGCCGGCGCCCTCTCCCATGGCCTCCGCAGACAGGTGCTTGTCATGGGGGAAGGTGTCGTAGGTCAGCGCCACCCAGGGGGTGTCGTCACGGGGAGGCACCGGCGCGGTGATCTCCGGGATCAGGTCTCCGTGGCAGTCCACGCACGTGTCCTCCGCGCGCACGGAGGTCAGGCTCGCCGTGTCCGTGCCGCGATGATCCACGTGACACGGCTGACACGATTGCCCGTCCCAGGAGACGGGGTGGGTCGGGTTCTCCACGATGTCCGCGTGGCAGGCGCTGCAGGCGGAGGGAGGTGTCCCCACCCAGCCCGAGTGGCACGCCGCGCACGAGCCGTCCCCGTGCCCCGCCGCCCGGAGCGCCGCCAGCTGCTCCGGCGCGTGGGTCGCCCAGTACCCCGGCGTGTGCACGCGGGCCAGGGAGCCGGGGTTCACCAGGGGCTCCTCCACGGCGTCCACGAACGACAGGGCGAACAGCGCGCCCACCAGCACCACGGCGGCGTAGTTGCCCCAGCGCAGAGGGCGGAACCGGCCGAACTCCACCTCGTAGCGAGACCACCGCAGCGGGTCCTCCTTCTTGTCATAGAAGAAGGACTGCTCCTTGAGGGCGCAGGTGAGGGTCCCCTTCTCCTCGTCGATCTCGCAGGTGAACTTGGAGACCCCGATGACGACGCCGATCTTGCCCTCGCCCTTGATCTCCGTGCGCTCGTCCACGGAGACCCCGGCCATGTAGGTCCCGGACGAGGTCCCCAGGTCCTCGATGAAGAAGCGGCCGTCTTCGTGGGTGAACGCACAGTGACGTTCCGCGACCATGGGGTCGTCCACCACCAGGTCGCAGGTGGAGCGTGTCCCCACCACCCCCGCGCGGTTCTCGATGGTGGCGGTCGCGCCTTTCTTCTTCAGGACAATCGCCACCCTACATCCCCACGATGTCCGCCGGGTCCACCCTGGAGATGGCGCTGCACGGACAGTTATAGACACACGCTTCGAACGGCAGGCCCGCGCACAGGTCGCACTTGATGGCCTTCTTGTCGGGCTTCTTGGGTTTCTTGGGCTTCTCCGCCTCCTCCGAAGCCGCCTCCGGTTCCTGCGCCGGTGTCCCCTTGGAGCGCTTGATGAAGGGCAGCATGCGGGAGAAGAATGAGCGCCGCTCCTTCTCTTCGCCGCCGGGCTCCGTCAGGGTGGCCATGCGGATGACGCCGTAGGGGCACTTGATCTCGCACGCCATGCATCCGGTGCAGTTGGGCAGGATGAAGTGGATGGCGCCGTTGACGTCACGGCGGATGGCGCCGTAGTTGCAACCGATCATGCACTCGGGGACCGTGCAGTTGTAGCAGGCGCTGGTGAGCATGACGTCGCCGGTCTTGATGCCACGCTTGGACAACCGGGGGACACCGTCCTCGTGGACCGAGACGCAGGCCTCCACGCAGGCGTTGCATCGGGTGCAGCGCTTGAGATCGATGAGCAGGGCCTCCCCTCCCTTCACCGCCTCCTTGCCCACCATGAGGTCCATGGCCGCGGTCCTGGACAGGTCCACCACAGGCGCCGGGTCGTTCTTCACCTCCTGCCCCTGCTCCTGGGCCAGCAGCAATCCCACGGTCTGCTGGATGCGGGTCCCCGCCTGCACGTCGCGCTTGTACAGGGCCAGGAAGACCTCTCGGCGCAGCCGCACAACGTCCACCCGGGTCATGGCCACCATGCTGGATGGCCAGGTCTTGTCATCCGCCAGGGACCGCTCACCGAAGGAGGAGTTGTCCCGCAGGAACGCCACCACCTTGGAGCCCTCCGGCGTGGCCCGCTCTTCCTTGACGATGCCGCTGCGGACCAGATAGACGGCGTCCGCCTCCTTGCCCTCTTCTGCGATGGCCTTGCCCTCGGCGAACGTCAGCAGCTCCGCGTCCTCCGCCACGGCGGCGAGGACGTGACGATCAACGCCCTTGAACACCGGCGCCGACCTCAGGTGGACCGCGAGGGCCCGCTCCCGGTATCGCTCGTCGATCAGGTCCCTGAACGACCCGCCGCCCTTGTAGAGGGTCTTGAACAGCGGCGCCCCCACCACCATCAGGGTGCAGTGGGCCTCCGCCTTCACGGTGCTGAACTGAGGCTGGTTGGCCAGGGCCGTCATCTCTCCGAACCAGTCATGGACCCCGTGGGAACCCATGTTCTCGACGCTGCCGTCCGACTCCGTCCGGTAGGCGGTGGCGATGCCGTCCAACACCACGAACAGCTCTTCCAGGAACTCCCCCTGCCGGACCAGGGTGTCCCCTGGCATGGCTCGGCGAAACTCCACCTCGCTCTCAGCCGCAGCCATGGCCTTCGGCTTCACCTTGCCGAACAACGGGACCTGCGTCAGCAGGGCCTTGAGTTCTCCAAACTGCGCAGCGCCGCTCATGATCAGTACCAGATCACCGAGACCGTGTGGACGATGGCGAAGCCGAGCAGCAACAACGAGCAGGGCACGTGGACGACGCGCCAGACGTTGATGCTGAACTTGACCCGGGCAGCGGCGGCCAGGTCATCGAGGATCCGGCGTCGCTGGGAGACCAGCACCATGACATCTTGCAGATCCTGCCGCCCCTCAGGCGCCTCCTCCATCATGCTCATGAGAGCGGTGCGGTGCACCAGGGCCCGGGTCGTCGCCTTCCCCGCCCCCTTGAGCCGCTTCACCTCGTGCGCGTCCAGCCCATCGTAGGCTTCCCGGATCTTGGCCTTCAGGCTCCGCTCCAGCACGAAGGCCTGCTCGTGGTTCATGTCGCGCTCCGCGCGGGTCATCCAACGCGGGCCCAGGGCGAACAACACCGTACCGACGACGCCGGTGACGATGACCAGCACGGCCAGCCCGTTGAGGATCACCCCCATGGGCGAGACCATGGAGAACCCTCCGTGGACCCACAAGGTGACGCCGGAAGCCAGACCCAGGTAGACGTGGAAGTGGAGCCACCTGGACATGCGCCCGAGGGGTTCCGTGGGCTCCACCCCGACGATGAACGCCGGTCCACCGACCGCTCCCGGAGTGACCTTGGCCTTACAGATCCGATCGGCCCCGTGAGCCGCCAACTCCCGCTGCGCCATCTCCCTGATCTCGGCGGCGTTGTTCAGCAACCCCAGGAGCACCCGGCGTCGGATGTCGTTCAGGCCTTGCTCCGCCTGCTCCAGCTGCTCCAGGGGCACCTTCAGCTTGAACTCGGGCGAGATCCCCAGGCGATGCATGAACTTGCGCAGAGAGTAGACGCAAACCGCCACCATGATCCCCAACGTGGTCCACCCACTGGCGAGCACGATGTCCACGTCGGAGCCTTCCCGGGCCCCCGCAGCGCTCCCAGCGGCCGCCAACCACCAGACGAACCCGCCTGACACGATGACGGCGACCACGGACCACCAGCTCCTGAACAGGGAGACGTTCACCGGCGTCTCCCAGGGAAGCCATCGAGCTCGCCGCCGAGCGATTCAGCGATCCGCCTCCACTCCGGACGCGTCTTCCCCGAACCGGTGAGCCCCTTCTCGATCAGCTCGTGCCAGTGGCAGTCCGCACAACCTTCCGGGTCGCTCCGGGACGCCTGCCGCGCGCCCCTGTGATAGCCGTTGCGCTCGTACTTCATGTCCGCATGGACCAGCACGTCCTCCCGGACGTTGAACACGGCCGCGCCGGGCAGGTGGCAGGTGCCGCACTTCTGTTCCGCCGGATAGGGGTGCCACTGAGCCCCGGCGACGCCCGTCACCCGGACCCGGAAATCGCTCACCGCGACGTCCGCCTCGGGGCCGTCAGGGCCGTGGCAACGGGCGCAGGACTGGACGTAGTCCCTCCCCTTGTCCGCGCAGATCTCCGGACGCTCGCCGTGGTCGTGGCACGCCGAGCAGTCCATGGCGCCGGGCAGGGTCCCGACCCCTGGCGCCCCTCCCTGCGCCGGCACGTGGCAGGACACGCAACCGTCCTCGAGGAGCGGGTCTCTCAACGCCTTCGCCGTCATGTGGACGTCGTGGGGGAACGTCGGCACCCTGCGAGGAGCCACCGTCTCCTCGCTCCGGATCACGCTCAGCTCGCCGCCCTTGTGACACTCTCCGCACGCCTTGTCGGAGTAGAGGCTCAGGTCCTCGGGCCGGGTCGACCCCGTGATGTCGCCGTGGCAGGCCACACAGTCCTGGTTGGTGGGGTTCGGCGGCAGGTGGGTGTCATGAGAGAACGCCTTGCCGCTGATACGAGAGGGCAGCCCGCCCTCGATCCTGGCCCGATGGCACTTGCGACAGTCTTCCCCCTGCACCAGCTTCCCGCCCCGGCGGGTGATCATGGGGTGGTCGTGGCTGGTCACGGCGAACCCCACCGGCCGGGTCCGCGACACCTCCACCTGGGGGCGGAGAGTCTTCATGGGGCCGTCGCCGAAGGCGTGGCACGGCGCGCAGCTCTCCACCTTGCCGTGGTCGTCGATTCCCTGGGCGTCCCGCACCGCCAGCGGGTTGTCCTCGAGGCGGTCGTGGCATTCCGCGCAGGCGCTGTAACGGCGCTCCCGGAACTTGCTCTGCAGCCCGTAGGTGCGGCCTTCCTCCGCCGGCTCGTGGCAGGCGAGGCACCCCTTGGAGCGCAACGCCGGGTCCTTGTTCAGCGCATCCGCGTCCATGTGAGGACCGTGGGGGAAGGTCCCCAACAGGACACACTCGTGAGCAGCGCGTTCCAGCTGCTCGGGCCCCAGCAGTCCCTCCCCCGACCGGTCCTTGTGACAGTCGGCGCAAGAGTCCAGCTTCACCATGGAGGGGCCGATGGCGGCGCCTGGGTCCGTGAGGAGATCGCCGTGGCATGTCCCGCACGCCGCCGCGTCCGCGCCGCTGCCCGCGGGCAGGTGCTCATCGTGGCGAAACGCCGCGGGCCGAGGGCCCGTCGCCTTGCCGAGGTAGGCGTTCAGTCCATCGACGAATTCGACGTTCTTCGTCCCCGACGGGTCGGCGTCGATGGCGTTCGCACCCTCCGGATCGTGACACTCGAAGCAGGTGTGCCACCCGGGCCGGAACTTGATGTCACCGCGCCTGCCCAGATCATCCGGGCGTCCGGAAGCCCCCTCGTGGCATCGCTTGCAGTCGTAGGCCGCATGGGACCAGTGCCTGAACGGACGCCCGTCAGCGCGGAGCACGTCCAGGTCTTCCAGGAACGACGGACTCGTGTCCTCTCGGTCGAGCTCCAGGGCTGGGGCGCCTCCGCCGCTGCTGTGGCAGGCGTCGCACACCTGCTGCGGGTCCCGGGTCTCGGTCTCGCTCTTGTAGAGATGGCAGCCCCGACAATCCCTGGCGTATTCGCTGCCGCCCTCCTGGCGCCAGCCCGCACGGACGTGGTCCGCGTGTCGAAACGGCTTGCTGGTCGACGGCGGCGAGTCGCTCCGCTCGTTGGAGGACGGCACCATCAGGACGAGCTGGGCGGTGGTCACAACCGCCAGGGCCAGAGACCGTCCCATGGTCACGCGCCGATCCCCAGCACCGCCGGGAACCAGAAGAACAGCACCACGAGGACGACGAGTAGAAGCGCGAGCGCCACGACCGCGACCTTCAGCCCTGCGCCGCCACCGCTCTGCTGCCGCATGACGCTCAGGAACGGAGCCTTCGCCATGGCATCGCACCACTGAGCCACCGTCACCCGACCCGACAACAGCAGCGCCTCGCCCGGGTGCTCCGAATCCGATGCCGCCTCTGCGCTCACCCGCTTCATGGCCGACGCGCTCACCACGTCCTCCGCCGAGAGGATCTCCAACGCATCATGCCAACTCTGAACGGAGACGCGGTTCCCGCCGCTGCCCACGTCCGCGACCCAGAGCGCGTCCACGGTTCCGAACCGGACATGGGTGTCCGGATGGAGCTCTCGAGGCTGATCCGGCATCACCCGATCGGGACCCAAGAACGTGCCGTTGCGGCTGTCCAGATCGTGCAGGAAGAACCGCCCACCCTGGAACCGGATCCGGGCGTGGGTCGAGGAGACCGCGTCGTGAGACAACCGGCAATGGACACCCTTCTCCTGGTCGTCACTCCTCCCCACCACGACGTTGGGGCCGGAGATATCAAACCGGGTTCGGATGGCCTCCGTGGCGATGATCAACCGGGCGTTCGCAACCCGGAACGCCGCCATCTCCGCCAGCCCCGCCGCAGCACCCGCCTCCGCCAGCGCTTGACCGACGCCATGAGCGAACACGGTCCGCGGTTCGGACGGGGCCGGGCGAGGCTCCTCCGCTTCCGCCTCCTTGGCCGCCGCTTCCTTCGCCGCAGCTTCCTTGGCCGCCGCCTCCTTGGCCGCCGCCTCCTTGGCCGCCGCCTCCTTGGCCGCCGCTTCCTTGGCCGCCGCTTCCTTGGCCGCCGCCTCCTTGGCCGCAGCTTCCTTGGCCGCAGCTTCCTTGGCCGCAGCTTCCTTGGCCGCCGCTTCCTTGGCCGCCGCTTCCTTCGCCGCCGCTTCCTTCGCTGCCGCTTCCTTCGCCGCCGCTTCCTTCGCCGCCGCTTCCTTGGCCGCCGCTTCCTTGGCCGCCGCTTCCCTGGCCTTCTCTGCTTCGAGGCTCCGGATCTTCTCTGCCGCCAACCTCGCCTGTTCGGCCGCCGCTCGCGCCTGCTCAGCGACCGCACCGGGCAGCGTGCTCTGCTCGGCGAAGGCGAGCTCCGCTGCGCTGCCCGTCCCCTCCTGAGGCCCACCCGACACGACGATCGTGGTTCGGCCGATGGTGAGAGTCAGCCCACAGCGGATGGGGTAGGACTCGCCATCGCTGAGGATGGGGCCGGACTCAATGAGGGTCTTGTTCGTGCTACCACAATCCAGAATCGCGAGGCCACCGTCGACGCCCTCGGCGAACTTGGCGTGAAACGCCGACGCCTTCGCATCATCAAGAACGAGGTCGTTGCTCGGATGACGTCCTACTCGAAGACCGGCGTGACACGGGACGGTCCTCGGTGCCTTGTCGGGCTCCTCAACCCGCAATTCCCACTTGCTCATGGTGCTCGGTAATCCCCGCTTGTTTGCGGGTATGGTAGCGCATGGTGGGATCAGCCGCCGCCGCCACCCGCCGCCGGATCGGGAGCGGTGACGCGCTTGGTCCCGGGCTCGTTGGTCACCCGATAGACCTTCCCGTCCTTCATGTAGAGCTTCTGGCGCTCTTCCAGGTTCATGGGGCGCCCACCGACGCGCCCGAACACGGCCACCTGGTTGCCGCTCTCGTCCACCGCCCGATCACGGTCCAGGGCCTTGCTGATGCTCATGGCGGGGCCGTGGGTATGCCGGTGGGCGACGGTCATGGGGAAGGGCCGTGGTGTCCAGCCGAAGGCGCTGCGCGGCTGCCCATCCCCCGGAGACACCAGCTCCACCACCTTCAGGCCGTTGTGCCCGTCCGCGAGATAGGCGAACAGGCTGTCGTTGGTGGTGGCCACCTTGACGTCCATGAGGTCGTCGATCTTGCCCCCGTCGGTCCACTCCATGAACACCTCGGGAGCCCTGGGTCGGGTCACGTCGACGATGACCAGCCCCTGCCTGCCGCCAGCCACGTAGGCATAGGTCTTGGCAACGTAGACGGAACGAGCATCCGCCAAGGGGACGGTGGGCAGGGTGGCGGCCCCGGTGTTGGCCTCCGCCATGCGCATGGGGTCGGTGACATCCAACACCTTGAGCCCGTCAGCGTCCGTGACGAAGGCGTAGCGGAACTGGACATCCACCGACGTCGGTTGGCTGATGTGGGGAGCGCCCACCATGGACAGGATCTGGGGAGCCATGGGGTTGCTCACGTCCACGGCCACCACGCCCTGGCCGCAACACACGTAGACCGTCTCACCGGCCACGGTCAAGTTCACGGCGCCGTTCAGGATCCCCCCCGGATTGAACGTCACGGCTCGTTCCAGGAAGTTGTTCTGGGGGTCCCCATCCGTGAGGCACTCCACGTCTACCAGGATGAGCCCTTCGTGACGATCCGTGATGAAGGCGTACCGATACAACGGATGGAGGTTGCCAACATCCGAACCTTCCGCCTCCGGAGGCCTCACCTCCTTGTTCTCAGGCCGGTACAGGCGGTTCATGCTGACCGGGTTGTTGAACGCCAGCGCCACGGCCGTGGCGTCCATGGTGGGCACGTGGGTGTCCTGCCCCAGGGGAGACACGGGAGCGGTGACCAGGGGTTCGCTGAAGTCCTTGTTGGCCACGTTCGCCACGTCGTAGACCCGGAATCCCCCTTCACCTGAGGCCGTGTAGAGGTACTCACCGCGGAGCTGGACGCTGCGCACGTCCTTGCCGCTGTGGTGATGATGAACCGACAGCTCCTTGTCGTGGCCAAGGTGGTGCGCGTAGTTCTCCGGCCAGGCCAGCCGGTGGAGGTTGGACCCGATCACCGCCTGGGGCTCGTACGACTCGGAGACCTTGATGGCCTCGAAGCCGTCGTGGCCGGTGCCCACGTAGGCGTGCAGTCCCATGAAGCCCACGGAGTTGGTCCCCAGCAGGTAGGTCTGGGCCAGCCAGGCGTTGTTGTCCTCCGCCTCGGAGACGTGGCAGTCGTCACAGCTCCGGGTCTCGGTCTTGCGCACGGTGTGGGGGAAGTGGGTGTTGAACGCCTGACTCGAGTACCCCGGCGCCGAGATGGTCGGCTGCTGGACGTAGATGAGCCGGCGGTTCGCGTCCTCAGAGGAGATCATGACCGCGCTGGAGGAACGGACCGGCGCGATCTTGTTGTCCTTGACGTCTCCGGCCACACCCAACATGAACTCCGAGTCCCGCACCACCTGGGGGTTGTAGGTGCTGTAGTTGCGGAGCTTGTCGCCCTCGTAGTGCTTGACGTCCACCTTGATGTTCCCCCGTTGGGGCAGGTGGCAGCCGAAGCAGGACGTGATCCAGGAGGTGTGACAGGAGTAGCACTCCATGTCCTGGTCGTTGTGGGCGAGCTCGCACTTGTCGTCCACCGCTCCCCAGGTCTTGCCGTCCCGGCGGACGGTCTTGGCCCAGTCCGCCTTCTCGTTGTAGCTGTCGTGGCTCGGGTTGACGCTGTCGCGGACCTGTGACACCGCCCAGCTCTTCCCCTGCTCCACCATGGACCGCTGGATCAGCTCCTTGCCGTCCCATTCGAACCGGCTCTCACCCCAGGGAGTCTCCATGTCCCCGAGTCGGCGGCTGTCTTCTGACGCCGCCGGGCCCGACGCGGCCTTGTCCAGGTCGGCGTAGCCTCGCACGGTGCCGTGGCAGTCCTTGCACGTGATCTCGATGGCGGCCTGGTACTCGTGGTACAGCTTGCCGTTTCCGTGAGAGTCGCTGAGGAAGTGACAGTCCACGCAGTGCATCCCGACCTCGGCGTGGATGTCCTTGAGGTGGACCGCGCGCCCCGCTTCGGGGGTCACGCTGCCGCCGTGACCGGCCATGGGGATGACCCCCTTGAACTTGTCCGGGTCGTCGTAGTCCACCAGGTTCCCGTCCTTGTCCAGGAGGTTGCCTTCGCGGTCCATCTTGAAGGCTGCCCGGAAGATCCAGCCGTGGCCGTGGTAGTCGGCGAACTGGGTGTGCTTGGCGTTGGCGTTGATGGACGTCATCTCCGCCAGCAGGGCGGGATCGATCCAGTTTCCTCGGGCCGCCGCCTCCTCGGGGTTGCGATCGAACGCCGCCACCAGCTCCTCGTGGCTCGGGTCCTTCTGGATCTTCGGCCACAAGGCCCGACCGTCCGCTCCGAGGGCGTCGCCGTCCGCCTCGTAGGCCCACATGGTGAAGCCGTAGAACGAGTTCACGAAGGAGTTGGGCTGGTGCATGTGGCAGACCATGCACTGGCTCGAGGGGATGGAGCGGGTGAACTTGTGGGCGATGGGGTGCCCCGGCTCGTCCTTCTTGATGGTCGGGTCCGGGTTGTCCGCCGCCGTGAGGCCGCGGTTGCCGTGAGCCGAATAGGCGCCGGAGTGGACCGGGCTGCGATCGTTGGCATAGACCACGTGGCACGCGGTGCAGCCGCTGGAACGGAAGTCCCCAGGATTGTCATTGGTCCCGAGGAACGACAGGTGGGGGTCGTTCAGGCGGGTCTTGTGGACATTGAGGATGGGGAAGTCCACCCGCAGCTCCGTACCCAGGCCACGGTCGGACAGGCGGTTGTTGGGGAGCCCCGGCTCCTCTTCCTTGTCCGGCAAGCCGATGAGCGGGTTCTCGAGGTCGCTGCCCCGTTCGAAGACACGCAAGATGTTGCCCGGCTGGGTCGCCTCGAAGCGGGGCAGAGGGATCAGGAACGGAGACACGCTCTCCGCCGCCATCTGCTCCGGGGTCATGGGCGGGTCCGTGACGTTGTTCACCTTCTGCGGGATGCCCTCCGGGCTGTAGGACTCGCCCAGGAAGCTGCGCTTGTTGGGCAGGATGCCGTTGGCGTAGGACGCCACACCCCAGAAGTGAGCGGCGTTGGTCATGAGCGACTTGGAGACGTTCAACACCTCCGCCGGGTGACAACCGCCGCAAGCCTGGTTGGCGACCCGGAGATCCCCCGGGTTGACGAACCGGATCCAGGCCGGGTCTTCCTTGTTGAGCAGCGTATAGCTGCGCTCCGGGTTCCCCGCGCTGAGCGCCCCGTCTCGGATCCAGGCCTCCGGGTACCGGGGCGATGGATGCGCGGCCTCCTTGGTGGTGGCGGAGGCGTCGCCGCCGTGACAATCGACGCAACCGATGGGGTCCGTGGCGTTGGGATGAGGATCCCCCACTCCCTCATGGCACCTGACGCAGTTCTCGCTCTTTCGCGATGCCTCGTCCGCGCCCTGCAGGCGGATGTTTACCAATTCGCCGTGCACCTGCGAATGGCCGGCGGGGAGTTGCCTGTACTCCGTCCACTCCGGGCTCTCCGCACAGCTGGTAAACAGCACCAGGCCCGCGATCAACCCGGTCACACACACCAAGAGCATCCGCTTCATCTTCCGACTCCCCTACCAGGTGAACGTGAGCTCAGCGAACGCGTGCCACAGCAGATCGTCGCTCTCGTAGATCTTCCGCAACCCACCGCCGGGCCTGAGCACAGAGCCACCGAAGGTGAAGATGATGTTGTTGGTCAACAGCGGCCGGTACTGGACCCCCATGAGGGCCTCCACGCCGATGTCACGGGGGATCTCCTCCAGCTCCACCAACGTCTCCAGCGGGTTGGTGGTGGCGAAGCGCAGCCCCTGAATCGCGGCCGTCATCTTCACCGTCGGGGTGAGCTCGATGTCCGTGCCGATGCCGTAGATGGCGATGCCCGGATTGACGAACGCCGCCTGCCCCTCGAACTTGGACGCCTGCAGGTCCGCCAGCGGGCTCAGCCTGTTGGTCAGGAAGGTCCCGAACAGGGGCACCGCCTGACGGTTCCAGTAGGAGAACTCGCCGCCGGCGAAGTTGGGAGCGTCCACGATGGCGTCGAATCCGCCGCCCTTGCCGTCTCGCGCGTCGTGGTCGCCAGACCCGTAGAACACGTAGGCCTTGAGCCGGAACCAGTCCCAGTCATAGGAGACCTCCACGGCCGCCAGCTGCGCGTCGATGTCGATCTCCCGCGCGGCGATGGGGTCTTCCGTGTCGTGCCCCCAGACCTGGTAGACGGCCCCCGTGAGGTTGAAGCGTCCGATGTGGCCGTCGAACGCCCACCCCAGGTAGTAGGTGTCGATCTCGTGCTCCTGGAAGCTCCCGATGGGGGTCGGTCGCGTCAGGAAGTCGTTGTCGTTGAAGTGGACCCCGCCGCCGTCGTGGCTCCAATGGAACGACAGCTCCTGATTGAATCCCTTGAAGGGGAAGTCGAAGCGGTAGACGTTGGCGATCAGCACCTCCTGGTTGCGATCATCGAACGTGTTGAGCTCCGAGTTGGTGTTCTTCTCCAGCAGGTGGAAGTAGGCCAGGTTGTACTGCCACTTGTTGTCGTCCGCGTTGCCGAAGATCCGGGCGCCCAGATTCACGTCGTCAAAGATGAAGCCTCGGAAGTCACTCCGAAACTCGAGGATCCCCGCCTCGAAAGACAAGAAGTCGTAGCGGTCGTTCCAGTCCAGCAGGTGGATCTCGATGAACGCTTCTTCCAGCGCGATGTCGTCGGTCAGGCGATCCGTGCCCTGCCCGGGGTTGATGTTGACCCC
This sequence comes from uncultured Isosphaeraceae bacterium, assembly GCA_964507445.1. Taxonomy (GTDB): domain Bacteria; phylum Planctomycetota. The sequence continues at coordinate 73,410 of CAZDQF010000017.1, forward strand.
GCCGGTCTCTTCCAGGTTCAGGTAGGTGACGTTGGCGGCGAGGACCGCCTTCAACCGCCAGTCCACGGGCTTGAAGAACTGCTGGCCCTTGAAGATGTCGATCTCCAGGGCGGTGATGTTCAGGAGGAAGTCCTGGTTCCCGTCACCGAAGAAGGGCTCGTTGTTGGGAACGGGGCCGGTGTTCCCGGTGCCGATGGGCACCTTGCGCGTCTCCAGGATGGAGAAGCTCTCCAGCTCCAGGGAGAGGAACACGTCATCGCCGATGATGGGGTAGTCCCCCTTCAGCGTGTTCAGGTTGTACGGGTCGAGGGAGCTCTTCCCCTTGTTGATCACGTAGGCGGGGTTGAACAGGGGGACCGGGTCAATGGCCCAGCGATCAGGCATGGGCTCGAAGTGACGCGGCTTCTCCTGGGGAGCGGTCACCGGCTTGCTCTCGGCGACGGTCACCGGCTTGCTCTCGGCGACGGCCACCGGCTTGCTCTCGGCGACGGCCACCAGCTTGCTCTCGGCGACGGCCACCGGCTTGCTCTCGGCGACGGCCACCGGCTTGCTCTCGGCGACGGCCACCGGCTTGCTCGACGCCACCGGACGGTCAACCGCCACGGGGTCCGACCCAACCCGCGAGCCCACCATGGTCGGCTCAGGATGCGGAGGGTCCTCCGGCGGGGGCCGGTGCCCAGCGCTGGAGCAGGCCGCAACCAACAACACGCAACCCCCAAGGCACGACCGCCCCAGGAATCTCCGCGAGCTTGTATCCATGGCCCCTCTCTCCTTTGGCCGCCCCGGCTCTGGTCACCGCAGGTCCTCGCAGGAACACGGATGCGCCCCGGGCCTGCACAAGCTAATTCCGCGGCTGCCCCCCGTCAAAGAGAACCGGTCGGCCGCGTCCTGCCGCAGTGGCGCACGGCGGGTGCTTGGCATAGCCTGTAGCCGTCGCAGGCAGGAGGAACCAAGAGGGGGATTCTGAGCGATGAGAGAGAACTGCGTCCTGATCCGGCCGGCGGTCACCGTGCTGCTGATGCTGTGCCTCGGCACCACCCTCGGTTGCGGAGGCGCCGGCGGAGATGTGCCCGGGCAGTTGTTCTCCCCCGACTTCGGGACCGTAGATCCCCTGACGGCGGCGGACGTTCAGCTCATCGTCGAACGCGCGGTCGCCTCCATCGCGGCTCCCGATTTCCACGTGGCGGTCGTGGACCGACGCGGATTTCCTCTCGCCGCGTTCAGCACCGCCGGCCCCGCCATCACCGACGAGGCGAACATCGCCCTGAGCCTCGCCCGCACCACGGCGTTCTTCTCCAACAGCCAGGCGCCGTTGACGTCGCGCACGGTCCAGGCCATCTCCACCTTCCACTTCCCGGCCACCTTCGGCAACGCCTTCGTACCCTCGGTCTGTCCCACCTCGGGGGTCGCCGGGTGCATGGACACGGCCATCGCTCCGCAGCAGGCCACCACCGGAGTGGACGGGACCCCGCAAGGGCCCCTGTGGCAGATCAACGCCACCAACCGGGGGGCTCCCATCGCCGATCCGGATGGGCTCCCCAACTTCAACCTCCCGGTACAGACCGTCCGCCCGACGTTCTTCAACCCGGGACAGCAGTACCCGCGGTCCACCAACCTGGACGGCACGTTCCCGAGCCCCGGCATCACGGTGCTGCCCGGAGCCGTCCCCCTGTACAAGGACAACCTGGAGGGGACCATGAAGCGGCTGGTGGGCGGCGTCGGTGTCTTCATCCGGCCCGGCGGCGCCGCCGCGGACCCGGACATCCTGGGGGCGGAGTTCGCCGCGTTGAGCGGAGCCACCGGCGTCCCCGCTGGGGGGCCCACAGACTTCCGTCTGCCGGGGGTCCCCAACACGGGCGCGGTCTACCTGAACGGCATCCTCCTGCCCAACGTGGAGCAGACCACCCTGCCCGCCGGCGCAGCGCCAGGGGCCCCGCCGCCACCGCCGGGTGACCCGCTCTGGATCGTGAACCCCATGGCCGGCGATGTCCCTGCCGACGGCTACCTCATCGGCCCCCGGGCCAGCATGGAACCCAACGGGCCCACCCTCGCGGAGGTCATGCAGGTCATCGACCAGTGCCAGGCGACGGCGGACCTGAACCGCTCCGCCATCCGCCTTCCTCTGGGCAGCACCTCCAAGATCATCGCCACCGTGGTGGATACACGGGGCCTGATCCTCGCCCACTTCCGTATGGAGGACACCCTGACGGACGCCGTGGACGTGGTCCCCGCGAAGGCCCGCACCGTGGCCTACTACAGCCAACCCGGCGGTCCAGCGGCAGCGGATCAGTGGCCCGGGTTCCCCGTGGACCCGGTGAACGGGGTCGCCGTCACCACCACAGCCCTCGGCTTCCTGTCCCAGCCCTACTACCCGCCGGGCATCAGCTCCTCCGGCGTCCAGGGCCCCCTGTTCCCGCGCGCCGTGGACAACCAGCTCCCCGTGCAGGCCACCCTCATGGGCGCCGCGCCGCCGGACCCGGGCTACCAGAACGGCCTGATCTTCTTCCCGGGGGCGGTCCCCCTCTACCGCAACGGGGTGCTCATCGGCGCCCTCGGGGTCTCCGGAGACGGGGTCGAGAACAACGACTTCATCGCCGCCGGAGGAGCGGTCTCCTTCGAGCCTCCCCCGGCCCTCCGGATCGACAACTTCTTCTTCGACGGGGTGCGGATCCCCTACCTGAAGTTCCCCACCAACCCCTGACCCCGCCAGCGGGGACACGATGCGCCCCGCTGATTCTCCCCCTTGGCGACGGTGCTCCAGGTCCTAAAGTGACGGACACGGAGGCCGTCCCATGAGAGATCTGCTCAGAGAGTTGGGTGTTGAAGAGGTCAGCCACGGAGCCCACGACGGTGCCCGCTGGCTGGAGACCGATGGGGGCGATGAGCTCGTCTCCCACTGCCCGGCCACCGGGGAGCCCATCGGCAAGGTGATTCAGGCCAACGAGGCCACCTACGAGCGGCTCATGGAGCAGGCCCAGGAGGGGTTCCGCAAGTGGCGATCCATGCCCGCCCCCGCCCGGGGCGAGGTGGTGCGCCAGATCGGCAACGCCCTGCGGGAGAAGAAGGAGCCCCTGGGCCGGCTGGTCAGCCTGGAGATGGGCAAGATCTACACCGAGGGCCAGGGTGAGGTGCAGGAGATGATCGACATCGCGGACTTCGCGGTGGGGCTCTCCAGGCAGCTCTACGGCCTCACCATGCAGAGCGAACGACCCGGTCACCGCATGTACGAACAGTGGCACCCCCTCGGCGTCATCGGCATCGTCACCGCGTTCAACTTCCCCGTGGCGGTGTGGGCATGGAACGCCATGATCGCCGGCGCCTGCGGCGACGCCATGATCTGGAAGCCCTCCTCCAAGACCCCCCTGTGCGCCGTCGCTACCCAGAAGATCATCGAGCCCATCGTCAAGGAGCACGGCATCGAAGGCGTGTTCTCCATGATCATCGGTCGCGGCTCCTCCGTGGGCGAGAAGCTCATCAGCGATCGCCGGGTCCCCCTGGTCTCCGCCACCGGGTCCTGCCGCATGGGCAGACGCATCGGTGAGGTGGTCAGCAAGCGCCTGGGCCGCAGCCTCCTGGAGCTCGGCGGCAACAACGGCATCATCGTCATGGACGACGCGGACCCCGAGCTGGTGCTGCGCGCCGTCCTCTTCGGCGCCGTGGGCACCGCGGGACAACGCTGCACCTCCACCAGGCGCCTCTTCCTCCACGAGAAGATCCACGATCAGGTGCTGGACCGTCTGGGGAAGGCCTACGGTTCGGTGAAGATCGGCGATCCGCTGGACTCAGAGACCGTCATGGGTCCGCTCATCGACGACGGCGCGGTGAAGGAATACGAAGACGCCATCACCCAGGCCGCGGATGAAGGCGGAGAGGTCCTGTGCGGAGGCTCGAGGGTCGGCGGCACCGGCAGCTACGTACGCCCCACCATCATCAAGGCCCACAAGGACATGAAGATCGTCCGCGAAGAGACCTTCGCCCCGATCCTCTACGTGTTCCGTATCCGGTCCTTCGACGAGGCCCTCGAGATCCACAACTCCGTGGACCAGGGCCTGTCATCCGCGGTGTTCACCAACAACCTGCTGACCGCCGAGCGCTGGCTCTCCCCGGCGGGCTCCGACTGCGGCATCGCCAACGTCAACATCGGCACCTCGGGCGCCGAGATCGGCGGCGCCTTCGGCGGCGAGAAGGACACGGGCGGCGGACGGGAAGCAGGCTCCGACTCCTGGAAGACCTACATGCGTCGCCAGACCGTCACCATCAACTACACGGACGACCTCCCCCTGGCCCAGGGGGTCAGCTTCGACGTCGACTGACCCCGCGCCCCCCGCTGCCTCCCGGACCTGCGGTGAGGCAGCGGCCTGAGGCCGGGAATATCCCCGAGGACGGCCCTCGCCACGGCACCCGGGCGCGCACGCCGCAAGTCGCGTATGTTCTGTGCCATGACTCGAATCCTGCTGGCCACGTTGCTGCTCGTCACGACGGGGGGCGCCCAGACCCGCGACGCCCCTGACCCCAAGTGGACCGTGTATCACGACACCGCCGCGGCCCACGGCATGCTCGAGGAATGGAGCGTCCGGCATCCCCGGCTGTGCCGGTTGATCGACATCGGACGCACCCTCAAGGGTACGCCGCTGCTGGTGCTCGAGATCACCAACCAGGACACGGGATCGGGTGACACCAAGCCCGGCTACTACTACGACGGCAACATCCACTCGTCCGAGCTGACCGGGTGCGAGGTGGTGCTGCGGTTCGCCGATCACGTCCTCACCTCGTATTCCCGGGGGCACGAGCGCAGCAAGCGACTGCTCGACACCCGGGTCCTGTACCTGCGCCCCAAGTTCAACCCCGACGGCGCGGACCTCGCCCTGCACACCATCCATGGCCCGCGCAGCACGCCGCGGCCTTACGACCAGGACGCTGACGGGCTGTTGGATGAAGACCCTCCCAACGACCTGGATGGGGACGGCTTCGCGACCCGCATGCGGCGCCAGAACCCCAAGGGAGCCTGGCGCACGCACTCGGAAGAGCCCTCCCTCATGGTGCGCCGCCGCAAGGGCGACAAGGACGGCCCGTTCTACGACGTGTGGTCCGAGGGCATCGACGACGACGGCGACGGCGAGATCAACGAGGACGGCGTCGGCGGCATCGACATGAACCGCAACTTCCCCCGCAACTGGGGCATGGAATTCGAGCAGCGGGGCGCCGGCCCGTACCCGCTGTCGGAGCCCGAGACCCGGGCCACGGTGGAGTTCTTCCAGTCACACAAGAACATCACCGGCGCCTTCCACGGCCACACCAGCGGCGGGTTCCTCTACCGGCTCCCGTCCACGGCCCCCTGGGACACGTTCCATCCCCTCGATCAGGCGCTGATCACGGAGCTGGCGGACGGCTACGCCAACACCACCGGACAACCGGTGCGACCCAGCTACACCAACCCCAAGGTCCACCGCCACGGCACCCTGATCTCCTGGCTCTACTGGGATCGGGGCATGGTGGGTACGGTCCCCGAGTTCTGGGGCGGCATCCGCTCGTCGGCGGACCCGAAGAAGCGAGCCAGCGAGCTGGAACGATTCCGTTACGACCGGGATCACCTGGGGAGCGCCCACTTCGCCCCGTGGAAGAAGATCCAGCACCCGGCGCTCGGTGAGGTGGAGGTGGGCGGTTGGCGTGGTCGGTTCATCTCCAGCAACCCGCCGCCGTCCCTTCTGTCGGAGGAGACCGCGCGCTACATCCCGTGGATGGTCCAGCTGGCGGAGGTGGCCCCGCGCGTGGAGCTGGAAGACCTCAAGGTAGCGGCCCTCGGGGACGACCGGTACGAGGTCATCGCCACGGCACGCAACACCGGATACCTCCCGACCTTCCTCACCCAACGAGCCCTGGACAGCGAGATCGCCGTTCCGGTCCGGGCCCTGTTGACCATGCACGGAGCGAAGCTCGTCAGCGGCGATGGTCGCGGCGTCATGGGGCACCTCGTTGGGCAACGCCATGGCCTGCGGGCCATCAAGCGATCGGGACCTGCGGCGTCATCCGCCACGGTCCGGTGGCTCGTCAAGAAGACCGCGGCCTCCGCCACCGTCACGGTCACCGTGGTCTCCGAGAAGGGGGGCGTGGCGCGAGAGACCGCGCCCCTCCGCTGACGGGCGTCAGATCCAGTCGTTGACCCGGTCCCACCGACCGACCACCTCGTCCCCGTCCGTGACGTGGTAGCCGGAGTACGCGGCGGCGGTCATGCACGCGTGGTTGGGCAGGATCATGAGACGGGTCCCCAGGGGCAGGGAGCGCGGGTCGGCGCCGGGGCCGCGGATCAGGCCGTGCTCCTGGTAGGCGTCCTCCACCTTGAGCCCCTCGAGCAATCGCCCATGCAGGTCGGTGACCAGGCCGTAGCCACAGTCTCCTCCCGGCCCCAGGTCCCGGGTGCTGCGGTCCTTGGAGAGGGCCATGCCACCGGCGTCCACCAGGACCGTACCGAACTGCGGCTGGTGCCCGATGACCGTGGTCAGCACCACGGCGCCGATGTCCTCGAGGGAGCAGCAGCCGAGGGCGGCCTGATAGAGATCATGGAACACACAGACACCCGCCCTCGCCTCGGTGACCCCGTCCATGTGGGCCGCGTGGGTGAGGGTCGGCGTGGAGCCCACGGAGATGATCTCGCAGGGGCTCCCCTCGTGCGCGCAGCGCTCCGCCGCCGTCACCGCCGCCGCCCGCTCCTGCTCGGCGATCTCCGCGATCTCTTTCGATGAACGCGCGCCGTAGGCGTGCCCCCCGTGGGTGAACACACCGCCGAACGCCACGCCCTCGTGGTCGTTCAGCCGCCGCGCCAGGGCAGGCATATCGGGATCATCCGGGGACAACCCGGAGCGGTGTTCGCCGCAGTCGATCTCCAGCAGGACGTCGAACACCACACCGGACTCCCGGGCCGTCTCCTCCACCGCCGCCGCCGCCGCCACGCTGTCCACCGCGAGGCGGAGGGTGACGCCGCTCCGCGCCAGCTCGGCGGCCCGGGGGAGCTTGTCCGGGGTGACGCAGACCGCGTACAGGATGTCCGAGAACTCGTGTCCCGCGAAATACTCGGCCTCCTTCAGCGTGGAGACGGTGATCCCGTGCGAAGAAGCCGACGGGATCATGCGGGCGATGTCCGCGGACTTGGCGGTCTTCAGATGAGGGCGGAAGCGGACCCCCAGGTCCCGGCAGCGTGCCTCCGCCCGCCCCACGTTGGCCGCGACGCGCTCGCGACGAACCACCAGCGCCGGTGTCTGAACCTGTTGCAGGCTACTTCCGCAAGAGGTCACGGGTCACGCGGGCCACGTTCTCAGCGGTGAGGCCGAACTTCTCGAACAGGGTCTGCCACGGCGCCGACGCCCCGAACCGGTCAACGGTCACGAAGGCCCCATCAGGCCCGACCCATCGATCCCAGCCCTGGCGGATACCCGCCTCGACCGCGACCCGGGCCGTCACTGCGGACGGCAACACGGACTCGCGATACGCCGCGTCCTGAGCCTCGAACAGCTCGAACGAGGGCATGCTCACGACGCGAGCGGACACCCCCTCGCCGGCGAGGGCCGTGGCTGCATCGAGGGCCACCGCCACCTCGGAGCCCGTGGCGAGCAGGATGATATCCGGGTCCCCGTCCCCGCCATCCCGGACCACGTAGGCGCCGCGAGCCAGACCATCCGCGGGGCCGGTCGTGGAGCGATCCAGGGTGGGCAGATTCTGGCGGGTCAGGACCAGCGCGCAGGGACCCTCCGTCTCCATGGCGACCTTCCAGGCCTCACGGGTCTCGTTGCCGTCGCACGGACGGATCACGGACAAGCCGGGGATGGCCCGCAGGGCGGCCAGGTGCTCCACCGGCTGGTGGGTGGGCCCGTCCTCCCCCAATCCGATGGAGTCGTGGGTGAAGATGTAGCGGGTGTTGAGCCCCATGAGGGCGGCCAGCCGGATGGCGGGCCGCATGTAGTCGCTGAACACGAGGAAGGTGGCGCCGTAGGGGATCACGCCGCCATGCAGCGCCATCCCGTTCATGATGGAGCCCATGCCGTGCTCGCGGACGCCGTAGTGAACGTTGTTGGGGACGCCCTCCCCCTGGTCGAACGACGCCTTGTCCTTCTGCCACGAGTTGTTGGACCCGGCCAGGTCGCAGGACCCTCCCACCAGATTGGCCACGCTGGCCGCCACGGCGTTGAGCACCTGACCGCTGGCCTTGCGTGTGGGGACCCCCTTGGGGTCGGGGCTGAACACCGGCAGCTCCGCGTCCCAGCCGTCGGGGAGGTCTCCGGCGAGGGTGGACTCCAGCGCTCGCGCCGCCTCCGGATGCGCGGCCTTGTACGCCTCGAGGCGCTCTCCCCACTCCGCCCACAGGGTGGCGCCACGGTCGCACACCTCAGCGGCCAGGGCGCTCACCGACTCCGGCACATGGAAGGGCTCATTGGGGAGACCGAGGATCTCCTTCGTCCTGGCGATCTCATCGTCCCCGAGGGGCGCCCCGTGAGCCCCGGAGGTGTCCTGCTTGTTCGGCGCGGGGTATCCGATGACCGTACGCAAACGGATCATGGAGGGGCGCGAGGTCTCCGCCGCCGCCGCGTTGGCCGCGGCCTCGATGGCGTCCAGGTCATTGCCGTCCTCCACGGTGGCGGTGTGCCACCCGTAGGACTCATACCGCGCGAGCACGTCCTCGGTGAAGCTGAGGTCGGTGCCGCCGTCGATGGTGATCCGGTTGTCGTCCCAGAACACGATCAGCTTGCCAAGGCCCAGGTGCCCGGCGAGGGAGGACGCCTCGGACGCCACGCCCTCCATGATGTCTCCATCGGAGGCGATGACCCAGACTCGATGATCGAAGAGCTCGTGCCCCGGCCGGTTGAAACGGGCCGCCAGGTGCCGCTCCGCCATGGCCATGCCCACGGCGTTGCCGATGCCCTGACCGAGCGGCCCCGTGGTGGTCTCCACGCCGGGGGTGTGCCCGTACTCCGGGTGCCCCGGCGTCCGGCTGTCCCACTGGCGAAAGTCCTTGATGTCCTGCAGGGAGACGTCGTAACCGCTCAGATGAAGCAGCGCGTACTGCAGCATGGAGGCGTGCCCGCAGGACAGCACGAACCGATCCCGATCCGGCCACTCCGGGTGACGCGGGTCATGCCGCCGGACCCGGCTGAACAGGACATGGCCCACGGGAGCCAACGCCATGGGTGTTCCTGGGTGACCGGAGTTGGCCGCCTGCACGGCGTCCATGGAAAGACACCTGACGGCGTCTACTGCTGCCTGATCTTGTGCGGGGGACATCGCGCAACCTCCCCGGAGGTCCTCTGCCTCCGGACGTCGTTGTACCACGCACGGAACGAGTCAGAACCTCGCCCAAGAAACGCGCCCCGGGGATTGATTGTGGAGAACCTCACCCGCCCCGCGCGCCTCGCCTTCTGCACGTCTTCGTGCACGCCAGCGAACCGGCCACCGTCCCCTCGGGAGGACAGTCCCGCCGTCCGTGCGGACGGGCAGCAGCGGTGGATGGGGCCAGAAGTGACTGCTCAACAGTCTCTTGAGACCGGCCAGGGGCCATCCGACCGTCCCCGGCACGGCGGGTGCTCTTCTCTTCAACCCGGGCCGGTGACGACGCGGTCTGAAGAAGCCCGTCGTGACCGGACCCGCAAGGAGACAGGACGATGAAGACACGAATCACCATGCTCGCCCTCGCCGGGCTCCTCGCCCTGTCTCTCGCCCCGACGGCCGCGGCCCAGGGAGGCATCAGCCTCTCGTTCGGGAAGCACAAGAAGGGCAAACACATCGGCTTGAACATCAACCTGCCCCTCGGACACGGCCGTCGGCACCACCGCCAGCCCCATGTCCACGTCCATGGTCACGCCTGCCGTCACTGGGTCGCGGGACGGGTCGAGCTCGTCCAGGAGAAGGTCTGGGTCCCCGGCTGCAGCCGCCAGGTCTGGATCGCCCCGGTCTACCGCACGGACCATGACGCCTGCGGGCACCCGGTCCAGGTGCTCGTGACCCCGGGACGCTATCAGACCGTGACCCAGCCAGGACGATTCGAGGTGCGACCGCGGCGGGTCCAGCGCCCCGGTCACTGGGTGTACGTCTGCGGGCGCTGACCGCACGAGCCCCAGGAGACGACCCCATCCGATCCCCCCAGGAGGGGCTGCCCTCACGGTCGGCCCCCCGTGTCCGCTCCTCAACCCGCAAAACCCTTTGCGTCCGGCGGCCGTATCGGTCGATAAACCCATTGGTGGTGGGACCGTGCCCTCACTCGAGGCACGAGGGGAACCGTGAGCTTGGACTTCAGTCGCTATCTGTCACCCGCCGGAGATCCGGCGGGGAATCGGACGACCTCCATGGTCGCTCCGGCACGTCTGCGATCCGTCCAGGAGCTGGTCCGCCGCCTGCCACCGCTCCCCGGCATGATGTTCGAGTTGATCACCGAGCTGGGGGAACCGGACGCCGAGATCGACCGGCTGGAAGATCACATCTCCCGCGACCCCACCCTGACCACCCGCTTGCTGAAGATGGCCAACAGCGCCTTCTTCGCGCCGGCCGTACCCGTGGCCACCGTCGGCCACGCCCTCATGATCCTCGGGCTGGACGCCGCCCGAAACCTGGTCCTCGCCACCGCCATGAGGGCCGCCATGGGCGCTTCACGATCCTCGCCGACGCACCAGGGAAGAGAGGTCTTCCGCCACAGCCTCGCCGTCGCCATCGCAGCCCGTCGACTGTGCCGACTGCGAGACACCCGTGACCCGCACGAACCCGACCCGTTCGTAGCGGGCCTGCTCCACGATGTCGGCCTGGTAGCCCTCGCGCCGCTCTACGCCAACGAGGCGGGCGTCCTGGAATCCGCCGGAGGGCTCTCACCGGAGGTGGAACGGAGCGTCCTGGGGATTGACCACGTCCTCGCGGGACGCATGGTGCACGCCCACTGGAAACTCCCCGACTCCCTGCTGGACCCGATCCTCGGCCACCACTCCGATCCACGAGACCTGGATGGAGGGTCCACCACCACCATCGTCGCCCTGGCCGACGCCCACGCGGAGGCCACGGGATGGGAGCCTCACCCGGCCACGAACCGTCACGGCGCCCTGGAGCGGCGAGACGCCATCATCGCCCACGTCGGTCTCGAACCGGACCGAGTCCATGACGTCCTCGACGGCATGGAGCAGGAGTTCGCCAGCTTCCTGGGGTCCGCGTCATGAGCTCCGCCGCGGCCCAAGGGGGCATCGAGGGGGTCCGGGAGCTCTATCTCTCCCTCAACCCGGAGGAGGCTTATCAACGCCTGCGAGAGCTGGCGCCTCAGCTGCTCGGGGCTGAGATTCGGGGCGCGTACATGGCCGACGAGTCCCGCGGGTTCGTCCTGGACAAGGCGTTCGGCGTCACCGCCGCGCCGCGGACATGGCACCCCACCCGCGATCCCCTTCCCAGCTCTCTGGACGGGATCATCTTCCGCTACAAGGGGCGGCCCCTGGGCGCGGTTGTCGTAGATATGGCGGCGAGCGTGGATACGTCCGCCGCGCAGCAGTCCCTGGAGTGGCACTTCGCGCCGGTGCTGTTCCGCACCAGCTGGCTCAACGAGGCCATCGATGAAGTCGCCCAAGCCCGCGACCAGGTGCGCTTCCTCCTCGAGATGGGCGGCCTGTTGGGTCGCATCGACCTGGAGCCATTGCTCATCAACGTGCTGGAGCTGCTCAGCGACTTCCTGGACGTGCCCATCGGCGCGGTGGTGCTCCAGGAGGGGGACGAGGAGCCGAGCCTGGCCGTCGACTGGGGCCTCCCCATGACCGTGCTCGAAGGCATCCGAACCAGCTCGGGCACGGACCTGCTGCGGTTCGCCCGAGAGCACCAGGAAGCCCACATCTTCACGGACGCGGAGCTGAGCGTGCGAGCAGGTGCGAGATCGCCGGACCGGCTGCTCGTCATGCCCCTGGTCTCCAGCACGGGCTACATCGGGACCATCGTCCTGGCGTCCGGCGCCCCCGGCACGCGCCTCTCGGAGGACCTCCTGCACATCGTGGAGCCGGCGGTCAAGCTGGCGGCCACGGCCATCGAGAACGCCCGCCTGTTCGCCATCAAGCTGCAGCACGAGAAGGAGCAGCAGCAGCTGGCGCTGGCGCGCCGCATCCAGGCGGGGCTGCTGCCCAGCACGCCGCCGGAAGTTGACGGCGTCCAGCTGGCGGCCACGTCCGTCTCCGCCAACATGATCGGCGGCGACTACTTCGACTACTTCACCCTCCCGGACGGGTCCCTCGGATTGGCCGTGGCGGACGTCGCCGGGAAGGGGATCCCCGCAGGGCTCATCATGACCGCGGCGCGGGCCATGTTCCGGACCGCCGCCCTGCAACACGCCAGCCCGGCCGCCATCCTGGACTGCGTCAACCGGAACCTCGCGGAGGAGGAGTTCAGCAACCGGTTCGTCACCGCCGTGTTCGCCCGCCTGGACCTGCGCTCCGGGGCGTGCACCGTCGCCTGCGCCGGACACGAACCGGCCATGGTGCGTCGCGCCGACGGCGCCATCGAGAGGGTCGGCGGACCGGCCCTCCCCCTCGGCGTCATGAACGACGCTCGCTACAAGGACCACCAGGTCCACGTCGCGCCGGGGGATGTGCTCGTGCTGTTCACGGATGGCGTCACGGAAGCCATGAACGGCGACCGCCAGCAGTTCGGGGTGGAGCGGCTGGAGACGTTGCTCGCCGACGGGCTGCAGGAGGCGGAGGCCGTCCGGGATCAGATCCTGGCGGACATCTCGGACCACGTGGGATCGAGCCCCCGCCATGACGACACCACCCTGATCGTGGCCAGCATCGTCCCGCCGGACGGGCGCGGCGCCCTCCTCGAAGCACCGTGAGCGGGCTCGGCCGGCGTCCCTCCGGTGATGACAACCGGGGCGCACGGATCGCCCGCGAGTCCGTAGAATGGGCTCGTGACCGCCCGCAACGGCATCCTCGTCCTCGCCCTGTTGACCGCCCTGTGCAGCGGCCAGGAGGTCTCCTTCAATCGTCAGGTCCTGCCGATCCTGTCGGAGAACTGCTTCCCCTGCCACGGACCGGACCCCACCACCCGGGAGGCCGGGCTGCGTCTCGATCAACGGGTCGCCGCCACCTCCATGGGTGAACGCGGCGCGGCGGTCGCCCCCGGCGACCCGGACGCCAGCCTCCTGATCCGACGCATCACCGCCACGGACCCGGCGGTCATCATGCCTCCCCCGGGCAGCCACAAGGAGCTGAGCGACCTCCAGCGGCAGACCCTGCGCCGGTGGATCTCGGAGGGGGCCCCCTATGAGCAGCCCTGGGCCCTCGTCCCCCCACGACGCACCCCCGCCCCCGCCGTCCGCGATCAGGCCTGGTCCTCCGCTCCCCTCGACCGTTGGCTGCGCGCCCGCATGGAACGCGAGGGGGTGAACCCGGCCCCGCCCGCCCCGCGACAGACCCTCATCCGTCGGCTCTCCCTCGACCTCACGGGCCTCCCGCCGTCACCGGCGCAGGTCAGGGAGTTCCTCGAGGACACCCGCGACGGCGCTTACGAGGCCCTCGTGGATCGGCTCCTGGCTTCGCCCCACTACGGCGAACGCCTGGCCATGTACTGGCTGGACCTGGTGCGCTACGCCGACACCGTGGGGTACCACGGAGACCAGGAACACCACATCGCGCCCTACCGGGACTGGGTCATCGACGCGTTCAACGCGGACATGGGCTTCGACCGGTTCACCATCGAACAGCTCGCCGGCGACCTCCTGGAGCAACCGAGCCCGCAACAGCTGATCGCCACCGGCTACAACCGGGTGCTGCAGACCACTCACGAGGGAGGCGCCCAGGCGAAGGAGTACCTGACCATCTACGCCGCGGACCGGGTGAGGAACTTCGGTCAGGTGTGGCTCGGCGCGACCACGGGCTGCGCCCAGTGCCACGACCACAAGTACGACCCGTACACCACTCGGGACTTCTATCGCCTGGCGGCGTTCTTCGCGGACATCGAGGAGAAGGGGGACTTCGCCGGGAGCCCCAACTCCTCTCCCACCAAGCGGCCGCCGGAGATGGTCGTGGACGAGGCGTCCGGACGACGCAGCATGATCACCCGGGCCCGCAAGGAGCCGCGCACGGTGCGCGTCCTCCCCCGCGGCGACTGGCTGGACGAATCAGGGGAGGTGGTGACCCCTCAGGTGCCGTCCTGCTATGAGCCCCTGGAGGAAGGGCAGGGACGGCTGACCCGCCTCGACCTGGCCCGATGGCTCGTCTCGGGAGAGCACCCGCAGACCGCCAGGGTCCTGGTCAACCGCCTCTGGTACCTGGTCTTCGGGGACGGCATCAGCCGGACCCTTGACGACCTCGGGGCCCAGGGAGAGCCGCCGACCCACCCCGAGCTCCTGGATCACCTCGCCATCCGGCTGGTGGAAGCGAGGTGGAGCCTCAAGACCGTGATCAAGGAGCTGGTCATGTCCCGGGCCTACCGGCAGTCCTCCAGGGCGGCCCCGGACGAGCTCCGCAGGGACCCGGAGAACCGGCTCTACTCGCGGCAGGGCAGGTGGCGCCTGCCAGCGGAGATGATCAGGGACAACGCCCTCACGGCCGCCGGCCTGATGGTCTCCCGCGTCGGCGGAGACAGCGTCCGTCCCTACCAACCCGCCGGGCTCTACCGGCACATGAACTTCCCCCCGCGCAAGTACAAGGTCGACCAGGACGATCGGCAGTGGCGTCGCGGCGTCTACATGCACTGGCAGCGCATGTTCCTCCACCCCATGCTCCTGGCCTTCGACGCCCCCACACGGGAGGAGGGCTGCGCCCGTCGCGCCGTATCCAACACGCCTCGAGCAGCGCTCACGCTGCTGAACGACCCCACCTTCGTCGAGGCCGCCCGACACCTCGCCGCTCGTTGCGCACGGGAAGGGGACACGGATCGGCGACGGCTGCGGCGCATGTTCAGCCTCGCCACCGGGCGGCTGAGCATGGAGGAACGGGAGGAAGAGGTCCTGCTCGGCCTCCTGAGGCGTCACCGGGAGGCCTACGGACGAGCCCCTAACGCGGCGGCGGCCCTGCTCGCCGTCGGAGTCAGCCCCGCCCACACCGGACCGGACACGGCCGACCTGGCGGCGTGGACATCCGTGGCCCGCACCATCCTCAACCTGGACGAGACGATCACGAGGCGATGATGGATCGACGGTTGTTTCTCAATCAAGCGGGCTTCGGACTCGGCGCCGCCGCCGTCCACTTCCTGGGCGGGCGCCCGGCTCCAGGCCTGATCGGGCGCAAGCCCGCCCGCGCACGGCGTGTCATCTTCCTCTGCATGGCCGGGGGCCCCTCGCAGCTCGAGACCTTCGACTACAAGCCGGAGCTCCAGCGTCGAGACGGCGAGCCCATGCCGCCGTCCTTCACCGCGAACCAGCCGATCGCACAACTCCAGGGTCAGAAGCTGCGCATCCTGCGCCCCCTGGCGAAGTGGGGGCGCTACGGTGAGTCAGGTCAGACCATCTCCCACTGGTTGCCCTGGACCTCCCGCCTGGCGGACGACATCGCCATCGTCCGCTCCATGACCACCACCCAGATCAACCACGACCCCGCCCACACGGTCATGAACACCGGCACCGCCATCTCCGGGCGCCCCTCCATGGGCTCCTGGATCCAGTACGGGCTCGGCACCGACACCCACGACCTCCCGGGGTTCGTGGTGCTGACCTCCGCCAAGGGCCGGAACCCGCAGCCCATCGCCGCCCGGCAGTGGCACTCCGGGTTCCTCCCATCCCGCTTCCAGGGAGTGGAGTTCCAGTCCAAGGGGGACCCGGTCCACTACCTGTCGAGCCCGCCCGGAGTGACCAGCGATCGGCAACGGGATGTGGTGGACGCCGTCAACAGGCTCAACGGGCTGCGCAACGAGGTCGAGCAGGACCCGGAGACCGCGGCTCGCGTCGCCCAGTACGAGCTGGCGTTCCGCATGCAGGCCAGCGTCCCCGGCCTCGCCGACTTCTCGGACGAACCCTCCGAGGTCCTGGACATGTACGGGATCAAGGGGATGGACGGCAGCTACGGGGCCAACTGCCTGCTGGCGCGGCGTCTGGCGGAGCGCGGGGTGCGCTTCATCCAGCTCTATCACCGGGGATGGGATCATCACGGCGACCTGGATCGCTGGATGAAGGTCTGCTGCGGCGCCACGGACCAACCCACCTGGGCCCTGGTGACCGACCTCAAGCGCCGCGGCCTGCTGGACGACACCCTGGTGGTGTGGGGCGGCGAGTTCGGACGCACCCCCATGTTCCAGGGCAAGGGCAAGACGCCGGGCCGCGACCATCACATCAAGGGCTTCTCCATGTGGCTGTGCGGCGGCGGCATCCGGGGCGGGGTCACCCACGGCGCGACGGACGAGCTCGGCTACCACGCGGTCGAAGACGTGGTCACCGTCCACGACCTCCACGCCACCATGCTCCACCTGCTCGGCATCGACCACCAACGGCTGACCGTCAAACACCAGGGCCTGGACATGCGCCTGACCGGAGTGGAGCCCGCCCGGGTGGTGCGCGAGATCATCACCTGATCTCCTCCCCTGGGGCCGCAGGCCGGCGACTCAGGTCAACTCGCGGAGCAACCCACGCAGGGCGCGCTCCGCGGCGTCGGGCTCCCGTCCCTTCATCACGTCCTTGATGAGCCGCCGCAGTTCGCGGTCCATGGAAGCCCGCAGCCCTCCGTCCGCCACGGACACCACACCCTGCTTCGGCGACCCATCCTGCCCGCAGGTGAGGACGTCGGAGCGGGCGTGGGCACGGTCCCGGATCGCCGCGTGGTGTACCAGGGCCCGGTCGAGCACCATCCAGGCGAAGCGGGGGCTGGTGGCGGGCCCCATGGCGAGGAAGCGGCCGGTGTCGCCCGGGAAGAACGCGCGGGCGAGCCTGCTGCTCTCCCCCCAGGAACGGGCGACCCGCGTCCCGCCGAAGAAGCCCGCGACGCCGCCCGTCGCCGCACCCACGGCCGCCCCCGTCAAGAAAGACAGGCCTCCGGTCATGGCGTCGATGGCCCCGCCGATGGCCGCACCCCAGGCGGCTCCGTACTGGGACAGCTGCCGACGGGTCAGGCCGAACGCCCGCCAGCTCTCCTCCGAGAACAGGTCCGTCTCATGCATCCCGAGGGCCTGCTCTGACCGCCTCACCTGACGGTGCCGGTAGATCCCCTCCACCTCGGTCCGCGCGCTCTCCTCGTGATCTCGCAGCCCCTCCAGGTACGCCCGCTCCAGAGCCTGGCGATCAGCGTCCGTGGCGGCCCCATCGAGGCGCCGGCGCTCCACGTGCCCGAGGACGCGCGCCATGAGCTCGGCGATCACCGCGGCGGAGCGATCCCGGAAGGCCTCCCGCTCTTCGCGCATGAAGCCGACGGCGGCGTCCAGGTCCCGGCGCCAGTCCTCCCGCAGGTCCCGGAAGCTCTCCAGCAACCGCACCCGGTCGTCGAAGCCGGCGCCCTGAGCGTCGAAGGTCCTGACCACGTTGAAGAACTGCTCCAGGTAGGGGCGCCAGGCCTCCGCGCAGTCCCGCTCCCGGGTCTGGTTGATGAGCGCCATCCCCGCCCGGCCGGTCCAGCGCAGGATCTCCATCTCCGCCTCGTTGGATGGCTGCGGAGGACCGGACGCGTCCACCACGTACAGGACGCTCGCTCCGTCCAGGATCGGCTCCAGGAGGCGCACCTCGTCACGAAACCGCGCCTCCCCGCGGTGCTCCTCAACGAAGGAACGCACCACGTCCGGGTGATCCACGGCGGAGACGGAGCGGCTCCGCATCCACTTGAGCGCGGCGCGGGCTTCCTGGAACCCCGGGGTGTCGATGACGCGGAACAGCACCCGGTCACCCGCTGCGAAGGCGTACTCCCCGCTCCGAGCCGTGGTCCCGGGGTCCGCGGAGATGGGGACTTCCGGGTTCTCCGCCAAGGTCGCCACGATGGACGACTTGCCCTGGTTGACGTTTCCCACGACGACAAAGGCCGGCCCGTCGCTCATGCCGTGACCTCGTCGATCCTCAGGTAGGGATCACCCTCGTCGGCCACGCGAGCGGCCCACGCGTCCCCCTCCGCCTGATCAGGACCCGCCCACCGGTCACCGTCCCTTCTGACCAGCGACACCACCAGCTGGGCCCGGGCCCCGAGGCCGTCCCGCAGCTCCCGGAGGAAAGAGAAGATCTCCCGCGTCGGCTGCACGCCCACCTCCACGGCGACCACGACCATGGTCACGCCGGCCTCCGCCAGGACCCTGATGGCGTCATCGTCCGCGTCCAGGTCAGGGCCGCCGGCGACGACCACGGGCTCCACCACACGATCGAATCTCCGCTGCACCACGTCAGGGAGCCCCGCGACTCCCTCCGCCAACCGGCCCCAGGTCACGAGGCCCACGGCGCTGGAGACCGGCGGCGCCGCGGCCTCACGTCGCCCGGCCCGGCCCTTCCGACGCCCCCGCGTCGAAGCGCGCACCTGGTCCGGGTCCGGCCCGGTCCAGCCCGCCGTCGGCGGCAGCAGGCGCTCATACAGCCGTTGGAAGGCGGCGTGGTCCAGGGAGGTGGTGGCCAGGGATCGCTGCACCCGCCAGCGCCCCAGGGAATAGGCCACCACCCGTGGCAGCAGCCCCCAACAGATCAGGGCCGCCACCAGGAACCGCCACCACTGACCGGCCCAACGCCGGACCTCGTCAGGGTCCGCGCCGTCACCGACGAACCGACCGCCCCCTCTCCGCACCCACTGGCTCTGCTCGATCACCTCCGGCGACGGCACCGCATGGGAGACGCACCAGGACCACGGCGTCGCCACCACGTCGAGGACCGCGCGGACATCCTCCGCGTCCGTGTCCAGGGTGGTGCTCCAGGAGAACTCCAGGTCCGTGAAGCTGACGAGGGCCAGGGACGTCACCAGGGCGGCGCCGTTGAACACCACCCCGAGCCGTTGCGCCATGGAGAAGAGCAGCCAGCGCTCCACGTCGCCGTACAGCCGCACCCCGGCCCCAGCACGCAGCTCCGGCGGGCCGTCGTCCGGGGTCTTGAGGACCCGGTCCACCCACCGCGTGCGGCTGGCCCACACCACCAGCCCCTGCACCCAACCAACGGCGAGGGACGCCCCCAGGGCCCGACGCACGGACATGAGGCAGACCATGAGCACCAGCAGCAACGCCTGCAGCAGCACGAACACCGCCATGAAACCGAACACGTTGACCGGAGTGCCGCCGTCGTAGGCGAGGGCAGCGCTCGCGGCGCCGGCCCCCGCGACCGCCGACAGGATCGTCAGGACCCAGCCCACGACCCGGTATCCGCGCACCACCCGGGCCCCGGGCAACGGCGCCACCTTTCGCCGCAGGCGCTCCACCCAACCCACCGCCAGGAAGCGACGGATGCCCAGGTCGTGCTCCACGCCGCGCCGGAGCTCCGTCAGGTCCGAAGGGGAGTCGCGCAGCAGCTCCCGTCCGAGGGCGCGGTCGCGATCAAGGAGCCTGGCCCCCTGACCGTCGCGGAGGGCCGCGTCGTCCCGCTTCAGCTGGGTCTCGATGTCTATGAGGTCCGCGAGGCGCATGGGATGGGCCCATTCTAATCAGGTCGCGACGCGACCGACGCGCCGCTGGACCCGGACCGCTGAATCCAGGACAGCGCCGCCATCAGACACGCCGCGCCGCCGACCAGGGCCAGCAGGCCCCCGTAGTCAAGGACGTTGAGGAGCGGCCCTCCGAGGGCCGCGCCCCCCGCGTGAGAGAGCGCCATGGCCATGAACACGACCCCTGTGGCGCTCCCTCGGCGATCACGGTGGCTCTCGCGCATGGACATGGCGTAGCACGCCGGCATGATCCCCCCCGCCGCCACACCCGCCACCAGTCGGCAGCCGAGCAAGGCACCGTAGCTGGTGACCATCGCCTGGGCGCCGTAGCTGAGGCCGAGCCCCAGGGCGCAGAGGCTGAAGACCCGCCGCGGGCCGGTCCCCTCCACCATGCGTCCCCAGAGGGGCGCCGCCAGCAGCAGCACCAGCGCCTCCGCGCTGAACAACCAGCCGACCCCGGCGCGCTCCCCACCCACCTCCTCCACGTAGCGGGCGAAGCTGGGATTGACGCTCGCCACGAGGGCGCGGACCACCACCACCAGCAGCAGGAGCTTCACCAGCGACCGTAGCCCCATCACGTAACGGAGGTCCTCTCGCAGGGCCCTGACGGCGCCGGGCAGGGAGAACCGGCTGGTCGTCGGACGCGGCTCCTCACGGACCCACAACAGCACCGCCAGGAACCCGGCGACGGCGAGGCCGGCGCAGATCGGGAAGACGTCGGCCATGTCGCCCGAGGCGGCGATGATCCCGCCCATGGCGTATCCGGACACCGCCCCCGCGTGCATGGCGCTCTGCAACAGGCCGGCCACCACGCCCTGCCGGTTCACCGGAGCCTGCACGGAGACCAGGGTGATGGAGGGAGGGACGTACCCGGAGAACAACCCCTGGAGGAGGCGCAGCCCGAGCAGCTCCCAGGGTGTGCGGACGAACGACATCAGGCCCACGAAGAGGGCGATGGCGCCGACGCCCCTCAGCACCATGGCCTTGCGGCTGTAGCGGTCCCCGATCCCACCCCACACCGGTCCCATGAGCGCCGCCATCACAGGCGCCGCGGCCACCAGGACCCCCGTCCAGATGTTCCGCGTCACCGGGTCCGTGATCCCCAGGTCCTCGACGATGTAGGTGAGGAACGGGACCATGGCCCACATGCCGGTCGCCGTCACCCAGACGGCGAACCAGAGCGTGATGAGGGAGCGTTTCCAGTCGGGAGACGAGCGCAAGGGCGATGCTAACCAGGGGCCTGACGGGATTCCCGAACGCATTGCGCAACCGCCGCGTTTCCTCAAGATGACGCCCATGCGGATCCTGCTGACCAACGACGACGGCATCGACGCGCCGGGATTGAGCGCCCTGCGAACGCTGCTCGAGAACCACCACCCCACGGTGGTGGCCCCTGACCGCCAGTACTCAGCCTGCGGTCATCAGGCCACCGCTCACGCCACCATCCCCGCGGAGGAACGGAGCGACGGCGAGTGGTGTGTCTCCGGCACCCCGGTCGACTGCGTCCGGCTCGGGCTCACCACCTTCGACCCCGAGGCGGAGGTCGTCGTCTCGGGCATCAACCCGGGGGCCAACCTCGGCGTCGACCTCTACATGTCCGGGACGGTGGCGGCTGCGCGGGAGGCCGCGTTCATGGGCAGGAAGGCCATCGCTCTCTCCCATTACCGGAGCAAGGCGGGCCCGTTCGATTGGGAGGCGGCGGCGCCCCGGGTCCGACCGGTGTTGGAGGACCTGCTGGCGCGAGCCCACGAACCGGGGACCCTGTGGAACGTGAACCTGCCCCATCTTCTGGATGGCGGCGCCGCGCCCCCGGTGGTCGAGTGCCCACCGGACCCGGCCCCCCTCCAGGTGTCCTTTGAGCGGAAACCGGAAGGCTGGCTCTATGCCGGGGACTACCACCAACGCGCCCGCACCCCCGGCCACGACGTGGACGTGTGCTTCGACGGCAACATCGCCGTGTCCCTCATCACCGTGGGCGGAGGCTGAAACGGCCAGGTCAGGACGGCTCGAGGTGAGCGTCGACGTAGAACAGGGTCTCCCCCACCGCCAGCGCAGCGTCCTCGTCCAGGAATCGCGGGAACCCGTCTGAATCCGTGACGAGCAGTGGGAACGCCCCCTCGAACGCCCCCATGACCTCGGCCACGGTGGTCTCGTGATCGATGTTCGCCACCTCCACGGTGGCGCTCTCGTCGAGGAGCTTCTCCAGCTGTTCGAAGGACAGGCGATCCCCGAACAACCAGGGGGGCAGGCCGTCATGCTCGTCCCGGGACGGCGAGTAGCGGGTGCGCAAGGCCCGGACCCGCCCACGCCCGAACTCATGGGCGTAGAGACGGACCGCGAGTCGGTTGACCGCGTCGCTGGACGTCATGGCGAGCATGCTCCCGAGACCGTCCAGGTCCAGGCTGTCCATGGCGTTGTCGTCCAGGGCGTCCGCACGACGGGCCGGGACCCCCCTCGACTTCGCCCGACGCACGGCCCCATAGTTGGTATCCAGGGCCAGCACGCGGTGACCGTTCCGGTGCAGAGCCTGGGCGATGGCCACGGCCGCGGGGTTGGCGCCGACCACCAGGACCCCGGTGGGCTTCGACTCCAGCACGCCGAGGCGTCGACCCACCCAGCCTGCCGTCGGCCCCTGCACCAACACGGTGCCCGCGATGACGGCGAAGGTCATGGCCGCCACCTGATGTCCTTGGGGTCCCAGCTCCAGGGCGAACAGGGAGGACACGGACGCCGCCACGATCCCGCGCGGAGCGATCCAGCAGACGAACAGCTTCTCCCGCAACGAGACCCCGGTCCCGGCCAACGAGAGCAGAACGCTCACGGGCCGGACGATGAAGATCATCCCCGCCACCAGGGCGAAGCCCCTCCACCCCAACTCCCGCGCCGCCTCCAGGTCCAGGTTCGCTGCCAGCAGGATGAAGATCATGGAGACCAGAACCCCGACGACATGGGCCTTGAACTCCTCCACTTCCTCGATGCCCGGAGGGTGACGCCAGCCCAGGACCAGACCGGCCAGGGTCGCCGTGAGCACGCCGGATTCGGGCGCCAGGGCCTCCGAGACCGCGTAGAGCACCACCGCGACGATCAGCGTCGTGCGGTTCTTCAGATCCGGCGCCATGGCGTCCTGGTGACGCAGCACCCAGTCCAGGATCAGCGCCCCTCCCCCGCCCAGGGCGCACCCCAGCCCCAGCCTCAGGGCGAGCATCCCCAAGACGTCGTGCCCCGCCAGCAGCACCTCATGGGTGAGCACGGCGAACAACGCGCCGATGGGGTCGACCAGGATCGCCTCTCCGCGGAGGATCTCCCCTACCCGAGGACGCGGGTTGATCACCTTGAGCAACGGCGCGATCACGGTCGGTCCGGTGACGATGACCAGGGCGCCGAACAGCACGGACTTGGGACCCAGGGCGGGGAACAGCAGGGCGGCGACGGCGGCGGACAGCCCCCAGGTGATCAACGCACCCGCGCCGCACAGCCGCTGGATGGGCTTGCCGGCGACACGAAACGCCTCCGGTCGGAGGGTCAGGCCCCCCTCGAACAGGATGATGGCTACGGCCAGCCCGACCAGCACGCCGAGCCCGTCCCCCAGGACGCCGGGGTCGAGCCACCCCAGGCAATCGCGCCCCACCAGGACACCCGCCACCAGGAGCGGGACGATGGCCGGCAGGCGGAAGCGACGGGCGATGGCCTGGCAGATCAGACCGCCCGCCATGATGCCCGCCACGGTGAGGAGCAGGGATGAGGAGCCGGCGGCGGAGAGCAGGGCCATGGACATCAGGACAGTCGACCTCCGGCGCCCAGTCTATCCGGCGCGGTCCCTGGCCGCCCCGGGCCCCAGCTCCGCGAACAGGTTCCCGGCCAGCAGGCAACCACCGCCGAACCACAGCCACGCCGTGGCCTCTGCCCGGTGCAGGCTGACCGCGAACAGCGCCGCCCACACGGGCTCGAGGGCGTAGAGGATGGCCGCTCTGACCGGCGGGAGCTCCTTCTGCCAGCGGTTCATCAAGGCAATGGCGAGGGCCGTGGCGAAGACCGCGCTGAGGGCGATCGTGGTCATGAACTCGCGGTCACCGAGCAGCTGAACCGCCGCGGTCCATCGGCCTTCGAGGGTCAAGGCGGCGAGCGCCAGGGAGAGCACGGACACCACCACGAGGCTGGTCACGGTGACCGGCAGGGCCTCCACCCGGCGGGTGATGACATCGGTAGCCACGATGTGGACCGCGAACACCAGCGCGCTGGCCACGGTGAGCCACTCCGGCCAGTCGAAGTTGAGGTCCGGGGGACCGCTGATCCAGGCCGCGCCCACGGTCGCCAGCAACGCACCTCCTACGAGCCGCGGAGCCACGGGCCTGCGCACATACAGCCGCACCACCAGGGCGGTGAACACGACGTAGAGGCTGGTCAGAAACGCAGACACGGCGGGGTCCATGCCCCTCAGACCGATCAGCTGCAGCACGAACCCCAGCATGAGCAAGGAGCCGAGCCACCAGCCGCCACGCCAGACGCCTCGCGCGCCCAGGCCACGACGCGCGTCCGGAACGAGCAGCAACACCAGCGCCCCGATGGTGAACCGGACAGCCAGGCAGAACGCCACCGCCGCCAGCGCCGCGCCCTCGCCCAGAGCACTCTCGGCCGCGTCGATGGCCGTCTTCATCCACAGGTAGGAGACGCCCCAGATGACGCTGAACGTGAGGATCGCCAGGGTCGCCGGCGCGGTGGACCGTCTCATGGGCTGACCCTCGGCGGCGCGTTACTGCGCGGCCGCTGCCCTCGGGTCCTTTGGACCGTCCTCCGCCTGGACCTCGACGCCATGGTCACGCAGGTAGGCCACTCCGTTCTTGCCCAGGTACCCGCCCTCGACCACCAGCACCCGCGCGATCCCGGCGTGGTGCATGAGCTTGGAGCACATGAGGCAGGGCTCACCGGTGACGATGAGCCAGGCGCCACGGGTCGGGACGCCGTTGGCGGCGGCGTTGCAGATGACGTTCATCTCCGCGTGATGACAGCCCACCTCCACCATGGTCCCGGAGGTCACCTGCTCGGTCTCCCTCAAGCAGACCTCACCACCGCACAGATCGCCTCCCCCTCGCGGTCCCCCGTTGTAGCCGTCCATCAGGACGACGTTCCGGGTCGGGTCCAGCAGGAGTGCGCCGAACTTGCGGCGGGGACAGTTCGAGGCCTTGGCCAACGCGAGGCACTGCTCGATACGAACGCGGATGTGCTTCTCTTTCATCGCGTCGGCAGCATACATGAAAGCCCCCGACCGGCTGCGCGCCGCCCGGGGGCTTGTTCCAGCGGCTCAAGCCGCTGGCAGAGTGCAGAGTGTGCTGCTTGGATCAGCCGTCGCCGCCGCGACCACGGCCGTCGCCGCCGCGTCCACCGCGACCGCCGAAGCCGCCACGACCGCGCTGGTTGTTCTCGCTGTACTTCTTGAACTGCTCTTCGGTCAGGACCTTCTTGACCTCGCTGTTCATCTTCTCCTGCATCTCGGTCATGGCCTCGCGGATCTCGCTACGGTCGATCTCGCCGTTGCGCATGGCCTCGAAGAGCTCACGACGCTCCTCGTTCTGAGCCTCCTGGACGGCCTCGAGCTTCTTGCTCTGCTCGTCGTTGAGGCTGAGGCCCTCGAAGGGGTCCCGACGACCCCAACCGCCACGACCGCCACGACCGCCGCGCTCGCCGCGCTCGCCGCGACCACCGCGACCACCGCGCTCACCGCGACCGCCACGGCGGGGGTTCTTGATCTGCTCGACGAGACGCTTGGCGCGCTCGCCCATCTCGCCCTCGGCCATGGCCACCTTCTCGAGCGCGGGCAGCGCCGTGTCACCCATGGTGACGAGGGCGCGGTCGACGCTGCGGACCACGTTCTCGTCCTTCACCTTCATCTGCTTGACGAGGGTGGAGATCCACGTGGCGGAGGGGTTTTCCTGCTTCTTGCCGCTGGCGGTCTCGATCTTCTGAGCCACGGCGAAGCCGGGCAGGATGAGGAGCGCCACGAGGGTCAGGGCGATCTTGGTCTTCATGTGAGTGTCTACTCCGGGTGTCTGGTGACCCCACCAGGGCCACGCTGAAAGCGAATCGGGATGCGCCGAGGCGCTGTCCTGTCTACCAACCGGTTCCTCCGGTCTTTCGGCCGGACCCGCTATTCGAACACGGCCCCGGCATGGGGAAAACCCGCGGAGCCGCCGGTTTCCGCGCCGGATTCTCGCAGAAACCTCAGGCCGCGCCAGAAGCTCCCGTGAAGATTGCACTTGCAACGACGACGGCGAGGCGGATCGGGGCTGGAGACCGCCTCATCGACGCCTGCGAGGCTTGAGCTTGGCCTCAGGATCAAAGGCCGGGTTCGGCTTGGTGGGCACGGGGGCGCCCGTTCGGGTGCGCCACTGATCCAGCAGGGCGCCCAGGGACCCCACGATCCCGGGCTGCGCCGCGGCCAGATTCGTGGCCTCCCCCAGGTCCGCCGTCAGGTCATAGAGCTCCTTGCGTCCGTCTTCGAAGTACTCGATGAGCTTCCACTTGCCCCGACGGACCACGCCGCCGGGCCGGGTGCGGAAACCGTCCCCTTCGAATCGACCCTGGAGGTAGGCGGGGAAGTGCCAGAACAGCGGACGCTCCTCCAGGGCCGCAGCCGCCGGCGACTGGCTGAGCACCGCCCCCAGATCCACCCCATCCAGGACCTGGTCGCTGGCTGGAGAGGCTCCGGCCGCCGCCAGGAAGGTGGGATAGAGATCGGTGCCGATGACGGGAGTGTCTGACCGGCTCCCGGCCTTCACCTTGCCGGGCCAGCGCACGATGAGCGGCACTCGGATGCCACCCTCATAGAGCGTGCCCTTGGCTCCTCGCAGCGGCTTGCACGAGGTGACGCCCATGTGTCCCCCGTTGTCGGAGAAGAACACCACCATGGTGTCCCGGGCTTTGTCCGCCTTCTCCAGCGCGTCCAGCACGCGACCCAGGCTGCGATCCATGGCGTAGATCATGCCCGCGTACTTCTTGTTCTTCTGACCGCGATCCGCCGGCCGATCGGTGAAGCGGGCCACGTCCTCGTCCTTCGCCTGGATGGGTGTGTGGACGGCGTAGTGCGGCAGGTAGAGGAAGAACGGGCGGTCATCGTCCGCGGCGATGAAGCGGACCGCCTCATCCGTCAGGCGCCCGGTGAGGTACTCCCCCTTCGGGCCGTCCTCGAGGTGGGGGTTCTTGTACGGGCTGAAGTACGACTTGGGGTGGCCCGCCTTGAAGCCCCCGACGTTCACATCGAACCCCTGGGTCCTGGGGTCGTCTCCCAGGTGCCACTTCCCCATGGACGCGGTCCGATACCCCGCCGCCTTGAGGGCCTCGGCCAGGGTCACGAAGCGAGGGGCCAGGGTCGTCTGGTTGGGCACCGCGAGGAGACGGCGGAGGTCGGCCTGTCCGCGGTTCGGATTGCCGACGGTGAAGACGCCGTGCCTGGGGCCGTACTGCCCGGACATGAGACAGGCGCGGCTAGGCGCGCAGTTGGGAGCGTTGGCATAGGCATCCGTGAACAGCATGCCTTCGGAGGCGAGCTTGTCGATGCGCGGGGTCTCGTAGAAGCGGCTGCCCATGCACGAGAGGTCCCGCCAGCCCAGATCGTCGGCGTAGAACAGGACGATGTTGGGCTGGCTCCACGCAGCGCCGACGAAGACGAGGGAGAGAACAAGCGCGCGGGTCATGCATGATCCTCCGCTCAGGAGTCGGCCCAACCGAACACCCAGTCCTTCTTGCCCAGCGCTACGGGCTTGCCGTCCACCTCCGCGTGAGGGAACACGAAGTAGCTCAGGGGTGCGCCGGCCTGCGGCGGGCTCAAGGTGAGGTCACGGCCGATGCTCAACGCCAGCCGGTCCCGGCCCAGGTTGCCGAAGAACAGGGCAGCGCCGGCGGGGTCATCCGCGACGATCTTGTCCGCCTCCGAGATGTCCACCGGCCGCCAGTGCTTGCCGTCGTACCAGTGAGCCCAGCAGTGGTAGCTGTTGTAGGTGCCCGGCCCCGGTTTGAGCGGGATCCCCATGGTGAAGCGCGAGGGGATCTCCGCCGCGCGGCTCACCCCGATGAAGCGGGCGTGAAAGTCCGTGCAGTTACCCATGCAAACGGTGGTGGCGTGCTCGAAGCTCCCCCGGCCCCAACCCGCGTGCTTCTTGTCGTAGACCATGGACGCGAGCACGTCGTCGTAGACCGTGCGGGCGCGGGCCGACACGGGGATGGTGGAGTCATCCACTCGCAGGCGGCGCGCCAGCACCGCCGCGGTCCCGTCCACGGGGATCAGCTCGTTGGCCCGGAGGAACCAGCCGGACACCGGGCCGCTCCCCTGGCCCACGTCGTCCCATCTCCGGATCTCCGCCGTCCAGCGGATGGTGGTGGGCGTGGACGGGTCCTCGACCCTGACGTGGGCCATGGGGTTGCCGTACTTGGCCTCTCTGGTGCGACGGACTTCTCCCTTTGTGGACTGCACGTCGACACGCAGCACCTCCTGCACCCCGGGGTCTTCCAGCGGCAGCGGCAGCCACACCTGCATGACCTCCCCGGCGGTCTCCGGCACCGTCACCTCATAGGTGAAGGTGTAGCGCCGGGAAGGCGTCGAAGACCCGGCGTGCTCGGTGCTGCTGCATCCGGAAAGCACGCTCCAACCGAGAACGAAGAAACAGAGGCGGGACACCGTGCGAACCATGGGACGATTCCTCAAGAAACACCAGAGCATCAACGCGACCGCGAGCCACGGCCTCCATCAGACACCCGGCCGAACCATAACGTCCACGGCTCGCCATCATCAACCGGACCCATAGAATTACGGCATGGAACCGAGTTCGTTTCGATCCGACCTGCACCGCCTCGCGGACTGGGTGGCAGATTACCGCGAGAGCGTCGCATCCCGACCCGTGCTCGCGTCCACCAACCCGGGAGACGTCGCTCGACAACTGCCCGCCAGCGCCCCGGACCAGGGCGAGCCCCTGGACGCCATCCTCAGGGATGTCTCCCAGCTGCTCATGCCGGGCATCACCCACTGGAATCACCCCCGGTTCTTCGCCTACTTCCCCGCCAACAACTCGGAGCCTTCCATCCTGGCCGAGCTGATGATGGCGGCCATGGGGGCCCAGTGCATGAGCTGGCAGACGTCGCCCGCGGCCACGGAGCTGGAGCACGTGGTGATGGGCTGGCTGGGGCAGCTGCTGGGGATGCCCGAGGGCTTCGAGGGGGTGATCCAGGACACCGCGTCGTCCGCCACTCTGGTGTCTCTGCTGATGGCGCGGGAACGCGCCACGGACGGACAGTTCCGAACCCGCGGCGCAGCAGCCGCGGACGCACGGAACCTCCGAATCTATGCCTCCAGCGAAGCTCACTCCTCCATCGAGAAGGCCGTCTTCCTCGCCGGGATGGGTTCGGACAACCTGCGCTCCATCGACGTGGACTCGAACCTGGCCATGAACCCGCGAGCGCTCCGCGACGCCATCAAGGCAGACGCTGAGCGTGGCCTCAAGCCCTGCGCGGTGGTCGCGACGGTCGGCACCACCAGCACCCTGGCGGTGGACCCGGTCCCCGAGATCGGCCGGGTCTGCGCCGAGCACGGTGCCTTCCTCCACGTGGACGCGGCCTTCGCCGGGAGCCTCGCGGCCCTGCCCGAGATGCGCTGGCTCATGGACGGCGTGGAGCAGGCGGACAGCTTCGTGGTCAACCCGCACAAGTGGATGTACGTGAACTTCGACTGCAGCGCCCACTGGGTGAAGGACACGGAGCTGCTGCTCCGCACCTGCGCCATCGACCCGGAGTACCTCAAGACGGACCACGACCCGGAGGTCCGGAACTACCGGGACTGGGGAATCCCCCTGGGCCGCCGGTTCCGCGCGCTCAAGCTCTGGTGGGTGCTACGGAGCATGGGCACGGACGAGATTCGAAGACGGTTGCGCGGCGCCCTTGAGATGGCGGCCGGCCTGGAGCGCAGGGTGCTGGAGCACCCCGAGCTGGAGCTGGTCACGAGCGGCCGTCTCGGCCTGGTCTGCTTCCGACACCGGCGCGCGGAGCTGGGCCCCAGGATCATGAAGCACGTCAACGACTCGGGCGAGGCGTACATCACCCACACCAAGGTGAACGGCCACTTCACCCTGCGCTGGCACACGGCCCAGGCCCTGACCACGGAGGAGGACGTGGCGGCTGGCTGGGAGGCGCTCTCAGCCGCCATCGAAGCGGCGACGGAGGGCCAGCAACACCCCTGAGCCGAGCAGGCCCAGCACCCCGCAGCTCAGCCACAGGGCATCCCAGCTCACCGCCTCCACCAACCCACCGCCCCCGAGGGGCGCGACGATGAAGGCGATGGAGAACATCAGCCCGTAGGCGCCCATGTACCGACCACGGGCGTTGGCCGGCGCGCGGTTGGCCACCAGCCCCGCGGTGAACGGCGACTCCAGCATCTCTCCGAAGGTGATCAGACACACGCAGAATACGATCCACAAGAAGCCGTCGTCGATCCAGATCATGCCGAGCCCGAGCCCGACGAACGCCGCGCCCACGGCCATGATGGGGAGCGGATTGGGTCGCTGCAGCTTCTGGACCAGGATCATCTCGAGGGCCGCGATGAGGATGGGATTGAACGCCAGGGCGAAACCGATGTCGTCCTTCCCCCAGCGCAGGGCCTCCCCCAGGTACACCGGCAGGGTGGACATGAACTGGAGGAAGGCCAGGGCCAGGAGGAACACCGCCCCCACCAGCGCCACGAACACGGGGTCGGCCCAGGGGCTCTGCTTCCCCGCGGAGGCGTCATCGTCGTCCTCAACGGGAGCGACCGGCCGCGCACCGAACCACCACCACACCAGGAACCCCGCCGCCGTACAGGTCGCCGCGTCGATGACGAACAGGGGCTCCCAGCCCCAGTACTCGGAGACCAGCCCTCCCGCCACGGGTCCGATGGCCCAACCCGCGTTGATGGCGAGCCGATGCAGGGCGTAGGCGCGAGTGCGTAGCTCCGGCGCGCAGAACGACGCGAGCATGGCGCCGTTGGCGGGCCGGAAGGCCTCCCCCAGCAACCCCACCAGGAACAGCACGCCCCCCACCTCCCAGAGCCCGCCCAGCCCGGGGAGGGCCATGAACGCGAAGGACACGCCGACGAAGGACATGACCTGGACCGGCACCGCGCCGATGCGGTCCGTCAGGCGCCCTCCCAGGGGCACCCCGACACAGGAACCGAGGCCCCAGATGGCGAGGAACTGGGCCGCCTCTCCCGCCGGCAGGTGGTGCACCTCCGCCAGCCAGACGCCGACGAACGCCATCACCATGGTCCCGGCGCGGTTGATGAACCCCACGAGGGAGATCAGCCAGATCTCCCGGGGCAATCCAGCGAACGCGTCCCGGTAGAGACGCAGCAAGGAGGTCAACCGGAAGACCCCGAGCCCGAACTCCAACCCTCGAAGCGCGCGACGATGGCGCGGAAGTCGTCCGGGACCCGCATGGGTCGGAACCCATCATCGACGGCCACGTGGGTCGTCTGCCCCTCCGCCACCAGCCGGTTCTCCTGCTTGTGCACGATGCGGAACTCGAAGCGGAAGCTGGTCTCCCCCGGTGGACGCATGCGCACGTCGATCCTCAACGGATCGTCGAGACGCGCAGGTGACCGAAAGTCCAGGTGCGCCGCCGCCACCACGTTCTCGAACGCCTTGATCGGCCGCACGCCCTCCGACAAGCCGAGGTTCCGCAGGTAATCCACACGCCCCACCTCCAGATAGGTGAAGAAGTTGCCGTGGAAGACGATGCCCATGGCGTCCGTCTCCGGCAGGCGCACCCTGACCTCGGTGTGGAAGTGATAAGGAGGTTTGTGGCTCGTCATGGGACGACGATGATACGTCAGCGCAGGGAGATCACCATGCCACGCACCCCTTCGAACGGGTGCGTGGGGAGCGAGAAGCTCACGCGATCCGCCCCGGATACCGGCTTCTGCGAAGCCGGCGCTGCACCCGAAGGTCTGGTTCGACAGCGGCAGTCCCGCCGGCCTGGCCGTGAGCTTGCGACCACGGGACCCGGATCAGGCCCCTCGTGGCGCCACGCTCGACCCATGGCGGGCTCCGACCGATGCCTCAACGGTGCATCGTGCCGCTCGTCGCGGGTCCCGCCTCACGAGATCACGCTGTCTCCGTTCTTGATCTCCGAGTTCGAGATGACCCAGGCCCAGCGGGTGGGCTGCACGGAAACCACTGGGACTGGCGTCGCGACGAGTTCGGGTTCTCCAAGGACAACCCGGAGAGTCTCGACGCCGGACCAGCCTTCCAGGTCTCTGGGTATCGGGGCGCAGATTTCTTCAGCAAACCTCGCATGGGACGGTCCTCCGCCCGGCACCACGGGCCATCCGACAAGCACGAAAACGACGTCGGACGCCCCGCGAAACGGCGCTCGACGCAGTGAGCCCTCACGTCCAGGTCCGATTCGCGCTGTCGCGTCGGGCCGTTACGAAGTCGGGTCTTCAGGCGTGGCGGCGTCCACCAGCGACTCCGCGAAGCTGCTGTCGAACAGGTCGGGTTGAGCGTCTCCATCGGCGACCTTGTCGATGACCCGCTGCTTCTTGATCAGCGTCCCCACCATGCGGGCGTCGAGGGAATCCTGCAGGACGAGATGCTGGACCAGCACGCTGTCCTGCTGCCCGATGCGGTGGGTGCGATCTTCAGCCTGGGTGAGGCGCGCCGGAACCCAGTCGAGCTCGGCGAAGACGACGTGGGAGGACGCGGTGAGCGTCAAGCCGACGCCCGCAGCGGTGATCGATCCGATGAAGATCCGGCAACCCGGGTCTTCCTGGAACCGGTCGACGGCTGACTGCCTCGCGGTCGTATCGTCGCCTCCCATCAGGGTGACGGCGTCGTCGCCGAACGGTTCAGCGAGCTGCTTGATGACGGCCCGGTGATGCGCGAACAGGACGATCTTGTTCGAATCATCGAGCGCGCTCCTCACGTGCTCGACGACCAGCGGGACCTTGGCGATGGCCGTTTCCTGCCGGAGCTTCGCCAGCTCCCCGAAGGCTGCGTTGACGCCGGCGCGCAACGCCGCCAGCTGCCCGGGGGCATCCGAGGACTCACGCAGCTCCGCCAGGCTGTCCCGGTGCCTCTCCCATGCGCTGGCCTCGATGGCGATGAGGTCCGCGATCTGGTCGGACGCGAGCTCGATCACCTGGCGTCGCTTCGGAGGCAGATCGGGCAGCACCTCGGCCTTGGTCCGGCGCACCATGATGGTGCCGCGCAGGCGCTCGTGCAGCTCGTCCAGGTTGGTGGCGCCGTTGAACTCCCAGCCGAAGCGGTTCTTCTTGGGGTCGCAGTGCCGCTTGGCGAAGGCCCAGAAGTTGTCGAACTCGTCCGGTGCGAGGAGATTGACGATGGCCCACAACTCGACGGGACGGTTGAGAATCGGTGTCCCGGTGAGGAACAACTTGCGGCGCGCCTCGATGGCGTAGAGGGCCTTCGACCTCTTGGCGTCCTTGTTCTTGACGAAGTGGCACTCATCGGCGATCAGCACGTCCCAGGGCTGGTCGATTTCGTCCTTCCACTTGGCGAGGATGTCGTAGTTCATCACCACGACGGCGGCTTCGGTGGGAAAGGTCCTGCCTGCGATCCCCACCGGGCCGCGGTCGACCAGCCAACGTTCGCACTCGCGCGCCCAGTTGAGCTTGAGGCTGGCCGGACAGACGACGAGCACACGCCGGGCTTCGGGGTCCGTGTTGACCACGCCGAGGGCCTCGATGGTCTTGCCGAGGCCCATCTCATCGGCGAACAGCACGTTGCGGTGCTCCAGCCCGAAGGCGATCGCAGCGCGCTGGTAGGGCAGATAGGAGACCCCGTCGGGGCAAGGGGCCTCCACGTCGGCATCCCGGGCGCGGCTGGCGCGGAGGGTCTGCTCGCGCCGCAGCCTCCGGGCCTTGGCCTCTCGCGCGGCGAGCCGCTCCTGTTGTTCGCGCTCGGCCCCCGCGGGCCCGGCGCGTTCGATGATCGTCGCGCGCAGCGACTCATCCGCGTACTCGACGAGGTCGAGGGCCTTCAGGACGTCGTGGGTCCACCACGCGCGACCGACCTTGCCCTTGCAGGCGAGGCATGGCCGCTGGCCGCAGGCTTCTCTCGGATGCCAGCGCAGGCCGGCGCTCTTGGGAATGCCGCGGTCCTCGTACTCGCTGTAGAGCACAAAAACCCCGTCCGCGGGTTCGACCAGCTCCGGGCTACCCATGGGGGCCTCGAGATTCTCGTGGACGCGTCATGAAAGTGCGGACGAGTCGGGGACACGTCCGCCGCATGATACTCGGAGCGTCTCGACGGGAGCGGGCCTTCAAGCGATCCGTGAACGTCCGCTGGGGCGCGACCGACCTGGCGCGGGTGGACGCCACCTTCTCTGGCGGACAGGTGTGGGTGCGCCACGTTGCCTACGGCATCGCCCACGCAAGCGTGGGCATCAGCCTCGGGATCTTCGTCATCGTCTTGTGGCGGAGCCTGCGCACACGGCCGCAGGTGACCCCGAGAGCCATGTGCCCATGCGGATCGGCACGGCGTCGGTGCCTGGCCTGCACCGCGGGCTCAGGACAACCGGGCCCGCTCCCGTGCCAGGTTGCTGCCCGCCAGCGCCTCGCAGAGCGGTGGGAGGCGATAGAAGAGTCGCCCTCGGGCGGCCCGATAGGCCAGCAAACTGTCGATGAAGGCCGCTCTACCCTGTTGAACGGCTGCGTCGGAGTAGGCGCCGTATTCTCTGCGCACCGCCGCAACGTACCGGTCATAGGCCTCCGCCGTTTCTCCCACAATTGAGAAGTCGGCGTCCACCAGGGCCTCCTCGGAGGGGTCGCGTGCACCCCTGGGCTCGGCGGTCCGCAAGATCAGAGCGCGGGCGCGCGCGAGCACAGACTCTGCCGCGCCGAGCGGCACCAACAGCTCTCGCATCATATCGACGCTCCGTGCTTCGTTGTCCGGACGCCCGGCGTCGTAGATCGCGTCGTGGAACCACGAGGCGAGCGCCACGGCGGTACGGTCGTCCCGGCGCGCGGCCAACGCCTTCGCCCGGTCCAGGACGACTCGGACGTGGTCCAGATCATGGTGGTGGCGTGACGGTGCTCCGTACGCATCCATCAACTGCGCCCCGGGATCGGTCGCGCCTTTGGCGGCGGTCGGATGCGACCCCTCGTCCGTCGTTGGAGCGGGCGGAGAGACCGGCGACCTGAACTCCGATCGTCTCGAGGGAGGCCGGCCTCATGGCGCCGCCTCCAGCAGCTCCTGCAAGCGCTCGCACTCCGCGTCCACGTCCGCGTCCGTGCCCTCCGGGAGGTCGAAGGAGACCACCTCCCGCAGCGCCTCCTTGAACATCTTCCGAGCCCGCCGGATCTCCCGGTGGATGGCATCCCGATCGTCGAGATCAAAGCGCTTGGCGATCTCACGAACCGGCAGGCCCTCGCCGAAACGCAAGCGAAGGAACTCCACACGCTGCATGGCCTCCGGGCCCGACTCCCTGGCCCGGTCCTCCTGGAGCTGCGCCGCCTCCCGCATCACGCTCTTCGCCCACGCCCGGTCGAAGGCGAGGGACATGGACTCGCCGTCATCCTCGATGCGGTCGAGGTCGAAGGTGCTGCCCCCGTCCTTGACGCGCTTGGATCGGCGGGACTCGATGCGCCGGGCGACGTTGCGGGCGACGCCGTAGAGGAACGCCCGGAAGCCTCCGGCGCGCCGCTCCTCCACCCGGTCGAGCGCTCCGCCTTCACGGAAGCACTCGAGGAACACCTCCTGGAGCGCATCCTCCACGTCCTGACTGACGAGGGAGTGGCGCCAGCGGGCGGCGAAGAAAGCCCGCAGCGGAGCGGCGTACCGGCGACCGAACCGCTCGCGGCCCTCACCGGAACCCGCGGCGGCGCCGCGAATGAGAGTCCAGCAGGTTGCCTGCGACGACGGGTCCATGAGTCGAGCATAACCTGTCTCCCAGCCCATTCGAACACCGCCGCGGCGACCGTTGAGGGCTCCGCAGGACAAGCGGCGAGGGTCGCCCGGTCCTTGCGATAACGCGGTCTTCGGTAGACAATCCACGGCGCAGCCCTGGCTGCCCACCGAGTCCCCCGGAGGAGAACACCATGGCCCGAATCGCCCTCTGCGTCGCCGTGCTGGCAACGGCCGTCGCCGGACAGACCGTGCTCTACCAGAGC
Source organism: uncultured Isosphaeraceae bacterium (assembly GCA_964507445.1). Classification (GTDB taxonomy): domain Bacteria; phylum Planctomycetota. The sequence goes on from CAZDQF010000017.1 coordinate 109,074, forward strand.
CTCCCCAATGACTGGAGTCATGTATGGGGCACCCCCTACTGGACCGATAACGTGACCACCGGGGAATCCAGCTACGGGGTTGTCGATCAACTCAACATGGTGTGGTGGCTGGAGTGGTTCTCGCCCAACGTCAACCTGCCTGCGGGGGAATACGGCGTCCGAGTCCGGCTCAAGAAGCTCACCAACGCCTCCGGCCGCTACGACCTGACGCTGTCGCAGAACGGCGCCGGCAACGCCGTGACCCTGTCCGCAGCGCTGCAGACCGTGGACTCCTGGGTTTGGACACCCGACCTCACCTTCACCGTGGGACCAGGGGGTAGCACGGAAGCGTTCCGGCTCCACAACACCAGCGGCAATCTCAAGGAGAACTACTGGTTCGACATGTTCGAGGTGCGGCAGCCGGACTTCCAGACCAACCAGCCAGAGGCCACGTCGGACGTGGACGGCGTGACGACCAACGGGTTCGACCCGGCGGTGGCGGAGTCCTGCACCGGCGGCACCGCCATGCTGAACTTCTCCAGCACGGAGGTGAATCAGCCGTGGGACTTCGGGTACGCGTTCGCCCCGGCCCTGGGAGGCAGCGTCACCGGGCTCGCCCTCGGCAGCGGCCAGGTGGTCAACGTGAACGTCGCCGACCCGACCTTCCAGTACTTCAACGGAGGCGGCTTCACGACCCCCTTCACGGGCAACTTCTCCCTGCCCGTCACCGTGCCCGCAGCGGGCGTGGCCAGCATGCAGTCCGCCCATGTGGCGCCCGCCCACCCGGACGGGATCGCCCTGTCCCAGGCTTCTCAGCTGGACATCGTCCAGAGCGGCAGCCCCGCTCCTCTCGCCCTCGGAGACGACGTGGTGCAGTTGGTCCAATTCAGCCAGCCTCCCTACTGCGGCGGCATGAACAGCATCACGTTCTATGGGACCTCCTACACCTACTTCTGGGTCAACTCCAACGGTGAGGTCCAGTTCGGGTTCCCGAGTCCGTCCCCCAACGTGAGTTTGCAGCAGTTCAAGACCTGGATGCCTCGGGTCAGCGCCATGTGGACTGACCTGTCACCGACCCAGGGCGGCCAGGTGGACGTCACAGCCACCGCCACCGACGTGAAGGTCTCCTGGAGCAACGTGTCCTCCTCCGGTCTCATGAACACGGCCAACACCGTGGACGTGACCTTCACCGCCGCCGGGGCGACCATCATCGACAACTACGCACCGGACCCGGGACACCTCTTCAGCACCCTGGTGGGGATCACCCGCGGCGGCGGCAGCACGGACCCGGGCCCCATGGGCGGCACCGTCACCGGCACCATCCTCGGCAACCTCGGCGGGGGCGCGCAGAGCGGCCTCGCCACCGACTGCATCTACGAGACCACCTCCTCCAGCGCCCCCGCGGCCGGCTGGACATCCCTGACCTTCCCCAACTCCGACGGGTCCGCCTGGATCGTCAATTAGGTCCGCGTGGCGCGATGGGCCGCCCTTGAGGGCGGCCCCCCCCCCGCCCCCCCCCGCCCCCCCGCGGGCCCCCCCGCGGCGAACCTACATGGATCCCCAATCCCGATCCAGCGGAGGTCGGGCCAGAGCG
>CAZDQF010000018.1:0-78952 GCA_964507445.1 uncultured Isosphaeraceae bacterium
TCCCGTGCTGCCGGGACTAACATAGGCAGTGGTACCGAACGCGGGGGCAGGTCAGGCACTTACCTGAACAGGGTAGAGGATCTAGGCGAATGTCGTCCGTGTTCCGAAGGCCGTGGCGCCGACGTCCGGGCAACTGCCAGAGAAACAACGCCCTGGTCGTGCTTCCACGCCTCAGCGATTGCCCATTAGCCCTTTGCCTCAGGTGCTTTGAGGATGCCGATGAGCTTTGCGGACGTATTGGAGATCGCGGCGCTGGTGTGCGGGCAGTTCAGAAAGACGGGGCCTTGTCACCGTGACTGTGGCGCTCGCTCTCGATGTACTGCAGGCGCTCGAGGCTGATGTCGCCGGTGGGGTAGTCCCCGGTGAAGCAGGCGTTGCAGAACGCCTCCAGCTGCTCGTTGCCTTTGCGCGCGGCGACGTTCATGGCGTCCCGGTCGAGGTAGATCAGGCGATCCACGCCGAGGGACGCGGCGATGTCCTTCACCTCGCGTCCGTCGGCGATGAACTCGGTCTTGCTGGCCATGTCGATGCCGTAGGGGCACGGGGCCACCAGCGGAGGGCTGGTGACGCCGAAGTAGACGTTCCGGGCGCCGGAGTCACGCACCATCTTGACGATGCGTCGGGAGGTGTTGCCGCGCACGATGCTGTCGTCCACCAGGAGCACGTCCTTGCCTTCGAACTCCAGGCGGATGGGGTTCAGCTTCCTGCGGATGGAGGAGCTGCGGCTCTGCTGGTTGGGCATGATGAAGGTGCGACCGATGTAGCGGTTCTTCACCAGTCCCTCGCGGTAGGGGACGCCCAGCTCAAGGGCCATGGCCAGCGCCGCGTCCCGGGAAGAGTCGGGGATGGGGACCACCACGTCCGGCATGGGGCCGCCGCTCGCCTTCCACTGCTGCGCCAGGGCCTCGCCGAAGCGTCGACGGGTCTTGTAGACGGACACGTCGTCCAAGAACGAGTCGGGGCGGGCGAAGTAGACCCACTCGAAGATGCACGGGCGGTGGGGCTTGTCCCCGATCTTCTGTTGGTGGATCACGCGGTCGCCGTCCACGAACACCGCTTCTCCGGGGCCGATGTCCAGGGTGCGCTCGTAGCCGTTGACGTCCAGGACCACGCTCTCGGATGCGCAGGCGTAGGAGATGCCGTCCGGGTCCCGGCGTTCGCCGAAGCAGATGGGCTTGATGCCGAAGGGGTCACGGAACGCCACCATGCCGTGGTCCGCGATGGTGGCGACGACGCTGTAGGCGCCGCGGACCTTGGCGTACACCTCAGCCACGGCGGCGAAGACGTCGTCGGGGTTCAGCTTGGAGCTGGCGGCGCCGCGCAGCCGATCGGCGAGGGTGTCCTGGAGGACCCAGAGGATGGCCTCCAGGTCGCAGCTCGAGTTGGGGCGGGTGTTGGCGCGGCCGCTGTTCAGCTCGGCGACGTTGGTGACGTTGCCGTTGTGGGCCATGGCGACGCCGATGGGGTAGGTGTGGTGGAACGGCTGGGCGTCCTCGTCATCCCCGGCTCCGACGGTCGGATAGCGCACGTGACCGACCCCCAGGTTGCCCTTGAGGCGGCCCATGTTCCGCTCGTTGAAGACCTCGATCACCAGGCCCCGGCCCTTCTTGACGTGGAAGGCGTCGGTGAACGTGGTGATGCCGGCGGCGTCCTGCCCGCGGTGCTGCACCGCCAGGAGCCCTTCATAGAGCTCGCCGGCGACGTGAGACCCTTCCGGGCCGAATATCCCAATGAACCCACACATCAGTTGCAAGTTAAGGAGCGACGGGACTATGCGCAAGATGCCCCGAGCCGCTATGTCGTGGAGAGGAGGCCGAAACTTCGTGGAGAAAGAGGCGAGGGTCGCTGGCCGTCCCGAGGTGCGTAGGATGGCCGCCCATGAGTGAGGAGAGACTGTACTTTCGGCAGCTGCTGGCCGGCCGTGACTTCGCCGTCGACGATCCGGTGGCGGCCAAGATGCTGAACTTCGTCTATCTGGTGGGGGATCGGGAGGCCGGGGAGTGCGTCGTCATCGACCCCGCCTGGGGGGTGGCGGAGCTGGTCTCCATCGCCGAGGAGGACGGCATGAAGATCCGGGGGGCCCTGGCCACGCACCACCACCCGGATCACGTGGGAGGGGATCTGTTCGGCATGGCGGAGATCGAGGGGGTGGCGGCGCTCCTGGAGCATCAGGGCCTCAAGATCCACTGTCACCAGGATGAGTTGGAGTGGATCCGGCGGGGTACGGGCGTCTCCGAGTCGGACCTGGAGGGGCACGGCAGCGGCGACGTGGTGGAGGTGGGGAGCGTGCCCATCAAGCTCCTGCACACGCCCGGACACACCCCAGGGAGCCAGTGTTTCCTGGTGGGTAACCGCCTGCTCGCCGGAGATACGCTCTTCCTCCAGGGCTGCGGTCGCACCGACTTCCCCGGCGGAGACCAGGACGAGATGTACCGTTCGCTCCACGAGCGGCTGGCCAAGCTCCCCGACGACACCCTGCTCTACCCGGGGCACCTCTACGGCCCGGAGGCCTCCGCCTCCCTCGGGGAGACCCGGAGTTCCAACTACGTTTTCAACGTGTCCGGTCTGGAGGACTGGCGGCGGCTCATGTCCTGAGCCACGCTCCGGTCAGAGGGTGACCGTGCGTTCTTCGGCGATGGCGGTCTCGATGGCCTCGATCAGCTGCTGAGCGTGCCGGGCGTCGGTCAGGTCGGACAGGGGCGCCCCTCCCTGTCGGACGCAGACGTCGATGAAGTGCCGCACCTCATTGGTGATGGAGCCCTGGTAGGCAGTGAAGGTCTGGGAGTGGACGATGCCCGGCTTGATCTCCACCCAGTCCCGGTAGGAGTAGCGGGTCGAGCCGGCGGTGCCGATGGCCTTGACCACCACGGTCCACGGGTCGGCGGCGTGGTCATCTGCCGCGAAAGAGGCGCAGAAGTGGGCGAGGGCGCCGTTCTCCAGCTCCGCCACCACCATGGCCACGTCCTCCTCCGTGTACTCCTCGTAGCTGAGGGTGGCCTTCATGGCGGTGACCCGCTTCACCCGGCCGGCCAGGAACATGAGGATGTAGGAGTGGTGGGTGAGGATCTGGCGCACCACCCCGGGGTACTTGCGGGCCACCTCTTCGGGGTGGCGGATGTTGTAGAGGACGTAGACGGAGACCAGCCGCCCCAGCTCCCCCTCGCTGATGAGCTCGGCGGACCGGCGCAGCCCCTCCTCGTAGATGTAGTTGTGCCCCGGCATGCAGGTCACGCCGGCGCGCTCCGCCAGCCGCTGCATCTCCTCCACCTCCGCCGTGGACATGGCCACGGGCTTCTCCACCAGCACGTGCTTCCCCGCCTCCAGGGCCATGCGGGTGTACTGGAGATGAGTCTCCAGGTTGGTGAGGACGAAGACCGCGTCCACGTCGTCACTCGCCACCAGGGCCTCCGGGGTCTCGAACCGCCGGCAACCGAACTCGGAGGCCCGCTGCTCCGCTCGCTCCGGGGACCGGTTCCACAGGCCCACGAGCCGCGCCCCGGGGCACCGTTCCACGGCCTTCGCTTGCAGGATCGAGATGTCGCCCGCGCCGATGAAGCCGACGCCGATGGGTCTGCTGTGGTCACTCATGGGATGGGCGATACTGGATTCGAACCAGTGACCTTTCCGGTGTAAACGGAGCGCTCTGACCAGCTGAGCTAATCGCCCTCGGGAGGCTCATGGTTCGTGGATGCCCTGTCTGCGTCAAGGGGAGGGGCCAGGCATCGGCGGCCCTGGCCGGTCGGCGATTCTCCTTTGGAGTGTCCGGTCGTGTTGGATGAGCCCTGCGTGCACCGTGTTGCACGAGAGGCCGGCCCGAGGGCACTTGCCCGCGCGTCGGCGCGTGACGAGTCCCGAGGGGCCGTGGGCGAGGGATCGACCAGGCACAAAAAAAGCCCGCGCCTCCCCCCGGAGATCGCGGGCTGTGCCCGGTTCCCCACCGCCGCCCGTGCAAGAACTGCCGAGCGGTCGAACCAGACGGGTGAGTAATCGCAAGGTCCGTGCCGGAATCGCCAAAGGGGTCAGAGTCGGCTATTTCCGTTGTTTGGGGCCCGGGTGTGGGAGTGCGCGGGGGCTGAAGTCCTGGTTCTCGGACTTGTATTGCTGTTTCTCCGGACAAATGGCCGCGCCGATTCGTCTCTGTGGCGCAAAGCCGTGAATGCCGAAAGTTCGGCAATAGCCGTGCGGGCGCGTTGCCCGCTTCGCGGACTCCCACCCGCCCCCCAATGAGCCGATCCCAGCAGTATCCCCGGCCCTCCCGTGCCCACGAGGAGGGTATGACCCTGATCGAAGTCCTGGTCGCACCGTCCTGGTAACCCTGCAGGACCTCGTGGCGGTGGCCCTGCGCCAGATCACCGGCGAGGCGTTCGGTTACGACGTGCAGCGGTGGCGCCGCTGGCTGGCGGAGTCGCGCCGAGAGCCTTGAACCGGGGATCCGGAAGGGGTGATCAGAGGACGGTGATGACCTGCGCCGTGGAGGCAACGAACGTGGGGGCGATCCCGGGGGAGGACGAGAACACCGCGCCGCCGTTGCCGTAGATCAGGGCGCCGGTCTGGGTCCAGACCATGCCCCCCAGAGGGGAGGCGCTCGCCGCCGTTACGGTGGACGTGTGGGTGTCGAACAGCCAGATGGTGTCGTTGCCCGGACCCGACTGCCGCCAGGCAAGCTTGCAGGCATCGGAGGAGGCGCTGACCGCCGTGATGTCGCCGGCGCCGAGGCTCGAGCTGTTGAAGGTGAAGCCGGCGACGGTGTCGTGGACGAAGAGGCTGGTGTTCTGGCCGGCGACCACGCTGGAGTCTGCTCTGAGCACCAGCCAGTTGCCCACCATGGCGGACTCATGGACGGTCCCCAGGTTGGACAGGATCTGTTGCCCGAAGTAGTCCGTGTCGCCGATGCGGACGAGGTCCCGTGGCTGGCCCTGGGGGCCCATGAGGAAGTAGCGGTCGCTGTGGGTCCCGGTGGCGAAGTGACCCTCCACGGTGACCGTGGGGAGGCTGGCGGTGGAGAACGGGCCGAGGCCGCCGAAGTTGCTCATGATCTGGAAGAACCCGGGGCTGTTGCCCGGAGTCGAGAGCATGAACTGGACCAGGGAGTAGGGGGCCGACACGAGCATGTTGCCGATGAACGGCAGGGGGAGGAACAGCACGAGGCGCGGTCCCGCGGAGGTCCCGTTGGAGCCGTCACCGAGGGCGATCTCGCTCTCGATGCCGATGAGCGTGCTGACACCCACGGAGCCCAGGGTCTTGTTCTCGTACTGTCCGAAGTTCTCCGCCACGAACAGGGTGCGCTGGCTGGACGTGCTCTCCACATACGGGACCAGGGAGCCGTCGTGGCTCAGGGCGAAGCCCGGCCGGGATGACGGCGACTGGTAGCCGATGGGGAGCTTCGGTCCCGGTTGGCCGAAGGCGTTGAGCTGCAGTCCGTCCGCGGAGCTGATGATCAGGACGTTGAGGTTCTCGCTGTCCCCGGCCCGCAGGGCGATGGTGGTGCCGTCGCCGCTGACGGAGATCTCCGGGTCCACCCAGGAGGTGCTCACGGGCATGGTCACGGCCGCGGTCTGGCCCGTCGCCAGGTCGTGTCGCCACAGGGTGGTGGCGTCGGTGAAGAACAGGGCTCCCTGTGCGAAGGTCAGGGACCCGGTGTTGAGGGTGGGGAGCCCACCAGGGGGGCTCACGTCCACGTCCGACGTCTGCCCCAGGATGTCTGTCCGGGCCAGGTAGACGCGGGCCGGAATGGTCGGTGTGCCGATGGTGGCGAATGCGACCCAGGGACCGAAACGCGGCGCGGCGACGGTGCTGGAGAACCCGGACGTGAGGCCGTCTCCGGGCTCTTCCGCCAGGGTGGTCACGCCTCCGTCGTGGACCCGGATGAACGAGGTCCCGTTCTGTTCGAGGACGCGATACACGCGGGACGCGTCCGCCAGCCTGATCCGGGTGCCCCATTCAAAGGACTCACCCTTGGGGATGTCGTGTCGTGGACTGAAGGACTCCACCGTGGCGGTGAGGCGCACGTCCAGGAACGTGACATCATCCAGCCCGTCGGCGAGCACCAGCCCGCCGCCGATGGTGGACACGGTCCTGATGTCGAAGGTGCCGTTGGTCTCCTGGGCGGCGACCGCCGGTCCCTGGCCGTTGAGCGTCAAGGCGAGGGAGAAGAAGACCAGCGCCGGCACGAGCCTGGGCAAGTAGGTGTCGGATGCCATTGGGGTGTCAGGAGGAGAAGACGAGGGTGAAGGGGCTGCCAGCATCTTAGCACCTGTCCTTTGCGGAGCGCCGTTTGTACGCGCGAACGTGGGCGCCCAGGTCGAATCGCTTGAGTTCCTGGTAGAGAGTGGAGCGGGAGACGCCGAGCCGCCGGGCGGCCTCGTCCTTGGCTCCGTCACTGTCCTGCAAGGCGCGGGCGATAGCCCACTTACGAACGCTCTTGAGGTCGTACGGGATGTCCTCCGGGGCCTTGGCCCGGTGGGTCCTGATGCGGTCCGAGAGCAGCTGTTCCTCGATGGGGCCGGTCTCCACGAGGGCGTGGAGGCGTGCCATTTCGTTCTGCAGTTCCCTGAAGTTCCCGGGCCAGTCGTAGGCCAGGAGCTTGCGCCGGGTGCTCGGGGTCAGCGGGCGATCGTCACGACCGCGGGCCGCTCCGTAGCGGTCGATGAACGCCGCTACGTCCTCCGGCCGGTCCTTGAGGGGAGGCAAGTCGATGACGGTGCCACCGATCCGATAGAACAGGTCGGGCCGGAAGCGCTCGCCGGCGCGGAGCTCTTCCGGGTCCCGGTTGGTGGCGGTGATCAGACGGAAGTCCGTCTTCACCCGGTCGCCGGAACCCAGCGGTCGGATGCTCCCGTCCTCCAACGCCCGTAGCAGCTTGCTCTGCAACTCCATGGGCATGTCGCCCACCTCATCCAGGAACAGCGAGCCAGTGGCCGCCAGGCTCATGAGGCCGGGGCGGTCGTTGATGGCGCCCGTGTAGGCCCCTCGCTTCGCCCCGAAGACCTCCGCCTCCAGGAGACCGGCGGGGATGGCGGCGCAGTTCTCCGATATGAACGGACCGTCGCTGCGTTCCGAGCGTGCATGGATCTCCCTCGCGATCAGGTCCTTGCCCGTCCCCGTGTCTCCGACGATGAGGACGGGGATGCCGGTCATGGCCACCCGGTTCACGGTCTCCAGCACCGCCCTCATGCTCGGTGACTCGGCGATGATCGGATCGGAGTCCTTGGACATCCCCTTGGCCCGGAGCTCTTCCGAGACGGCGCATCGTTGCTTGCGTTCGTGCTTGAGCTGTTGCTTGAGGCGCAGGTTCAGGTCCCGGATCTCCGCTTCGTCCTCGGAGCGCTGGAACACCAGGGCGGCGTGGTCTGCGAAGGAGGAGAGCACCTTGATTCGCGTGTCGGAGAACAGGTCTTCTCGCCCGGGGTGATCCAGGTAGATGGCGCCGCGGACCTGTCCCGCTGCGGTGAAGGGCAGGCATGCGACGGACTTCAGCTTCAGGTTGTTGACGCTGAGCATGCCGCCGAATCTGGAATCCGTCCGTGCGTTGCCGGTGGTGATGGGGCGGCCGTTGGCCAGCACGTCCAGGATGATGGTGGAGGACAGCAGCCGCTTGGGCACCTTGATGCTCTTGCCCTCAGCGCTGCGCGCCGCGGCGCAGGAGAAGTCGTCCTGCTCTCGCAGGACCACGAAGCCGTGCTCCGCCTCCGCCAGCTGGATCGCCGCGTCCAGGATCTCCTGCAGCACGTCGTTGGGCTTGCCGTTGTCCGCCAGCATTCGGGTGACGCCGATGAGGCCCTCCAGGGCCTGGACGCTGACCTCGCCACCGTCGTCGCGGAGCAGGTCCAGGGTCTGCTGGATCTGCTCATGCCATCGTCCGTTGTACATGGTCAGGGCCTCCTCCGGATTCAGGTGCTGCAGGGAGCGCTCCAGGGCGTTGGCGATGGATCGCTGGTCGACGGTGTCAGGGAACCCCGCTGCCAGGAGGAGGGTGCCCTCCAGCTGGGTATGGGGGGAGTGAACTGCGTCTACAGCCCGTGCGAGCGCCGGCCGCTCCTTGTCGCCGAGCAGGCCGCAGGCATGGAGCGCGGCCATGGCTGTGACCACGTCCTCTGGTTGCCGGGCGGCGTCCACGGCCCGTCGGGCCTCCTCCTTCGCGGCAGGGAGGTCATCGGCGCGCGCGTGGAGGCGGGCTCTCAGGGAGTGGAGCCGGGCCGGGCGCTGTGGCTTGGCGGCCTCGTCGTGCGTGAGCAGGTCGAGGGCGGGGGGCTCCGGTTTCTGATCCAGCACCATGGCCTCCGCCAGGATGAGCTCCGTCGCGGATCGCTCGGCTGTGAACCCGGACGCCGTGGCGAGGGCCCGGGCCTCTTGTGCGTGGGCGCGGGCCGTGTCCGTGTCCGCCAGCACGAGGGCTCGCTCCGCCAGCCCGGTGAGGGCTGCCACCCGGCCCCGGGGGTGTCCCAACCGCGTGAACTCCTGGAGCCCGGCGTCGAGTTCGTTGACGGCCTCCTGCATGTGTCCGCTCCGGATCATGAGGGTGCCGCGGTTCACCTGGCTGGTGGCCATGCCGACGGCGTCACCGACGCGAGCCCGGATCGCCAGGGACTCCTCATGGGTCGTAGCCGCGGCGTCCATGCGCCCCGAGCGTTCGTACATCAGGGCCAGGTTGTTCAGCGTGTTGGCCAGGTTGATGAGGTGCTCCGCTGCGCGGAACGCCGCCGTCGCGTTCTCGAGATCGATGATGGCCGCCGCGGACTCGCCGCCGGCGGCGCGCACCAGACCTCGCAGTTGAAGCAGGCCGGCGGGGAGGGTCCCCATGGGGCCGGCCTGGTCGCTGGCTTCCATGGCGGCCTCCACGGCGGCCATGGCCCGGTCCGTGTCTCCGGCCCGATGCAGGACCTGAGCCCGGGTGCCGAGGCAGGCAGCTCTCTCGCGAGGTGACTCAGCGACCTCCGCCGCCCTGTCGGCGTCATCAAGGGCCTCGTCCGTAGCGCCTGATTGCAGCCGGCAGACCGCGCGGATGCGGAGCGACCTGGCCAGGTCGTCGCCGTCCAGGCCGAGCCCCACGGCCTCATCCAGCGCCCGTGTCGCTTCCGCGATCTCGCCGAGGAGCCTGTGCACTTCTCCCCGCAGGGCGGCGGCGCGCGCCTTCGCTTCGGGGCCTCGTGCGGTGTCCTCCGCCAGGGCCACGCTCCATCGCGCCCCATCCCCGTCGCCCAGGCTGGCGTCCACCCGCGCCAACATCACCGCGGCGTCGTGGCGCTTCTCCACCAGGTCCGTCTCCGCGCGTCCGGTGGCATGGAGGAGCTTGCGGGCTTCGGAGATCTCTCCCGCCAGCAGCGCCTGTTCCGCCAGGGCCAGGGCGTGATCCAGTGCGGCCGGGTCCGGGGCCGCCTGGAGCTGGTGCCACGCGGCGATCCTCGGTCCGCGGGTGCCCAGCTCGCTCGCCGCGCTCTCCGCGGCGCGGGCCACGGCCAGGTGCAGCTCCGGGTCCAGGTCTTCCGTCTCCATGGGGAGGGTCGGGCTCGTCCAGGCGACGCCATCGCTCCACGTCTGGGTGATCATGCCCCTGCCGAGCAGGAGACGCACGCTGTCGCCGTCCATTCCCAGGGCGTGTCGTGTCACCGGTCCTGCGGCGGTTTGCAGCGCCGCCAGCATGCGCAGGGCTCGGCCCGTCGTCGCTGGCAGATCGTCGAGCAGCTCTCTCGCGGTGTCGGCCCCGGGGACCGGGACCTGGTCTCGCGGCACCGTGAGGGTCGCCCCGCGCGCCGTCGTGCTGACCCCGCTCATGGCGGCGAGGGCATGGAGCGCGCCGAGGAACGGACCCGGGAGGGCGGACGCCCTGGCCTTGATGGCCATGGCCACTTCCTCGGCGTCGCTCCCGTCCTCGAGCACGAGGGCGTCCCGGACCAGGGTGCACAGGGCGGCGTCGGACAAGGGGTCGGCTTCCAACCGGCGACCCCTGTCGCCGAGGCGACTGAGCACGGAGTCCACCTGGGGGTCGTCCGGCATGGCGCGCACCACCACGAGCAACGGAGCGTCCGGCCGGTGCGCCATGAGGTGGTGGAGCAGGTCATGTCCCCGCGGATCATCCACCAGGTCCACGCAGAGCATGAGCTTGCCGTCGTGGTCCTGCGTGATGTGAGAGATGCGCCTCACGGCTGCTGTGGCCCGACGGGCCACCAGCTCGCCGGGGGAGACATCCATGGCGCCCTCGCCTTCGGCGTCCTCGACGCGGACCTGGGTCAGATCCAGGGCCGGCACGCCGAGCAGCTGCGCCCGGTGACGGGCCGCGGTGAGCAGGCGCCTGCGGCCTGAGCCGGGCGTCCCCTGGAGGACCAGGAGGCTGGGCTCCGGTGTCTCGTCGTCCATCAGGGCGCCGACCAGAGACTGGATGACGGCCATCTCCTGCTCTCGTCCCACCAGCCGCGGTCCCAGCAGGACCGGGGGGGCTCCGATCTCGTCCATGAGCTTGCGCAGGGCGGTCCGGGCCTGGGCTGCTGATGGTCGATGGTCCGGGTCTTGGGCGGAGAGCCTTGCCGCCCAGCTGCCGAGCGCTTCGCGCGCGCCTCCGTCGGCGGCGGTGAGCAGGGACGCGCCCAGCGCATAGAGATCGGATGCGGGGGATTGTGGTTGCCCAGCCACGACCTCAGGCGCCAGCCAGGCCGGCGTGCCGGAGAGGTCGGAGGCGGCGTCGCGGGCGAGGATGGCGAAGCCCAGGTCCAGCAGCACGGCGCGACCTTCCGGGGTCACGCGGATGTTCTGCGGCTTGATGTCGCGATGAAGCAGGCCGCGTCCGTGCAGGAAAGCGACGGCGTCGAGACAGTCCGCGGCGACACGAGCCAGGGTGGCGGCGTCGCAGGAGCCGCCGAGGTCGGAGAGGTCCTGGCCGTGCACCAGGTCCATGGTGAAGGCCGGACGCTCGCCCGGCAGGTAGTCCCGGATGTTCGCCAGGTTGGGATGGCGCAAGCTGGACAGGACCGCCACCTCGTCCGGCACCCGATCGTGAGGGGTGTCGAGGGTCTTGATGGCGCAGTCGGTCTGGGTCCATCGATCACGTGCGCGCCAGACGGCGCCGCTGGCGCCGTGACCCATGGGTTCCTTCAGGACGAATCGGTTCGCGACCCGCGACTCCGGATTCCACTGCCTGGGGGATTGTGGGTTGGGGGAGGACATAGTCCGATTAATAGGAAAGAGTCCTATTAATCATACAATTGTCCTGTGGTCCGGGTCCAGGTCCTTGTTCTGCCGCAGGTCTCAGCGTTGCGGAAGGCCGCCCATGGAGGTCTCGGGGGGACGAAATGGGTGATCCCGGGCGCTCAGTCCAGCTCCTCCGCAGTCCACCGGTTTCTGCCCAAGGTCATGGGGGTCAGAGGTTTGTGGCGTGTGACGTGATTGGCCAGGGATGAGCGGCGCCTGGTCAACGAGGGTGGACCCTGAGCGCACTGGAGAGCCCGCTCCAGGGGCCGAGGAGCATGGTTGGTCGGGCTCTCCGGCTGCGGGGGGAGGGCGGCGGAACGAACAGGCGAGGCCATTCGCTGCCGACTTCTGTCGAGAGCGTCGAAATCGGCGGGAGGTTCAGCGCCGCGTATTCGCGCCAGCCAGCGGCGCCGGCCTCGCGGCAAGTGCACGGGTCCTGCCTGTCGCGGAGCCGCGCGGTGACCCCGGCCCCTCCACAGGGGCTCGAGCTCGGCCGGTGGTGTCACCCCTCTTTCGGGCGCGGCTTCTCGTCGAAGTAGTCGATCTTGTCCAACGGCATGAAGATGGACGACGTCACGTTCATGGCGTGGGACGCCACGCGCTTGAAGTAACGGTAGGCCAGGACCACGGTCGCGGGGCAGGGGTGGTTCTTCTCGCTGGAGAGCGTGGACTCCACGCGGGTGTCGCAAAGATCCTCGATGGCGTTGAGCTCGTGCATCAGGCCGCGGGCGGCGGCCTCGTCCTGTGAGCCGAACACCTGGCGGGTCGACGCCAAGGCCGATGAGAGCTTCGCCTTGAGGGTGGCCAACTCACGATGGTCGGCTTCGTTGGCGCGAAGCACCGAGCTCTGGGGGGTCAGGTCGAACAGGTTCTTGGCGTAGTCGCCGATTCGCTCGGCGTCCTTGACGATGGCCATGAGTACGAGGCAGGCGGGCATGGCGGTCATGCCGTGCAGCGACGCGTGCACGACGAGATGCCGACGGATACGCATCTCCCACTCGTTGATCTGCTTGTCGGTGGCGAACAGGTCTTCCCGGATCGCTTCAGGATCGCTGCCGCTGAGGAGAGTGTCGGCGGCCATGTCGAAGCCGGTCCGACCCGCCTCGAGCATGGAGGCGAAATCCGCGGTCATGTCGGACATGCCTTCGTTGGAGGGGACTGCCGTGTGCTTGAACCAATCGAACATGATTGTCCTCAATTGAAGATCAGCATGCCGAGGAGCGGCAGGCAGATGAATACACCGACAACATAAACCAGGACCCACCATTTTCCCTGGACCGCCCGAGCGGCCAGGCGTTCAGCCAGGCGGATGGGGATCCTCCTCATCGTCGGGAACGGGAAGAACATGAGAATGCCGGAGATGTTGAACAGGAGGTGGACGAACGCGATGGCCAGACCGGCTGGGCCGGCCGCCACCGCCGCCAGGAGAGCCGTGACGGTCGTGCCGATGTTGGCCCCCAGGCAGATCGGGAAACCGTTCTCCAGGGTGAGCAGGCCGGCGCCGAACATGGGCACGAGGATGGAGGTCGTGATGCTGGATGACTGCACCGAAACCGTGACGATGATGCCGATCAGGATCCCGAGGAGCCCGCTCTTCTCGAGGGCCCGGTTGATGGCCCGTTCGAGCCGACCGGCCAGCAGCGCCTTCATGTTCCTGGTGACGTAGACCAGGCACACGAAGATGATGCCGATGGCGAGGGCGATCATCAGGATGACGAACACGGTGTCCTGCTTGCCCAGCCCGGTGATCGACTCGACGGCGCCCTTGATCTGATTGTAGCCCCACTTCACCGCGCCCTTGATCGGGCTGTCGTATTCGATGCCCTCTCCGAGGTGGAGGGCCTCCACCATCCAGACGGCCGTCGTGGTCAGGATCTTGGTGAAGTACTCGATGGGCAGCAGGACGATGACCGTCAGCAGATTGAAGAAGTCATGCATGGTCGCGCCGGCGAAGGCACGTTGGAACTCCGCACCGCGCGTCACATGACCGAGGGACACCAGGGTGTTGGTGATGGTCGTCCCGATGTTGGCGCCCATGATCATGGGGACGAACTTCCCGAGGAAGTCGGCCAGATCCACCGCTTTCCCCGACTCTCCCTGTTGCGTCGCCATGAGCCCGGCGACGATGCTCACGATGGTGGCCGTCGTGACTGACGAGGACTGCACGAGGACCGTCGCAAGGATGCCCACGGCCAGCGCGGCGAAGGGGTTGTCGATCTGGCTGATCAGCGCCTCGGCTTGCTCCTTGCCCAGGTCCTTGAACGTGCCGCCGAGCATCTGGATGGCGACCAGGAAGGTGTAGAGCAGGAGGAGCACCAAGATGCCTCGCACCCAGGTGGGCACCTGGAACGAAGGGCTGGATTGGGGTGCGAGAGCCAAGCCGGTTCCTCTCCTTGGTTGGCGGGCTGAAGCCAGGAGTACGCCGCGGGCCCGAGGGTATCCGCTCGGGCGGAACATAACCCAGGCGGATCGACTTGGCACCCCGCCCCGGTTGTTAAGAGACCCAAAAGCGGGGCGATGGTGTGGCGAGCGGAGCGGGGGTTACCGGTTTGGTCTGATCAGGGGCAGAGGCTTCCCGGGAGCTGATCCGGGGAGGGCTTCTTCGGGTTGATCGGCCCGGCCTGGATCGCCGTCAGGGCAGGAAACCCAAGCCTTGCTCCGGCCGCTCCCCGATGCCCAGCCACCGCGCCGTGACCTCGCCCTGAACCCGGGTCAGGTCCACCCCGGGGCGAGGCTCACCGTCCTCCAGCCGCTCGAGATCCGGCGCCTCGCCGTAGAGGCCGCCGCGTACGCTCGTCCCCGCGACGAAGACCGGCCCGGCGGAGCCATGATCGGTGCCGCGGCTGCCGTTCTCGCGGATGGTGCGTCCGAATTCGCTGAACACCATGACCACGACATCCTCGTCCATCGAGGCGCGTCGGACGTCGCGGAGGAACCCGGTGACGGCGCGGCCGAGGGCGAACAGCAGGTTCGCGTGGGTGTTGGCCTGCAGCCCGTGGGTGTCGTAGCCGCTCTGGCGCAGGTAGTAGACCCGGGCCGGGTGCCCGGCCTTCATCAGGTGAGTGACGAGGCTGAACTGGCCGTCGAGGGTGGTGGCGGGCCGGAGCGCCTGCGGGTGCTCGCGACCGATGGGGGAGAAGCGGTCCGAGGCCTCGTAGGCGGCGAGGGCCGTGCGGCTGAGGAACGCGAGGGGCTCGTCGTCATGCCGGCGGGCGTCGGCCGCGCAGGCACGTGCCACCCGGCGTCGACGCTCGAGCTGGTGGACGTGGAAGGCCCTCAGGGAGTCCAGGTTCGCCGTGATGCTCCTGCGACCCTGAAGGGCCAGCGGTGATGAACCCGGCCCCACCAGCACGGAGTCGGTCCGGGGGACGTCCCGGGCGTCACGGACGAGGGTGTCCAGTTGTCGCCCGATCCACCCCATGTCGCCTCGGCGGCGGGGGTCGAGCTGCCCGGTTTCCCAGGCGGCGAGATCGATGAAGTGGGAGCGCGTCATGCCCCCGTAACCGACGCCGCGGATGATGGCGAGTTGACCGTTCTGGTACAGGTCCCGGAACGGCGCCAGGGCCGAATGCAGACCGATGCCATCGGCGAGGGGCGACACGTCGTTCTTCCCGAGCCGGAGCGTCGGGCGCAGCCGCCCGTAGTGGGGGTCCTCGAAGGGGACGAGGGTGTTGAGCCCGTCGTTGCCGCCGTCGAGGTGGAGCACCACCAGTCGGCGCAGCCGCTCCCGGTGAGGTTTGAAGACGGACGGCAGCGCCGTCCCGGCGCTCAGGGCGACCGCTCCGCTGGCTTGCAGGAATCGACGTCGTGTGACGGACATAACCCCTCCTCTCTCAGACGACCCACGCTCGCGGCGAGGCGAGCAGCTCTGCGGCGGCGACGGACCCCGAGGCGGGGGGCTCGGTGCTCGTCGGCGCGACGTATCCCAGGAGCCGACGGCTGACGGCGGCGAACGCGGCCTCGTCGCCCTCCAGGCAGGTCGGCGGCCCGTCCAGACCGGCGAGATGGCCGTTGGCGACCGTGTCGGCGTAGTTGCCCCGCGCGATGGCGCCGCGTTGGGTGAACCAGCCGCGACCGCGCTGCCACCCGCCGACGTTGGGCGGATGGAACAGCTCCATCCCCATCCTGCGGATCCAGGTGGCCGCCTCGAGGGTGCCGGGGCGGGACTCCTCCAGCTCCAGCGCGCGCAACGACGAGACGGTCATCTCCGCGGGCCCGACGAACCGCTTGCCGAAGCTCTGCCGTGAGTGGAAGCGCCGTGAACGCAGGATGGTCCCGAGGGCCTGCCCGATGTCGAGCTCCGATCTGGACAGCTGGAGCGCCAGCTCGTCGATGGCGGGCTCGGGGGTCCCCTCGCCCAGGAACTCCTCACACAGTCTTCGGGCCAGATGGCGCGCGGTCGCGGGGTGCTCTCCCGCGACGGTCAGCAGTCCGTCACCGTCGAACGCCCCGCGGACGCCGAGGACCGTCTTGTCGCCCGTGTCGTGAGCCGCCTCGTCGGCGTGGAACCGCTCTCCGGCGACGCCCCAACCGGTGAGCGCGCGGCTCGCCGCGACCACGTCCGGCTGCGCGTACGGCCCGGGGCCGGTGGTGAACAGCTCGAGCAGCTCACGGCCGAGGTTCTCATTGATCATCCCCTTCCGGTTGTAGGGGGCGTCCAGGTAGATGAGCAGGGCCGGGTGCTTGACCACCGCGCTCAGGAGGTCCCCGAAGCGGCCCGCGCCGTGCTCCCGGAACAGCCCGTTCTGCTCGGCCATCAACTTCAGGTTGCCCACCTTGTTCTGATTGGTGGCGAAGTGATCGTGCCAGAGCAGGGCGAGCCGCTCGCGAACCGGAGCGCCGGTGTAGAGCATGCGGAACACCCACCAGGCCTGCAGGCGCAGGGAATCCGGCGTCGCGAGGGCGCCCCGCTCCAGGGCCGCAGCCCGTGCCTCGAAGTCCGGCACCCGAGGGGCGGCTTCTCCCGCCAGGAGCTCATCGATGCAGTCCTCCGGCGTGCGCTCCATGTCCCGTTCGATCACGGATGGGCGCGCGCCGAAGCCGACGCGATGCAGGCGGTGGACCCGCCGACGGGTCCACGGCATGCGGGTCGATGGTCGGTAGCGTTCCCAGGCGCTCATGGAGTGTCCTCTCGCCGGATGAGGCCGAAGTCTCGCTGTTCCCCTGGCGAGAACCGGACGGCCTCTATGAGGCGCTGCGCCGACTGGAGCTGCCCCGTCACCGGGTCCACGACCACGAGCTCGAGGGTGTAGGGGACGCCGGCGGCGAGCCCGCCGACGGAGAAGCGCCCGGTCTCGTCGGTCCGCAGGGTGTCGGAGTCGTCGGCCTCGAGCGCCGCTCGCGTGAACGTGCCGTGCGCCCCTTCCGCGCGGAGGCGAACCCGCGCTTGAGGGAGCGGGTCTCCTGAGGTCGTCACGAGTCGGCCCGTCAGACTGGCGGCGGGCCGTAGCCGAAGCTCCTCCAGGTCGCGGTCGCTCGCGGAGAAGTGCCCCGCGAGGTCGCGTCCGTCGTGGAGAAGAAGGAACTCCGCCTTCGGATTGAAGAAGCTCAGCTGCTCGTGCACGCGCTCACGGCGCCAGGCGGACCACGTCGGGCAGACCGCCACGTCATGGAGCGGCCGCCCCTCCGGGTCGAGGACCCGGACGACCCGGGTGGGGCGCGGGATCACGTCGATGTAGAACGGTTCGTTCCCGTCTCCATTCACGGTCACCGGGAGCAGGCCGTGAACCGATGCGGTCAACCAGGTGGAGATGTCCGCGGCGCCGGGGATGTCGTCCCGTTCGGAGACCAGGGTGAAACGGTCGCCGTCCTTCGTCGTGGCGACGAGTCGGCCTCGTCCTGGAGGCACGGTGAGCTTGAAGTAGCCGTCGTCCGGAGAACGGACCGAGATGGAGGGGGAGAAGAAACCCCCGCCACGGGACCAGCTGACGCGGGCGGCGATCCCACGTCGGGTCCCCTTGGCCCGCACCTGGCCGATGATGGCGACGCCGCGCGCCAGGCGGAGCTCGGCGTCCAGGGGCTTGACCCCTTCCGC
This sequence comes from uncultured Isosphaeraceae bacterium, assembly GCA_964507445.1. Classification (GTDB taxonomy): domain Bacteria; phylum Planctomycetota. Next base: position 17,216 of record CAZDQF010000018.1, read on the forward strand.
ATTGTCCAGGGCTATGGTCTCCCGCACGTAGGGGGACGTGGCCGGAGGCGTCGCGTGCAGCTGGTGCCCGTCCCCCTTGGCGACCCCGTCGAGGGAGAACCGTCCGTCGGCGTCGGTCACGGTCGTGACCCACTGAGCGTTGGTGGCAGGGGAAGGCGTGACCGTGCCCGCGGTCCCCAGGGCGCGGACGGTGACGCCGGACACGGGGCCTCCCGTCTCGTGATCCACCACACGGCCGCGGACCAGCCTGGACGGCGTGGCGTGGTGTTCAAACCGAGGTCCGAAGAGCTGGACCCGTCCTTCCCCGGGCGCCTCCAGGTGCTCGGGGACGTCCATGGGGGAGTCGATCCCGGAGCCGACCACCATGAGGTCCGTGGTGGCGATCCCGGCGCCCTCCATGCGGAGGCGGACGAGCCGCTGCTCGCCGGCGCCCCGGATGCGGAACCGGCCGTCGGCGTCCGTCGTGGCGGAGAGCAGCGCCTGGTCGCGGGCTCCGAGGGGGAGGACCCTGGGGAGACGGGCGTGAACGAGCTCCGTGAACGACGAGCGGTACCCGCTCGTCGTCCTGCGGTCGCTCGCGATGGCAGCCAGCCAGCCGTCGATGTCCCCTCCGGGCGATTCCCTCAGCTCGCAGGCCTGCACACGCACACCTGGCACGGGTTCTCCCTCCAGGCTGACGATGCGTCCGGCGATGGTCCCCGCAGCCGGAAGCTGCAGGCGCACCCTCCCCGAAGAGAGGCCTCTCAGGCGCTCCCAGGCGGCGCCGTGGCCGTGGGCCCGGGCGATGACCCGAGCGCGTGCGGCGAAGTGTGGGTCTTCGTTGCGGACCACGAACACGAAGGACCCGTCCGCGCGGGTCCGCCCGTGGACCGTCAACGATGTCTCGTAGGCGATGAGCAGCTCCGCGTCCCCGACGGGGGCGCCGGCGGCGTCGACCACCACACCCTCGACGCGGTGGTCGCCCGCCGCGACCGCAGGCGCCGGGTCGTTCACGAGCCGTACCCCGGACCCGAGGGCGGTCGCCCCGACCAGGACGAGGGCGAGCCACCCGCCGCCGCGGCGCGACGTGGGGGGGATGCCGTCCCGGGCGATCAACCCCTGGACGCGATCGACCATGGACCATCCGCGGGGCAACAGGGACAGGCCGGTGGCCGTCGTGACGGGCGGCCGCCCCGACTGCTCGCTCAGAGACAGGAGGGTCCTCGCATAACTCGGCGCGGAGCTGACGCGGAGCACCTCGTCGTCGCACAGCTCTTCCCGTGCGATGCTCAACTCCCGGTTCAGCAGCGCCACCGCCGGGTGCCACCAGAACAGGACTCGCGCCAGGTCCTGGAAGCGACCGAGCCGCAGGTCCCGATGGAACACGTGGGCGCACTCGTGGGTGAGCACGTCGGCGAGCTCTCCGGTGGAGAGCCGCCCCAACCAGTCCTGGGGGATCAGGATCAGGGGGTCGCCCCGTCCGACGGTCATGGCTCCGGTGACGGCGCTCGAAGCCGCCAGGTTTGGGAGCTCGCGCCCGGGGAAGCGGGTCTCCAGCAAGTCCCGGAGTCCGGGCTTGTCCAACGGCGTGCACCCCGTCCTCAGGAGTTGCACGAGGCGACGCAGACGGAGTCGCCGGGTCATGGCCACGAAGGACCCCACCCCCCAGAGAGCCAGCAGGGCCCAGAAGATCCCGTCGGAGCTCGGGGGCCGGGCCGGGGAGGGGTGGACCACGGCGACCGGTGTCGGCGCCGGGCTCGTCGCGGCCTCCGACGGGGCCACCATCAACGGCGCACGCTCCACCTTCACCGCGGGCGTCATCGCAGGGCCCGGGGTGCCCGGATGGAATCCGGGTGCGGGGGTGACCTCACGGAGCAGGGAAGCGTCGACCTGCACCGGGACCAGGGTCGCCTCCGTGCTCTCGAGCACGGTGACGACGGGCACGGTCAGGAGTGTGGCGACGAGGGCGCCGATCCAGCATCGGGAGCGCCACCCGGCGGCGCGGCGGCGACGGGCGAGCCAGCCGATGGCCAGCACCACCAGCAGCACGTGAGCGGCCACGGTCGCGACGATGGCCAGGCCTGTGTGCGCGATTCCCATCCATCCAGCGAGACTCATCGCTTCCCTCCTCTTCGTCCGGGCTTCTTCTCCGCGTCGGCGATCATGGCGCGGATGCGATCCGCCTCGTCGACGCTGATGCCTCGTTGGTGGAGCAACGCCCGCACGAGGCCGGAGGCCGACCCGTCGAAGGACGACTCCAGCAGCTCCGCCACCTGGCGACGTTCGAAGGTCTCTCGCGAGACGACCACCGAGTAGAGGAAGGTCTGTCCCACCTCGCGGTACTCGAGCCAGCCCCGCGCGGCGAGCCGTTGGATGGTGGTCTGCACCGTGCCCCGTGCCATGGGCTTGTGCGGCTTCAATGCGTTCCAGACCTGGGTGACGGTGGCCTCACCCTCATCCCAGATCGCGCGCACCACCTCGAGCTGAGCCGAACTGAGGGGTACGAGGTCCTTGCTTCGCGCCACGGGTTCCTCCGTTGTCGCCGGGTCCGCATTCCGTGCGTGATGACGCCTGCCATCACCGTGAAGACAACTGTCTACAGAAACGCGTCGACCGAAATCAAGAGAAACTCATCGGCCCGAGGGACCATCACGGATTGGCGGATGGCAGCGCTCACCGATCACGCCGTGAACGCGGCAGCAGGAGCCGCGGTCCCCGTGAGCGGCCAGGACCGATGCTCACCGACTCGGAAGCCGGATCAGCCCCAGGTCGGTGATCGTGCCGCCGGCTTCGAACACGATGCGGCGATCCGGTTCCAGGTCGTCCGTGCTCCGCGACCAGAGGTAGAGGACGTAGCGCTCGCCGGACTCGAGGGCCGCGCCGGGGGCGATCACGTAGCCGTCGGGATCGGACGTGAGCCTGGCGCGGGTGTCGTACCAGGCGCCGTGACGCCACAAACGTCGCAGACCTTCGTCCCCGTATCGGTCGGCCAGGCCGGGGGGGAGCCGGCGCTTCAGGGTCTCGAACGGGGGCATGGGGGGGGCCTGTGATCGCGCCCTCTGAATGGGGATCTCATCTTCGATTTCGGGCCATTGTTCGCGCTGCAGGACGGGTTCGCTGGCGGGGCCCGGCTCGGCGGCGTCACGGACGTGATCGGTGCCGGGGCGGATGGCGTCTCGGGTCAGGGCCTTGCTGGCTCGCCTGGTGGCCTGGGCCGCCTGGTCCTGGTCCGCCCGGATCACGGTGCCCTCAACCCATGGGAGACCTTCACCGGAGTCGCCGACGCAACGGAACGCGAGGAGGGTGCGCCCCGGCTTGCGCTGCATGCGGGAGGCGAGGTCCAGATGGAGAGCCCCGGAGGCGAGGGACTCCCGCTCCGCCGCGGTCAGGTCCACGGAGAATCTCAACTGTGGGGAGCCCTTGATGGTGCCGGTGGGATGGTCGTAGCGCAGGCCGCGCCCTGTGTGGCCTGAGAAGCCGCACACCAACCTGGCGTTGTCGAGGATCGCCTGGCGCCAGTCCTCCGTCAGCCCGGTGTCGTATCGGAAGCCGCCGTCGTAGAGGTCCGCGCGCCGCACCGCACCGGTGGCTGCCGTGGTACGGCGGGCGGATTCGTCGGCGGTGTGGAGGGCGAAGGTGGCGGTGGAGCCCCATTGGTTCAGGGTCGGCGAGAGGCTGGCGGTGAGCACGCAGGGCCAGGGAGCGGGGGCCAGCTGCACGCTGACGACCTCGTTGGCGCGTGGACGAACGGAGATCGGGGCGGTGCGGTAGAAGGCCCCGTCGCTGCCGGAGACGCTCGCCGGCGCCTTGGGGTGGAGCTCCGTGGCCCACTCTCCGGGGGACCAACGGCGCGGCCCGCGGCGCTTGTTGGAGCGGTAGTCGTAGAAGGGCTCGACGCGACCGGACGGGTCCGCGGAGATCACGATCCGCCCCATGCCGGGCATGGTCGGCTTGCGGAACGGGTCTCCGGCGACGTTGGCCCGAGGCGCGGCGGTCCCCGTGGTGCGATCGAGCAGGCTGCGGGCGCCCGGATCACCGGCGTCCTTCTCCGAGACCTCGAGGACGGCGGCGTGGTAATCGTGCTTCAACTCGACCCGGACCTCGTAGGCCTCCCACTCGGGGCCGGCGAAGTCGCCCTTCAGGCTGACGGTGGGTGTCACGAACCACCGCCGATCCATGGGGATCGTGATCCGCCCCGCGACCCCGGCGATCACCTCCAGGTGGTAGCGGCCGGAGTCGGTCCGGTGGCGGTGCAGGCGTCGTCTCGGTCTGCCCCGCCGTCCGTGGTAACGGCTGCTCTTGCCGGACACGGTGATGCCCGGCATGACCCCCGGGGGCGAGCGCAGGACCCGCGACTTCGCGGGACGATCCTGAATGGTCGCGCTGAGAGACGGGCGGTACGTCGGCGGTGAAGACAGGTAAGGCACGGGTCGCCCGGCCTGATCCACGATCTTCAAGGTGACCACCCGGCGCCAACCGGGCATGCGCACCCGCACCGTCGTGTCCTGGTCGCGCGCCACCTGATAGCGGGCGCTGGCGACGCCGTAGCTGCCCAGGGAGACGACGGTCTCGTAGTCGCCCGGCTCCAGGGCACCCACGGGAGCGGCTTCGGCCAGCGTCCTGTCCGACCAGCGGAGCCGGGACTCCTGTTCCTGCCAGTAGGCTCCGTCCTGGCGCCAGGTGCGGACCTTGGGATCGATCATGCCCGATCGGACCAGGGGATCGCCGCGGTCATCCTCCAGCAGGATCGTGGCGCGGCTTCCGGAGCGCCGGAGCAGCGGTCCGTACTCCGGTGTCCAGGGTCGTCCCACCTGCTGGTCCAGCTCACGGCGTTCATCGAACGCGGAGACGCACACAGGGGCCGCGGACGGCACCGAGTCCTCCTCTGCGATGACGTGTGTGTTGCGGCCAGGGGGCGGGGCCTGAGCGGGGCCGTGGTCGTCCTTCCTGGCGGGGTCCTCCAGGAGCGCCGTGGCTCCCAGGTACAGGCCAATAACTAAGAGGCTGACCAGGAGGGCTTTGGATGTCTTGCTTGGCATCACCCAGCGCTCAACGTCGGTCACCCGTCTCCCGTTCACCATTTCCTCGGGTATCTTGGCCCCATGACTCCCACTCTCCGCGTCGTCGCGTCGTTCTCCATGTTCTGCGTCACCCTGTGCCCCGGGCAGCTGGATGCTGAGGCGACCCGGTCCCTGTCCGCCGCGGCGGATCGGTGGTTGGCGGCGGACCCGGACGCCCGGCCCGCGCTCGACCCGGCCCTCGACGCGCACCTCAGAGAACACCCGGATGACGTGCGGGGCCTGATCTGGGAGCGGTTCCGCTCGACGGCCTCCAGCCAGCGGGCCCGGGCCGACTTCGATGAGAAGCGCGTGCGCAGCGGAGAGCTGGTCAGCCCCTACACCCTGAAGACCGTGGGCGCTCGCCCGCAGGGCGGGTGGCCGTTGTTCATCGCCATGCACGGCGGCGGCGGGGTTCCCAAGCGGGTCAACGACAGCCAGTGGAAGATCATGCAGCGCTACTACCGGGATCAGTCCAGCGTGGACGGGTACCTGTACCTGGCCCTGCGGGCGCCCACGGACCAGTGGAACGGCTTCTACACCAGCTACATCTACCCCTTGATTCAGAAGCTCGTGAACCAGTTCCTGTTGTTCGGTGACGTGGACCCGGATCGGGTCTTCATCATGGGGTACTCCCACGGAGGGTACGGGGCGTTCGCCATCGGGCCGACGATGCCGGACCTGTTCGCGGCGGTTCATAGTTCTGCGGCCGCGCCCACGGGAGGGCAGTCCTGCGCCGAGAACCTGATGAACACCCGGTTCACCTACATGATCGGAGAGAAGGACACGGCCTACGGCAGGGCGACCCGTTGCAAGGACTTCGCCGCCCGGATCACTGCCCTGAGGGAGGACCACCAGGACCTGTATCCGGTGGTGATGGAGTGGCAGGCGGGGCGCGGCCACGGCGGGTTGCCGGACCGCGACAAGATCAAGGACATGTATCCGTTCCGGCGGACCGGGGCGCCCAGGCAGCTCTGGTGGCGGATGACCTGCGCGGAAGTGGGAGACCACTTCTGGCTCCACAGCCCGACCCCTTCCGCCGGTCAATCCGTGCGTGCCAGCTCCGTCGGTTCAGGGAAGATCGAGCTCAAGACGGAGAACGTGGACAAGTTGGAGCTGTGGCTGGATGAGCGGCTCACGGACGTGGACAAGCCCGTGACCGTCTCCTGGGACGGCACGGAATCCGAGCATCCGGCGCCCGTGAAGCTGCACACGTTGCTGGAGACCCTCGCGGCCCGCGGCGATATCCGCCGGGCAGCTACCCGTCGGGTGGTGCTCAGCCGGTGAGATCTCCCCCGAGGGAGGCCCGGCCTTCGTTGGTTTAGAATGCGCCTTCGCGTCCCGTTGGACCCGGAGTGAACCCCATGCGTCTCCTGTTGTGTCTTCTCGTATCCGCGCCCCTGAGCCTCCTTCATGCCCAGGAGCAGCCCGCCGAAGCGGAGGTCCCCCTCGCCGGTCACTCGGCCCACGGCGAGGCCTTCAACGAGGGGCCGCGCCAGCAGGCGTATCTCATGGGGACCACCTCCAACGTGCACTTCCCGGCCACCGTCAAGACGCCCCGGGCTCAGGAGTTCATCGATCAGGGGTTCGGTCAGCTGCACGGCTTCTGGTATCTGGAGGCGGAGCGGTCGTTCCGTCAGGCGGCGGATCTGGACCCGGACGCGGCCATGGCCTACTGGGGTATGGCCTTCGCCAACTTCTACAACGAGCCGCGGGCCTTCGGGTTCGCCCGGGAGGCCCATCGTCGTCGTGACGGCGTCTCGGAGCGCGAGCGCCTCTACGTCGACGCCATGGCCCGCTACTTCGACGCCACCAAGGACCGCCCGAAGGACGCCCCTCCGATGAAGGTGGCGGAGGGCAAGGAGCGCCGCAGCGACAAGGGGAAGCGCAAGGCGCGGCGCTTCGTCGAGGACCTGGAGGAGATCGTCCATCGGTTCCCCGATGACATCGAGGCGAAGGCGTTGGTGGTCAACCAGATGTGGTTGAACCGGCGTTACGCGGGGCTGGAGATCTCGAGCAAGGCCGCCAACCAGGCGCTGCTGGATCAGGTCTTCGCCGCCAACCCGGCGCACCCGGCGCACCACTATCAGATCCACCTGTGGGACAACAAGAAGACCGCAGACCGGGCCGTGGTGGCCGCCGCCCGGTCCGGGGCCAGCGCTCCGGGCATCGCGCACATGTGGCACATGGCCGGGCACATCTGGTGGCAGCTGGATCGTCGCGCCGACTCCGCCTGGTCCCAGGAGGCGTCCGCCCGAGTGGACCACGCCCACATGATGCGCGACCGGGTCATGCCGGACGAGATCCACAACTACGCCCACAACAACGAGTGGCTGACCCGCAGCCTGCGAAGCGTCGGTAGAGTGCGTGAGGCGTTGGGGCTTGCCAAGAACATGGTGGAGCTGCCGCGGCACCCGAAGCACAACTCCCTGGAGAAGCGGGGCAGCGCCCGCTATGGGTCCGACCGTCTGCGGGAGCTGCTGGACCGCTTCGAGATGTGGGACGAGGTCCTGAGCCTCGAGGGCACCATGTACATGGAGGTGGGGGAGGACCGGGCCCGCCAGGCGGCGCGTCAGGCTTTGTTCGCGGCCGCGCGGTATCACCGGGACGCCCGGGACGAGATCGTCGCGGACGTGGAGGCGGTCCGCGCACTGATCGAGGCGGAGCGGGCGGCCCGGGCGGAGGCCGCGGACGCCGCCGAGTGCGAGGCCTTTGAGCAGTCCAAGAAGGACGACGACGTGGACAAGGCCATCTCCGAGGCGCAGCGGCCGTTCAACCGCCGGGTGCGACGGATGCGCCGCTCCCTGGCGCTGGCCGAGGGGTTCCGGCTCCTCGCCGCGGGAGACACGGAGGAGGGCTTCGCCAGCCTGGACAAGGGCAAGCTGTACGCCGGCCACATGGCGCGGCTCCGGCTGGAAGCAGGGCAGCAGGACAAGGCTCTCGAGGTGGCCAAGAAGTGGGCGAAGGGCGAGTCGGCGTCCGTCATGCCCCAGGCCACCCTGGCCTGGCTCCAGCACGCGTGCGGGAAGGGGGACGAGGCGAAGGGGACCTTCGAGAAGGTGCGGGCCCTCTCGGCCCACGCCGATGCGGAGTTGCTGTGCTTGCAGCGCCTCGCGCCCCTGGCGAAAGAGCTAGGGCATCCCGAGGACTGGCGCCCCGTGGCAGAGGTGCCCGAGGATGTGGGCGAGCGCATGGCGCTGGAGACTCTCGGTCCGTTCCGGTGGTCTCCCATGCGCATCCCTTCCGGTTGGGAGTTGCCCGACGGCGGCGCGGAGGCCCGTTCGTCCACGGACTATCGGGGCCGGGCCCACCTGGTGGTGTTCTTCCTCGGCTTCGAGTGCCTCCATTGCGTTGAGCAGCTGCAGGCGCTGGTTCCCCACGTGGACAAGTACAAGGCCGCGGGTATTGACGTCGTCACCATCGGCACCTCGACCGTGGAACAGATCGCCAGCTCTCAGAAGGACAGCCCGCTCCCGTTCCCCATCCTGGCGGACCCCGGGCTCGGCGTGTTCAAGCGGTGGCGTTGCCACGACGACTTCGAAGACGTGGCGCTGCATGGCACGTTCCTGGTGGACGAGCACGGGTTCGTTCGCTGGCAGGACATCAGCTACGAGCCGTTCATGAAGGTGGAGTGGCTGCTGGACGAGTGCAAGCGTCTGCTGGGGCTCCCGGCTCCCGCGTCTGCTGCCGGTGGTGGGTCCAGGTAGCGTGTCCGGCGAGCGCCGCCCCGAGATCGAGTATCCCGTCCGCTGGACCTACAAGGTCATCGGAGAGGACGCGGACCGCCTGCGCGGCGCCATCGAGGAGGCGGTGGTGGGCACGGACCACTCCATCACCCCTTCCAACACCTCCCGTGAGGGGCGCTTCGTGTCCATGACCCTGGAGGTGCTGGTGGCCGGGGAGGCGGAGCGGAACCGCATCTTCGCCGCCTTGGGCGACCACGCGGACATCCGCATCGTCATCTGAACCCCGGCCGGCGATCAGCGGACGAGGGACTGGATGTAGTGCCACATGGCCTCGAACTGCGGGTCCGCCTCCCCGTCCAGGATGTCTTCCTGCAGGGTCAGGCGGTCCTCCGTGGAGGCGTAGATGGGCATCTTGTAGCGATGCTCCACCCGGGTGGGGTTCCACATCCAGCGGGTGTAGTACTCCGGGCGCAGGCGCCGGTAGACGCGGTCGAAGTTGGGAGCGGCGAACTCGAAGGTGGCGTAGGGAGGGGTGTCGCCGATGCCGTGGCAGGCGGTGCAGCCGAAGCCGAACTTGTTGAGCAGCTGGTCCCCGGGCTGCACCTTGGCCGCGTCCGGCGCCGGGGGCGCCGCCGAGGTGACGGGGAAGCCGTGCATCTGGGCCATCCCCTCGGCCAGACGACCGGCGCGGACGGGGAACGCGGGCATGCGAGCCTGCAGCCACGGGCGCACCGCCGGGGTGGTCCCGGCCAGGAAGCCCTCGGTCCAGGTGGAGTGGAGCTTCTCGCCCATCCAGGTGAGGGTGGGGCGGATCTGGCTGATCTTCTCGTCCCCCTCCTTCGAAGCCGTCGGCGGGTCCAGGTCATGGGTCTCCGTGATCAACCGGGTCCATAGATCAGGAGTGTCGTCGAACGCGTGGCACGCCGTGCAGCGCAGAGCTTCGATCTGGCGACGGGCGAAGGCGGCGGCGGTGTCGTACCTCACGGTGCTCAGGCCACGGGAGCGCAGGGCCCGTAGCGCATCGCGCTCGCCGTCGGAGAGGTGGAAGTCGGGTATCCCGTCTTGCGCTTCGTCGGCGACGCAGCCGGAGGACCAGTCGGCGCGGGCGAGCTGCTTCAGGGGACTGAACTCCCGTGCCTCCACGCCGAGGCCGTCGTGGCAATTGACGCAGCCCATCTCCACCACCAGCTCCCGGCCCCGTTCCGCGTCTCCGGAATGGACCAGGGGCGACGGTGGAGGGACGGCGGCGTGGTACAGCCACTGGGCGAGAGCGCCGGCTTCGTCCGCCGTGAGCGAGAAGTCCGGCATCCTCGTCCACGGGTAGTGGGCGCCGGGGTCGGCGAGGAAGTCCCTGAGGGCGCCGGTGCCGTTGAACCTGGTGCCGACCCGGTTGAGGGGCACCCGTTCGCCGGTGGGGTCCGCTGGCTGCTCGGGCCGGGTGTGGCACCCGATACAGCCGAGTCGGGCGAACAGACGGCCCCCTCCCTTGGCGGCTGGAGGGACCTCCGGCGGGTCACCGCCGAGGGTGGAGAGGTAGGCGACGATGTCGAATGGGCGGTCGTCCCCGGCGGTCAGGGCGTCGGACGCGGAGGCGTGGCCGAACAACGCCGGCATGGTGGCGTCCGGCCGCAGGGCCCGTGGATTGACCAGCCACTCTGCGACCCACGCCAGCTTGCGGCGCCCGCGGATCCGCTCCAGCGAGGGGCCCTTGGCGGAGAGCTCGGGCATGGCCATGTCGGAGAAGGGTGCCGCCGGCGTGTGGCAGCGGACGCAGCGGCGTTCGGCGAAGACCGCGCGTCCGCGCTCCACCGGTCGCACGGCGTTGTCGTCGCAGGTCCAGACTTTCGGAGGGACGGGCTCGCGTACGAACGCCTTGCCCTCCCAGTAGAGGCGGAACGTGGCGTCTCCCGTTGAGGGTGGCGTGTACTCGACGATGACCGGGTTGGCGCCCTTGCGGATGCGCTGAGACTCGCTGTCGAGCCGGGAGAGATCCTCCGCTTCTCCCTCAAGCACCACCTTGCCCTTGATGGTGACCTTCACCTTGCCCCGTCCGGAGGCGGAGAAGGTCAGCCTGGTGCGGATGTCCAGGTTGAGGGACCCGGTCCAGCGGACCTGGAACGGCCGGTCCGGCCACGCCCTCGCGGGGGAGTGGAAGGCGGGCATGCGGGTGACCCGGACGTCCAGGGTGCGCTCGCCGTCGGAGATCTCCCGCACCAGGCCCGCGTCCGCTTCCTCCGGGACCGGTGAGGGGGCCAGCCCAGCGCCGCTCCACGCGAGGGTCGCTATCAGGATCAGGCGCATCAGTTACTGCGGTGATCGCCGAGTTTGTTGATGGTGTTCCAGATGTCCAGGGTGATCTCCGCACCGGAGACGGACTCCAGATCGACCTTGAGGTGCATCTGCATGACCGGCTTGATGCCTGGGATCTCCAGGAAGACCGTGCGCTTGTCCCGCTGCAGCTTCGCCGACTTGATGGTGACCTTGTCGTGCTTCTTGTGACCGTGGAGCTCGGTGCGCTGGGCTTTCTCCAGCACCTGAGGGTCCGGCTTGTCAGCCGAGACTTCGGGAGAGCCGTACTGCGGGCTCCAGACGTAGTTCCACCATTCGGCGGCGTAACTCTCCGTGTCGTTGGCCAGCTCCGGGTCCAGGTCACAGGTGAAGGTGAGGTAGACACCTCGCCGGGTCACCCGCATGGACCTGGGCATGTTCACCGGGGCCTCCGTGCGACGGACCCGCTGGAGGGCCGTCAGCCTGGCGGCGTTGGTCTGCCAGCCGCGGAGCCCGACCACCCACAGCTGACCGTCCTTGGGGTTGAACCGGGCGCGCATGGCGCTGGAACCGAGCTTCACGGGGATCCGGAACACGCCCCCCTGGATCTGGCCGTCCACCTCCTCCTTCATGACCTTGTAGATGGCGCTCTTGCCGTAGGACAGGTGCAGCAGGTCTCCGCCGTAGGGGCCCCACCGGTCATCCTCGGGCACCCACACCTGGCCGCCGCCGGAGTTGTCCACGGACATGGGGAACCAGCACAGGGGCTTGTTGTAGTCCGTGGGCTTGTTCTCCGTGTGGGCCACGTCCACGACCCCCTGGAAGCTGCCGGGCTCGAGCCAGTGGAGCTTGCAGTGGGGGACCCAGGTGCCCTCGTTGTCGCCGCAGGTGACCTGGCCGTCCGGGCCGACGCCGATGCCGTTGGGCGCCCGCATGCCGCGGGCGTAGACCTCCAGGGAGGAGCCGTCCGGTGAGATCTTCATCACCGTGCCGTGGTGGGGCACGATCTTCTCGAAGCCACGGCCGCCGCCTCGTACCGGGGCGCCCTTGGCGATGTAGAAGTTGCCCTGCTTGTCCGTCTGCAGGTCGAAGGTGAACTCGTGGAAGTTACGGGTGATGTAGACGTCGTTGTTGAAGCACTCGTAGAAGTCCGCTTCCCCGTCACGGTCCAGGTCGTGGAGGCGCGTGATCTGGTCCTTGCCGTTGACGTAGATCACGTCATCCACGATGCGCAGGCCGAGGGTCTCGAACAGCCCGGTGGCGTACCGCCGCCACTTGACCTCGTTCAGGTCCTCATCCAGGCCCGAGACCACCCAGACGTCGCCGTTCCAGGTGGAGACCGCCGCGGTCTCCCCGTCCGAGAACAGGTCGAGGCCGCCGATGCGCATCTGGGAATCCCAGGGGTTGTCCATGGGCACGGGCACGTCGTCCACCACCCACGGCTTGTCCGACTTGCGGGCGAGCTTGCCTCGCACCACGATCGGCTCCGGGTACTGGCTCGGGCCGCCGTCAGTGAAGGGTTCCAGATCCGGCGCCGCGTCCAGGTGGCGGCCGAACCCGTCCGCGGGGGCGCCGGACGTGCGGGCGTAGACGAGCCTGAAGGCCGGGCCCCCGGCGCCCGCGGGGACGTTCAGGACGATGGTCGGCGCGCCGGCGCGGCTGGCGGCCTTGAAGCGCACACTCCGAGGCGCTCCCACCAGGGCGCAGGTAAGGGCCTCGCGGTCGTTCTTGCCCTTGCTCAGGGTGGCCACGCGGCCGCCCTCGAGGATGGCGACCCTCTGTCCCTTCTCTCCGTCCGCCACGGCCATCACCCGGCCCCGCTTGGACAGGTCGATGTGCATGTTGCGGATCAGCAGGTCGCCCACGCGTTCGGGCATCTCTCGCACGCGCACTCCGCCGACCTCGTACTCGAACACCACCCGGTCGCCGTGTCGGTACAGTCCCCGGTAGCGGCCGTGCCCGTCCGGGATGGGGCCGTGGGGGATGGGTCTGGGGTCCGTCAGCTTGCCGCTGCGATCACCCCAGCCGGGGAGCGCCCGGGTGTGGAACACCGGGTCGTTGCCGGAGTGGGGATGGCCCCCGTGACGTCCGTCGTAGGTCGTGCCCGTGAGCCTCAGGCCGTCCTCCCACCCCACCGCCATGCGGAGCAGGTCCGTGTCGAAGGTCATGCACGCCTTGTTGTCCTGATCGAGGAAGGCGGTGATGCCCTTCAAGGCCACGTGCTTGCCCCGGGGGCCGACCCCGACGGAGGACGCGAGGAAGGGGCCGTAGTCCATGCGGTTCCACCACTTGCCCGCCTTTCGGGAGGCCACCCGTTCGGCCCGGGAGAGGTTCGGTCGGGTTCCCGGCAGGACCTTGACCCGGACCCGGCGGACCCAGACCTCGCTGCCCGGGTCGTGGGCCTGGATCGCGAAGGTGCCCTGGGAGAGCCGGCGCTTTCCCTTCACGTCGTCGGGTTCCGTGTAGTCCACCTGCTTCTTGCCGTCCACGGTCGTGGTGATGTGCTTGCCCCGCACCTCCACCCGCATGGTGAACCACTTGCCGTCCTTGCTCGGGGCGTCGGTCACGTCCCGCACCCCGTAGAGGCTGGCGGTCTTGATGCGGTCTCCGTGGGTGGTGTTGATCTGGGCCTCGTAGCCGTGCTCCGGCCAGCCGGAGTCCTGCCAGCGGGTGTGGAAGTAGAACCCGGCGTTGGCTCCCTTCTTGGTCTGGGCCTCGATCTCGGCCACGAAGTTCTCGAAGGCCGCTCCGGACACCGGACCCGTGTAGAAGAGGTGTCCCCGGGGGCCCTTCACCACCAGCTTCCTGCCATCGACCTTGAAGGAGTCCGGGTTCTCGCTGGCCTTCCACCCGTCGAGGCTCTTGCCGTCGAAGAGCGTGTGCCAGCCGTCGGCGTCCGGGGACTGTGCGGCGGCGGAGAAAGCCAGGAACAGGACGAGGGAGGTGATTCGCGACATGGTGGATTCCACGAGAGAGTGAAGTGGTCGCTACATGGTAAGGGAATCTCCTGTGAGTCGCTAGGCGGGCGGCGGCGCCCCAAGGCCCCAGACCCCCACGGCGCTGGGGGTTTCCGAGACCTGTCGGCGATTTTCTGAAACAGCTTTTTTCAGCGGTTCCTGGTCACTATTGGCGGCAGATGTCTCTGTTCAGGTGTGCGGCCAACTCGCCCACCTTGAATGGAGCTTCGCCATGAATCGGATGCCTACTCTGTGTCTGCTCTTGACCGTCGCGGGCCTCCTCCCCGCTCAGGATGTGACCGTCCCTCTGGACCATCCCACCATCCAGGCCGGGCTCGACGCGGCGCCCGTCAACGGCACGGTCTGGGTCCTCCCCGGGGTGTACGTGGAGAACGTGGTCGTGCCGGGGGGGATGCGGCTCGCGGCGGCGGGCGGGGCCATGCCCTCCGTCGTCCCGGCGGACCCGACCCTTCCGGTGATCTCCTTTGCGGGGCTCGTGGGGCCGGGGACCTCCGTGGAGGGGCTGCGGATCGCCAATGGTAGGGCCGCACGGGGCGCTGGCATCTTCATCGATCGATTCCAGGCACCGGTCATCCGTGGCTGCGTCATCGTCAAGAACCGGGGCTCTCAGGGCGCGGGGCTGTACATCTCCACCCCCGGAGGCAGCGAGGTGGAGGACTGTGTGATCGCCGACAACCACGCCTATGACGGCGGCGGAGTCTTCATCGAGGACCTGCAGACCATGACCTGGCTGCGGCGCAACCTGATCACCCGCAACGTCGGTGACTACCGGGGCGGCGGCGTCCACGGTGCCGGGTCGCTCTACGGATTGCTGGATAACCGGATCACCCTCAACCGGGCCTACCTGGGCGCCGGCCTCTACCAGCGCAACGCCGCCGAGGTGGCCGTCCTGAGCAACGAGCTCGAAGCCAACGACGCCACGGCGTACGGCGGCGGCATCTTCCTGCACAGCACCGGCCTCGGTGGTGAGTATCGGGGGAACGAGCTGAGCGGCAACACCGCCCGTTGGTACGGGGGTGGGTTCTACGCCTACCGATGCGACGGGACGATCCTGCATGACACGACCATCGAGGGCAACCTGGCCATCCGTGGCGCCGGTGGCTACATCAACGGCTGCAACCTGACCCTGAACGGCGGACGGGTGGCGGACAACGACGCCACCTGGCGGGGAGGTGGTCTGGCGGTGTGCGGGAGCGTGGTCGGGGAGGTGGAGGTGACCCGGCTGCGGTTCCACGGCAACCAGGCGATCTATGGTGGCGGGCTCTACGCCGACACCGCCGGCAAGGTGCTGGTGACCAACTCCGTGTTCCATGGCAACGTGGCCCCCGTCGGGGCGGGCGTGTATCTCCGTAAGACCTCGTCCTCGGTCCTCATCAACAACACCCTCGTGGACAACCGGGCCTCGCCGGGTCCTGCCGGCGCCCGGGGTGTGGGGATCTGGGTGGCTTCCCGGGACTTCTGCCGCATCACCAACACGTGGATGACCGAACACGCGATCGCTGTCCACGCCGCCGACCCGCAGGGCCTGGTGCTGGTCAGCCACAGCGCGTTCTTCGACAACGGCGTGCGCTTCAACGGGCCGGTCTTCTCCTTCCAGCTGGTGGTGGGGCTGGCCCCGTGGTTCCTCGATCAGGAGTTCTTTCGGACCGACCCGCGAGATGCGGGGGCGGGACGCGCCAGCGGCGCCCACCCGGACGCGCCGGATGTAGACATCGATCTGCTGCCTCGCGGGCCGAGCCGGGACATCGGTGTCAGCGAGACCTGACCCGCGATTTCAGGCGCTTATGGCGGCCGTCACGCGTGACTTCAGCCTCACCCGGCCCCACGCCGACGGGAGGGAGTGGAGCGGGTCTGTTTGCACTACGCGTGAGGGCCGCTATAAGGGACAGGCTCGTGCGCCTTTGGCGCCGTGGAGTTCTTCATGAGGATTACAGTGTTCGGGGCGGGTTACGTCGGACTGGTGGCGGGCACGTGCTTCGCCGATTCGGGTAACGACGTTGTGCTCGTGGATGTGGATGAGAGTCGGGTCGCCGACCTGAACGGGGGGCGGGTTCCGATTTACGAACCCGGGCTGGAGGAGCTCATTCGCCGCAACGTCACCGAGGAGCGCCTGTCCTTCACCGCCGACGCCTCCTCGGCGATCCGGGGGGCGGAGGTGATCTTCATCGCTGTCGGGACCCCCATGGGAGATGACGGCAAGGCGGACCTGAAGTACGTCCTGGAGGTGGCCAGGACCATCGGCCAGAACCTCGAGAACTTCGCCGTGGTCGTGGACAAGTCAACGGTCCCCGTGGGGACCGCGGACCTGGTGCGAGAGGAGATAGGGAAGCACACCAACCTGGATTTCGAGGTGGTGAGCAATCCGGAGTTCCTCAAGGAGGGCGCCGCCATCGACGACTTCATGAAGCCCGACCGGGTCGTCATCGGCGCCTCGTCGCAGCGGGCCATGGACGTGATGGCTGACCTCTACGCCCCGTTCGTGCGGACGAACAAGCCGGTCCTCATGATGGACGTGCGCTCCGCGGAGCTGACCAAGTACGCGGCCAACGCCATGCTCGCGGTCCGCATCTCCTTCATGAACGAGATGGCGCGGCTGTGCGAGCTGCTGGGCGCCAACGTGGAGCACGTGCGCAAGGGGATCGGCTCCGACTCGAGGATCGGTTTCCCGTTCCTCTTCCCGGGTCCTGGTTACGGGGGCAGCTGCTTCCCCAAGGACCTCCAGGCCCTCATGCGGACGGGGCGGGACGTGGGCTACGAACCCTCCATGCTGGGGGCGGCTGAAGACGTGAACGCCGCGCAGAAGCGACGCCTGGCGGAGAAGGTGGTGGCGCGTCTCGGAGAGGATCTCAGCGGTCGCAACGTCGCCGTCTGGGGCCTCGCGTTCAAGGCCAACACCGACGATATGCGCGAGGCGCCGGCCATCGTCCTGATCGAGGAGCTGTTGCGGCGGGGCGCGACGGTCCAGGTGACGGACCCGGAAGCTATCGAGAACACCCGCGGTCTCTTCGGCGACCAGATCTCGTACTACGAGCGCGACTACGACGCGGTGGAAGGGGCGGACGCCCTGGTCCTGGTCACGGAGTGGTCCCAGTTCCGTCGGCCCAACTTCCGGCTCATCATGGAGCTCATGCGGACCCCGGTCATCGTCGATGGCCGCAACCTGTGGTCCAGGGAGTCGCTGGAGGCGCTCGGTTTCCAGTACGACGGCGTCGGGCTCTGACCCCGAGGTCCTAGCGCGGATACCAGCGGGGGACCAGGCGCCACTGCCGCTCCCTGAACACCAGCTCCATCTCCACGGTCTCGCCGTTGGGCATGAAGATGGTCGCGCTGCGGTCCACGCGATCCAGGTTCCATGAGGCGAGCCGGGCGTCGTTCTTGCGCGTGTCCGGAGCGAAGTCCTCGGTCATGACGGTCTTGAACCGCTCCCGGGAGACGCGGGAGACCACGAAGGCGGCGTCCTTCGGGTCCAGCAGGTCCGCCAGGGTCACGTCGCTGCCCTCGATGGGGTGAGCGGCGAGCTCTTCCGGGGTCGGCGGCCGGAGCTTCGCGTCCTCCCGCAGGCTCGCGAGGAGGAACGTGAGCCGGGCGTCCCCGGCGATCCACAGGTCCCAGTCGATGAGGGCGGCGGCGGCTTCTGAGTCCAGTCGGTTGAGCGCTCGGACGAAGGAACGCGCGGCCTCCACGGCGTTGAGGGACTTGGCCTTCTGGGGCCGCGGCTGCCCTGTCTCCGGCGCCGTGGCGCAGCTGGCAGCCAGCAGGGCCAGGGTGACGCAGAGTGTGCGGGACATGGCCGCAAGCGTATCATCCCTGCGTGCCTTGCAAGGAGTTGAGCGACGTCGCGTGCCTGGAGTGGGCCCGGTTCGGGGAGACGCGGATCTCGTCCGAGCCCAGCGCGGAGGTGGCCGCTCACCTGCAGGTCTGCGCCGATTGCAGGCGCAAGGTGGCGGCCTTTGAGGAGATGGAGCGTAAGGTCCATCCCTATGGCGGTCCGGCTCCCGTGGATCGACGTCGCGTCTGGTTCCGGCGCTGCCGGGCCGCGGTGATCCTGGGCGCGCTCGCCTACGCCTGCTGGCTCATCCTCTTCTGAGCCGCGCGCTTGAGCTTGGGCCAGCCCGGTCCGGTCAGCCATCGTTCGTACACGTGGGCGCGCTCCAGGTCCGGGTGCTCCCGTTCGCGGGCGCGCAGCTCCGGGGGGTGCAGCATCATGCGCTCGCCGCTCGGCCGCGGCGGGAACACCTCGTGCAGGCACTCGTGGAACACCAGGAACTCCAGGTACCACTCCGTGACCCACTGGTGGTCGAGCACCGGGTTGACCACGATGAGGTTGCGGGGGGAGCGCTTCTCGTGACGCCCCATGAGCCGACGGGCGATCCGCTCGCCGTAGGAGATGTCCAGGTCCAGGGCGCCTTCGAACCAGCGGGCGTTGACCCGGTCCAGGATCGCCCGCAGGTCGTGATGCACGCCGGGTTGCAGCTCGGAGTTGCCGGCGGTCTGGGGCGGGGTGGCGGTCTGCTGGTGGTAGAGGGTGACCATGTGGGACCAGCGGCGACGCTGGACCTTACGGGCTCGGGTCAGGTAGAGCCTGATGGCCGCCTCGGCGATGTCGTCCGGGGCGTTGCGGAAGCACTGATGCGCGCGCAGCACGGAGCGTCCCTTGCGGTCGGGGCGCAGGGACAGGATCACCGTTCGGTTGCGGGTGTAGCGGATGTCCACCTCCTGATCGGGGAGGAGGCGGCCGAGGGCGCGCTGGAGCGCGCCGTCTTCGATGACCTCCTCGGACCAGACCGGGGGAGTCGAGGGCAGCAGCGGAGCGTGGCTGACCTGCATCGGGGAGCGGCGCGGTTCTTCCGGGTCGGGGAACAACTCCAACTGGATGCCGTCGTCCGCGGGAGGCGTCATGGCGTTATCCTACTACTTGATTTGGATTCTTCGACGGAGGTCTGGACATGCCCTCGAAAGCCGTGATCAGCGTCAAGTGCCCGTGTTGTAAGTCCATACTCGAGGTGCAGGTGGAGCAGGAGCGGGTGATCTCTCATCGAGCAGGGCGTCACCTCAAGCAGGACGCCGGCGACGGTGAGGACATGATGGACGTGGCCCTGCGGGACCAGGCGGACTCCGCCGACCGCATCGAGGACAAGTTCCTCAAGGCCCAGGACAAACTGCGTAACCAGGAAGACCGCCTGGACCAGATGTTCAAGGACGCCACGGACAAGGCCAAGGACATGGAGGACGATCCCAACGACCCGTTCAAGGGAGGCAAGCTCTGGGATTGACCCAGTTCAAGGACCTCCGCTTCGACGAGGTCCGCGCGCGCCTGGAGGAGCACAGGTTGTTGACGCC
Organism: uncultured Isosphaeraceae bacterium; assembly: GCA_964507445.1. Classification (GTDB taxonomy): domain Bacteria; phylum Planctomycetota. The sequence goes on from CAZDQF010000018.1 coordinate 36,524, forward strand.
GGGGCCCCGGATCGCGGAGCAGGCCTACCGCGGCATCCACGGAGCCCTGGCGCCGGACTTCGCCTCCGTCCCCGGCCTGTCGAAGCGCAAGGTCCCGCGTCTGGAGCAGGTGTTCGCCGTGGACTCCCTGACCATGGAGTCCGTGGAGGTGGCGGAGGACGGCGGCCGGCGGTACGGCTTTCGACTTCGCGACGGGGCGCTCATCGAGTCCGTCCTGATCCCTCGCCACGACCGTTGGTCTCTCTGCGTCTCGAGCCAGGCCGGCTGCGCGTTGGCCTGCCAGTTCTGCGCCACCGGGATGCTGGGGCTGAAGCGCAACCTGGAACCCTGGGAGATCGTGGACCAGGTGCTGGCCGTGAGCCGCCACGCCGGTGTCCGGGTGGGAGGCGTGGTGTTCATGGGCATGGGGGAGCCACTCCAGAACGAGGCGAACGTGCTGCGAGCCTGCTCCGTACTCACCTGCCGCCAGGGGCTGCAGATCAGTCCCAGGAGGATCCGCATCTCCACCGCGGGCATGGTGCCCGCCATCCATCGCTTCGCCGACGCCCGCCACCGCATGGAGCTGGTGTTCAGCCTGGTGTCGGCGGTGCCGGAGAAGCGGGCCCGCCTGATGCCGATCCAGGGGACCTACGGCTTTGATTCCCTGCTGGAGGCCATCCGGGCCTATGCGGCGTCGCGGCCGGGCAGGCACGTGACCCTGGAGTACATCGCCATCCGCGACCTGACCCTGGGGGAGGAGGACACGGAGGCCATCCGCCGCCACCTCACGGGCTTCCCCTTCATCCTCAACGTGATCCCCCTCAATCCCGTGCCCGGGTCCGGTCTCAAGGCCCCCACCCGGACGGAGGTGAAGGCCTGGACCGAGGGCCTGCGCCCCCTGGGTTTTCCCGTCAAGGTGCGGTGGAGCGTGGGCCGGGACCGGTTCGCCGGATGCGGGCAGCTGGGGGCGGCGTTGACAGTGGACCCGCTTCCTCAGTCTCCCTGGAGGTGACCGCCGGCTTGCGGTAACGTCCCTCCATCTCACGGAGTTGTCCCATGTCCGAATCCGCAGGCCCTTTCATCCGCTACACCAAGACCTTCAAGAAGTACACGGGCGAGTTCGAGCCCCGGGTCGTGGACCATATCCGGGAGTGGGCGCAGACCAGTGAGGTGCTGGCCTTCCACGAGGACAACTCCATCGTCAAGGTGACGGACTCCAAGGAGCGGGTGGACGGGTTGCTGGCGACCCTCAAGGAGCGCTTCAACTACATCCCTCCCGAAGATCGGGAGGACACCTCGTCGGAGGACGAGGCCGAGGACTCCTGAGCCAGGGTCCTGGCCCCGCCACTGAGGGCGGGAGCCCCGCGGTCGATACCGCGCCCGACCCGGGTCCCTACAGCTCGCGGACCCAGATGTTCCGATAGCGGACCGGGTTGCCGTGGTCCTGCAGCTTGATGGGGCCGTCTCCGTGCTTGGAGTAGGTGGCGACCCGGCGATGGGTGGTGCCGCCGATGAAGCTGCGGTTGTTCTGCACCACGATGCCGTTGTGGATCACCGTGACGGTGGCCGGGCTGGAGACCTTGCCTTCATCATCGAAGCGGGGTGCGCGGAACACGATGTCGTAGGTCTGCCACTCCCCGGGGCCGCGGCAGGCGTTCGCCAGGGGCGGGTGCTGCCCGTAGAGGGCGGCGGCCTGACCGTCCGCGTAGGACTTGTTCTCGAAGGAGTCCAGCACCTGGACCTCGTATCGACCGCAGAGGAAGACGCCGCTGTTGCCTCGACCCTGGGACTTGCCCTTGACCTGCTCGGGGGCGGCCCACTCCAGGTGGAGCTGAAAGTCGCCGAACTTGTCCCGCGTCGCGATCTCGCCGGTCCCGTTGACCTCCATGTAGCCGTCCTGGAGCTTCCACGACGCCTTGCCGCCGCGGCCGGTCCACTTGCTCAGGTCCTTGCCGTCGAACAGCACCACCGCGTCCTCGGGGCGGGTCATGGCGACGAACGGTCCCGGCTCCACCACCGGGGGATTGGGGCGCGCCTTGTCGTGGACCTTCCACTTCTGGCCCGGGATGACGGGGGTGTCGTCGTAGCCTTCGCCCTGAGCGCAGACGACGGCGGCGAGGAGGGGGAGGAGCAGGATACGCACGCAGTTCATGAGGTTCTCCTTGAGGGCCGCAAAGCCTAACGGAGGAGCGGCGCCCCGTGATCCGCCGTGGAGCAAAAAACGCCAGCGGTTCAGCCCTGGGGATCGCGGATCACCAGGAGGCGGATTTCGGTCATGTCCTCCATGGCGAACCGGACCCCCTCGCGGCCGATGCCCGAGTCCTTGACGCCGCCGTAAGGCATGTGGTCCACGCGCCAGGACGGCACGTCTCCGATCACCACACCGCCCACCTCGAGCGTGTCCCAGGCCCGCCGGGCCTTGTAGAGGTCCCGTGTGAACACTCCGGCCTGGAGCCCGAACACCGAGTCATTGACCTGGGCCAGGGCTTCGTCGAAGTCGGTGAAGGAGGAGAGCACCGCCACCGGACCGAAGGCCTCTCCGGCGCACACCTGAGCGTCCCTCGGGGCGTCCTCCAGGAGAGTGGGTTCCAGCATGGCGCCGTCGCGGCCGCCGCCGCACAGCACCCTGGCGCCGCCCTCCACTGCCTCGTTGATCCAGCGGTGCAGGCGAGCGGCTTCGCCCTCGGAGATCATGGGACCGATGAAGGTGGCCTCGTCCTTGGGGTCCCCCGCGACCAGGGCCTCCGTGGCGTCCACCAGGGCCTCTCGGAAGGACCCCATGACCCGCTCGTGGACCATGATCCGTTGAACCCCGATGCAGCTCTGGCCCGACTGGTAGAAGGCGCCGATGATGATGCGCTGGACCGCGTCGTCCAGGTCCGCGTCCTCGTCCACCACGCAGGCGGCGTTGCCGCCCAGTTCCAGCACCACCTTCTTCTTGCCTGCGCGGGCCTTGAGCTGCCAGCCCACGTCCGGTGAACCGGTGAAGGAGAGCAGCCTGAGCCGGTCGTCGGTGGTGAACAGGCCGGCTCCCTCGCGGCTGCAGGGGAGGATGGAGAAGGCGCCCTCGGGGAGGTCGCACTCGGCCAGGATCTCTCCGATCATCAGGGCGCCGACGGGGGTGAGGCTGGCCGGCTTCAACACGAACGGACACCCCGCGGCGATGGCGGGAGCCACCTTGTGGGCGACCAGGTTCAACGGGAAGTTGAACGGCGAGATGAAGGAGCACGCGCCTACCGGGACGCGCTTCCACATGCCGGAGTAGCCGTGGGCGCGGGGCGAGATGTCCATGGTCATGACCTCGCCGGTGCCGCGGACGGCCTCCGCCGCGGCCACCCGGAAGGTGTCGATGAGCCGCTCCACCTCTCCGCGGCTGTCCTTGATGGGCTTGCCCGCTTCGACGCACAGGGTGATGGCGAGCTCCTCCGCCCGCTCCCTGAACCGGGCGGCGCAGTGCTCCAGGACCTGCTGGCGTCGATAGGCGGGGAGCGCCGCCATGGCTCCCTCCGCGGAAGCGGCGGCGCCGATGGCAGCGCTGATGGCGGTCTCGTCCGCCAGGGCCACCCGGGTGGCGACGTCTCCGCTGTACTTGTCCGTGACCGTCAGGTCCGTGTTGGCCTGGACCGGTCGGTTGGCGAGCCAGTAGGGATAGGAGTCGGCCAGCATGGTGCGGTCTCCGGGGTCCGCCCCGCGGAGGGCGTCGGCCTTCCGCGGGGGGCCCGCTCACGGGACAGCGACGGCGGTGATCACGCGTCGGGGATCGTGAGGCGTTGGACGCAGCAAGGCCGTCCCGGCCTGCAGGCGTCCGGTGCCACCTCGTTCCCGTCCGGGCCCAGGGGCATCTGGTTCAGGGCGCACCAGTAGTGGGCCGTCTCCACGCCGTCGAACTCCTCCACCCGGTCGTGGTCCAGGTCTTCGGACGCCATGTACATGGTCTTGGCGCACAGGTGCTCGCAAGCGTCGTGGGGGAGTCGTCCGCGTTCCGGTCGGTAGTTGGACATCACTTGCCTCCCTTGGCTCGGCGGGCCGCCTCGATCAGGGTGTGGGCGACCGTGGCCTTCAACATGCGGATCTTGTACTTGTTGTCACGCAGCGGGGTGGCGTCGGCGACGGCTGCTTCGCCGGCCTTCCGGGCCAGCTCCTCGGAGAAGGGCTTTCCTCTGAGGACCGCCTCCGCCTCCTCACGGCGCATGGGGACCGGGGCCACGGCGGAGATCACCAGTCGCACGTCCTTGACCCGGTCCCCGGACAGGTCCACCCGGGCGGCGGCGTTGGTCAGGGCCCAGTCGTAGGACTGCTTCTCGCGCACCTCGATGTAGGCGGACCCGGAGCCGGCCTCGCTGCGCCGGTAGGTGACGCCGGTCACCAGGTCGTCGTCTTCCAGCACCGTCTCCTTGCTCATGTCCTCTTCCGGGAGGACCCAGAACTCGTCGATGCCGATGTCCCGGCTCCTGCCGTTGGCTCCCATGACGTGGACCTTGGCGTCGTGGGCCCACAGGGCCGGCGCCAGGTTCGAAGGGTGGACGATGTTGCAGGTGACGTTCTCGAAGATGGCGTGGTACTTGTTCTCGCCCTCCTGGGCGTAGCAGGTCTCGCCGCCCTTCTTGGAGCAGGGATAGTCGGGGTGGCGGAAGTACCAGCAGCGGGGCCGCTGGCAGAGGTTGCCGCCCACCGTGGCCTTGTTGCGGATGAGCGGCGTGCCCGTGCGGGCGGCGGCGTCCGCCACCGCCATGCCGGTGCTCTGGACGACCTCGCTGGCCGCCACGTCGGCGATGGTGGTGGTGGCGCCCATCCAGACGCCGCGGCTGCGGTTCTCCTTGATGCCGGCGAAGTCGCTCACGTCGTCCAGGGAGACGATGCTGGAAGGCGCCGTCAGGTGGTCCTTCATGAGGGTCACCAGATCGGTGCCCCCCGCCTTCGGGCGGGCACCCTTCACCTTCTTCATCACGTCACGGACGTCGTCCGTGGAGGCGGCGACGTAGTAGTCGAAGTTCTTCATCTCACTTGCCTCCCTCTTCGAGGGCCATGAGGACCTTGTCCGGGGTCATGGGAATGGACGTGACACGGACGCCGAGGGCGTTGTGGACCGCTCCCGCGATGGCGGCGGCGGTGGGGATCATGGTGGGTTCGCCGACGCCGGCGACGGAGCAGTTGTTGGCGCCGTTGGCGATGTCGTAGAGGATCGCGTCCATCTCGGGCATGTCCGCGGGTCCGGCGATCTTGTACATCTCCAGGTCCGAATTGACCATGTGGCCGAGGTGGCGGTCCATGTGCCGTTCTTCGAACAGGGCGTAGGAGAGCCCTTGGATGACGCCGCCGAAGATCTGGCCCTCGGCGGTCAATTGGTTGATCACCAGTCCGCAGTCCTGCAGGGCCACGATGTGATCCACCTTGACGACGCCGAAGTCCACGTCCACGGTGGCCTTGGCGAACTGGACGCCGCCGACGCCGTTGAGGTAGGTGGCGTCATTGCCGTAGTTGCGGTTGCGCTTGCCGACGGCGCTGATCTCGCCCTGGCGGATCAGTCGGCAGGCGTCCTTGAACGACATGGACTTGCTCGAGTCCTTGACGCTCATGACCTTGCCGCCCTTGGTCACCAGGTCGTCGGCGTCGCACTGGAGGTGCTTCGCGGCGAGCTGGCGCAGCTCGCGACCCGCCAGGAACGCTGCCTGCCGCGCCGCAGGAGCGATGGAGCCAGCGGTGCGGCTGCCGCCGGACCCCGGTCCGATGGGGTCGTTGGTGTTGCCGATGGCGGTCTTGATCATGGATGGGTCCATGCCCAGCTCCTCGCCGGCGATGACCGCCAGCAGGGTGCGGGTGCCGACCCCGAGGTCCTGGGCGCCGTTGCGCACCTCGACGCTGCCGTCGCTGGTGATGCGGCAGAACACCTCGGCGCGCGGGCCCCCGAGTCCGCCCCACCGGGCGGAGGCGACCCCGTAGCCCGTGCGGTAGCGGCCCTCGGCGGTGCCGTTGGGTTTGCGGTTGGACCATCCGATGCGGTCGGCGCCGTCCTTGTACTGGAGCTGGCGGATGGGGTGCGAGTCGTTGCGGATGCGGAACCGAAGCGGGTCCAGGCCTGCCTTCTCCGCCGCCAGGTCCATGACGGTCTCGAGGCCGAAGGAGCCCTGGGGGTGCCCCGGTGCGCGGAACGCCTGGGCGCCGCCTGCGTTGGTGGCGACCTCGCCGCGCCGGGACGCGGTGGCGTCTCGCGGGATGTCGTAGATCATGGGGTTGGTGACGCTGGCTCCGCGGCCGATGCCCGGCGTGCCGGTGTTGCTGACCTTGTAGGCGGCGATCTTGCCTTCGCCGTCCACTCCCATGGCCATGTCCTGGATGGAGTCCGGGCGGTTGCCCGTGTCGGTCTGATCCTCGCGACGATCCAACATGATCTTCACGGGCTTGCCGGTCTTCTTGGCGAGGAGCGCCGCCGCCAGGCTCCAGTAGCCGGCGCCGAACTTGCTGCCGAAGCCGCCGCCCATGAACTCACTGATGACGGTGATGTTGCTCTGGGGGATGTCGAGCCCCCGGGCCACCTGGCTGCGGACCCCGAAGGTGGCCTGGGTTGAGGTCCACAGGGTCAGCTGGTCCCCGTCCCACTGGGCGCAGGTGCCGTGGGTCTCCAGGCAGGAGTGGGTCTGGACCTGGGTCCTGGCCACCACCGCCGCCACCTTCAGGTTGCCGCTCTTGAGGGCGGATTCCACCTCCTCCAGCCGACGGGGGTCCCGTCCTGGGCGGACGTTGCCCCGGTTGCCGTGGACCGCGGGCGCGTCCGGGGCCATGGCCTGATCCAGGCGCGCCGCGTGTGGCAGGACCTTCCAGGAGGCGGTGACCCCGGCGATGGCGCTCTCGAGGGCCTGCCGGGACTCGGCGGCGAGAGCGGCCACGGGCTGACCGGCGTACCGTACTTCCGTCGGCATGCGCAGGTCAGCGGCTCCGATGACGGCCTTGACCCCCGGCGCGGCGGTCAGCTTCTCCAGGTCCAAGGAGATCAGGTTGGCCTTGGCGTGGGGGCAGCGGATGAACCCGCCGAAGAGCATCCCCGTGGGGTTCATGTCGTGGGTGTATTTGGCGCGACCGGTGACCTTCATGACCGCGTCCACCTTCTGGTGGGGCTTGCCCATGATGTCCCGCTTGGAGTCCAGGTCGAAGGGGCGAGGCTCGTCGTCCGGGAGGGTGATCTCCACCTCCCTCACGTCGTCGCGGAAGCCCAGCTTGAGCTTGTGTGTCTTGTCGCTCATGTCACTTGCCTCCCGCCTCGGCCGCGCGATCCATGGCGCGGAAGATGTTGATGTAGGTGCCGCAGCGGCAGAGGTTGCCGCACAGGGCCTCCTGGGTCTGCGCCTTGGTGGGTTTGGGGTTCTCCCGCAGCAGCGCGGTGCAGGACATGATCATGCCCGGGGTGCAGAACCCGCATTGCAGGGCGTCCTCCTTGGCGAAGGCCTCCTGCACCGGGCTCAGCTTGCCGTCCTTCTCCAGCCCCTCCACGGTCTCCACGGAGTGGCCGTTGACGTCCACCGCCAGGGTGAGGCAGGAGTTCACCGGCTTGCCGTCCAGCAGGACCGTGCAGGCACCGCAGGCTCCGAAGTCGCAAACCTGCTTGGTCCCCGTCTTGTCCAGCTGATCGCGGAGCGTCTCCAGCAGGGTGTGGCCGGTCATGACCGAGGCGCTGGTGGCCTGGCCGTTCAGCTTGAACGTGATCTTGTGCGCCTTCACGGCGGCGAGTTTGCGCGCCTCCGGCCGGCCGCCCTGCTCCTTGATCTCCGCCCGGGCGGAGGACAGCACCGTCCCGGCCGCCATGCCGACGGTGGTCCCCTTGAGGAAACCGCGGCGGGAGAACCGCCCGTCTTCGGGCACTTCCTTGTCCTTCATGGGTCGCTCCTGGTGGAGGTCGTGGGGTCTCACCCTGGCCCCCTCGGGGCGCCGGGGTGCGCGGATTCTAACCGCCCTGGCGTCACGTTGTGGGGCGGGCTCGGGGTGGGGCTCGGCGGGCGGTCACCCTGGCCTGTGGCGATCGCAGGGGCCGCTGTTACGCTCCGGGCGGACCCCAACGATGACAGGCGCCCAAGGGAGTGAGAAATGCCTGGCGGACTGGTCGCTCTTCTTGATGACATCGCCGGACTGGCCAAGGTCGCGGCGACCTCGATCGATGACGCCGTAGGGCACGCCGCCAAGGCGAGCGCCAAGTCCGCGGGCGTGTTGATCGACGACGCCGCGGTGACCCCGCGGTACGTCGTGGGCTTCGCGGCGGAGCGGGAGCTGCCGATCATCTGGAAGATCACCAAGGGGTCCCTGAAGAACAAGCTGCTCTACCTGCTCCCGGGTGCGTTGCTGCTCGCGCTCGCCGCGCCATGGGCGCTGACTCCGCTCCTGATGATCGGTGGTGCGTTCCTTTGCTACGAGGGCGCCGAGAAGGTTTTCCATGTGTTCTGGCCGCGCAAGGCTGAGGTCCATGAAGCGGAGGTCGGCCCCCAGACCACGGACCCCGTGGCGCTGGAGGAGGCGAAGGTCGCCTCCGCCATCCGCACGGACTTCATCCTCTCCGCCGAGATCATGGCGATCTCTCTGGCCGCCATCAGCAGCGACGAGTTCTGGACCCGGGCCATCGCCCTGGCCATCGTCGCGGTCGCGGTCACCGTGGGCGTCTACGGTGCTGTCGCGCTCATCGTCAAGGCGGACGACTTCGGGTTTGCCCTCTCCCGCAACGAGTCCGGGTCTGTCGTGGGGCGGGCCCTGCGTGTCACGGGGCGCGGCATCGTCCGCGCCATGCCCGGGTTCCTGAAGACGCTCGCCATCGTCGGCACCGCGGCCATGATCTGGGTCGGCGGTGGGATCATCATCCACGGCATGAAGGAGCTGGGCGCCAGCCAGCCGGGGCAGGGTGTCCATGAACTCGCCCACGCGGTCGGTGACGGGTTCATCGGATGGCTCGTGTCAGCCACGTGCGCCGGTGTCTTCGGCCTGCTGTTCGGGTTCATGCTCATCCCGTTCGTCGGCAAGGTCCTGGGGCCCGCGTGGCACAACCGGCCGGGCTTCCTGAGACGCGGACAGGGCGGGGGGAAGGGCGGCGGGCAGTCCTGAGGCCGATCCCGGCCTCCCGGTCAGCCCGACCGCTGAATCACGAGATCACACCGCCGAGCCCGCGTTGAAAAGGCCCCGGGGGCACATAGCATCGAAGGACCTGATCAGGAGGTCGATCCCATGGCCCACGCGGAAGAACTGGAGGCCCTCCTCGGCCTCACCAACGTCTCCTACAAGCACAACCTGGGTAAGCCGGAGCTGTTCCACGAGGCCATGGAGCACGACCGGGGCCGGGTGCGGGCCGACGGCTCATCGGACGAGCGGAAGTGCTTCCCCACCAGCCTCGGGGCAGATGGGCCGTTGATCTACTACACGGACCCGGGCTCCACCGGTCGCCGGGTCAAGGACACGTTCGCCGCCGCGTATCCCGAGTTCGACGAGTCCATCTGGTGGAAGAACGACTTCCAGAAGTACGACCCGGATCAGTACGAGGCCCTGCTCGGCCGCGTCGTGGACCACCTGAACCAGAAGGGCGGTCACCTCTACGTCCAGGATGTGTTCGCCGGATCTGATCCCTCCTACGCCATCCCGTTCCGGTTCGTGGGCGAGTTCGCCGTGCACGCGATGTTCGTCAACACCATGTTCCCGAAGGGGCTCGAGGGCGTGCCGGAGGATCGTCGGTTCACCCTGCTGAACTGCCCTTCCTTCAAGTGCGTCCCGGAGCGGGACGGCAACCGCGAGGGTTCGGACAACGCCCTGATCGTCGACCTCAAGCGTCGCATCGCCCTGATCTGTGGCGGCAACGACTACTGCGGCAGCAACAAGAAGACCCTCTTCACGGTGCTCAACTACATGCTGCCTGACATGGGTTACCTGCCCATGCACTGCTCCGCCAACGTGGGGACGGACGGAGACTCGGCCATCCTCTTCGGGCTGTCCGGCACGGGGAAGACGACCCTGTCCGCGGACCCGGCCCGAGAGCTCATCGGTGACGACGAGATCGGCTGGACGGACGACTCCATCTCCAACTTCGAGGACGGCTGCTACGCCAAGCTCATCGACCTGGACAAGGAGGCGGAGCCGGTCATCGCGGCGGCGCTCTCCATGCCCTGCACGGTGATCGAGAACGTGCCGCCTCTGCCGGGCAAGCCCATGGAGGAGACGGACCCGCAGGATCTGGACCTGACGGATCGCAGCATCACGGAGAACACACGGTTCGCCTACGGCCTCGACTGCAACCCGGTGGTCCGTGACGGCGCCCGCGGCCCCGAGCCCAAGACCATCGTGCTGCTCACGGCGGACGCCTTCGGGGTGCTGCCTCCGGTCTCCGTGCTGGATCAGGACGAGGTCATGTATCACTTCGTGTCCGGGTTCACGGCCAAGCTGGCGGGGACCGAGGTGGGTGTGACGGAGCCCAAGGCGGCGTTCTCCGCGTGCTTCGGGGCGCCCTTCATGTCCCGTCACCCGTCGGTGTACGCCGAGCTCCTGGCGAAGAAGATGAAGGCCTGCGACGCCCGCGCGATCCTGTTGAACACGGGCTGGAGCGGCGGCCCCTACGGCGTCGGCAAGCGCATCTCCATAGGCCACACCCGGGGGCTGCTGGACGCGGCGCTGCGCGGCGACCTGGACTCCGTGGAGACCGTGTCTCACCCGGTGTTCGGGCTGAAGATGCCCGCCTCCTGCCCCGGTGTTCCGGAGGAGATCCTCAACCCGCGCAACACCTGGGAAGACAAGGACGCCTACGACCGTCAGGCCGCCCAGCTGCGGGACATGTTCCAGGCCAATTTCGAGGCCAAGGGGTTCGCCGCCCTCGGCATCAAGGCGGTGATGTAGGCGCTCCCGGGCGTCGGGTTGAGGCCCATGCGTGTCGTCACCTGGAACGTGAACTCCATCCGGGCCCGCGCCGAGCGCGTCGGGGCCTGGTTGGACCGGCAGCGTCCGGACGTGCTGTGCGTCCAGGAGACCCGGGTGGCGGACGACCAGTTCCCCACCGGGTTGTTCGAGGAGCGCGGCTACTCGGTGGAGATCTTCGGTCAGTCCGGGCGCAACGGGGTCTGCATCGCCGCCCGTGAAGGCCTGACTCTCGAGGATGTGGGCCGCGGATTCCCGGGGGACCCGGAGGACGCGGACAAGCGCGTCATCGCCGCCACCGTGGGCGGCATGCGGGTCGTCAACGTCTACGTGGTGAACGGTCAGGAAGTGGACAGCGACAAGTACCACTACAAGCTGGAGTGGATGGGGAAGCTCCGGGACCTGTTGGAGGCCGAGTCCTCAGAGCGGGAGGCCGCCGTGGTCTGTGTCGGCGACTTCAACGTGGCGCCCACGGACGCCGACATCTGGGCGCCGGAGCAGTTCGACGGCCAGGTGCTGTGCAGCGATCCTGAGCGGGCGCTCTGGAGGAGCTTCCTGGAGGTGGGTTTCGAGGACCTCCACCGCAAGTTCACCGAGGAGCGGGTCTTCACCTGGTGGGACTATCGCAGCCTCGGGTTCCCCAAGAACAAGGGCTGGCGCATCGATCATGTGCTGGCGACGCCCGCGGCCGCTGCCCGTGCCGTCGCTGTGGAGGTGGACCGGGAGGAACGGAAGGGCAAGCAGCCCAGCGATCACGCGCCCGTCATCGCTACCTTCGAGGGCTGATCCTCCGGTCTCCGACAGCGGTGTCGTTGGGGACAAAAAAAAAGCGAGAGTGCGCCCGGGGGATGGGGAAGGCGACTCTCGCGTTGCTTCGGGGTTCGCTGACGGGGCGTTTGGGGGGAGGAAGGAAGGATCGGTTGCCTCGCTTCAGCGGTCCCGACGAATCGTGTGATCACGACCCGCACTTCCGAATGTAGACCCGGTCTGGTCCTGGCGTCCAGAAGAAACGCACAACCTTAATACACACCTGGGTTTACCGGATTTCTGTCGGGCTGCCGGGCCGCTTCGCCAGGACGGAACCGTCGGAACCCCAGAGGGTTGTGACTCAGGCGCTCGGGGTCGGGGAGACGCGGGCTCGCGCGATCTCGGCGATGGCCTTGCCCACGGTGCTGCAGCTGCTGGCCCGGTCCGGTCCCACCAGGTCGTAGGTCAGGGGCTCGCCCCGCTCCAGGACCTGGAGCACGGCGTGTTCGATGGCCTCGGCGGCCCGTCCCATGGCTTCATTGCCCTGCTTGTGACCGAGCCACTGCAGGCCCTCCTTGACGGTGAGGATCATGGCGATGGGGTTCACCTTGTCCTTCCCGGCGTGTTTCGGGGCAGAGCCGTGAATGGGCTCGAACATGCCGTTCTGGTCACCCACGTTGGCGCCCACGGCCATGCCCATGCCGCCCTGCAGGACCGAGGCCAGGTCCGTCACGATATCGCCGAACATGTTGGTGGTGACCACCACGTCGTACCACTCGGGTTGGGTGATGAGCCACTGGGTGAAGGCGTCGACGATGGCGGTCTCGGTCTCGATCTCCGGGTACTCGGCGGCCACGTCGAAGAACACGTCCCGGAACAGACGGCACCCTTCCAGCACGTTGTCCTTGACGATGCACGTGACCCGCTTCTTGCCGTCTTTGGGGGCCCCGTTGGGGCGGCGCTTGCACAACTCGAAGGCGGCTCTGATGATGCGTTCGGAGCCCTCCTTGGTGATGATCCGGGTGTCCACCCCCACCTTGGCGACGCCGCCGGGACGGAGGGTGCCTCCGGCGCCCGCGTAGAGCCCCTCCGTGTTCTCCCGCAGGAACACCATGTCCACCTTCTCCGGGGCCCAGACGTCGCGGCGCTCGCCGTGGATCTTGTGGGTGACCCCGGGGTAGAGCTTCACGGGGCGGATATTGGCGTAGAGGTCCAGCTTGGTGCGGTTCCCGATGACCGGAGACCACCCGGCCATGTTGCCGTCGTCCATGGTGACCGGTCCCTGTCCGTCGGGATCGGGCCAGCCCACGGCCCCCAGGAGGATCAGGTCCGCCTTGGCGCACTTCTGCTCGCTGCCTTCGGGCCAGTCACGCTTGCGCCCGTTCGCCAGGTAGTACTGACCGCCGCAGGGAATCTCTTCGATGTCGAAGGACAGGTCCAGGGGTTCGGCGACGGCTTCGAGAACGCGCAGGCCTTCGGCCATGACTTCAGGGCCGGTGCCGTCACCGGGCAGGACGATCAGCTTGGTACTCATGACCCGTGTTTTGACGCCCCGCGCGGTCCGCTTCAAGCGAAACCGCGCCGCGAATCACCCCTTGAAACGAGGGCAACTCACGGCGCGGCAGGTCCTTGCGGCCGTCAGACTATTCTGCTCAGGATTTGAAGAGGCCGAGCGGGTCCCGGCCCGCGAAGATCGGGAAGAAGCCCTTGGGGGCCGTGAATCCGTGGGCGCTGGCGAGGGCCTCGCCGAACACCGTGCGGAAGTCGATCTCCACCCGGAGGTCGCGGCGGTCCTGCAGGTCCTTGCGCTCCAGGGAGCCGTAGTCGCCGACGACCCTGCCGCCGTCCACCTTGCCGCCCATGGCCAGCATGCAGCTGCCCCGGCCGTGGTCCGTGCCCCGGTTGCCGTTCTCGGCCACGGTGCGACCGAACTCGGTCATGACCAGGACCGTGGTGCGGTCGAGGTGGTTGCCCAGGTCCTTGGCGAAGGCCGCCATGCAGGACCCCAGGTCGCCCAGGAGCCGGTTTATGGAGCCGTCCACCGAGCCCTGGCCCTGGTGGGTGTCCCACCCGCCCTTGTCCACGGCGGCGCATTCCAGGCCGCAGTCCGACTTGATCAGGGTGGCGATCATCTTCAACCGGCGGCCGAGGCCGCTGCGGGGGTACCTGGCCTGGGTCGGGGGAGCGTCCTCGCCCTCGACGATCTCCCAGAAGTGACGCAGGGTCTCGATGGTGTGGCGGCCCACGTCCACCGCTCCCTTGCGGCCGGCCTTGGCGCCGCCGGAGAGCTCGCCCTCCATGACGTCCTTCTCCACGCCGCCGCGGTTCTTGTAGACGTCGTCGAACAGGTCCAGGAGGCCCTCTGACTCACCGGAGCTCATGCGCGGAACGGCGAGCACCGGGTACTTGCCCCGCAGGGCCCGCGGCAGCAGCCCCTGCATGGCCACGGCGCGCATGGGGTTGTAGTCCTGGCTCCGGGTCTCCGCCAGATACCGGTTGAGCCAGCCGTTGGTCATGGACCGATCGCCCGGGGCGGCGTACTCCATGAAGTCCTGGGCGTCGAAGTGGCTGCGGGTGGGATGCGGAGACCCCACGTTGACGATGGCGGACAGCTGCTTGCTGTCCCAGTAGGGCTTGAGGGCCGAGAGCGCCGGATGGAACCCGTAGTTCTCGTTCAGCTTGATCACACCCCGTTCGTCGTCCGTGTCCTCCGGCTGAATCGCGATGGTGGGACGCACGGTGTAGTAGGTGGGGTTGCTGTAGGGGACCACCACGTTGAGGGCGTCCGCGCCGCCGCGGAGGTAGATCACGACGAGCGTATTGTTCTTGGCCTTGGCTCCTGGGGTGGCGGCGTTCGGCTGCGCGAACACGCGGACGCCAGGCAGCGCGCAGGCGCCGAGCACCGACGCCCCGGTCGTGCTGAGGAACTGTCTGCGGTCGTTCTGGGTCATGATGGTCGTCCTCTACTGTTGTTGGAACTCAGGGGAGCCGAGCAGGATCCCCACGATGGTCTTGGCTAGCTCCTTGCGGCCTCGCTCTGTCTCTGCCAGGCCCTCCTGGACACGCTTGAACACGACGCGCTCCAGGACGGCGTAGGTGTTGGAGCCCAGGCCCTGGGGGACCACCTTGCGGATCATGGAGTCCATGAGGTCGAGGGGGTCTTCCGGGAGCTGGTAGTAGAACCGTTCACCGATCTTCATGCCCTGTTCGCGCCCGCGGGCGAGATTCAGGGCGAACCGCCAGCGCAGGGCCATGACCCCGGGGTCGCGCCAGGCCTCGGCCGAGTCCTCCCATCCCGTGGGGTCCTCGCAGCCGTAGATGGGCATTCCGAGGCGCGCCACCGCGTTGGCGATGACCCGGGGCTCGGAGACGTCCGCCTCCGTCGCCCGCAGGGCGGAGATGACGAACTCCAGGGGGTTCTTGAACTTGGCCTTGAAGTGCTCGCGTTTGTAGAACTCCGGGTGCTTGACGATGGTCCGCACCACCTCGGTCAGGTCGCCCTTCTTGGAACGGAAGGTCTTGGCTGCCGCCTGGACGATCTTCGGAGGGGCCTCGTCGTTCACCAGGTACTGGACCAGCTTGGTGGCGATGAAGTTGGCGGTGTTCTTGTGGGCGGCGAGCCGCTTGATGATGGTCTCGCCCTCGATGACGCCGGTCTCCCGACGACCGCGCGGGATGCTGCGACCCATGACCGCCTTGCGGCTGGGGTCGTGCATGGCGTCCTTGTAGGCGAAGCCGTTCCCCTCCTTGCTGAAGTTCGTGCTCCAGCCGGTGAACGCCCGAGCCACAACCTCCACGTCCTCCTGGGAGTAGCCGTTGTCCACGCCGAGGGTGTGCAGCTCCATGAGCTCGCGGGCGTAGTTCTCGTTGAGCCCGCGCTGCTTGGCCACCGCCGCCGCCTCCTTCGCCTGGGCCTTGGTGCTGCCGCTGCGGCGGGCGCGGTTCTCGATCTGCTTCAACTCCGACTTGGACGGAGGACGCCTCGAGATGTGGTTGTCGAGGAACACCATCATCGCCGGGTGCTTGGCGGTGGCCTTCAGGAACGGCGTGAACCGTCCCATGCAGAACTCCCGGATGACGTGGATCTCGTAGTGCGTGGTCGTGTATCCCACGGAGTCCTTGGCGATGTCCACGGCGAAGTGATTGCGCCAGAAGTCGGTCAGGACCTCGAACAGCTGGGCGTCCGAGTTCATGGCGAACTCGACGACGTAGTTGCGGATCTCAGAGCGGGCTCGACGGCGGAAGGCGCCCAGGTTCTGCATCTGGTCGTCGCCCGCGTCCTCCTGCATCTTCTTGTAGATCTGGGCCTGTTCGAAGGGGGTCGTGCCCAGCAGGACGTAGTCGTTGAAGCGCTTCTCGACGGCGCTGACGTCGATGTTCTTCACGTCCAGCTGTTGGTCGATCCACGCGTCCAGGCCCATGTTCTTCACCTTGCCGAACTGGCCGGGGGTCGGCCCGAAGGTGAGTCGGGAGAGGATATGAAGGACCTTCTCATCCTCGGTGAGAGGCCGCAGTTCCTGGGCGGCGGCGCCGGCCAGGAGAGTGAGAGTCGCGACGCCTATGAACAGGACACGCATGCTGGTCTCCGGAATGCTCTGGTGCCGGCAGGGGCTTCGGAAAGCCCGACCCGGCTGCGACGTGTCAGGTGCGGTTGGGGACGTTCCCGATCGTACACGGTTCGCTGGTGGAGGGACCGGCGAGGCCCCCAGGATAGGACACGGGAGCCCGACCGATCAACGACAATGGCCCCCCTCGGCGGGGAAAATCTGCTGTCAGAACCCGTTGAAGCACGGGCCTCCGTCGTCCATGAGGGGGGCGTGTTCACCGCTGAGGGCTCGCCCCTGGGACTCGAGGATCGGTCTCAGTCCTCGGACCAGCCTGTCCAGGTCGTCGTCCATCAAGGCCTGGTCTTTGTCGCACAGGGCCTCGTCCGGTCGCGGGTGACACTCGACGATGAGCCCGTCAGCCCCTGCCGCCGCTGCTGCCAGGGCCAGGGGGACCACCAGATCACGCCGGCCGGCCGCGTGTGACGGGTCGACGATGACGGGGAGGTGGGTCCGGTCCTTGAGCACCGGGACGGCGCTCACGTCCAGGGTGTTGCGGGTGGATGTCTCGAAGGTGCGGATGCCTCGCTCGCAGAGCACCACCCGGCGGTTGCCCCCGGACATGATGTACTCGGCGGCGAGGAGCAGCTCCTCGATGGTGGCGCTCATGCCGCGCTTCAGCAGCACCGGTCGGTCCACGGCGCCGAGCTTGGCCAGGAGACCGAAGTTCTGCATGTTGCGTGCGCCTACCTGCAGCATGTCCGCACGCGCGGCGACCTCGTCCACGTCTTCGAGGCGGACCACCTCCGTGACGATGGGCAGCTCGTAGGCGTCGCCCGCCTCCTTCATCAGCGTCACCCCTTCGTGTCCCAGGCCCTGGAACGAGTAGGGGGACGAACGCGGCTTGAACGCGCCGCCGCGCAGAATGGAGGCGCCGCGGGTTCGGACCATGGCCGCCGCGTCGAAGATCTGCTTGCGGTCCTCCACCGCGCACGGGCCCGCGATGAGCGTGAACTGGTCTCCGCCGATGTCAACGCCGCCCACACGCACGGATGTGTCCGGGTGGTCCTTGCGGGCGACCTGCTTGAGGTTCGGGTCCGCCTTGCACAGCTTGGGCTCGTCCGTTCTCGGTGTCGCTGGCGGCGGCTCCGGAGCGGCGGTGGCGGCCGCGAGTTCTTCGTTGGCCACGCCTACGCGACGGGGGTAGGTGCCCAGGATCTGCAGGCGGTTGGTGAGCGGTTGGATGGCCTCGAGGGCCGCGGCCAGCGGGCCCTGGTCCGCCCGTCCCTCCACGTCCACGTAGAACAGGTACTCCCACGGTGCTGCGGGGAGGGGCCTGCTCTCCAGCTTCGACAGGTTGCAGCCGTGATCCGCGAACTCCTGCATGCACTGGGCCAGGGCTCCGTGGCGGTGGCTCACGGCGAGCACCAGGGACGTGCGCGCGGGGAGACGGGCGTCGAACTTCTCCGCTTCCCGGGCCAGCAGGACGAACCGTGTCAGGTTGACCGGCTGATCCGCGATGTTGCGTCTGATGACGTCCAGGCCGAGCATGCGCGCCGCCTCTTCAGAGCAGATGGCGGCGATGGTGGGGTCCCCTTCCGCCTTCAGGGCATGGGCGGCCGACGCGGTGTCTCCGGAGGCTTCGGCGACGCACCCCAGCTCATCCAGGAAGCGACGACACTGTTGCAACGCCACGGCCTGGGAGCGCACGGTGCGAATGTCCTCGAGGCTGGACCCGGGGAGCCCCACCAGGACGTGCTCCACCTCCCACGCCTCTTCATCCACGATGGTCACCGGGTGTTCGGCGATCAGCTCGTACACCTCGTTGATGGTGCCCGCGATGGTGTTCTCCACGGGCAGCAGGGCGTACTGGGACCCGCCGTCCAGCAGGGTGCTGATCGCGTCCCGGAAGGTGTGCCTCCCCAGCCGCGTCACCTCTCCCTCCTGCATGCGGGCGGACAGGAGCTTCTGGATGGCGAGGTCGCTGTAGGACCCGGATGTGCCCTGGAACGCCACCCGGGTACGGCCCGGCGTGGGCTCCGCGTCCCGATCCAGGGCCGCTTCCTGATTGCGACGGGACCAGGTGAGGACCTCTCGCAGGACCCTGGCCACGAAGTAGTTGGAGACTCCGTGGCGCTCCGCCGAGCGCGCCCAGGCCTCCGCCACCGCCCGCTCTCGCGGCGCGTCGAGCACGGCGGCGCTCTTGTCGTCCCGCTTGCAGGCGCCGATCTCCTGCACGGTGCGCATGCGCTCCGCGAGCAGGCGGACCAGCTCATCGTCGATCCGGTCGACTTCTGATCTCAGGGGGTTCAGGTTCCTGGTCATGGGGGTCCTCTTCTCCGCAGAGCCTAACCACCCCTATCGACCAGTCGCCGCCCTAAAGTTCTCTTATCAAGGAGATTGCGACGATCATGGCCGCGTTCTGCCGAGGGAGGGCGGAGCCGGAGAGACCCGAGGTTACGGGTGGGCTTCCGTAAGTCGCTGCAGGGCAACGGAGAGACGCCGTTCGTCGATGCACCAGGAGAGCCGGAACCTGTTCGGAGCGCCGAACGGGGTCCCGGGCACCAGCAAGAGTCCGAAGTCCTCTCTCAGGTGGGCGCAGAGGGCGTCATCGGACTCGATCCCGGCCATCTCCAGCCAGCCGGAGACATCGGGGAAGGCGTAGAGGCCCGAGTCGGACCCTGACAGCCGGACGCCTTCGAGCGCGTCCAGGGTCCGCACGGTCAGATCCCGGCAGCTGCGGTGTCGGGCGAGCCTCTCGGACTCCCAGGTCCCGTCGAGCCTGAGGGCCGCCAGGGCCGCGTGCTGGGACACGGAACAAGCGTGGGTCACCGTGCTCGACATGAGGCTGGTGAGGGCGGAGGCGAGCTCCTTGGGGGCGGTGACGGAGCCGACGCGCCAGCCGGTCATGGAGAACCGTTTGGAGAAGCTGTCCACCACGACCGTGCGAGCTGCGGCCTCCGGATCGGTCTCCACCGGTTCCGCCGCCGGTCCCACCAGGGAGAGGTCGCGGTAGACCTCGTCCGAGATGATCCAGAGGTCCTGGCGGCGGGCGATGGCGGTGATGGCTGCCATGGTCTCCCGAGGCCAGACCCTGCCGCTGGGGTTGCCCGGGTTGTTGATGAGGATGGCCCGGGTGCGCTCCGTGCAGGCGGCGGCGATCCGATCCGGATCGGGGATCAGGTCTGCCTCCGGCGGCACGGTGACGGCCCTGGCTCCGAGCCAGCGGGGTTGATCCATGAACGTGGGCCAGGCCGGCAGGGGCACCAGCAGCTCGTCCCCCGGCTCCAGGATGCAGCGCATGGCGTCCATCAGCGCCGGCTTCCCTCCGGCGGTGATGACCACGTTCTCGGCGTCCGTAACCGCCCCGGTCCTCTCCTGGTGGGCGGCCGCCATGGCCTCCCGCAGCTCCATGAGCCCGGGTACGGCGCCGTAACGGGTCCGCCCTTCCGCCATGGCCCGCTCCGCCGCGGCGGCCACCTCCGGTGGGGGGCGGTCCGAAGGCTCCCCCACGGCCAGGCTGATGGGGTCCGGGTGATTGGTCTTGCCCGCAGCCGCTCCCATGGTGGGGGAGGGTCGGGACTCCGACGCGACGCGGTTGATGCGGGGGCTCATGACGCTCTTCGTATCAGTTCGCTGCGATTCATGCATCGGTGCAGTACTGTGGACTCAGCGTCGGCACGTTCGAATCCCTCGATGTAGGCACCGGTTGACGGGTGCGGCCGCCGGAGCAGGCAGATGAGCTTCGAGTGATGGAGAGCCCCGAGACACTCAGTGAGCGTGATACGGACCAGGGTCTGCTCACGCGCGTGAAGCTGGCGCTGACGGTCACCATCGTCTGTCTGACAGTTGCTGCCGGGCGCTGGGGGGCGTGGCCGTTCGTCTCCTGGCCCATGTACCGGGGCGCGCAACCCGAACCCGTGGCAGCGTTGGATCGCATGGTGCTACGGGCAGAGGCGCGTTCCGGATATGTGCGGGAGTTCGGTTGCCGAGAACTGCTCCCTACCGGCGTTGATGCCACGGTCACCAAGCTGGTCCGTTTCGCGCTCGACCCGGAGCCATCGCTGCTTCGACGCCAGAGCCGGCGGGCGCTGGTGGCGATCGTCGCCCGATCGCTGTCCGACGAGGACTTGGTGGCAGTGGACATCTACACCCACACATGGGATGTGGATCGCGAATCGAGGGTGCCTCCCGATCCCGATCGGCCCGACCGTCGCCGGCGCGAGCTTCGCATGAACCCGGCGGAGCTCTTGGGAGCGGCCACACCGTGAGCCGCATGGTTGACCGGGTGTGGACTCGGTGTGATGCCTGGCTGCTGGCGCCCATACCGGGGGCGGCGCGGAGACTGGGGTACTACAGGATCCTGTACGCGTTGTTCTTCTACTGGACGCTGGCAGAATCGGACCCAGCGTTGCTCGCGGAGATCCCTGAGGCCACGTTTTATCGTGGCCTCATCAACCGGTGGTGGCCCTTGCCCATTCCGGCGTGGTTCTACCACGGACTGACGGGGAGCCTGGTGGCCGCGCTGGCGCTGCTCTTGGTGGGTTTCGCCACCCGTTTGTCTACTGCCGTGGTGTTTGTGTCTGGTTCGCTCCTGGGCTCCCTTTATTCCGCGGCAGACATGGAGCACTCGATTGTGTTCCTGTTCTGCTTCATTCCCCTGTTCATGTTGATCGGCGGCGACTGGGGCGCGACGTACTCGGTGGACGCCGCGTTGCGTCGTCGACGTGGGGTGGAGCTGGCGCCAGAGTCGGAGGCTCAAGCGCGGTTCGTCCTGCCGATCCGGGCGATCCTGGTGCTGCTCGCGGCGCTCTTCTGTAGCTCGGGGATCCACAAGATGATGCCGTCCAGCGAGTGGTTCACCCAGGATGGTCTGTTCGACAAGCTGCTGTGGAATCGCTGGAGCATTGCGGCGGTGGAGGGGTACCCGGTCAACCCTGCGAGCTATCTCTGCGCCGACCATCCGTGGCTCGATCCTGCCATCCGCTGGGCGGTGTTCGTGTTCGAACTCACCTTCCCCCTGATCCTGATGCGCCGATTCCAGGCCCTGTATCTCTCCCTGGCGCTGCTGTTCCATGCGGTCAACGGCATCTGGATGGTGGTGACGTTCACGCCCATCCTGATCGTCTACGGTCTCTTCGTGGATTGGCCGAGGATCCTGCCGGAGAGGAGACGGGGGACGCCATCGCGACGGGTCGTCCCTGGCGCGCTGTTGATCGCAGGGAGTGCGGCGTTCAGCGTCGCCGTGACCGCCCTCTGGATGGGCTCCGATGTGCTGGAGAGCGGCCTCCGTGTCGGCGAGCGTCTCAACGAGATCAGCATCTGGTATCCGGTCCTGCCGGTGGCGCTGATCTGGTTCGTGCCGGCGACCCTGCGGGCGGTTCGTGGCCCGTGATGGGCTCCACCGACGGAAACGCCGCGGCGTTGTCTGGTGGTTCTTGAGCGGTCGGAGGTGCGCTGGCAGGCGCGGCGTTGGAAGGGGACCCGGCGTCAGCCCGTGGTCGTCTCCACGGGGACGGCGGCCGCGGACACCAGCTCGATGATGTCCTTGACCTGCAGCACATCCTCCTTCCCCAGGGTCTTCACCGCGTCGGAGTACATGGCGTAGTCCTTGGGACAGGCGGTGACGAAGTAACGGATGTCGTCACCCAGGCGCAGGGCCTCCTCGATGCGTTGTTCGCTGGTGCGTTGTTGCTCGTTGGAGGTGTCCATCCAGATGCGGCCGCCGCCGGCGCCGCAGCAGAAGGTGTTGGCACCGCAGCGCGGCATGTCGTGGAGGTCCAGGCCGATGGCCGCCATGACATCGCGGGGGGCGTCCACCTCCCCGTTGTAGCGGGCCAGGTAGCAGGGGTCGTGATAGGTGCCCTTGGCGCCGATGGGCGCGGTGACCTGGATCTTCCTTTCCTCCAGCAGCCGGGATAGCAGTCCGGTGTAGTGGTGGACCGTGTAGTCCGCTCCGAGGGCCGGGTACTCGTTACGCAGGGCGTTGAGGGTGTGTGGGTCGGTGGTGAAGATCTCCTCGAACTCCGCCTTCTGAAGCGCCTTGACGTTGTCCTCCACGAGCATCTCGAAGAGGCCCTCCTCGCCCACTCTGCGGACGTCGTTGCCCGCGTTCTTCTCGCCGTCGTAGAGGATTCCGAAGTCGACGCCAGCGGCGTTCAGCACCTCCGCCACCTGACGGGACAGCGCCTGTATGCGGGGGTCGAAGGACGCGAAGTCGCCAACGAACCACAGGTACTTCACGGGCTCCTTGCGCGCGTCCTTGATCTTGAAGGACAGCCCCTTGGTCCAGCGGGCGCGCTTCTTCGGAGACTCGCCGAAGGAGTTGCCGTAGTCCCCCAGGTTCATCAGCGCCCCCTGGAGGTTGTCGTCCACCTTGCCACCGTCCACCAGGTGACGCCGCATCTGGACGATGTGCGTCAGGTGC
This sequence comes from uncultured Isosphaeraceae bacterium, assembly GCA_964507445.1. Lineage (GTDB taxonomy): Bacteria > Planctomycetota. Next base: position 59,090 of record CAZDQF010000018.1, read on the forward strand.
TCGATCCCCACCGGGCACTGCTCCATACAGGACATGCAGGTGGTGCAGCTCCACAGGGTCTCGGGGCGGACCACGGCTCCTGCCACGTCCACCTCGAGGGGCCCCTCGGTCGGAGTCTCCGGCCACTGTGAGCCGGACGTGAAGGTCTGCTTCAGCAGCTCGGGGGTCCCGAGGGCCTCGTTGGCGAACGTGCGAAGGTCGAGGATCAGGTCCCGGGGGGAGAGGGTCGTACCCGCGGCGGTTGCGGGGCACGCCACGTGGCAGCGGCCGCACTTGGTGCAGGCGTCCAGGTCCAACAACTCCTTCCACGTGAAGTCCGTGATGGAGCTGTAGCCCATGGCTCCCTCCGGGGGTGCCGGCAGGGTCTGGGCAGAGCGGTCGTTGGTGAACACCAGATTCACCGCGTCCGTCACCATGTGCATCATCTTCGAGTAGGGCGTGTAGGCCACGAAGGCCAGGGCCGCGATCCCGTGGACCCACCACGTCCAGACGTGCCAGCCCCGCAAAGTGTCGGAGCCCATGCCGCTGAACCCCGAGGCCAGGGCGTAGCCCACGGGGGACCAGCGCTCGAAGTCCGGGGTGGTCTTGGCGATGCGGAAGCCCTCGATGAAGAACCCCGTCACGGCGATGACCAGCAGCAGCCAGACGAAGATCATGTCATCGGTGACGAAGCCGGAGCGGTTGTAGTTGCCGCCGTGGTCGTCAGCGCGCTTGTAGTCCAGGGCAGCGGGCTTCAGGATCCGCCTCCTTACCATCATGGCCACCAGACCGATGATGAAGAGGACGCCGAACACATCCAAGCAGAGGGAGAACCACAGGTAGAAGTCTCCCTCCAGCAGCTTGAGGTCGAAGAACCGCAGGATGTCGTGGTCGATGGCCACCAGCACCGTGCCGATGAAGAGGACGATGAAGCCCCACAGGATGAGGCTGTGGGCGATGCCGCCGAAGCGGTCGCCCTTGCGGACCGTGGCGTTGGTGATGATGGTGACGAACGCCCGGCGCAGGCGACCGTAGAGGTCGTCGAACCGGTTCTCGGACCGGCCCTTCTTGTACTTCCTGTACCGGCGCCAGAATCCGTGGATGAAGATGACGCAGGCCAGAGCTCCCAGCACGTAGAAGGCGATCTGCGGACCGGTCCCGAGGTGGAGGAAGATCTCCCGGGTCGGCATGGAGTCAGCGGCTGGGGTCGGCTCGGGGCTGGACATCAGCGTGCTATCTCAGCTTCTCCGTGATGGCCGGGACCAGATCGAACAAGTCCTCCGTGCTCCCGTAGTGGGCGAACTCGAAGATGGGCGCGGTCTCGTCGGTGTTGACGGCGATGATCAGCTCCGCGTCCTTCATGCCCTCGATGTGCTCGGGGGCGCCGCTGATACCCAGCGCCAGGTAGGCCTTGGGCTTCACCTTCAGCCCTGACTTGCCCACCTGCCGTGTCTTGGGCAGCCACTTGGAGTCCACGATGGGACGGGAAGAGCAGACCGCTCCGCCGAGGGCGGCGGCCAGCTCCTCGGCCATGGGCAGGTTGTCCGCGCTGCCGATGCCACGGCCCACGGCTACCAGCACGTCGTGCTGCGTGATATCGACGTCGCTTCCGTCCGGCTCCACCAGGGCCTGGAAGCGCACCTGGGACTCGGCGGCGCCGTCGGGGGCCGCCAGGTCCTCTACGGCGGGGGACCCGTCCGCTCGTCCGGCGTCCGTGGGGAAGCACCCGGCCAACACGCTCACCACGACCGACGGGCTGTCGGAGGCGGACTCCGCGTAGATCTTGCCAGCGTAGAGTTGCGAGGTGGTGACCACCGCGTCGCCGTCCATGACCACGTCCAGCGCGTACGCCACCAGGGGCAGGTCGCAGCTGACGGAAAGGGCGGCGGCCAGGTCCATGCCCATGGACGTGTTGGCTACGAGGGTGAGGCGGGGCGACGCGTGATCAACTACTGCGGCGAGCGCGGCGGCGTGAGTCTGCGGGTTGAACTGGGCCAGGCCCGGATGTTCGACGCAATAGACCGTGTCCGCCTTGCCCAGCTGCCCGGCCTTGTCCTTCATGCCGGTGCCCAGCAGGGCCACCCCAACGGCGCCGCCCGTGGCGGCCTTGAGCTCCGCGGCCTTCCCCAGCAGCTCGAACGTGACGTCCGACAACTCACCGTTGATGTGTTCGGCGACGACGAGGATGTCCTGGCTCATGGTCAGCTCCTCTTCTCGTTGAGCAAGCCCGCGATTCTGGCGGCCACGTCCTCGGCTGATCCATCGAGCATCTCAGCCCCTTCGCCCTTCTCCGGCGTGTACATGCGCCGGACCGTAGAGCCAGCGTCCACCTCGGCGTCGGAGACCTCCACCTCTTCGAGCTCGGCCTCCTTCATGATCTGCCGCACGCGGCTCACGGGTGCGTAGCGGGGCGTTTGCCGCGCCGCCTGGATGCCCAGCACGACCTTGGGCACGACCTCGTATCGGGCCATCACGCCGCCGGCGTACTCCTTGTGGATCGTCAGGGTGTCCCCGGACACGGCCACCTCGCTGACCACGCTGACGCAGGGGACGCCGAGATACCCGGCAAGCAGGACCCCCAGTTGTCCGTCCCGGTCGTCCGCCGCCTGCACCCCCGTCATCACCACGTCGTACGCCATGCCGGAGATGACCGTGCACATGGCCTTGGCGGCGGTGTGGGTGGTGGCGGCCTCATCGACGCCGGTCACCTTCACGGCGCGGTCAGCGCCCTTGGCCAGGGCAGTGAACAGCACCTTGTCCGTCTCCTCGCGTTCGATGGCGATGACCGTGACCGTGCCACCGTGCTGCTCCTTGATCTGCACCGCCTCTTCGATGGCGTGTTCGCAGAACTCGTTGATCTTGTAGCTGAGAAAGTCTCGTTCCAGATCGGTGCCGTCGTCGTTGATTTCCAGTTCTTCGACGAGGTCCGGGACCAGTTTTACGGGTACGACAATGTCCATGGTCGGGAGAGCCTAACGGTAAGCGCCGGGATTGTCTTGAGGGACCGCGGGCGTGGGATCAGGCGTCCGCCAGCCACGCGTCCACGGCCCCCTTGATGGAGAACAGCCGGGTGTGGTCGAACTTGAAGGTCTTGTGGGTGTAGTCGCCGTTTTCCTGGCGGTCGTACTGCTCTTCGTACGTCTCGCGGTTGTCCACCAGATCCTGGACCGCCTTGATGAGCAGATCGACGTCCGCCTTGCTGTTGTAGATCCCGAAGGACGCCCGGACCATCCCTCGATGCAGGTCGGCGAGGCGCTCGATCTCTTCGTCGGACAGGTCGTCGGACTCCTCCGACAGGACCTCGGTGATCATCTCGCGGACGTAGGGGTGGGCGCAGAAGCACTCGTTGCGGACGGCGATGTTGAAGTAGTCGTTGAGCACCGCAGCGGCCATGGCGTGATCCACGTCGCGGACGTTGAAGGAGACGGCGCCGGCCCGCTCGCAGGCGTCGCAGTCGCTCTCGCCGTAGATGATCACCTGAGGGATGCGGCTGAGTTTGTCGATGGTGTACCGGATGATGGCGTCTTCCTCTTCGGCGATGGCGTCCATGCCGACCCTGTTGAGGGCGTAGAGGGAGGCCGCCAATCCGATGGCGCCGGTGATGTTGGGGGTCCCGGCCTCTTCCCGGTCGGGGAAGGACTCGGTGATCATGTAGCGGTTGACGTAGACGTCATCCACCATGCCGCCCCCCACGTCCTGGGGCTCGACCCCTTGGAACAGCTCTCTGCGAGCCACCACCACCCCTGGAGAACCGGGGGCGTAGATCTTGTGCCCGGAGAAGATCACCACGTCCAGGTCCTGGGCCGGGTCGTCGTTGCCGGACATGCGGATCGGGAGGTGGGCCGCCATCTGAGCGGCGTCCACCACCACGAGGGCGCCGTGGGCGTGGGCCAGCTTCGCGATCTCGTAGATGGGGTTGACGATGCCGGTCACGTTGGAGACTCCGGTGACCGCCACGTAGTTCACGTTGTCGCCGTGCTCCTCGAGCGCCTCTTTGAGGCGCTCCATGTGGATCTGTCCGATGGACTTCTTCGCCATCTCAGCGGGCACGTGGACGACCTTGGCGAAGTGCTTGCGGTGGGGGAGATCGTTGGAGTGGTGCTCCATGATGGACGTGATCACCACGTTCCGATCCGGGCGCTTGTCTCGCAGCGCGCGAGCGACCCGGTTGATGCCGGCGGTGGTGCCACTGCCGACGAAGAAGGCGGTGTGATCCTCCGGGTCGGCGTTGAGGAAGTCCAGCACCATGCCGTGGGTCCACTTGTACTCGGACGTGGACAGCTTGGCGCCGAAGTGGAGGACGCTGTGGGTGTTGGAGTAGTAGGGCTGGAACCGGGCGAGGGTGTCCTCCACCACCTGCAGCCGCAGAGTGCTGGCCGTGCTGTCCAGGTAGACGCGGCGGGAGCACTCGCCGTTGGCGAGGTCGTATTCCACGTCCAATCCCACCGCCGCCGACGCCAGCTTCCCGAGCAATCCGTCGCCGCTCATGCCTCTGCTCCCATGGACTCGACCACGAGTTCGATGATGTCCTTGACCAGCAGGTTCCCTTCATTGCCGGTGGACTTCACAGCGTCTTCGAACCGGGAGACCTCGAGGGGGCAGCACACGGCGAGGACGTCCGCCCCGGTCTCCACCGCTTCGATGACCCGTTGCTCGGAGAGCCGCATGGCCACGTGGTCCGACATGTGCCCGTCCAACCACATGCCGCCGCCACCGCCGCCACAGCAGTAGCTGTTTTCGCGGCAACGACCCATCTCCGTCAGCTCGACGCCGGGGATGGCCTTGAGCATGTTGCGAGGCGCCTCGTACTCGCCGTTGTGACGGCCGAGGTAGCAGGGGTCGTGGAAGGTGACCTTGACGCCCAGGTCGTGCTTCATCCCCAGCTCGGCCATGCGTCCTTCGAGGAAGGTGGTGTAGTGGATCGTCTCGAAGAACTTGCCCCCGAGCTTCGGGTATTCGTGGCGGAACGCGTTGAGGGCGTGTGGGTCGGTGACGAGCACCTTCTTCGCCTTGTAGCGCTTGAACTGCTTGATGTTGTGTTCCGCGCACTCCTCGAACAGCCCTTGTTCGCCCGCCAGCCGCTGGCTGTCGCAGGAGCACTTCTCCTCGGCGCCGAGGATGCCGTAATCAACGCCCAGGTGGTTCAGGACGCGGGCAAGAGCCACGCTGGCGTCAACACCGCGGGGGTGATAGCTCGGGTAGCACTCGACGAACCACAGGTAGTCCGCCTTCTTCTTCTCCTTCATGAGTGGGACGTCGTAGGGTGACTTCTTCGCCCACGCGGCCCGCTTCTTCGGAGACTCGCCCATGGGGTTGCCGTAGTCCACGGTGTTCTGGAACACCTCCTGAAGCTCGTCGGGCACGTTGCCCTTGAGCACCGCCTCCTGCCGGACGGCGGGCATGATCTGGATCATGTCCACCTCCTTGGGGCACACCCGGAGGCAGTTCATGCAGGTGGTGCACTGCCAGGTGTCGTTGCTGTCGAAGAGGTCCTGTCCGGTCTGAACCCGGCGGAAGATCTTACGGGGGCCGTAGTCGCCGACGATGTCCACGGGGCACACCGGGACGCATTGGGCGCACTGGTAGCACCAGCCGAGGGACTCGCCGCCCTCCACGTCCGTGACCTTCTCCAGCAGCTCGGGGGTGTAGTCCCAGATCACCCGCTGCTCGAACATGCGGTTCCAGTGGCCGGAGATGTCCATGCCTTCCTGGATCACATGTTCCTTCTCGACGATGCGTTCGGGGTCTACGTTAGGGGTTCGGGGCACGGTTACGCTCCGACCGGCGCCTGGCGCGGGCCCAATCGATTCACGCCCAGGAGTCGCCGGCAGAACTCCGGCAGCCCTGGCATGACCTTGTTGAATTCATTGGTCATCCGCATCTTCAGCACGGTGTACGCATAGACCACGTACACGCAGGAGAGGAAGACGTCGGTGCCGAAGATGTTCCGGCTGATGCTCTGGAAGCCGGCGGCTTCGCCGACTTCGTGGACGAACGCGGTGGCGCGCCCGACCTTCATGTAGATGTCGCCTGGCGTGTCGCCGGTGTAGTCGTAGGCGGCGGTGGTGACCAGCGGGAGGGCACCCGTCCTGGTCCGGGGGTCCCAGATCCACCGGGTCCACAGCCAGTAGCGGTCAGGGCAAGTGAAGTGGAGGAGCTCGCTCGCCACGTCAACGGCGGCGTTGTCCTCCATTTCCTCGAAGGCGTCGGTGAACTCATCCAGCCGTTGTTTGATCGCGTCTTCGCCGTAGAGCAGGCCAGCGAAGCGCCCTCGCATGTCCTCGAGGGGTACCGCCAGGAGCGCCTTCCGGGTCTTACCGCGGGCGGCGAAAACACGACGGAAGACCTCCTTCAGGTCGTCTTCGGAGAGGTCCCCGACGCGCTCCTGGTGGAGGGTCTCCTGGAACCACTCCGACTTCTGTCCCACCTCGTCGCAGATGGCGGCGAGCGTGCCCTCATTGACCTTGTCGAGGGTCTCCTTCATGAACTCCTTGGCGGTTTCCGTGTCAACGACCTGGTCCATGGGTCTCTCAGGCCAGGGCGGCCTTGCGGACCGACGTGATGGCCTTCATGGCGGCCGCAGAGGCAGAGGAGATGGAGTCCTCCATGTCCGCCGGGCCGGTGGCCGCGCCGCAGGCGTAGACGCCGTCCACCGAGGTCGCCACCGTGTTCAAGCAGCCGCCCGTGGTGTCGATGAAGTTGTACTGGTTGAGCTTGGTCCCGAAGATCTCGGCCATCTCTCGGGTGCCGGAGCTGGGCTCCATGCCGACCGAGAGCACGACCATGTCCATGGGCACCTCCATGGGCCGTCCCATGGTGGTGTCCTCGCCCCGCACGATGAGGCGGTCGCCCTTCTTGATGATCTCTGTGGCGATTCCCTTGACGTAGTTGACCTTGTACTTCTCCTGGGACGGCCAGTAGATCTCGTTCTCCCAGTACCCGTACATGCGCATGTCGATGTAGAAGATGAAGACCTTGCAGTCCGGCACCAGCTGACGAACTTCGATGGACTCCTTGGCGGCGACGCCGCAGCACACCTTGGAGCAGTACTCGTTGCCGATCTGGCGGTCGCGAGAGCCGACGCACTGGATGAAACACAGGCGCTTGGGTGGCTCGCCGGTGGACGGCTTGACCACCTTCTTGGCTTTGAGCATCTTCTCCAGATCTACCAGCGTGATCACGTCCTCGTACTCGTAGTAGCCGTACTGCTGGGTCTCGCGCCCCGGATCGAAGTGCTGGAACCCGGTGGCGATGACCACCGAGCCCACGGAGACCTTGTCCGACTCCTTGCTGTTGGTGATGGTGACCTCGAAGTTCCCCACTGCGCCGGTGGCGGCGGTCACCGTGGACCCGAGGCGCAGTTCCACGTTGGGGTTGTTGACTATGGCAGAGGCCATCTCGGCCATCGCCTCACCGGCGTCCCGGAAGTCCGGGGTCAGGGCCGCGTAGCTGGCGAGCTCGGGCGTGCCGCCGAGCTCGTTACGCTTCTCGACCACGATCGCCTTGTAACCCAGGTCGGCGATGCCGCGGGCCGCTTCGATCCCGGCGGGGCCGCCGCCGATGACCAGTATCGGTTGATCAGACATCGACCTCCTCCCATGCCAGGTTCTGCCGTTTGCCGTCCTTGATCTCATCCACCACCTGCTGGAACTCCGCCCAGGCCTTCTCGTGGTCCACGCCGAGCTTCTCGAGGAAGGGCTTGTTGTCAGTGCTGTGCCAGTGGAGTTGCAACACCTTGTAGGGATGCGCGCCCATGGCGAGGGCGGCGATCTGTGAGTCGGACATGACGGGCAGCCCCACGTTCTTGTCGTGGGCCTTGGCCGCGAACTGGCTCTGGTCGAGGGTGGTGACGCAGCCCGTGTCGTGGCTGATGAGGACGTCCGGGTCGGCCTCCTCCTTCATGACCTCGATCTTCCTCTGCACGGCGAAGGACCGAGAGAAGTCGCGGGACACCAGGATGTGCCTGAACCCGAACCCGCAGCAGTCGTACCAGGTGGAGTAGTCGCGGACGTCCACCCCTAGAGACTGGAGCGTGGACGTGATGATGGCGGAGCGTTGATTGCCGTACACCTCCGGGGCGTAGACCGCGTCTTCGCCGATCAGCTTGTGGTAGTGGCACGCGGGATGGATGGTGGCGGCGATGTGGTCCATGGGCACCACCTGGTGCTCCGCGATGCGATCGCGCATGGCGTGAATCCACTCGCTGTAATGGACGACCTCCTCCGGCATGATCAGCTTCTTACCGAGCTTGGCCAGGATCTCGCGCACCTGACGCCGCAGCTCGGGGCTGTGGATCAACTGCTGCCGCGTCTCCTTGTAGTGACCGAAGCTGGTGGCGCAGTGGATGATCGGGAAGTAGCCCGTCTCGTGGGCCGCGGAGAAGTTGCGCATGGCTACGGCTGCCTGCGCCGCGGCGTTGGACGTGGCGGACGCGTAGTAGTTCCACGCGGTGCACGATGTCTGGTCCGTGGGATCGTTGTGGTCCAGCCCCAGCTTGCGGTTGATCCAGAAGACCGAGGTGGAGTACCCCGGGATGTGCCCGCACTGCCCGCAGCTCTTGTGGTGCCAGGTCTTCTGGACCGGGATCTTCTTGATGCGGCCGTACTTGTTCTGCACCTCGATGTACGGCTCCGGGACCCGGTGGACCTCCCACTCGCCCTCCTTCTCGAGCTGGTCGAGGATGTCGTGGTAGTCCTCCGTCGGTGCCTGGGAGGGGTCGGGCGTGAAGACCCTGTCCTTCGGTTGGTTGAAGAGCGCGCTGTGAGGGATCATCTGATGACTCCGGTGTGCGAAGCAGCTGGTCACTCGAAGGAGATGTCGTATCCCTCGTCTTCGAGTTTCTCTTCCATGACGTCCTGGAGGATCATGAAGAGGCCCTCATCGACCTCCTTGATCATGTCCATGACGCCTGTCATGTGCCAGATGAGATAGAGCTCCGTGATGGTCTTCTCATCCACTCGCCAGCTCGTGTCCGTTGTGTGCATCGACTCGGGGGGGAGCGCCTTGCGCCAGTGCTCGAGGTTCTCCGCGATGGCGTTGACGTGTGGCCCCCAGTCGGGGAACGCGTTGGCCTGCAGCATGTCCGGGGACACCTGGGTGCCGGTCGCCATGATCTTGTAGACCACACGGCCGTAGCCCTCGAGCGCCTCCTGGGCGCTGGCGAGCCCGTTCTTCACCGCGACCTCGCGCATCAGGGTTATGACGCCGCCTGGGGAGTTCTTCCGCGGGCAGACGTCACACGAGAAGCACTGGGAACAGTCCCATACGCTGTCATTGAGCAGCGTGTAGAACAGGTCTACGTCCTCCCGCGCCACGGTCTGGGCGATCTTGCGGGGGCTGAAGTCGTAGAAGCGGGCGGAGGGGCACGCGGCGACGCAGATACCGCACTCGTAGCAGCCGTACAGGTACTCCTCGAAACGGAGGTCCGCCTTGACCTCCTCGAAGAGCTGCTCCTTCTCGTCGTAGTCAACGTGGGCGTATTGACGTCCAGATAGGTCCAGGGGCACTTGGAGGCTCCATCAGATCTCGAAACCGTCGACGTGCTCGCACGCCTTGATGTCTTCCGCCTCGATACGCTCCCGGTAGGCCTCTACCGCGGCTTCGCCGGTCAGCAGCCCGGACATCTCGGTGGGCAGATCACTGGGTTGCATGCGTACGATCCACCCTTGCTTGTAGGGGCTCCGGTTGATGATCGTGGGGTCGTTGATGACGGCGTCGTTGACCTCGATGATCTCGCCGGAGATCGGTGACTTCACCGGCCCCACCCATTTGCTGCTCTCCACCGTGGCGACGGGCTTGCCCTTCTTGCGACTGGCGCCTGCCTTCTTGGGCTTCGCGTGGAGCAGGGGCCCCGCCAGGTTCTGAGCCACATCGGTCATGCCAATGGCCGCGGTGCCGTCTTCGTCCAGCCGTATCCAGGTGTGATCACCGACGCTGTAGTGGAGGCTGAGGGGCAGCACACAGCCGCGGACTTTCGGATTCTCTGGCATGGGGGTGATTTCCGCTATACGTGGCGGGAACGGGACTTAGAAGTACATCACATGATCCGCGTTCAGCGCAAGGTCGATGATACTGGTGGCTCCCAGGATGTCCACTCCGTCGATCAGGTCGTCGGTGGTCATGTCGAACAGCTCCAGGCTCTGTTGGCAGACCCGGAGCTCCACCTCCGCGTCCATGGCGCTCTCGAGCATGGTCTTCAGGGTGACGCCGCTGCCGGGCTTGAGCTCGACCTGTTCGGCGGCCCCCTGCTTCAACTGGTTGGTGCCGTCCATGGTGAACCACACCATCACCTCCATCTCCATGGCCGCAGCGGCCATGGCGTAGAACAGCGGCGAGTACGTGCGGTTCGGGGTCTCCACGCCGTGGGTCTGGATGACCAGTATCTTCTTGCCTTCGGGGTCTTCGGACATGGTTCTTCTCCTCTGTGAAGTCAGTCGGTGTAGTCGTTGTAACGCACCCACACGTCCTCGTGGATCTTCACGCCAGGGCGAGTCAGCCCGCCAGCGCGGTGGATGAACTCAGCGTCCGCGAGTCGTTCATCGGCGGCCTCTACCGCGACGACCTCTTCATGGGTCAAGCGGCCTTCCGTCAGGGTGGCGCCCAGGGTCCGACAGCAGTGATGCCGGTAGAGATCCTTGACCGTTTGTTGGTCGGGGAGCGTTCCGAGTTCGTGACGCAGGGAGGTCATGTGGCGGTGGAGTTGCCGACGCACCGCTGCCCGGAAGCGCTCGTTGGGGGCCCTGATGATCTGCGCCATGCGGTCGTTGTCGAAGTCGAAGATGACGTTGCCCACGAGGACCTCCGCGTCCCCGAGCCGTCCGGCTCCCGTCCCGCAGATCTTGCGATCCTCCACGTGGATGTCATTCACCGGGCGGAACATCGCGTCCAGCCCCAGGTCCCGATAGGTGCCCACGAGAGGGCGTGCGAACAGCCGGAAGCGATCGTCGATGCGGGCAGGAAGCACCTCCGATCCCATGACCCACTGGACGAACAGCTGGTTCGCGTCCAGGTAGACCGCGCCGCCGCCGAGCTCTCGCCGCACGATGGGGAGCCGCTGGCGCTGGCAGAACACCACGTCCAGCTCCCGGTCCACGTCCTGGTGGTATCCCACGCAGACGTAGGGCTCGTTCGGCGTCGCCAGGACGACCGTTGGCGGTGTGCGCTCCGTCCGCGCCCGCGCGAGGCCGTGATAGAGACTCTGGGAGCGCACGGCGGGGACGGAGCCGGAGTCGATGAGGCGGAGCTCCATGGGGGCGTCAGTGGGTCTTCCGTATGAGGAATCGGAAGGAGCCGTCGCCGCAGTCCTCGGACAGCACCAGCTCGTGTTTGGTCTGGCGCTCCCAGGCCTCCATGTCCGGTACGGATCCGGGGTCCGTGGCCACCATCTCCAGTATCTGTCCAACCTCGAGCTGCTTGATGGCCCGGCGTGTCTTCACGACAGGCATGGGGCAAATCAGGCCCTTGCAATCGAGGAACAGGTCAGCTTCTTCAGCCAAGGCTCGGTTCTCCGTGTGTTCGCCGTGCGCCGGTGGATTTCGGGGAGCAGCGCCGCTCCGTCCGTCGTGTCGACGAGGCCGTTGATGAAATAGAAGAGGTAGGTGGTGGTGAGCCAGCTGGTGAAGTCCTCGAGGGAGTCCAGGTGGCTCCGCATGTTCAGCATCACCCAGGAGAAGTGCTCCCAGGTGTCGAAACAACTGTCGCAGCTCCGGTCCACCCCCGTGCAGCAACGGCGGGTCGTCAGCAGGTCGGCGTTGTAAGCGCGGAAGTGGCGGTTGTAAGGGTTGCCGTTGCCCGCCCTGCCTGCGTTCGCCGGGTGGTCGGCGGTGACGCTGGTGCACGTGGCGTGCCCCCACCGCTTGCCGAACAGGCGGCCGGTGGACACGACCTCCGCCAGCCTCGACGTCATCAGGATGTGCTCCGGGTGTCGTTGGATTGTCCGGTCGATGGCGGCACGAACGGCATCGAAGCCTCGTCGGTGATCCAGGTCGCCGCCGCGGCTGTCTACGTCGCTGTAGAAGTTGAACAGGACCCGGTTGCCGCCCTCGACGCAGCGGTCCACCACCGGTTCGATCTGGTGGGCGTGTCCCGGGGCGACGGTGTAGTACCAGAAGGCCCGCGGGTCGCCGGCGTAGTTCTCCATGGCTCGCTCGAAGACCTCGACCCGGCCACCGCCACGGAGCTCCGTGTCCGTGCGGGTGTCACCCCAGACGGACACGCCGATCGGCAGGGTCTCGAAGCCGGCCTTGGGGATGCGGACCAGGCCGTTGGTGGCGACGTTGATGTGGAAGGCGTCGTGGAGCAGCTTCAGGTGATCGAGCGAGAGGCTGGGCTCGCCGCCCACAACCGTGACGAAGTTGGTGCCCCGAGCGCGCTCGGATTCCACGAAGGCCCGGACCGCCTCCGTGTCCCGTGGCGCAACCGAGTCCATGCTCTCCGAGAAGTAGTAGCAACCGTGACAGCGGAGGTTGCACGCGTTGGTCAGGTCTACGCTGACGGAGCGCAGCGGCCCTGCGCTCCGCACCGCCTGGTGCAGCTTGGCGAGGAGGGGGTCAGACAGCCACCGCTCAGACCGGTTCGCCATGTTCCCGCGGCTCCAGGATGCCCATCTGCCCCTTGATGACCTGCAGGTCTTCGGGGCCTGGTTGGAAGGGGTAGTCCCTGTACTCCTCGCCCGGTCGGTAGGAGCCGTAGGGCCGATTGCACGCGACGTCGCCGGCGCGGCTGGGGCAGCCGTCGGTCATGAACGGGGTCCCGCCGTTCGTGGCCTGCTCCAGGTCCACCTCAGGGACATCCAGTCCGCGGATAGAGCCGTCGTCGTCAAAGCGTATCTGCTCTCTCGACAGTCCCCCGGTCTCGATGAGGTGCTTGACCAGCTGAACCCGGCGCGTCCGTCGGATCGGGGCCCGCTCGACGTCCTGCATGACGGTCCCGGGCTCCGGATTGAAGGAGAACAGGTAGGCGGCGATCTCCTCCTGCTTCAACGAGAAGAAGAGGTCCGCCAGTTCCCGGTCGGTCTCCCCGAGGCCGACGATGACGTGGAAGTTGACCTTCCACGGCCCGAACATGCGCCGAGCCGCGCGGGCGATATCCCAGTGATGGTCCCAGTCGTGGGGGCCGCGGACGCCGCGTCCTCGGGTGTCGTGGAACACCTGCCTGGAGGCGGCGTCCAGCCCGATCCCGATGATGTCCGCCCCGGCGTCCTTCACCACGCCGAGCCGCTCCTCGTCGAGGGTGCCGGCGCTCACCAGGGCGGAGATGGGCACCTCGGCGGCGGCGGCACGCACGCGGCGGGTCATCTCCACCAGATCCTCGTAGGCCCGCGCGTCCTGGACCTGGGCGATGCACACGCGGCCTACGGAGGAGGCGGCTTCCTTCTCGGCGATCTTCTCCGCCACCAGGTCCGTGGGGAACAGGGGCCAACTGACCCGGATGAAGGTGTTGTCCTCCGCCAGCCCGGGTCGTTCCCGTGCCAGCCCGCAGTAGCTGCAGTTGGCGTAGCAACCCTCCGGGTAGTTCTGAAGGAGATTGATGCAGCCGCAGTTGCATCCATGGATGCGGCCCGGCTTGAGCCCCAGTTCGATGGCGGCGGCCATGCTGATACGAACCCAGTCCGGGCTGATCCGTTCTTGTTCTGCAACTGTCACCAGCTCACTCCGCAACAGGCGTTGTTGAACACGGGTTCCAGGCCGCGCGATTCCGCGTAGGCGACGATGCCGTCGGCCGGGTAGGCGATACCGTTGAGACCAGCGTCGATGGCGAGCCGGTCGATTGCGACCTTGAGGTCACCCAGGGGCCTGGCGCATCCGAGCATGACCGGTGTGGTGGGCAGGGCCCGCCGCGCCTCTTCGAAGAACGCCCCGATCTCTTCGGCAGGGGGCGGATCGACACGTGACATGGGGGTGCCGTTGAGGGGCATCAAGACCACCAGGACCAGCAGCTTGGGCGGGTGGTCGGCGACGATCTCCAGGGCGCGTCGTTCTCCGAGCATGCGGCCGAAGTGCAGCCCGAGGATGATGTGCGGGACGGTGGGGACGCCGTGGTGATGGAGACGTCCGAGGGCCTCCTCGAAGACCTCGGGACCGTGCTCCAGGTGGTACACGTCCTTCATGGTTCGCCGGTCACCGATGACGTCGATCATGGCCCCGTCCAGGCCCACCTGGCCGAGGCCGGCGCAGGTCTCCTCGTCCGGGACTCCAACGTGGGCGCGGATGGTCATGCCCAGCTCGTTCCTGACACGCATCATGTCGGGCACGTGTTCCAGCAGTGGGACCCGCCCCATCTTGTCGCTGCCACCGGAGATGAGGACCCCTCGCGCGCCCCGGTCGGCGAGCCCGGAGCAGAGGTCGTAGAGCGTGCCATCGTGGGCCGGGAGGTCGGTCATGCCCTCCAGCACCTTCATCTCGCAGTGCTCGCAGCTCAGGGCACACCGGTTCCCGGTGACGCTGATGGAGACGAACTCCGCGGCGTCGTGGGACCCGTACTCGGACGTGGCGTAGCGCTTGAGCCCTGGTGCATGAAAGCGGATGTGATCGGGAAAGGCGGCGCGGCGGATCGTCATGCAGTCAGTCATGGGTCGGCTCCGGCTCCACGAAGCAGCCATAGGGAGACGCGGTTCCTGTTGTGGCCCTCGACACCGCGGCGTTGACGGCTTCGACGATGGCCTCGGGGGCCAGGGTGTCGATCGCGCCGGCCCGGTCCCAGGCGCGGGTGACGGTCCTGGCGATCGCGTCCGGATCACCCGTGTGCCATCGGAGCTGGCCCTCCACGTCGGCGATCAGGTGTTCATCCGCCAGGAAGTCACCCCGGACCCAGGCGGCCTTGATGGTGCCGCCGGCCACGGCGACCCGCACGTCCACGGTCCCGGCCGTCGTTCGTATCGCTGCCCGGCCGGTGGTGTCCGGGACGTGGTTGTTCTGCGCCAGCCAGCGGGGGTCCGCGTAGCGCTCCCGCTCCCGTTGGTCCACGGCGACGCCTTCGTCTTCCGTCATGGCGCCCCGGTCCACCGCGTCGAAGGTCCCCGCCATGACGCCCCGCAGCTCCGACATGGGGAGCTCGCGCCCGGCGTGCTCGCGTACGGTGGCGATCCTCCGACGCACGACGCCCCGTTCGCGATCGCCGATCCGCTTGAAGGGCGTTCGCAGCACGCTCGTCATCAGCCGGACGTCCAGATCGACCAGCAGGGAGGCGTGGAACAGCAGGCCGCCGGTGGCGGTGCGGTGGATTCCGAGGCCTGCGATCTTCCTGCCGTTCACGGCGAGGTCGTTCTTGCCTCGGAATCGGGCGTCGATCCCGAACGTGGCCAGCCCCCTGATGAGGTTCGTGGAGAAGCCGGTCATCAGCTGGCGGAGCCCGCCCGGCTGCTTCGGCAGCGCCAGGGCCACGCCCAGTTGGTCCGGTCCCATGAGGATGGCGCCGCCGCCCGTGGGCCGCCGGTTGACGTCGATGCCTTCCTCGGCGCACCGCCGCAGTCGCACCTCGTAAGCGGCGTCCTGGAATCGACCGACGAGGACGCAGTGGGGGCGGTAGGTGTACAGCCGCAGGGTCGGGGGGGAGGCCCCCGATCCGGCGCGCTCGGCCAGGACCTCGTCCGTGGCCAATCCCCGGGCGGCGCTGGCGCCGTCGTCAACAAGGAGTCGCGGTCGCGTCACGCTTCGGCGGCCTCCTCGTCCAGGCGGGCTCGCTCTTGCTGCACCCAGGCACCGATGGCGTCCCCAGAGATGAGGTGTGCGGCGTCCGCCTCCCAATCGGTCGGCGTCAACTCGAACAACCAACCGGTCCCATAGGGGTCCTGGTTGACCTGGAGCGGGTTGGACATGACGGACTCGTTGCGAGCGACCACGGCACCGCCGACGGGGGTGGCGATGACGGACGTCATCTTGGCGGCCTCCAGGGTGCCCACGGGACCTCCTCGGGGCACCTCCGCGCCGGGTGAGTCCACGGACACGTAGGCCAACTCGCCCAAGGCCTCGAGCCCGAACGCGTCGATGCCGACCCTGACGCGCCCGGTGCGTTCGTCCCGGTGCGCCCAGAGGTGGCTGGTGCCGTCGTAGTGGCGGTCCCGGGGGACCTCCATCGGATTCGTCTCTTGCATGGGTCTCTCTCGGCTCAGTGGTGTCCCCGGAGGAGCGGGGCGTCGCGCGGTGCAACGGACGGGGCTCAAGATGCTAAGGGATGACGCCACTGGCCGCAGGACGGGGCGCATCGGGCGGGCCTCTGGGCGCCCAGCGCCCCGGGGCGCGGTGCGTTCAGGGGCGACGCGTGACGCTCTCTCGAATCGGCGGTCTCCACTGGGGCGGCGAGCGCAGCAGACCCCCTTTCGTTACAATCGCCGGACGCCGGATAGGAGGCTCTCATGGCGAAGAAGAACCCTGAGGTGGACGCCTACATCGCCGCGTCTCCAGAGTTCGCGCGGCCTGTCCTGGAGCGGCTGCGAGAGATCATCCGGGCCGCCGCGCCGCAGCTGCGGGAGGAGCTGAAGTGGCGGGTGCCCCACTTTGTGGGCAACGGCATCGTGGTGGGGATGGCCGCCTTCAAGGCTCATGTGAGCTTCGGCTTCTGGCGCAGCAAGGAGATGGAAGACCCGGAGGGCCTGTTCGCTGGGGCGCCCAAGGCCAGCATGTGCAACATCAAGGCCGTCAAGGTGTCGGACCTGCCCTCCAAACGCGTCCTCACCGCCTACGTCAGGCAGGCGGTTTCCCTCGATGCCATGACGGCCGCTCCCGGAGGGGCCAAGGGCAGGACCGCGAAGAGGAGAGCTCCCGGGAAGCGGCCCCCGCCCGAGGTCCCGGACGACCTGCTGGCGGCGCTGAAGCGGGTCAAGAAGGCGCTGGCGACCTACCAGGGATTCACCCCGAGCAAGCAGCGGGAGTACGTGGAGTGGGTCACCGAGGCCAAGCGGCCGGAGACGCGGGAGCGCCGGATAGGCCAGGCCGTGGAGTGGATGGCGCGAGGCAAGTCTCGTCACTGGAAGCACCGGCAGGGGGGCCGCGCCGGCGGATAGGGTCAACGTCTTGTAACGAACGGGAACTTTTCGAGTCCGGGCGCGTCCGCGGCCGTACGTGCAGTGGCTTCACCCAGAGAGAGGAGAGATTCATGACCCGTTCGTTGACCGTGTTCGCAGGCGTTTTCTTCGTGGCAGGGGGGCTCCTTGCGGCCCAACAGGAACCCCGTTCCGTCCGAGCCGTGGTTGTGGTCGAGAAGCTGGACGTCAAGGTCCACGCCGAGGGCCCCGTCGCCCGGATCGTGCACAAGATCACCCTGCGGAATCGAGGGCGGCAACCCGGGGAGTTCGACCTGATCTTCCCCCTGGGGGACGGCTCGATCATCTCCGGGGTCACCTTGAAGGAGGGAGGCAAGACCCTCGAGGGCGTGGTGATGACCAAGGAGAAGGCCGCGGCGTGGTACCGCAGCCTGACCCAGAGGCGTCGCGACCCGGCGCTGTTAGAGCACTATGGCGAGGCGCTGTTTCGGGCGCGTGTGTTTCCCGTTCCCGCAGGCGGAACCAGCGAGCTGACGTTCTCCTACGACCGCGTGCTCAGGCCCGAAGGCGACCTGCAGCGGCTGCACGTGCCCCTCACGGCTTTCCGTCGTGTGGCCGGACCGTTCGATCTGAACATCACCGGGTCGTTGGCGGCCGAGCACGCGATCACCACGCTCTATTCACCGACCCACGCCCTCGGAGCATCCCTCAAGGAGCAGCCGAGCTCGGACCAACGGTTCGTCGCCACGTTCTCGGCGACCGCCAAGGCGTCGAAGGCCGAGCTGGATTTCGTGGCGTACTTCAAGGCCAACCCTGCCGTCGGCGTCATCGACGTGAGCGTGTTGTCCGAGCGACCCGATCCGCAGTCTCCCGGGTATTTCGTCGCCGTCATCCGCGGTCTCCCCGGGGAGAAACGGAAACCGGAGCCGCGCGACGTGGTGTTCGTGCTCGACCGGTCCGGCAGCATGCAAGGCAAGAAGATCGAGCAGGCCAAGGCGGCGCTGAAGTTCCTGGTGCAACGCCTCGGTCCCGATGATCGGTTCAACCTCGTGACGTATTCCTCGACCGTGGACGTGTACGCGCCGAAGCTGAGCAAGTCCGGCGACGTGAACGACGTGGTCGCGTTCATCGACGCCGTGGAGGCCAACGGTGGGACCGACATTCAGTCGGCGCTGACCAAGGCGCTCGCCCAGTTCGACGGCACGGAGCGCACCAACCAGATCGTGTTCCTGACGGACGGGCTGCCGACGGTCGGCGAGCGCGACCACCGCAAGATCTCGGCGCGCATCCGGGAAGCCAACAAGGCGGCGACGCGCATCGTCGCGTTCGGAGTCGGCTACGACGTCAACGGCGCCTTCCTCGACCGCCTCGCGGTGCAGAACCACGGGTTGTCCGAGTACGTGCTGCCCTCCGACAACATCGAGGACAAGGTGCCTGGTTTCTACGGGCGGATGCAGAACCCGTTGCTCCTCGACACGGAGGTCGCCTTCCAGGGAGTGGCGGTCAAGGACGTCTTCCCCAGCACCATCGGCGACATCTACGGAGGTCATCACGCGGTGGTGACGGGCCGGTACACCGAGCCGGGTTCGGCCCGGATCGTCGTCTCGGGGCGGCGGGAGGGGGAGCGCTGCGAGTTCAGCTTCACGACCACCCTGCGCGCCGCGGCCCGGCCGGGCGGCTCCCAGCTCGTGGCCCGCATCTGGGCGACCAAGAAGATCGGCTTCCTGGTAGACGAGATTCGCCTCAACGGCGAGAACAAGGAGCTCGTCGATGAGATCGTCCGGCTCGGGACGCGGTTCGGCATCCTCACCGAGTACACCAGCTTCCTCGCCGCGCCCGGCGCCGATGCCGCGGAGACCGCCGCCAACGGCACCCGTGCCCTCGAAGAGGTCCGCAAGCGCGCCGGCGTGACCGCCGGGTCACACGGCGTCGCGCAGGCGGCCAACAGCAAGAGGATGCAGCGCATCGGACAGGCCCAGCAGGAGCAGTCATGGCTCGGGCGGGACGGTGAACGGGTTACGGTCCGCGGCGTTCAGAGTCTCAAGGGGCGCACCCTGTTCAAGCGCGGGGAGACCTGGCTCGACGCCAGCGTGACCAGAGAGGCGCACGGCGACGCGGAGACCGTGGAGTACTTCTCCGAGGCGTTCTTCGGTTACCTGCACCGCAACCCGTGGCTCAACGAGTGCGTCGCGCGCACCGGAGACCTGACCATCCGGGTCGAGGGCAAGGTCGTGCGGTTCAAGCGCTCGGACTGACGAGGACGCGACGGAGGCCGGTCCTGGGATCGGTCTCCGTGTTCGCCCGCCCCGACGGCCTGTGCCTCCGGGGCGAGCGCGCGTCCGATGTCAGAAGTTCAGACGGGCCTGGAACAGGACCCCCAGGATCGCCTCGTCGTCATCCGTGGTGAGGTAGGCCTCCAGCTGATCGTCGGCGAACACGGCGAAGGCTGCGAACATGAACGTGAGGTGGTCGGAGTACACGTACTCGGCCCACAGGTCCACCTCCGTGCCCCAGTCGTCGTCCCCTCCGGCGAGGGGTTCGTCGGCCTCCGCCCAGATCACCGTGGCGCCGAGGCGCCAGTCCTTGTGCGGGCTGAAGTGCAGACCGCCCTGCAGGGACAGCACGTTGAACATGGGGATCGCGTCGGACATGCCGTAGCGAGCCATGAACCCGTAGTTGGAGTGCCGGGTGGGATAGAGGGGCGTGTACCCGACGTCGTCTCCGTCCGCGCCTTCGGCGAACAGGAAGCGACCGTACATCCGGAACATGCTCTCGCCCTCGAAGGTCAGGCCGACCTCAGCCTCCACGGTGAAGCCGTTGGCGTCATCGACCCCGGCGGTGTTGTGGTGGGGGGGGGGGGGGCCCCGCGCCGCCCCCCGCCCGGGCGGGGGCCCACCCCCCCCCCC
>CAZDQF010000018.1:78962-104921 GCA_964507445.1 uncultured Isosphaeraceae bacterium
CCCGGGTTACGCGGTTGGGTTCATCGCCCCGGGGGGTGTTGTGGTGCTGGGCTCCCCCGGGCACGGCGGCCTCGACGTTGTAGTCGAGCCCGGCGGCCACGTCCCAGAAGACACCACCCATTCGAGCCCCGAAGGTGTGGTAGTACGCCGTGCCGGTAGCTCCGGGCACCGATGATTGGCCTGGGCTGCCGACGAAGTTGCCCAGGGAGCCGACGGTCGCGCCCGAACCGTTGGGCACCGACCCGTGCCCGTTGATGTAGATCCAGTACAGGTCCAGCTCGTGGTCCTCGATGCTCTTCAGCGTGAAGTAGAGGCTGTACAGCTCGTCATCGTCGTGGGTGCTGGTCAGGTAGTGGAACTGGTTCACGTCGAAGTCGTTGGAGCCGAGCTTGAAGGCGAGGCCGGTGAGCCTGAAGTCCTCCGAGTCCCACTCGATGCGCGCCCCGTCGAAGCTCCATCCGGTGAACCAGTCCGCCTCCCCGAACTGGAAGCGGTTACCGAGGATGACCTCCTGGCGGCCCAGCTTCATGGACAGGTGATCGGCGCCGAACAGCTGATCGACGCTCAGCCAGCCCTGGTGTAGACCCAGCGGCGTGGAGGACTCTCCGTAGTTGAGCTCGACGGTGTTGGGTGCGGGGACCACGTGGATCGGATACCCGCCGTTGGAGCCTGCTCCGTCGCCGAACGCCCAGTGGGATTGCAGCTCCGCGTAGGCCCTGACGTTCGAGCCGAACTGGTACTGGAACCCGAGGCGCACGAGGGAGTCCGTGTAGAACCCGTCAAACTCGTCGCTGTTGGACCCGCTGACCGGGTCTGAGTGGGTCCACATCGTCCGATATCGGAACTCGCCCTTGAGGGTCAACGGGTCGGCCCAGGAATACACGGTCACCGCGGCTGGACGCGCGAGCAGAGCGTTCACGGAGTCTTCCAGTTGATCGCTGAAGTCCGAGGCCCTGAGGGATGCGTTCTCGGATTGCAGTCTCTGCTGCGCTTCGGACATGGCGTCCATCCGCATGCGCAGGGCGGCGTTCTCCGAGTCCAGCCGAGCCTGGTTCTCCAGGACGCGCTGCAAGCGCTGACGGAGCGCGCTCAACTCGTCCCCCTGAGTCTGGCCTGACGCTCCGCCCATGCAGACGGCCGCCGCTACCAGGACATTCATCAATCCCCGAGCGATCTCGTTCATGTTCTCTCCCTTCCCTGACGGTGTTGGGTTCGCCGTCGACAGGCCTCGCCGGTTCCCAGAAGCGGCCCCACCGTATCCGCATTCCGGTTTCGTGAACGTGGGCGGGGTGACCGCCCGGGAGCCTGCCGATGGTGAGGTCCGGGGTCGTGCGGGAGGCCGATGGACCGTGAAGCGGTGGGAGCACGGATGCTCCAGGGGGTCTGGTGATGATGGGTGACGATTCGCCAACGCTGATAGACTCCGGCCCCAGCCATGGATCACCCCGTAACCCACTTCACCACCGTGTTCATGGCGTTCTTCGCCATCATGAACCCGGTGGCCAATGCACCCATCTTCGTCAGCCTCACCCATGACCTCGACCCGCGGGTGCGGCGGCGGATCGCCCTGCGCTCGGTGGTGATGGCGTTCGCCCTCGTGGCGGCGTTCACCTTCGGCGGGCGGGCCATCTTCGACTCCTTCGGGATCACCTTGCCGGCGTTCCGGATCGCGGGCGGCGCGTTGGTCTCCCTGGTGGGTTTTCACATGGTCCAGGGGCGCCCGTCTTCCGTGCACGCCCCCACGGAAGAGGACAACCAGCACAGCCGGGAGGCGGCCCTCGACCTGGCGGTGAGCCCCCTGGCGCTGCCGCTCCTCGCCGGCCCCGGCACCATCGCCACGGCCATGAGCTTCGCCGCGGACTCCACCATGGCGGAGATCACCCGGGTGCTCTCCGCCTTCGGGGCCATGTGCCTCGTGACCTGGGGCACCTTCCTGGCGGGCCAGTCCCTCACCCGGTACATCGGCGAGAGCGGGATCAAGGTGGTGACCAGGCTGATGGGCCTGATCCTCCTGGTGGTCGGGGTGCAGATGCTGATCGCGGGCATCGGCGGCGCCGTGGACATGCACGGGGCCGGATAGAGCGCTCGGGGCTCAGGTCTGGTGTCGGGGCGGCTCCGGTCTCAGCTTCTCGGTCCACAGCACGGCGCCGCCGCAGACCGCCGCGGGGACCGCCAGGAAGTTGAGGACGGGGACCGAGAACACGACCACCGCGACGCTGCCGAAGCCGAGGGCGGCGGACCGATGCCTGCCGAGGAGTCGACGCATCTCGTGGAACAGCATCCCGTTGTTGTCCATGGCGTAGTCCGTGTAGGCGAGCGCGGCGACCCACGCACCCCAGAGGAACCACAGGATGGGGGCCGCCAGGTTGACCACCGGGATGAGGAACAGGATCAGGAACGGGACCGAGAAGACCAGCGCATACAGGAGTTTCTTGAGCTCCTGCATGAGGGTCCGGGGAAGCAGGATCAGGGTCCGTCCCAGGGTGGACGGGGGCGGTCCGCGGCCGGAGAGCAAGCGCTCCGTAGCCTCTGCCAGGGGGCCGTTGAAGGGCGACGCCACCACCCCGGCGATCACCACGAAGGTGAAGGTCATGAGCAGGAAGGCGGCGATCCAGAACAGCAGCCAGACCAGCGCGGAGAGCCACGAGAGCCAGGAGGGGAGGGCGTCCTCCACCTGCCTGGCGGCGTCCTCCGCGTAGCCGCTCGCCCACCAGAACAAGAGCCCGTAGAGCAGGGCGCTGAGGAGGACCGGCGGGATGGACCAGCGCCTGATCCCGGGTCGGAACATCAGCCCGAACCCGCGGAGGAAGCAGTTGACGCCGTCCGTGAAGGATGACACGGGGGGAGCCTATCAGACGGGCCCGGCCCCCGTGGGTGTGGCGTCGGTTGCGGCGCGCCCGCCGGGTGTGGTCATGGGCGGTAGATGATGGTGCCTCCCGGGGCCAGGGTGACGTTGCCGTGCATGTCCTCCGCCTCCACGGTCCACGTGTAGGTGACGGACACCAGCTTGAGATCACCACAATGTTCCGGCCAGTCGTGGCCCGGAGTGACGAAGGCCCCGGTCCAGAGGCCGTTGCTCACCACGTCCCCGGGGCAAGCGTCCGGCACCTCGTGGGTATCGGGGGCGTAGATGCCGGTGTTGAGGGCCCAGCCGCCGGACCACCCGAAGCTCTCGTAGCGGGCCTCCGTCGTGCGGCGCATGGTGACCCGACGGGCGCCGCCCTGATCGTAGGCGGCGGACAGGATGATGAAGCTCTCGTCCGGGTCCCTGGTTTCGAAGGTGCGGCCGTTGGCGGGGATGTACCCCCCATCCTCCAGGAGGAAGGCCCAGGCGATGGGGGGGCCGTCGTCCAACTCCGGCACCACCACGTCGTCGAAGAACTCGCAGCCGCTGAGCAAGGGAACGAACACAGCGAGGCAGAGGGCCCACCGTCGTGCGGGCGCGCTGAGAGAAGAGCGGTTGAGCGTGGGCATGATGTCACCTCCGTGGGCCTTCCGTCGGCCCAAGGGAGTTGGTGCGAGACACGCGCCCGTTTCACCAAATCGCGGAATCCTCGCATCAGCCGGGCTCATCTCCATGATTGTCAGGAGTTTGTGCCGATTCTCGTAGGCGGCTGGTGTTGCCGCCTGATGAGGTGAGGTCGGACCGGTAGGCCATAGGTGTGAGATCCGTCTTCTCTCAACCCTGACAAGCCATCGGGCGTGATATCTTGGGATCGGGAGGTCGCCCCAGCTCCCCCGTTTCCGCTTCATTCCCGAACTTGCCTTGCTACCGGAAGACCCCATGTCGGTGAGGATCCCACAGCCTGTCGTAGAGGCCGTCCGTCGGTTCGCCATCGATGGCCAGCTGCGCTCCATTGAGTCCTTCGATCGCGGGCACATCCATGACACCTATCTGTCCGCCTGGGATGTGGGTGAGGCGAGTCCCCGCCGCTATCTGCACCAGCGCCTCAACGACAGGGTGTTCCACGACCTGCCCTGCCTGATGCACAACATCGAGCAGGTGATCTCCCATTTGGACCAGAAGCTGACGGACACTGACGATCGTGAGTTCCGGGTGCTGCGGCTGATCCGCACCCTGGACGGATTGAGCTGGACACGGGAAGACTCCGGGGCGTGGCGCACCTACGACTTCATCGAAAACACGCGCTCTCATGACGCGTGCCACGGACCGGAGGAGGCGTTCGAGGCGGCGCGGGCGTTCGGTCGGTTCCAGTTCCATTTGCGGGACCTGGACGTTGGCGACCTCAGGGAGACCATCCCGAACTTCTTCAGCTCGCCGTTCCGTCTGCGACAGTTCGAAGAGGCACTGTCATCGGACCCTCTGGATCGGAGCGCGGAGGTCGCGTCGGAGATCCGGTTCGTGCGCGAGCGTATGGGTATGGTGGACGTCATCGAGGATCACCTGCGCAACGGACGGTTTCCCTTGCGCATCGTTCACGGCGACACCAAGCTGAACAACGTGCTCTTCGACAACGACACTGGCCGCGCGGTCAGCGTCGTCGACCTGGACACCTGCATGGCGGGCTGGACGCTGTACGACTTCGGCGATCTCGTGCGGTTCACTGCGGCTACCAGCGCAGAGGATGAGCGTGACCTGGATCAGGTCGGCATGGATGTCGAGCTCTACCGTGCGTTGGTAGACGGGTTCCTGGACGGCGCGGCGGGCACCTTGACCTCGTTGGAGCGAGACCTCATGCCCTTCGCCGCGAGGCTGGTGACCTTCACCGTGGGGCTGCGCTTCCTCACGGATCACATCGCCGGGGACGTCTACTTCAAGACCGCACGCTCGGGGCACAACCTGGACCGTGCGCGGGTTCAATTTCGCATGGTGGAGCGGATGGAGGCCCTGGAACAGGCCATGCAGGTCTGAGTGGGTCTCGCTGTCCCCAGTGGAGGCTTGGCTCCCCGGGGCGATGTCAGTAGGACCGCGCGAACACCACCCGCCCCTCGGAGGGTTGGCCGCTCACCGGGTCCGTTCCTGGCTCACGGACGTTCACCGGCCCGTCAGCGGTCTCCACTGTGTCGTCCCACGGGATGCAGCGGATGGTGGCCTTGGTCTCCTGCTGGATCTTCTCTTCCGTGGCGGTGGTGCGGTCCCAGTGCATGAGGAAGAAGCCGCCGGCGTCGAGCCGCTGCTTGAGGTCGTCGTAGGTGTCCACCACGTGGGTGTTGCCGTCTCGTAGCTCCGTGGCGCGCTGGAGGAGAGCCTGCTGCATGGTGTCCAGGATCCCGTGCATCCAGGGTCCCGTGAGCTCGGTCGCCTCGGTGACGTTCTTCTCTCTCGGGTGACGGGTGACCACCATGGCCTTCTTGCCTTCCAGGTCACGGGGTCCGCACTCGATGCGGATGGGCGTCCCCTTCTGCTCCCAGTGGAAGAACTTGTCCGGCGGGCGGAGACCGTCTCGCAGGTCAAGCACCACCTTGCGCCCGTCGTCCAGGACGACGTTGAGGATCTCCTTGTGCCCGATGGCGGACTCCGCGGTGGCGACGGCGTCCTCACCGCACAGCTGCACAAGCAGCTGTCTCGCGTAGGCGAGCACGGCCTCCTTCTCGGCGTCCTTCCTGTAGATGGGCACGATGGCACAGACGACGGGGGCGATGGCCGGGGGCAGGATCAGCCCGTCGTCGTCGGAGTGGGTCATGATGACGCCGCCGATGAGGCGAGTGCTGACTCCCCAGGAGGTGGTCCAGGCGTGCTCCTGTTGCTGTTCGCGGGTCTGGAAAGAGATGTCGAAGGCCTTGGCGAAGTTCTGCCCCAGGTTGTGGCTGGTGCCGGCCTGCAGGGCCTTGCCGTCCTGCATCATGGCTTCGATGCAGTAGGTGCAGTCCGCGCCCGCGAACCGCTCACGCTCCGTCTTCTCTCCCTTGAGCACGGGCATGGCGAGGACGTTCTCCGCGAACTCCGCGTAGACCTCCAGCATGCGCCTCGTCTCCTCCTCGCACTCCTCCGCGGTCTCGTGGGCTGTGTGGCCTTCTTGCCAGAGGAACTCCATGGTGCGCAGGAAGAGCCGGGTGCGCATCTCCCAGCGGACCACGTTGGCCCACTGGTTGATCAGGATCGGCAGGTCCCGCCAGCTCTGCACCCAGTTGGAGTACATGTGTCCGATGACGGTCTCGGAGGTGGGGCGCACGATGAGCGGCTCCTCCAACTCTCCCTTGGGGCGCAGCCCTCCCTCGCCGTCGTTCTCGAGCCCCGAGTGCGTCACCACCGCGCACTCCATGGCGAACCCCTCTACGTGGGCCGCCTCCTTGGCCAGGAAGCTCTTGGGTATGAACAGGGGGAAGTAGGCGTTGACATGACCGGTGGCCTTGAAGCGCCGGTCGAGCCCTTCCTTGATCAACTCCCACACGCCGTAGCCGTGGGGTTTGATGACCATGCAGCCGCGGACCGGGGAGTGGTCAGCCAGCTCGCCGGCCTTGATCACGTCCTGGTACCACTGGGGATAATCCTGCTCGCGGGGGGTGATGTTCTTTGCCATGGTCTGTGCTCGAAGTCCCTGTTTACCCGCGGATTGTGGCACTTCGAGGGGATCGGGCAAAGGGTCATGGATAAGCCGTTCGGGTTTTCCTCATAATCACCCCGTGGATCGGCTTCAGGATCGCAGGGTGCTGGTGTTGGGAGCGACCGGGTTCATCGGCCGCTGGACCGTCGCGCAGCTGCGGCAGGCGGGGGCTCAGGTCTGGGCGCACGCGCGCAGCCCGGATGCGCCGCGCCCGCGCCCCCTCGCTCAGGGCGTGCACCTGGAGGTGGCGGACCTCAGCCAGCCCGGCAGCTGCGGTGAGCTGATCCACCGCGTCCGCCCGGACATGGTCTTCAACCTCGCCGCCTACGGGGTGGCGCGGCAGGAGCGAGACCCGTCACTCCATCAGCGCATCAACCAGGACGTGATGGAGGAGCTGATCTGCGGTGTCATGTCCATCCCTTCGGAATGGACGGGGTGCCGGGTCCTGCACCTCGGCTCCGCGCTGGAGTACGGCAAGGCGGCGGACTCCCTGGACGAGGAGGCGTCCTGCGTCCCCGACACGCTCTACGGCCGGAGCAAGCTCGCCGCTACGGAGCAGCTGTGGGAGGCGCGGGACGGGGGGCTGGCGAGCCTGGTGATCCGTCCCTTCACCGTGTTCGGGCTCGGTGAGCGGCCCGGGCGTCTGGTGCCGACGCTCCTCGAGGCGATGAACACGTCTCACCGGGTGCCTTTGAGCGCCGGCACCCAGCGGCGGGATTTCCTTTACGTGGAAGAGGTTGTGAGAGCGGCCCTGGCCCTGGCCTGCGTCCCCGAGGGACCCGTGCTGCGTCGCGCTCGTCCTTTTGACGCGCCCGCGCTCAACGTCGCCAGCGGCAACCTGCTGCCAGTACGCGAGTTCGTGCGCATTCTGGCCGATGAACTGAACATCGGAGCAGAGCGTCTGGGCTTCGGCGACGTGGCTCAGGACGAGCGGGAGATGCACCACCCCGCAGTGCCCACTGGACGCTGCGGGGAGGCTCTTGGAGGCTCGCTCGACGTGGAGATCCGTGACGGCGTGGCGCGCCTGAAGGCGCGGCTCGCGGAGGGACACGAGGCGGTGGGGATGCGCCCGACGGGTGCGGACGATGGCGAAATCTGAACGGTGCCTGATCTGCGGTGGGGATGACCGGCCCCTGGTGCTGGACCTGGGGTCCACGCCGCTGGCCAACGCGTTCCTGCGGGAAGAGGACCTGGGGCGACCCGAGGAGACCTATCCGCTGCAGGTGCTGTGGTGCCAGGGCTGCGGGCTCATGCAGCTGTCCGAGCTGGTCCCTCCCGAGATCCTGTTCTCCGACTACATCTACATGAGCGGCAAGTCCAGCACCATCGCCGCCCACAACGAGGCCCTGGCGGACCAGCACGTCCGCTCCCTCGGCCTCGCCGCCACGGACCTCGTGGTGGAGGTGGCGAGCAACGACGGCAGCCTGCTCAAGAGCTTCATGCAGCGGGGGGTCCAGGTCCTGGGGGTGGAGCCCGCTTCCAACCTGGCGGCCGCCGCCAACGAGGCCGGTGTGCGCACGGACAACCGCTTCTTCGACGCGGAGTCCGCCACGGAGCTGCGGGAGGAGTACGGCGGGGCGGCGCTGCTCTGCGCCAACAACGTGCTGGCCCACGTGCCCGATCCGGTCGGGTTCCTTCGAGGGTGCGCCACCCTGGTCGGGCCCGGAGGGGTGACGAGCATCGAGGTGCCTCACCTCATGACGCTGCTCGACGGTCTCGAGTACGACACCGTCTATCACGAACACCTGAGCTACTTCTCCATGGGCGCGTTGGCGGAAGCCCACGCCCGCGCCGGTCTGGGGATCTTCGATGTGCAGCAGATGCCTGTCCACGGAGGGAGCCTGCGCGTCCTGGCTCGGCCCGGGGCTGAGCACGGCGGCGCGGTGCACCGCCTGGTCGAACTGGAGCGGAACCGCGGCATGGAGGACATGGCCACGTGGCGCCAGTTCGCCGCCTCCGTGGTGCGCAACAAGGAGCAGCTGTGCGCCATGCTGGACCGGCTCCACGGAGCGGGTCTCGAGGTGGCGGCCTACGGCGCCCCCGCCAAGGGCAACACCCTGCTGAACTACTGCGGCATCGGCGCGGACCGGGTCGCGTTCGCGGTGGATCGGAACGAGCTCAAGGTGGGGCGTTACACTCCGGGTAGCCGGATACCGGTGCGGGAGGTGGCCTGCCTCAAGGCAGAGCAGCCGGACCGGACCCTGATCCTGCCCTGGAACATCGCCGCCGAGATCCGCCGTCAGGAGGCGGCGTACGTCGAGGCCGGGGGAGGGTTCATCATCCCCTTGCCAGAGCCCCGGGAGTGGTCATGAGCCAGACACCTGCGAGCAACCCTTCGATCAAGGACGAGCAGGTCGTGCTGCTGTGCGGTGGGCAGGGGACGCGGCTGCGGGAGGAGACCGAGTGGCGCCCGAAGGCCCTGGTGGAGATCGGCGGCCGGCCGATCCTCTGGCACCTCATGCGGCACTACCACCACTTCGGCTACCGCCGCTTCATCCTCTGCCTGGGCTACCGCGGCAACTCCATCAAGGAGTACTTCCTCAACTACCGTTGGATGCACCACGACTTCCGCCTCAAGGCCGGAGCCTCCGAGCCCGAGCTGGTGGGCGACCACGAGGACGTGGAGGACTGGGACATCACCCTCGTGGACACCGGGCTGGACACCGGGACCGGCGGTCGGCTCAACCGTATCCGGCACCTCATCGACGGCGACAAGTTCCTGGCCAACTACTCGGACGGGCTCAGCGACGTGGACCTGGATCGTCTCGTGGAGTTCCACGACGGTCACGGCAAGGTGGCCACGGTCACCGGCTTCCACCCCTACTCCAAGTACGGTGTGGTGCGAGCGGACGAGGACGGGGTCGTCTACCACTGGCAGGAGAAGCCCCTGATGAACGACCTCACCTCCGGAGGCTTCTTCGTGTTCGACAAGCGGCTGTTCGACTACCTGGACGATGACGGCGCCCTGGAGGTCGAGCCGTTCCGTGAGATCGCGGCGCAGCAGCAGATGGCGTTGTTCGAGCACCAGGGCTTCTGGCAGTGCATGGACACGTTCAAGGAGGCCCAGGCCATGAACGCCCTGTGGGCCAGCGGCGCCGCGCCCTGGAGGATCTACCTGTGATCGACTCCCTCAGAGAGTTCTGGCTGCACCGCCCCGTGCTGGTCACCGGAGCGACCGGGCTCCTCGGGTCCTGGACCGTGGAGGAGCTGGTGCGCCGTCGAGCCAACGTGGTCTGTTTCGTCCGGGACTCGGTCCCCAGCAGCAGGCTGGTCAGCAGCGGGCTGGTGGACCAGGTCACCGTGGTCCGCGGGTCTCTCGAGAACTACGAGGACGTGCTGCGGGCGGTGAACGAGTACGAGATCGACACGGTGCTCCACCTGGCGGCCCAGACCATCGTGGGGACGGCCTCGCGGTCCGTCCTCTCCACCTTCGAGTCCAACGTCCGGGGCACCTGGAACCTGCTGGAGGCCTGCCGCGCTTGCACCAGCCTGGTGCGCAGGATCGTGGTGGCCTCGTCGGACAAGGCCTACGGCAGTCACGACCAGCTGCCCTACAAGGAGGACGCGGCCCTGGACGGGCGCTATCCCTACGACGCATCCAAGGCCTGCGCGGAGATCGTCTGTCGCTCCTTCGCCACCTCCTTCGACATGCCCATAGCGGTCACCCGTTGCGGCAACCTCTTCGGCGGCGGAGACCTGAACTTCAGCCGCATCGTCCCCGGCACCATCCGGTGGGCGTTGCATGGTCACCCCCCCGTGATCCGCAGCGACGGGACGCCGGTCCGGGACTACTTCTACGTGGAAGACGCCGTGGAGGCGTACCTGGGGCTGGTGGAGAACCTGGAAGACAAGCAGCTCGCCGGTGAGGCCTTCAACTTCGCTGCGGGTGAGCCCCTCAGCGTCCTGGACGTGGTCAAGCGCATCCTCAAGCACGTGGGGCGCGACGACCTGCAGCCCAAGGTCATGAACGAGGCCAGCAACGAGATCCCGGCTCAGTACCTGGACTGCACCAAGGCCCAGGAGGTCCTCGGGTTCGTCCCGCAGCACGGCATGGACGAGGGGCTGACCCGGACCATCGCCTGGTACCGGGACTGGCTGGGGATCGACCCATGACCGACCCGGCGCTGTCGCTCATCGTGCCCTGCTACAACGAGGAGGAGGTGATCCCCTACACCATCCCCCAGCTGCTGGACGCCTTCGAGGCGGCGGGGCATGAGCTGGAGTTGATCGCGGTGGACAACGGGTCCAACGACCGGACCGGGGAGATCATCGACGAGTTCGTGGCGGAAGGCCGCTCCGTCCGCAAGGTCCGTGTGGAGGTGAACGAGGGCTACGGCAACGGTGTCCTCCGCGCCTTCCCTCAGTGTTCGGCGTCATGGATCGGCATCATCCCGGCGGACGGGCAGGTGGACGCGGAGGACGTGGTGCGGCTCTTCGACGCCGTGCGGGTGTGCAAGCCGCGGACCCTGGCCAAGGTCCGGCGTCGCTTCCGCATGGACGGCGTCAAGCGCAAGGTCGTCTCCATCGCCTACAACGCCCTCATGATCACGCTCTGGCCGCGGCTGGGGTCCATCGACGTCAACGGCAGCCCGAAGATCCTCCATCGCTCGATGCTGGATGCCATGGACCTGCAGTCCAAGGAGTGGTTCCTGGACCCGGAGATGATGATCAAGGCCCGCTACCTCGGGGTCCGGGTCCTCGAGACCAATGTCTTCGCGCGCATGCGCGGCAACGGCCTCTCCCACGTCCGCTCCGAGACCTGCTGGCAGTTCCTGCGGAACCTCTGGGCTTACCGGTTCGGCGGTCGCCTCAGGAGCTGGCGGCGGTCCCTGCGGCCCGGCCATGAGCCCGAGCAGGCCCGGACCACGTGATCCGGTCGGCGTTGATCGTCCTCGGCGTCGCCTGCATAGGTGCGTCGCCCTTCGTGCCTGTTGAGCCCGTCCCCGCCGGTGGGCACACCCTGGAGGCCTGGTGGTGCGC
The DNA here is from genome assembly GCA_964507445.1 of uncultured Isosphaeraceae bacterium. Classification (GTDB taxonomy): domain Bacteria; phylum Planctomycetota. Next base: position 90,449 of record CAZDQF010000018.1, read on the forward strand.
CATGGTCGGGGTGGTGTTGCTGTTCGCGGCCTGGTCCCGTCCGGCGGCGTTGCTGACCCTGGCCACCGTGGGAGCCCTGGGCCTCACCAAGCCTCTCTGGCTGCATCGTCCGTGGCTGAGCAACGACGAGCGGGGAGAGCCCCTGGTGCTGCTCGCCCTCGCCGCCATCGGGGTCGCCGGCCTCGGTGTCCTGGCGGTGCTGCGAGGTCGCCTGCGTCCCGCGGTCTTTGGTCTGGTGTCCTGGTGCTGCAGCTGGCGCTGGCCTCTGGCCATGTGCCTGTTCCTGGGCTCCGTGGCCCACCTCACCCTGTATGAGCCCAGGGGTTACTGGACGTCCTACGCGGTGAACGTGGCGGCCATGAGCGGCGCCTGGCTGGTGGCCATGGGGGCGCTGGTTGCATTCGGCACCAGTGACGCAGCGGTGCGCCTGAAGACCCCGTCCTCCACGGCGCGGCTGCCGTGGATTCTGGGGCTCTGGGTCTTCCTGTTCTCGAGCGTGGTGGCGCGCTTCGTCCTCGACGGCGTTCCCCACATCCCGGACGGGGTGGCCTACCTGTTCCAGGCCCGGACGTTCGCCGCGGGGAGCCTGTGGTTCGACGCACCTCCCGCGGCCCAGGCGTTCGAGCTGTACCTGCTGGACGTGGTGGGGGATCGCTGGTTCGCCGTGACGCCGCCGGGGTGGCCGGCGGTCCTGGCGGTGGGGGAGTTGGCCGGAGCGCCGTGGCTGGTGAACCCCCTCCTGGGTGCGTTGACCATCCCTGCGACCCACGGGCTTGTGCGGCGGCTCCGAGACCGTGAGACCGCTGACACCGTCGCCCTCCTGATGGCCGCGTCACCGTGGCTGCTCTTCCTCTCCGCCTCCTTCATGACCCACGCGGTGTCGTTGTTGGATGCGGTGCTGGCGTGTCTGCTGGTGATCCAGGTGCGAGACGGCCTGTCCCGATGGCGCCTCGTCGCAGCCGGGTGCTTCATGGGGCACCTGTTCCTGGTGCGGCCCCTGGACGGGCTGGTGGTGGGCGGGGCCCTGGCCTTGCTGGTGTGGTTCTCTCAGCGGGAACGTCACCTGGCGGCGGTGCTGAGCTACGGCGCCGGGTGCGTCGTCGTGGGGGCCCTGGTGTTCGCATACAACCAGGCCATGACCGGGGACATGCTGACGGTCCCCATTCAGGAGTACACGGACCGTCTGTGGTACCCCGGGGCCAACCGGCTGGGGTTCGGCGCGGACGTGGGCAACCCGCCGGAGACCTGGGGAGAGCTGGACCCGTATCGGGGGCATGGCTTCAAGGACGTCCTGCTCAACGCCAACCAGAACCTCTGCAACCTCAACTTCGAGCTGCTCGGCTGGGCGGTCGGCGGGCTGCTGCTCTTTGGCGCCCACGTGCTCGGTGGCCGCTGGACCCGGGCTGACAGGATCTGCGGCGTGTTCCTGCTGGTCCTGGCGGGGGCGTACAGCTGCTACTGGTTCAGCGGCGGCCCGGACTACGGCGCTCGTTACTGGTACCTGATGCTGGTGCCGGTGCTGTGGCTGTCGGCCCGAGGGCTTCAGACCATCGTGGATTGGGGGCAGCAGCGTTGGCCGGACGGCCGTTTCCGCGCCCGGGCCCACGGATGCCTGCTGCTGTGCTGCGCCATCTCGGTCGTCGTGTTCCTGCCCTGGCGCGTGGTGGGTCGCTACGACGGCTACCGCGGGTTCCACCGGGAGTACCTGGAACAGGTGGAGGACGGAGTCCACGGCGGTGCTCTGATCTTCGTCCGATCCCCCACCGCTCCGGAGTATGGTTCGGCCATGCTCGCCAATGACCCGGCCTTGCCCGGGGATCGACCGGTGTTCGTCCGCTATCGCAGCGAAGCGGAGAACGCGGCCACGGAGGCGGCGTTCCCCGGACGGACGGTTGTCATCGTCGGCCGGCCCTCCGGTCGTTAGGCTGCCGGGGGAAGGGGCGCGGGTTTTTCGCGGCTCCGCCTGATTGACGCCCGCGCCTCCTGCCGTCAGGCTTGCGCGCCCTGGAGCCCCGCATGCAGTACGGATTCGTCATCGACCACCGCAAGTGCATCGGCTGTCACGCCTGCACGGTGGCGTGCAAGTCGGAGAACGAGGTCCCCGTCGGGGACTTCCGGACCTGGGTGAAGTACGTGGACAAGGGGACCTTCCCCGAGGTCCGGCGTCACTTCACCGTGATGCGGTGCAACCACTGCGACGCCGCGCCCTGCGTGGAGATATGTCCCACGGTGGCGCTGCACAAGCGTCCTGATGCCATCGTCGACCTCGACCGGGATCGCTGCATCGGGTGTCGTTCCTGCATGCAGGCTTGCCCTTACGACGCGCTCTACCTGAACGAGGACACGGGCGTGGCGGAGAAGTGCCACTACTGTGCCCATCGCACGGAGCTGGAGCTGGAGCCGGCCTGCGTGGTGGTCTGCCCGGCGCACGCCATCGTCGCGGGTGACGTCACGGATTCGAACTCGGAGATCGCGACCCTGATCGCCGAGGAGCCCACGTCTCAACGGAAGCTGGAGAAGGGGACGCAGCCGCGGGTCTGGTACGTGGACGCCCTCGAGGACGCCCTCGTGCCGGGCTCCGCGACCGAGCCGCCCCAGTACATCTGGTCCGACCGACCGTCGCCGCAGCCCCTGGTGCCGCCGGGGTTTGAGCCTCCGGAGGACCTCATCGCCAGCCTGGATGTGGCCCACCCTCCGGTCTGGGGTTGGCATATCTGGTCCTACCTGGTGACCAAGAACATCGCCGCCGGAGTCATGATGCTGGCGCCGGTCCTGTCGCTGTTCGGGGTCAGCTCCGCTCCCGGCGCGTGGTCCGGGGTGATACCGGAGCTGGTGGCCCTGGTCTTCCTCGGCGTCACCGGGTTCCTGCTGGTCCATGACCTGGGCCGACCGGAGCGTTTTCTGAAGATCCTGTTCACCCCCAACACCCGGTCTTGGCTGGTGAAGGGGAGCTGGGGGCTCATGGGGTTCGGTCTGCTGACCAGCCTCTCCTTGGTGCTGCGCATGACCGGAGACGAGGCCACATCGGATCTGCTCCGTTGGGTCAACCTACCCCTGGCGGCGCTGGCGTCGGGCTACACCGCGTTCTTGTTCTGGCAGTGTCGCGGCCGTGACCTGTGGCTCGGCAAGGACCTGTTGCCCCACCTGCTGGTCATGGCGGCGCTCATGGGGGCCGCCGTCATGTTGATCCCCGGCTCGGCGGAGCAGTCGATGCTCGGGATCGAGACGCTGTTCGTGATCCTCGCGGCGCTGAACGGCCTCTGGCTCAGCTTCGGACGAGGCCACCGGCCCTCCACCCGGGACGGCCAAAGGGCGCACGCCATCCTCTATGGGTCCCGCATGCCAGCCATGGCCAGCGTGCTGCTCTACACCGCGGCGCTGCTGGTCCTCGGCGTGCCCCACGTGCCGACCGCGGACCTGTCGCTTCGGGTGTTGGCGTGTGTCGTGGCGGTGTTGGCGCTGACCCTCTACGAGCGGGCCTGGGTTCGCGCCGGGCAGGAGGTGCCGTTGTCATGACGAAGCAGGATCTCGCGCCCTCTGGTGAGCCGTGGCAGTTGACCCACCTGAGCTCGTTCCCGCCCATGGAGCGCTGGGACGACTGGGTGGAGTACGACAGCAAGGCCTGGCCGCGCAAGGTGGAGCGGCGCTATCGCCTGGTGCCCACCACGTGCTTCAACTGTGAGGCCGCCTGCGGCCTCGTGGCCTACATCGACAAGGACGACGGCCAGGTTCGCAAGGTGGAGGGCAACCCTCACCACCCGGGATCTCGCGGGCGCAACTGCGCAAAGGGGCCGGCGACTCTCAACCAGGTCCACGACCCGCAACGGGTCATGTACCCCATGAAGCGCTCGGGGCCTCGCGGGTCCGGGCAGTTCGAACGCACCACCTGGGATGAGGTCATCAACACCCTCGCGGGACGTATCCGGAAGGCCCTCACGGAGAAGCGCCTGACGGAGGTCATGTACCACGTGGGGCGTCCCGGTCACGACGGTTACATGGACCGGGTGCTGCAGTCTTGGGGGGTGGACGGACACAACAGCCACACCAACGTATGTTCGGCGGCGGCGCGTCTGGGCTACGCCCTCTGGTCTGGCGGGGATCGCCCCTCGCCTGACCACGCCAACGCCAAGTTCATCCTGCTGCTGTCCGCTCACCTGGAGACCGGGCACTACTTCAACCCCCACGCCCAGCGGATCATCGACGCCAAGATGCAGGGGGCCAAGATCGCCACTGTGGACGTGCGTCTGTCCAACACGGCGTCCATGTCTGACTACTGGCTGGCCCCTTACCCGGGGACCGAGGCGGCCATGTTGCTCGGGTTCGCCCACGTCATCCTGGAGGAGGGCCTGGAAGATCGCCGGTTCATCGAGCGCTGGGTCAACTGGCGAGAGACCCTGGACGCTGCGCACCCGGACCGGCCTCGCACCGTGGACTCTTTCATCGACCTGCTGAAGGAGACCTACGCCTCCTACACCCCGGAGTGGGTGGCGGAGGAGTGCGGCTTGGATGTGGACACCGTGCGCACCGTGGCCCGCGAGATCGGCGCTGCTCGTGGGGCGTTTGCGTCCCATGTCTGGCGCAACGCCGCGTCCGGCAACCGCGGCGGCTGGCAGGTGGCCCGTTGCCTGCAGTTTCTGACGGTGCTGACGGGATCTGTGGGGACCACCGGGGGCACGGCCCTCGCGGGGAACAACAAGTTCGTGGCCGCCCCGTTCAAGAAGCCCCGCCCCCAGGAGGTGTGGAACGAGCTGCTCTATCCTCGGCAGTGGCCGCTCTCTCATCACGAGTTGAGCTTCCTGCTACCGCACCTGATCCGGGACAAGGGAGCGAAGCTCGACACCTACTTCACCCGTGTCTACAACCCGGTCTGGACCAACCCGGACGGGTTCGCCTGGATAGAGATGCTCAAGGACGAGGATACGGTGGGGTGCCACGTGGCGCTGACCCCGACCTGGAGCGAGACCGCCATCTTCGCTGACTACGTCCTCCCCATGGGGCTGGCCACCGAGCGCCATGACATCATGAGCCAGGAGACCCACGCGGGTCGGTGGATCTCGTTCCGCCAGCCCGTCATGCGGGTGTTTCAGGAGGCTGAAGGGAACCCCGTGGAGTGGACCTGGCAGGCCAATCCAGGGGAGGTCTGGGAGGAGGACGAGTTCTGGATCTCCTTGTCCTGGGCCATCGATGCGGACGGGAGCCTCGGGATCAGGGAGAACTTCGAATCCCCTTATCGGCCTGGCGAACGGATCACCATCTCCGAGTACTACCAGTGGATTTTCGAGAACTCGGTGCCGGGGCTCCCGGAGACCGCCGCGTCCGCCGGGGTGTCACCGCTGGAGTACATGCGCACCCACGGCGCGTTCGAGGTGGAGAAGGAGAGCTACTCCGCTCACGCCAAGGCGGCGGACGTCTCCGGCGCGGAGCGGGATGAGGGGCTGGCGGCGTGGGTGAAGGACGGCGAGGTGGTGGCGCTGGATGTGGGCGGCGAACCGAAGACCGGCTTCGCTACCCCTTCTCGTCGCCTGGAGTTCTGGTCCGAGACCATGGACCTCTGGGATCACCGAGATCAGTCCCTGCCCAACTACATCCCCAGCCACGTTCACTGGAAGAACCACGACCGGGAGCAGGGGGAGTACACCCTGGTCCCCACGTTCCGTCTGCCGACCCTGATCCACACCCGCTCCGGCAACGCCAAGTGGCTGTACGAGCTCTCCAACGCCAACCCGGTCTGGATCCACACCGAGGACGCGGCCCGGATCGGGGTGGAGACCGGGGACCTGGTGCGGGTGACCACCCGCAGCGGCTACTTCGTCAACAAGGCCTGGGTCACGGAGGGGGTCCGCCCCGGGGTCGTGGCTTGCTCTCATCATCTGGGCCGCTGGCGGCTGCCCGGGGTGGGGGGCACCGATCGCTGGGCCGCGTCCCCGGTGGAGCTGGAAGAGGGGGAGGGTGGTAGCTGGCGCATCCGCCGCACGGGGGAGATCACGCCCTTCTCCTCGGAGGACCCGGACAGCGGTCGGGTCTGGTGGTCGGATGGCGGGGTCCACCAGAACCTGACCTTCCCGGTGCAGCCGGACCCCATCTCCGGTATGCACTGCTGGCACCAGGGGGTCACGGTCGTCCGGGCGGTCCCCGGAGACCGCTACGGGGACGTCCATGTGGACGTGGAGGCGTCCTACAAGGTCTATGAGGAGTGGCGGGACCTGGCCCGATCCGCCCCTGGACCGGACAATCTGCGCCGTCCCCTGTGGTTCGCCCGGGCGGTCCGGCCGGCTCCATCCGCCTACCGGGTGGAGGATGTCTGAACACATCCGCCCTACCCCTTGTCCGCCTCCCCCTGTCGCCCTATTATTCCCACCGCCTCGATCATCTACCTGAGGCCCTATTGGGGCTGTGGCGCAATTGGTTAGCGCACCAGACTGTCGATCTGGGGGTTGAGGGTTCGAGTCCCTTCAGCCTCGCTTATGCGAGTGACTGGCCACGGGTCTTTCATGTCCCGTGGCCGTTTTTTTTTGCCCAGAGGGGCGCGGTGCCCACATCTGGGGGGTGATCCGAGCGCGGCGGCCTCGGTCAGCACCCGTCGGAGTCCCTTCCCATGACCGCAGCGGTGAACCTCGAGCAGAAGCTGGCGCATATCTCGGAGCCCTGGACCCCGGCCATCGTCGGGGAGTTGAACGGGCAGTATGTGAAGCTGGGCAAGGCCGTCGGCAGTTACCTGTGGCACCACCATGAGGAGGAGGACGAGCTGTTCCTGGTGCTGCGGGGAGTGCTGGAGATCCACCAACGGGACGCGGACGGCGCGGAGACGGTGGTGGCAGTGGAGGAGGGCGCCTTTCATATCGTGCCGCGGGGAGTGGAGCACAAGCCGGTGGCGCCGAACGGGGAGGCGCACTTCCTGTTGTTCGAGCCGTGCGCTACCCGGAACACGGGGAACGTGGATCATGCTCGTACCATCGAGCCGGAGGACCTGGAGTCCCTGTAATGGGCTGATCGTGGCTGCGGCTGGATGCTCAGCCTCGTCGGACCGTCGCGGGCGTCAGAGGGACCGGGAGAGCAGCCACAGGGACGCGCCGAGGCCGAGGCCCAGGGCGGCGCCAGTGGGCGCGCCCCACAGGAACCCGCTCCCAAGACCCACCGCCAGCACCAACAGGACGGCGCCCGCTTGCAGCAGCCGCCAGAGCGGGTCCCTGAGCCCTTCCACCTGTACCGCCTTGCCGCAGCCGGGACAGTTGACGATCCCGCCGACCTGCGCTCTGGTCACCTGGATCATCTTGCCGCAGTCGCAGTACGCGGGCTCCGTCACTGCTGCCGTCCCTCGATGGCAGCGAGCAGGACGGCGCTCGCGAACACCAGTCGCGGGTCAACTTCCCGGTCGGTGACGGCCACGGTCATGCGGTAGATGAACGGGTTGAAGTGGACGTGCATGGTCGCCAGCTCGCGGCCGTCGAGGGAACTCAGGGTGAAGTTCTGTGGGATCAGATTGGACAGGATGCGCCGCAAGATGGCCATCACGGTGCTGTCCTCCTTGATCGTGGCGATGGGCTGATCGTCCGCGTCCAAGAGCTCCCACGAGTCCCTCACGACGGATGAGAACCCCTTCCGCCGGGCAGCGCCGATCTTCCGGTTCTCGGCGCTGTCTACGATGTCGTACGCAGCGGAGAAGTCGATGACCTGTCGAGCCTTGATGGCGATCAACTCCGTCGTCTTGGTCTCGTCCGTGAAGACGCGGATGTCCTCCTTGAGCTTGAACGCCTTCTGGCTGCTGAAGGCCACGACCTCGTTGTTCGGGTCGTAGACATGGAAGCTGGCGCCCAGCACCTTGAGGACCTTGCGCCGGATGGTGTACGTGTCGAGCTTGAAGCCCATTCCTATCTCCCTCCGTCGGGCGTCAGCATAGCAACCGCTGGTCTCCGGTCGCGGTCGCCACCGGTTTCTCGTAGATTGTCGCGCATGCTCACGTTCTTGTTCGGGCTGCGGGAGGATGTCACCAGGGGCTCCTACGCCCGATGGGGCTTCGGCCTGATGACCCTCAAGTACGGGGTCGAGTGGTGCGTGTTCACGGCGGCGTTGGGGGTCCCGTACTCGCCATTGGACTTCGCCAGCCCGGTCTTCTCCGAACGACTCGATCTGCTCGAGCGGGCGACCGCGGGTCCGGAGTGGTTGCCGGGAGCGTGGGCACTGTGGACCCTGCCGTTCGCCTGGATCGCGGTGACCATGACGGTCCGCAGGGCCTACGCCGCCGGGCTGCCGGCGGCCCTGGGGCTGCTGATCTTCGTGCCCTATCTGAACCTGTTCGTGATGCTGGCGGTGGCGGTCGCTCCGGATGTCCGTCACAGCTGGGAGCGGCGACGTACACGGAACCTGGAGCGGTCCACGGCGGCGCGCGCCCCTCAGCAGGAAGCGGCGCCACCGATCTCGCTCACCACCAGGCAACGGCAGGGGAAGATGCGGCGCGACCTGCGCGCCACCGCCACCCTGGCCGTCGCCGGTTGCGGCGCCACGCTGATCGCGAGCGTATACGGCTTCGAGCTCTATGGCGCGACCTTGTTCATCGGCGCGCCGCTGCTGATCGGCATGACCATGGGCATGGCGATCATGGGCGCGGGGACCGCGAGGGGCGCGTCGTTCGTCGCGCTGCTGGTGGTCGGCCTCTTGTTCACGGTCATGTGGCTGGTGGGCGCGGAGGGGCTCATCTGCCTCGCCATGGCGTTCCCCATCACCGTTCCCTTTGCCATCCTCGGGGCGCACATCGGCAGGTCCCTGAGCCTGACCGCCGCGCCCCGATCCGGTCAAGGCGGGTCATCCGTGGCGGTCATGGCGTGGATGATCCTGCTGTTGCTGATCCCCGTCGAGCGCGCCCTCGTCGCTCCGTCGGAGCGGGTGGTCATGACCGCGGTGGAGATCGACGCTTCACCGGAGGTGGTCTGGCGCCACGTGGTCGCGTTCCCCGATATCGATGAGCCCGCCGGCTGGCTGTTCGACCTGGGCATCGCCAGCCCCGTGGGGGCCCATATCGAAGGGCGGGGGGAGGGCGCCGTCCGTTACTGTCGCTTCAGCACCGGGGACTTCGTGGAGCCCATCACGGTCTGGGATCCGCCGCGCCGTCTGGCCTTCGACGTCACGGAGCAGCCTCCGCCCATGAGGGAGTTGAGCCTCTGGGCCGGGATCTCTCCGCCTCACCTCGACGACTTCATGCTGAGCCGCAGGGGTGAGTTCCGGTTGATCCCGTTGCCGGATGGTCGCACGCGGTTGGAAGGGCGGACCTGGTACGCCCTCGACATCCACCCCGTGACCATGTGGGCGCCCTGGTCCGATGCCCTGATCCACGCCATCCACGGCCGGGTGCTCCGCCACATCCGTGGCCTGTGCGAAGGATGAGGCGGCGGCGCGCCCGCTACTCGAAGCAGGCGTTCCGGTCCAGCTCGACGAGGATCAGGTTACCGTCGACGTAGGGGAGAAACCGCACGCTCTCTTCGATCCACGGAAGGGGGCGCGCCCACTCCGGCACCCCGACGCCCAGGGGGCCCGCCATGAACAGTCGGCCCATGACCCCCTGGACCGGTTCCAGGGCCTCGATGACCCGGTCGAAGCGTCGGCGGTTGTGGATGGCCGGCACTACGGTGATGTGGCTGTAGAACCGGGTCGCGAGGCCGATGTCCACGTCGGTCATGATGACCACGTCACCCCTGCGGAACTCCCGGTCCAGGACGCGGCCCCGTTCCACGACCACGTCCGTGCGGGCGTCCCGCTGGGCTTCGATCCCCTTCGAGGCCTGCCACCACCCGACCCAGACGACGATCACGAGGGGGAGGAGCGCGCCGGTGACGAGGCGAGGGCGCCGGACCAGTCGGCTCGCCGCGGCGACGATGAACTCCACCCCGAGGGCGGCGCACAGGGACATGCCCGGGGCCATGGTGAGGACCCAGAACGGGTGATCGCCGGATCGGTTCTTGAACACGAAGCAGGCTGCGAATCCTGAGATGAGGAAGATCAGGGCCGCCCGTTGTGCCGGTCCTGCCCGCCGTCGCGCGGCATCCGGGAGGAGGGAGACCAGCCCGAGGGCGGCCAGCACCATGCACGGGAGGCCGAACAGGTCCAGCACGTTGGTACTGAAGTTGGGCCACCACGGAGGCGCGATGGAGGCGGTGGCGAGCACGTCGCGGATCTCGGTGACATGAGCCCAGAGCACGTCGTAGCCTCCGAGGGCCCAGGCGCCGTGGCTCATGTTGAGCGCGAACCCCAGGCCGAAGGGCAGCCCGACGAGGAGCGCGTGTCTCAGGGGGCGCGGGCGCGGCGCGACCAGGAGGTCGATCCAGAGCGCCGGGACCAGAGCATAGGCGTTCCAGTCGCTGAGGGCGGCGATGAAGAGCAGCAGGTAGAAGCGGCGGGGAGCGGGCTCATCCGAGGGTCTTCGCATCCACATGAAGACCGCCAGGAGGATGCAGGGCAGGGCGATGAACCAGGTGTAGACCAGGCTGCCGTACTGGAGGATGGCGGGGACCGTGGTGGCGATGACCAGCGCCGTGCACATGTTGCGCGGCCCCGCGGGCCGAGCCAGACGGGCCAGGGCGAACAGGGTCAAAGGGAGGAGCAGCAGCACCGGGAGCCGCAGCGCCGACTCCGTGCGCCCGAACACCACGTAGAACGGGTAGTAGACGCTCAGGGGCAGCACCGGGTGATTCACGTAGGGGATGGTCGCGGCCGGGCTCCCCGGGTGGGACATGAGGGACCACCCGCCCTTGAGCTCGGTCCAGCTGTGCAGGTCGAACGCTCGCATGGACATGCCGATGTAGCCGGCGCCGATCTGGGAGCCCAGGGAGCGGTCGAAGGGTTGGTTGATCCAGGCCACCTGGCACGCCATGAGGAAGGCGACGGTGACCAGGGAGATGGTGACCCAGAGTCGGCCGTCACGGTCTGGCGTGGCCCTCGGGTAGGTGGGATCGGCGGTCGGCATCGGTGGCGGTCTCTTGAGCCCATCCGTCGCCTTAGAGCGCAGGACCGACCCCGCCATCGATTGTATGCGGGCTCGGATGCTGTCACCACCGAGGCTCATGGAAGAGACTATCCCGCCGAACCCGCTCGTGCCTCGGTCTGTCGGAGCGCCCGGCGTCGGGTACGGTGAGCCCGGCGCCGCCCATGACCTCGGAGGGCGCCGCTGACGATCCGCCGTCGGCGACGGTCCCCGTGCCGTACCGTGCCTACTGCAGCTCCACCAAGGTGCGGTTGGAGTTGGCCGGGTCCTGGGCCAGCACGCCCGTCACCACGTCGCCGTTGCTGAACGTGACGGTGACGCTCATACCGGCGTTGTCAGCGGCCCCCTGGGTGCCGGGGTCCGTGTCCGCGTTGAAGCGGAACGTCCGGTTGTTGAACAAGCCGCCGGTGAAGCGGAACTCCACGGTGTTGTAGTTGGCGCCGTTCAGCTGGTCGCTGCCGATCCACCCTGAGCCGGAGAACGGACTCGACACGCTGTAGTCCAGGCCGCAGGCCACGTCCGAGTTCTGCTCGTAGGTGTTGCCCTGGCTGAAGTTCCCGCTGCCTGAGGGCATGCCCTGGTCGGTGTCGAAGTACACGCCGTTGGCCGGGCCCGTGGCGCCCTGGTAGCTCAGGACCACGCTGGTGATGTTGGCGGCGGTGGTGCCGTGGTGGGTGATTCGCCAGAAGCCGTTCGTGTTGGCGGTGTAGGAGTTGGTGCCCACGGATTCCACGAGGGCCCTCGGTAGCGGCATGAGGGACAGTTCGGTGGCTGCGCTGAGGCTGAAGCCCTCCACCGTCGCCGGGTTCATGCTGATGACCTGTCCCGCGTAGAAGAGGGTGCCCGGCTCGTTGAACTGGAAGCTCAGACCACCGGCGGGGAGGGGCTGGTACCCGAACAGTCCGAACAGGCTCGGGTCCATCAGGTCCAGGTTGACGATGTCGCCGTCGGCCGACGTGTAATACGAGGGGACCGCAGCGGAGGAGGTCAGGTACAGCTCGAAGCCCTGCCCGGCCGTGCCGCCGATGTTGGCGGTGTGGAGCGCTCCGCTGGCCAGGTTGGTGATGATGGGGCCGACGAACGGGTCGTTGGCCGTGTTGCCGTTCACGTCGAGGGAGGCGTCGACTCCGTTGGTCTCCCAGGACTCGGGCGGGAAGACGGGGGCCGGGATCGTGGCGGACCCGCCGCTGCGATACAGATCCAGGGCGATCCCGGTGGGGTCCGGGTCGTTGGCGTCGAACCAGAAGCTGTAGGCCGAGCCCCAGCGCAGGGCGTTGGAGTTGGGGTTGGCCGCGAAGGGCTGATCCACCATCCAGGTGGCGCCGTTGGCGGCGGCTGAGCCGATCCAGGCGTTGTTGTCATACACCTCGTTGGCGTGCCACTCGGGAGCGTGGAACCCCTGGTTGGTGATGGTGACGCCGCCAGCGAAGCTGACGGTGAACGATGACGCGGAGTCGTGGCAGTTCAGGTTGTGGGCGCAGCACTCGAACCGCCACGTGCCGTCGCCGTTGTCGATGCGCTTGATGCCGACGCTGAACAGCCCCCCCATGGTCCCGGGGACTTGTACGGTCTGGAGGACGACCCCGGGATCGAGGGCCGCCCACGCGTTGATGGCGGGTTCTCCCTGGACCGTGGGACCCGAGTAGGCGAGGGAGTAGTCGGCGGGCGTACCGGACACGGTGGAGATGCGGTACGAGGCGTTGTTGTCGTCGACTCCGCCCAGGGCGTCCTGGTACTGCACGTACTGCGCTTCGGAGACATAGGTGGAGTTGGTGTCCAGGAGCGCCAGGGGGACGCGGAGGCGCCGCTCCGTGTTGCCGGACCAGGCTGGGTCTGACGGCGGGTAGGGGAACGCTCCCGTGGTGGCGTTGATCTCGGATCGGGGTCCCAGGGGAGCCTGGGTACCGTTCTGGCAGGCACCGTAGGGGTCTGAGCACCCGACGCCGAGGGCGGTGGTGTTGGGGTAGGCGTTGCAAGGACCGCAGAGGGTCTGCTGCAGGGCGCCGAAGCCGTGCTTGAGCCAGGACATGCCCACCATGGTGAAGCGGCCGTTGTTGGACGGATCGTAGCGGTAGAGCGTGCCGCCGATGACGGGGTGCTGGTTGTTGTTGGCGAGCCAGATGAGCGGCTGTCCCCCGATGTTGCAGGCGGTGGTCCCGTGGGAGAAGGCGTCATACCCGGCCTCCGCGGTGTAGTTGCACGGGCCGGTCAACGCACCCACGACCACATCCGGCGGCCCGGCCTGGGCCGGGACGGTGCTACAGATGGCCGCGACGAGAGTCAGGACCGACGCCAGGCGCCGGGAGGGAGTTGACAGCATGGGGGTCTCCGTCGAGAGGGACTCCTGGGGTGGACGGCGCACGCGGGGTGATGGTCCCATCATAGCCTGGATCCGCCGACACTTCGTCCTTGGATGCGGTGCCCGTACACTGGCCCTCATGAGATGCACCGGCCTGCTGTTCCTGTTGCTGTCGTCCCTGGTCCAAGGTCAGGGGGAGGGGAAGGTGTCGGAGCTGGTGGTTCGGCCGCTCCCCAAAGACGGACGACTGGCGGTGTTTCGTCCGGTGTTCGAGAAGCACGTGGAGGTGTTCGGGGTCCTCGTGGTGGCTACCGCGAACACCGCTGATGTGAAGGTCCTTCACGCCAGCAATGTCCTCGCCCAGTACCTGGACAACGACGAGGACGGGGCGGTGGACAACCCGGCAGTGTTGAAGAACCTGCGGGAACGCGGCGCCTTCCTGGCCATGACGGCGTTCGAGCGGGACTTCCGCCGTCTGGACATGGACTGGGAGCGACTCGAGCGCGCCGGCTTCCGGCTGGGTCAGGACCTGTACGGTGAGGAGACCCTCCCGCAGGGACCGCCCCACGTGAAGCGTCGAGGTCGCTTCGACGCGGCCCTGGAGGAGGTGCTCCATCTGGTCTCCCACGGGTTCGAGGAGGTCTATCCCGAGGCGTTTCGCTTTCGTCCGGGGAGCGCCCTCGCGAACGCCATGGACGTGGCCCGGGGTGGCCGGTTCCGCCGGGTTCCCCGCCGCTATCCGGAGGAGGCGTGGTACCACTACGACGACCGTACTTGCGACTACGGGTGTCAGTGCGCCGAGTACTTCTACTGGGCCCTGACCACGATCCTTGGGGCGCAGGACTACCCGGGGAGAGGGCGGCAGATCGCCGACGAGTGGGAACCCCACACCCGAGAGCTCCTGCAGCGGCGGGACCCGGCCGTGTTCAAGCTGTTGACGGACCCCAGGTACAAGTTGCCCACGAGGCTCCCGGACGGTTCCTACGGTCCGGCAGCGGAGCCGCCACGGAAGGACGGCAAGCAGCCTCGCTGACCTGCGGCGCCGGTCCCGATCCCCGGGATCGGTGGTCCAGGTGCGGCTCGTGCGATGTGTCGCCCCTGCACAAAAAAAAGCGGCCTCGCGGTTCCGCGAGGCCGCCCGCAACCCCGGCGACTTCATTCCGGTGAAGCGCCCCCCCGTGAACCCGCCCCCCCAGCCTGCC
>CAZDQF010000018.1:104931-105515 GCA_964507445.1 uncultured Isosphaeraceae bacterium
GGCGGGCGCGGGGCGCCCCCACCAACAAAAACACCCCCCGCGGGGGCGGCGCCCCCCCCCCCCCCACGCAACCGCGTCGACTTCATTCCGGTGAAGAGCCCCCCGGTGAACCAGACCCACCAGACTGCCACCTTTGGCGAGCCCTCTTGACCACCTTTCGATCTCGACGCGAAGCCAGATTCCAGTTGCGTAGTCCCTTCTGGCGAGGAGCCTTCGAGACAAGCGCACGGTCATGAAACACAAGCGCCGTGCCATTCGGGCGAGCGATGGCCGGAACAGGGCATTTCCTCGGCTGAATGGCCGCCAAGGGGGCTCGCGGCCCGGGCGTAAGCTGTTTTTATTGCCCGGCCTACACCTTTGGGATCGGACCCTGGTGTGGGGTCCGGTTTTCTCGATCCACGCGGTCGATTCTCTGAGGCCGCCCGGCCTCGTGTCCGGATTCCGCACACGGGGCCGGGCGGCCTCGGAGGTGGCGTAAAGGCTGGGCAGGGAGGGCCGGGGGGGGGCCGCCCGCAAGGGCGGCCCAACGCGCCCCGCGGGCCGAATTGACGATCCAGGCGGACCCGGCGGAGGTGGGGAAGGTG
>CAZDQF010000019.1:0-27280 GCA_964507445.1 uncultured Isosphaeraceae bacterium
GACCTTGACGGCCTTCTGCTCCTTGCAGCAGTCGGAGTCCTTGGCGACCTTGACGGCCTTCTGCTCCTTGCAGCAGTCGGACTGCTTGGAGACGGTGACGGCCTTCTGCTCCTTGCAGCAGTCGGAGTCCTTGGCGACCTTGACGGCCTTCTGCTCCTTGCAGCAGTCGGAGTCCTTGGCGATGACCGCGGCTGCGGGGCACTGGTCCGCGCCCCCTGTGGCGCCCGTCGCCGGGCAGGACGCGGCATCCTTGCTCTTGGCATCGCAGTTGGATGAAGCTTGTTTGGCAGCGGGTTTGGCGGTGGACCCTGCGGTGCCCTGCTGAGCGCTGATGGGCAAGGCCAGCGTCAGAAGGAGCAGAGCGATTCGAGTGAGCATGTCTGTTTTTCTCCGGGGGTTCCGCCGGTCGTGACGGAACTCGTTGGTGCGATGGGCGACGACGGATAACTCGTAACTGGATGCGATACGAGCACATGGCCGCTAAGCTCCCAGTATATCTACCGGATCGGCGCGAGGGCAGCCCGTGATTGTCGGGTCTCTGGCCTCCATGGTCCGAGGACGCCAAGAACTGACCAAACCGGGAGTTAGAGGTGGGATTGTCGCCGTTGGAGGCGCGCATTGTGGGCGGACTTGACGACCATCAGGCCGATTTGGAGGCTCTTCTGGGCCGACTTGTCGGGATCTCGTCCGAGTCGATGGATGCGGCTGGCACGAATCAGGTGGCCGACCTTGTGGCGTCCGAGCTGGAGGAGCTCGGTTTCCGAACCTCGGAATTGGTGACCGGGGTGGTCGGGCGCACCGTGGTCGGGAGGCGCGTGAACGACGATAGCCACCGCCTGTTGTTGGTTGGTCACGGGGACACGGTCCACCCCAGAGACGGCGGATTCAGCGGCTATCAAGTGCTGGACGATTCCCGGGCCACGGGGCCGGGGGCGGCGGACATGAAGGGTGGGCTGGTCGTGATGCTCGCCGGGCTGAGGGCCCTCAGGGACGCGGGAGCCCTGGAGGGGCGGCACTGTACGGTTGTGGTCAATGCGGACGAGGAAATCGGCTCTCCTCACTCCGCGGATCTGATCCGTGCGGAGGCGGCGGAGTCCCAGCTCTGCCTGGGCTTCGAGGCCGGTAGACCCCTGTCCAACGGGGCGAGCACCTTCGTCACCCAGCGGAGGGGATTCGGCCGCATGAGGCTGGTGGCGAAGGGGCGGGCCGCTCACGCAGGGGTGGAGCCAGAGAAGGGCGCCAGCGCGCTGCTCGAGCTCTGCCGCAAGGCTGTCGAATTGGAGGAGCTGACGGACACCGACTCCGGGGTATCGGTCAACGTGGGGGTGCTTCGCGGCGGCTCCGCGGCCAACGTCGTGGCGGCCGAGGCGGAGCTCCATCTGGACTACCGTTTCCCGGATGAGGAGGCCGGCGAGACGCTGGAGGAAGCGATCTTCGACATCGCCGCCCGTAACCTCCTTCGTGACGGCGGGGGGCAGCCCTGCATCTCAACGGTCATGCAGGAGCACGTGCGTCGCGCCGCCATGGAGCGGACCGACGCTACGGATCGCATGTCCGCCCGGATCGTCACCTGGGGTCGGGATCTGGGCCTGGTCCTGGAGGAAGAGGCGAGAGGGGGAAGCAGTGACGCGGCGTTGGCTCCGGAGATGGGGTGCCCGGCGGTGTGCGGGCTTGGCGTCGTGGGGGACGCGTTCCACACGCACGACGAGTGGATTCGGCGGGCGAGCCTCGTGGACCGCGGGAAGCTCGCTGCGCTCCTCGCGCACCGCTTCTTTGAGTTGTAGGGACATATGTCGTTCTGGTGTGTTCCGGCTTGCTGGTGTTGGGTAAGACAGATGTCCGGCCCTCCCGCGATTCGGGCGCCACGGCGGAGCGCAGGGGAAGAGTGTGACCCGAAGGGGCCAGCTCCGTCGTGGGCTCTGAGCCCCCCCCGACGCATGCCGGAAAACGGGCTCGTGGAGGGCCGGACCAAGTGTCGAGCGACGACGTGACGAATATACTGCACTGTAGATGGCAGTTCAATGGCTCGGGTTGTCGGTCCCGAGCTGCCCTGGATTACCATGAGGCCCCGCTGTGAGCCCTCAGCAGTTGATCATCGGAGACGCCAGGCAGATGCCCGAGTTGGCGGACGGGTCGGTGCACCTCGTGGTCACCTCTCCCCCCTACTGGCAGCTGAAGGACTATGGACGGGTCGGCCAGATTGGCTTCGACCAGGATCTCCAGACCTATCATGGCGACCTCGGGAACGTCTGGACCCACTGCTATCGAGTGCTGGAGGAGGGCTGTCGCCTCTGTGTCAACATCGGTGATCAGTTCGCTCGCAAGGAGATCTACGGACGTTACAAGGTCATCCCTTTGCACGCGGAGGTGATCCGGCTGGCGGAGGAGGTGGGGTTCGACTTCATGGGGAGCATCATCTGGCAGAAGCTCACCAACACGAACAGCTCCGGGGGAGGCGCCTTGATGGGGAGCTATCCGTTCCCGCGGAACGGAATCGTCAAGCTCGACTACGAGCACATCCTTCTGTTCAAGAAGCCGGGGCAGGGACTGCGCCCGGACGGAGAACGAAAGCAGGCCTCTCGCATCGAGCTGGACGAATGGAAGGCCTGGTTCGACGGGCACTGGCGATTCCCGGGGACGCGAGCGCATGCTCACCTGGCGCCGTTTCCGTTGGAGTTGCCGCGGCGGCTCATTCAGATGTTCAGCTTCGTAGGCGATCGGGTGCTCGATCCATTCGTGGGGTCTGGCACCACCCTGTTGGCCTGCTCCGAGCTGGACCGAGCGGGAGTCGGTATCGACCTCGACTCTGCGGTGGAGCCGATCATCCGGGATCGACTGGGTCCATCGATTCCCCTGGATGTGGTGCGTCGCGAGGTCGCTTCCGCAAACTCCCGAGCTCCTGCCGACGAGTTCTTTGGTTCTGTCGTTAGGCGGGAGGACCGGGGCAAGCAGCGATTCGTCGGAAAGAGAGAGCAGTTGGCGGCCGTCACCGGCGCCAACTCCTTCCGCACCCGCACCGGTCGTGAGGTGGTGCTACTGGGGACCCGTCCATTGCCTGAGCGAGAGGCGGAAGCCGAACAACGGCTGAGCGCGCTGCTGGGACGGAAGCGGCTCCTGCTCACCGATGTGGAGAAGGAGCCTCTCCCAGACGGCGTCCGCGAGGCCTACGTGCATCTCAGCGACCGGACGTTCGTCAACAGCCGCCTCATCAGGGAGGGGCTGCTCGGGGCCGACGAGACGACGAAGCATCCGCACCTCGCCAAGTTCCGGCGCGAAGCGGACGCCAGTTGATCACTCGTCCTTCGGAGGATCGCCGGGGCCCGCGACGTCAAAGCCGGGCGCTTGCTCAGGGGGACTCGACGGGGCCTGGGCATCGGTCTCCGTGGGTGAGTCTGCAGCGGGTGGAGCCGGAGCCGGAGCCGGGGGCGCCGGCTCAGCTGCAGTGTCCTGGGGCGGAGTCTCCGGAGGCGCGTCCTTGACGTCCTTCTTCTCTCCTCGTTGTCCCCGCAGGCCTGCGTCGGCGAGCGCCTTGCCGAAGTTGCCGACGCCTCCTCGTGCTGTGGTGACCCTCGGAGTGCTGTCCGCGGGGTCAGGCCGGGGAACTCCCTGGGATTCCCGCCTGGGCGGCCGGTCACCGTCAGGACGACGCTTCCGAGGAGGACGGTCTTCGTCCTTGCCCTTGCGCCTCGGTGGACGGTCCCCGCTCTGTCGCGGGGGGCGGTCGCCGGACGGGGCGCGTCCGCCCCCGCCTTCGCCGCGCTTACGGTTGCCTCGACGTGGTCGCCGCCCCTCTCGCGGTCGAACCAGCCGGAGGTCGATGGCCTGCTTGACCGCGTTGTCCCACTTGACCTCTTCGTCGATACCGTCGAGTTGCGAGCCACCGATGAGGGTCGTGGCCAGCTCGAAGCTCCTCCGGATCTCATGATCCTGGTCCTTGAGTTGGCTCGCCGGCACGGTGGTGGGTGAAGTGTTGACGTATCTGTTGCGGGCCGTCGAGAGCAGCGGCCACAAGGTCCCCAGCTCGGGGGCTCGGGCGATGGCCTGCGGGGTGCTGAGGATGTAGGCGGCGACGTCTCGCGGGCGCACCTGTTGAGCTCCACCAGACTGGGGTACGTCGATCCAGGCCCGGGTCGGGTTGCGCTTGTAGGCCTCGATGCACCAGGAGACCACGGCCTCGCGGAGGTGCAGGGCGGCCTGCGGGAGGTGTCCTGTCTCGAGATCCTGCTGCGCGAGGCGGAATTGCAAGGCGCTGGCGGATGTCTCGCTGAGCAGAGGCTTGACGGTGCGGGCCAGGACCTTGTCGAACAGGCGATACGGGTGGGCGTAGGGCAGACGACCCAGGCGGCGTCGGCGTTCTTCCAGGAGGCGGGCTCCCTCCACGGTCTCGGAGAGCGCCCCGAACTCGATCCCGCGCTGGAATCGGACGTAGGGTCCGGCCATGCGCTGGAGCCGACGGTCCTGGTTGAACAGGCTCTGGAGACTGCGAGGGGCGCGGCCGTCACGGACGTCCCTGAAGGACGCCATCCAGTCCATGAACTCCACCGGCCCATCCAGGGTGACCACCGTGCAGACCTTGTCCGGGTCCGCCGAGTCCATGGACCCCTCGTAGACGTGGCCTGTGGTGATCTCCGGTCGGAACTCGCGGAAGTACGACATGGCGATGGCGCCCAGGGTCGGGAACGAGCGGGCGCCGTAGGTCACATCGATGTGGACGGTGTCCCCGTCGGCGGGGAGCTCGGCGATGCTGCGGATGGCGGCGACGAAGCTCCGGCCCTCCACCGGGTTGGAGATCAGTTCGCACCGCACCTCCGATATGCCAAGCGCGGCCTGGAGCCGCTCCGCGAGGGCTGTCATGGCGTCGCGGTCGGGCCTCCGAGACGCGACCTGGGAGTGGATTCGATCGGAGAGGGATCGCAGATCCGGCTCGTGGTGCTTGACCTGGAAGGTCGCCGGAGCGGTCTCCTCCGCGGGGGTGGGGGCGTCCGTCTCCTGGTCAGCGTTCGCCGTGGCGGTGTTCGCTTCAGCGCTACCCTCCGCGGCATCCTGCACTTCAGGCTCGCCCTCCGTTGCGTTCTCTGACTCGTCGCTCGTGTCTGACGAGTTCTCTGGTTCGGAGTCGGAGCCGGTGTTGGATTCGTCGCCTGATTCGGGGCTGGCTTCGGAGTCGGTGCCCTCGTCGGCGCTCGTCGTGTCGCCCGGCGCTTCCGACTCTGTGGATGGCGCCGGTTCCTCCTTCGCGATGACGGGCGCGGTCTCTTTGACCGGCGCTTCCTGCTCCGAGTTGGGCAGGAGGTCGAGGAGGCGGTCGAAGTACGCGCCCGGTGTCCCCACCAGGTGGAGCTTGTCGCACTGGAGGGCGCGCGCCAACTCGATGCCGAGGTTGGTGGTCTCTACGATGCGCTCCCCGGCGGGGAGACGGAAACGTGCGGCGCGGTGGCCGTGACGTTGTTCACCCTCGGCGGCGCCGCCGAGCATGGCTATCAGCAGGTTGCTCATCCCGTTTCTCCGGGAGGGATGGCGAAGAGCCATCGAGGTTGGTTCGGTTGCGTAGGACCGCCTCGCGGTCCGAGATCACGAGTCGATGGTAGGGGTGGGGCCGGTGGGTGTCCACCGACCGGGTCCCTTGCCAGCGAACCACAGCAGGAGGCACCCGCCGAGGACCATGAAGCATGAGAGCACCTGGCCCATGCTCAGGGGGCCGAGCACCGTGCCGAGGTGTTCGTCCGGTTCTCGAAAGAACTCGACCAGGAATCGCATGGCGGCGTAGCTGATGAGGAACGCCCCACCCATCCGTCCATCGGGTCGGAGGAACGCCCGGTCGCGGAGGGTCCACAGCACGAAGAAGAGCAGCGCGCCTTCGAGGAGCCCCTCATAGAGCTGCGATGGGTGGCGGGGGAGCGGGCCTCCACGGGGGAACACCATCGCCCAGGGGACGTCTGTCGGCTTGCCCCAGAGCTCGCCGTTGATGAAGTTGGCGCAGCGGACGAACAGGATGCCCGGACACGCTGCTACTGCGCATGCGTCGCTGACGTTCAGGATGGGGATGCGCCTTCGTCTCGCGAACAGGCAAATGGCCAGGAACGCGCCGATGACGCCTCCATGAAAGGAGAGACCGCCGTGCCAGATCTTGATGATCTCGAGCGGGTCAGCGGCGTACTTCCCGGGATCATAGAACAGCACATACCCGAGCCGGCCACCGGCGATGACACCGATCATGGTGGCGACCAGGAGGTCCGCGACCCCGTTGAGGTCCGTGCGCAGGCGTCCTTCCCGAGAGAGCCGTTTCAGGAGGTGGTTGCCGACCAGGAAGCTGGCGACGAAGAGGAATCCGTACCACTTGATCTGTAGCGGCCCCAATCGCAGCAGCACGGGGTCGATATCGGGGAACGGGATCTCCATGATCGGCATGGGGGCAGGATAGCGCCGGCGCGAGAGGCCGCCCAGGAAGGTCGTCTTCCCAGGCACGCTTTCTTTGCGAGCCTCTGCCGGGCCGCCGCCGATCAGGTCAGCAGGATGCGGGCCCGGTCAGTGGCTTCCGTGTACGCCGACGGGTTCGTGATCCGCTCCTGTGGCGCGGCCCGTTGTGGGCCGCGCCGTTTCTCGGGCCGGCCGTCTCAGCCCGAAACGGCCGCGTGGAGCTCGTCGTCGGTCATGAGGTGGTCCGAGGCCTTGGCGGCCGTGAAGAGTCGTTCGACCAGGCTGTCGTCGGTGGCGTCGTAACCGTGGGTCTCGAGCCAGAAGACAACGTTGGAGCGGCCGGACATGTAGCCGACGGATACGCGTTGGGCCTCGCCAAACTCCGCCGCCGGGACACCGGAGTAGACCCGATCCGCGAGCCAGGTGTCGTTCTTGCGCATGGCCTTGATGACGGCCGCGGCGTGGACTCCGGTCCCCGTGAGGAACGCGTCGTTACCGAAGATCGGGTAGTTGTGCGGGATCGGGACTCGCAGGTGTTCGGAACAGGTCCTCACATAGTCGCCGAGGGCCGTGAGGTCCCGGTCGATCCAGCCGAGCAGCTTGAAGTTGGCCAGCAAGAGGTCCATGGGAGCGTTCCCGGCGCGCTCGCCGACCCCGAGCGCGGCTCCATGAATCTGCGTCGCTCCGGCCTCCACCGCGGCGATGCAG
The DNA here is from genome assembly GCA_964507445.1 of uncultured Isosphaeraceae bacterium. GTDB lineage: Bacteria > Planctomycetota. The sequence continues at coordinate 7,126 of CAZDQF010000019.1, forward strand.
TTCACCAGGTCCAGGTTTCGATCCCGATGGCCGTGCCAGTCGATGCCCACCTCTCGACCCTTCTCCTCGACGATGGACTTGACGAAGGAGACCACGTTCCTGGTGCCTTCGGGGGTCGCGTGCCCGCAAGTGTCGCAGACACAGACTCGCTCCGCGCCCAGGTCGATGGCCAGGCCGTACAGGGCTCGCAGGTCATCCGGGTTCGCCCGTGTCGTGTCCTCGGTGACGAACATCACCGGGATCTCATGTTCCTGCGCATACCGGAGGCTGACCTCCACGTGGCCCAGGAGCGTGTCCAGGGTCCAGCCCTCCGTGTACTGACGGATCGGGGATGATCCGATGAAGCAGCACGCCAGGATCGGGAGGCCGCTGCGGTCCATCATCTCGCGGACCGGTTCGATGTCGGTGACCATGGTGCGGCAAGCCACGTTGGGGCGGATGGGGAGCTTCTGGTCCCGGATGTGTAGCGCCAGCTCGGAGATGGCCGTCCGGTGTTGCTCTCCCGCGCCCGGGAGCCCGAGGTTGGCCGTGTCGATGCCGATGGCGGCCATCTTCTCGAGGATCTCCTTCTTGGCGTCGATCGAAGGATCGAAGACGGAAGGCGATTGCAGGCCGTCTCGGAGGGTCTCGTCGTCGAAGGTGATCTTCGGAGGCGGGCGTCTTTCCGCATCCGTTCGTGTATTCCAGTCGTATATCAGCTGGTTCGTGTCCTCAGATCCCATGGTCCGCTGATTCTAACGTGGGATCACGGGCCCGACTGCTGGGGGGCGCTTGCCTCTGCGAGAGGGTTCCTTCAACATTGGGGGTCACCGCAGGTCGTTAGAAGGAGTGAACATGCCGCGAAAGGTGGACAGTCAGTTCGTTTGGATCGACGGTGAGGTCGTCACCGCTGACGAGGCTCATGTGCCGTTCTTCGCCCACTGCGTCCACTATGGGACGGCCGTGTTCGAGGGGATCCGGTGCTACGACACGGACTCCGGGCCGAGCATCTTCCGTCTCCCCGAACACTGGCAGCGTCTTCGCCGGTCGGCCAACGGCTACTTCATGGATTACTCCTGGACCGACGACCAGCTTACGGAGGCAACGACGGACCTGATCCGCCGCCACGGGTTCCGTGAGTGCTACATCCGTCCCCTCGTGATCACGGGTGAGGGGAAGATGGGCGTGAGGCCCGTGGACTGCGAGACCAACGTCTACATCGCCGTGTGGTCCTGGGGGGAGTACCTGGGGCCAGGCGCCGTCCAGAATGGCATCAGCGCCAAGATCGTCGAGCGCACCAAGTACAGCCCCGACGCTCTGGACCCGACCATCAAAGCCTCCGGTCACTACCTGAACTCCGTCGTGGCGACCAAGGAGGCGTCCGCTGGCGGTTACGACGAGGGGATTCTCCTCAACGAGGCCGGGCGCATCGCTGAAGGATCCGGGGAGAACATCTTCATCGTCACCGACGGTCGCCTACGGACGAACCCTCCGGAGGAGTCCTTGTTGTTGGGTGTGACCCGAGACTCCGTTCAGCAGATCGCTGCCAACCTGGGTATCGAGTGCGAGTTGGCTCCCATCGAGGTGGAGGAGCTCATGCGAGCGGACGAGGCCTTCTTCACGGGTACCGCTGCGGAGGTCACGCCCATAGCCAAGGTCAACGGCCGACCCATCGGAGCCGGAGGGCGTGGCCCGGTCACGAAGAAGATCCAGGACACCTACATGGACGCGGTACGCGGCCGAGCGGGCTCGGCATATGAGCACTGGCTCACCCGCGTCGACTGATCACTGGGTGTACGGGGTGGCCTTGATGGTCCGCGCGTCGAGCGACTGGCCCCCCACCGCCATGTCGTGGTAGTCCTCGATCGGGCCGTTCATCCTGTCCTGGGATTCCTCCACCTCGTTCGGGTCCATGTCGTCATCCATGGATGTGTCGCCCGGTCCGGGGGCGATGAGCGCGCGCCGGTAGCACTCGACGGCGTCCAGGTAGTTCCCTTCAAGGTGGTGCGCCCAGCCTCGGTGGAGGTGGAACTCCTTCAGCGGTTCCGGGTTGCCCCAGAACTGAACGACGTGGTCCGCAGAGTTCCAGAACTCAGCCGCTTCCTTGTAGCGTTGTGCGCCGAAGAGCGCGTAGCCCAGGTAGTACAGGTGGCTCTCAGCGAAGAAATCCTGTCGACAGCCAGATGCGTCGAGCTCGGCGCAGCGCTCCAGGGAGGCCGCCGATTCCAGCCATAACTGCGCCCTGATCTTGGCTTTACCGAGATCCAGGTGGTGCTTGCCCCACTCCGGATTGAGGCTGACGGCGTACTCGAGCGCCGCCATGGTGTTGGCGCCGTCTCCGGCCATGCTGAACGCCTCTGCGACGGCCGCCCAGATGCGGTCCTCCGGGTCCGTGGAGTACAGCCGTCTGTACTCCTCGAACTTGCCCTTGAGCGCGTCGTCACGAGGTGAATCCATGGCTCAGAGTTCTACTACAGATTGCGATAGAAGTCCTCTGAGTTGTCCAGCCCCTCGAGGAAGTCGTGGAACCGATTGCGCTCTTCCTGGCGGATCCCGGCGGCCATGTCCACCTGATTCAGCAGCCGCTCCGTGCTCCACTCGCTGAGGAACAACCCTGCGAGCATGGCCTTCTCCTCGTATTCCGGCTCGGCGATGACGATGCCGGAGTCCCGAAGCCTGGCCTGCGGCGCCAGGAGATGCCGCTTGGCGAACACCTCGGCCTCGGCTCCGCTCACGAGGCGCACCAGCTCGGCGGCTTCTATGACCGGTGACGAAGCGAAGAGCTCCTGGAACAGCAGGGTGGCGACGATGACCTCCTCGTCCGCGTCGAGGGAGAACTCCTCGCGGAGCTTGACCAGAGGAAGATCAACGTCGACCGTGCGGCGTTCTCGCATCCGCACCACCTGGTGCGCCAGGGTAACGGCCTCCTCCAGGTCTGAGGGGCCGTCCTCCACGTCGGGATGGACGTCGATCCAGTAGCTCTGGGGGAAGACAACGGCGGCACGCTTCTGGATGAGATTCGAGACCTGATAGAGGTCCAGGAAGTGGTCGATGATCCGGTCGTACCCTGAAGGCTCGGCGTTCTCCGCGGGCGCCTCGTTGCGACCGTGGTAACGGCGTTGGAATCGGCGGAAGAAGCGTTCGGAGATGCGGAACTGACCTTCTAACGCGGCCTCCGGGTGTTGCAGTCGGGCGCGTACGAGGCCGCTCGAGACGAGGCGGCTGCCGGCGTGCAGCAACGCGCTGTGCTTCAGCAGGTCGAAGGCGCTGCCGGAGAGACACTGCAGGAGCTCGCGCCCTTCGAGCTCCGGTTCGCTGCACGAGATGCGGTGCTCCAAGAGGAAGAGGAAGAGGGCGAGTTCGCGTTCGTCCAGGCTGGCGTGTTGGGCCACTTCCCGAATCAGGTCGGGGAGGCCGCCGGACTCTGCTCCACCACGACCGGCGTCGAGGAGCGTCGACACCAGCTGTTGGTGACGCGCCCTAAGGCGCTTTCTTCGTGACGGGGGTGGGCCGGCGGACAGGGCGTCGGTCACCTCCTCGACCCGCTGGCACAGGTCCAGAACCCTCTTGAGCGCTGCTTTGTCCTGATTGCTGGGCATCTCTCGCTTTCCTCGGACTCGGACCGCCTCCAGGCCGGACGGTGGCACGGCCCCCTTGTATACGGCTCGGCGCTTCGAGTGCGGTTCCTGCGCGGACTTTTTCCACCAGCATCAAATATGTCCTAACTTCTTGCAGGGTGGACGGTTGTATGTTGGCCAGGGGGTCGTAAAATCGGCGACGATGGACTCTCTCGGTGGACTGGACCCGGGCCTCTTGGGAGCGCGGATCCGCGGATTGGCGGAGTCGGTGGGGGAAGGGGATGCGTCATCCCGTGACGACCTGGCGCTTCTGCTGGCTCGCCAGAACCCCATTGACGTGGCGAGGGTGCTGCCCGACCTGGACCGCGCCGCCGTCACCCTCTGCTTCGATCTGGTGGATACGGAGACCCAGGGGATCGTGCTGATCGAGGCCGCCCCCCGGGAGCAGGCGTTGCTCATGCTCCACGTCGGAGACGCGGGCTCCCAGGTCATCGCCACCATGGACCCGGACGACGCGGCGGACGTCCTCGAGTCGGTGGAGCCATCAGACGCGGAGGCTCTGCTGAGTGACCTCGACACGGAGGACGCTCGGGAGATCCGGGAGCTGCGGGGGTACGAGCCCGACACCGCCGGCGGACTCATGACGCCGGATATTCTGGTGGTGTCCCCCAACGCCTTGCCCGCGAGTGTGTTTGAGGAGGTCCGCGGGACCCCTGACGCTGAGACCATCAACGTCGTGTTCGTCTGCGAGGGCGAGACCTTGACGGGCGTATTCTCCATACGCGAAGTCATCCTGGCGCAGCCTGACCAGCCGGTGCGGGAGTGGATGACCACCGATGTCATTCGGGTGAGCCCCGAGGTGGATCGGGAGGAGGCCATCCGGATGATGGAGACCTACCACCTCAGCGTTCTGCCGGTGGTGAATACAGCGGGACATCTGTTGGGCGTCATCACGGCCGATGACGCCCTCAGCGCGGCCGAGGAGGAGGCGGATGAGGATGTGCTGGCCATGGCCGGCGCCGGTTCCCTGTCGCCGACGGAGAGCAGCGTGCTGCAGCGGGTCGGGGCGCGGATGCCCTACCTCATGTTCACGCTGGTCGGCGGCATCGGCGCCGGGTGGCTCATCAGGCTCCTGGCAGAGCGCATGGGTGCCCCGGGCATGATCGAGAAGACCGCCCAGCTGCTGCCGCTGATCGCCGGGCTCGCCGGCAACATCGGCATGCAGTCAGCGGCCGTCATGCTGCGTGGATTCGCCACGGGTGAGATCCACCGCTCGCGCGTACGCAGGGTCATCTCCGAGGAGGTGGCCGTGGCCATCATCAATGGCCTTATCTGCGGCGTCATCTCTGGCCTCATGGCGCTGGCCATCATGGTCGAGCCGGAGCCCGGTAGGTTCGCTGCGGTCTCGGTCTCTGTCACCCTGGCGGCTGTCGCCGCCGGGATCATCGGCGCTGTGCTGCCGTCGGCTTGCGAACGGATGAACATCGACCCCGCCATCGCTGCGGGCCCGTTCATCACGACCCTGAACGACCTGCTCGGATTCACCATCTACATATGCGTGGTGCTGGGGGTCTTCGGCTTCGTGGATTGACAGGGTTCGGAGGGGGCGCTCGCCGTAGGATAGTGACGTGGGTGAGACCAAGGGAAAGCCTCGTCGTCGGTGGCTGCGACGCCTGCTGGTGGGGCTCGTCGTGCTCGGCGCTGCCCTCCTCGTGCTACCAGGCCTGTTGGCTGACAACCTCATCAGGGGACGGGTGGAGGCCCTGGCGACGCAGGCTCTCGGCGCGGAAGTGACCGTTGAGGCCTTGTCTCTCGGGTGGTGGTCGGGGATCGAGCTGGACGGCATGGTGGTCACCGAACCCGGCTCGTCGGAGGAGTTGTTGAGGCTCGGCGCCGTCGCGGCTGACCTGGGGTTGTGGGGGCTGCTCTTCAGCGACGACTCATTGCGCCTGGTTGTCGACCGACCGACGCTGACGCTTCGCGCTCTCGAGGACGGGAGCCTCAACCTGCAGCGTTTGATCGAGACGATGCCGCGGGGGTCTGACAGCGCCGATGGCTTCCTGTCTACGGATCGGGCGGCGGACCTGACCGTGAGGGATGGACGATTGCGCGTCGGGACAGGGGGCGTCTACGGTTTCAGCGCTGCGCTGTCCTGTGACGCGTTGAGTCGCGACCCGCTGCGATTGCGGGCGGAGTTGGTACGGGAGGCCGGAGGCCGTGTCGTCTTGGGAGGGTCCGTCGCCGGCTGGAACGACCCGGCGGAGCCCCTCTCGGTGACCGGGTCCGTCGAGGTCGCCGGACTCGATCTTGACACCTTCGCTGCCGTGCTTGAGCCGACCACGGGTGTGACCCCCGGCGGCGTGGTCGATGACCTGTCGTTGTTAGCGCAGCCGACCGAACGCGGTGTCAGGTTCCAGCTGGGGTTGGAAGCCCAGGACCTGTCCCTGGTGTCTCGCGGTATGACGTCGGCGCCGCCGTTGGGCTCCCTGGTCGCCCAGTTGCAGGGGGAGATGCAGATGGGGCGCATCCACTCTCTGGGTGGGTCCATCCGGGCCGCCCAGGGGGAGCTGGAGATCGACCCCACCTCCTGGGTGCAATGGGGACCCCGCTCCGTTGAGGGGCGGGTCCAGGTGCGAGCCGCGGTCCCGGACCTCGGGGCCCTGCAATCCGCCCTGGGAGGCGTGTTGCCCGCGTCCCTCGAGATGGCGGATAGCGCTGCGGTGAGCGGGCATGTAGAGGGGCGTTGGGACCTCGACCCCGCGATCGGGTGGGCGAGCCAGGTCGGAGGCCTGACCGGTGGCCTGGAGCTCGACGTGGATACGGTGCGATACGCCGGTGTCTCCGTCAGCGATATCAAGGCGCGTGGCGGTTTGCTGGAGGGTGTCCTGTCCGTGGAGCAGGGCTCCGCCGACGTCGGGGGAGGGAGCATCTCCATCTCGGGCTCTCTGCCGCTTGCCGACGCCGGTTCGGAATCCGATTTTCGCTGGAGCATCTCGCCCCAGGTGACCCTCGAACGCCAGCTGGACGGCATCGGCGAGGTCCTGTTGTCGACCTCCGGGGCAGGCAAGATCGCCATGGAGGGACGGCGCGTGCGGCTACAGGGAGAGCTGGCGTTGCCCGCGGTCTCGGTGCCTCTGTCGTCGGCCTTCCCCGTTCACCTGCAGGACGCGAGTCTCGGCTTCGATGTGGCCGTCGACCCGGACACCAAGGCCGTTTCGATTGGCTCGTTCGAACTCCGGGATCCCGCCCTGGAGTTGAAGGTCAGCGCGGCGGAGCTGACCGCGGAGGGACCGGGACGAACCCTCTCCGGCGTCATCGAGGGCGCTGTTCAGCCCTCGTTCCTTCATCGGTTGTTCCCCGATGTGCGGTTCACCGGTCCGGTTCGGACCTCCGGGTCGATCCTCGTTGTGCTGGCCGACCCGTGGACTTCGGCACGCTGCAAGGGCCAGCTCACCACCGGGGGGGTGCTCTACGAAGGGATTGAGGTGGAGGGCCTGAACGTCGAGCTGGACAAGCAGGGGCCTCGCGTCCAGCTGTCGCGGCTCCTGGTTCGGGTGGATGAGGGGCTTGTGTCCGGTGGTGGGACGTTCCACGCCGACGGGCCTCGCAAAGGGGACGTGGTCCAGCTTCGGGTGGATGACGTGAAGGTGAACCGGGTTCTGCCGGATAGCTCCTGGCGGCTCCTCGGCACCCTCGACGGGACCCTGCAGGTCCGCGGCGATGCGGGGGTGGTCTCGGTTCGCTCCGGCCTGACGTTCAATGAGATCCGGTTGATCGAGAGCGGTCGGGTTCGGGCCAGCGTTCCGGTCCTCTCCGTTCAGGGGCAGGCGGCGTTCCACGAGGACGGGGCGGTCAAGGTCTCCGACCTCAGCGCGAGAGGGTCTGGTGTGGCGGTCGATGTCCGCTCCCTGGCCATGCATGCCTCCGACTCCGATGTTGAGACGGCGCTGGACATGGAGGCTCGGCTGGAGGCGTCCTGGGTCATGGCCCTGTTGCGGAACTCGCTCCCCGCTGACCTGGAGCTGCTGGAGGAGGTGGGCTTGCAGGCGAGAGGCCGCTTCCGCGGTGACGACCTGCTCTCGAGCCTCGACGGCGTCTTCTCGATGCGCCTGCCCAGGGCACGATGGGTCCGGCGTGAGATGGAGGATGGGGTCTTCATCGTCCAGGTCAGGGACGGGCGGGCGGAGGTGCGTCAGGGCGAACTGAAGGTGGGTCCGGGGGTTGTGCGGCTCGACGGTGTGGTGGGGTTGTCGCCCCAGGCTCGGGCTCCGCAGGACGAGTTGGCGCTTCGCTTTGATTCTGTTCCGTTCACATCGGATTCGGAGCTCGAGCCGTTGGCTGGCAACCCGAGGCGAATCTCAACTACCGGGACCCTGTCCGGCGTCGCGTCCGCGGCGTTCCGGTCCGGAGGCGGATTGCAGCTGCAGGTCGACCTGAATGCGGTCTCCATGGCGCGACATCTGGTCGTCGGCGGCGCGCCTCCCCGCTCCGTGGCCATCCCGGATCTGGAGCTCGAGGCTCGAGGGTCCTACCGTGATGAGGGGAGCGCTTCCGTTCACGTGCAACGAGCGACCCTGCGTGGTGAGGGTGTGTCGTGCGGTCTCACGGGCCTGGCCGTGACTCCCAGAGAGTTGCGGCTACAGCGGGCGCAGGTGTTCGCAGAAGGGGCCGTACTGGACTCTCTCAACCTTGGCCGTGACGCGGAGGCCCCGTTCGTCATGTCGGGACGGGTCGCGGGCTTCGTGGCGGATCTCGTGGGCCGGTTCGACGCGGGCGGTGCCCTGATCCCGTTGAGCCTCGCGGGGGCTGGCCATGGGGCCGTGGGGCGCTTCCGGCTCTGGGACCTGGAGGGTCGCACCGCAGGGTGTCATTATCGACTGCAGGATGGCGCCCTGGCGTTGCACGGCGGGCAGTGTGACCTGGCCGGCGGCTCGGTGGTCATCTCCAAGGGCACCCGGGTCGAGTTGGTCGGCGAGGACCACCCATTCGCCATCAAGGCCTCTGCTCGCGGCGTCAACTTGAAGCACGAGCTCCGGTCGCCTTTGGCGGTGGTCGCCCCCGTTCTCCTCGGCAAACCTGGGAGCGGGACCACGGGTGCGTCCGGCACCGTGAGCCTCGAGGTCGATTGTGCCGGGACCTGGTCGCGAGAAGCCGGTTGGAGCAAGTCCGTGAACGGCGCGGGACGGATGGCGCTGTCGGAGGTGGCTGTCAGGGACTCGAGCGTGCTGGCGGTGCTTGACTCCGACAGCGGCGCTGTCCTCGCCCGGTCTCCGGCCCGCGCCATCATGGATGTCCTGGGTGGGGAGCGGGCCCTGAAGAAGGAGCTGGCGGTGCTCGCCGGCGATGGGGTGAGCGTCGAGGGTTTTGATCGTCCCTTCCAGATCTCGGAGGGGCGGGTGACCATCGAAGAGGGGATGAAGGTGAGCGCCGGTGGGATGTCCCTCTCCGTCGACGGCTGGGGCAGCTTGGAAGGCGACGTGGACTATCGGGTAGAGACCAATCTGGTGGCTCGATTGCGGGAGAAGGCCCTGGCTCGGCTGAGCAAGGGCAACAAGAACCTGGGGCGCATCCTCGGGGCGTTCAACCCCCTGATCGGCGTCGTGAACATCGAACTGGGTGTGAACGTGCGTGGCAACGTGCTGAACAACGAGCTCATCACGTCGGTCGGCGTGAGCAGGTAGGCTGCTGATCGGATGGACGCGATCGCGGCTGCCAAGGTCATCGTCGAGCCCGGCAGGGTGCTGTCCCCTGGGTGGGTCGGCTGGGAAGGCGGACGGATAACGGAGGTGGAGGAAGGGCCGCCGCCCGGAGAGCTGGATGTGCATCGGGGGGGGCCGCGCAGCGTTCTGATGCCGGGGCTGGTAAACGCCCACTGCCACCTTCCCCTGGGCGGGATGCGGCACGTGGCCGACGACCTCCCGTTTCTGGAGTGGCTCAATCAGGGCGTCATGCCTCGACTCGGCGAGGTGGCCGACGACAGGGCGTTCTTCGAGGAGGGCGCTTCTTCGTCCGCCCGCGAACTGTTGCAGGGCGGGGTCACGACCGTGGCCGACAGCTTCCTGCGAACCGAAGGCGTCCACGCCATGGGTCGATGGGGTCTGCGCGGTATGTACTTCCAGGAGATCTTCGGCAGCATGGCCGAGGATGACACCGATTACATCGCGTCCCTGGAGGAGCTGCTGGAGGGGCTGTCGGAGAAGGTCGGTCAGGTCCCGTTCGGGTTCTCCCCTCATTCCCCGTACACCTGCCCCATGGCGGTGTTCCGGTACATCGCTCAACGGGCTCGTCATGAGGGCCGACGGCTCTCGTTCCATCTGGCGGAGAGCGACGCTGAGCACGACTTGTTCGTGAACGGTCAGGGCCCGATCGCGGATGCCCTCAGGCGAGCAGGCAAGCTGGATCGATTTGCCATCGGCGTGACCCCCACCGCCATGTTGTCGGAGGCGGGTATCCTCGGGCCGGACTGCATCGCCGCGCACTGCGTGAAGGCGACGGCGGATGACGTGGGCTTGCTGGCCGACGCAGGAGTGGGCGTCGTCCACTGTCCGACATCCAACATGAAGTTGGCCGAGGGGATCGCGCCGGTGACCGAGATGCTGGAGGCCGGCGTCCGCGTGGCGCTCGGGACGGACTCGCGGGCCAGCGTCGGCGCGCTGGACATGTTCGCGGAGATGCGGACGTTCCTGTTGGCCCAACGGGCGATCCGTGGAGGAGTCGGGGGACTCACCGCGTCTGTCGCCGTGCGCCTGGCCACCGTTGGCGGGGCGACCGTCCTCGGGATGGAAGGAGAGGTCGGAGCCCTGGCCCGGGGCATGAGAGCGGACTGTGTCTTGCTGGAGGCGAATCGTCCTCGACACGGGGACCTGCACGACCCGGAGGCGGCCGTGGTCTGGACCTGTGCGCCCGATGACGTGGCGTTGGTCACGGTAGACGGCCAGGGGCGCTACCGGCGGGAGAAGGTGGGTTGAGCGTCGTCGCGGCTCAGCCACCGCGTCGCCGCCGTCGTCGATACTGGCTCCTCGGGACGACCCTCCTCGTGCTGGCCGCCGCGGTCGTGAAGGCGGTCGCGTTCCGGAGCTACCTCGTCGTTGAACAGAGCATGTGGCCTACGCTCGAGGGGGACTCCGATCGGGTCCTGGTGCAGCGTCTGGCCGACAGGCCTCGTCGATGGCAGGTGTGGGTCTTCGAAGCCGACGAGCCAGGGGAACAGCGCCTGGTGGTCAAGCGGGTGGTCGGGCTCACTGGCGAGTACGTCGACATTCGCGACGGTGACCTGTACGTGGGTGCCTCCCGGGACCGCATGGGGCGGTTGAGGCGATCGCCCACCGTGGTCGATCAGCTCATGGTCCCCGTGTTCCCCACGGCGGATGGGCAGGCCGGGGCCGACCGATTCAACGTCCGGTCGGGGGCCCTGCGTGGCGACGGCACGTCTCTGGTCCTCGAGGGGGATCTGGTCGCGCACCTCAGGACCGGACCGGGAGGGAGCCTCAGGGAAGGGGTCTACGACGACCATCGCAGCGACGGCGGTGAAATCGTCGAGGGCAAACATGTGGTCACGGACCTCCGCGTTGACCTCGAGGTCGAAGCTGTGGACGAGGGGGCGGAGCTCCAGGTCTGGCACGACCTCGGCGGCGCCGAAGAGCACCGGGCGGTCTGTGTGGGGAAGGGGAGGCTGATGCTCCGAAGAGGTGGCCAGTGGGAGGCGAAGCCCGGACGAGAGCTCCCATGGAGCGGGCGGTTTCCGCTCAAGTTGCGGATGGAGACCGTGGATGGACGGTTCCGGGTCGCGTCGCTGGATCGGGACCTGGAGGTCGAGCGAGTCCTCTTCGAAGCTGAGCGGGACACGAGCCGGTACGGTCAATACTCGAGGCTCAGGTTGGTCTTGACCGGGGGCGATGGCGCCCGGCTCTCGGATTTTCGTGTCTCCCGGGATACCTACTGGGCCTGGCCCGATCACCTGCTGGCGACCGCCACTGGCCCCTATCACGTAGACCGAGGGTACTTCGTGCTGGGTGACAACGCGTTGGTCAGCGGCGACAGTCGCGAGACGGGGCCCGTGTCGGATCGGCGTCTGGTCGGGCGTGTGTGGGGGGTGATCTGGCCGCTGTCCAGGGTTCGCTCGCTGCCTTGACGAGCGTGCTGACGTGACCTAATTTCCTGCTTGGGCCTGGACAGGGCACTGGACTTGAGGCCGAAGGAGAGCGCGAAGAGACCATGGCGAGTTGGATGAACCGGATCAAGGCGGAGCCGCTGGACTGGCTTCGCGACAAGGCCTGTCCGCCTCTGCTCGCCCGCCTCCTGACCGAGGTCTACGACCGTCCGCTGGACGACCCGGAGGTCGCCAACGCACGCAACGGCGCCTTCAACTTCAAGCACGCCGTGGCGATCTCTCGGACCCAGCAGGAGACGGGTACCTGGTTGAACAAGGTGCTCGAGTTCGAGGTCCCCAACACCAGCCGAAACCGTGGCCCAGGCATGGTGAACCAGTTCCTCGCCCTCGTGGAGTACGGATGGGATCAGACCCATCCCATCATCCACAGCTCCGCGGGGCGCTTGCTCCGGTACACGATGCTGGACTCAACCTGCGATCTGTTCGAGATGAAGGGATATGCGGGGGTCAACGAGGAGGCGACTCAGGACATCCTCGGGTCCCTCTCCGTGATCTCCGCTGCGTGCCTGTCCCGAGCCGGTTACGGGGAGGACCCCGCGGTCAGCGCCGTCGCCGAGCGGGTCCTGGCTGAGCTGGGGGAGCAGTATCCAGAGGGCGCTGATCCGGATCTCTTCGAGGGACTCGTGGAGATCAAGGAGGAGACGAAGGCGGACGGGGTCTATCGCGTCATCAAGCCGGGTCACCACGTGCCCGACATGTTCCTGTTCTATCTCATGGCGTGGCATCCCGTGTTCCATACCGCGGAGGCGCGGGCCGTTGTGAAGCGCGTCGTGGACCACCTGATGAAGGGTGACGACGTCCCGTTGCGGCTGCGGGAGGCGGGCGGGAAGCGTTACATCAAGCTGGTCGATCTGCACATCTCTCAGTGGGGCCGGGACGAGTTCGCTGACAAGCGCGTGGGCTTCCTGCTCCACGATCTCGAGTTGTTGGCTCGCACCGGGATGCTGACCTCGTGCGACAAGGCGGTGGACTTGCTCGATTGGCTCGTCTCACTCCAGGACGACGATGGTGTCTGGCGGGTCGATGACTGCCTGGAGAAGGTCGTCTCCAGGTCCCAGTACCATTACTTCCCTCTTGAGGACTCGTGGCGAGGGAAGCACAAGAAGTACACGGACGTTACCTTCCGGACCCTGTTGATCCTGCGCCTGCTGGATCAGACCTGTCCGCTCTGACCCCGTCCGAATCGTCCGGCGGTGGCGGCGTGGGGTCCGTCGGGCGTGGCCCCGGTTTTCCCTGTTGGGAGGGCTCCCATTGGAGGTCCCCGGGGTCATTGGCTACCCTGTGAGCGGAGCCGACACGTCCCCGAGCAGGGAATACTCATGAAGATTCTGATTGCGATGTGCCTCGTCGTGGCGACCGTCTGGGGCCAGACCCCGGCCGACGAACGACTCCAGGACGACTTTGACAAGGTCATGGCCCTCATGAAGGCCGGTGATGGGGAGCAGCTGGATGAAGAGGCCGCCAAGGCTCGCGCCCAGCGATTTCGCGCCGCGCTCGACGCGCTCCTGACTCGTTGGCAGCCCAAGGAGAGCACGTTGGACATGGGCCGCCTGACCCTGGGGAGGGCCTACACCCTCGCTGGAAGGCCCGCGGAGGCCATCCCGAACTTTCGCGCGTTCATCGAGAGCCATCCGAACTCCGCGGACACGGAAGAGGCGATCATCTCTCTGGGCACCGCTTACCTGGACGGGCGGGACTGGGGCAACGCAGGGCGAGTGCTCTCGGAGTTCCTCACGAGCAGGCCGTCGAGCGATCGAGCGCACGTAGCCGAGTACTACCTGGCCATCGCTCGCCATCAGCAGGGGGCGCTGGACGAGTCGATCTCCCGGCTTGATCGGGTGGCGGGCTCCGGACGCGAGTCCCCGCTGATCGCCGACGCCAGCATCAAGGCCATCGAGTTTCTCCGCGACGGCGGTCGGGTGGAGGAGGCACGGGTTCGCCTGGAGAAGTTGCGGTCGGAGCACTCAGAGGCGCCATACCTGGACGCCCTCAACGAGCAATTGAACTGGATCGGCAAGCCCGCTCCGGAGTTCATCGGCTTGGACTCGTGGGTCAACGGCGAGGGTACGTCGATCAAGGAGAGCACAGGCAGGGTGCTCGTGATCAACTTCTTCGCCGACAAGTACGACGCTTGCCGCCTGGAACTCGAGGCGCTGCAGTTGATGTCGCAGGACCTGTCGGCTCAGGGCGTTGGCTTCCTTGGGTTGACCAAGTTCTACCGCCCCCTCGAGAAGGTCTCGAAGGACGCTCAGCTCAAGAACCTGGAGACCTTTCTGGCGAAGCGCGGCGTCACCTTTCCAGTGGGTGTGGCCCAGGACTTCGCCAACCTGAAGGCGTATGGTGTCCGCGGCATCCCCCACACCGTGGTGGTGGATAAGTCCGGCGTCATCGCTCACGTGAAGGTGGGCTCCAGCCGTCGCAACGAGCGGGCCTTGGCGGACCTCGCGAACGCCATCAAGCGAGCGTTATAGCGACCCCTCAGGACGCCTGGGGGCGGGCCTGACCCTGACGATCACCAGCAGGTTGAGGGCGTTCACCACCACGTGAGCGCAGATCGGGGCGACCAGGCTGCCTCTCCACTCGAAGAGCCAGCCGAAGAGGAACCCCGCCCCCAGGGCGAACAGCGTCCAGGGCAGGAACACGGTGCTCGGGACGAAGTGGAGGCACCCGAAGATGATGCTGGCGGCGACGTACCCGATCCACGGCTGCAGCGTCCCTCGGAAGACCAGCTCCTCCGCGACGCCTGAGATGATCGCCAGGACGATGATGCTGCGAACGGACGCGTCACCGAATACCCGACGAAACTCCCGTTCCAGTTCCTGAAGCGGGTGCAGGAATCTCGCGAGCAACCACGTCACGGCCACCAGGCTGAGGCCGACGCCGATACCCAGGAGCGCGTCTACGCCGACCTGGGGCCACTCCAGTCCGGCGGCTGACAGGGTCTTCGTCTGGAAGATCGCGAAGTACAGACCGAGGAGGCCCAGGGGCACGTAAACGAACGCGGCAGCCACCGGAACGGGGATAGGGTCCCCGATCTCGGCTCTGATCTCCGGATCGATCAGCGACTCGATTTCGTCTTCTGTGTGAGGGCTCGGCATCCGTAGGAACTCTGACTCTGGCGGCATAGTAGCCGCGTCTCGTCCGGGTACCATTGGTGAGGTGAGCGAGACACAGAAACAGCGGTTGGCGGCGAACGGCGTGGTGATGCCCGAGCCTGCGGCGGTCCAGGTGGCCGAGGATGTGAATCCCGAACAAATTGAATCTGGGTGCGTCCTGTATCCGGGGGTTCGTCTGCAGGGCTCCGGCACGCTCATCCGGTCCGGCGCGCGAGTCGGCGTGGACGGCCCGGCGGTCCTGGCGGATTGCGCGCTGGGTCGAGATGCGACCATCGGGTCCGGTTCCTTCAGCGGGTGCGTGCTCCTGGACGGGGCCTCTTTCGGGCCTTCGGGGCATGGTCGTGCCGGGACCCTCTTCGAGGAAGGAGCCAGCGCGGCCCACGCCGTGGGGACCAAGCAGACAATTCTGTTTCCGTGGGCCACCATGGGCTCGAACATCAACGGTTGCGACATGCTCCTGGCGGGTGGCACCGGGCCGAAGGACCACAGCGAGGTGGGGAGTGGGTTCATCCACTTCAACTTCACCCCGTTCGGTCCGGTCGGTGACAAGGTGACCGCCTCGCGGTTCGGGTGCGTCCCCCGAGGTGTCTGGCTGTCCGAGCGTAGGATCTTCCTCGGGGGCGCGGGGGGCATCGTGGGGCCGTTGACCATCGGGTACGGGACCGTGTTGGCCGCCGGCTCCGTCTACCGTCGGGATCGGGGCGAAGACGTGTTGGTCGTCGGGGAGTCGCTCCCCGCTCGAGAGCTCAAGTTCGACCCCCTGTTGGTGCGTCGCGGCGCGCAACGGGTGCTCAAGTCCTTGGAGTACCAGGCGCAGCTCGTCGCGCTGCACCGTTGGTACGCCGAGGTTCGGATGCGCGTGGCAGGTCCTGACAGGCTCCAGAGGAGTTTGATGGAGGCAGCCATGGCCGCGCTTGAGGGGGCGCTCAAGGAACGCGTCAAGCAGCTCGAGCGGTTCGTGGGCGGATTCGAGGAATCCGTACACCGGCTGAAGGCTCTGGGCCACGACGGCGAGGCTGGCGATCTTGCGAGGATCCAGGAGGGCCTCTCGGCGGCGGCGCCCACCCTGTGTGATCCCCTCGCCGTTGAGGATACGCATCGGCCGTCACGGGCAGCTCTCATGAACGCCCTCCCGGCTGGTGGGGGCGACTACGTCACCTGGGTCCGGGAGTGTGACGACGCCACCCGTGAGCGCGGCCAGGCGTACCTGGAGTCCGTCGTGGACGGATACCTGGCGCACCCGGAGGGTGCGGCCAGGTTGTCCTCCTGACTACTTCTTGGGTGTGCTGATCCCGTTGAGGAAGCAGTCCTTGATGGGCGCCTCGTACTGGTTCCGTTGGACACGAGAGAGGTCATCGATGCGCTCGATCCCCTCAACGATCTCGGCGAACGGAGTCTGGACGAAGTCCAGGTGAGGCTGGTCCTTCAGGAGGACCTGGAACTGGCTGCCGTTGCTGGACGGCCGACCGGTGCCGCGCCACATGGTGATCGTGCCACGCTTGTGGGAGAGCAATGAGAACTCGTGATCTATGACGTATCCCGGGCCGCCCTTGCCCCACCTCGCGGGGTTCCGCTCCTTGGAGTTGGGGTCGCCGAAGTGGACCACGTGCCCGGCCACGACCTTGTGGGCTCGTGTCCGGTCGTAGAACCCCTTCTCGGCGAGCTTCAGGAAGTTCTCCCGGTGCTTCAGCGCAGCGTTCTTGTAGAACTGGATCTTCACGTCGCCGATGGTCAGGTGCAGCACCGTGGTGCTGTCGGGGTCGAGCTCCGGCGTCGGCAACAACTTGATCTTGTTCTCGGCGCGGAATCTCAGCTCGTCTGAGCAGTCCTCGATGCCCTGGTCCACGAGCGATTTGCCGGTCCGCTGATCCTTGGCCGTGGTGCAGAGGGCGTGCTTGGGGAACCGAACCTTGAGGTCTTCGAAGGTGGCCTTGGATTGCTCCACCTGATGGGAGTTGAACAGGCAGCAGCCCAGCATGTAGAGGGCGTGCGGTTCGACCTTGGTCCCGGCCCCCTTCACCAGGATCAAGCCGATCTTCTCGATGGCACCATCCCAGTCTACGGAGTGGGAGAACGCCACAGGTTGGCCCTGCTCCGGGGCGCTCCGAGGCAGCGCCTGCTCGAGCTCGATCATGAGCTTGCCCGGGCTCTCCTTCTCCCCGTCTTGTGCGATGCCGACGCTCGTCATGCAACCGACGATCAATAGGCCGTTGATCAAGAAACGCATCATCTTTGAGTCCTTCTATTCCCGTCGGTTATCGGTTCTGGGCCCACTTGAGTCGCCGCTGAGCTTGGAACCCCGTCCACATGTAGTTCGTCGTGAAGGTGTTCTGCCGCTCCGCCGCCATCCGGCGCTGGTAATAGTCCACCGCGGTCATGTCATCGAACGGGGGCTCCTCCTTGGAGTCCACGCGAACGATGAAATGAGACTGGGTGACGATGTCGCTGAGGATGGGGCTCACGTGACCCGGACCCAGGGACTTGATCTGGAAGTTGGACTCGATGAAGGCGATCCGTTGCTGCTCGATGTCCGTGATGGTCTTGCGATCGGTCCGGAAGGTGAACGCGAACGGGCCGTGTTGTTTCAGCGCCCGGCCTGACTCGGAGACCACGGCCTCAAAGTGCTGGGGCATGAGGTCAGAGCGGATCTTCCGCTTCTCATTCTCAGCCCAAGCCCGCCACTTCTGCTGCTCCAGCTGCTTGCGCTGCTCGTTGGTCAACTCCTGACGTTCGATCTCTGCCTTGGCCTTGGCTGCTGCCTCCAGGTCGATCTTCTTCTCCTGCTCATCGGTTACCTGCTTGACGGCGTCCTGCATCTTGTTGAGGAACTCGGTGCCGGCCTCCTGAGCCTTCATGTAGGCCGTCTGGGCGTACCAGGGGTCTGCCAGCTGGTCCTTGACCTGATCGAACGGAGGGAGAGAGCTCACGGCCTTGTCCTGGAGTCGCCAGAAGAACTGGACCTTGCCGTTGAACTGCACGCCGGGAGACAGGTTGCCTGCCTGGGCGTTGAAGAGGTCGGTGAACAGGGAGGCGCCCAGCTCGACGTGCTCCGTGAGGGCGGTCTGGCGGGAGGTACGCTCGAGGCGCAGGTGCGTCAGACCGTGCTTCTCCGCGGCGTTCTTGATGTCGTCCGGTGACTTGGCGCCTTCAGATTCGTCGAAGGCGGCCTGGATGCGGTTCCCCAGGATCAGTTCTCGGTCGATTTGCTCGCGGAGGAGGGCGAACGGCGTCACGAGCTTGTCCACGGGGGGGGGCGCCTCGCCGGGGGGCGGGTACAGCTTCGGTCGATCCTCTGATGGGATCTGTCGAACCAGACGCTCCTTGTTGTTGTTGAAGTAGACCAGCGCTTCGTCACGCTTGATCTTGCGGGTCCCCTGCAGGCGAGCGATCTCCTCTTCCGACACGCTCGAAGGATCGAAGATGACGATGTCGGCGGTGACCGAGGTGGGGATCCGCATCCGGTTCTGAATCTGCGGATTGGTCTTGTAGAAGTTCTGGAGCTCCTCGTCTGTGGGGGCCTTCTTGCGGAGCTCGGACTCGTATTCGTCCGCGTTGAATTCCACATAGGAGACGCGGAACAGGAAGTTGTCCCGTTTCCACATCTCGTAGACCTCGGAGGAACGCACCCGCACGCTGTTGGCGTACCAGTTCTTCAGCCGTTGGATCGCCTGCTTCTCTGCCAGGTACCGGATGTACTGGTCTTCCGTGATGCCCCAGCCCTTCATCCGCTGTTCGATGGCGTCTTTGAAAATGGCCTGGGTCTTGAGGGGGTTGATGAGGTCCTTCTCGTCTGCGGACAACTCGAAGCCCATGCCCTGTGCTTCTGCGAACAGGAGGATGTGCTCCAGGACCTGCTGCTCCTGGAGTGGGCGCTGCGGCTTGTCCTCGTGGGGCTTCAGGACGAGGTAGGTGTCGTAGAAGGCACCCTCCGTGAGGGAGCGCTTCTCGCCGGCGAGCTCGTAGGTGCCCCGGACCTTGTCGGGGTTGGCGGGCTTCTGGATGGGGTCCGGACCCCGCCGCATCGGAGGAGCGGTGGGGCTCGGCCGCGGCTTGATCGAGACCGAGTTAGAGCCGGACTGGTCGTTCACGTCTGCCGCCTGTGCTGCGAGGGGCAGAGGGAGAAGGAGCAGCGCCAGACACAAGGTTCGTGCGCACGATGGCGTCATTTGGGTTTCTCCGAGGCGGGCGCACCCACCCACCAAGAGGTCTTCGACGATCCTGACGAGAAAGTTGCCTGATCCTAAAGTATTGCCCAGCATGAGCATAGGGCAAAGCAAGGGTATCGTAGCAGGGGCCCAGGGGCCAATTCAAGAAACGGAAACCCCGTGCCGTCCGCTCCGCAAAAAAAGCCGCGGCGACCCCCGTTCGGGGACCGCCGCGTGGCGTTGTTAAGGGGAGAGCGCCGGAGGGACAGATTCAGGCGTAGAGAGGAAGGAGGGAGTTTTACGTGCAGTATGTTCACACAACCCCAAGCGCTCTCCTTTTGCGATCGACAGGCGACCCAGACAGCCCGCCACCACGGAGTCTGTTCTACTCCTTGATTGTCGGCGCACAGTAAGACCCGCCTATAGTAGCTGAGATTAGGAATGTCCCCGGGGTCCGTCAAGGGTCTCATTCTTGCGTGTGTCGCGACCAGCCCATGTCGTGGGGTAGCGCGATTGACGTTAATCGGGTTATCATCTCAGCCGCTGCGTATTCGGCGTTCTCTGGGGCGTTTGTGGAGAATTCTCTCCACTGCCCCGGCACCCGGGACGTAGTGGATGTGCACGAGGCCGGATGTCATGTCCGGCTTTGGGTTTACCTAACTTACAGCTTTCCACTTTCTCGAACTAGGTAAACACCGCGGTGTCGGAGGCCTTCTTTCCGGCACCGCTCTTTTTTTGTGGGAAGGGGGGGCCGTGAGTCAACGGGTGGCGGATTGACGGCCAAGGGCGGGAGTCGCGAAGCCGGCTCTTCCAGCCTGGAACTGCCGTCACAGCAGCGTCGAGCGGACATCGTGCTCCCCGTTAGCATACGGTGGTCGCGACCGATCGGTCGCCGGCAACCTCATCGGCACATTCATCCATGTCTCCAATCGTCCCCTCGTTCGCTCTCCTGCTGGCCTTGGCCTGCCTGTCCGGCTGCTCGCGTGAGTCCGCTGAGGGGGGGGCCGACTGGATCGCCCTGCTACAGGCCGCCAAGGCAGAGGTGGATGCGGCGCCAAGGCTCGAAAAGTTCACCGCGTTGGGGGACCGAGCGTCCCTCCCGGCAGCGACGGACCCCGACCCCCCGCTGGCATACCAGGCCGGCCTCGAGGAGAGAGCCCTCGTAGC
>CAZDQF010000019.1:27290-103584 GCA_964507445.1 uncultured Isosphaeraceae bacterium
CATTTGCCGCTATTTGTTGCGGGGGGGGGGGGCCGGGGGGGGGGCGGGGGCGGCGCGGCACCGCGACGCGCGGCTGGCTTACCTGGCCGTCATCGAGGAGAGAGCCGTCGTAGCGCGGGCCGCAGGTGACCCGGCGGTGGCTTCCCGTCTCGAGGCGCAGCGGGTCGAAGAGGCCGCGCGCTTCCTCGCCGCCGATCCTGGGGACGGTTTCGTCCGCGGACTGGTGAGCTACGAGCTCGCCGTGGGGGGGCGACTGTCAGAAGCATGGGCCCACATACGTGCCGGAATCGAACAGACCAGCTCGGAGAAACATCAGGAGGAGCGGCTCTTGTACTT
This sequence comes from uncultured Isosphaeraceae bacterium, assembly GCA_964507445.1. Lineage (GTDB taxonomy): Bacteria > Planctomycetota. Next base: position 27,627 of record CAZDQF010000019.1, read on the forward strand.
CGCAGGAGCCGTGGTCTCGATCAGTCGGTTGCACGAGAAGGCGCTCGAAGGGGAGGATTGGCGAAGCACCTACGCTGACCTGACCGCTGGCATGTTCGCCAGAGCAAACTCGCGAGGCGCGCCGCGGAGTCACCTGGAGAGCCTCGCTGCGGTCTGTGCCACCGCGCAGCTGGGGGCCGGTCGTTTGGACGCCGCGGAGAAGACGGTCGGAGCCTGGGAAGCGTTGGCGCCGGCGTCGGCGGAACCGTTCTCCATCAGGCAGCTGATCCAGGCCAGCCGACCTGCCTCGCCTGCGACTGGAAACAAGTAGCCGTCGACAGCTTCGTCTGCTGACGAAACGTCGCGTGCCCGCGATTCCGACAACAGCCACCCCCCGGTCCGGGCCGATAACAACGGAAGCGAAAACGGGTTCCGACGGCATCGCGTGTGAGTGATCGGCGCGTCGGCGACACCGGGCTCGCGCAAGTCTCCGTGGCGGCCCCCCCGTCGCCACCGCTCTCAACGGCTCGGGGCTGATCATGTCCCTGGGGCGTCGGCTCGGTTACCCACTCATGCAACAGTTGTTCAAACGCTTCTTCGACGTGTCGGAGGTCCGCCGCCGCAGGCGCCGGGCACGCATCGACACCTCACCGCAGAGTGCCATCGACCTTTGTCGGTTGTTGCAGCGACGAGGCCGAATCAAGGCTGCGCGGGACGAGGCCCGGGCGGGCCTTGGCCGGTTCCCCAGGTCCCGGGAGCTTCGTGAGCTGCTGGCCAGCACCTGGCGTCGGAGCAACGGGCGCGAATTGGCCGGGCTGCAGTCCAGGGTCTCCCGGGATCCATCCGTCGCCAACCACCTGGCTCTGGTGGCCTACCTGAGCCGCTTCGGCGAACACCGTCGAGCGGTGGACGCTTGTCGTCGCATGACGGCCGATCATCCCGGCGCTCCGGAGGCGTCCCTGGCGCTCGGGCGGGCGCTCATGGCCTGTTTCCACCGGGATCACGTCGCCCGGGATGGCTCCGAGGGTCTCCGTCACTTGCAAGCGGCGTGTGAACTGGACCCTTCAGACTTCTCTGCACACCTGGAGCTTGCCCAGACCTACTACTGCATCGGTGCCGTCAAGACGGCTCTGGATTCCGTCTACGCAGCGCTGGAGATCGAGCCGGACAACGTGGAAGCCAACCGGTTGCACCGCGTCCTGGTTCGCCTGCCTGTGGAGGAGCGGATGCAGGGGGAGCTCTTGCAGGAGATTGAAGAGAACGACGAGCTCCGCTTCTCCCATGAGCCGCGGAGGCAGCCGGACGCCTCGAGCCTGCGCCGCGCGCTGGAGCAGATGTCCATGCTGGCCGGTGTGCGGAGGGTGACCTTGTGCCGTCAGGACGGGGACCTGGTGGCGGAAGCGGGCAGGATGCGTGATCGCTGCGGCGACCGGGATCTGGCCTTCGTGGAATCCAGTCGAGCGTTCCGGCGGGCGGCGTCGCTGGCCGCGAAGCGCATGGGCATCGGCGCGTTCGAAGAAGCGGAGATGTCCTGGGACGGAGGCGCCTTGCTGGCGTTCGGTGTGGGCAGCCACGTGGTGGTGATCTCGTCGGACGGCTCCCCGCAGCGGATCGCCACGATCACGACCGCGGCGCGGAACTTCATCGCGGGCGCGACCTTCGCGGCCCCTTGTCGGAGCCAAGTCACCCATGCGTGAGATCCTCATCCGGCTGGGAACCTACCCAGGGGTCCTTGGTTGTCTGGTGGCGACGTCCGACGGCATCGCCGTGGACTCTCACCTCGCGGACATGGACGAGGATGCGGCCGCGGCCCTGGTCTCATCCCTGCTCGTACACACCGCCGACCTGCTGGACAGGGACGGCGGCTCACGGATGGATCAACTCGAGCTACGAGCATCCCGGGGGAAGATCATCGTGTCTGACCTTGGGAGCGCGTATCTCGTGGTGGTTACGGATCGGCGCCTGGACCTCGATCAGGGACGGATTGAGATCAGGAGCGCGGCGAACGCGCTGCGAAAGGTGGGGCGGATTCACGTCTGAGGCTGACTCTTCGGAGCGCGATTTTCATGGTTCAAGTCAATCTGGCACTGCGAGAGATCAACTGCAAGCTGGTCTACTTTGGCCCCGGGCTCTCGGGGAAGACCACCAATCTGGAGATCGTTCACGAACGAGCGCCGGAGTCCTCCAAGGGGCAGCTGACGTCCATCGCCACGGAGTCCGATCGAACGCTCTTCTTCGACTTCATGCCCCTGAACCTCGGCAAGGTGAGCGGTATGCAGACCAAGTTCCAGCTCTATACCGTCCCGGGTCAGGTCTACTACAACTCGACACGGAAGCTGGTCCTGCGCGGGGCTGACGGGGTGGTGTTCGTGGCTGACAGCCAGGCTGACAAGATGGAGGAGAACATCGAGTCCCTGGACAACCTCGAGGAGTGCCTGCGCGAGCAAGGACGCAGCCTCTCGGAGATGCCCCATGTCATCCAGTGGAACAAGCGGGACCTTCCCGAAGTCATGGAGCCGGCGGAGATGGACGATCTGCTGAATCGTCATGGCGTCCCGTGCTTCGAGGCGGTGGCCAACACCGGCGATGGTGTGATCGAGACCTTCAAGGCTCTCTCCGGCCTGGTCCTGGAGAAGGTCAAGGGGATGACGGAGACCCGGGCGACGAGGGCGAGTCCCGTGTCCGAGGGAGTGGGCTCACAGCAGCGAGGCGCCGGGTCCGGTGGTCTTCCACGTCAGGTCCCAGCAGGAGCTGGTTCGCCTGTGGCGGAGGCGACGCCCGCTGCCGTGGCCGCTCCGGTGGCCATCTCCGTCGCTTCGAAGCCCGCCGCGCGTGCGACCGTGGAGCCCATCGGAGTGGACCCGACGCCGAGGATGCCACGAGAGCGCGCCTCCGGGTCCAGCAGCCAGAGGAGCATCGTGGTGTCGTCCCGAACCGGTGCGAACCCGGTCCGTTCACCCGGTCTCTGGGCCCTGGTGCTCGCTGCCGGAGTGGGCGCGGTGGTGCTTGCGGTGGCCAAGGGGTTCTTCTGATTGTTGCCGGACAGAGAGTGACTGAGATGGCGAAACGAACTCAGGGAGAAGAGACCATGAACGAGAATGAGCAGCTACGTCGCGATCGCCTGGTGTTCTACGAGAGGGACATCGAGGAGATCACCAGGGTGCTTCAGGAGGTCGTGAAGCTCAGCGGTGCCAAGTGTGCTCTCCTGGTCGACAAGGAGGGCCACATGGTCGCCCGTACAGGCTCCGTCCGCACCTTTGATCTGGACACGATCTCGGCGCTGGTGGCTGGGTCTTTCGCGGCCACTTGTGAGATGGCGAGGTTGCTCGGAGAGCAGGAGTTCTCCGTGATGTTCCATCAGGGGCATCGTGACAGCATCCAACTCAACCTGGTGGGGGATCGGACGATCCTCACGGTCATCTTCGACGACCAGACGACGGTGGGGATGGTCCGCCTTTACTCCTCCGAAGCCGGGGAGAAGCTGACCGAGATCTTCGTCAACAAGGCCGCACGGGAAGCGGATCAGGATCATGGTGAGCAGGTGCCCGTGGTGGATGAGGCCTTCGACGACAGCGCTCGTGAACGACTGGACTCCTTGTTCCGTTGACCACAGTGGCATGGAGGCGGTCTGGTACCATGACGCCCATGCACGCCGCCGACGAGCCCAAGTCTCTCCAGGAAGCCTGGGAGGAGATCGAAGCTGTCCTCGGGCCAGATCCGACAAATGGCGCGGGGGCCGCGTTGTTGGTGGTCATGGCCTGGCGGGCCAGGGGCTTTCCCGCGGAGAGCGAGCACCTCGAAGAGCTGTCCGGGCGTCTCGGCCTCGAGCCGCAGCGCGTCAGCGAGATCGCGACTTATTGCGACCGACTCGTCGGAAGCGAAGCGGGCCTGACCCTGTGTCGGGGCCTCACCTGCACCCTGCACGGGGCGGAGGCGTTTCACGCGAGGCTGAAGTCGCTGCTCACGAAGCTCCAGCTCGAGCGCCCGCTGGATGAGGTGTTCTGCCTCTCTCAGTGCGAGCACGGTCCGAGCGTGATGCAGGGTGACCGCATCTGGGTGACCCGCGCCCAGCGGGTGGTTGAGGCTCGCAGGGCCTGGCGCCACGGTGATTCGGGCCCTGTCCCCATCTCCGACAACTCCCTCCCCAACCTGGACTGAGTTCCTGCGACAGCCCCTCAAGTCGGCGGGGCATGTTGTCGAAGAGTGACGAGGAGGCGCGTGTCCGTACCGCCTCAGCCCAAGGGGAAGGAACATCATGAGTATCGGCTCCAACAGCGATGGAATGCGCAGCCTGGTCGCTCCTGTCTTGGTCATGGTGGGGGCGGTCGTCATCACCGTGCTGGTGCTCTCCGGGATTCCCGGCGGCCCGACCCCCACTCCCGGAGTCGTGCCGACTCCCGTGCCACTCTCCGCGTCGACCATCACCTGCAACAACGCGCGGGTCGGCGGGTTGTTCCAGCTCACCGTCCACGCCCGGCCCCAGGTCGGCGTGTGGGTGCTGGCGTCTGGCAACGGCGGTCCCACCACCATCGGACCCTGGCAGGTGGACCTGGGCCATGACTGGTTCCTGCTCCAGGACTTCGCCTGGACCTCCGGGGGCAACCGGATCGACATCCAGATCCCGCTTCCCCAGGGGCATGGCTGGGCGGGCACTGAGGCGTTGGTCAAGGCCCTGGTCCATGATCCCAACTCATGGGAATGGGCCTGGACGGAGACGGTCCTGCATCGATTCTCTCATGCTCCACAGGGTGGTCGCAGCGTCTGTCTCGTGCGCCAGGTGTCGGCCACCGGAGAGGCGTCCTGGGCACCGCTGCAAGCCAACGCCCTCGCCAACTCGCTCGGCGGGATGGGACACAGCGTCAGCGTATTCGACGACAGCCTGCCTCCGGACCTGGCGGGCTTCGATGTGGTGATGGACTGTCGGTTCACCCTGGCGGCCAGCCAGGATGAGCTCGATCAGATGACTGACTTCATCAGGCACTACGGCGGAGTGTTCATGCTCTGCGGTCCGACCGTGGGGTCTGCCTGGGGTCAGTGGAGGTTCGCCTCGATACAGCAGTGGTTGAACGGGGACTTGGGGCTCGGGCTTACCCTGGGCACCGGCCTCAATCAGTCAAGCGGTGTCACCGGCGAGCAGGTGAGCCTCTCGGCGCCGCCCTCGTACCTCTACCAACCGGGGTCCGTGGCCGGCATGCCCTATCGGGTTCATGACGAGGGCGGGAGTTTCGGTCCTCAGGGATTCCAGCCGACCGGTTGGCCCTGGATCGTCTCGCCGTCATCGCCGGGACAGGCACCCACGGTCTACGGGATGTTGTTGAAGGGTAGCGACGTGCACTCCATGCCGGTCAAGGGTGGGGTGGCCATCCTCTTCAACGGCGCCCCTGACGCTCTCGCGCCCAGCCCCCAGAACCCCTTCGCTCACCTGATCTTCGGCAATCTGGTGTCCTGGCTCGATCAGTAGGCGGCGGCCATCCGGCAGGGCGATTGCGGATAAGCTGTAACCGCCCGGACTGGCCGCGGTTCTCCGCTGGATGGTCAGTCGTCCGGTGCAGATCCGGCCCGTGAGCGAACCTGGAGACTGGGAACTCTTGCAGCGGTCCAGCTCCGAGGACGCGTCCGTCTTCGGAGAGCTGGTTCGTCGCCACTACCATTCAGCGGTCGTGTTCTGCACTCAGGTCCTCGGTGACCACGGCCGGGCGGAGGACATCGTCCAGCGCGGCTTCCTCAACATCTACCGGGCGAGAGGTCGTTACCAGGAGAAGGCCCGCTTCAAGACGCTCTTGTATCGCGTTCTGCTCAACCTCAGCATCAACGAGCTCCGACGCCGCAGCGGCACCGTGTCCATGTCCGCGTTGTCGGGGGTTGAGGAAGACCGCGAGGTCATGGTCCAGGACCGCTACGCGCCGGACCCGGCGGACCTGGCGGAGGAAGCCGAAGGTCGGCGGATCCTGTCCGACGCCATGTCCAAGCTCCGCGCCGAGCACCGCGCCGCGCTGTGGCTTCGGGAGCACGAACGGATGCCCTACCAGGAGATCGCGGAGGCCCTGGACGCGAGCCTGGGAGAGGTCAAGATCTGGATTCACAGAGCTCGCAAGCAGCTGTTCGAGCTGCTGCTACCCTACATCGATAGAGGGGAGCTTCGGGCATGAACCGAAGAGACGACGCGGCGCTCCTCTCTGCGTTGATTGACGGCGAGCTCTCCGCTTCGGATGAAGAGCAGATGCGTCGTCGCCTGGCATCGGATCCGGAGCTGGCCGCGGAGTTGGCGAAGCTGCGGTTGGCGAGCGATGTCTCCCGGTCGTTCTTTGAGTCTTCTGAAGGCGCCCTCCCAGACTTGAGGGGGAGCCGCGACGACTTCATCCGAACCACCCTGGGCGGTTCGCCCATGGGCTCCGAGGTGCCGCTGGCGTCATGGTGGTGTCGACCCATGGTGCGTTGGCTTGGGGCGCTCATGCTCTTGATCGGGATCGTCATGGGTCTGGAGTGGATGACGAATGGTGGTGCAGCAGCGGTGCGGTTCTCAGCTGCTGCGGAGGCGGTGCTGACGCCCAAGAACGGGGTGTCCGTTGTCATCACGCGCCCGGCTTTGTTGGGCGACGGGTCATCCGTTCATCTCCTGTGCGGTCGTTCCGGTCGTTGGGTTGTCGAAGCACGGGGGAGCGTCGTCGTTCCCGGAGCGTTGGCCGGGGGTGGTTCTTCGCCGGTTCGCGTACGACACGAGGGGAAGATCCACCTGGGCTCGGACGGGAATGTGATCTGGCTGTGGGTCGAGGGTGAGGGCGTGGTGCGCGTGCTCGCGGCGCCGTCCGCCCCGTCTGGTCTGACCTTCTTCAGGCGGCTCCTGGATGAGACCTCGGATGGCCAGCAGGGGCTTCTCCTCAACTGGGGCAGACTTCAGGACCTTCTCGAGGGTGTGGCGTACGAGCGATTGCCCTACCGACGTATGGGGAAGGAGTCCGTCTCTGGGGAGAGGATGCAGCGCTATGACGTCACCCTCGCTGATGGTGCGATCGCACGCGTCTGGTGTGACCTCGCCGACGGCGCGATCCGGCGGGTGCACATGGGCCTGTTGACGCTGCTCATTGATGCAGCACGGGAGCCCCCCTCGGCGTCACAATTCGAGTGGCGCTCCAAGGCGCCCGCGGACGTGAGGGTCGAGCGTGTGGGTTGAGCGTTGCGCCGGGTCGGCCGATTGAAGCTGCCCTTTCTCACCGTCAAGCGGTAATCTCCTCATGGCAGAGGGCACTTCGCCTACAGACGGACAACGGGAGAGCCGCATGGATACACAGTCGTTTGCCGACCCCACTCGTCGTGACTTCGTCGTCCAGTGCGGCCGCGCCGCTGCCGGTGTCGCTGTCGCGGGGTTGTTGCCCGGCTGCACTCGTTCCCACGAAGAACAGCCATCCGCAGAGAGGCTCGGTCATGTAATCGGTGCGGGGCGATTCGTGGCTCCCGACAAGACGACCTTCACCCTGAACCAGGTTGACCTGGATGCGGACCAGACCGAGTTGACGTGGTTTGAGCTGGGTTTCTTCGGGCACGGTGTTGTGGAGCACCCCCTGGACCCGCGGCGGGCCATGGTCTTTGAGAAGAAGGGGCCAGGAGCTTGCGAGGTGGATCTCGTAGCGAGGAAGGTGTCGCGGACCCTCTCCACCAAGAAGTCCCGTCACTTCTATGGCCACGGCGCGTATTCTCGCGACGGGCAGCTCCTCTATTGCACGGAGTCTGACCTTGAAGACGATTATGCCGGCGTGGTGGCGGTGCGCGACGCCAAGACCATGGAGCTGCTCGGCGAATTCCCCAGCTTCGGTCAGTCACCTCACGATTGTGTCTTGATCGATGACGGCAAGGTCATGGTCATCACCAACGCAGGCGGTGAATTGGGGGGAGATGTTCGCCCGAGCGTGGTCTACGTGGATGTCGCTGACCAATCGCTGCGCGAGAAGATCACCTTCGAATCCCCGAGGGTCTCGGCCGGACACCTGGCCATCTCATCTCGCGGGGACCTGGTCTGTGTCGGCGCCCCGCGGGACGGGGTGGCGAACAAGTCTGCTCAGCCAGGCCAGATCAGCATGCGGCCCGTCGGTGGCACCTTCAAGACCATGACAGAGCCGTCCGAGATCACGTCAAGGATGCGCGCGGAGACACTGAGCGTCGCGATCCATGAGCCGACGAAGAGGGTCCTGGCGACCAACCCGGCGGGTGACATCGCGACGCTCTGGGATCTGGAGTCGGGCACTTATCTGCGGCATTACGATCTCCCCTATCCTCGAGGGGCGGCCATCACCCTTGACCGGAGCGCGTTCGCGCTCAGCTACGGACGTGGACGCACCGATTCGAGCCTGGTGAGGATCGATCCCGTCAGCCAGGAGTTGCTTCAGGATACGACCTTGCGCGAGGTGGGGATCGGGGGGTCGCACCTGTTTCCTTATCAAGCGTCGCGGGTGGGCTGAGGGCCCCATGGACCCGAAGCGACTTCCCCCGGAGGTCTGGGAGGCCCTGTGCCGTCAATGCGGCAAGTGCTGCGCCGAGAAGGTAGACATGGACGGCGTCATCTACATCACCAAGAAGATGTGCCGTTTTCTGGACACGGATACCCGTCGGTGCACCATGTATCCGGATCGATTCCGCGCTGAGCCGGACTGCATGTCGGCCATGGAGGGGTTGCCGACCATGGTGTTCCCTGCGGACTGCCCCTACACCAAAGGCATCGCCAACTACCAGCCTCCCATTGAGCAATGGGACGACGCAGAGGTGGATGAGGCTATCCGTGAGATCCTCGGCGAAGGAGCGGTGTGACCGGTCCGCCTACTCGAGGATCGCGCCTCGGACGATCTTCCCCGCCGCCATGGCCTTGGACAGCGCGTCGATCATGTCGTTGAAGTCCCTCTGGATCTCGGCGATGGCGGGTTCGCCGTAGACGCTCACGAACGCCGCGCGACCGGATCGGCCGCGGAACTCCTCCTTGACGTAGTCGTTCCATTTGGCGCCGTACTTGTCCTTCTTCCAATCTCGCAGCAGGTAGCACAACGCCCATCCCTGGGCGTATCCGTTGAGCACCCGGTTCCGCTTGGCGGGGAGCGGCTTGTCTCGCATGTAGTCGAAGCGCGAGTACTCAAGCAGCTCCTCGATGGGCATCAGCCCGTTGCGGGACTTGGCGGGGCCCAGGGTCGCGACCCGTTCGGTGTTGATCTTCCCCGGGCCCGCGCCGCCGTGATAATCCGCGAAGCCCTCCGAGAACCAGAGAGACTGTCGCCCGAGGGCGGCTGCGTAGGCGGCGCCGCTGATGCCCTTGAGCATGGCCCAGTTGACGATCTGGTGGAGGCCCTCGTGGAACAGGGTGGAGCGCTGCTCGTCGTCCGTGCTCCTGTAGCAGACCAGTCGGTTGTTGCCCGGTTCGAAGTGCCCGGCGCTGTCTACCGGTGTGGGGAGGAACTGGTCGCCTCGTCTCTGGTACTTGGTGTACTCGAGCTGCCCGGCGAGGATCAGTACGGGGGTCGGGCGGTTCATGGCCGGGACGCCGCACGGGTCCCCGGTCTCCGTATAGAAGAAGCGTAGGAGCTCCTGAAGCACGTCGTTCCATTGCCTGGCGATGCGATCTTCGAACCCCGTGCTCGAGCGTTGAACGAGGAACACGTAGGGCTTGTGAACGTGGACCGCGAAGGGGTCGTCCTTGACGCCGTCGATGCGGAAGTCCACCGCGCCTGCTGCCAACTCCCTCGCGAGGTTCTCCCCCATGCGCTGCGCGTCGCCGTAAAAGCCGTCGCTCTCCCGTGCTTCGTTGGCCCCCTTCTCCGAATCGACCCGTGCCTTCAGGGCTTTCCACTGCTCGCCGAATTCTCGCTCGCGCCTGTCCCGCTCGTTGAGCCAGATCCGGCCGCGGTCCTTCAGCGCGCGAAAGGCGTCGTCCAGTTCCTCTACCAGGATGCTGATGTCGTCCCTGAGGTCTTCGTTGATGCTCTCGTCTTCGGCCAGCTTCACGGCCTCCGTCCGATCGAAGAGGACGTCTCCCAGTCGCTCATGAGCGACGGCGTAGCCTTCCTCCCGCTCCGTGAGAACCCGGTAGGCCTTGCGCCAGTGAGATCGGTACTTGGTCTGGTCCTCGGCGCTGCCCTCGCCGGACTGGTGCTTGTCCCAGGCCATGTCCGCGAAGCGCTTGACGTCTTCGATGGGCCCGGAGAAGCCCGGGCCGTTGGCCTTCGTCCACGCGATGTTGTACGGGTTCTCTGCAGGTGAGCGAGCAGCCGCCTCGTCCTGGGTCTGCTGCGACGGACCCTTATCCCCCCCGGAGCTCAGGACGATGATGAGGATCACGAGAAGGACGCCGCCCACCGCGCATGCGGCGATGACGACCTTCTTGTTGGAGTCGGCTTTCGGGGCAGGCATGGCGCCGGTCTGCCGGGTGATGCGCGTCTTGGCGGAGGCGCTGGTGATGGGCGCGCGGGGAGGGGCGCCTGGACCGTCGCCGGTGGACGGATCGGGAGCGGGGGCTGCCGCCGCCGGCTTGGGGGCGGCGGGCTTGCTGGTCCGCGGTGTCGTCGGCTTGCGCGTCGTCGGTCTGCCGCCGGTCGCCTTCGGCGCCGCTGGCCGAGCCGGTTTGCGGGCGGGCTTGCCCGCCGCTGGAGGGACCGGCCTGCGCCCCGAGGGCCTCCGGCGGCCCGGCGGTCCAGGTTGCTTGGTGGGCTTCGGCGCGGATGGACGTACCATTGGGGGCGCCGGGGGCGCATCGGGGACCTTGAGCGCGGCCCCACAGGCGCCGCAGGTGAAGGCGGTGCCGGGGGCAAAATCGACTTCGAAGTACGCCTGGCAGGAACCGCAGGTGACTTGGGCCAAGGGGATGCTCCGCGAGATGGACCGTTGCTCTTCTGGAGGATCGTAGTCTATCCACGGACTCGTTCATTGTCCGCCGACCATGTAACATCCCGTAGCCGGGATTCCGCCGGCGGTGAGTGAGAGAGGTAAATGATCCGACGGTCCCTCAGATCCCGACGCAGCCTGCAGACCCCTCGGTCATTGCGTGCTCCGGGGCGGCAACGCCAGGCCTCACGTGAGCCTGTCAGCGTCGAGCCGCTCCGTGTCAAGGCGGACGGGAGGTTCGGGCCCCATCGCCTGGACTCTGATGCCGTGAAGGTGATCCGTCGGCTCAACGCCCACGGGTACGCGGCCTACCTCGTGGGCGGGTGCGTGCGAGACCTCTGGCTCTCTGTGGAGCCGAAGGACTTCGACATCGCCACGGAGGCGACCCCCCGCCAGATCAAGCGTCTGTTCCGGAACAGCCGGATCATCGGCCGTCGATTCCGCCTCGTTCACGTGACGTTTCAGGGCAAGGTCCTGGACGTCTCTACGTTCAGGGCGCAGGTGGAGACCGCGGACGATCCGCACGATCCCATGATCCGTCAGGACAACGTATTCGGGACCGCCGGTGAGGACGCGCGTCGCCGTGACTTCACCATGAACGGGTTGTTCTATGACGTGGCGTCCGGCGAGCTGATCGATTACGTGGGCGGGCTGCGGGATCTGGGCCGGGGGGTGATCGAGACCATCGGGGACCCCTGGGTGCGCTTCCGTGAGGACCCGGTTCGCATGCTCCGCGCCATCAAGTTCGCTGGACGGCTCAACCTCAGGCTGGCTGACGACGTGTTTCAGGCGACCCTGGATTGCAAGGCGGATCTCCGCAAGGCGCCGGCCCCCCGACTGTTCGAGGAGGTCGTCCGGCTGCTCAACCGGGGCGGTGCGCGGCAGTCCTTCCGCCTGCTTCACAAGACCGGGATCATGGACATCCTGCTCCCGGCGGTGGCGAATCACCTGGACTCGATCCGGGGGTCGGAGGAGTGCCTGATGTGGCGGTACCTGGGAGCCCTCGATGACCAGGTCAGGAGTGGGATTCCGGTGACCCAGGTGGTGATGCTCGGGTGCGTCGTCCTGGACCTGTTCCAGGGGAGCCTTTACGAGGGAGAGATCTCCGCCAGCACCCGTGAGTTGAACCTGTTGACGGATCAGACCCTCCGGCCCATCGCCGAGCAACTGCACGTGTCACGGAAGGACCTCTACCGCTTGAAACAGGTGCTGGTGGCCCAGCGTCGGCTGGCCGGTTTGCTCAAGACCAAGCGGCGTGCGTCGGTGGCCCAGTTCATGGGCCGGGACTACTTCAACGAGGCGTTGATGTTGTTCCGGATCATGAGCGAGGTGCAGGGACGGTACGAAGATGAGGTCGCTCAGTGGAGCGCGCGGATTCGATCCTGATCCCTCCACCCCCGGCCGACTCGATGAACGCTGCGCCGAAGTCCCGAAACGCTGCCGGATCCGTGTCTCGCAGCCGTTCGCGGGCGTCCGTCAGGCGGCGCTTGATGTTGTCATGACCGAAACGGTGGAGGTCCATCACCATCCGCTTCAGTTCCTCCACCGTCTCGTCATCGTCCGGCTCTACGGAGACGGATAGGTCGACGCCGTAGGCGAGGGAGACGAGCAGCAGACCGGCTCGGCAGCGTCGATCCTGGGGCATCCCCCGGGAGAAGGAGTCCACGGCCGGTTCGAAGTGCCCTGAGGCCAGGAAGCACTCACCTGCGAGCCCATGGGCTACGGTGGGGTCCGGTACCAACTCGGCCGATCGGAGGATCCACGGCAGCGCCTTATCGAACATGCCCATGCGGAAGAAGAGCTCGCCGCCCTTGAGCCAGGACGTGGCGCAGAGCGGCCACGCGTTCACCCTGTCGATCAGACGTCTGGCCGTCTTGGACCAGTCAGCCTCCGAGGCCGCCGTGTCGAGGAAGAGGTAGACCACTTCTTCCTCCTGTGGATGTTCCTGCAACAAGTTCCAGGCTGAGTCAGCGGCCTCGGAGTGTCGCCCCTGATGGTCAGCGGCCCGGATCCGACCCTTCCGTGCCGCCAACTGGAACGGGAGTGGCCGTGACGGTGTGCCGGTCGCCACTCCGTCGTGCTCCAGGCACTCCTCGAACGCCGCTTCGGCTTCGCCCCACCGGTCGTTCAGGCTGAGGGCGCATCCGTGGGCGTACCAGATTCGGGCCGATCTCGGGTGGGTCCTCACCCCGTGGGTGGACACCTCGAGCGCCCGCTCTGACTCACCTGCATGCTGGAGATCCAAGCTGTGGTGGGCGCAGATCTCATGGGCGGCGATGCATGGAGCACCCCCCGGTTGATCCTGGAGACGGAGCGCCTCGTAGGCACGAGCCATGCGCTCCTCCGCGTCATCCGCTCTGCCCTTCGCTGCTCGAAGGAACAGGGCGTACCGGTAATGGGCGTGGGGATCTTCCGGCGTGGCGTCCACCTGAAGCCGGTGTTGTTGTTCTGCTTCAGCGGACGTGGCGTGCCAGCGTGGTCCGGCCTGGAGAGTGGAGCGCCGCAGGATCTGGCCCGTCAGGTCTCCTACGCGCCCACGCTCCGATTCAGCTGCCTCGAGCACTGCGGGGAGGACCTGTTCGTCGATTCGGTAGCGCCAACGGATCAGCGGTTGATGGCGCCAGGCGCGGAGCTCCGAGGCGACCAGGGTCTCGCCGTTGGAGTCCTCCATTCGAAGCGGAATGAACGCGCCCATGCGATTGGGCCGCCTTGAGAGCTCGCGAAGCTCGCTGCCGGCTTCACGGCTGAGCGTCTCGTCAGGTTCAAGGGAGAGGACCCAATCCCCCGTCGCCGCCGTGAGCGCCAGGTTGCGGGCCGCGGCCAGGTCTCCGTCCCAGGGCCGTTCGATGACCGTGGCTCCATGGGCCGCGGCCACCTCCCGTGTGGCGTCGGACGAGCCCATGTCCACGATGACGATCTGGTCCACCCAACCCTCGCTGGATTGGAGGCATCGGTCGAGCACGGTCGCGTTGTCTCTGGCGATCATGCAGAGAGAGATGAGCGGTTGATGGCTTACCACGCTGCTTCCCTTCTGTGTCCCCGGCATGGCCGGGCGTCCTACCCCCGTAGGTCGATCAGTTCGCCGACGGTGGAGTCGACGCGGCGGAACATGGCCGCGTTGGCGGTCACCGTGTGCTTGGCGATGATGGACTGGATGATGTCTGATGTGAGTGAGTCGTGAACCGTGTCGGTGGTCACGGTCGAGGCTCCTCGGTCCCGGGGGAGCCGATGTGCGATGGAATCTGCCGATCGTTCCAGTTGTGCAAACCCCGAGCGGATGCCCGAGGTCGCCGTTTGCAGCGCCTCGATCATGGAGTCACTCCTGCTCTCACTTTCGGCTGAGCGCTCCTCGGAACTGGAGCCCGGCCGCTCCCGGAAACACCCGGACAGGCTCAGGTTTCGCGGTCGAATCGAGCCGTGTTGGCGGGGGGATGAGGCAACTTCGACGCCTTCAGGCGTATGCGGGATTGCCGCACTCGGTGGATCTCGAGCTCCGTGACTCGCATCTCCTCCGTCAGCCGCTCCATGACCTGTCGGTTGGAGGAGGTGATCTGCTCGATGAGGGCCCGCGCTTCGTCAGAGAGGGCGCTGTTCGAATCCCCTCCTGAGGTCAGACCTGCGACCAGGGTCTCGGTCTCCGCGGCCAACCGCGCGACGCGCTCCAGGTCGCCGTCTTCGATGGCCACCAGGACCAGACGGGACACGTCTCGTAGCCGGGCCAAGGCTGCCCAGATCGCCGGCGGTGTCTCAACTGCAGATGACGGCATCCCAGCCCTCCTTGAGCGTGCTGATCACCTCCCTGGCCTGGGTCAGCGGCGCTGCCGTCCGCTCCCGGTTCGCCAGGATCATCTGGTCCTGGACGAAGCCGTAGAGCCGGTCCAGGTTCTCGCCGATCTCACCGCCCTTCTCCCGGTCGAGAGAGGATCGCAGCTCGCCGATGACCGCGAAGGCCTTGCTGATCGCTTCGCCGCATCCGGCGATGTCCTCGGCTTCGAGGGCGTGGAGCGCGCGGTCCATGTATCGAAGCGCCCCCTCATAGAGCAGCACCACCAGCTTCTCCTTGGAAGCCGTCAGCACCGCCTGCTGCCGGTAGGCTTTGGCCGCGTTGGTCTGGGTCGACGTCACCTCGTTCTCCCTGTCCGAGTTCAAGTCACTACTGTCCGAGGAGGGCGTTGGATAGGGCCGCCCCCTGAGCCTGGAACGAAGACACGAGGGTCTCCATGGAAGCGAACCGATTCACCAGGCGTTGCTCATAACGATCCAGGCGGTCTTCCAGGTCCGCGATGCGATCGTCGATGTTCTCCTTGCGAGACTCGATGCCGTCCCGGCGAGCCTGGATGATCCCGTCTACAGGATCTGTCAGGGTGTCCGCCAGGTTCTTGAAGGTCTCGGCGACGCCGTCCGTGGTGTTGGCGAACAGCGACAGCACCCCCGCCAGGTCGTCCGCGATGGCGTCGTCCAGGTCGCCGGAGTCGATGCTCAGGTTGCCGTCAGAACCGGAGGTCACCCCGATAGCGGCCAGGGTGGCGTAGAGGCTCCCGGTGGATGACGCCTCCGTGTTGAGGGCCGTCCGTAGCTGACCGGCGATGCCCCGGAGTCCGGAATCTCCGAACAGCACGGCGTTGGTCTGCCCCGACTCATCCACCTGGCCCTGCCCATGGATGATGTCCATGATGCTGTTGTAGGCGTCGACGAACTCCTGGATGTTGTTCTTGATCCCCTCCGTGTCCGTCTCCACCGTCACCTGCGCGTTGTTGAGCGTGGTCTGAAGGTCCAGAGTCAGCCCTTGCACCGCGTCCGTGATCTTGTTGCTGGGACGATAGACGTCGAGGCCGTTGATCTGGACGTGCGAGTCCTCGGCAGCCTGAAGGCGCGAGGCCACCGGGTCGTCGATGTTGAACAACGTCGGGTTCGTGGTCGTGAACCCGGTCAGGTCCACGGCGAAGCTGTTCGCGACCCCGGTCTCGTCACTGGACAGCACCAGCTGGTAAGGGTCGGTGCTGGTGCCGTTGTTGATGATGGTGGCTGTGACCGGAGCTCCCGAGGCGTTGATGGCGTCTCGGACATCCTGGAGGGTGTTGGTGGGGTTGGCGCTCAGGTCCACGGTGTGGACGTCCGTCCCGACCGTGATCGTGAACGTGCCCGAGCCGATGTCCGTGGTGTCCTGATCGGCGAAGCCGCCTGTTGCGCGGCTCTCCGCCTTGGCCAGGTTGAGGACAGAGATGTCGTAGGTTCCGGCGACGGCGTCTCCGCCGGCGGAGACGCCGAGGTGCTCGTTGGAGGAGGTGGCGGTGAAGGCGCCGATCTCCTGGGGCGTGTCCACGGCCTCCGCCTTGGTGCGGAGGTCATCCAGCAGCGTCTTCAGCTGGGAGTAGATGCCGTCTTGTTGGGAGAGGACCTGCTTCTTGTTCTGGAGGCGCAGGATCGGGATGCGCTCGACGTTCATGAGCGCGTCGATGATCGCTCGGGTGTCCATGCCCGATGCGAGCCCTCCGAACGTGATCTGACTACCGACTTGCATGATGCTCCTCCCTTGGCGGGTTTCTCTTCTCCCTCAGGCCCGGTCGTTCGCCGGGGATTCCCCTGCTTCGTTTCTCTTCGGCTGTAGGCAGGGGTGCAAAAGAGGCAGAAGCGGCGGACCTTTTGCCCGCCGCTTCGCCATCATCGCGCTGGGCTGGATCAGCCCTGCAGCAGGGACAACGCCGCCTGGGGCTGGACGTTGGCCTGGGCGAGGACCGAGATCGCCGCCTGCTGGAGGATGGTGTTCTTGGTCAGCATGGCGCTCTCCGAGGCCACGTCCACGTCACGGATGCGTGACTCGGCGGCGCTGAGGTTCTCCGAGGAGACCTGCAGCATGGAGATGACGCTGTCCAGACGGTTCTGGGCGGCGCCCAGGTCGCCGCGCATGCTGGACACGGAGTTGATGGCGGTGTCCAGGGTGGTGATGGCGAGGTTCTGGTTTCCGGTGGAGCCGATGTTGAGCGCGGCGCCGGCGGACGCGAACAGGGTCGCGGTGGTGGCGTCCATCATGGCGATGTCCAGGGTGTCCGTCCCGGCCGTGGTGCCGGCGCCAACCTGCAAGGTGATGGGGCCCGCGGCGGTGCCGTCCAGCAGCTTGATGGTGTTGAAGTCGGCCTGACTGGAGGTCCGGTCGATCTCGGACACCAGGGCCTGGAACTCGGCGTCCAGGGCGTCCTGATCCGCGGCCGCGGTGGTGCCGTTGGCGGCCTGGACCGCCAGCTCACGCATCCGGACGAGCATGGAGTTGATCTCATCCAGGGAGCCCTCGGCGGTCTGGACGAGGCTGATGCCGTCCTGGGCGTTGCGGCTGGCCTGGTCGAGCGACCGGATGCGAGCACGCAGGCGCTCGGAGATGGCGAGGCCGGCGGCGTCGTCCGCGGCGGTCGAGATGCGGAGGCCCGTGCTGAGGCGACGGAAGTTGCTGTTCAGGTCGCCGGTGGCCCTGGAGAGGCTGCGCTGCGCCGTGAGTGAAGCGATGTTGGTGTTAACCCGGAGTCCCATGTCTTATCTCCTGAGAAGAGTGAATTCCTGTGAGCGCCTGCCGGCTCGTTGCGTCCGGCGTCGCTTGCCACGGGTCTTGTAGGACGTCCGGTGGAGGACTTGAGACGGCAATGGGACGATCCCCCGAATCGTCGCGCTCTGCGACAGCCCAGGGGCTCAGAACCGATCCCGGTGGATTGTTTTCAGTCACCTGTCGGATTCGACGATAGGTGGGGTGACGCAAGATCCGTCAAGCCGTTCGAGCGGGGGCGTTAACTGGAAAGCAACCGGGAAGTCTCATGTCCAACAAGAACTCCATCCTCATAGTGGAACCCCAAGCCGATTTGCGGCAAGAACTTATGGAATCGCTCAATGCTGAGGGGTTCCGCGTGGTGAGCGCCGGCGATCTGCAAACCGCCCGGCGACTCCTGTCCTCCCAGCCCGTGGATGCCGTGGTCACCGAGCTCCGTCTCCCTGATGGGGGCGGGCTGGACCTGATCCGTGAGGTGTCCCGACGCCCCGACGCCCCGGTCGTGGCCGCCATCTCCGATTATCCCGACACCCGGGAGGTCGTGGAGGCCATGCGGTGCGGCGCCTTGGACGTGGTGGAGAAGCCCGTCTACGTGGAGCGGCTGACGCATCTGATCCAATCCGGGCTGGACGCTCGTAAGGGCGCCAACCAGAAGAAGGCCCCAGCTGTTGATCAACTGTCGCGGCCCCCCATCGTCGGGGACAGCCCGGAGCTGCAGAAGGTCATGGATCATATCGACCGGGTCTCTCGGACGCCGGGGACCACGGTCCTGATCCAGGGTGAGAGCGGCACCGGCAAGGAGCTGGTCGCCCGAGCGGTCCACTTCGACGGGGATCGTCGCAATCGTCCGTTCATGGCCATCAACTGCGCCGCGCTCAACGAGAGCATCCTCGAGGCGGAGCTGTTTGGTTACGAGAAGGGCGCCTTCACCGGCGCCAACACCACCGGCAAGAAGGGCCTGTTCGAGGCCGCTGATGGGGGGACCGTCTTCCTTGACGAGATCGGTGAGATGTCTCAGCCCTTGCAGGCGAAGCTGCTGAGGGTCCTGCAGGAGAACAGCTTCAAGCGGGTCGGCGGCGTTCACGATGTCCACGTGGACATCCGGGTCATCGCCGCCACCAACCGGGACCTGTGGGAAGAGGTCACCGCCGGTCGCTTCCGCAAGGACTTCTACTTCCGGCTGAACGTCATGCCCATCCGGGTCCCGTCCCTGCGCGAGCGCAGACAGGATATCCCGGAGCTGGCGAGCTATTTCCTGGAGCGCTTCGCGGAGTCTCTGAGGAAGAACATCAGCGGGCTGTCGGACGACGCCCAGCGCGTGCTGCTCGACCATGCCTGGCCGGGGAACGTGCGTGAGCTGCGTAACGTCTGTGAGTACGCGGTGATCGTCTGCGACGGCAGCATGATCGAGCCCCGTCACCTGGCGTTGTCGGAGCTGCCCATGGAGTCCGTGGGTGTGGAAGATGACGGCGGCATGGTGCTTCCCCTGAAGGACTGGTCCATCCGGTCCATGGAAGAAGAGTTGATTCGCATGGTGCTCTCAGAGACGCGTTTCAACATCACGCGAGCCGCCCGAGAGCTCGGGATCAACCGCAGCACGCTCTACAACAAGATGCGTGACTACGGGCTGTCCCGGGATCGTGGGGAAGTTCGGCAGAGCGTCTGAACTTCCGACGCCTGATCCCTGACGCCGGCGCGATTGCGGTCTCTCTCTGCCCTGAGAGGACCGGGATCGTCGCGGAAGCCGACGCTCTCTGATCGGGCACGCCCCTTGCTCCATACAGACACGGGAGAGCCTACGGCCTCTTCATGACGGGTTTCACGACACCATGACACCGGACAACACCACAATCGAACAACCAGCGGACACCGAGAGCGCAGCGGACGCCGCGGCGCGTCCGACTCCGTCCGTTCGCCAGTGGATCAGCGGTGTGCCGACGCGGGATCGTGGCCTGGTGGTCATCGGCGGAGCGGTCGGGCTGGTGCTGGCCGCGGTCGTCTCCTGGGTCTTCGGCGGCGGAGAAACGCCGGCGGACCCTGTCCCGCAGGAGCCGGTCGCGGAGGCCGAAGCCCCTCAGGTGTCGCCGCCACAGGTGGGATTGACCCCTGGGGAGTACCTTGCCCTGGGGAGGGGCGCGGTCAAAGAGGGGAGACTGCAGCAAGCCCGGGAACACCTGGAGCGCGGTCTCGAAGCGCGGCCCGAAGACCCCATGCTGCGAGCGGAGCTCTGCGCCACCAGATCCGATGTGGCGGAGCGGCTGGGAGAGCGGGGCGTCGCTGAGCTGTACCGGGAGAAGGCCGCGGCCCTCATGAGCGGCCTCGACGACGCGTCCCTGTCCGTGTTCACGGCCGCGGAGGCGGAGCTGGCGAGGGGTGACTTCCGGGCCGCGAGGCGAACCCTGCACGCCCTGGCTCTCTCTGGCGGTCATGGAACCGTCGCTGCGCAGGGGCTCAGAGCGGAGGCTCAGCGTCGCCTCGCCCGGGCCTATCAGGCCGAGTTCGAGGCGTCCCGCGGGGCGCCTCTCGACCAGATCAAGAACGTCGCAGTGTTCGGGGAGGGAGTCCGTTGAGGTCACTCAAGTTCTCACTGCTCTCCCTCTTGCTGACCGCGACCCTGTCGGGACAGGACCTCGACCTGGAGGTGGGCCGGGTCGGTGGCCTCATCGTCGTTTCGGCTGTGGCCGAAGACGCCGCGGTGAGAGACGTCTTCGTCGCCCTGGCGGCGAAGTCCGGGCTGCGCCTCAACCTCATGCCTGGCGCGCCCGAGGTCATGGACGGCGCGCACCTGCCCCTGCAGGTGGAGCGCATGCCGATCGGCGAGTTCGTGGATCACCTGGCCGGGTTCGTGGGGCTGACCGCGGACGTGGACGACGCCATCCAGGTGCGGACGCCTCCCGCGGTCGGCGCGGAGGAAGCGCGGGAATGGGCCCGTGACGAGGCCATCGACGCGTGGATCGCGACCACCATGGTCGGCAGCGCGACCGTGGGCCGGGAGGCCCTGTATCGGGTCGGTCTGCTGCGGTTGTCAGGAGGCCAGTGGCTTCAGGCCATGGCGGACCTGGAGCAGTTCGCGGTGGCCAACCGGGAAGACGCGCGGGCTCCTCGGGCGCTCATCCTGGCCGCTGACGCGGCGCTGGCAGCGGGTGACCCCGCACGTCACGAGCTCCTCATCGACTCCATCGTAGAGCAGCACGCGCACATCCACGAGGTCATGCACGCTCACCTCCGCAAGGTGGCGTTGCTCATCCGTCGAGGTGAGTTCGACGCAGCCTTGCCGCTGCTGAGCCGCGTGGAGGATGACGCCGAGGACGCGCGCCTGCGGGTCCTCGCCATGCTGATGCACGCGGAGTTGTGGTACACGCGGGGAGACGGGGCCAAGGCCGTGGAGATCCTCGCCGGCTTCGACGCCAATCTCCGGCGCTCCTACCCGGAGCTCGCGCAAGACGTGGCGTTGTACGAAGGCCTCAGCCTCATGCGGGCCTCCCAGGAGGAGCGCGCGCTGTCACGGCTGCAATCCTGCCTGCTCTCGGAGCGAGCGGACCTCCGTGTCCGGGGCGCGCTGGGACTGGCCCGGGTCTATCTGTCCCTTGGGCATCGCCTGGCGGCGTTGGAGAACGTGCGTATCGCCCTCAAGCAGGGTGCCGCGGGGAGCGCGTTGGTGAGCGCTCATCTGCTGGAGGCCGAGATCCTCGTGCAGCTCGGGTTGGGAGAGCGGGCGCTGCGAGCCTACGAACGGGTCGCGGAGAACCTGCCGCCGGAGGCGCCCGAGAGCCTGCGCGGACACCTCCTCCGCGGCACCGCCGGTGTCCTGTTCCAGCGCCGCGCTTTCGGCGAGGCCCTGGAGATCTACGAGCTGCTCTCCCTTCGGGAAGAGACGAAGGTGGAAGGCCTCATCAACGTCGCCCGGTGCCTCATCGAGTTGGGGCGACACCGGACCGCGGTTGCGCGCCTGGACGAGGTCCCGCGAGACGTGGACGGCGCCATGGCGGATCAGGTCTCCCGCTTGCGGGGCGCGTGCTTCGTAGCGCTCGGTGAATTCGGTAACGCGGCGACGTCCTTCGGGGCGCCTCGCCGCAGGTCCATCAACAAGGAGAACGACCGATGAGGAACTCGCTCGTTCTGGCAGTCCTCATGGCCTTCGCGTCCGGGGTCCACGCCCAGGGTCGCGACTCAGCCATCTGGGGCATCCTGGACAGGCTCGCCGAGTCCGGGGCTCAGCCGCTCACCCTCGAGGAGATCTTCGCCGACATCGGCGAGGTCCTCGTCAGCGCCGATCGTTCCAAGGCGAACGTACTCGAGGCGCGCATCGCGGAGACCGACGAGGAGATCCGTCACCTCGAGAACCTCCAGTCCGCTTCTCGACGGGGCATCGTGGTTGATCTCCCGGAGGTGCTGCGGGAGCGCGCTCCCGTGTCCGCGGACAAGGTCGCGTTGGAGCGAGAGCACCAGCAGGTGGACGAGCTCCGCGCCCGCATCCGGGTCATGGAGGAGCGCAAGAAACGCCTGGGTGCGGAGCGGCGAACGGACGAGATCGTGCAGGCGCCGCGCGCTTCCACGCGGGGCGAGGCCGCCCTCGAGGTCGTGCTCAGCGTCCCTGAGCCGACCGTGCTCGGTCCGGCGGACGAGGCGGAGATCAAGGAGGCCGTGGATCAGGCTGCCTACGGCCGCGCCTTGTTCCTGGCCGGCGACTACAGGGGCGCGGCGCGCACCTATGAGGGCTTGCCGCGAGACCAGCGCACGCTGGAGATCCGCTACCAGATGGCTCGTTGCCAGGATCTCCTCGGGCGGTGGGAGGCTGCGGAGCAACTCTACACGGCGGTCTCGACTGATGACCGTGAAGGGCACTGGGGGAATCTGGCCAAGTGGATGCTGGACCTCGGACGGAAGAAGCAGGGGATCCGTGAGCTCATCCTGTCTTCCAAGGGGAAGGGAAACGAATGAACGGCGTGGCGTCGGAACGGATCAATGGCATGTCGGAAGAGGACGTCGCACAGCTGCAGCGTAGCTTCCGCGTCTTCAACGAGGTGACGCGCAACCTGGAGCGTTCTTACTCCAGGCTGGAGAGCCGCGCCGCCGGCGTGGAGGGTCGGCTGCAGGACACCAACGGTCGTCTGCGCGCGAAGGTGGCGCAGTTGAAGAGCGTGTCAGCGGAGCTGAACGGGATCCTCGATGCGATCCCGTGCGGTGTCCTGGCGACGGACGCGGACGGCACCGTGACCACGGTGAACCCGGCGGCGGAGCGGATCCTGGGGCGACCGAGCTACGAGATCTGTGGCCGTGACGCCCGCACGCTGCTGGATCACAGGGGCCGGGCCATCCTGCTCCTCGCCAACAAGGACGTGCGACCGGGCACCATCGTCGAGCGCCTGGTGTGTTGTCTCGACGGCAGCGAGCGATATCTCTCCGGCTCCGTCGCGGCCTTGCCCGACGGCGGTCGCCTGGAGATCCTGTCTGATCAGACCGAGGTGGCCCACCTCAGGTCCCAGGTGACGCGGCTCGACACCCTCGCGGAGCTGGGGGAGATGGCCGCCGGGGTGGCGCACGAGATTCGTAACCCCATGAACGCGGTGGAGGGCTTCGCCGGGTTGCTGGAGAAGGCGGTGCGGCAGGAGAAGGGGGACCCGGAGCAGCTCTGCCGTTACACGGATCGCATCCGGCGCGGCGTGGCGGAGGTGAACGGGATCATCCGCAACCTGCTCCTGTGGGCGCGCCCCGAGCCCGCCCGCATGGACACCATTCACATCAGCAAGCTGATAGACGAGGTGGTGGGGGAGACCTCCGGTCACGGTGGCTCCGACGCCACCATCGAGGTCGGCGACATGGCGGACGCGACCATCTTCGGCGATCGCCTGAAGCTCAAGCTCGCCATCGGAAACCTGGTCCGTAACGCCATCGAGGCGACGGGCGGCGACGGCAAGGTGGAGGTCTCGCTCCGTCAGGGTCGCGGCAAGATCCAGGTGGTGGTGGATGACGACGGCCCTGGGATCGCTCCCAGCGTGCGCTCCAGGCTCTTCCATCCCTTCACGACGACCAAGGCCACCGGGACCGGCCTCGGCCTGGCTCTGGTGCGCAAGTTCGCTGAGCTGCACGGCGGCGCGGCCTCGGTCTCGGAGAGTCCGCTGGGCGGCGCCCGCTTCGTCTTCACCCTCCCCGTGCGTGACAAGGGAGTGGAGGCATGACCCGGCGCGCGGTGGTGATCGATGACGACCCGCTCTCGCGAGAGTTCCTCGTCGAGGCGCTGCGGACATCCGGATACCGGGTGGAAGAGGCGGCCACCGGTGAGGATGGGGTCGAGTGCGTTCGTCGTTATGAACCGGAGCTCCTGCTCACGGATCTGCGGCTCCCGGGCATGGACGGGATCCAGGTCCTCCAGAGCTGCCGTGAACGGAACCCGGAGCTGGCCGTGGTCGTGTTGACCGCGTTCGGAACCGTCGAGCGCGCCGTGGAGGCGATGCAGTCCGGGGCGGAGGACTTCCTCCTCAAGCCCGTCTCGCCTGAGCAGATCGACGTCATCCTGGGGCGCCTCACCGCCCGTCGCCGTCTCCAGAAGGAGAACCGGGCGATGAAGGTGAGCCTCCCCGCGGACGCCGACGTGTTCGAGGACATCGTCGGGACCAACCGGGCGTTCATGGACGCCCTGGAGCTGGCCCGGCACGTCGCCGCCTCCGGGGCGACCATCCTGGTCCGCGGCGAGAGCGGCACGGGCAAGGAGCTGGTCGCGGGTCTGGTCCACAGGGCCAGCAGCAACCGGGGCGGCCCGTTCATCCGGGTCAACTGCGCGGCGCTGACCGAGAGCCTCCTGACGTCCGAGCTCTTCGGTCACGAGAAGGGCGCCTTCACCGGAGCCCACAAGAAGAAGGAGGGGCGGTTCGAGCTGGCCGCCGGGGGCACCTTGTTCCTGGACGAGATCGGGGAGATGCCCCTGGAGGTCCAGGGGCGCCTGCTGCGGGTCCTGGAGACCGGCGACTTCGAGCGGGTCGGCGGGACCAAGACCCTGGAGTCCGACGCGCGCATCGTCGCCGCCACCAACCGCGACCTCGAGGACGCGATCAAGGAGGGGCGTTTCCGCGAGGACCTGTTCTATCGCCTCAACGTGGTGCCCATCGAGCTGCCGCCGTTGCGCGAGCGCCTCGACGACATCCCCGGCCTGGTGCAGCACTTCCTGACCAAGTTCGCCCGTGACCACGGGAGCCCCGCTCGCCGGGTGTCCACGGAGGCTCAGGAGCTGCTGCGGAGCGCGGAGTGGCCCGGCAACGTCCGCGAGTTGGCCAACACCATGGAGCGCGCCTGTCTCGTGGCCAAGGGTGACACCATCGGCGCCGCTGACCTGGCGCTGCCGAGCCGCGCGTCGAAGGAGCCGGAGATCCCGGTGGGGATCACGGTGGAGGAGATGGAGCGCCGCCTGATCCTCTCCACCCTCGAGTCCACCGGCTGGAATCGGACCCACGCTGCCCGGGTGCTCGGCGTCACCGCCAGGACCCTCAGCAACAAGCTCAAGAACTGGCGGTCACGAGGCCTCGTGACCGTGGAGATGTAGTCATGGAACTTCTTGGAACAGACGTTTCCCGAATCAAGTCAGTGCTGGACATGGCCACCAGGCAGCAGGAGCTGATCCAGCAGAACCTCGCCAACGTCAACACCGCCGGCTACAAGTCGCAAACGTTGAAGTTCGACGAGGCCCTGAACGAGTACAAGGTCGTCGAACGCGAGGGCCTGAATCCCCGTCAGGATGGCAACACGGTGGTCCTCGAGGTGGAGCACGCGGACGCGCGCAAGACAGCGCTCTGGTACCGGCTCCACCTGCAGGCGTTGTCACACGAGGCGCGGATGGTGCGGAGCGCCATCAGCGGGAGGGCCCAGTAGCGGGTTCACCCGTGGGCTTGATGAACGGGAACGACTAGGAGAGGCCTGATATGGACTATCAAAACGTATTTCGCGGGCTGTCGATCAGCGCCTCGGGCTTGATGGCCGAGCGCATCCGTATGGGGCTGATCACCCAGAACCTGGCCCACGCGAACGACACCAACCGCGGTGACGGGACGCCGTACCGGCGTCAGATGGCGGTGTTCGAGACCATCCTGGACGGGGAGATGGCGGGCGGCGTCCGGGTCTCCGAGGTCGTGGACGACGAGGTCACCCCGCTCGGTCGCAAGAAGGACCCGGCCAACAAGTTGGCCGACGCGGACGGATTCGTCGCCACGCCCAACGTGAACCCGACCTACGAGATGATCGACCTGATGACCGTCGCTCGCGCCTACGAGGCCAACCTGCAGGTGATGCAGATGTCGGTCCGCATGGCAGAGCAGGCCCTGGAGCTGGGGAGCTGATCCATGACCACACCCATCGATCCTGGAGTGCTGCGTGTCGCTGAGGCCCTGCAGAACCAGAGTCAGCAGGCGAAGACCACGACCGGCAAGGGATTCGGCGACGTCCTCCAGGACCTCGTCAAGGAGACGGACAAGCTGCAGAAGGACTCGGCCACCAAGGTGGACGGGCTCGCCAACGGGTCCGGTGACGACATCCACGACGTCATGATCGCCATGACCAAGGCCGACGTGTCCTTCCGCATGATGCTCGAGGTCCGGAACAAGCTCGTGGAGGCGTATCAGGACGTGATGCGCATCCAGGTCTGAGGTGATTGAGCCATGAACCAGTTCTTTGAACAGATGAAGCAGATCTGGGGCCGGATGACGCGGTCCCAACGCCTGATGATCGGCGGCGTGGGCGCGCTGACGGTCCTGGGCGGGGTCCTGGCGGTCTCCGCTGGTGGCTCCACCGAATGGCGACCTCTTGCGGGTGACCTGCCGCGCAAGGAGATGCAGGCGACCCTGGCCAAGCTGGATGACCAGAGCATCCCCTACCGGTTGCGGGACGGCGGCAACTCCGTGGACGTCCCCGCCGACCGTTGGGAGGACGTGCAGGCGGTGGTGGTCAAGGAGAGCCTCCTGGACGGGAAGTCCGGACGGGGCTACGAGCAGATCATGGGGGGCGGGTTGATGGACACCCGCGCCCAGCGCGAGTTCAAGCAGCTGGTGGCCAAGCAGGAAGAGCTGGAGATGGCCATCGGGCGCCTCGAGGGTATCGACGAGGCCGCGGTCTACATCACCCCGGCCAAGAGCCACTGGACCCGTGAACGCAGCGAGCGGGCGAAGGCGTCCGTCATGCTGCGGGCGGCTCCGGGTCATCTGGTCACCGGTTCCCAGGTGGAGACCGTGGTGCGATTCGTCGCCAACGCGGTGGGGGAGCTGGACGCGGAGAGCGTGGTGGTGACGGACACCCGGGGGACAGTGCTGGCGCGCCCGCAAGGCGCCCGGGCCATCGGCGCCGCGACGACCCTCGCTCAGACCCACGGCGTGCGCCTGCAGGGCCACGCACAGGAGGCCCTGGAGCGGGTCTTCGGCGTGGACAAGGTCGTGGTGCGTTGCCACGTGGACCTGGACAACGAGATGGTGCGTACGGAGACCGAGGGCATCGTCCCGGACTCCAAGGTGGTCGTGTCCGAGAGCATCCGTTCCACGGAGGACAAGAAGCCCCGTGGCAGCGGCGTGGCCAGCACGGCGCCCCTCAACACGAGCAAGCGCGGACGTGCCGGAGCGACGCTCACCACATCCAAGACGGAAGACCTGAAGACGGAGTACGAGATCGGTCGGGAGAAGACCGTTCGGGTCAAGGAGGGCGGCGCCGTGAAGCACCTCGCGGTGAGCGTCATCGCGGACGAGTCTCTTCAGGAGCACGAAGCCGCCATCGAGTCCATCGTCAAGAGCGCGGTCGGCTACCAGGTGCGTCGCGGCGACACCTGGGGTGGCGTCAGCTTCGCTCCCTTCGTCGAGCCCGTGACCGTCTCCGCCCCCGCCGCGCCGGGGCTGTGGACCACCGGGTTCATCTGGGAGGTGGCGACCTGGGCGATCACGGGGGTGGTCGGCGTCGTGCTCGCGCTCATGGTGTGGCGATCCACGCGGCGGGCGCAGCGGGATGTGCAGGCGGCCCTGGCGAACATCGCGGAGGAGAAATCGGACAAGGACTTCGAGGTGCGGCCGGACCCTGCCGCCGAGCTTCGGGACGTGGTGGACGAGGACGCGGAGACCGTGTCCAAGCTCCTTCGGAACTGGCTCTATGAGCCGGCAGGGAGTCGGTGATGACCATGCAGTTGTCGGGAATACAGAAGATCGCGGTCCTCTTCGCGGTGCTCGGAGAAGACGGCGCCGCCAAGGTCATGGGCACGTTCCAGGCGGACGAGCAGGAGCGCATCGGCCAGGCCATGGTCGAGCTGGAAGAGCTCGAGCTGGAGGATGAGGTGGTCTCGGCTGTGATCGATGAGTTCCGGTCCCTCCTGGCCTCCGGCGTGGTGTTCCGTTCTCATCTCGGGAAGACCCTCCAGGGGGTGATGTCTCGACTCCACGGGGAGCAGGACGGCGGCGCTCACCTCGAACGTATCCGGGACGAGGCCAGGAGCCGGTTCCCGTTCCGCGGCCTGAGAGGGGTCAGGGCGAAGGACCTGGCGCGGGTCCTCGCGGATGAACACGAGCAGATCCAGGCCCTCGTCCTCGTGAACCTGAACCCGGATCAGGCGGCCGGTGTGCTCGGGGAGATCCCCGAACAGGTCCGGCCCGGGATCGTCTCCCGCATGGCCACCATGGAGGAGCCGTCCGCCCGACTGCTGAAGCAGGTGGCGCAGACCCTGGTGGAGCGCACCCGCGGATTGCGCCGCGAGGACGAGACCACGGGAGGTGAAGAGGAGGCTCGCTTCCGTGCGGTGGCCGACATCCTCAACGCCACCGAGGCCGGCGCCGACAAGGTCATCCTGGAGAGCATCGAGGAGGAAGACCAGGCCCTCAGCTCCAACATCCGGGATCGCATGTTCACCTGGGCCGACCTGTCCAGCCTGGACAAGCGGACCATGCAGAAGGTGCTGGCGGGTATCGACACCAAGCTCCTCGCCATGGCCTTGAAGTCCTGCGACGAAGCCGTGGCGGAAGGGCTCCTGGGGGCCACTTCCCAGCGCACCAGGGACATGATCCAGGAGGAGCGGGAGCTGCTCGGGGCGGTGCCCCTGACCGACGTGCTGGATTCTCAGAAGCAGATCCTGATGGCGGTCCGCGAGTTGATCGACTCGGGTGAGATCTCGGCGGTCAAGGGAGGGGGCGCACTTGTCGCGTAGAGCCGTCGTTCTCCCCCGTGGCCTGGTGGCGGTCCGTGCCAGAACCGCCGCCGTGGCCGGTGATCCGGAGCCCGCAGCGGCCCCGACGGCGTCCGCTCCGTGCTCCGAGGTCTCCGGTCCCGCCGTCGACCTGAAGGAGCTCCAGCGGAAGGCCTACGAGCGGGGTTACGCCCACGCCGTCGAGCAGAGAGGGGCCTCCATGGAGGCGGCCTCCAGTGCGTTGACGGAGGCGGCGGAGGCGCTCCGCGCTGCTCGCGCTCGTGACGAGGAGGAGCTGGCCGGGTTCGCGGTGCGGCTCGCCACCACCATCGCTGAGCAGCTGGTGGGGGAGGTCATCGATCAAGGGGAGCACGACGTCAACGAGATGGTGCGCCGGGTGCTCGACGCGGTGATGCCGGAGGTTGATGAAGGCACCGCGGAATTGCACGGTCACCCCGAGGACCTGGAGCTGCTGCCCACCACCCTGCTCCACGGGTCCACGGCGCTCAAGCGTCACGGCGACCCGTCCATGGACCGCGGCTCCTTCCGCGTCCACGCGGGGGACATCGAGTTCTACTCCGGCGTCGAGGAGCGGCTGTCCGCCATCCGAGATCGCCTCATTCAGGAGACCAGAGATGGCGCTTCCTGACCTCGCCGAATTGGAACGGCTCGCCCGTTCGGTGCCCGTAGGCGTCCGCGCAGGAGTGCTGACCCAGGTGGTCGGGCTGCTGGTGGAGTGTCGTGGGCTCAACGCGGCCATGGGTGACCTCTGCCGCGTGGAGCTGGCGGATCACCAGTCCATCGAGATGGAGGTGGTCGGCTTTCGCGGGCAGGCCACGCTGTTGATGCCGCTGGGTGAAGCCCAGGGGCTGCGACCCGGGGCGCGGGTCGTGCCGACGGAGAATCGCCTGGGCGTGCGCTGCTCGGAGGCTCTGCTCGGTCGGGTGCTCGACGGTCTCGGCCGTCCCATTGATGGTATGGACCCGATCACCGCCGGTCGCCGGCAGCCGCTCAATCGAGCGGCACCGGGGCCGCTGGAACGTGAGAACGTCGCCGACGTGCTGCCCACCGGGACGTCGGTCATCGACGGGTTCCTGACCCTGGGCCGAGGACAGCGGATCGGCGTGTTCGCCGGGTCCGGCGTGGGCAAGTCGACCCTGCTGGCCGACATCGCCCGGGGCACCGTGGCGGACGTCAACGTCATCGCCCTCATCGGGGAGCGCGGCCGCGAGGTCCGGCAGTTCATCGAAGAGACCCTGGGACCGGAGGGGCTGGCTCGCTCCGTGGTGGTCGTCGCCACTTCGGACATGCCGCCGCTCATCCGTATCAAGGCGTGCTTCACCGCCGTCGCCATCGCCGAGTGGTTCCGCGACATGGGCAAGGACGTCATGATGATGGTGGACTCCGTCACCAGGCTCGCCGGCGCTACCCGGGAAGTGGGCCTCGCCCTCGGCGAGCCGCCCACGGTGCGCGGCTACCCGCCGTCCTTCTTCAGCGCAATGCCGCGGCTCGTGGAGCGGCTCGGCAGGACGGCGACCGGGAGCATCACCGGGATCTTCACCGTCCTCGTGGACGGCGACGACATGAACGAACCCGTCGCGGACACCCTCCGAGGGTTGCTGGACGGACACGTGGTGCTGTCGCGGGCGATCGCGCAGCGGGGTCAGTTCCCCGCGGTGGATGTCCTGCAGAGCACGTCACGGATCATGAATCAGGTCACCACGCCGGAGCACCAGAAGGTGGCGCGTGAGCTGCGCGCCTCCATGGCCGCGTATGAAGAGGCCAGGGACCTGGTGAGCATCGGGGCGTACAAGCCCGGGAGTGACCCGAAGGTGGACGGCGCCCTGGCCATCAAGGACGACATCGAAGGCCTGTTGGCGCAGACACAGGGATTGACGCGCGGGTACGAGGACACCATGGCGCGGATGGCAGAGATCGCAGGGAAGGCCAACACGTGAAGAAGTTCAGTTTCAAGTTGCAGAAGATCCAGAGGATGCGGGTCGCCGCCGAGCGACAGGCGCTCGTCGAGCTCTCTCGCACCGTCGGCGCCGTCAGGGAAGCGGAGGAGCACCTCCGGATGATCCAGGAGCGTCGGGCAGAGGTGATCGCGTCGCTGCGCGGCACCATGGACGAAGCGGTCGTTCAGGTCCCTGTGCTGGAGAGACACCACAAAGACCTGGATCGGTTGGATGGGTTCGAGGCGCGGGGGCGGCAGTCCCTGGCCGCAGCTCAGAGCGCCTACGACGCGGCGGCTGAGTGGCTGCGGGAGCGCCGCGGTGAGGTCAAGGCCCTGGAGCTCCTGGAGGAGAAGGAGCGCCGGCGGCACCAGGAAGAGTGCGATCGTGACGAGGGCGCGCTGCAAGATGAGCTGGCCCTCGCCAGACACGACAGGAGGGTGCGATGAAGAAGGCGCTGATGGTATTGGGCGTGCTCATGCTCGCTCAACTGGTCTTCGTAGGCCTGGTCCATGTGCTCATCCGGGTGCAGGGCAAGGACTCGCCAGAGACCATGGAGTCGCTCCACGGCATGCCGCTGATCGGCGGGTTCTTCATCCCACCGAAGGTCGTCGAGGAAGAGCTGGACCCGGAGCAGGTGCGGGACGCGGAGACCGTCCATCGGTTGCGCGAGAGCCTCGAGCTCTACGAGCTCCCGGAGGGCTTCTCTCGTGAGGAGCTGGAGGGCCTCGCCCATGACCTGGCGAGCGCACGGACGGAGAGCCAACAGCAGCGGCTCGACATGAACCAGGAGCGGGTCGCGCTGGACGCGGAGAAGCGAGAGGCGACAGCGGAGCGCCAGCGCCTCGAGCAGCTGGCCGTCGAATTGACCTCCCAGGCGGAGTCTTTGCAAGCGGCCCTGGACGAGGTGACCCAGCGGGAGAACCGGCTGGAGGATGCACAACGCAAGAACCTGGGCATCGTCCGCGCCACCTACGAGAAGATGGAGCCGATCAAGGCTGCGGAGATCCTGGCTGCCATGGACGAGGACCTGGTGGCTCGGATCCTGTCCGGGATGTCGGAGCGCAACTCCGCCCGCATCCTCCAGGAGTTCGACGTCGGAGACGGGGGAAGCTCCAAGGCCGTGGGAATCACCAAGAGGATGATGTTGATCACGTCCGGAACGGCCGATAAGTCAACGGGAGGGTAGCGCGGGGGAGGTTGAGTGCGCTGCATAACACTCAATCCCAGGCGTGTTTGGCCCCATGAAGGTCCGGGGCCCTCATTGATCGCGCGATAAGAGGTCTTTCAGAGCATGGATGTCGCAACACTCGTAGGCATCGTCATGGGGTTCGGGCTGGTCCTGTGGTCCATGGCTTCCAGCGCCGGCATCGGAGCCTTCGTGGATGTGCCGTCCATGGCCATCGTCATCGGCGGCACCCTCGCGGCGACGTTGATCGCGTTCCCGCTGGCCAAGGTGACCGGCGTCGTGAAGGTCATCAAGAAGACCTTCCTCTACCCCCTGCCCTCGGCGCAGGCGGAGATCGAGCGCATGGCGGACTTCGCCTACGTGGCCCGGCGTGAAGGGCTGCTGGCGCTCGAAGAGAAGATCAAGGACCTGGACGACCCGTTCCTCATCAAGGGGGTGCGGCTCGTGGTTGACGGGTTCCCGGCCCAGACGGTGCGGGACATCCTCGGGATCGAACTGTTCGGCATGCAGTCCCGGCACCAGGGGGGCAAGAAGATCATGGACCAGATGGGGGCCATGGCGCCCTCCTTCGGCATGATCGGCACCCTCATCGGCCTCATCGCCATGCTCAAGAACCTGAACGACCCGTCCAACATCGGCGTGGGTATGGCCGTGGCGCTGCTGACGACCTTCTACGGAGCGGTCCTGGCCAACATGATCTTCCTGCCCCTGGCGGTGAAGCTCGACACCCGTCAGAAGCAGGAGACCCTGGTCCGCGAGATCATGATCGAGGGCATCGCCTCCATCCAGGCGGGGGACAAGCCGCAGATGATCAAGGAGAAGCTGAAGAGCTACATCCCTCCCGGTGATCGGGCGGTCCTTGAGGACGCGAAGAAGTAGCGGGCGGCGGTCGTGGCGAATCGAAAGGGACCCGAGCCTGAGAAGGAGATGCTGGCCCCCCTGTGGGTGGTCACGTTTGGCGACCTCATCTCCTTGCTGGTGACCTTCTTCATCCTGCTCTACACCTTCTCCGCCGTGGACCAGGACGACATGCGACGGGTCCAGGGTTCCTTGACGGGGGCTCTCGGTGTGGTGACGGACCCGGGGAAGAAGTCCAAGGCGAACCTCGAGAAGACCCACGTCCCCTTGACCGTGAGGACCGACCTGCGCGGGTCCGAGACCCTCCCCAAGCGCAGCGAGATCGAGGAGCTGATCAACGACAAGATCCAGGACCCCAGTGTGTTCGACCAGAAGGTGGACATGGAGGGTCTCAAGGACGGACTCCGCATCCGTCTCGACGGCAACCACTTCTTCAAGCCGGGGAGGACCACCCTCGACCCGGTCGGGAAGGAGGTGCTGCTCGAGATAGGCCGCATGTTCAAGGAGGAGCCTGTCCGCCTGGTCGTCGAGGCGCACACGGATCCGATGACGTCCACGGTCGGGGATACGGATCCCCGGACCCACACCCAGATCATCGCTCGTGTGATGGCTCAGGCGCTCGTGCGTGATGGTGATTGGGACCCGTCCCGGGTGGGGGCATCCGCGAAGGGAGCGTCCGTCCCCGTGGCCGGAAACGACACGGAGATCGGGCGCCGGAAGAACCGCAGGATCGAGATCCAGGTGATCTACGGGCTGCGGGGTAAGGGGCGGCTGTGAGCGAGAAGAAGGCCGCTCCACAAGACGAAGAAGCCGGCGCGCCCATGTACATGCTGTCCTTCGGGGACATGATGACGAACCTGTTGTGCTTCTTCATCCTGCTCTGCGCCTTCGCCGAAGAGCGTCGGGTCGGGTTCATCAGCGATGGCGTGAGGTCTTTTCGCCAGGCGCTCATGTCCCACGGTCTGCCCGGCGTCCTCCCCGGTGACCGTCAACCTCTGGACCTTGGAGCAGACCGGGTCCTGTTCCGCCCCGCCAAGAGCATCAGCCCACGGTTGCTGGTGGACTCCGACGGCGCCATCAAGGACTCCAACCGGGATGCCCTGCGGGACGTGATGATCGGCGCCCTCGAGAAGCCCGGCGCTCACGAGATCGCGGCGCCCATCGTCTTCTCTCCGGGGACGTCCGAGCTCACCGCAGCCCACAAGGCGGTGCTGGACCTGATGGCGCTGCGCTTGTCCGGTTATCCCGATACCCGCGTTCGCGTGGAGGCTTTCGCGTGGAAGGAAGGCGTCCCCACCAACGATGCGTGGAAGCTCTCCATGGAGCGCGCCCAGAACGTCATCAGCTATCTGGCCTCTGTTGGCGATAACAACAGTGACAGATACACACCTATCGGGTACGGACCTGCCGCAAATGGCGACACGTCCGAACGACAAGACCGATGGGGACGCCGGATCGCTCTCGTCAGCGTCGTCAATCTCTGATCGGCGCCGCCGGGTTCATCCGGGCTGAGGCCTCCCGTTTGTCCGCGGGGGGAGGAGCGTTGCAATGAAGAAGAAGCTATTCGTCGGGGTCGGCCTCGTCGTGTTGTTGGGGGGTTCCGCCTTCGTTGTCGTCGCGACAGCGGGGACGCCCGTGCCCATCGACTACGGCATCCCAGGGACCGACGCCTACTACACCAGTGATGAGATCCAGCAGACCCTGCCGGACATCATGGCCAACCTGGCGCTGCCGCAGCGGTCGAGCTACGCCGACATCAAGGCCACGGTCGTGTACCGCGTCGGCGGGCCGTTGTCTCCCGAGGTCGCCGCCGGACGGTTCCCTGAAGGTGAGGCGCGCCTGCGGGACGCCTTCATCATGCTCATCAGCTCGAAGACCCCGGCGGATGTCCAGTCTGCGGAGCAGAAGGAGCTGCTGAAGACCGAGATGAAGAAGAAGATCCAGCAGATCGTGTTTCCCGAGAAGCACGGACGCGTTGAGGAGATCCTCTTCAGGGAGTTCGCGGTGCAGCAATGAGGTTGCTGGCTGCGACGATCGCCACCCTCGTTGTCACCGGGGGGGTCTTCTCCCTCGCGGGGGTCTCGGCCAAGGCCGGCTGGAGCGACGCCCATACGGAGCGTATGCGCGGGATGGACGCCTACTACGAGGCGTCTGAGTCCCGCGGCCGCGTGAGCCCGGTGAATGTCCGGCTCGCGGGGTCGCCAGAGGTGTTCCTGCAGCTCGGCTTCGTCTTCGCGTTCCGCAAGGGCAAGGAGCTGGAGGCGGCGGCGCCGTTGATGGAGGAGCGGATGCCATACCTGGTGGACGCCCTGCTGGTGAAGCTGGCGCGCTGGAGCGCTGACGAGCTGCGCACCCGTCAGGGCAAGCTCAGGTTGAAGAGGTGGCTCCGCGAGCTCGCGCAGGCGGAGCTCTTCGTGGATGGGCAGGCCCGGGTCACCAAGGTGTACCTGGACCCGTTCTTCCTGCAGGTGACCGGCGCCTGACCTGAGGCGCCGTCACGACCGGCGGGCGCCATGGCGCGCGCCGCCGGTCTCACGGGTCGTCCTACTGGACCGTCAACTGGACGCCGCAGGAGATCGCGGCGACACCTGACGGGGCCGAGCTGTTCAGGGTGATGAACGCTGCGTGGAACTCCTGCCCCACCAGGAAGGGGACGTTGGGCAGGGTGACCGGGACGACGGCGTTGGCCAGGAACCCGGCCAGGGTGCCGTAGGGGTTGTAGATGCCGTTGGCCGGCGTCTGCAGCGCGAACTGCAGCAGCGGGTCGTTGTTGATGGGGATGACCCGGCCGTCGGGCAGGGAGAACCCGGGGTTGTTGCCGGCAGCGATGCCGAAGATGTACGGGTAGCCACCCTGGTTGTAGGAGAACAGGTTGAAGTTCACCGTGGCGCCCGGCGTGACCGTGCCGCTCGGCGTGATGTTCATGCCGAAGGCCGAGGTGATCTTGTAGACCGTGCCGCTGTCGCGGTACACGAGGTAGAGCTCGCCCTCCGCGTCCTCGCCGAAGCTGGCCAGGCCGCTGCCGCCGCTCAACTGTGAGGTGCGATCCGTGACCCCCGTGAGGGCGGTGCCGGCGGCGTTCAGCTGACCCGTCCAGATCTTGCTGGTGGTGTAGTCACCGAAGAAGTACTGACCCTGCAGCCAGGGCATGGCGCAGCCGCGATACACGTAGCCGCCGGTGATGCAGTATCCGGTGCTGAAGCTCTGTGTGTACTGCCACACGGGGTCCGTGAGGCTGGAGGAGTTGCACGTGCAGCCGGAGAGCCCGGTGCAGCCGTTGGCTTCCATGCAGCGCCAGCCGAAGTTCAGGCCGCCGGCGCCCGGCGGGGCGTAGGAGATCTCTTCACGGGCGTTCTGGCCCACGTCGCCGATCCACATGCCGCCGGTCTGACGGTCGAAGCTGAAGCGCCACGGGTTGCGCAGTCCCCAGTGCCAGATCTCGTCCAGTCCACCGACGCCCACGAGGGGGTTGCTGGCGGGGATGCCGTAGTTCTGCCCGCCGCTGGGGTTGTCCACGTCGATGCGCAGCATCTTGCCGTGCTGGTTGTTCAGGTTCTGAGCGCGGTTGCCGGGGTCGTTGCCGCTGCCGCCGTCACCCATGCCGATGTAGAGGTAGCCGTCCGGGCCGAAGGCGATCATGCCGCCGTTGTGGTTGCTGTAGGGCTGGCTGATGGTCATCAGGGTGACGCCGGAGTTGATGTTGGCCACGTCCGATGTGGGCGGGTTGGCCTGATAACGCCGGATGACCGTCTGGCCGCTGGTGTTGTTGTAGTTGATGAAGAAGTAGCCGTTCTGGGCGTAGTTCGGGTGGAACGCCAGACCCAGCAGGCCGCGCTCGTTACCCGAGTTGATCACCAGGCTGTCGACGTTCAGGAACGGGGTCGGCATCAGGGTCCCGTTCTTGACGATCCGGATCCGCGCGATGCGGCTGATGGAGTTCCCCTGCTCGACGATGAACAGGCGTTCGGTGTCATAGGCGGGTGAGGTCGCCAACACCGGACGCTGAAGACCTGATGCGACGAGGGTTCTGGTCAACGACTGTGCCGGAGTGAACGGCGCCAGGATGGCGGCCGCGACCGCGACGGTGAAGAGCATGCGCAGCATGACCCGGTTCTCCTTGAACTACGACAACCCGCGTCGACCCTGGGCCGAGCGGCGGACTCTGAGGGATCTGAACGGAACTCGGTGACAGCAACCGTGGGTGCGATTGTCACTACCAATCCTACCGTGGGTTGGTGCCGGCAAAAAACCCCGGATGCAGGTGCCTTCGACCAAAACCCCAATAACAGAACCTGGTCGTGCATGACCTTATGCCTGGGTCCTGTCCCCTTCGACGTTCGGCGCGTTCAGCGCAGCGTCATCTGGTGTTCAGGTAGGAGTGGAGTGAGCGCGCGGCCTGGGGGGGAACGGAGGTGCTGGCGGCGTCTGGATCTGCCAGCGAAAAGGCAACGGCGAGGGTGAAGGGGCGCTTCGGAGCACCAGGGGTCCAGCGGCCCTGGCCGTAGAACTGGCCACGAAAGACCAGGTCGAACCGTCGGAGCTGCTCCCCGTCCGCACGGACGAACCCGAGGAGTGAGGCTTCATACCACCGTCGATCGTCCTTGGTGCGCAGCGTCACGCGTCCTTGAACGGTCATGGTGTCTTGACCTGTCTCGACCTGGACCTCGGCCACGCGGATGTCTTCGGACCGCCACATGGGTGCTTCGCCGCGGGTGTTGTCGATGAGGTGGAAACGGGCGATGCGATGGGTGAGCGTCTGCGGCCATCGTGACTCCAGCAGCGCCTGCTTCTCCGCGGCGGTGATCCACAGGTGATCCCTGCTCACCGCCGCGCGCAGGATTCGGTCCCAGGGATCCGGCTTGTCCTCCCACGGAGAGCCGAGGATGCGAGCCCTGACGTCCGCCACCAGGGCTCCCGCGGGGACCGGACGGGCGAACGCGGTGTCCGGCGTCCCTCCCTGAGGAGCGCGGGCGCCGTTGACCTCGTATCGCTTCGCTTCCATGCGGAGTCGCTTGAGCAGGAGGTCCGGGTTGCGGTTGTTCCATCCCTGGATCAACTGCCCGTCCGGTCGCGCGATGTAGAACCCCTGGGTCGTGCGACCGGGGCGCAGGTTCGGACGCTGCTGGACGATCTTCCGATAGAGCGCACCCTCGCGGTCCTTGCGGCGTTCGTGATAGTAGACATCGAGGGCCACGGGCACGTAGCCCCGTGCGAGCAACCGGACCACCTCGTCACCCTTGAAGCTGGACGCACGGTCCAGCACGCCGTTGTTTCAGACACAGCCGAGGGGGTGCCCGTTCATGGCCCAGATGAACAGGGGCTTCTTCTTCCGCTCTGCTCGGCGAGCCGCGTTCATGAGATCGGTGCTCCAGGGGACGCGCTCCCAGGGTTCGGTCTCCGCAGGGATCAACTCCCGGTGCAGGCGCGCGAACTCGCTCCGGGTGAGCGGAGGAGGGTCCGGGTGCAGCAGCGCCGCGACCATGAGCACGGAGATCATGTCCGCATCCTATCGTCTCCGGGTCTGCTGTTGTGCGGTCACCGGTCCAGCGGCAGCAGGAGCATGCTGCGTAGGTCCATGAGATAACCCTGGAGGGGTGCGCTGGCGCGGACGGTGATGCGGCTCGGTCCGGCGGGGAGGCGGAGCTTGCCGATCACCCTGGTGCGGTACTCGTCCCAGGACTCGGTGCCGGCGATCCTGAACGTGAGGGCCTGGTCGTTGACGGAGAGCACCGCCTGGTTCCCCGCGGTCTCCGGGCTGCACGCGTGATCGAGACGGACCTCGAAGGTGCGGGCCTGTTCCAGTTCGACGGTCCAGGTGGCGTGATCGTCCAGCCCGCTCCAGTACCCGAGGTTGCCGTACCGGTCCTCGAACCTCAGGGAAGCGCCTCGGATCTCCGCCACCGCGGCGGTCAACCGGAGGGCTCCGTCCGCCGCCCGCGGAGAAACGGGAGACGGCGTGTTGCCGGAGAACGTGCGCGGCGGCGTGGGGCTCGATTGAACGAAGGAGAGGACGTGCGCCAGATCGGCGGGGGTCATGTCCTGCTCCAGGCCCTCCGGCATCTGTGAGGAACCGGAGGACCGCAGCTCGTCGATGTCCTTGCGCAGGAGCACGACCTCGTTGCCTTGCAGATCCACCATCCGGATGTTGGTGCCGCTCTCTTCCGTGATCATCCCGGAGTGGATGTCGCCCTCGTGGGTCCACACGTCGTAGCTGAGATAGCGGGACTCCACGGCCCGGTTCGGGTCCAGGATGGCGGTGAGGAGGCTGCGCGTGGATCGATCCGGTAGAGCCGCGAGGTCCGGGCCGATCCCGCGACCCACGCCGCCCAGCTGATGACAACTTCCACACTTCCGGGCGAACACATCCCGGCCCCGTGTGGGGTCCCCGGTCAGGTCGGCGATGCGTCCCGTCCATCGGGCGACCAGCTCGCCTCGCGCCGTTTCTCCTCTCCCGCGCAGGAGGGCCCGCGCCTCTTCCTGGCGCTGCGCCGGGAGTCGGCGAAGCAGGGCTTGCTGGCGGACCGGGTCGACGTCTCCTGGACGCAGCTCACCCGCGTCAAGGGCCGAGACGACGGCCTGTGCGGAGTCCTCTCGCCTCAGCAGGATGTCGAGGATCTGCGCGCGGAGTCCTGGGCCGTGGCCGCGCCAGCCTGACAACAGGCGGCCGGGAGCGCCCTCCGGGTCCAGGACCCCGAGACGCACCGCGGCGGCCCGTTGCAGGGCTCCCGGGTGCGCCGAGCCCAGCAGGCTCTGCATGAGCTCCATGTCGGCTGTTCGGCGCGGCTGTTCCCTGCCCAGCAGGGTCAACGCCCGGACCCGCCGCGCCACCGGGTTGTCAGGGGAGACGACCAGCTCGCGGGCGGCCGCCGTGTGCTGGGCCACCCTGGTCAGGGTCGTCAGATCCAGGCCCGCGTCCTCCATGGCGTCGAGCATGGGGGCGAGGACGTCCTCGCCGTCGAAGCGCGCGTCGCTCAGCACCAGGCTCGTCAACTCCTCCAGCACGACGATCGCCTCGTATCCGGCGGCGGTCTGCGCGAGAGGACGCACCAGGTTCACCGGCGCGGCCTGAGGCCCTGCGCTGCCGCGAAACCCGTCCATGAACGACGGGAGCGTCGTCGCGTTCAAGGAGCTGAAGACCGCGTCGCGGATGAACGGATCGTCTGCGTTGGCCAGGGCCAGGGCGGCCAGGGCGGCGCCCGCCCGCGGATCCGAGGAGACACCGAGGGTGAAGGCCAGCTGTAACCGGACCGGCGCCGCTTCGTCCCGGATCTTCTCGAGGAGCGCGGTCATCAACTCCGGGTGGTGTTGAAGGCGCGGCTCGCAGAGGCGGACGGCGTGGCGCCGGACCCCCGGGTGAGGGTCGCGGAGGGCGCGCCGCAGGCTGTCGACCTCGAGGTCGCCCATGCCGTCGAGGATGCACAGGGCGTGCAACCGGGCCGTGGGGGACGTGGCTTCTGCGGCCATGGCGCTCAGCGCCGGGGCGGCGGCCTTGTCCTTCCTGTGCAGCAGGAGGCGATGGGCCATGTCCCGCTGGACGCCGTTGGGGCTGTTGAGGACGGCCACCAGCTCGTTCGTGTCCAACTGCGAGAACCGGGGAACCGGTCGCAGGTCTCCGCGCGTGGGCACCAGTCGGTAGATGCGCCCTCGTTGCTCGCCGGCGCGGAGGTCGATCCGCTGCTCCCACTCGTCCGGGATCCACTCCGGGTGTTCGATGACGAGGCGCGCCATGTCGCACACCCAGATGGCGCCGTCCGGTCCCGTTCGGGCCATGGTGGGGCGGAACCACGGATCGCTCGAGGACAGCATCTCGATCTGTTCCTCACCCGGCGGCCGTCGGCTGGTGAAGGTGACCCCAAGGGGCGTCGGGTCCTGGCGGTGCACCAGCCCGTGGCTCGGCTCGCAGACCAGGAGATCTCCGCGCCATGTGGGACCGAGCAGGTCGTCCCGGTAGACCTCGAAGCTGCAGGCCGAAGTGAAGCGGCTGGCGTCACCGGGGGTGTTGAATCGTGGCGGGACCGGGCTGGTGGGGAAGACCCGCGCCTTGCCCGCCTGCTCCGGGACGGCGACCCGACTCGATCCGACCGCCACGTGGGGGTTGCGACGGATGTAGTGGTCCGGCAGGACGAAGTGCCAGAAGGGGTTGCTGTTGTTGCCGCCGAACCAGTTGCCCCAGTCGTCGCGGCTCCTGCCGAACTGGGTCTGACCGGTCTGGGCGTCGAAGAACCCCGTGTCCGGGTTCATCCGGAAGTCCCGCCCGCTGATGTCCGTCACGGATCCCGTAAGAGCCGAGGTGATCCGTCCGCCGCTGTCGCCGTTGGCGCCGTGCACGAGGTTGTCCAGGCCCCAGCGGAAGCCGTTGACCCGGTGCTGTTGATTCCCGGTGCCGAAGCCGGTGAAGAGCACCGTTTGGTGATCCGCCCGTCCGTCACCGTCCCGGTCTTCCGCGTAGAGGATGTCGGGCGCACAGGAGATCAGGACGCCATCCCGCCATGGCATGACCCCGGTGGGGAAGGAGAGGCCGCTCAGGAACACGGTCGCCTTGTCGTGGCGTCCATCCCCGTCCTCGTCCCGGAGCACCTTGACCCTGCCGCCTCCGGCTGCATCGTCCGGGTCACCGAGGGGGTAGTCGCCCATCTCCACCACCCAGAGGCTCCCGTCCGCTCCCCAATCGAACGCGATGGGGTCCTGCACGAGTGGCTCCGAAGCCACACACTCGACGCGCAACCCCGGTCGCGGGTGCAGGGCGTGGAGCGCCGCCGGCACGGTGCGCTCCGCAGCGGCGGCGGGCGCGACGAGCTGAGCGAACGACCGTCTGTCCACGTGATTGGCCATGGACGCCGTGTCCTCGTTCTGCACCCACAGGTGTCGGGAGTGGAACCAGGCGCCTTGGTGCGAACCGTCGCTGGTGATGGGTGGGAGGAGCCGCGTCGCCTCTCGCGCCGCGGCGGAGGAGAC
Organism: uncultured Isosphaeraceae bacterium; assembly: GCA_964507445.1. Taxonomy (GTDB): domain Bacteria; phylum Planctomycetota. The sequence goes on from CAZDQF010000019.1 coordinate 69,089, forward strand.
CTGGGTCCACCCGTCCTGGAGAGAGGTGAACAGGTGAACGGAGCAACGCTCCTCGTTGGAGAACACCAGGTCGAGCCGTCCGTCCTCATCCAGATCCACGAACCGCAGCCCGGCGTCCCGGCCTTCACCATCGACGATGGTGGTGCCCTCGGGGAGATGGAAGGGGAGCCGTCGCCAGCGTTGGTGCCGTGAATCCCAGCGAAACACCGCGCCGTGGTCCGGGTCGCCGACGATCAACTCGCAGGCTCCATCGCCGTCCAGGTCTCTCAGGCGGACCCCGCGGTCTCTGCCCCCCGCGCTGGTGGTGACGGGCTGACCTTCGACGTCGAGGCCTGCCAACAGCGCATCCGTGGCCGTCCATTCCTGTCCGGTGAACGTCCAGGCGCCGCTGACGGATTCGTTGCGGACCAGGACCGTGGCGTTCCCGGAGGGAGCGACCACGCCGAACACGACCCCGGGGCCGAGCTCCACGGGGAACGAGAGCTCCTGGAACGCCCCGGACGCTTCGGACCAACGTCGCGTCCGCCGTAGCTGCGGGTTGGCGATGACCACGTCCCGGTAACCGTCGTTGTCCACGTCGAGAACCCGGACGCCGTTGTCGGTACCGTCCGCGCGGCGGAGCGGGTGCCCCATGAGCAGGTTGGCGTCCAATCGGTCCTGAATGTCCCGCAGGCTGAGGAAGCGCACCCGAGCGCCGAACTGCTCCCTGGTTCGCCGGATGATGTTGATCAGCTGGTCGTTTCGGATCCACCCATGAGGATGGAACACGAAGGTGAACACCCCCTGCTTCAACACCGTGGCGTTGATGCCGGCGAGGACATCGATGACCGTCTCGGGACGATTCGGTCCCCTCAGGTGCTGGGCTTGCCAGTCGCTGGGGGCGGAGCACGGGAGCTCCCAGGTGGTGCCCCCGATGACGTAGGGGTAAGGGTGGTTCTCGATGGTGTTGACGAAGGACCGGTCTCTGGGCAGGTACCTGGAGAACCGGGGGCCGCCGTCAACGTCCTCCACCAGCTCGCGAGGCAGGGTCGGGTCGTCGGCGGTGAACACGTTGAACACGGAGCTGTCCATGCTCAGGAAACGCCCTGCTTCGGTGGTGCGATCGAAGATCTCGGCGAAGAAACGTGGGCTGACCGAGTTGATGGAGTCGCAGCAGGGCATCCGGTAGGCCACCGGCCGGTTGCCGGGGATGCGGTGGAGCATGTCGACGCACCGCTCGTAGGTGGCGCGGGCGGCTGCCAGGTCCGAGCCGTGCAGCAGCGGGCAGGGATGGTCGATGGTGTGAACGTCCATGGTGAGCCCCTCATCGATCCACCGCTGCAGGTGAGGATGATCCGGGGCCACCTGGTTGGTGAGGATGCTGACCGGAGCGCGGCCGTCCGTTTCTTTCAGGCATTCGAGGACCGGCCGCAGCCACGTCTCATACCTGCCGATGTCCCGCATGTCGTCGATGGAGAGCACCACCACCGCTTCCACGCCGTCCTCTCCGACCCACTGCGGTGTCACGAGCCGGGCCGTGGAGAGGCCGGGGAAGTAGGGGTCCACGAGATCCAGGTCCGCGAGTCGGTTGGCCCCCGTGCTGTGTGCGGGAAGCTGGCCCCACAGCCAGGAGCCCGGGAGGCAGAGGACGAGGAGGAGGGCGAGGAATCGCGGCGCGGCGCTGCAGAGAGCGGGGTCCCGGCTGTGCTCCGGCCTCGTCTGGGTGGTTGTTCCCGTGCCCATGGACTGCGCCGTCGGGCTCAGGAGTCCGGTTTCAGGCGCTTGATCTTGATGTTGCGGAACGCGATTCGAGCGCCGTGGTCCTGGAGTCCGATGTGACCGTTGGCGGTCTCGCCGAATCCCTTCCAGGTCTTGAACTTGCTCTTGGCGACCCGGGCGTTCCAGTCATCAGATCCGATCTGGTAGTCCGCCACCTTCTTGCCGTTGAACCAGTGGGTGCCGTGGCCCTTGACCATGCGGATCCGGACCGTGTTCCAGCCGTTCGGATGGATGACCTTCTCGCCCTCGCAGGCGATGTCGTAGAGCGCGTAGAGGCCGCCCGCGCTGGTGGACGACTTCCCCTTCGTCCGTTCGATCTGCATCTCAGGCGCCACCTTGTAGATGGGGCCTTTGCCGGAGGGGTCCACCCTGAACAGGATGCCGCTGTTGCCGGTGGTCTTCCATTCGAGCTTCAGGTCGAAGTGCTCGTAGGGCTCCGCTGTGTAGATGTCACCGCCGCCCTTGTGCATGGTCAGCTCGCCGTCGGACACGACCCACTTGTCCGCCTTCAAGGGAGCCTTGGTGCGCCAGCTGTTCCAGCCGTTGACGGTCTTGCCGTCGAACAGCAGGCTCCAGCCGTCCTTCTTCTCGGCTTTGGTGAGGGTGTTGTGGGCCGCATCGCCAGCCTGGGACATGGCAGCGGTGGACATGAGGAGGAAGGGGACGAACAGGGCGATCACGGGTCGTGGATTGGGCATGAGATTCCTCTGTTTGCGGTGCCGGTGGCGCATCCTACCGTGCCCCGGGAAGGTGGCGGATCGTGGAGCCTCAGCGATCTGTATGCCGATGGGAGAGTGACGGTGGATCTAACAGTCTGGATGACAGTGGATTGCGTGATCGGGTTCGCTCGAGTCGGTCCATTCCGGGGATGGGTGCGTGTGGTTTTCCCGGTTTGTTCATTGCCAGGCACCGACGCTTTCGGCCATACTGGCCGCGCATACGCCAGTGAGGGCGTGGGTCAGGACACCGCTGAATTGAGCCTCGTGGTGTCTATCGGCTCGCGGCACCTCGTCTTGTCGGAGAGCAGGGCTTGCCACCGCGCCTCTCTCCCTTGCACACACGATTGCCGGGAATGCCCAGACTTCAGAACGAGGAAGCCTGGGAGCGACACTTGCCGCGTCGCTTCGGGCTGCTGTTCCTCATCATCATCTTGGGGTCGCCTTCGCTGCTGGGGCAGCGTGGGGCGGAGCCCCCTCGTCGTCTGACCCCGTCCGCCGATCCTCCGCCGTCCGTTGCCGCCAAGGGCCTGGTGGTTGCTGCCGGCCCCATCCAGGCACCGGGGCTCCTCCATATTCCGTTGCCAGGGGATTCAGGATCGGTGGTGGGACCCGCTCCCTCGACCGGAGTCGAGAAGGGCGCGGCTGCCGTTCCCCAGAGGTGGGATCTCCGAAGCCGCTGTGGTCGCGCCACCAACCCTCACGGTCGGTTGCTGCCCCGGGGGCATCCGGTCCGCGCCCGACGCGCGGAGAGATGAGCCGAGTCGACGCCCCTCACTGGACGGTCACGGTAAGGGGCGTCGAGATCTGGGACGGTGCCCCTGAGAGATCCAGGGTCACGGCGCAGAAGTGGAACGACTGCCCCACCAGGAACGGGAGGTTGGGCACCACCACATTGCTGAAGGACGATCCGGTTCCGTCGAGGGTCCCGTAGACGTTGGTGGCCAGGGTGTTCTGCGGGCTCAGCCAGTAGGCCAGCAACCAGTCGAAGCTGAGGGGGACGCTCATCCCCGGGTCCACTACCGGGAATCCCTGCAGGCCCTCGGCGGCGGCGATGATGCAGGTGAAGCCCGGCGTGTCGTTGGTCGCCGCGAAGATCACGATCTGCTCCCCAGGTACCGGCGTTGGGTTCGTGGCCTGGACCAGGGGCGGGTCCAGCGGGTCCAGGAGATCCGAGCCGAGTGAGACCTCGGTGGCGTTGCTCACCAGGTCCCCGTCTGCGTCACCGTTGCGGTCCAGGACCGCCATCAGATGCAGGCCTGTGCGGTCACCATGCTGAGCCGTGGCGGGGTTGCCCGGGATGGTGGCGCGGGTGCTGCCGTCCACCCGTTGCACGAGCACCTCTCCGCCGACACCCGGCGCCGTGAACCACGTGTTGCCCTCCCAGTCCACGATCAGGCTCTGGAACATCCCTGGTTGAGGAGCGGCCGTGTTGCTTCGGATCGGATTGAGGGCGCGGTCGTAATACCAGACAGTCTGCTTGACGACGTCGTCCACCAGCACTCGCGGGTTGCCGTCGCCGTCCAGGCAGAACGCAACGGCGTTGTCCAGGTTGACGGCAGCGAGCTGGGTCATGCCACCGTCGTGGCGAACCAGCCAGCGTCCGCCGCCGGTTCGATCCACGAGGGTCCACACGTTGCCTTGATGATCCACCTCCGCGGCCACGACGGCGCCCGTCGGGGTCGTGCTGACCGGACTGGTGGGGGCGCTGCCTGCGGGGTCGAGTTCGTACAGACCGTCTTGAGCCAGGACCCAGACATGCCCGTTCGGCGCCGCGGTCATGCTGGTTGAGGCCAGGCTCCCGGCGGGGAGGGTCCAGGAGCTGATGATGGCTGCCCCGGTGCTGTCGCGCTGCTCGATTACGAGCGGCCAGAACAACCCGCCGGTCGCCACCCAGACGTGCCCGCTCCCGTCGACGCAGAGGTCGTGGGCGAAGGGGATCGGGATGACGGATCCGACTCCGCTCTGGTCCGGCACGAGCTCCGCCAGCTCCGCTGCCGGGCCGGCGATGTTCAGGCACCGGACGGTCCCGTCCTGGTGCTTGGCCATCCGCAGGACCGAGAGCGGACTGCCGTAGCTGATGTTCATGGGCAGGGCGCCGTCCGCGTCGTAGGCGCACACCGTGCAGCCGCCGCCGATCAGTGACGACGTCCAGTACCAGCTGGCCGGGGTCGCCGACTGGGCGGCGAGGCAGGCCGTGAGCATGAACAACAAACCACCGTGCTTCATGTGGGGACTCCTACCTCAGCTTACACACCCGGAGGTGTCGGGCGGGAGTGCACCTCGCTTGAATCAGGCGCCTTCAGGGCTGTTTGATCAGGATCTCACCCACGTGGATGAGGCGCGGACCCTGGTCGACGGCCAGCCCCAGGGCCGTGGCGGAGCCGGGCGTGATCCGACCCGTCCATCGCCCGGCAGCGTCGCGGCTGAGCGCGGTCCGGCCACCTTCGGCGACGCAGAGGAACGCCGGTACATGGGCCGGGAGGTCCCAGTCCACGGAGACCTCCAGCGCACCCTTCGCCGGCTCCATCTCCAGCCACAGGACGTCGCCACCCAGGGGCACCTCGAACAGGGTGGTGGAGTCGAGACCCCGCACCGGCAGGCGGGCCCGCGCCCGCGCGGCGATGGACGGTCCCTGGCGGCGATCGCCCGTGGTGACCTCATAGGTGACCGGATCGGAGACGGGGGACAGCTCCCAGCGGCCGCGGCGCTTCGGATACTGCATGAGGACCGTCACCGAGCGGCTCTCCCCGGGCGGGAGCACGGCGCGGGGCAGGGAGACGTGGGCCGCCGGCACCTCCCGACTCCCCTGGCCCCAGTTCAGTCGCAGGTGTGCGGTCCCTCCGGGCCCCATGGTGATCGGCCAGTCGCCCGTGTTCTGCAGCGTCAGGGTGGTCGGACCCCGGACCTTCCTCCGGTCGTCAGCGGGGATGTTCCCGGCGCCGACGACGCGGAGGGAGTCCGCTTCCGGTCCGGACTTGTTGTGAGCCGTCTCGAACCGCTGCTGCGTCCAGGAACGGGAGCGAGCCTGCACCTCATCCCGGGTCCAGGTGGCGTCGAACGTCTTCAGGCGCTCCTCGATCCTGCGCTTCATGTCCGGCTCCGCGTCCGCGTAGAGCGCGAGCAGGGCACGGGCCGCGGCCGGTTCATCCAACCTCAGGGTGAGGTTGATGACCGTCCGCAGATGGCGCGGTCCCAGCTGTCGGTGAGGGTCCGGCCACCGGTCCACCACGTACTCGATGAACTGGTCCGGGTCGCCGTGACTGAGCCCGTTCAACACTCGCATGAGCAGATCCGGCGGCGTCTCCGTGGCGTTCAGCTGACGAGCGAGGGAGCCCACCCCCGGGGCGCCGCCGCGGGCCAGGGTCGGCAGGACCTGTGCCCAGCCATGGGTGGCGGCGGGGATCATGGCGTTGACTTCGGCCATGGCCTCTCGATCCCCACGGGCGGCCCGCGCCAGATCCCAGGCGTGTGACTCCGCCTCCGTCATGTTGGCGGGCTGCTCGGGGAGGGGCGCGTTCCAGAATCGTGGTGAGCGACCCAGTCTCTCGATCAGCCTGAGGCGAACCGCTGAAGGTTCGTCCCCGAGCGGCACCGGCCGTCCGTCCCCGTCCAGGTGCGCGCAGACGAAGCTCTCGATCAGGGTGAGGACGGTGTGGGCTGTGGCGGGGTCCTGGCCCCCGACCAGATCCTCCACCTCTGCCAGGGACGAGGGGTCCTGCCGCAGCTCGAGGAACGCCGCCGTTCGGGTCTTCTCGTCGGGGGAGGTGAGGCGTCGCCGCAGCTGCTCCAGGACATGGGCCTTCGGCGGCTTGGAGCGGGCCCCGTCGAAACGACGATCCAGGGCCGCGACCCAGCCACGCAGGCGGCTCACCACCTCCGGATGGGCCGACGCCAGGTTTTGTTGTTCCCCCGGGTCGGTGCCGAGCTCGAACAGCAGGCGGGCGGGACCATCCAGGTACTCGATGAGCTTGTAGGTCCCGTCCGTGATGGTGCGGATGCGTTCTTCGGCCCAGGGCACTCGAGGGTCCACCACCAGGGTCTCGGCCACGGCCAGGCGCGGCCAGCGCAGCTCCGGCTCCAGGAGCCTCGGGAGCAGGGAGTGACCCTGGTGCGCGGGCTCCGCGGGCATGTCCAGGGCGTGCAGCAGGGTGGGCGGGATGTCGATGTTGGAGGCAGGCCCCGGCAGCGTGGCCGCGGGGATTCCGGGGACGCGAATGATCAGGGGGACGTGGATCTGGGTCTGGAAGAACGTGGTGGCGTGGAAGTAGCGACCATGTTCGTTGAAGGCCTCACCGTGGTCGGCGTGGGCGACCACGATGGTGTCATCCGCCAGTCCTTCCCGCTCGAGGGCTCTCAGGAGTGTCCCCACGGCGCCGTCGGCGTGGCGCACCTCGCTCTCCCAGCGGGTGCGAGGGGACGCCCCCGGTTCGTCTTCCCAGGACACGTACGGCGCGTGGGGGTCGAACAGGTGGACCCAGGCGAAGAACCGTCGATCCTCACCGGTCATCCAGGCCAGGGCCTGCTGCACCGTCCTCTGGGCGTCGGGGGAGTCCGCCTCCTTGACGACATGATCGAAGCCCCGCTCGAGGCGTCCCATGACCGGCGCCGCGAGGGTCGTCGGGTTGAGGCCCGTGAACCACCCCGTCCTGAACCCGGCGTCCCCGAGCAGCTGCGCCATGGACGGGCTCTCGAACGCGACCTCGCCGGTGCGCCAGCCCGAGGCCATGGGGGTCCTCGACGGGTAGCGGCCGGAGAGGAACGAAGACATGGATCCGGCGGTGGCGTTGGACTGGCTCCACGCGTCGGGGAAGTCGCACCCCTGAACGGCCAACCGATCCAGATTGGGCGTCAGGGAATCGGCTCCTCCCTGTGCCACCACGTCTCCCCGCAGGGCGTCGATGGTCACCCAGAGGATGTTCATGGGGGCGGCGTCGGCGCCGCGCAGGGCCGCCAGGCGACGGCCGGTATCGACCCGGTCCCGGGGTGACCGGAACAGGGTCTCCGGGTCCGGCTCGTCCACGGTCTCATCCAGCTGTCGCGGGGGCCACAGCCCGCTCCACACGAGGGTCCGCTCCACGACCTGGAACCGGGCGGATCGAGCGGTCAGCGTGGCGGTGACGTCGTAGTCCTCGCTGACGACCCGCGGGGTCAGCAGGACGAGCAGGCACAGGAGCGCGCTCAGCAGCGGCTTGCTGGAGAGGGTCGGCCCGATCCCCACCATGGCGGCGGCGAACGCGGCACCCGTGAGGGTGAGGTCGAGGCTTGGGTACGTCCCACGGAGCCCGGCCGGGTCCATGGTCATGCAGACCCCGGCGACACCGGCCGCGGCGAGGCCCGCGAGAGCGCGCCAGGTGGTCCGGGTCGGGTTGGGCAAGAGCGCGGCGGTGAACCCGACCACCGCTGCGGCGGTCATCATGAACCACAGGGGCGCCAGCGGCCCTCCGTCCCGTCGATGGAGGCCGATCGCCACCAGGAGCACGGTGAGCATCGTCGCGCTGATCACGACCGAGACCCTCGCCGCACGTCGGCGCCGGAAGAACCGGGCCACGAGCCCGTCCAGGATCACCGCGGCCATACCCATGACCGCGCCGCAGGTGGCGAAGCGGCCGACCAGGGGCGCCAGCGCGGTCACCCCGGGGTCGTGAGCGAGGGCATCGATGATCGCGCACCCGGCCCCTGCCAATGCCCCGGCGGAGATCCACTGCAAGAGCCTCCTCATGGCTTCGGCTCCCAGGCGATGCGCTTCAGGAACAGGTCGCTGGTGCTGGGCCGCTGCACCCACCCGGTCAACCCGGTTCTCAGGCTGATCCGGCGAGCGCGGTTGGAGGTGTCGTCGTCAGGTAGGGGCAGCTTCAGGGTGCGCGGCGCCCCGGAGGACACGTCGCCACCCTCCGGTTCCACCGGGCTCCCGTCGACGAAGAAGCGCAGGGGCCCTGCGGCGTCGCCTCCGGTCATGGTCACGTGGACGGCGCCCTTGCCTGCGGTGGAGATGAGGAAGTCGGCCCGGCCGCAGGTCACGTGGAGGGCGCCGGCGAGGTCCGTCGGCTTGACCGAGGTGTTCCGGATGAAGGGGAGTTCATCAACGGAGTTGAAGTCCAGGTGCTGCGGCGGATGGGGAATCGACCACGCCACAGGGGCCTGCGTCGGCCGTATCGGCCGCCGCCATCGCAGCCGCGTCTCCGTTTCTCGGCCGAAGGCCCGGACCCGGACTTGATGCTCTCCTGATTCGAGTCCGGGGAGGGGCGCCCAGAGCACCGGTGCCCCGTCATGGCGCGCGGGGGCGAGTTGCAACGGAACCGGTTTCTCCTCGGGGCCGACGAACACCTGCACTTCGGACGGCAGGGCGTCGTCACCGAGGCGGGCCGCGGCCCTCACGACGACGCCGAATCCTCTACCGATGGCGGGCATCTCGCGGCGCGTGCTCGCGTCGATGGGGATGGCCGTGGGAGCGGGCACCGGTCGTCGTTCATCGGGCCGGCCGTGGTCCCACGAGCTTCGCTCACGGCGGGCCCGACGGACCCAGTGGGGGTGCCCCCACAGGCTGAGGCCGTCGGCGTTGTGTGCGACCGCCACCACCCGTCCCTTGCGCACCGCGTCCATGAACGACCCCACGTCCGGGGCGCCGGCGAAGAAGAGGGTGCGGGTGCGGAGCCCCTGGTGGAGCCAGTGGAAGGGATCGGCGTGAGCGTCATGGTTGCCGAGGACCGGCAGCCTCGCGGTCCACCGTTCGATCCACGGGTGTTCTCGAACGACATCGCCGCCCGATGCGAACGCCCATCCCGCCATGAGGGCGTCGTAGCCGACACCAGCCGCGCTCTGTTCGAGAGCCGGTGCGAGGAGTTCGCGATGACCGTGGCTGGCACAGAAGAACAACGCGCCTCGCTTCCTGTCCGGGGACCAAGCCCGGCGAATGGAGGAGAAGCTGTCGTGGAGTGCGCGGTCACCGAGGGTATGGGAAGGGGAGAATACGACGTCCGAGCAATGGGTCACATAACCGAGCCCCTCGACGCCCCAGGCTCGCTCGTGCTCTTCGCGGCTGCAGGCGATCCGCAGGTCAAGGGAGAGGCCGGCGGCCACAGCTCTCGCGCGCGCTGCCCGGGCTCGTTCCTCATGTCGGAGGTCCTTGATCAGGAGCAGGTGGGCCCCGGCGGCGTGGGCCATGGCGACGCTTGTTCCGGGGTCCGGACCGGCCTGGACCAGGGCCTGGAACAGCTTCAGGTCGCCCGGGTCGCCGGGGTCGGGCCAGGTGCCGGAGAGCGGCTCTTCAGGCATGGCCGGCAGGGGGCGCTCCAGCAGGCGGAGGCACTCCAGGGCGAGCCAGGTGGCTTCGAGGGATGCCGGTTCGGTGGCGCTGTGGGCGAACCCGCCGGAGGTATGGCGATGGGTCGCGACCCAGCGGGCGGTGTGATCCGGCTGACGCGGCGCGGCGGCCAGTCCGCGGAGGCCGCGGAGGGCGTCGTAGGTGGCCCAGAGACCGGACACCTCGTGGTCCTCGTTGCCCTGGCGGTAGCTGCCGTCGGGATCGCGAAGACCGTGGAGGCGGGTCGCCGCCGCCTCGGCGTCCTTGATGCCCAGGCCGCTGTACAGATAGCAGTGGATCGCCGCTGCCGTGGCGCCGGCTGTGGAGGGCGCCACCGGTGGTCGGGGGATGGACTTGAAGCGGGTGCGATGGCGGACATGGGTGAACGTCTCGGAGAGCGTCGCGGGCCAACGCCAGCCGCCGTCTTCCCCACGCCACAGCGCGAGCACCTGGGAGAGCACGCGGGGGTCGACCTTGATGCCAGCGATGTCGTGCATCTCGAGGAGCGCTTCGAGCTCGGACAACGGCGGCGAGCCGATCCAGGTCATGGCGGGGAGAAACGGCGGCACGGGGGGCGGTGACCCGGGTTTGCCGTCGACCCGAGCCAGCAGGCGCGCCTTCATGGCCTGTCGCGACCAGGAGTCACCGCGAGGGAACCGCTCGATCACCTCGGCCTTGGTGGCGGACCCGGGCAGACCCGCGAGCTCGCGGCATCGGAGCACGCGCCAGGTCCAGGTGGCGTCGCCCCACGGTTGGGCCGGAGGTCCGAAGCTGCCGTCCGGTCTGGCGTGGGAGTCCAGGAACGCGGCCAGCTCCGTATGCGGACCCTCCTGCGACAAGCAGACGGAAGAGAGGCACGCGAGGAGCACCGAGACCCTGGATCTCATGCCCACAGCCTATCCGTCCATGAGCACCTTCAGCACCCCGGGTTGCCCCGCGTGTTCGATGCCCCGCGCCGCGTCGGCGAGGGGGTACCGGGCGACGATCATGGGGCGGGGGTCCACGGCGCCGTCCGCCAACGCGGTCATGGCCTTGTGGAACGGCCCGCATCGGGAACCCACCAGGGTGATCTCGTCCACCACCAGGGGGGCGAGGTCCATGGTGGTGGGTCGCTCGGTCGTGGTCTTGAGGACGACGGTCCCACGGGGTCGCACGTGACCCATGAGCCGAGGGAGCACCTCCGGGTCCCCGGTGGCTTCGACGGCGACATGGAAGGCCCGTTCCGGGGCGTCGTCCTCCAGCAGGCCGGTCACATGGGTCGCCGAGTCGGGCAGCAGACCCCGGCGTTCGGGGTGCCGTCCGGCGCAGGTGGGGACCCCGCCGGCGATGGCGACGGCGTGGCAGATGAGGATCCCCAGCCGTCCATCTCCGGCTACCAGGACCCGTCGTTGGTGGAGGTCCACCTGCTCCGCGATCTCCAGGGCGGCCGCCAGGGGTTCCGTGAACACGGCCGCGTCGTCGGAGACGTGGTCGGGGACGGGCACCAGGTTGCGATCCGGGAGGATCAGCTCCTCCGCGAAGGCCCCCGGATGATCCAGGATGCCGAGGACCGTTCTCTGCGGACAATGGTGGCTGTTGTCTTCCCGACAAGAGCGGCACTGGCCGCAACCGGCGTTGATGTCGCCGACCACACGCTGTCCGGCGAGGGGGCCGTCCATGGCGACGCCGACGAACTCGTGCCCGGGCACGCCCGTGAAGTCCATGTACCCGCGGCGTAGGGCCAGATCCGTGGCGCAGACCCCGGCGCGGGTCACGCGGATGCGGGTGCAGCCCGGCTGGGCGGACGGTGAGGACAGGTCCTCGCGTAGCCGCGCGGTCCCGTTCTCGAACCACAGGCCCCTCATGGCCCCCGTGTCCTCTTGTAGAGGAGGTGTGCGTCTCGCTGCTCCAGGAACCGCCTCAGGTCCGGTTGCCATCGCCGCTCCAGGATGGCGAACGGGCGCCGCGCCAGCACGCCGTCCAGGGTCTCGTGGTGCTTGAGGAGGCGGGGGAGTTTCCTGGTGTCCCAGGCCTCTCCGTGATGATGAACCAGGACGGAGGCCAGGGTCAGGCCCAGGCGCACCGGGCGCAGGGTCTCACGGTCGGTGATGGTGAAGCGGACCCCGGAGCAGCGCTGGTCCTTGAACTTGCTGGCGTCCGGCGTGAACCACGTGGGCGCGATCTCGACCCCCGGGATTCTCGCCCCCTGGAGCGCCCGTGCCACCGCCTCGCCGTCCATCCACGGCGCGCCCACGTGTTCGAAGGGCGTGGCGGTGCCGCGGCCCACGGAGAGGTTGGTGGTCTCGAGGACCCCGATCCCCGGATAGAGCAGGGCCTCGTCCAGGCTGCGCATGTTCGGTGACGGGTTGATCCACGGGAGCCCGCAGGTATCCAGGTGCCGCTCACGTGACCAGCCCTCGCAGCGGATCACTTGCAGGTCCAACCGCAACCCCAGCTCACTGCGAGCCAGCCCTGCCAGCTCTCCCACGGTCATGCCGTGTCGGATGGGGATGGGCAGGCGCCCGACGAAGTCGAGGGCGTCGGCGTCGGCGATGGGACCTTCCACGAGCACGCCTGCGATGGGGTTGGGGCGGTCCAGGACGATGAACCGGGTCCCCTGATTCGCCGCCTCTTCCATGCAGTTCACCATGGTGGAGACGTAGGTGTAGAAGCGGGTGCCGATGTCCTGGATGTCGAACACCAGGGCGTCGAGTCCGCGCAGCGCCGCCGCGGACGGCCTGCGAGACTCGCCGTAGAGGCTGTGCACCTTGAGCCCCGTCTTCTCGTCCACCTCGTCCTCCACCTTGGAGTCCAGGACGCCGCGGATGCCGTGTTCAGGTGAGAAGAGGGTCTTGAGGTGGACGCGGCGAGACTCGTTCAGGATGTCGATGGTGGAGCGCCCCTCGCGGGTGCGACCGGTGTGGTTGGTGATGAGCCCGACCTTCAGGCCGCGCAGGTTCCTCGGCCAGCCTCGTCGCTCCACGACGTCGACGCCGGTCAGCACGCCGTCGGGGGAGCAGCCCGCCGCCACCGCGATCTCGTCTCGAAGCGGGCCGACCTCGGCGCCCGCTTCGCCCGCGAGCCTGCTGGCCAGCAGGACCGCGCTGCGTCCCGACGGCCCCAACCACACCGCGGTGCCGGTGAACCCGGTGTGCCAGATGACGCCGGCGGACCCGACACGCCATCCCAGCCCGCGTGTGTCGCGGGAGCCAGGGAGCCGGGTCATGGCGGCGACGGTCTCCCGTTTGAGGACCCGCTCCCCGGTCTCACTCATCCCGCCGTCGGCCAGCATGCGAAGGAACCGGCGCAGGTCCTCCGCGGTGGAGAACATGCCCGCGTGTCCGGCCACCCCTCCGAGGGCCCGCGCTCGCGGATCGTGGACGATCCCCTTCAGGGGCGCCTCCCCGGCCCGGGCGGGTTCCGTGGGGACGCAGCGGTCTCGCCATGGGAGCTCCGGGGCCGCGTCTGTCCGCACGAAGCGGGTGTCGGTCATGCCGCAGGGTTCGAAGATCCGATCTCTGGCGTAGGCATCGAGGGGTGCCCCGGTGAGCTCCTCCACGATCCACCCGAGGACGATGAAGCCCACGTCCGTGTAGATGGTGCGGCTGCCCGGAGGGGCCCGGAGGTCGAGGGCGTAGATGCGGCGTCGAGCTTCCGCCGCGCCGTTGAGGTAGTCCCGCAGGGCGTTATCGGGGAGCAGCCCGCCGCGGTGGCGGAGCAGCTGCTCGATGGTGATCTCCTCCTTGCCGTTGGTGCCGAAGCCCCTCAGGTGGTCCGCCGCCTTGTCGTCGAGGTTGAGTCGTCCCGACTCCACGAGCTGCATGACGGCGGTGGTGGTGCACACCACCTTGGTGAGGGAGGCGCAGTCGAAGATCGCGTTGGACGGGTGATGAACCGTCGCCCGCTCGATCCTGCCTCGAGGGCCTTGGATGACGCAGCTTGCCCCGGGCAGCCCGTATCGGGACACCCCCTCCCGCAGGGTCGCTTCCAGCTCATGCTCTCCCTGGGTGTGTGCCGTCAGGGAGCTGATGATGAGGGCGGTGATGGTGAGCGTCCGCATGGCGAGAGCATAGGGCACAGGTCCTGATCCTGTTGGCTGCCGGGCGGCGACAGTCTGCGGGCACTACAATCGACGGCGTGGGTCATCCGCTCATCGGTATCACCGCGGACATACGGGACGGACGTCACTCTCTCAAGCCGTCCTATGTGGACGCCATCCTCGCCGCCGACGGTGTCCCCATGATCCTGCCGCCGTACGGTGCTCTGGCAGAGGAGTTCGTGGATCGATGCGACGGGGTCCTGCTGACCGGCGGCGATGACCCCATCATGGAGGTGTTCGGCGTGCCGACCCACCCGGGAGCGACCCGGGTGGACCCGTTGCGGCAGGAGGCGGATCTGGCGCTGCTGGATTGTCTCGATGAGCGACCGGACGTGCCGGTGCTGGCGGTCTGCCTGGGGATGCAGCTCCTGGGGCTCCGGTCGGGGGGGAGCCTCCACCAGGAACTGGGGGAGGTGATCGAAGACCCGGCGCTGCACATGGATGATCGCGTTCATCGCGTGGCGGGCGACCTGGGCTCCGGTCTCGTCACCAGCTGGCATCATCAGGCGCTGGCCCATCCGGGATGCTTGGAGGTGGTGGCGCGATCCGAGGATGGCCTCATCGAGGCAATACAGGACCCGGGGAAGAGGTTCTGTATAGGCATCCAGTGGCACCCGGAGCGGACCGAGGATGTCTCGCTGGGACAGGGGCTCATCCGGGGATTCGTCGACGCCTGCCGTGGATTGGCGTAGGCTGGTCTGATCCCAGGAGTTTGTTCAATGATCCATCAATCGACTGTTGTTGCGCCACTGGTGATCGTCTGCGTTCTGGTCGCGGGCGTGTCGGGGCAGGAGGTGATCACGTTGCGAAGCGGCAACGGAAGTCCGGGCGGCCAGGACGCCAACATCACCTTCGTTGCCGGGCCGTTCGCGGCCCCCTTCACCGCTACGGATTACTCCAACGCGGCGGGCGGAGCGCCGGCGGAGATCATCCCCAACGGCAGCTTCGGATGGGCGAGCCCTCTCTCCACCGACCCTCTGGCTTTGTGGATCTCCACGGCCCAGTCCGGGGCCCAGCCGCAGGGCTTGTTCGCTGTGCCCTTCACCGTCAACAGCTCCGTGGTGGGTCTGGCCACCATCAGCATCAACATGCTGGTGGACGACTTCCTGGGCGACGGCACCAACACGGGTATGCACATGAACGGGATACCGATCCCCAACACCGCCACCACCGCGGCGGGTACCTGGGCCAATGAGGTGGGCTTCACGGCGGTGGACATCACCGCCGTCGTGAGCCCTGGGGCCAACTACCTCTACCTCTACGGCAACAACACCGGCGGCCCCGGAGGGCTGAACTTCAGCGCCACCATCACGGTGTACTCCTCTCCCGAGTATCAGGTGAACCAGGCAGGCGCCAGCCTGGACATCGACGGGCTCCCCAGCAGCCCGGCGGCGCCCATGACCGCGACCCGCTGCCCCGGGCAGCCCGTGACCGTGAACTTCGCCAGCAGCAACCCGGGGCTCCCCTACGAGGTGGGCGTCACGGCTCCGGACCCGCTGATCTCCGCTACGTCCGGCGCCTTCGTGTTGCCGGATGGCCAGGTCCTGAACCTGAACACCACGGCGCCGTCCATCAGCTTCATCAACGGCTTCGCCTTCACGACGCCGTTCCCCGCGCCGTCGTTCTCCGCCACGGTGAGCGTGACGGCGCCCGTGGCCACCAGCGCGCAGATGGCGGTGGTGGCGCCGAGCCAGCTGAGCGGGTACTTCCTCAGCGCCCCCTGCGTCCTCGATACCAGCGGGGCGCCGACCCTCTTGCTCTCCCTGCCGGATGACGGCAACGCCCAGGTCATCCTCGGCGCGCCGCCCCTGTGCTACACCGCCGGCGTCTCGTTCTACGGCACGGTGTACAACGACCTCTACGTCAACTCCAACGGCGACGTCAGCTTCACCATCGGGCACGGTGACTTCACCGCCACCTCCGGCGAGTGGCAGTCCCAGATGCCTCGGATCGGCATCCAGTCGGACCTGGAGCCCAACGTCTTCGGTAGCGTGGACGTCACCGTGGCGGGACCGGCGTTGCAGGTGAACTACCTGAACGTGACCGAGTGGGGCACCGGCGGCGGCGGCCAGAGCAGCTGGACCGTGGAGTTCAACGGCAGCCTGGCGGTGGCCGCGATCACCGGGTTCGTCACCTCCGGAACCTGGGGCGCCACCTCCTGCGTCGGCGGAGCGACCTTGGGGGCCGGCGGCACCCACCCGGCGCTGGTGAGCTTCGACGCCCTGGCGGGCGGCGGCTTGCAGGCCAACGCCAACGTTACGGACAGCATCATCGACGAGAACCCGGCGGGGATGTTGATCAACACCACCCCGTGGACGGACGTGTTGCTGCCACTCGGCGACGGCTCGACCTACATCGTCAACTGACCAGCGAGCTCGACGGTTGGTGGGGCTGCGGCGCTCTGCGCCGTGGCCCTCACTCCTCCGGTGCGTAGAACGCGCCCTGGTATCCGCTATGGAAGATGTTGGTGACATCTCCGAACGGGCACCCGGCCTGTTTGAACCCGTGGGACCCCAGGTCCGAGTAGCCGAGCCTGGCGGTCCATCGCGCCTGGTTGGACTGGTTCACGGCCCTGCGATGAACTGCGAAGGCGGAGAGCACCACGAGATCTCCAGGCTCCGCCTCGATGAACGCGGCGTGTTCCGGTGCCGGGGTGGCGCGTAGCGTCAGGTCCCTGGGTGAGAGGGCGGTGTCGGAGCGGATGTGTCGCGAGGTTCTGGGGTCCACGGGCAGGACTCCCTGTCGGTGGCTCAGGGGGATGACCTCCAGCAGCGGCTGCCCTGGTTGCATCCTGTTGATGGGAGCCCAGAGGGAGACGGCGTTGGGTGACCCCAGTTCGTAGGTGAAGTCCTGAAGCCACCCGGGTGAGGTGTCCTTGCTGTCGGGGCACTCCAGGTTGATGCGGTGCGCCTGCATGATGGCGGGCTGTTCGAGCCCGAGGCTCCGCACCAGATCCAGGACATGGGGGTTGGAAGCCAGCTGCATGAGCCCGGGCAGGTAGGTGAGGCAGCGGTCCATGAGCCGACGCTCCCGATGGGGGCAGCGGTCTCCATGGGCAGCCCACGGGTCGGCGCCCGGCAGCAGGGTCTCCACCAGGGACTCGATCTCGCCGCGCAGGGCGGCCAGTTGCGCGTCCGCGATGGCCCCGCGGATGACCACCCAGCCCTCCCGCCTGAGCAGGCGAGCGGCGTCCGTGGTTGCTTCCCCTCGTATGGATGGCGTGACGGCCTGAGTACGAACCACCTGATTGATCCCCTTCGCCGAAGAGATACCCCCAGGTCTCTTATCGGACCGGGGGCCCGTGGATCTTCAGGTCAAAACCGTCGGTGGCGGTGTCCGCGCCCGGGGCGCCAGGAGCGTCCTCTCAGTCCATGGCCTTGAACCGCGCCACGCGCCGCTTTCCTCCGCGCAGGTAACGGACCTCCACGTGCTGTCCCGCCCGGAGCTGCAGGCGGAACCAGGCGTGGAAGTGATCCTGATGGCGGAAGTCGGACTTCCCGTTGATGGCGAAGACCACGTCGTCTTTGCGCAAGCCTGCCTTGGCGGCGTTGCGTCCCAGGTGGGCCCGCGGCCCCCAGGTCACCAGGTAGTCGATCTTGAACGCGTAGCCGTCGGGGTCGAGGCCCAGGCGGCGTTTCTGTTCCGTCCCGAGATCGGCGCCGCCGAACCCGGGGGCGGGCGCCATGGGCCACTTGAGGGGACGCCACGAGAAGGACAACGAGTCGCCCACCTTCCACCCGGCCTCAAGACTCAGGGTGGTGGAGCGGGTTGCGCCGTCTCGCGCGAACCGGAGGGGGAGCCTGGTCTCGCCGGACGGCGCGGCGTGCAGGGCGGCTTGCATGTCGGAGACACTGGCGATGGCCGTCTGGCCAAGCCGCAGAATCCGGTCTCCCGCCGCCAGCCCCGCCCGGGCCGCCGCTGACCCGGCGCGCACCTCGGTCACCTTGTCCTGGGCTTCGGGGTCCATGACCAGGCCGGTCTTTTCCGGTGACGGGTATCGCCAGACGGACCCCTTGTCGAACCCACCGGCGGCCTGGGCCGAGCGCACCTCCATCTCGCCGATCTGGTGGCAGTGGATGCACTCCGATCCCTTGCCCTGCTTGAAGGTCGCGTACGCCGAATAATCTGCGATGGTGCGGCGTGGAGGAGGCGCCGCAGGTCGTGTCTGCCGGTAGGACTCGTGGGCCTCGAGGCCTCGCTCCAGGACGCGGATCAGGGGCTTCATGGCCACCCATCGGGTGGGGTCCTCGTGGTCCCTGCCGCCGAAGCGGTGGTGGACGGTGCCGTCCGGCGCCATCACCAGCACCGAGAACGTGAGGTCGAAGTCGAAGGGGAAGCGGTTCAGGTCCACGTCTCGCATGTCCGTGACCCAGACCCGGACGTACTGGTCGGCGAGGCGACGGAACTCTGGCGGGGGATTCCCCAACTGGGAATCGACGAACTCCTTGCAGTCGCCTCACGGGGGACACCGGAACACCGCCAGGAGCGGCTTCCCGCTGGCTTCGGCCTTCTCCGCGGCCTTACCCAGGTAGCGCTCCCAGACCAGCCCGCCGATCTCCTCCTGGGGCGGCGGCCCCTCGTCCCGGGCGTACAGAGACCACCAGGCCGCCAGCGCCAGGGCCCCTGTCGCCGCCGCCACGGCGAGTCTTCTTCCGGTCATGGCCGAATCTCCACGGTCCTTCCTCAAGGGGAGGCAATCCTCCGCCCGATAGCCTATTTGGAAAGGGGGCAGGGAGCGTGGGTGAACCCAATATCCTCTTGAGAACGTGCGGTTCTCGCGACTCAGGCTGGGATGCCCTGGTGCGGACCGTGGCCGTGGAGAACCGCCTCAGAGCCCTCTGGCCCGCGGCCAGGGTCACCGTGTTCGCGGAGGGGGATCACCGGGCTCAGGACTGGCTCTACGCCCGGGTCCGGGATCTGGTGGGGCTGCGACCCGGCGTCACCACCGACGACGACATGTCCGCACGCTCCATGCGCCGTCGGGGCGACCTGGTGCTGATGGACCTGCCCCATAGCCCGGAGCCGGATCGGTGTCGCGCCTGGCTTGCGGACGCCGACCAGGTCGTGGTGCGCGCCGGCGGAGAGGGTTCTTGTGGCTCCGACGGGGACCTGCTGGGCTGGCGCTGGGTTCACGGGTCCACTGCGCCCCAGGAGATCACCGCGTCGGACAGCCTAAAGCGCCTCGGGGACCTGGATCTGGACAGCATCCTGAAGGCGGATCCCTCGGCTCTCGGAGCGGCCCTGCTGGCGCCCCGATCCGGCGAAGCGGGGGCTCCCGCGCAGCGGCCGGAAGGCGCCGTCGGCGCCCCGGTGCTACATGGAGTCCAGTCCCGCTAGATAGAACGGGACGGCCTCGTCCCCATGGAGCACGGCGTCGAGCACGGTCTGGTCGTCGTGGCCCTCGAGCTCCACCAGCGACAGTTGCTTCGCCAGCCGATCCGCGTCCGGTGTCCAGATCATGCCCAGGACCCCGTCATGGGCGACGGTCCCATGAGCCTCCATGGCGCGACGTGCTTCGTGCTGCCACGGAGGCGACATGACGACCAGGTCCTTCAGGTGCGGGCACGCGTCGAACACACCAGCCACCAGGATCGGTAGGGTGAGCCCGGCGCCGCCCCATTCGTGGAGGCAGCCCTCAAGGTCGTTGCCCTTGCCGACGAACCCGTAGGCTTCGACGGTCTGTTGGCGCTCCAGCACCCAGCCTGTCATGCGGGGGATCGTCAGCAGCCGACGCCAGTCGTCGTCCCCGCGTTTGACGAAGGCCCGACCTCGTCGGTGGAGCCTGGCCACCGCGGGCACATCCCGGTGCTCCATGGGGCGCACCCAGCCTTGCCGCAATGCTCCGGTCACGTCCTCACGAACGCAGAGGTGGAGCATCTCCTGACCGGCGCGCCTGAATCCGAACCGTTCATACCATCCGCTACCGGTCTCGTCCCACAGCACCACCAGGTGATGCCCATCCTCCAGCGCCTGGCGCTGGAGCGTCTCCAGGCACTGGCGCCCGTACCCCCGTGACCGGTGTGCAGGGTCCGTGGCGACGGCGCCGATGATCCCCACGCGGAGCTCCCCGCCGTCCAGGAAGCGGTAGGTGTGGGTGAGCATGGCGGCGTGGCTTACGGGGCGGCGGTTGACCGTCACGATCACCCGATGGGACCGCGCGGCGTCGCCTACGAGCAGCGGCAGGTCTTGCGCGCATGACACGGACGACCCCGGTCGGAGCCAGTGGTCCAGGGGCAGGTCCCTGGCTTGTTCCGGCGACAAGGTCGACACCACCGGTTCGGCGGTGCCCGCTGCGTGTGCGCGGCTCATGACGTCTACATGTAGTTCAACAACGACATGCCGTTGACACGGGTGGTGAGGGCGAGGGAGGCCTGATACAGGGTCTCGTAACGGGACAGATCGGAGATGACCTTGGAGATGTCCGCGTCCGCGATCTCCCCGCTGAGTCCGTCCAGGGTGACTCCCAGGTCTCCCAACCGCCCCTCGATGGAATCCAACTGGCCGGCTCGGGAACCGAGCACGCTGATGGCCCGTGTGACGGCGCTGACGCCCTGGTCCAGATCCGCGATGGAGACGTTGAGCCGGTCGTTGACGTCGGAGGCGTCGAGGCTCGTGTTCATCAAGGTGTCGCGGATGGCCATGATGGCGGTGACGAAGTCGGACGTCCCCGGGTAGGTGACGGCCTCGTCGCCGGTTCCCGTGATGGCGGTGGCGTCCACGTGGAGGACGGACCCGGTCCCGGAGTTGATGACTTGCTGTGCTCCGGCGCCGAAGTTGATGGCGGTGGTGGTGGCGCCGCCGTCCGTGCTCAGGGTGCCGGTGGTCTGGATGGGGACCACGGTCCCCGGGGCCAGGTTGGGCGCCATGGCGGAGGTGTCCACGTGGATGAGCTCGCCGTTGGGACCCGTGACCTGGAGGTCCGTGTCCGCCGGAGTGAACGCCACCGCGGGCCCGCCGTTGAGGCTGATGGTGCCGTTGCCGAGGGCGTCCGTGGTGACCGTGACCGAGTGCCCGGCGCCGAGGATGGTGTCGTTGCCCGGGGAGGTGGCGGACGCCGTGAGCCCGGTGGCCGGAGGCGTGCTGAAGGTGGTCTGGGTGTGCCGCACCTGGAGTACGTCCCGTCCCGTGCCCGTGTCCGTGCCGCCGGTGCCGACGGCGGCGCCGGTGGCGCCCGAGAACAGGGTGGCGCCGCGGGTGCCGGCGCGCATGAGCTCGCCCCCCGCCAGGTTGACCGGGAGCCTCAGGTCCGGTGCCACGTCCACCTCCGCCAGGTCGTTGTTGCCGTTGTACTGCAACCGCTGGACCCCGTCGGCCCCGGTGATCAGCTCGAAGGGCCGGTCCGCGGTGCTGGTGCCGGCGAACAGGAAGCGGCCCTCGAAGCTCGTGTTGAGGGCGGACATGCCCGTCTGCAGCAGGGCGTCGATCTCGTTGGCGATGCTGACACGGTCGTCCGGAGTCAGCGTCCCGTTGGAGCCCTGGACAGCCTTCTCCCGGATGGTGGAGAGGATGGACGTGAGCTCCTGCAGCTGAGCACTGGACGTGTTGATGGCGGAGCGGGCCGTGCCGACGTTAGACAGGTGGCGGTCGATGTTCGCCCGTTCGCCCGCCAGGGTCAGCAGCCTGCGGGTGCCGACGATGTCATCGCTGGGACGGTTGATGCGCCGGCCCGTGGCGAGCTGGTTCTGCGCCGAGAACACCCGCGCGAAGTTGCGGGAGATGTTCTGCTGGGCGTTGGAGAACATGCGTCCAAAGGAGATCCGTTCCATGGTCGTTCCGGTTCCGTGCGGTGCGGCGATGCTCGTCTACAGGTTGATCAGGATGTCGTTGACGTCCTGGACGGTCTGAAGGAAACGAGCCGTGACGGCGTAGAGCTGTTGGAACCGCTCCATCTGGAGCAGCTCCTCGTCGATGTTCACTCCCGAGACCTCGTCCCGCCTCGCTTCGAGGGAGTTGAGGACCAGGGTCTGTGTCTCCAGGGTCTGCTCCGCTCGGGCGGTGTCGGCGCCGAGCTCCGTGAGCAGCAGCCGGTAGAACGCGTCGGGGCTGTCTCCATCGAGCCCGTCCGCTGCCGTGTCCCAGACCGCGGCCATGTCCAGCAGGTTCTGGTTGTTGCCGGGGTTCCCGTCTCCGGCGGCGGCGAGCAGGTCCGAGTCCTCGAGGAGGGCCGCGTCCACGGCGATGGTGGAGGCGTCCGTTCCGGTGAAGAACCCGCCGAGACCGGCGGCCACCAGGATGTCCGAGGTGTCGGAGTCCGCCACCAGGCGGGTGGAGAACCGGTCTCCGGACGTGGCGCTCAGCTGGCCGGCGCCGAAGCTGATGGTGACGCCGTCCGCCAGGGTGAGTTCGCTGCCCGGGGCGTAGCCTTGGCCCACGTCCAGGGTCGTGACCAGGTTGCCCTGTCCGTCGAACACGCTGACTTGGAGGTCGGCGGTGACGCCTATGGTGCCGTCGCTGGAGGGCACGAACGTCAGGTCCAGGTCTTCCGCTCCCGAGTAGGAGCCGCTGAGGGCCACGTCAACGCCGATGTCGGCGCCGGTCTCCAGGGTGGTGGACAGGCCCGTCGTGGCCAGGGGGCCGCCGGCGCCGTCCGTCAACTGCAGGGAGCTGGCCGAGCCGGTGGAGGCAGACCGGATGACCAGGCGCCCGTCCACGGCCTCCGCGGTGGCTCCGGTGATCTGTGCGTTGATGGCCGCGGCCATCTCCGACGCCGAGGCGGCGCCCATGTTGGTGAAGGCGCCCGGGTTGAACGTCACGGTCTGCGGTCCGGTCCCGTCCACGTCCAGGGTGAAGGAGTCACCGGCGGCGAGAGAGAACGGCTCCTGGGCGCCGCTGGTGATGGTGGCCGCCGCGGACCCGAAGGTGTCGTCCAGGTCACCGATGGGCTGGACCCGGTTGGAGAAGTCGAACCGTCGGTCGCCCAGGGCCGTGATGCGGAGCTGCCCCAGGGGGTCGACGTTGGCGGACAGGCCGTCGATGGCGTCCAGCTGATCCACCAGCTGTTGCACCGTCATGGACGGGTCCACGTTGATCTTGGTCTGGGTCACCGCCCCGGTGTTGAGGTCGCTGACGTTCACGTTCAGGGATCCGGACGTGACGTCGAAGGGCAGGCCCGTCTGTCCGATGGCGTCGTCCAGGGGAGACCCGCTGCCGTTGGCGTCGTGAAACAGGTTCGTGCTCTGGATCGACTTGTAGCCGCCGCCGAGGGGGACGCCGGTGGAGTGGGCGCGGTTCATCTCCAGGATGAGGTTGTGGGCCATCTTGTCGAGGGCCGCCATGCGCTCATCCACTCCCTGCTCCGCCAGGTCCATGAGGGCGCGCAGGCGTCCGCCCCGCGGCGAGAGGTCGGTGCTGGCGCCGGAGCGTCGCACCCCCATCCGTCCGCTGGGTGGGTCGATGTCATAGGCCTGGAGCTGTGACGCCCCGCTGGGGGAGACCAGCACGCTGCCGCCGCTGGAGACGGTCACCCGCCCGTCGGCCTCGTGGATGGTCTTGACGTCCACGTGCTGCGCGAGCTGCTGCAGCAGGTTCTCCTGACGATCCACCAGGTCCGGCGGCACGCTCGGGCCCATGGCCGCGGCGGCGATGCTGTTGTTGAGCCCCGCCAGCTCCTCGGAGAGTGAGTTGATCATGGCCACCTCGACCTTGATCTGCTCTTCCAGACCCTGTCCCACGCCTCTCAGCTGGCGGGCGAGGCTCTTGAAGGTGTCCGCGGCGCCGCGTCCTGACTCGATCAGCCCGACCCGGCGGGCGGTGTCCTCCGGCGCCCCCGTGAGTCCGGAGATGTCCGCGAAGAAGGCCCCCAGCACGCTGTTGAGTCCGTTGGGGCTCGGCTCTGCGAACAGGGTCTCCAGCTCCCGGTAGTGCCCGGCCATGACGTCGTAGCGGCCCACCTCGGCCGTCTGGTTGCGCATGCGGCCCACCAGCAACGCGTCCGTGACCCGGTCCACGCTGTTGATGCCAACGCCCCGTCCGACCTGGAAGCGGGACGTGGTGGCCATGGCCGGCAGGGAGTCCAGGCTGATGCGCTGCCGGGAGTATCCCGGCGTCGCCGCGTTGGCCATGTTGTTGCCGATGATGGCCAGAGCGGATTGCGCCGTGGTCAACGCGGAGAGCGCGGTGTTGAAGGCGACGGTGGTCATCTCACAGCTCCCGGTCGATGCAGGCGTTGAGCGGACGCTCGGTCCTGGTCCGGGCCTCCCGGTCGTAGGTCTCCCGGGGCTCGGCGTCGCCGAAGATGGCGTGCACCATGGCCCGGTTCACGTCCAGCCCGCTGCGGGCCAGCACCTGGTTGGAGCGGGTCACCCGGCGCACGTTCTGGATCACCTCCCGGAGGCCGGCCTGGCCCTCCTCGAGGGTCGCCCGGGCGTCTCCTTGCGCCTGAGCGATGATCTCGTCGAGGCGGGGTTCGCCGGGGAGACCCAGGCGGTTCCACACTCCGGCGATGGAGGCGGAGCGGCTGCGGGTAGCGGCCTCCAGGCGTCTCAGGCCGGCCT
This sequence comes from uncultured Isosphaeraceae bacterium, assembly GCA_964507445.1. Taxonomy (GTDB): domain Bacteria; phylum Planctomycetota. The sequence continues at coordinate 93,437 of CAZDQF010000019.1, forward strand.
CGGAGCGCTTCACCAGCGCCTCCAGGCCGTCCAGATCCTGACGGACCATGCACGAGCGTTGTTCGATGAGGATGTCCAGGAGCTCCGACTGGGCGGAGGCTTCGGCGCTCAGCCAGGCGTTGAGCAGGTCTACATCCGTTGCGGTGAGGGTTGCCGAACTCATGGTGTCGTATTCTCCGACAGTGTCTTCTCGGAAGACTTGTCCTCGTCTGTAGTGGCCTGGAGTTGCCAGCTTTCCGCGATGGCCTTGCGGAGCCCCGTGCCTTCTCCCTGAACCAGGGCGTCGGCCATCATCTGGTCGAACAGCCCGCTGTACACGTTGGCGCCCGTGGCCTTGCCGAACATCCCCTCCGGGAGGCTCCGGCGCATTTCCTTCACCACCAGGGACATGAACAGCTTCTCCAGCTCCTTGGCCGCGTCGCCGTTCTTCTTCGCCTGGGCGAGGTCCTTCGCCTTGGCCTCGACGGTCTCCAGGGTGCCCGGCATGTGGCCGCCGATGGCCTTGATGGGATCGTCGGTCATTGGATCCTCAGCTCCGCCTGCAACAGCCCCGCGTTCTTGAGGTCCTGGAAGATGCTGATGAGGTCCAGGGGCGACACGCCGAGGGTGTTGAGGGCCTTGGCGACCTCTCCCGCGCCCACGGCCTTGGGGATGGGCACCATGGGCGTGCCCTTCTCCGTGATCTGGATGTCGGACGTCGGCGTCACCACGGTCTCTCCCGGTCGCGCCAGGGACGGCGCCGTGGGTTGGGACACGTTGAAGCCCTCGCGGACCGAGATGGACAGGGTGCTGTGGGTGATGGTCCCGGGCAGGATCACCACGTCCCCGCCGGCGATGATGGTGCCGTTGCGTTCGTTGATGACCACGACCGCCTTCGGGTTCACCTCGACGTTCAGCGCGCCCACGTCAGCGACGAAGGCGACCGCGTCACCGGCCGCGGCGCGGGGGATGGTGACCTCGACCTTGAGCCCGTCCACGGCGTGGGCGGCCCCCGGGTACCGGGCGTTGATCTTGCCGGCCACGTTGCGAGCGGTCTCGAAGCTGGCGTCCCTGAGCAGCAGCCGCAGCTTGCCGTCCCGGCTCACCAGCTTCTGAGGGACCTCCATCTCCACGGTGCCGCCGCCGGGTATGCGACCCGCCGTGGGGTGGTTGATGACCTCCTTGGACCCGGAGGCTCCCTTGGCGGTGACCGCGCCGGTGGCGATGGGGCCGTTGGCGATGGCGTAGACGGTCCGGTTGTCGAAGCCCGTGAGCTGAGCCGCCACGAGCTGGCCCCCTCGGAGGCTGGTGGCGTCGCCGAGGCTCGCCACGTTGACGTCGATCTTCGAGCCGGGTCGGGCGAACGGAGGCAGGCTGGCGGAGACCAGCACCACCGCCATGTTCTCCGGCGGCACGTTGTTGAGCGGGATGTTCAGCCCCATGCGCTTGAGCATGTTGGCGGCTGCCTGCCTGGTGAGGGTGGCGCCGTCCCCGGTGCCGTTGAGCCCCACCACCAGGCCGATGCCCTGGATGACGTTGGCCCGCACCCCCTCGATCTCCACGATGTCGCGGATGCGGGGCTGCGCGACGGCGCCGACGGCGAAGCTGAGGATGACGACGGCGGTCAGTGCAATGTGCTTGATCATGGCTTCGTCCCGGCTCAGAAGGGCCACACGAAATCCAGCATCTCGGAGAGCCAGCCCCGGGACGTGGCGGAGGTGAGCGGCCCCTGCCCCTCGTATGCGATGGAGGCGTTGGCCACGTTCTCGGACATCACCGTGTTGACCGGGCTGACGTCATAAGGACGGACGATCCCGGTGAGGCGGATGGACTTGGTCTCCTTGTCCATGACGATGCGGCGACGGCCTTCCACGAGCATGTTGCCGTTGGGCATCACGTCGATGACCAGGACCGAGATCCGGGTCTCGAGGCTGCCCTCCTTGTCGTACTTGGCGTCTCCGGTCATGTCCCTGCTGCTGCTGCCGGACACCGCCGGCAGCTTGTTGAACAGGCTCTCGAAGATGGTCCAGTTGGTCAGGGCGGCGTCGATGGACGACTGCTTCGCCAGCTGCGACTTCTCCTGGTTCTTGATGGACTGTTGTTCGGAGATGACGATGGTCAGCACGTCACCGACGTTGCGGGCGGTGGTGTCGCCGATGAGCCCCGGGGTGGGACGCAGCGGGTTCCAAAGAGACTGGGCCGACGACGTGGAGGCCAGGACGGCCACGATGAACAGGATGCGAGTCACTTGCTTCCTCCGGCGTGGAGTCGGTGCTCCACGGTGCGCGAGTCCAGGACCTTGACCTGCAAGATCCGTCGAGATTCATCGCTGCGGACGGCGATGATGGAGCCCGGTGCGCCGGCCTCCATGGCCCGCCCCGATCCGGTGACCGTCAGGGCTCCGTGGATCACGTGGATGTCCACCCGGTCGTTGCGGAACACCACCGGTCTCCCTTGCAGGTCTCGCATGGAGATGGCGGTCCCGGGGTTGAGGGTGCGGCGGGTCACCAGCTCCTGAAGGCTGGCCATGTCCTTGACGAGGTCCGGCTGCCGGCCGTCGGCGAGCCGCTCTTCGACGCGGACGTCGTCCGCCTGGATGGGCCTCCCCGCGGCGATCCGACGGGTCAGCACCAGGGCCTTGGTGCGTCGCTTGACCATCATGCGGACCGTCGTGCCAGCCGCCGGTCGGCCATCGATGACGGCTCGCACGCGCAGGCTGACCAGGCCCGCCAGGGGCTTGCCCGGCTCCTCCGGGATGACCTCGAAGCGGGTGGACCAGCGACCTGCGGCGACGCTCAGGGGCTGTGTGGTGGAGGCCGGCCGTACGTTGGAGGAGTCGCCTCGCCAGCCCAGGGCTCGCCAGAGCCAGCGACGGGCGAGGGTGTCCACTTCGCCGGCGGACAGGGTCACGGTGTCCGAGAGCACCTGCACGGAGGCAGCGCCGTCCACCCGGATGTCCATGTCCTCCCGTCCCGAGCGGTCGAGCATGGACTGGATGGTCTCCGCGGTCAGGAGCGCGGCCCGTCCCGGGCCGGGGGTCCTGCCGATGGAGATCCGGCGAGCCTTGGCGACCACGTCGGCGTCCACGCCGGTGATGTCGGCGATGTCGGCGAGCCTCAGCTCGACCCCTCGCACCTCTGCGCGCTCATGCAGCGTTGCGCGGACGGTGCTGGAGACGGCCTCCCACTCGGTGGCTTGATCCTGGGCCCAGGGCGCCAGGATGGAGATGGTCAGGAGCAGTTGATACATGGGTTACCGCGTCAGGTTGTTGGTCGTGTTGAGCATCTCGTCCGAGGTCTTGATGGCCTTGCTGTTCACCTCGAACGCACGCTGGGCCAGGATCAGCTGGATCAACTCGCTGGCCACGTCCACGTTGGCGCGCTCCAACGCTCCCTGGAGCAGCTGGCCGGATCCTTCCTCGCCCGGCACCACGGTCCTGGCGTCACCGCTGGCTTCCGTGCCGCGGAAGAGGTTGCCGCCCATGGCGGAGAGACCCGCCGGGTTGAGGAACCTGACCACCGTGACCTGGCCGATCTGCGGGTTCTGGTCGCCCTGCTGGTAGGAGACCGTGCCGTCCTTGGCGATGGTCACCTGGGTGGCCTCCTCCGGAATGGTGATCCCCGGGACCAGCCTGTAGCCGTTGGCGGTCACCAGCTCGCCCGTGGCGTTCTTGGTGAAGTGCCCGTCGCGGGTGAACAGACGCTCCTGGTTGGGGCCTTCGATCTCGAAGAACCCATCCCCCTGAATCGCCAGATCGAACCGGTTGTTCGTCTGGGTCATCACGCCCTGGGAGTGCATCTTGGTGGTGGCCAGGAGGCGCGCGCCGCTGCCGACCTGAAGGCCGGACAGGGATGAGCCGTTCTGGGTGGCGGCGCCGGGTTCCGTCATGGTCATGTAGAGCAGGTCCTCGAAGTGGGTCATGCTCTTCTTGAACCCGGCCGTATTCACGTTGGCCAGGTTGTTGGCGATGACATCCACCTCGGTCTGCTGCGCCGTCATGCCCGCCGCCGCTGTGTACATTGCCTTGATCATGAGTCTCTCTTTCGTCCGTCAGGTGCGGACTCAGCCTTGCTTGTTCAACCTCTGGTAGGACTGGTCCATCACCCGCGCCGCCCGCTGGGCTGCTTCGAAGGCCCGGGACGCCGAGATCATGGCGACCATGCCGGTGATGGTTGAGCCCCGCGGGAACTCGAGCTTCCGGTTGTGCACCACGGTCTCGGTCGCGGGCTGGGGGTTGGTCTTGCCTTGAGGATCAGCGAACAACGTGTCCGAGACGCGCTGAAGCTCGTGGCGATGTTCGAACTCGACGACGCGCATCCGTCCGATGCGAGCGTCGCCGTTGTAGATGGTGCCGTCAGGGCTGACGACGATGTCGCTGGACGAGACGCCGTCGAAGCGCAGGGGGCCGTCCGCGCCCTGCACCTCATATCCGGCGCGGGTCCGCAGCAGGCCGTCCGCGCTCACCATGAAGTCACCGTTTCGCGTGTAGGCGAGGCCCTTGGGCGTCTGCACGGTGAACATGCCCGGGCCTTCCAGGGCCATGGCGAAGGGGTCGTCGCGGCCCACGATGCGGCCCTGTTCAAAGGAGACCGTGTGGTGGGTGCGGACCAGGCTGGCGTCGCGACCGAGTTGCTCGTCCAGCTCCGTGAGGAACGAGTTGGTCGACACCGAGTGCTTCTGGTAACCCGGCGTGTTGGCGTTCACCACGTCCTGGGTGGCGATGTTCAGCCGCTGCAGGGTGCTGTTGAGAGCGGTTCCGATTGCGTGATATCCGTCGTTCATCTGGGCCTCTCCGTTCCGGCTTGGCGCGGAACCTCGGCTGCCTCCCCATGAGCAACCGCCGGTCCTCGCGCGGGGAGGGCGCCGGCGATGGGTTGTAAGTGCTTCTTTTGCATTGGTTTGCGTCGATCCTCTGCTGCCCGCGGTCGGTGGGCAGGGGGCTGCATCACCGGGAACTTCTTTCCACCCAGAAGGAAGACTTTTCGGGCTCTCGCGTTGTCTCCGGCTGCCGAAAAGGAGGGTGGCGACGCGGCATCAGGCGCTTGTGTCGCCCGTCGACCGTCGCATCACACCTCGGCCGCGCTGCAACGGCGCGCCGGGCAACTCGGTCGACGAGTTCCGGTGACTTTGGGGGAAGGACCGGAACGTGGGAGGGAGATGCGCGGGGCACGTGGGAGCGTGCTCCGCGCCTTTTTTTTTGCGCTCCTCTCACGACGCTTAGCCTCTGTCGTCCCGGCGATTCAGGAGAGCACGGGGAAGCCCCGGCTGGAGCATCACCCGCCCGAGTCGGCGTCAGGTCTCCCTAAGCGGGGACCACGGGGGCCGTGTCGTGGGCCAGCGACCGCAACAGGGTCGCGAGGGCCGCCGGCTCCATGGGGCTGAAGATGACGTTGGCCACGTCCCGGCCCTGGTCATCTCTCGTTCGACCCTGGATGCGGACGTTGACCAGGGTGCAGCGGGGCTCTTCGGGCAGCGCGATGTTGAGGGCGGCGTGCTCCCCTCGGGTCTGAGGGAACGGACCTTCCACCTGGGCGCTGCCGATGCCCATGGACGTCAGGCGTACAGGGGCCACCCGTTCGTCCATCGGCGTCCCTGACGCGTCCAGGGGAGAGATGGTCGCCCGCAGGTCTGACGGACCCCGGCCACGTTGCGGGAATCGGAACCCGGACCCGTTCGGATGAGCGGTGACCGTGTCCGGTTCCGGATGCGGTCCCTGGGAGAGGACCACCGGATACAGCACGTAAGCGCCGGCTCTGCGGGCGGCCAGCCAGGCAGGGCCGGACTGGCGGAGCGGCGCCGCGCCCTGTGCCGAAACGAGCTGAAGGGTCGACGGGCCGGCCCCGGCGATGGTCACCTCGCGGATCGGCTCCGTGAGGTCGTCGGTCCAGACCAGGGCCTGCTGGTCGCGTCCGAGTTCCGTCAGGGTGGCGGCGGGGCATGGTTGCCTGGCAGGCTCCGTGACCGCTTCGCCGAGACGGAATCGACTGTCTTGAGAGGACTCGGCGGCCCGACGCTTGCGCCGCGCCATCTCGTCTTCCCGGCGACGTCTGCGGTCGTTCTCGAGCCGTTGCCGTTGAGCCCGCCGCTGCCACAGCAGGGCCGCCGTGGCGATGACCACCAGGCCCGCCCCTGCCAGGAACAGCGGACCGACGTCGAAGCTGGTGGCGCCTTCAGAGGCCTGCTTCAAGCCGCTGAAGCGCTGCTGGACATCGATCCGCTGAGTCCCGGTTGATTGCATGGCGTGCTGCTCAGGCTCCCTCGCGGGTCAGACCAGGTTGACGAGCTCTGCCAACACCTCGTCCGTGGTCGTGACCATGCGGGCGTTGGCCTGGAAGCTCCGTTGGGCTTCGATCAAGCGCACGAACTCCTCGGCGATGTCCACGTTGGAGCCCTCCAGGGTGCCGGCCATGACCGTGCCCGCGGAGGCCGCCTGAGGGGCCATGATCATGGCCTGCCCGGAATTGGAGGACGCGGTGAACAGCGAGCCGCCGGCGGAGTTGAGCCCGGCGGGGTTCATGAACAGCGCCAGCCCCAGCTGGTCCAGGTTCTGGATCTGACCGTTGGTGTAGAAGCCCTCCACCACGCCGTCACCACGGACGGCGATGTTCGCCAGCGAGCCCGCGGTGTAGCCGTCGGAGAGACCGATCACCGACTCCGCCAGGCCGAACTGGGTGATCCCGTCCGTCTGGCCCGCGGTGCCGAGGTTCAGGTTGACGGTCTGGGTCCCCGGAACGGAGGCCCACTGGATGTCGATGTCCGTCGTGGGGACCACCTGCAGGGTGCCGTTGGAGTCGAACTGGATGCCCGTGATGGGGGCGCTGAGGATGGTGCCTTCGGTGGCGGGGATCGACGGGGTCAGGTTCCAGGTGCCGTCAGCCTGTCGTTCGAAGTCCAGGGTGAGGCTGTGCTGCTGGCCCTGGGAGTCGTACACGGAGGTGACCACGCTGGCCATGTCCGCGTCGGTGCCCTGGACGGTGATCCCGAAGAAGTTGTTGGCCCAGTTGGTCTGCCCGGTGGCGGTGCTGGAGTCCTGGATCATCATGCTGAAGTTGGAGTCGCCCGTGCTGTTGGCCGAGATCCGAATCGTCCCGTCCGACTCCAGGGTGGCGGTGGCCCCGTTCACCGGGTCGGTGCTCTGCATGATCTGGTTTATGCGGGCCACCATGGACTGCAGGTCGGTGCCGTGATACGCGGGGTTGACGGCGGGGTCGCCGAACATGAACTCACCGGAGACCGCGGCGCCGTTGGCCAGGGTGCCGGTGATGCTGATGCGATCGCCGGCCACGTAGTCCGTGTTGTTGCCGGACAGGTCGTTGAGGTTGGTGCTGCCCACGGCGGTGGCCTCGCTACCCTGGATGGTGGTGCCCTGGTTGGTCGCGAACAGCGTCGCGCCCGCGGTGTTGAGCGGGTCCATGGTCACGTACAGGGTGGAGGTGGCGCCGGTGCTGGAGGAGCTGAGCCCCAGGGTGCCGCCGTTGTCCACGGCGGTGACGCCGGAGATGTTGGCGTTGATGGCGGCGGCCACTTCGGCGGCGGTCGCTGCCCCGTTCACCGCGATGTCAGCGGCCGTGAACGTGTAGGGGACGGCGGCGTTGCCGTCCACTTCGATGTACAGGGTGTCGCCGGCGCTCAGGGCGTAGGGGCCGGCCGCGTCAGCGGTGAGGGAGGCGGCCTGATGATCCTCGAAGGCGGCGTCACTCTGCATCACCTCGCTGAGGGGACCGTTGACGATGCCCGGCAGGTTGCCCTGGAACTGGATGCTCTGGGTCTCCTGCGCCGGGATCACGGTGTTCAGCTGGATCTGGATGTCCTGGCCGAGGGCGCTCTGGACACGGTGGCCGGAGCGCAGGTCGATCAGGTACTCGTTGGCGTCCATGCCGAAGGTCCCGACGCGGGTGTAGAAGTCCTCGTTGCCGTCGCTGACCATGAAGAAGCCCTCACCCTGGATGCCCAGGTCCAGGTTGCGGCCGGTGTTGAGGAGGCTGCCCTGGACGAAGGACTTGTCGATGGACGTGATCTGGGCGCCGCTGCCGATCTCGGAAGGGTTGCGGCCGCCCATGGCGCCGGTGGGGCCGGACGCGGGGCGCAGGGTCTGGGAGATCATGTCCGCGAACATCACCCGCGACCCCTTGTAGCCAGGGGTGGACGTGTTGGCGAGGTTGTTGCCGATGACGTCGAGGTACTGCTGGTTGATTCGGAGTCCGGAAAGCGCGGACAGGAGTGCGTTCTGCATGACTTGGTTCTTTCTCTCGTGGTTCTGGAGTTGTCTGGTCAGCCCTCGGTGCCGGTGGTTTCCGAGGTGAGGTTCTGGTTCTGGTTCACTGACGGGTTGGTCGGAGCGGTGTTGCCTGGGGTCGTGCCGGGGGCCGTGCCCGCAGGTGGGGCGGTGCTGGCCGGCGCTTCCGTTGAGATGGTCACGATGCTGCCCGCCGGGATGACCTTGCCGTCAACCTCCACGAGCACGCCGCTGGGATCGAAGAAGACGCTGTAGACCGTGCCGCGCACCTGGGCGCCGGTGTCAGGGTCCACGTACTCGACGGTCTTGCCCACGAGGCTGGCGCCCTGGGCCAGGCCGCCGAGGGCCAGGTCTGCCTGGTTCACCTGGATCAGGTTGCCCAGCAGCTGGTTCGTGGACTGCGCCTCCTCCAGCTGGGAGAAGGTCGCCAGCTGGGCGAGGAACGCCTCGTTCTCGAGGGGTTCGAACGGGTCCTGGTTCTTCAGCTGGGTGACCAGCAGGTTCAGGAACGCCTGCTTGTCGACGTTCTGCCCGCTGAGCGCCGCGGTGAGTGACCCGCCTTCAATTCCTCCGATACCTTCCATTGGTCATTCCTCAGATCATCAGGTCCAGAGTCGAGGCGCGGGTGGTTGCGACGGTGGTCGCGTCCCGCTTCCCGACGGAAGTCTGTGTAGACGGCGCCTTGCGGTCGCCTTTCGATTCGTCGCGGTCGTTCCTCCGATCGCGTCGGTCTTCTACGTCCGTGTCTGCGCCGGCGTCGCGAGGGTCCTGTTCGTCCGCGGACCCAAGCCCGGTCTGAATCTGCACCTCCGAGACGCGGATGCCCGCCTCGTCGAGGGTGCGGTAGAGCCGCGCCACATCACCCTCGAAGGCCCGAGCCACTTCCGCGTGGTCCGCGCGCACCGTGGCCGTGAGCTCCCCTGCCTTCATGGACAGCTTGATGAGGAGCCGTCCCAGCTCCGGCGGGTCCAGGAGCACGGTCATCTCCGGTCGACGGGGCGACAGGCGAACCCGCACCTGGTCCATGAGGCGCTCCACGTTGAGCGGCTCCTGGGATGGGACTTCCTGGGTGACCTTCAGCCCGGACGTGATGCCGGTGCCCGGAGCGGTCACGGGAGCGGTCTGAACAGGAGTCGTTACCTGGTTGGGGTTGAACGTGGTCGTGGTCGGCTCCAGCGGAGTCCGGTTCTGGACGGAGGCGCTGGACGCGGAGGTGTCGGATGGCGCCGGAGCAGGAGCGGCGACGGTCTCGCCCTCCGTGGCGCGGGCGGTGTTCGGTCGCGGCAGCGCTTCGGCGCCGGGCGTCGGGCTCTCGCTGACGGGCTTTGGCTGGGGGAGCGCCTCGTTACCGCTCCGGCCGCGGTCCTGTCGGGCCGTCTCGGACCCGCTGGAGTTGGACCTTGGGGCGTTGGGGTGGACCCGCGGCGCCGCCGTGTCCTGGGCAACCCCATGGTCCGCCGGGCGGTTCGGGGTTGACGTCTCCGTCTGCGGGACCGTCGCCACCCGGGCGTTGATCGGCCCCTGGGTGTCGGTGGTCAGGGACGGGTGCGCGACCGTAGGCCTGGCCTGGGCGTCCGTCGCGGGCTTCGTCGCCTGTGCTCCAGGATCCGGAGCCGGGTTCTCCAGAGGCGCCACCCAGTCCGAGTCGTGGCCAGGGGCCGGGTTCGGCGTCACGGGCAGGGGGGACGTCACGGGCTGGGCCGGGCCGTGAGAAGTCCGAGGACTTCCCGGTGTCTGGTGCGGTGTCTCCGTGCCGGGCAGCGGGCGAGCCGCCGCGGTCCCCCAGGCTCCTTGCGGGGCCTGGTTGATCCGGGAGAGGAGGTCCTGGGGTGATGCCGGGGGCTGCGCTTCTCCCTGGGTCGTCAACGCGGCCAGGTTCATGGGCATGGGCATGGGCAGGGGCAGGGGCAGGGGCAGGGGCTGGGGCAGGGGC
>CAZDQF010000020.1:0-94221 GCA_964507445.1 uncultured Isosphaeraceae bacterium
GACCGCCCTGCTGGCCGCCTTGCTGACCGCCTTGCTGACCGCCTTGCTGACCGCCTTGCTGGCCGCCCTGCTGGCCGCCCTGCTGGCCGCCCTGCTGGCCGCCTTGCTGACCGCCTTGCTGACCGCCTTGCTGACCGCCCTGTTGTCCGCCGCCCAGTAGCTCCCTCGCGGCGTCCGCAGTGCGAGCGGCGTCTTCGTGGTCTTCCGCCAGTCGCTCAGCCATCTGCTCCGCGCTTCCGCTCCGACTGGCCAGCCGGTTGAGCGCCTGGAGCGCGTCTTCGAGTTGCTCGGCGCCACGTCCGGCGGCCTGGCCAGCCTCCGCGTGGGCGTTACGACCCGCCGCCTCGGCGGTCTCGGCGAATTGTCCTCCGGCTTGCTGGAGGGCATCCGCCGCCGTGGCGCGGGCCTCGGCATCGGCGGTCCCTGTCCCGGCGCTCTGATTCACCTGCTCACTCAGGGCGGTGGCCTCCTTGGCCACGGCCTCCGCTTCGGCGGCCGTGGCGGCGTCGAGCGCGGCCTGCGCGGCGGCTGCTTCGGCCAGCGCGTTGGCCGCCGTCCGAGCGGAGCCGGCGGCCCGCTCACGGTTGGCCTTCTTCTCGGCCGGAGTGTTGGCTTCGGCCTCACCAGCGTTCGCGGCCTGAGCGGCTGCCTGTTCCGCCCTGTCGGCCGCTTCACCCATGGCGCGGGCCAGGTTCGCCATCTCGGTGGTGCGAGCGGCTTCGGCGCGGCCCGCCTCGGCGGCTTGAGGATCACCCGCGGCCTCGGCTGCGTCTCGCTGGTTCTTGGCTCGCTGCTCCAGCGCCTCGGCGGCGGCTTCAGACTCGGTCTGCATGGCCCGGGCGCGACGCTGCACCCGGTCGAGGGCGTCGAGCTCACGCGGACTCAGCGCGCGATTGCCGTCCGCCGGCGGTCGTCCCTCTTCCAGCCGCCGCACCGCTCCGTCAGCGGCCATCCGGGCCTCCGAACCAGCGGTGATGGCGTCGGTGTTGCGCTTGACGACGTCGCCCCTGTCCCGCAAGTCCTGAGCCTGACGGGCGGCCTGACCGGCGCTCATGCTGCCCTTGGTCGCCTCCAGGTCACGCGCTCGCTGGTCCAGCTCCCTCAGGGTCTGCTTCAGGTGGTCCAGCGTGCGGTCCAGGGCGTCCAGGTCTTCCAGCTTGTCGCCGAACTCGGTCTTGAGGCGATCCTGGTTCTGAGCGTGCTCCTGGCGTAGCTGCTGCAGGTCGGCGATGGAGCGCTGGATGGCCTGCTGCTGCTCAGGTGTGAGGGCGTTCTTGATGGCGTCCGTCTGGTCTTTGATGTCCTGCTCTCGATCCCGGAGGTCCGAGATGCGGCGGGACATCTCCTCGAACTCCCGCAGCTTGCGCTCCAGCTCCGCCTGATTGGCGTCTCTCTCGAGGAGCAGGTCGAGCAGGGTCTGGATCTCGCTGACCACCTTGGTGGCGTTGGAGAGGCTCTCGAACGCCCGCCCGGTCCGCACCTGCTCCGTGATCTCGGACATCTGCTCTGCGAGATCGATGGAGTCCAGCTGCTTGACAGCGGCCTTGAGGAGATCCGCCGAGCGTTGGCGACCTTCCCGCTCCATGCGCTTGCGGAGGTTCTCCACGCGGCGCTTCAGCTCGCTGACCCGGCGGATGGCCGTTTCCTGTGCGCGAACGATCCGCTGGATCTCCTTCTCGCTGGGCTGCCCCGCTCCGCCGCCCTGGGCGGGGAGGAGAGGTGTCGCCATCAACGTCAGGATGAGGTAGCAGGTGGTCTTCATGGTCGGGCCTGTCATGTCGGCGCCCTCACTTCTTCTTGGTCAGCTTCTGGATGTCTGCGCGGATGCCTCGCTGCATGTCCAGGAGGTCTTTGAAGCCCTGGATGACATCGAGGTAGTCTTCCCAGGCTTCGAGCTTCTCGATCAGCAGCACCACGTCATCGTGAAGCAGCCTCTGCATCTCGTGGGCGCTCTCCAGCTGTTCCAGGCGGTCGTCCTGGGTGGCCACGAGGTTCGCGCGCTGAAGGCGGCGGTGGGCCTCGGGAGAGCGTTCTGCGGCGGTGCGGACCAACAACTCTGTGATGGAGGTGAGCCGCCCGATGATGGTGGAGTCGTCGACGATCGGCTTCACCTGCGCGACAGCGTTTCCATAGATCTGGAAGATGTCGCCGGCTTGACCTGATCGGTAGGAGGCCGTGAGGAGCCCGATGAGCTTCTCTGTGAGGGCTCCCTCGTCGATCCGGTTCCAGAGGTAGCCGTCGTACACCCTCATGAACTGGCGAGCGGTGGCCTTCAGCTCGATCGTGACGCGCTGCTGCCCCTGGTCGAGCCTCCAGAGGCTGGACTGGATCTTGGTGGCGTCCAGCTTCTCGCCCTTGATCTCGTTGATCAGGTTGCGGGTGTCGTCCTTCCGCGTCTCCACCAGCGTGGCGATGTCGCGGACCCGCGTGCGCAGGCGCACCTGTCGTTGTGCGAGTTCCCGTTGCAGGTCCTCGGATGAGAGGACCTGGACCTGATACTCGTAGTCTCCGAACGTTCGGTGGGGGAGCGGTTGAGAGGCGGTCTTTCGATTGTCCGCGGCGAGGAACCGGAACGCGAAACGGTCGCCGACCTGTATGGGGCGCGCTGCTCTTGCCGGGTTGTCGCCTTGCGCCTCTCGCGCCGGCATGACGACGCCGCCCACGTTCAGGGAGTGGAAGAACGGCAGCCGATCATCCCCCAGCTTCGCGCCGACGATGTCCTCATCAGTGAAGATGATGGCGCCGTCGTCCAGCCGCTCGCCGTCGTCTCCCCAGCGAACCCCGACCTCCGTGACGCCGTAGTCGTCGGAGGCGACCCCCTTGAGAGGGATGGTGGCGTTGGGGGTGACGAACAGCCCCGTGTATGCCGGCATCTCCACCGCCACACGCGGGGCTTGATCGGCTTCCGCGGTCACGACGTATCGCGGCACATCGGCGGAGTGCACGTCGTTGTCACCCTTCAGCCGGTACGTGTAGAAGTCGTTGCCTTCGACGACGAACGAGTGGACGTAGGAGCCGTTCGGTCCGGGTGTCAACTCCAGCGTGCCCGAACTGTCGAGCTCGAGATCGAACCTGGTCAGCGGCATGTTCACGTCGAACCGCATGGTGATGCGGGTCCCCTCCGGTGCGCTGATGTTGGCGTCCGGCAGGGTGCGGGCCGGGAGCTGGGTGTAGGCCGGGTGGTCATAGTCCGCCATGAACCCGGTCACTCGCGGGGCCTGATCCACGTGGATGATGTACTCGGGGACACCGTCGTCATCGTCTCCGCCCTCGGCGAAGAGGACGATGGAGCGGGTCAGGGGCGGGAAGATGTGCTGGAAGTAGTCGTTCTTCGGGGACTTCCCCATGGAGATGCTCTGCTCGTCTCCGCCCTCCAGCGGCCTGACGACCAGGTCCACCTCGTCCGGCAGCTTGCCGTTGGCTTCGGATACCTGGACCTGGAGCGGGGTGCGTTCCGGAACGTGGAGCACGATCCTGCGACCATCCCGTTCCTCTTCCCGGTTGAAGCGCTCCAGATCAGTGATCGACAGGATCAGGGTGTGCTCCCGAGGCCACGGGACATCCTGCAACAGGAGCTGGCGTCGGACCCACAGCCCGAAGGTCTCAGGTCGCGCGACCCCGAAGCCACCGAAGAGCAGGACGGCGGTGATCGCCAGGAGCATCGGCTTGCGGCACGCCCTGAGATCCACGGCCCCCGAGAAACTGTGGCTCGAGAACCGGGCCGCGGTGTCGGCGATGGTGGCCCTGATGAGCTCGGGAGACTCCACGGCCTGACCGCTTTGAAGGTCCTTCTCCAGCTGAATGGAGGAGATGACCTGGTCCTTGAGGGCCGGGTCGGCCCGCTCGGCCATGAGGGCCAACTCCTCGAGAGATGGCTTGGCGAGGAGCGGCCGCAGGAGGTGCTTCAGGGCGATGAACGCCAGGCAACCCAGGGAGAGGATGAGGAGCACGGCCCGCACGGCTGTGGGAAGCCGCAGCGTGTAGTCCAGGACCAGGGTCGCGGCCGCCAGTCCGCACGCGACGGCGGCCATGCGAGGCGTCCCCGTGAGGAGGATGCGGAGCAACAGCCTGCGGGACAGCGCCTGCAAGCGTGAGATGACGGACCTGAGCTCCATGTAACTCCTGACGTTCGAGCGACATCCGAGGTTCCCGAGACTCTGGTCGGGTGGGCTCCGCGGTGCCCCTTGAATCAACCAATCGGATGGCAGGATGCTTCAACTTGCCGAGGGAACTGATTATACGGGGCTTCCGCCCGTGTTCCCTGAGCCGTTTCCTGATCCCGCAAAAACGCCGCTGGAGGCAGGATTCGCCATCTCGGGCGATCCCGCGGGTCAGTCGGAGATCATGGGGAGGTTCAACCGGTGATCACGGGCGCACCGCAGGGCCTCCTCGTAGCCGGCGTCGGCGTGCCGCATCACCCCGCTGGCGGGGTCGTTCCAGAGGACCCGCTCTATGCGCCGCGCAGCCTCGTCGCTGCCGTCGCAGACGATGACCAGGCCGGCGTGCTGCGAGAAGCCCATCCCGACGCCGCCGCCGTGGTGGAACGAGACCCACGTGGCGCCCGACGCCGTGTTCAGGAGTGCGTTCAGCAGCGGCCAGTCGGAGACCGCGTCGGAGCCATCCCGCATGGACTCGGTCTCCCGGTTCGGGCTGGCCACCGAGCCCGAGTCCAGGTGGTCGCGGCCGATGACCACGGGGGCCTTCAGGCGGCCGTCCCGGACCATCTCGTTGAAGGCGAGGCCGAGGCGATGACGATCTCCCAGGCCGACCCAGCAGATACGGGACGGAAGACCCTGGAAGTGGATGCGTTCCTGCGCCATGTCGAGCCACCGATGCAGGTGAGAGTCGTCAGGCATGAGCTCCTTGACGACGGCGTCCGTGGCGTGGATGTCCTCCGGGTCGCCGGAGAGGGCGGCCCAGCGGAACGGCCCGACACCCCGGCAGAAGAGCGGGCGAATGTAGGCCGGCACGAACCCTGGGAACGCGAAGGCGTCTTCGAGTCCCTCTTCCTGGGCCACCTGTCGGATGTTGTTGCCGTAGTCGAAGGTGGGGACACCCATCCGGTGGTAGGCCAGCATGGCCTCCACGTGGGTCCGCATGGACGCTCGCGCCGCCGCTTCCACGGCGGCCGGGTCAGCGGTCCGTTTCTCGTCCCATTGTTCCAGGGTCCACCCGGAGGGGAGATAGCCGTTCACCGGGTCATGGGCTGACGTCTGGTCCGTCACCGCGTCAGGCCGGATGCCGCGCGCGACGAACTCGGGGAGGAGGTCCGCCGCGTTGCCGAGGACTCCCACGGAAACCGCTTCCCCTGTGGACCGGGCCTGCTCCATCCACGACAACGCCTCGTCCACGTCTTCCGTGGAGCGGTCCAGGTAACCCGTATCCAGCCGTTTGCGTATCCGCTCCGGGCGGCACTCGATGGCCAGCATGGAGGCGCCGGCCATGGTGGCGGCCAGCGGCTGCGCTCCGCCCATGCCCCCGAGCCCGGCGGTCAGGACCCACTTGCCCTGCAGGTCACCGCCGAAGTGCTGGCGCCCCATCTCCGCGAACGTCTCGTAGGTCCCCTGCACGATCCCCTGGCTGCCGATGTAGATCCAGGACCCGGCGGTCATCTGGCCGTACATCATGAGCCCCTGCCTATCCAACTCGTTGAAGTGATCCCATGTAGACCATCGAGGGACGAGATTGGAGTTGGCGATCAGCACCCTCGGGGCGTCCGCGTGAGTGCGGAAGACGCCCACCGGCTTGCCCGACTGGACCAGCAGGGTCTCATCCTCCTCGAGCTCCTTGAGGCTGGCGCAGATCTGATCGAAGCACTCCCAGGAGCGGGCCGCTCGCCCGATCCCGCCGTAGACCACCAGGTCATCCGGGCGCTCTGCCACCTCCGGGTCCAGGTTGTTCTGGATCATGCGGAGGGGGGCCTCGGTCAGCCACGAGCGGGCCGAGATTTCGGTGCCTCGTGGAGCGCGCACGGGTCGTGGTCCTGACATGGGGAGAGTGCCTATCGGTGGAAGATGGGGAGGTACTGATTGGGGATCTGGAGGATAACGCAGGCGACGGCGGTGGCGAAGGCTGTCCCAGGGCCCGTGGTGTTCAGCCAGGAACCGTCCTCCCGCTGATTGGCGAGCAGGTCCTTGGCGATGCGGGGCCAGTACCAGTCCCAGAGCTGATGTGAGTTGCGCTCGTCGGAGCAGAGGAAGAAAACCTGTGACGCGTAGTAGTGCCCGTAGAAGTAGAAGTAGTGATGCCTGTGTCGTCGGTTGAACTGCGGCATCTGGGCCTTGAGGTACTGGACCCCTGCGCGGATCAGCGGGCTGTCATAGATGCCGGAGTGGTTGAGGCTGGCGATCCCGGCGGCGGTCAGGGCGAAGGTGGTCCGCGAGCTGGGTTCCAGCTTGTACTTGAAGCCTCCGAATGTGGAGTGGGCCGGGTTCTTGTAGGCCGACTTCTCCACGTACTCGTAAGCGCGGTCAATGGTCCGCTTCGGTACGCGGATCCCCACGTTGCGAGCCGCCCGTAGCGCCATCAGCTGACACACGGTGATGGACATGTCGGCGCGATCTGAGTACGGCCGGTAGCGCCAACTCCCCAGCTGGTTCTGTGACTTGACGATCAGGTCCACGGCCAGCTGGAGCTTCTGCTTGACGTCGGCGCGGTGCGTCATCCCGTACGTCTCGGCGAGGAACAGCGTCGCGAACGCGTGGCTGTACATCCGGGTGTCATGCCCGGTGATGAAGCCGATGTTGGGGTCCACCCGACTCAGGACGAAGTCGACCCCTTTCTCCACCACCGGCCCGTAGCGGCCCCGTCCGGGCAGATGCCCGCCGGAGAGGAACGCCATGAGGCAGAGCCCGGTGACGCCGACATGGGGCTTGGTGTTGGCGGTGATCACGTAGGAGCTGCCGCGCTTGTAGCCCACGTCCTGGATCCACCCCCCGGTGCGCGCGTCCTGATCGTCCTTCAGCCAGCGCAGCCCCTTCGCGACGGCCTCGCGAACGCGAGCCGGGTCCGGGTCGAGGACCCGTCCGGTCGCTGCGTTGGAGACTCGAGGCGGCCGCGGAGAGCCCGAGGGCTCTCCCGTGAAGGACGGGGCGACGACGGCGGCGGCTGACAGGATGAGTGCGGCGGCCGTCGATCTACGCATCAGCGATGGAAGATCGGCAGGTACTCGTTGGGCACCTGCAGGATGATGGTGGCGACGGCGGTGGAGAACGCCCGCCCCGGTCCCGTGCCGTTACGCCAGGATCCGTCCGCTTCCTGCCCGCCCAGGAGCTCCTCGGAGATCCGGCTCCAGTACCACTTCCACAGCGTCCGGTCCTTGTCTCCGGCGAAGAAGAACACCTGGGCGGCGTAGTAGTGGCCGTACCAGTAGAAGTAGTGCCACTTGAAGTGGCGATACTGGCGGGCCATCTCCGCGCGCAGGTAGGAGATGCCGCCCTTGATGAGCTCGTGGTCGTAGGTGCCGGTGTGGTTGAGCGTGGCGATCCCCGCCGCCGTGAGGGCGAAGGACGTGCGGGCGCGGTCCTTCTCCTGGTACTTGAAGCCGCCGTAGTACCGGGAGGCGCGGCTCTTGTACGCGGAGCGGACCACGTAGTCGTACGCGCGATCGATGGTCGCCTTGGGGACCCGGATGCCGATGTTGCGCGCGGCGCGCAGGGCCATGATCTGGCAGACCGTGATGGACATGTCCGATTCAGGCGAGAACGGGTTGTAGCGCCAACTGCCGTACTTGTTCTGCGCCTTGACCGTGAGGTCAACGGCTAACTGCAGCTTCTCCTTGACGTCCTCCCTGTGCGTCATGCCGAAGATCTCGGCGAGGAACAGGGTGGCGTAGGCGTGGCTGTACATCCGGGTGCCGTGCTGGGAGACATAGCCCGAGTGCTTGTCCACGCACTTGAGGATGAAGTCGGTGCCTCGCTGCACCACGTCCCCGTGACGCCCACGACCTGGCAGGTGCCCGCCGGAGAGGAAGGCCATGAGGGCGAGGGCCGTGACGCCCACGTGGGGCTTCGCCATGGCGGTGCGCTGGTAGTCGCTGTTGAACTTGAACCCAACGTCCTGCACCCAACCGCCAGTGGCCGGGTCCTGGGTGCGTCGGAGATAATCGAGCCCCTTGTTCACCGCGAGCTTGACCTTGTCCGCGGGGAGCTCGAGGGGGGGCGCCTCCGGGATGGCGGCCGGCGCCTCATGGCGGACGCTGGGCATGCGGGGCAGCGGGGTGGTCGGCGGGCGCTGGTTGACGGCGGCGCCGGCCAGCACGGCGCCGCCGACGAGCGCGAATACGACGATGGGCAGCTTCTTGGTCTTCATAGTCAACCCTATTTGACCCAACCCTTGAGCTCAGTTCCAGTGCTTAGGACCAATACGCCGTCCCGAACCGTCGCTCCGGTGGTGGTCTCTACCGAATCGGGCCTGTAGGAGTCGGGGATGAGGTCTATGAGGTCATCCACCCGACCCGTCTTCGCGTTGATGAAGTACAGCTCCGGGGAGTGGGGGTTCTGGTTGCGGCGCCGCTTGGGCGGGAACTTGCGGACCAGGACCCAGTCCTTTGTGGGATGGGTGGAGAGCCGGATGTTGGCGCCTGCGAACTCCGCCGTGGCCCAGGGGCTCGTGCCCTTGCGCAGGTCGTAGGCGCGGATCTTCTGGGCGATCCCGTCGCCGGTCTTCACGGTGGCCATCACCCCGACGTAGAGGCGGTCTCCGCGGACGTGGGCGTCGACGCTGAATTCCTGCTTGTCCAGGTCGGTCTTGAAGCGCGCCTTGCCGGTCTCCAGGTCCAGCACGATGACCTTGTGACGCTTGCTGTTCCGTGAGCGGGCGGTCGAGGACCCGAGCTCGAAGACCAGCTCGCGCTCCGTGAGTGCCAGCGGCAGGAATCGGCCGCGGCCGGCGGAGAACTCCCACGCGTCCTCGCCGCTCGACGGGTCACGGGCCAGCACCCGGACCATCTGCGAAGTGGTCTGGTCCGACCCGAAGGTGAGGATGGCGTGATCACCGCTGGTGAGGAACGGCGGATACCCGTCCCTCGAGAAGTGCATGACGTTCCCGACCCGCTCACCGGTGAAGCCGTCGAAGCAGGTGGCCTTGCGTTGCCGCGGGGTGCGGACCAACAGCCAGGAAGGGCTCACGCTGAAGCTGCCGTCGTAGAACCCGCGCATGGTGCGGGCCTGGACGTCCTGACCGGAGGCGATATCGAGTCCGCGGATCACCAGGCCGCCCTGGGCCACCGAGCGGACCAGCATGTAGACCTTGCCGTGTCCGCAGGCCAGGTCTCGAAGGTCTCCGGAGCGGGGCTGGGTCCTCCAGCGCTCGTCACCGGTGCGTGGGTCCAGGCAGGCGACGTCCTGATCGAGGTCCATGATGAGGGCGCCGTCGTGCCAGACCGCGCGCTTGGGGGTCTCGATGGCTGCCTTGCGCCAGATGATCTCCCCGTTCTTCGGGGTCAGGGCGACCACTTCGCTGTCGATGTGCGCGAGCACCAGGTCCTGGTTGGGGGGTGTGGGCCGCCCGTGAGGATCGAGGATGCGGACGGGCGTCCCGTTGGTCTGACCGCTGAGCTTCCAGCCGATACGGAGTCCGCCGCTCAGACCGGAGCCGGACTCGTCGCCCTTGGAGGTCGTCTCTTCCCGGGCCAGCTCCCGCTTGGTCCATCCTGCGACGCGGACGGTCTTGTCGTCCACCTTGAGCGTCTCGGTCCCGTGACGGAACGCGAGGGCCTGCAGGACCCCGGCATAGGAGTCGCGGGCGCCGAGCTGTTTGAGGCACCTCGCGTACTCATACAGCGCCGCCGGCGAGGTCCGGGCGAAGCGCGTGAAGTAGCGCTGCATCTCGCCCAGGGCCTCCTGGTACATGCCCTCGCCGAGGAGGCGACGGGACAGCTCCAGGTACGCTCGTTCCACCACCGAGCTCTGAGGGTAGTTCCTCAGGATGGTGCGGATCCCCTGCATGTCGTCGTTGGAGAGGGCGGCCCGCAGGAGGCGTTTGGCCGCCCGTTCCTGGACCTGGTAGGCGCCGGCCCCGTGGACCTTCATGATCTTGGCGATGCGGTCCCCTGCGTAACGCCACGCCGATTGCCGCTCCAATTGCGCGTCGTGATAGCGGATCTGGGCGTCGTGGAAGTGTCTCACCGCTTCCCGGTGCTCGTTGGCGCGCTCTGCCCGGACCCCGGCGGCCAGGTGTGCGAGCAGGCCGGCGGGCGCTCGGAGCCCCTCCTCGAACTCCGGGAACAGGCCGTGGATCGCGCCTCGTAGCTCGACCCATTCGTCGGGTGCCGCGGTGACGAGATCTTCGATCGTGCGCTTGAAGGCGCCGGTGTCTTCTTCGGTCAGCGACCAGTTGAGGCAGGCGAGGAGCGCCCGTACTCGCTGTCGGTCCGTCCGCGCGTATTCCATGGCCTTGCGGAATCGGCCCTCTGGCGACGAGGGGCCGCCCATGATCTTGCGATCCGGTTCCTCCGCCACCTCCATCCAGCCGTTGTAGAGGCTGAGGGCCGCTCGGGATGCGACGTTGCGTCCGCGGGGTCCCTGGGAGGTGGCTCGCTTCAACGCCCGGGCGTAGGTCTCCAGCGCCTGGGCCCACTGCCCCTGGCGCTTGCGGACGTCCGCCAACCGCATCTGGATGGAGGGGTCCGGGTTGGGGCCACGGGTGGCGATCTCCAGCTGGCGCTCGACGTCCTTCAAGTTGAAGTACGCGTGGATGGAGTGCTCACCAGCGATGAGGATGGACTCGGCGTCGGCGACGATGTTCCCCTCTCGGCTTGCGTACCGCAGCCGCTCTTGTCGCTTGTACTTGCCGCTACGCAGGTCCACCTCATTCACCACCGTCGCGCCGCCGGTGCTCACGGACGTGCAGAAGATCACGCTGTCGCCGACGACCTCCGGCAGGCCCTGGATCGACGAGCCGTTGAATCTTGACCCCGTCTCGATGGTCGTCCACTGGCCCTTCAGGCTCTTCGGATCGATGGCGATGACCCGGTTCCCCGCCACCAGCAGGAGCCCCCCGTGCGCACCCAGGAAGTAGTGGTTGCGGTCACGGGTCGTGCGCCGGGCCACGGGGATGGCCGTGAGGGCCCCGGTCTTCACGTCGCAGGCGTAGAGGTTTCTCGAATCCGTCGGAGCGACGAATACCCTGTCCCCGACCACCGCCGGGGCGCTGGGCATCCAGCCGGTCTGCCGTTCCCGGGTCATGGGGCTGTCGGTGGACGGGATGGGTTCCTGTTCGTAGGCCGCCTCCCAGATGATGGTTCCGTTGACGGCGTCGACGGCGCAGATCACTCCGATGTTGTTGCTGTAGTAGAGGACGCCATCGTCCTCTGTGACATGTCCGGGGACGGCCTCCTTGACCGGGTTCCCGAACATGTTCAACTCCATCTGGCCGGCGCCCGTGTAGGTCCTCCACTTCAACTGTCCCGTCGACCGGTCGAAGGCGCAGAGCCACTGGTGGAAGACGCCCATGAGGACGTGGCCGGCGGCGTACAGGGTGTCGCCGATGACCAGGGGCGGCTGGTTCACGCAGAGCTTGCTGAGGAACGCGGCGTCCGCCGGGTCTTCGGCGGCGAACTGGAGGTGCGACCAGCGGACGTCGCCGGTGTTGCGGTCCACGGCCACTAGCTTGTGGGAGGGGATGGTCTCGATGGGGCGGAAGCCCTGCCAGGCGCTGTCTCCCGCCTCCATCGCCGGGGGCCCCTCCAGGTAGCCGAACAGGAGGTCGTCGTCGATGACAACGTGGTAGTAGAGGTTGCGGTTCTGCCGCCCGGAGAAATCCGGCAGGGGGCTGGCGACCCCTGGCCAGATGTCGTGCCCGGAGAAGAGGCTGCGCGCACGAATGAAGCGACCGTCACAGTAGTAGACGACGCCGTCGGCGATCGAGGGGATGACGGGGTAGTGGGTGATCCACTGCGGCTGGGAGCGACTGCCGAAGACACGGGATCTGCCGGCGGAACGCGTGTTGCGCATGAAGGAGCGGTTCCACACCCCGCGGGTCGTCACGCGGATGGCGGGGTGAGCCCCTCTATCCCCGGTGTCCGGCTCCTCGGTCTGGGCCAACAAGGCCTCGAGGAAGGCGATGACGTCAACCTGGTCTGCGTCGACCGCGATGTCCTGACCTGCCGCCGCAGCCCGAGATTCCGCGATCATGGCCGTGAGCTCTGTCTTGCGCCCGGACCCCCACAGCGTGAGGCCCTCCCTGGCGAGCACCTGGAGCCCGAGGCTCGAGGTGCGTTCCGCGTCCGCCAGGTCCGCGTGAAGGCGTCGAATGGTGACGCGGGCTTCCTCGAACCGGCCGTGTTCGATGAGGAGATCCACGAGCGCAAGATGGGCCGCTCGTCCGCTGGGGGTGAGGGCGTAGCGGAGCGCACACTCACGGAGCAGGGCCTCGTTCTCACGTGCGATGCCGTCACCCAGCATTCGGCGCGCCTTGGGCTCCATGATGGCGCGGTAACGCGCGAGCCCCTCCGTCGGCAGCGCCTGGATGAGGTCGATGACCACCGATCGGACCCCATGGAAGCGGTCCCCATCGATGACCGCGTCCGTCTCTGTGCCCGTGCGTGGCGCCCGGTGACTCGCCACCACCTTCGCCGACATGCGGTCCAGGACCTCTTGCCAGATGGTGATGGCGCGGGCCGTGTCCCCCTGCGTCAGCGCGTCCCGGGCCCGGCTCAGGTGCTGTCGCACCACCAGATCGTCCGGGACCGAGACCTTGCTGGTGTGGGTCTGCGCTGGAGCGGATTGGAAGGTGGCCAGCGTCGCCAGGGCCAGGCAGCAGATCCAGAGGCGTTTGGTGTGACGGATGGGGTTCATGTGATCCTCTACGGGCTCACTATACGGTTCGACCACCAGATCCCGAGGATGGAGTCCCATCCTCCCCGCCACACCGAAGTTTCGGGCTCTCAGGGGCTGGTCGGGTAGCTCTGGCGCCACAGCTCGAAGCCTCCGGAGAGGCTCCGGGTACCGGTCAGTCCTTTCTCCGACAGGTAGGCCGTGGCCCCCTTGCTGGCGTTGCCGTGGTGGCAGTAGACGATCACGGGAGAGTCGGGACCGAACTCCGCGCAGAGGGCGTCGACGTCGGCTTCGGAGGTCAGGTGTCTGCAGCCCGGGATGTGGGCGGTGGCGTGACTGGCGGGGTCTCTGATATCCACGAAGACCGCCGTCTCCTTCTCCAGGAGGTCCTTGGCTTCGTGGATGTCGATCTCGGATACGTCCTGCATGGTCGATTCAGTCCGTCTTGAACAGGTCCTTCAGCACCGATCTTACAACCGTGGTGTCGCTGCTGGGGTAGTTGGCTCGGATGATGCCGGCGAGCTTCTCACACTCCTCCGCCACCGTGAGCATGCCTATCGGTCGGCGGTCCGGCCTCCTGCGGGTCATGCGTTGGACCAGCCTCGCTACAGGCTTGCTGACCTTTGCGTGCAGCTCTCCCAAGGGGATGTTGCGTTCATTGAGGGTCGCCTTGAAGAGCTCTGTGGTCTGGTGTCCGTCCAGGCTCAAGGGGCCGGTCAACATCTCGAACAGGATGACGCCCAGGGAGTAGATGTCCGTGCGCGCGTCGATCTCGTCTCCGAGGATCTGCTCGGGGGCGGAGTAGGCCGGGGTGCCGATGTAGGTGCCGATCCGCGTGATCGCGGTGTCGGCGTGGAGGTCCTTGGCGATGCCGAAGTCCAGCACCTTCACCCGCTCATCCGATCTCCGGATCATGACATTGGACGGCTTCAGATCACGGTGGATCATGCCCGCCTCGTGTGCCGCCGACAGGCCCGCTGCGATGTCGCGGGCGATGACCAGGGCGTGCTCCGGGGGGAAGGCCTGGCCGTCCTCCATCAGATCCCAGAGCGTCTGGCCGTCCACGTACTCGAGGATGATGAACGGCTGCACGCCGTGGTACCCGAGGCCGTGGACGCGAACCAGGTTGGGGTGGCGGAGCCGTCCGAAGGTCCCACCCTCCCGGCGAAACCGGGTGCGCAACGCGTCGTTGCGCGTGGCGTCCGGGTGCAGGAACTTGACCGCGATCTGTCGCGAGCGCTTCAGGTCCATCGCCAGCCAGATGGAGCCTCCCGCCCCTTCTCCGAGGAGGCGCTGAAGCTCAAATCGATCGTCGTTGCCGACCCGTCGTCCGATTTGATCCTGGCCGTCGGAGGGGTGTGACATGGCACGATTCTAACCCGATCCTCGGCGCCGTCGACGCTTGGAAACGGCGGCAGGTCAGAGGTAGCGGAAGCGTTTGCGCAAGATCCACTCGACGGTGAGCAGCGCCAGGAAGATGATCGGGAGCCACCTGAGCCAGGGGCTCTCCTCGTCGCGGAGATGCGTGAACTGGCGTTGCCGAGGAATCTCCACGGTCCCGGAGGCCACGTCGTCGAGCAACGACCTGGCCCCGTCGAGGGTCACATAGGAGCCGGAGGTCCGACCGGCGATGGTCTTGAGGGTGACCTCGTCCAGGATCGGTTCGCGGCGCTCCACGTCCGACGTGGTGACGAGGAATGACACCGGTGAGAGCTTCTCGTCCGAGAGCCCGTCCTCGGGCTGGATCCAGGCGTGATAGTCACCGGTCACGGAGCCGTGGAACGAGTGCTCGAAGACACCCGGCTGGACCTTGCGCAGGCGGATGGTCTCTCGACGACCCGAGGACTCCGGGTACTCCAGGATCACCTCCTGGTCGGCCTTGTCGGACGGCCGATAGGTGCGGTCCTTGATGTAGGCCGTGAGGGTGATCAGGTCGCCCTGCTGATACCTGGTCCGGTTGGAGACGAGCCTGAAGCGCTTGTCTCCCTGGAACAGCCGCGCCCTCGCCAGGTGGCGCACCACGTTGCCCCAGAACCGGTGGTGGGTGAACGGGCCCTCCCAGGCGAACCAGCGCCACGTCGCGTCCAGGGCGGTGAAGAACACCGGGCCCTCGCCGTAGGTGCCGGCCACCAGGATGGGGTACGGGCCGTGGAGGTTGCGGTCGCTCTCGTGGACCGCGAGCACCTGGCTGCCCGGCTTGGCCTTCTTCACCCGCGCGAACCAGTACAGCTCCTCGAGCCGATCCGGTTCGTTGCGGTCTTCCCAGATGCGCCGGTTGCGATCCGGGTCCTTCTCGTCGTCTTCGATCTGGGTGATCGGGTGGTTCACCCCCATGGGGGTGAGCTTCACTCTGAAGCCCAGGTCGTCACTGCCTCCCGCTTCCTCGCTCGGGTCGATGAGCACGGGGAGGATGTCAGCCAGGGGTGTGTCCTTGAACGCCCGCGGACTGAACCGGTCTCCGGCGACCATGGCGAAGCCGCCGCCCTCCGCGACGAACTCCCGGATCAGAGCCATGTTCTTACGCGCCTTCTCCGGGTCCGCGGCGGAGAACAGGTCGCTCATGGGGTCCACGTCACCGAAGATGATGACGTCGTACCAGAACAGCTCCTCCTTGCTCGCGGGGAACTGGGTGAGCGGCTGCAGGTTGCCGGCGCCGAGGGTCGACTCCTGGGGGAACCCGTGATCCGCCTCCAGCAGCAGGCACTGGCAGATGAAGGCGTCGTTGGCGCGGACCAGGAAGTCCTTCAGGGAGCGGTACTCCCACCTGGGGAACGACTCCACGTAGAGCACCTTGATCTTCTGGTCCTTGACCAGGACCTCGATGACCCGGGAGTTGTTGTCTTCGGTGTGCTCCGTGGGGATCGGCTGCACCCGCACGGTCCAGCGCTTGCGGCCCTCTGAGAGCGGGCGGTACAGCATCCTGAACGGCTGGTCTTCCTCGCTGGCGCTCAAGGTCACGCGCTGGCGATGGATGACGTTGTCGTTCTCCAGCAGCTGCAGGGTCACCTTCTCACCGGGGAACCCTCGCTGCCGCACCTTCAGGTCGATGCTGACCGTGTCTTCGACGAGCACCACGCTGGAGTGGAGCACGGAGGTGAGCTCGATGTCCTTGGTCGCCTTCGGGTCGCCGACCCCGACGCAGTGCACCGGGATCTTGCGGCGGGCCGCGATCTCCACCACCTCCGCCGGAGGCGGCCCGGCGGTGTTCTTGCCGTCCGTGATGATGACCACGCCGCCGACGGAGGAGCTCTTGACCTCCGGCTCGTCGAGGATGCGTTCCAGGGTGCTCCCGAGGGTCGTGACCCGGTCTCGGGGCTCCAGGTCGGCGATGCCGGAGATGCCCTGCAGGCGCTCGCCGAAGGAGTAGAGGCGGACCCGGTTCTCCTCCCCGAGCTTCTCGAGGAAGGGCACCTCGCCTTCACCGAGCACCTTCTTGACCAGGCCGAGCCGGGTCAGGCTGTCCAGCGGGGTGCCGGCGGGGAGCTGGGCGGCGCCTCGGAGGCGGTCCGCCAGCCCGGGGTTGGTCTGGTAGTCGTCGTTGTGACCCATGGAGGCGCTGGCGTCGACCAGCACGATGGTGAGCGTCGGCTTGCGCTCCACCACGGTGGTCTGCATGGCCGGGTCCATGAGCAGGAGCGCCACGAAGATGAGGACCGCGATGCGGAGCAGCGTCAGCCCGTGGCGGACCAGCGCCGGGACGCCTTCGCGGCCCATCCGATAGAACACGGCGGCGAACCCGATGACGGCGGGGACGATGACGAGGAAGATGACCCAAGTCGGGGGAGCGCTGCGGAACACCAGCCCTTCCGACACCACCTCCGATTCCAGCAACCAGGTCATGCTTCCCTCCTTCGAGAACGCATGCCGAAGATCTGAGACAGGGCGGTCTCGATGGCCAGCACGGCGGCGCCGAACAACAGGAACCACCACCAGCTTCGGCTGGACCGGTCAGAGGCGGTGGCCTCCTCCACACCTTCGATGCCGTCCAGGAACCGCACGCCCTCGCCGGGGAAGCTGGCGACGATGTAGTCCTCGTCCACGCGGGACAGGTCCGACTCCTCGGCGTCCACGTTGACCGCGATGTGGATGGGGTTGGGGTCCTTGAGCTCTGCCTCACCCGTGCGTTGGAGGTCCAGCCGGTAGGTGCCGGCCTTGTCGAGGTTGCCCGTCTTGATCTCGTAGCCCCGCTCGTCTTCGACGGCCAGGGGCTTGACCACGCTCAGCTGTTCCCCGTCTCTCGAGATGACGACCTCCTGGACGAAGGAGCGGAGCAGGCGCTCGTAGGATTGCCCCACGAGCAGGTTCTCGTGACGCTCCTCCTTGCGGGTGAGGTAGTAGGACAACTCGCGGGCGAGCAGCAGGTACGTCGGCAGCGACTGCATCCCGTTCCAGTTCTCGTCGCCGCCGGCGGTGGCGAACAGGATGCAGCGTCCCTTGCCCAGCACCTTCTCCAGGATGAGCGGCTCCGGCGTGGGCAGCGCGGCCTTCGGTCGGTCAAGGTAGGCGAGCACCGACACCGCCGGGTCGTCCGGGACCTCGACGCGGTAGTAGCGGTAGACCGGCGTGGCCACCGTCAACCAGACGGAGATGGCCGGGTCGGCGAAGTAGCTGAGCGCCGGGTGTTCCAGGTTGGGACGGGTGATCTGGAACGGGAGGTCCATGAACATGTCCTCGCCCGCCGCCGCCCGCAGCTTGGCAGGCAGGACGCCCTCGCCGTTGCGGTAGAGCCGCTCGTTGGCGGTGGTGGCCTGGGTCTTGTCGCCGACGAACACCAGCAGGCCCCCACCTGCTTCGACGAAGCTCTGGATGTCTGCCGCCCGTCGCGGAGAGATCAGGGCCACGTCCATCAGCACCAGCAGGTCCACCTCCTTCAGGTCGGCGCTGTCGAAGCCCACCTCCTGGACCACCTCGAGCTCGAAGTCGCTCCCGGAATCCCGGTCACCACCGGGGCTCATGGCGGCGCTGAAGAAGAACGACTCGGACTCGCCCGGCTCCGGGCTGGGGTCGCCGTCCACGACGAGGGTCTTGATCTTGCGGCGCACCTCGAGGGCGAGGCCCCTGCGGTTGTCCTTCGCCAGGCTGTCGGACCGGAACCGGGCCTCCACGTAGTGGCTGCCGGCGGACCGGAACGGCTGACGGAACTCGACGGAGTAGAGGCCTCCCGGCGGGATGGCCTCCACGTCCCGGAGGTCCACGGGCTCCGACGCACCGTCCACGAAGAGGTGCACCGCGCCGCCCTGGGGGCGGCTGCCGAAGTTCTGCAAGGTGACCGTGATCGCCGCCGGAGTGCCCGTCACCACGGCCTTGCTGCGCTTGGACACGGAGATGATGGCCACGTTGTCCGTGGTGGTGTCCGCCGGGCCCACGATGTTCAGCGTCGCCTTCCGCGCGCGCACCTCCTGGACCAGGGAAGCCAGAAGCTGCTGCGGCGGCGCCGCGTCGCCCTCCTGGTCCTCCTGCGCCACGTCCGAGGGCGGAGCGAACCCCACCTTCTGAAGGTCGGAGAAGACGAACACCTCGGCCCCCTCCTCCAGGTCGTCGAGGGCGGCCACGGTCGAGCGCAGGGCGCCGATGAGATCGGTCGCGCCGTCCCCCGCGTCCATCCCGTCCACGACCGTGAGGACGCGGTCCAGATCGGACACCTGCTTGAGGACGAGGCTCGCAGGCTTTCCGGCGGTCACCAGGGTCACGGAGTCACCCCGCTCCTGTTGCAGCCCCTCGATGAGCTCGCGGACCTGCCGTTTGGCCCGGCTCATGGGAGTGCCGCCGTCGGACTCGGCCAGGGACATGCTGAAGCTGTCGTCCACCACCACCACCACCTCGCGGGGGCCGCCGCCCAGACCGCCGATGATGGCGCCAGGGTTCAGGCGCGGGGCGGCGAGGGCCAGCACGAACAGCAGGATGGCCAGGATGCGCAGCAGCAGCAACAACAGGTGCTCGAGGCGGATCCGCCGCTGCGTCTTCTTGAACGCCCGCAGCAGAAACTCCATGGCGGCCCAGGGGACCTTCTTGTAGCGCTGCCGTGCGAACAGGTGGATGAGGATGGGGATGGCCGCGGCGCCGCCCCACAACAGCATGCTCGGGATTCCAAAGAGGCTCCCCATGAGCTACCGGGCTCCCGTCCGCTGGGCCAGATAGGTGCTGAGGGCGACGTCCAGGGAGCGCGAGGTGTCGAGCACCACGTAGTCCATGCGCCCGCCGATGCAGGCTGACTTGATGCGCGTCTGGAACTCGGTCAGCTCCTTCTGGTAGGCCTCCCTCAGCGCCCTCGGGTCCGCCAGCACGCGGGCGTCCACCTCGAGGCCCTCGAAGCGGGTCATGCGTTCGAACGGGAACTCCAGCTCGTCCTTGTCCAGGACGTGGAACACGATGACGTCATGGCCGCGATGGGCCATCCGGTGCAGACCGCGCAGGATGCCGTCTTCGTTCTCGTCGAACAGGTCGCTGAGCACGATCACGAGGCTCTTGGTGCGCAGCCGTTCGGCGATCTCGTTGAAGATGGTCCCCAGGTCCGTCTCTCCGTCCGGCTCCTGCCCGGAGAGCTCGGACAGGCAGTTTCGGAAGTGCGCCTGGCTGCTGGACGGGGGAAGGAACGTGCGCACGCCTTCGCCGAAGGTCACCAGGGCGCCCGCGTCCCGCTGCTTCTGCACCAGATACAGCAGCGCCGCCGCCACGAACTTGGAGTAGTCGAGCTTGGTGACCTCGTCGGACCCGTAGGCCATGGACTTGGAGGTGTCCACCACCACGTAGGCCTTCAGGTTGGTCTCTTCCTCGAACTCCTTGATGTAGTAGCGGTCGCTCTTGGCGTAGACCTTCCAGTCCAGGTAGCGGATGTCGTCGCCGGGGACGTACTCCCGGTGCTCCGCGAACTCCACGGACGATCCCTTGTAGGGGGACTCGTGCAGCCCGGACATGAACCCCTCGACGATCAGGCGCGCCTTGACCTCGAGGTTCCCGACCTTGTTCAGGACCTTGGGGTCGAGGTACTTGCTGTAGTCCTCAGCCATCAGGCCGTGGCGCCGGCGTCGGCTTCAGCGCGGGGGATGCTCTCGATGAGCTTGTCGATGATGGTGTCCGAGGTGATGCCTTCGGCCTCGGCGCTGAAGTTGCAGATGATCCGGTGCCGGAGCACGGGGTGGGCGACGGCCCTGATGTCCTCGCCGCTGACGAAGGTGCGGCCGCTGAGCACGGCCCGGGCCTTGGCGCCGAGGATCAGGTACTGGCTGGCGCGGGGACCGGCGCCCCACGCGACCCACTGCTTGACGAAGTCCGGCGCCTGTTCCTGGGTCACCCGGGTGCGCCTGGAGAACTCCAGGGCGTAGTTGACCACGTGATCGGCGACCGGAACCCGGCGCACCAGGTCCTGGAGCGCCAGGATGTCCTCGCCGCCCAGCACCTGCTCCAGGCCCACCTCCCGGGCGGAGGTCGTGTCCTGGATGATCTTCAGTTCCTCCTCCGCGGACGGGTACTCGACCTTGATCATGAACATGAAGCGGTCGAGCTGGGCCTCGGGCAGGGGATAGGTCCCCTCCTGTTCGATGGGGTTCTGGGTGGCCAGCACGAAGAAGGGCTCGGGCAGCTGATGCCGTGTGCCGCCGGCGGTGACCTGATGCTCCTGCATGGCCTCCAGCAGGGAGGCCTGGGTCTTGGGCGGCGTCCGGTTGATCTCGTCGGCGAGGATGACGTTGGCGAACACGGGCCCCTTGATGAACTTGAACTCCCGTTGCCCGGTGGCCTTGTCTTCCTGGATCACCTCCGTCCCGGTGATGTCCGAGGGCATGAGGTCGGGGGTGAACTGGATCCTGTTGAAGGACAGGTTGAGGGCCTTGGACAGGGTCGAGATGAGGAGCGTCTTGGCCAGCCCCGGGACCCCCACGAGCAACCCGTGGCCGCGGGCGAAGATGGAGGTGAGGACCTCGTCGATGACCGCTTCCTGGCCGACGATCACCTTGGCCAGCTCGGCCTTCAGTCGGGCGTGGGCTTCGCTGAGCCGCTTCACCGCTTCCATGTCGCCGCCTGTCGTGACTTCAGTCATCTGGTGAGCCTCGTTTCGCTGTTGCGGGGAGTTCGGGAGTCTAACAACGGATGGCTTCGGTCAGCCGCGGTTCGTCTTCGGGCGCCGGCGGGCCCGGGCTCGCTGCCCCCCCCGTAGGGGTGGGGGTTACCGGTCCCGTCCTGGCGGGTCCACCGCCACGCGACCGCGTTCCACGCGATCGTGCCGCTGGAGGGCCCCCTTGACGGCCGCCGGGTCATCCCGTCGGAGCAGCTCGATCTCTGTCTTTGACCGATCTATGTCCTTGCGAAGGCTTATCTTACGGTCACTGAGGTCGTCCACGAGGCGGTCGCTCTCGAGCCGCTCACCGCGCGCCTCCAGGCCCTCGAAGAAGAGCCAGATCCCCAGAACCAGGACGCAGACCCAGAGCACGGTCTTCATGCTGCCGGCCCGCCGCTCCTCGGCCATGGCTCCTCCCCTCCACGGACATCCGGGACCCGGAGGATACCCGAAGTCGTCCTACCACCCGTACCGGGCGGCGGCCCCCAGGTGCTCCTCGATCCTCAGGAGCTGATTGTACTTGGCGACCCGATCTGTGCGAGAGGGAGCGCCGGTCTTGATCTGACCCGCGTTCACCGCCACCGCCAGATCCGCGATGGTGGTGTCCTCGGTCTCTCCGGAGCGATGGCTGATCACGCTCCGCAGACCGCAACGAGACGCCAGATTGATGGCCTCGAAGGTCTCCGAGAGCGTCCCGATCTGGTTGACCTTGATCAGGATGGAGTTGGCCACGCCCTCTTTGATGCCGCGTTCCAGGCGCTTCACGTTGGTGACGAACAGGTCGTCTCCCACCAGCTGGACCTTGTCGCCGATGGCGCGGGTGAGGGTGCCCCAGCCGTCCCAGTCGTCCTCGAACAGGGGGTCCTCGATGGACCGGATGGGGTACTGGTCCACCCAGCTGGAGTAGATCTCGGCCATGCCGGCGGCGTCCAGGGTCTTGCCTTCCGCCTCCAGGGTGTACTGCCCGTCCTTGTGGAACTCGTTGGCGGCGCAGTCCAGGGCGATCTCCACGTCCGCCCCCGGAGTCCGGCCCGCCGCCTCGATGGCCTCCACCAGCAGGTCCAGGGCCTCCGTGTTGCTCTTCAGATCCGGGGCGAATCCCCCTTCGTCGCCCACGTTGGTGTTCAGGTTCCGGGAGGAGAGCACCTTGCGCAGGGTGTGGAACACCTCCGCGCCCCACCGCAGGGCCTCCCGGAAGCTGGACGCTCCCGTGGGCATGATCATGAACTCCTGGATGTCCACGTTGTTGTCCGCGTGGGCGCCGCCGTTGAGGATGTTCATCATCGGGTAGGGCAGCAGGCGCGCCTGGGCCCCGCCCAGGTAGCGGTAGAGGGGCACATCCATGGAGGTGGCGG
Source organism: uncultured Isosphaeraceae bacterium (assembly GCA_964507445.1). GTDB lineage: Bacteria > Planctomycetota. The sequence goes on from CAZDQF010000020.1 coordinate 22,185, forward strand.
CGGCGTGGGCGCAGGCCATGCTGCAGCCCAGGATGGCGTTGGCGCCGAAGCGCTCCTTGTTCTCCGTGCCGTCCACGCCGCACAGGATCAGGTCGATGTTGGGCTGGTCGTAGGCGTCCTTGCCCTCGATGGCCGGACCCAGCTTCTCGATGACGTTCTCCACCGCCTGCTGGACCCCTTTGCCGCCGTAGCGGCTGCCGCCGTCACGGAGCTCCACGGCCTCGTGGGCCCCGGTGGAGGCGCCGCTGGGGACGATGGTGCGGCCTACCGCACCGTTCTCAAGGCAGACCGAGACCTCGACGGTCGGGTTTCCCCTGGAGTCCAGGACCTCACGGGCTTTTGTGTCAGCGATGCGCAGCATGGTCTGGTTATGGCACGAGCGCTTCATCGTGTCTACCGGTTCTCGTTATCCTGGCCAGCCCATGTACCTGAGCAAGAAGCCCTACACACGAGACGAGGTGTTGTTCCTCATCTTCGCCTCGGCTTTCAGCGTCCTGTTGGTCCTGACCAACATCGTCGGCGTGAAGCTGTTCCTGTCGCCCTGGCGAGGGGACACCCTGACCACCGGGATCATCACGTACCCGCTCACGTTCTGGTTGACGGACGTGGTCTCGGAGATCTGGGGCAAGCGCCGCGCCAACTTCATGGTCATCATCGGCTTCGGCATGAGCTTCCTGATGCTCGCCGTGGTTCAGATCGCCCTGCACGTGAACGGCTCCCCCGCCTGGGTCGCTCCGGAGAACCGCTTCGGATACGAGGACGTGTCTCAGTATCAGAACGCGTTCGAGTCCGTCTTCGCCATCAACGGCAAGCTCCTGTTCGGGTCCATGCTCGCCTACATGTGCGCTCAGCTATGGGACGTCCGCGTCTATCACACGCTGAAACGGTGGACGAAGGGCAAGCACCTGTGGCTGCGCAACAACGGCTCGACCATGACGTCCCAGCTGATCGACACCGCCATCGTCAACTCGATCCTCTTCTACTGGGGATTCGGGATGGAGTTCTGGCTCGGCGTCGAGATCATGCTGACCATCTACATCTACAAGATGATCCTGGCGGCCATCGACACGCCCTTCATCTACCTCGGGGTCCATGTCATCAAGCGGTACCTGGGATTGAAGGACCCCGTCCCTGAACCTGCGAGGGGATCATGAACCTGATCTTCGACTGGTCCGGGACCCTGGCCGACGACGAACGCCTGACGTTCGAGCTGACGCGGGACTGCGTCGCCCACTTCGGCGGCGGCGACCTCGACTGGGAGGCCTACCGATCGGAGTTCACGATCCCGGTGGACCGGTTCTACGGGAGCCGGTGCCCCGGTACGGACATCGCCGAGATCGACCGGTGGTTCTTTGAGTCCTACGGGGAGCGGCTCGGTGAGGTGGCGCTGTTCGACGGCGTCGCGCAGCTGCTGGGGGAGGCCGTCAGGGAGCACCGCCTGTTCATCCTCTCCACCCTGAAGACCGACCTGATCGCCGGAGCCCTGTCGCGATTGGGCCTGGCGGACCTGTTCGAGGAGGTTGTGGGGGACGCGTTCGACAAGCGGGATCACCTGCCGTCGTTGATCCGACGACACGGGCTCGAGCCCATGGAGACCCTGTTCTTCGGCGACACCACCCACGATGTGGAGGCGGGACGGGCCAGCGGTTTGCAGACCGCGGCCGTGACCTGGGGTTATACGGAGTCCTCGGTGCTGGAAGGCTCCCGGCCCGACCACCTGTTCCGCCGCGTGCCGGGGGTCGCCCGTCACCTGCGGGACGAGGCCACCCTGGACGCAGCGGATCGGCCCGTGGCCACGTCCGGGGGCCTCGTGTTCCGCTCCGACGGCCGCGCGCTCTTCATCAAGACCCGGAAGTGGAGCGACAAGTGGGGGACCCCGGGCGGCAAGATCCAGCGCGGTGAGTCCATGGAGGACGCGTTCCGGCGCGAAGTGGAGGAGGAGACCGCGCTGCGGGCCGAGGGTGTCCGGTTCGTCCTCGCGCAGGACGGCGTGGACCTCCCCGAGTTCTACAAGACCAGGCACTTCCTGTTGCTGAACTTCGTGGCCCACACCGCGGACACGGACGTACGCCTCAACTACGAGGCCAGCGAGTTCAAGTGGGCCACCCTTCCGGAGGCGCGACGCATGGACCTCAACGAGCCGACCCGGCGCCTCATCGAACACCTCGGCGCTCGCAGCCACGTCGGCGAGATCTTCGTCAAGGACCTGCGGGTCCGCTGCATCGTGGGCATCTTGCCCCGTGAGCGGGAGGAGGAGCAGGAGATCCTCGTGGACGTCGAGATGCAGCACGATTTCGCCGCCGCCGCCGCGACGGAAGACGTGACCACGACCGTGGACTACGCGGAGGTCTCCACGGTGTTGACGGAGTGGATCCAGGAGCGTCGGTTCCAGCTCATCGAGACCATGGCGGTGGAGGGTTGCGACCTCATCCTGGAGCGTTGGCCGGGGGTCGCCTACGTGCGCCTGACCATCAAGAAACCGGACGCGGTGCCGGCGGCGCGCTACACAGCGGTCACCTTCGACAGGGCTCGGGAGTCATGAGGGTGGCGCTGGTGACAGGAGCCGCGAGGCGGCTCGGCCGGGCCCTGGCGACACGGCTGGCGCAGGACGGCTACGCCGTCTGGATCCACTACCGCTCGTCCGAAGACGACGCCTTGGGGCTGCGGGACGCGTTGCGTGAAGCGGGCGCGACGGCGGACTGTGTGCGCGCCGATCTGTCCACGGAGTCCGGGGTGCGGGACGTGCTGTCGGCCCTGAAGGCCGGTCCGGGCCGTCTCGACGTGCTGGTGAACAACGTCGGCCGCTACGACGTGGTGGACCCTCTGACCTACGAGACGGCGGCGTTCGAGGACACGCTGCGCACCAACCTGCTCAGCCCCTTCGACCTGATCCGCGGCGCCATCCCCCTCTTCCCACAGGAGGGGGGGAGCGTGGTGAACATCGGCTACAGCGGCCTGGCAGCCCTCGCGTCCTCCCCGGACAACCTGGCCTATGTGACGTCCAAGACCGGCCTGCTGCTGATGACCCGCTCCATGGCGGAGGTGCTGGGGCCGAGAGGTGTGCGGGTGAACATGGTCTCCCCCGGGCAGCTGGACAACAGCGTCGACCTCCCCGACGGGTTCTCGGAGCGGGTGCCCCTGCGCCGCGCCGGTCGTCTCGACGACGTCTGCGAGGCGGTGTCCTGGCTGGTGGGGGACGGGGCCACCTACGTCACCGGGCAGAACCTGGAGGTGGCGGGCGGCTACATGATGGGCCTGGACGACGACCGGTCCTAGGGAGCCTGTGCCCCTTCCGCGGGCGGCGCCCGTGCTCCGGCGTGCTCTCCGGTGATTTGGCAGCGCCGATCCCCGGGACCTGATAGCGCCACCGGCGCGGGTCTCTGATAGAAGAGTCTCAGGGGGTAACCAATGGAGCCGCTCCTATTCGTCGGCGTCCCGATCCTCATTGTCCTCATCTGGTTGATCGGCACCTGGAACGGCCTCGTCCGTCTGCGCAACCACTGCGACGAGTCCTGGTCCGGTATCGACACCGAGCTCAAGCGTCGACATGACCTCATCCCGAACCTGGTGGAGGTGGTGAAGGGTTACGCCAAGCACGAGCGGGAGACGTTCGAAGCCGTGGTGGCGGCGCGCACCCTGGCCCAGTCCGAGATGGGCACGCCGTCCCAGCAGGCTGACGCAGAGAACGGACTCGTCCGCGCCTTGCGGGGCCTGTTCTTCGTGTCCGAGTCATACCCGGACCTGAAGGCCAGCGAGAACTTTCTGTCCCTCCAGCGTCAACTCTCCAACACCGAGGACCGCATCCAATCGGCGCGGCGTTTCTACAACGCCAACGTCCGCGACATGAACAACCGCGTGGAGTCCTTCCCCTCCAGCATCGTTGCAGGCATGGGCGGGTTCAGGCGGCGCGAGTTCTTCGAGGTGGAGGACGCGGGGGTGCGCGCGGTGCCGCAGGTGGATCTGGGGGCGGGAGACCCAGGGGCATGATGTTGCTGCAGTCGAGCGACACCTTCACGACCCTGATCGTGATCGGTGGGGTGATCGTGATCGGCGCGGCGATCTTGGCGCACCTCGCGGAGCATAAGCGTAGGAAGACCCTCGCCGCGTGGGCGTCTCGCGGTGGCCTGACGTTCAGCCCGGCTCGTGACGGGTCCATGGACAACCGCTACCCCGAGTTCGATTGTCTCCACGAGGGTTCGAAGCGCTATGCCTTCAACATCATGCGCGGGACCTGGGAGGGCCGTCGTCTCGTCGCTTTCGACTATCACTACGAGACGTACTCGTCAGGTTCCAAGGGTCGCCGCAGGACGCATCATCACCACTTCTCCGCGGCCATCATCGACCCGGGCTACCCGCTGAAGCCTCTCTTCATCCGCCCGGAGGGGTTCTTCGACAAGGTGAAGGCGGCGTTCGGCTACGACGACATCGACTTCGAATCGGCGGAGTTCAGCAAGCGCTTCTTCGTCAAGTCTCCGGATCGGAAGTGGGCGTATGACGTGATCCACACCCGCACCATGGCGTATCTGCTGTCGGCGCCACGCCACTCCTTGGAGTTCGACCATCGCGCGGTCATCGTGTGGAACAGGGGGCGGTGGTCGCCGCCGCAATTCGAAGCGGCCATCGGCGTCATCGACGGGGTGCTGGACCGCCTCCCGGACTACCTGGTCGAGCAGCAACGGGGTCTCCAGGACCCGGGCACGTGATGACACGGAATGTCGGTGCCCGCGGCCTTTTCCCGCCTGAGCGCCGCGCGTAGCATGGCGGTTCCCATGCGTATTCCCCTGACGGTCCACGGCCTCTTCGAGGTCTTCCTGTTCAGCGCCCTGCTGCTCGGCACCGCTGCCGTGGGGGCGCTCTGGGTGGAGGGGCCAGGCGGCTGGGTCATGGCCGGGATCGCCCTGGCCACCTGGCTGTTCATCATGAACTTCTTTAGGGATCCCAACCGCGTTCCGGAGGCGGCCGGACCAGGCGTGGTCATCGCGCCGGCAGACGGCAAGGTCACGGACATCATCACCGTGGAGGACGTGCCCTTCGTCGGCGGGCCCGCCACCCGCATCGGGATCTTCCTCTCGGTCTTCGACGTCCACGTGAACCGGTCTCCCGTGTCGGGTGTGGTCGCGCACCTCGAGCATCGTCCGGGCGCGTACCTGGACGCCCGTGACCCGGCCTGCGCCGACCTCAACGAGGCCCAGGACCTGGGGCTCACCGTGGACGACGGCCATGGAGGCACGTTCCCCGTGCTGGTGCGGCAGATCGCCGGGCTGGTGGCCCGCCGCATCGTCTGCGCGGCCAGGTCGGGGGACGCGTTGGCCGCGGGGCAGCGGTACGGCATGATCAAGGTGGGCTCCCGCACGGAGGTTTACATCCCCGTGGACCGGGTGGACTCCGTTCATGTGGAGGTGGGAGCGCGGGTCAAGGGAGGTCGCGACCTGATCGCCCGCATGAAGGTGGCGGCCGAGGAGCCGGAGGGCGCCCTACAGTGAAGCGCTTCGAGGTGTCGCTGCAGGACGAGGGCCCGGGCGCGGACCCCGCGGGATCAGGGGAGGAGCGGCGCCGCAGGACCGGTCGTGCGGTGGAGATGGTCCCGACCCTCGTGACCCTGGGCAACCTGTTCAGCGGGTTCCTGGCCATCGCCTACCTGACCGACTCCATGCACTCCCCGGACGCGGCGGCCCGCATCGCGCTGTACGAGAAGGCCATCTGGCTCATCTTCCTGGCCATGTTCTTCGACGCCGTGGACGGCTGGGTCGCGCGGCGCATGGGCTCCGCGTCGGACTTCGGCGCCCAGGTGGACTCCATCTGTGACGCCATCAGCTTCGGCGCCGCGCCGGCCCTCCTGTTCAAGGTCATGTGCCAGGAGAGCGAGCGCGGCATGGGGGACGGCATCGGGCAGCGGGTCTCCCTGGTCCTGGCGGTCACGTTCCTCGCCTGCGCCGTGCTCCGTCTGGCTCGCTTCAACCTTGAGACGGACTCGGACGAGTCCGCGCACCGGGCCTTCGAGGGGCTGCCGACACCTGCCGCCGCGGCCTGCATCGCGTCTCTCGGCTTCGCCAACATCTCCCTCGATCCGGAGGCCGGACGTTCCTGGATCTACCAGGGCCTCCCGTTCCTCATGCCCGTGCTCGCCTTCCTCATGGTGAGCCGTCTGCCCTACGTCCACGCGGCCAGCTGGCTGCTACGACGGAAGACGTTTCCGAACCTGGTGCTGTTGCTGTTCCTGCTGGCGGTCATCGTGCTGAACCCGGAGGTCATGGTCCCCGGGGTGTGCTTCGGCTTCGTGGCCTGGGGACCGTTGGTGTGGCTGGTCCGCCGTTTCCAGGGACGGGAAGACCCCGTGGTCTGAGCGCGACATGGCGTCCGTCCTGATCGGCATGGGTAGCAACCTGGGAGACCGCCAGGGCTGGCTACGTCACGCGCTGAAGCGCCTGGATCAAGACGCGCAGACCAGGGTCGCCGGCGTCAGCCCCCTGTTCGAGACCGACCCCGTGGGCGGCCCGGCGGGTCAGGGAGCGTTCCTCAACGCGTGCGCCGTCCTGGCCACGGAGCGGGACCCCGCGGACCTGCTGGCCTTCATGCTCCGTATCGAGCAGGAGGCGGGCCGGGTCCGCACGGTGAAGGACGCGCCCCGCACCCTGGACCTGGACATCCTGTTGTTCGGCGATCAGGTGATCCAGGAGGAAGGGTTGACCGTTCCCCATCCCGCCATGACCCAGCGTTGTTTCGTCATGACGCCGGCGGCGGAGGTGGCGGGGGACTGGCAGCACCCGACGGAGGAGCGCTCCCTGACCGCCCTGGCGCAGCGATTCGTCGGCGCGTCGGGGATCAGGCCGCTGGCCGCTCGCGCGTGGTGGACCCCTGCCCAGGAGGCGGCGCGGTGAGCGAAGGGCTGGTGGTCTCCCGTGAGCTGACGCAGCTTCGTGAACGGATCGCTGCGGCCCGCTCCGGCGGGCGGTCCGTGGGGTTCGTACCCACCATGGGCGCCCTCCATGCGGGCCATGAGTCTCTGGTGGAGCGCGCCCGCGCCGACTGCGACGTCGTGGTGGCGTCCATCTTCGTGAACCCGCGCCAGTTCGCGCCGGGGGAGGACCTGGACGCCTACCCGCGCACCTACGACGCGGACACGGCGTCGCTCAGCCGGCTGGGGTGCGACCACCTGTGGTACCCGAGCGTCCACGAGATGTATCCGGACGGCCACGGGACGCGGGTGGAGATGGACGGCCTCACGGACGTGCTGTGCGGGGCGAGCCGGCCCACCCACTTCGGCGGCGTCCTCACCGTGGTCTGCAAGCTCCTGAACCAGGTGCAGCCGGACGCGGCGTTCTTCGGGCAGAAGGACTACCAGCAGGCCCTGGTCATCCGCCGCATGGTGGCGGACCTGGACATGCCGGTGCGGATCGAGACCTGCCCCATCGTGAGGGAGCCGGACGGGCTCGCCATGTCCAGCCGCAACCGTCGCCTGGACCTGGAGCAGCGCTCCCAGGCGGTGTCCCTGTCCCGCGCCCTCAACGCCATGCAGTCCGCCTTCTCCTCGGGGGAGCGGCGTCCTGACGAGCTGGTGTCCCGTGGAGGCGCCGCGCTCAGCGACGCTCCCCAGGTGCGCCTGGACTACCTGGAGATCCGCGACCCCCACACCCTGGCCCTGCGTCAGGAGGTCGCCGAGGTGGGGGATCTGGTGGCCATCGCCGCCTTCCTGGGCGAGGTCCGCCTCATCGACAACCTCCTGCTCGCGGCCCGCTGAGCATCCCCTCCCAGCCCATGGTGCCCTTCTCTTATAAAATGATATTGAGACCGGCTCTCAGTATCATTAGCATGGGCTCAGCGGTCATGGGGAGACCGCGGCAGTTGGTTCTTAAGATGCTGAAACACAAACAATTAGGCGCATTTCTTCTGTGCGCATGCGTGTGCGCGACGGCCTCCGCCCAGGAGGACCCGGATCGCATCCAGGCCCTCGAGGCCAAGGTGGCGGCCATGTCCGTGGAGCTCGCCGGCCTGCGGTCTGAGCTGGCGACGACCCAGGGGCAGCGGGAGGAGCAGTCCCGGATGGCCACGGACGCGGAGCTGGCCATCCTGGTGGAGGAGAAGGTGACCCAGGTGGCCGCTCTCCGGCAGGAGGAGGCGGCACCCCCGCTCGCCATCTCCGGCTACTTCGACCTGGAGTTCCGCCACGACGAGGCCGGTGACAAGGACGACGAGTTCGACCAACACCGGCTCATCCTCAAGCTGCACGCGGACATCGCGGAGTCCATCGCCTTCGCCACCGAGATCGAGATCGAAGGTGGCGGCGTCGGCGCGGGACACCTGACCGACTCCGAGATCGTGGTGGAGTTCGCCGAACTCTCCTTCGCCATCCACGACGCCTTCAACTTCAAGGCCGGGGCCCTGCTGGTGCCCTTCAACCGGTTCAACCTGCTGCACGACTCGCCGGTTCAGGACCTGACGGATCGCCCCCTGGTGGATCGCCGCATCATCCCGACCACCTGGGCCGAGACCGGCATCGGTGCTTACGGCGCCGTGTACTGGGACTGGGGCAGCCTGGACTACGACGTCATCCTCGGCAACGGCCTCACGGAGGACATCTCCGCCTCCGGGGGGACCAGGTCCGCCAGGGGCAGCTACCGGGAAGACAACAACGACAACAAGATGATCATCGGTCGCGTCGGCTTCACCGTGGACGTCCCGTTCCTGGATGTCCTCAACGTCGGCACCAGCATCGCCCACGGCAAGTACGACGACGCCGGGGACGAGAACCTGACCATGTGGGGCCTGGACTGGACCCTGAAGAAGGGACCGTTCGAGCTGGTCGGTGAGTACGCCAACCTGGACCTGCAGCGTGGTCCGGCCCAGGTGATGGCCGGCGTCCCCGGCGGCATGGAGGGGTTCTACGTGGAGGGGCGTTTCCACTTCTTCCCGGACTCATGGCGTGGCAGCAGCGCATTCTTCACGGATCAGTCCACCTTCACCCTGGTCGCCCGGTACGGCGAGGCGGACACGGACGAAGGGGGCACGGCGGTGGACTTCGGAACCAGGGGAGACCGCTACCGGGACGACCGCAGGCGCTTCACCTTCGGCTTCAACTTCCGGCCGGTGGAGAGCACCGTGTTCAAGTTCGAGTATCAGTGGTTCCTGGAGCCCTCCGGGATACCGGATGTCAAGAACGACCGCTTCGTCGCTTCCGTCGCGACCTACTTCTAAGGGTCTCCAGCCATGACGCTCCGAAGCCTGATCATCGTCAGCCTGTTCGCCTGCGGCGGTGCGCTGGTCTCCTGCGAGAGCACCAGCTCCTACCTGCGCGCCGACGGGACCGTGGATTGCGAGATCCTCTACATGCGCCGGTGCAGCCAGTGCCACGCCCTCTACGACCCCGGTGACTACACCGATTCGGAGTGGGCGCAGAAGGTGCAGCGCTACGGCCCCCGGGCGGGAGTGGCGCCCCATCTGCGACCCTTGCTCGTGGACTGGCTGAGCCAGGCCAACGACGCCGAGGCCGCGGCGGACATCGCGCCCGCACCCGAGCCCGCGCCGAAATCCAATTAGCTGAAAGATCCGGGAGCCGGGGTCTATAGGTATGTCGTTCCCCGGGCGCCTCTCGGCGTCTTTGTCCCCTGTGCAGCTTCTCGGGGTCCGTCCCAAGGGACGGGCCCTCCAGACCGTGGAGAAGTTGTGCCATGAAGACCAGAACCATCCTCCTCGCCATCTGCGCGCTCGCAGGACTGGCACCTGCCCAATCGGACCAGGAAGCCCTCAAGGCGGCGTTGTCCGCTCACACGGGGGTCCCCGTGGACGCCCTCGGCGACGTCAACTCCGCCGTCGTGAGGTTCAAGACCCTCGACATCATCCTGACCAGGGCGAAGGCCATGGACCGGACGAACGGCCAGCTGGTCAGCGCGTCCTGGGACCAGAACGGCGTCGCCCGTGATTACGCGGCGCTACGACTGGACGAGCTGAACGCTCGTCAGGCCAACCCCGCGGCCAAGATCGACGAGCGCCTGGTGGCGGCCATGGCAGCCGTGGACGGCGCCCCCCTGCGGGTGGGGGCGTGGCTGCACTCCGATATGACGGCCATCCACCAGTTCGTGGCGTCCATGCGCCAGGGCGTGGATCAGTCAACGCCGACGGAGATCCTCCAGGACATGGAGCGGACCATCGACGTGTTCGTCAGCGGTCGCGTCGCGGAGGCGACCCAGCCGTTCGTCGGCGCCCTCGAGCTCCGGGGCATCCAGCCGCGGTATGTCTCCATCGGCGCCCCCGTGGTCTTCTTCGACGCCGACGCGGCACAGGTCATGGAGCTGGCGGCCCTGACCACGGTGGACACCATCTACCTGGAGTCCCTCGATGACCAGGACACCAACGAGGACGCCAAGGCGTCCCACCGCACCCGCCGGGTGCACCAGATGGGCGTGAAGGGCCGCGGCGTCAGGGTGGCCATGCTGGAGAACAACGGCATCGACCCGGCGAGCCCGTGGCTCAACGTCTCGGGTTGGTTCCGGGTGCCCGAGGACCCGGACGACCACATCCACGGGACCTCCGGGTGCGTGGCGTCCCAGCACCCGGATCGTGGCGGCTCTGCGCCCAACGTGGAGCTGTTCAGCGCCAACGCCGACTCCTACACCGACGCCGACATCATCGCCGCCGCGGACTGGGCCCTCACCTCTGGCGCCGCCGGCGCCGGGGGAGGCGGGAACCCCTACGTGGACGTCCTCAACGGCAGCTTCGGCCCCACCTCGCCCTCCGGCGTCCTGGACATGTCGGATCGCTACTTCGACTACCGGGTCCGCGCCGGCATCGACAGCGTGGTGCTCTCCGCCGGTAACGCCGGGACCGCCTCGCCGGTCGGCCACTGCGGCTGGAACATCATCTGCGTCGGCAGCTTCGACAACAACGACTCCGGAGATTGGACCGGGGACACCATGAGCACGTTCTCCTGCACCGCCGATCCCACCACCGGGTGTCAGAAGCCCAACGTCGTGGCGGTGGGCGAGAGCGTGGACACCCTGGGAGACTCCAGCGGCCTCGGCGGCGCCGGCCCCTGGCTGGCGGACAACTACGCCGGCACCAGCTTCTCGGCTCCCTTCGTCACCGCCAACCTGTCCAACACCATGGTGAGCGGCGTCGGCGGCGGCACCGTGACCGCGTGGCCCACGGCGGGGATCGCCCTCATGATGGCGACCGCCTGGAACAACATCGAGGGCGCCTCCCGCCTCTCCGATGAAGACGGCGCCGGCGCCATCAACGGCCTCGCGGCGGTCCGCGCGGCCCGCAACCAGCAGCTCATCAACGACGTCGTGAACGCCACGGACTTCACCACCGGGACCTACGCCTGCGGCGGCACCTTCTATGCCCGCAACATCTGGTTGCAGGCCGGAGACAAGGCCCGGGTGTGCATCGCCTGGCTGAGCAACGCCGACTCCACGTACACGACGGACACCCTGGACGCCGACCTGGACCTGTCCATCTACGAGGGCTTCTCGGTCTGCGCTGGCGTGAGCCTCGCTTCGTCCCTCTCGTTCAACAACAACTACGAGATCGTCGAGTTCACTCCGACCACCACCGGTTGGCACACTGTCCGCATCAACGACTTCAGCTTCGCTGGTGTGAGCGAGGACCTCAGCATCGCCTGGTCCCAGATGAGCGCCGACTCCTCGCGCTCGTTCAAGCTCCGGGAGTTCAGCGCGGAGAGCCTCGTGGTGGGCACCGGGCCGGTGCTGGGGACCAACTACTTCATGAACTTCGACGCCCCCAACAGCCCTGGCTGCCCCAACGTGATCTGCGCCCCGGGCTTCAACGGAGGTGCGGGCTACAACCTGGGCGGCGGCGCCCTCTCGCCCTTGTCCGTGAATCTCTGGTTCAACCTCTGGTTAGGCCAGTGGACCGGCGGCACCCCTGGCATCTTCCACTTCTGGGGCGGGAGCTTCGGAGCCCTGGACGCGGCGGGGCAGTACTTCGGCAACTTCATGACCATCCCGCCGTTCCCCGACCTGGAGGGGCTCGAGATCAGCCACGTGGGGATCGCGAGAGAGGTGGGTTATCCCGGATCCCTGAAGGAGTTGAGCGACGTCCACACCTTCAAGCCCTGGCCCGCGGGCGTCGACCTGGGGCTCGGCGATGACGACGACTCCCTCGTCACCCTGCCGTTCACCTTCACCTTCTACGGCTCGCCGTACACCCAGGTCTACGTCAACGCCAACGGCAACCTGACCTTCGGCGCTCCGGACACCGACTTCTCGGAGTCGGCGGCGGAGATGCTCGCCGGTCAGCCGCGCATCGCGGTGCTCTGGGACGACCTGAACCCCAGCGCTGCGGGGCGGGTGTTCGTCAAGCAGGTCACCCGCAACGAGCGGGAGGTGGTCATCGAGTACGTCAACGTGCCGCAGTGGGGGCTGGCGGATGAGAACACGGCGCGCGTCATCCTGCGCCCGGACGGTTCCATCACCCTCCAGTACCGCGACTGTGACATGGTCGACGGGCTCGTGGGCATCTCTCCGGGTGGCGGCCTCTCCGCAGCGGGGGAGACGGACCTGTCCGACCACGGCTACGACACCGGCTTCGGCAACGAGGCGTTGTACGAGGTGTTCGGCCTGACCAACCCCCTCGACCTGACGGATCCCCTCACGGACTGGTGGAGCGAGCTGCGGTTCAAGCCGCAGACTCCGGGATCGACCTCCTACCGCATCGAGGTGGATCTGGTCGCCAACTGATCAGGGGAATCCCGCCGCTTCAGGCGGTCGGGGGATGAATCGCGTGGGCGCCGGTGGGACAATCCCATCGGTGCCCATGCGATACCTACACCTGCACGGACCGGGTCGAGCTGCGACGAGTTGCGCGGCCCTCGCCGTCCGTACAGGGATGACCGTGTCGGGCTTGTCGGGGGGCTCCAACGCCGACGAGGCGCGGGCGCTGTTGGGGGATGTCCCCTGGACCGAAGCCCCCCCCGCCGTCGTGAGCGCTCACACTCTGGTGCTCGTGGGCGCGCCGGACGACGCGCTGGACGCCGCCGCTCGGGACCTGGCTGGTTGCCGCTTCGACGAGGGGTGCGGGGTCATCCACCTCTCCGGCGTGCGGGGTCTCGAGGCCCTGTGTCCGCTCGAGGAGGCGTCCGTCACCGTGGGCGCCTTCCACCCTCTGATGTCGTTCCCAACCCACGAGCCCCCGGGGCAGGACCTGGGCGGAGCCCTCGTGGCCATCGAAGCGCTCGCTCCGTTCGACGCCTGGCTCACGGAGCTGGCGCGCAAGATGGGGGGGAGCCCGTTCTCCCTCGGGGCGGGGTCACGGGCTGCCTACCACCTGGGCGCCGCCGCCGCGGGTAACGGCATCCTCGCCGTCCTGGAGTTGTCCTGCGCGGCGCTGCGGTCCGCCGGGGTGCCGCAGGACCAAGCCCTCCGCGGCCTCGGTCTGCTCATGTCCGGGGCGTTATCCAACGCGTCCGAGAAGGGGATCCCGGAGGCGCTGACCGGGCCCGTGGCCCGCGGCGACGTGCAGACCCTTGGCCGCCACCTAGCCGCCATGGAGGAGTCCCTCCCCGGACATCGGGAGTTGTACCTGGCCCTGGTCCGGGGACTCGCGGCCGTCTGCGAACAACGTTCCGACGACCGGACATCGGGAGCCGTTCAGAATTGGCTGGGGGAGGTGGACCCGTGATCATCGTCGTCATCGCCGAGTCCAGCGTCGAGGCAGCGCGAGCGCGCCTCGCGACCCTCGAGGGCGGGCCCTTCAAGGGGCGCGTCATGGCCGAGCTTCGGGTTGACGCCCTGGACGAACCGGAGGCCGTCGAGGACCTGCTCCGTACGCCGGTCCCGGTCCTGGTCACGTGCCGTCGCCTGCGGGACGGCGGGCGTTGGCGCGGGACCGAGGACGACCGCCGCCGTGTCCTCGAGCAGGCCATGGGGTGGGGCGCCTGGGGCATCGACGTGGAGGTGGACGTGCTCCCGGAGCTGCCCTTCGCCAGAGGGGAGCGGGTGGTGGCGTCCTTCCACGAGTTCAACTCCACCCCCGCGGAGCTGGATGAGATCCTCGCCACCGCCTTCGACGCGGGGGTCGGGCGGGCGAAGCTGGTCACCCGGGTGCGGGACCTGACGGACGTCCTGCGGCTGCGGCGCGCGGTCAAGCGGGCCCAGCACCCGGATCGGGTGGTGGCCTTCGGCCTCGGCCCCGTGGGCGTCCCCACGCGGCTGCTGTTCCATCGCATGGGCGCCTCGTGGGTGTACGCGCAGGCGTCGGGACCGGAGGCTGCGTCCCTGGCCCCGGGCCTGCCGCGTCTGCAAGAGTTGACGGACCTGTACTACCCGGACCCGTCCCTGCCGGAGCCCGTGGCCGTGTTCGGCGTCCTCGGCGATCGGGCCGAGGACAGCATCGGTTCCCTGGTGTTCAACCGGCTGTTCCGGGAGCGTCGCATGCCCGCGGTCTATGTCCCCATCAGCTCCCCGGGGGTGGTGGGGCTGCGGGAGGCCCTGAGGCTGTTCGGCGTCCGGGGACTCTCGGTCACCATCCCCCACAAGGAGGCCGTCCTCCCGTTGGCGGACCAGGTCCACGACCTCGCCCGGCGCATCGGAGCCGCCAACACCCTGGTCTACGACGAGGGCCAGCTGCGGGCCTTCAACACGGATTACCACGGCGTCATGGAGCCCATCGGCGCCGTCCGCAAGACGACGGATCTCCGCGACCGGCGGGCGTTGATCCTGGGAGCCGGTGGCGCGGCCCGCGCCGCCGCCGCGGCGCTGTCGGACATGGGCTTCTCGACCCTCATCCACGCCCGCACCCCCGAGCGTGCCCAGGCCGCCGCCCGCTCCCTGGGTGTGGAGGCCGGTCCGTTGCCGACCAGCCCGCCCGCGGTCATCGTCAACGGGACCCCCGTGGGCGGGCCGCGAGATCCGGAGGGGATCCCCGTACCGGGAGAGCTGCTGGGCACCGGGCAGCTGGTCATGGACATGAACTACCTGCCGCGGCGGACCGCCCTGTTGACGGCGGCGGAGGCGGCGGGGGCCACCGTGATCGAAGGCGCGGCCATGTACACGGTCCAGGCCAGGCACCAGCTGCACCACTTCTGGGCGGGGCTGCCCGACGTGTCCGAACAACTGAAGGAGGCTGTCCATTGGGCGATGGCGCAACGGGCATCGTCCTGATCGGGCTCCGCAGGTCCGGCAAGACCACCGTCGGTCGTCGCCTGGCTTCGCTGGTCGGGTTGCCGTTCTTCGATCTGGACGAGGAGGTGGAGCGTGAGGCGGGGGTCCCCGTCTCTGAACTCATCCTCCAGCAAGGGGAGCCCGCGTTCCGATCAAGAGAGAGTGAGGTCCTCGCAAAGGTCGTGGCTCGCGGAGCGGCGGTGCTCGCCTGCGGCGGCGGCACGCCCCTGGCGGAGGAGAACCGTCTGCGGCTCGCGGGCTTCGGTCGCGTCCTCTATCTGCGCGCAGGGGTGAGCGGACTGCAACGTCGATTGGCGGCGGATCCCCGACCGTCATCGCGACCGCCGCTGCTCGATTGCTCGCCGGAAGAGGAGGTCAGACGACTGTGGACCGAACGGGACCCGCTGTTTGTCCGTCTGGCGGACACGGTGATCGACGCGGACGAAGACCTTGACGCGGTCGTTGATCACTGCGCCGCCGCTGTCCGTGGAGATTGAGGGGATCAACGGAGCGTGGTAACATCCTTTACGTTCGATGTGTTGGGTGTATCGGGCCGCGGCGTACGTGCTCAGTGATGAATCGAATCCTCCCTCACATCATCGCTCTCCTGTGTCTGACGCTGGCCCTGCCTGCGCAGAACGGTGACGGGCCCAAGCCTACGCCCCCTCAGCAGGACCCTCCCAAGCAGGAACAGCTCCAGCGTTGGCTCATGGAGTTGATGGCGGAGGAGAACCGCTACGTCATCGCGCGTCGCCTCGGCGAGCTGGGCGGCAAGGGCGAACAAGCCCAGGCGGCCATCTGCGGCCTCCTGTCAGACGAGAAGACCCGCCCCGTCCTGTTTGAGGGCATCCTTGACTGGATCGCCGCCGAGAACATCCGCTCTCCCGCCGCCGTGAAGGCTCTGCTCAAGCTCGAACAAGAGGCCTCACCGGAGCAGCGCGTGCTGGCGTGTCGCGCCATGGAGGCCCTGGACCGCCGTTCTCCCTCCCTGTTCTCGCAGCTGCTGGAGCAGGTCCGTGATCCGGAGAACGCCGATCGCGCAACGTGGGTGGCCGCCTGCGAGTTCCTGTCCCGGGACGAGCCGGGGGAGCGGGCGCGCCTGTGCGACACCCTCATCGGTGCGCTCGAGGCCGGCGCCGACAACGGCTTCGCCGAGTCCGCGGTGGAGGTGCTCTACCGCTTGTCCCTGCATCGCATGCCCGACGCCGCCGCGTGGCGTCGCTGGTACGACCAGTACTTCGAGAAGAACGGTGCCCCCGGCTTCCGCTACCACGTCCTCGCCGCCAACGTGGCCAGCGGGGTGTTCCTCAGCAGCACCGCCGTGCGACTGGAGGACATCGAGCTGTTCATCAAGTCCGGCACCCTGCCCCGGTGGTTCCTCAGCCACGAGCAGCACCCCAACAAGCGCGTCCGCCTGGCCGCCGTCGGCGGATTGCTGGAGGCCGCGGGGGAGGACCCGAAGAAGCGGGAGGACGCCGCCACCCTGCTGTTGACCTCCGTGGACAAGGACCCGGAGGTGGAGATCCGACGGATCGCGGCCCGGGACCTGGTCAAGATCGCCGCCGGGCTGCCTGAATCAGCAGCCGAGCTGAAGGCGCAGGTAGCGGAGGTGCTGGCCAGGAGACTGGCGGACGCCGACCCGGCCACCGTCCGGTTCGCGGTCCAGGGGATCGGTCGCTGCGGCACCAAGGGCAAGGGGTACGGAGACAGCCTGGCCACCGTCTACGGTCGCGAAGATCTGGCGGCGGACGCCGAGTCCGGCGCGGCCATCCGGAGCGACGTCATCTTCGCCCTGGCGGCGGTGGGAGAGGGGACCGCGACCATCGTCGCCGGACTCAAGGACCCGGACCTGGCGGTGCAGCGCGGCGCCGCCGCGGCGATCCGCACGTTAGGGGATCCCCAGAACGCGGTGCACCTGGCTGAGGCGTGGGACGCCGGCCAGGAAGCCTCGTACCGTCGAGACCTGGTGCTCGGAATCGAATCGCTGCGGAACTTCCGTCCGGCGCCAGTGCTGGCATCGCTGGTAGAGGCGGTGAAGAAGGGTGACACGGACGCCACCCCCGCCGTTCGTGCGCTCTTCAAGGCCCTCCGGGCCACGGGAGAGCGCGCTCCGGAGCCCGCCGGTGCCAAGACGGTCTCCGATTTCCTGGTCTCTTGGATCCCGTCCAAGATGGAGCCGGTGCTTCGTGAGTCCATCATCAAGTCGGAGACCCGCGACCTCACGGGCTCCGTGGGCCCGGTCCTGGTGGCCTGGGCCATCGTCGAGGCGGAACCCAAGCTGAGGACCCAGTTGGTGGCGGCCATCGGCGGCGCCGCTGCGAAGCTGCGGTTCGCTGAGCTGGAGGCCCTGCTGGCGGATCTGGAATCGAAGGAGGCGTGGTCGGACGCGGAAGGCCTCCTCTCCGCCCTCATCAGCATCGTCACCGCTACCGGACAGCCTCCGGAAATGGCCGCCAGGCGAGCGGCCCTGGAGGCGCGGCTGGTCCGCGTCCTCAGCCAGCAGTCCAAGCACCCCGAAGCGGAGAAGCTCCTCAGCGAGCAGATCGACGCGGCCAAGGAGAACCCCTCCTACGAGTTGTTCTACCGGCGCGCGCAGACCCGCCGCGCCCAGGGGACCGGCGAGAAGAACCAGGAGGCCCTCGCTGATCTGGAGCAGGCCCTCAAGCTAGCCGGCGAAGACGCCGACCCCAAGGTGCGCAAGGCCATGCTCATCGAGGCCGCCGGTCTCGAGCGTGACCTGGGCAAGCACCGCGAGGCTTACGTTCGCGCCACCACCGCGGAGCGCATCCCCGGGCCTGACGGCGGCGCGTCGTTGGTCCGCGTGCAGTCCGGACTTCTGCTCCGTGACCCGGACGCCCTCGGCGGCGCCACCGCGGCCTACGACAAGCTGGTGACGGCCTCCGGCACCGACGGCCTCTCCGAACAGCTCCAGAAGGCGGCGGCGGGCCACGTGGCCGCGCGCGACCTGGTGGTCAAGCTGGATGCGGGCGGACCGGATGTCCCGGACGTCACCAAGCAGCTCGGCGCCCTCGAGCTGCGCGTCGCGGCGCCCTGGCTCCTGCGTGGGATCTCCGAGGCCGCTCCGGAGGCCATCCGTCGCCGGTTGCAGGCCTTGAACGCCCTCGCCTCCGACAAGGTGCCGGTCCCTGCCGCTGACGCCACCGCCGAGGCCCTCGCCGCCGCCGCCAAGGCCGCGGCGGCCTGGTGGGCTGAGGCGAAATAGTCCTCCTCCCTTCCGCCCTTGATCGCGGTGGCGGACCCGCTACAGTGTCCCTTCTGACGCGCGGTGGAGCAGTTGGTAGCTCGTCGGGCTCATAACCCGGAGGTCGGAGGTTCGAGTCCTCCCCGCGCTACTCCTACACAGGGGACATCACCATGCGGTGGTGTCCCCTTCTCTGTTCCCACCTGGCGCGCGCCTCACCCACGTCCCATCCGCCGGGTGCTGCCGTCGAGGCTCTGCATAGAACGGACGTCCCGGGAGGATCGGGGTAGGAGCCCCTACGGCTCCCGGTCGTCCTTGCTGTTCGGCCGAACACTGTGGCGTTCGGCTCGGGACACGGGTCTGGGCATCACGGGTGCTGCGTCGGCGTCGTCACCATGTTCGACGCCGGCGATCGGACGGTTCGATGCCTTGGCGCGCAGGGCGCAGGCCGAGGTTGTTGTCGGCGTTGTCGGGGTCGTTCCCGTTGCGGTTCGCAGAGCGTGCGTTGCGGGCGTCGTTGTTGAAGCTGCCGCCGCGGTTGACGCGTTTGCGGGCGCCTTGGACCCATCTCCCTGAATGTGCCTGGTTCAGGTCACGGAGGGTGAAACCAGCTACGTCGCAGGGCTCTGGTTGATCCATGGCTGAGGTGTTCTGTCACGGACCGGATCGCCGCCGCCAGCTGTTCGTCGCTGATCAGGCCGGCGTCGTTCTGGCGAAGGCGCTGCGCGACGCGTTTGCGCGTGCGCCGCAGGTTCTCCGGGCGAAGGCGGCGCGTACCGCCGTACAGCCGCCAACCAAGAAACGGCAGTCCGCAGCGAGCGGGGGCGAGGATGGTGGCCCGTTCCTTCAGCGCCAGCCCGAGCTCATCGCCCAGGTACTGCTCCACCTCCCCACGGGCGTAGCGCAGCCGATCCCTGTCGTCATGGAACAGCACCATGTCGTCCATGTAGCGGACATAGCCCGGGACCCGCAGGGTCTGCTTCACTCGATGATCCAGCCGGGAGAGCACCATGTTGGCGAACCACTGGCTGGTGAGGCTGCCGATGGGCAGGCCCACGCCGCCGTCACCGAGGGTCGCCATCACCAGATCGAGCACGCGACGGTCTTTGATCACACGAGCGATCGTGTCGGCGACGACGGAGTGCCGCAGAGACCCGAAGAAATGGCGAACGTCCATCTTCAAGAACCACTCGTGGGCTCGTAAAGCGCGTTGCGCATGGTCGAGCGCGGCGTGGGTACCCTTGCCACGGCGACAGGCGAAGGACTCGTGGATCATGCGCCGGTCCAGGTGTGGTTCCAGGATATCGATCAGGGCGTGATGAACGACCCGGTCGCGGAACGGCGCAGCGACGATGAGCCGTTCCTTGGGGTCCGAGATCCGGAAGCAGTTCGGTCGGCCAGGACGCCATGCGCCCGACAGGAGCTCTCGCTGCAACGCGAGACACTCGAATTCTCGGCGGTCCATGAACCGAGCGACCACGGCGGCGTGACGCTTGCCCTGGGCGGCCCGCTGCGCCGCCCGCAGCAGGTTGTCGAACGCGATCACGTCGCGCCACAACCCTCCGACCCGTCTCATGAGACCTGCTCCACGGCGGGTCCGCCGGCGTCTCGCCGGGCATCGATCGTCATGCGCCAGCCATGGATCATGCGACCGGCCTCGTCGAGTCCACGCATGGCTGCCTCGAATCCGCGTGTCGGCATCACCTGGGCGTCCCGAGCGATGCGACACAGGAAACGCATGCGCTCCATGCACAGGTTCACCTGGCGTAGGCTGCGTTCGCGTTCCCGTGGTTCATAACGAGACACCACCAGTCCCTCGACGACGTCGAGCGCGAGGTTCTCCACCCGTTGCGCCAGGGTGAAGCGGGCCGACTTGGGCCACTTTCGGGTGTGGTCGAGGAGCCATCCGGTGAAGCGTTCCCAATGCTGCGCCACCAGCAAGTCGGTGGTCGCCTCACGGGCGCCCGGACGCCCGAGAGGAGCGCTCACGACGAGCTCTCCTTCTCGGAGTCCCTGGTCCCTGGATCCGCAGCCGCCAGCCTCTCGAGGATCGGCCCACCATGGCGCTCCAGCTTCGCCTTGCCGATCCCCTCGACATGCCCGAGCGCCGTCAGGCTGTCCGGCGCCGCCTTGATGATGGCGACCAGCTCTTTGTTGGTGAGCACGACGTAGGGAGGCACTCCCTCGTCGAGGGCCTTGCTCTGCCGCCACTCTCGCAGGGTGTCGAACTGCTGTCGTTGGCGCTCGTCGAGCCCGTCGCGGGGATCGGATCGGTCGCGGCCCTTGCCAGGCCTTCGTCCGCTGTTCTCCGTCGTTCGGTGAGTGTCGGTCGGCCCGGGACATTCCAAGGCCCGCCACGTCAGCACGCACAACAAATGGGCCACGCCGTTCACCAGGAAGAAGTGATCCTTGAAGGTCAACAACTCCTTGTCGGTGACGAATCGGTCCAGGGGTGTCGCATCGAAGCCGCCGAGGGTGGAAGAGTAGCGGAGGGTCATTAGTTTCAAACGCATGGCGGGAACCCCTGCCCCACCCCCGCCCTCCACGCAAGCGGGTTTCTGATTTTTTTCCCATCCACCCTACGACATTTGGATCGCCACGTCCCGGCTACGCACGGGACGGGCGCTCCCAGGGGGGAAGTGGTGAAGTGGTGAAGGAACTAAGGCGTGATCCGGCGCGCAGGGCGCAGGCCGAGGAAGAAGCCGGCGAAGCCGGGGGCGCCCCCGAAGCGGACCGCAGAGCGAGCGAGGCGGGCGTCGTAGCGGAAGCAGCCGCCGCGGCGGACGCGAAAGCGGGCGCCTAACCAGTGGGTGCCCAGGCCGTCACCGGCGCGGGGCCGCCGTTCGGCGTAGAGGCCGTAGCCGTCCAGGCACCACTCCCAGACGTTGCCGTGGACGTCGTGGAGCCCGAACGGGTTTGGCTTCAGGGCTCCCACCGGGGCCAGGTTGATGAAGCCGTCGTTGAAGTCTCGTTGCAAGGTGCCGCCGCTGTAGCGCCGGGCGCGGGCGTCGTCGCCGATGTTGGCGTAACCGGTGAGGGACTTCAGGTCATCCCCGGTGGAGAACCGGGTGGTGGTGCCCCCTCGGCACGCCCGCGCCCACTGGGATTCCGTGGGCAGCTCCAGGCCCCAGCGGCGGCAGGCCTCCCGACTCTGGGGCCAGGAGACGTTGGTGACCGGCATGCGCGGGGTCATGCGCTCGCCCTGGTGGGTTTCCCCCGCCCGGTAGTGGGACGGGCTGTCGGCACTCAATCGCTTCCACTGCCCCTGGGTCACCTCGTGCTTGGCGATCAGGTAGGCGTCCAGGGTGACCTCGTGCACCGGGCCTTCGTTGTCGTAGACCTGATCGTCCACGTTGGGGGAGCCCGCGGGGTGGTCCTTGTCCGGAGATATCGCCCCCATACGGAACGTCCCCGCCGGGATCAGCACCATGACCATGCCTTCGGCCCCCGAGTCGGGGTGCAGCTTCACCTTGCCTGGCCCCAGGGGTTCGCCCTCCCACTGCGGCCGTTGGCCGCTGGCCACGTGCCAGAACTCCCACAGACCGGAATCCCGGTCACGGCCCAGGGGCACCAGCGCCGGGATCGGTTTGAACTCGAGGTCGTGGTAGGGGGGCTCGGGACGAGACAGGTCCGCCAGGCAGCGGCGCCAGGCCTCGGCATCGTCTTCCGCCAGCCGCCGCTCCAGGGCCACGGCGTCGGTGAGACGCTGCTCCATGCCGGAAACCGTCACCGTCTTCGCCGTCGGCTCCGCCGTCAGCGCGACCAACCCCGACACCAGGTCCCGCAGCTTGTCGTGACGCAGCTGGTCACCCTCGTCGGTGAAGGCCCACGACGACTTCACCGCGGTCGCGGCTTCCAGTCGCGTTCGCTCCGCGATCAACCCTGCGACCACCTTCATAGCGTCTTCTATCGATACTTCTGCGGCTTCGATCCGCTGTCGCAGGCGCTGCAGGGCCCGTGCTTCGCCAGACGTCAGGTCGTCGTTGTCTTCCTTCGTCTCAAGAGGCGCGAGCTCCGCCGACAGCTCCCTCTTCGCGCCCTCGGCGTCTCTCACCGTCGCTTCCGCCTTCGCCACTTCCGCGTGTATCACTCCCAATCGTGCGTGTGCGGCTGCCATACGCGCACGATCCTCGTCGGCGTCGTACGTCCCTCGAACCCGCAGGGCCTTCAGTGCGGCTTCGTGCTCCGGCAGCCTTGCGGTCAATGCGCGTGTCTTGTCCAACCAAGCACGGTAGGCAGGGATGTTCTTCGGCACCACAGGCCACAGCGGACCGTCGGCTTCCTCCCGGCGGTCGTCGAGCCGACGACCGTCTGCTAGGCGTTCCCACTCGGTGAGGTGCGCGGCGGCCTTCGCCGCATTGGCTTCCGCTCGGAGCGCGAACGCCGTTGCTGCGCTCGCCCCCACGATCAGTATTAGCGCTGCGGCCCCGGTCATCGTTGCCAGGGCCGGGTTGCGCTGACCCCACCGAGCCAGTCTTGTCAGGGCGGACGCGGCACGCGCCTTGATGGGCTCGTGTTCGCGGACACGGCGTAACTCTTCGGCCAGGTCCAGCGCCGTCTGGTAGCGGCGGTCCCGGTCCTTCTCGAGGGCGGTGGCCATGACCACGGCCAGGTCCTTGGAGATGGCCGGGTTGAGCTTGCGTGGGTCCGAGGGTTCCCGGGTGGCGATGGTCTGAAACAGGCCTTGTCGGGTGGGGGAGTCGAAGGGGCGGCGGTAGGTCAAGAACTCGTAGAGCACCACGCCCAACGACCAGACGTCGGTGCGGCGATCGAGGGTGACGGCGTTGTGGAGGAGCTGTTCCGGGGACATGTAGGCCGGGGTGCCGAAGAGGTCCCCCGCCCGGGTGAGGGTGACGCCCTCTCCGAGGGTGTCGTGGGCGAGGCCGAAGTCCAGGATCACCGGGGTGTCGTCGTCGCGGATCATGACGTTGCCCGGCTTGATGTCGCGGTGGACGACGCCGGCTTCGTGGGCGGCGTGGAGCGCGCGGGCGATCTGCTCGACGATGCGCAGAAGGTGATCTAGTTTGGCTCCGTCGGGACCTGAGAGGTCGGTCGCCGTTCTCGAGTCATCGTCGGCCTCGTCGTCCGTCACGTCGAGGTCATCGTCGAACGAGGCGTGGAAGCTCTCCGTCGCGCCCCCGGTCGCATCCCGCATGGCGTTGATGGCGTCGGACAGGGCCTTGCCCTCCACGAGCTGCATGGCGATGAACGGCACCCCGTCCTCGATGCCGCTCTCGTAGACCGAGCAGATCCCCGGGTGCTGCAGACGCGCCGCCACCTCCGCCTCGCGCTGGAAGCGGTTGATGGCGGCGCCCAACCCGGGGCCACGGATGTCCAAGATCTTCAAAGCCACGGAGCGGTTGAGGCGCTCGTCCCGGGCCTTGTAAACCACCCCCTGACCGCCCTGGCCGAGCATGGCCTCGACCCGGTACGACCCGAACGTGGCCCCCACCTTCAGCAGGCCACCGCCCCCTTCGCCACCCACCGTGTCCCCTCGCACGACCTCCGCCACCTTCCGGGCGATGGTCTCCTCATACCCCGGGGACAGGGCCTGGTACGACTCGACCGACTGCAACCCTTCTCCAGCACGGTCCTCTTCCATCCGCGCGAGCAGGGCCGCCAGCACGGCGGCGGGGAGCGGGGTCTCATCCGTCACGGGCGATTCTCCATGGCGGTCAGGAGCTGCCTCAAGGGCGATCCGCCCCATACGACATGGAAGCAGACTATCCGATGGGCCACCACTACGGAATGGCGGTGGAGTTCCACAGCAGGTCTACGCTTTCCGGGCCCGGGTAGTCTGGTGCCCATGACGATCTCGTTGCTGGCGTGGGTGATCTGGACGCTGCCCTTCGGGGCGGATGAGGGGCTATACGGGGCGTCGACGGCGGTGCCGCCCGTGACCTCGGTGGTGGTGGACGGTGAGCGATTCGGCGCTGAGGCAGATGAGGCCGGCCCGATCGGGGGAGGGGCGGGATACGGAGCGGTGGTCACCACGGGGGCGCGGGTGGTCAAGGACCTGGACGGCCTGGTGCAGGCCCTGTCCGAGGCGAAAGCGGGGGACGTGGTGTTCGTACCGGGGAATGTGGTCATCGACTGCACGGCCCGTTGCCTGATCGAAGAGCTGGTGTTGGAGGTGCCCGCAGGGGTCACGTTGGCGAGTGACCGGGGGAAGGGAGGCTCGCCGGGAGCGCTCATCTTCTCGGATCATCTGGCGACCCGTCCGTTGATCCGCACCCAGGGTCCTGGAGTGCGCATCTCGGGGCTTCGCTTGCGAGGGCCGGACCCGGAGCGTCGCCTGGATCATCATCGGCGCGCGTATCGCGGCACCCGCAAGCGGGACCCGGACTACTACTACAGCCTGCCCACGTCTGATGGGATCGAGGCGCGTCACGGTAGTCTCGAGGTGGACAACTGCGAGCTGGCGGGCTGGAGCCACGCCGCGGTGTTTCTGCGGCGCGGAGAGGGGCACCACATCCACCACTGCTTCATGCACCACAATCAACGCCAGGGTCTCGGGTACGGCGTCTGTCTGGATGTGGCGGTGGCGTTGATCGAGCGCAACCTGTTCGACTGGAACCGTCACTCCATCGCCGCAACGGGCCGTCCGGGGAGCGGCTACGAGGCCCGCCACAATGTCGAGCGAGGGGAGTCCCTGAGCCACTGCTTCGACATGCACGGGGGGCGTGACCGCCGCGACGGGACCAACGTGGCGGGTACGTGGATGAACGTCCATCACAACGCGTTCTTCTGTCCCCGGCGTGCGCTGGTGGTTCGGGGCGAGCCCGAAAAGGAGGCTCGCGTCCATGGGAACTGGTTCTTTCATGACACGCCGGGAGCGGCGGTGCGGGGAGAGAAACGGACGGTCCTGGGGGCCAACGCCTACGGCCTGAAGGCGCCGAAGATCCGGCGGGGTCCTTAGGAGGCGGGAGGGCAGGAGAGGTCCGAGGCTCCTACGGCGGCGTCCGCGAGGCTGCGGGAGCCGTGTTTTCCCATCCTGGTTACGATGGATGTGGACGATCGTCATGAGATCCCGTCGACTCTGGATTCCCCTGTGCGTGTGCGCCCTCTTCTCCGCGTGCTCGCGAGCCCCCGACTCTGTCGCGGATGCGGGCCCGGAGACCGTCCTGGTGCAGCGAGGTCCGCTCCGTCTCGTGGTGCGGGAGGGAGGGACCCTGGTGGCGACTCACGCCACCAAGATCGACAACAAGGCTTGGGAGCGTCGGGCCATCATCAAGCTGGTGGAGGAGGGGACCTTCGTCGAGAAGGGGCAGCTGGTCTGCGAGCTGGATTCCGAGGACCTGGAGGACTCTCTGCTCAAGCACGAGCGCTCGGTGACCGCCGCGCGGTCGGACGCCCGTCAGGCGGAAGAGGCGGTGGCGATCCAGGCCAAGCAGAACCTGGAGTCCCTCAAGTCGGCGGAGACCACCCTCGCGTTGGCTGAGAGATCCCACAGGGCTTACGTGGAAGGGACCATACTGCTCGAGCGAGACAAGTTCAGTTCGCAGTTGACCGTGGCCCGGGAGGAACTGAAGCGGGCCGAGACCGAGTACCAGGCTTCGGCCCGGTTGTTCGCAGGGGAGATCATCCCCAAGACCCAGTTGGAAGCGGACGAGTTGGGGCGCACCAAGGCGCAAGAGCACGTGGTCATCGCCCAGAGGCGCCTCGCGCACTTCCAGGAGTTCACGGCGCCGGACGAGCTGAAGAAGCTGGCGTCTTCGCTGGAGGTGGCCCGGATCGCCTTCGAGCGAGTGCAGCAGCAGGCCGCTTCGGAGATGGCCCAGGCGGAGGACACGCTCGAGACCGTCAGGAAGCACCTGGCCAATGAGGTGGAGATCTACGAGAAGATCAAGCGGCACATTGGTTACTGCACCATCGAGGCGCCGGTGGACGGGTTCATCGTCTACGCCCGGCGGAGGGGCTGGGACAAGGAGGAGCCCATCTCTCTCGGGCGCCGCGTGTGGCAGGGGGAGAACCTGCTCCGGATCCCGGATCTCAGCGAGATGGCGGTGGAGCTGGACATCCATGAATCCAGCGTCAAGCGCATCGTCCGGGGGCAGCGGGCGACGGTGACCGTGGACGCACTGCCGGGAGAGTCGTTCCCTGCACGGATGGTCAAGATCGCGCCTATCCCCTCCAGCAAGTCGTCGTGGATGAACCCGGATCTGAAGGTGTACGAGGCGGACGTCGTGCTCGATCACGAGATCAACGGTGCCCGCCCGGGAATGCACGCGGATGTGGAGATCGTCGTCGGCGAGGACGAAGACGTGCTGCAGATCCCGCTTCAGGCGGTGGTCCTCTCGGGGGCCAGCCCGTTCGTTTACGTCGCCCACGACGATCGCGTGGAGTTGAGGCCGGTTGTGCTCGGCCCCAACAACGAGGCGGCGGTGGAGGTGCTGTCGGGCCTCCGCGAGGGAGAGCGCGTCTACCTGTCCGCTCCGGAAGGCGCTCCGCAGCTGCCCCCGCCCGCGTTGCGGGAGTTCCTCGCCCCGGCGGGAGACTCACCGGTAGACAACGGCGGATAGGGCCTTCCCCCGCCAGCCCAGGGGCCGTTACCTCAAGAATCTGGGCTATTTTCGCTTACCGATGCGATTCACTGTATTGGCGGCGCCATGAATCGTGCTGCTGTAGTCGGTGCGGTGCGGTGCGGAAGGAGAAGAGGATGAGAGAGTGGGTGGTTCCAGGAGTGTTGCTGCTGGCGGTGACCGGATTGGCGCTGTGGATTCTCATGGACCCGACTGACCAGGGGATGCTGGAGTCGGACGGACAGGTCACCCCCGTGTCCGATGAGTCTCCCAGGCCTGGCACGTCGACGACCGCACCGGGGGACGTCGCCACCTCTCCGCGGGACGCCGCCGTCTCCACGAGCCCGTTCTCTGAAGAGGAGGCTCCGGTTGAGCCCGACCCCACGCCCACCAAGACCGTCACCGTGGAGGTGTACACCGTCGATCCGGAGTCCGGCGACGAGAAGGTGATGCCGGACGTCGAGGTGTGGTTCCTCAGGCGTGATCCGGAGGTGATGAAGAAGGTTAGTTTCACGATCAACGGCGGGAGGAAGATCGAGGACGTCGTGAGGGAGGTCGGGCAGGCTTACCGGACCGGTAGTGATGGCCGGACCGAGGTGCCCGCTGAGCCCAACAGGAGCGGGCTGTTCGTCATGATCCCGGGCTTCCTCGGGACGGACGATACCGGTCGCGGGGACGATGACCTGATCCGTTTGCGTCTCGAACCCACGATCACCGTGCCCGTGCGGGTGGTGGACACGGACGGCGCTCCGGTGGCGGGTGTCCCGGTGAGCGTGGTGAACGCGGAAGGGCGGCCCCTGGGCATGGCCCCGCTGGCCTCGGACCAGGAAGGGACGGCGGAGTGTGTCATCGACGCCCGGCGGTGGGCACGAGGAGGAGGCGGCCAGGGCACGCAGGTGACTCTGGCGATCCCGCTGTCCGAGGCGGACGCCAAGACGACCGCGGCGCCCGTGGACCTGAGCGCGTTGCCCACGGAGCCGATTACCCTGGTGATGCCGTCGGTGGGGAGCGTGGTTGTTGAGATCGACGCCCCGGACAATTGGAACGGGGAACAGGTCTTGGTCATCATGAAGAGGGGCTCCGCGGATGGCTCGGAGCCTCGTCGCCGCCGCTCCAGATCCCGTGATCGCTGGCACGCGTCGGTGGAAGACGGGGTGGCTCGTTTCCACCACGTCGGGATCGGCGTGCTCTGGGATTTCGATGTGGTCGACGAGGGAGGCTTCGAGGCCGAAGCAGAGGGAGTCGCCGGGCCGGGCCATGCCGGGGAGGAGGTGAGGGTCGTCCTCAGCCCGGAGCGGAACGATCCCGTGATCACGTTCCGTGTGGTCGATGAGGAAGGCGCTCCGCGCCCTGGATTGGACCTGCAGTTAGACCTCACCGTACGCTCAGAGAACAGCTCCAACTCGAGCGGTCGGTCGGCCCGGACGGATGGCGACGGCCGGGTCGAGTACCTGGTGTCGCGAGAGTGGAGGCCGTCCGAGAAACGGACGCTGCTGATTTGCCAGTCAACCAGAAACGGGCGTGAGGATCTGGGGCACTCCCATCGCCTGGACCTGTCCCGAGACCTGTCTTCCGGTGTGACCGACCTGGGAGACCTGCGCCTGTCGCCCGCGCCGGTGTTCGTGTCCGGGGTCGTGGTGGACGAGGCCGGGACTCCCATCGAGGGGGCTCGCGGATCACTCCAGCGCCAGCAGGTCAGCCGCTATGGCCGCAACAACGAGCGCGTCCACGAGTACTGGACCTACGCCGCGGGGGAGAAGAGCGGAGAGATCAGCGACGCTGAAGGGCGGTTTGTCATTCGGTCGTTCGAGTTGTCTGAAGATCTCCATCGGATCAAGTTCAGCAAGTCCGGCTTCAGCCACGAGGAGGCCTTGGAGTTCACTCCGGGCGGCACGGGGCTGCGGGTGATCCTGCGCGGCGCGGGTCAGGTCCATGCCCAGGTGCTCTTGCCGGATGGATGTGGCGATTCCCAGTTACGGGCCGAGTTGAGGGACCAGAACGCGGCCGAGGGAGAGACGGAGACGGCGGCAGCGTACGTCGGGAGTCGGCAAGGCAAGCTGAGCTTTGAGTCGGTGCCGCCGGGCGTCTACGACCTCTCGCTGAAGGTCTCGCACGGCGTCGGCAAGTCGCTGATCCAGCTGCGAGGCCTGACCGTGCGGGCCGGCGAGTCCTGCGCCGATCCGCGTCTCGATCCCATCGATCTTCGAGACAAGATCCAGGCCGTTGACGTCCTCGTCGTAGATTCGTCAGGAGCGCCCATCGAGGACGCGTCCGTGAACCTGACCTTCGAGAGGCGGAGCTCCGGGAGAAGGACGGGAGCGGATGGACGCCGCCGACTCATCCTGCCCATGGACCCCTCCGGGTTCGAGCTCCGTGTCCGCAAGGACGGCTTCATGGCTGCCGTGGTCAAGGAGCTCCGGTCCGAAGTTCGGGTCACCCTCGAAGCCGCACCGTCGATCCTGGTGCAGGTGGCTCCCGGAGCGCTCTCCGGTCTGGGGTCTCATGTCCTGTCCGTTTCCTTGAGGCCGGCGATTCGCAAGTCAGGTTCCCTGCAACAGAGCACGGACTCCGTAGACATCGTCGCTGGGAAGGACGCACGGATCAGCGTCGCGGTGCCGGGTTCTTATCGGTTGCGCTGGACGCTCTGGGAGGTCACGGGCCCGGGCTCCAGGAGCGGTCGTCGGGTGAAGACCGCGTCCGATCAGGTCCTGGAGATCCTCGCCCAGGATCGTGACCGGCTGGTGATCGCCCAGTTGACCGCCGCGGAGGTGCGGCGGTCGCTCGACCGCAAGTAGCGGCGTCCCGGGTGTTGGTGCCGAGCTCCTGGGTCGGACACGGACGGGTCCGGCACTGGTTCTGGGGCGGCTCGGGAATAACCCGCCGCCATCGGGGTCATGGGGCTTGATGGACGGGCTATCCGACAACTGAAGGGAGCGAGCATGTCTCCTCAACCGACCCGAATCTCCAGCGCGTTGCTGGCCTGCGCCCTGATGTTCAACCCGAATGTGGCCCTCGCGCAGGATGCGCCCCCGGTGACCTGGGCGGCTGACTACCCGTCAGCGCTGATCATGGCGGTCCGCGACGACAAACCCGTGTTCGTCTACGTCTACGACTCCGTGTGAGGTGTCTACTGC
Organism: uncultured Isosphaeraceae bacterium; assembly: GCA_964507445.1. Classification (GTDB taxonomy): domain Bacteria; phylum Planctomycetota. The sequence continues at coordinate 52,159 of CAZDQF010000020.1, forward strand.
GACTCCCTGGTCGAGGGAGATGCGATCCTGTCGGATGACGTGCGCCGGCTGGCGAGGTCCTTCATCAACGTGCGGCTTGATTCCCGTAACGGCGCCGGCGACGTGGTCAGGGACCTTCATGTCGCGCGCAACGCCAGCTACGTCCTGCTGCTGGATTCTCGTGGTCGCGAGGTCTACCGATTGCGGAGCGAATCGCCCCGGGGCGAGATCCCCACCGCGGCGGTCATCGGGCGCATGGATGAGCTGCGCAAGACACGGCGCACCGGTCGGGTCGGGGTCCGTCTGCTGGAGCGTCTGATCCAGGACCCCAATTCGCTGATCCGTGAAGACGCGGTCTCCAGTCTGCGCCGAATGGGACCCGAGGCGGCCCCGGCGGTGGGGACGTTGATACGGGCGTTGAAGGACGAGTCGGTGGCCGTCCGCCGTGGCGCGGCGCTCGCCCTGGGTGCGGTGGGCGCCAAGGCCCGCGGTGCGTTGCCTGCGTTGCGGGCGATCGCAGACTCCGGGCCTGATGGCAGCGAGCACATCAACGTCGTGCTCGCCGCGCGGAGGGCGGTCAGGGAGATCAACGCACACCGTTGAGGTGGTCCTCCGCCCCCTCACACGTGGTTCCTGAGCATGAGCTCCTTCGGGTGCGGATCCAGGTAGAGCTGCTCGAGGGCGTACTCGACCTCCACGTTGCGGATCTCGTAGCGGAGCAGTGACAGGGGGCCGCTGAGCGGGACCAATCCCTGCCGGAAGTCCTCGATGATGGTGAGGAGCGCGCGCTTCTGGGCCGCGCCGAGCTCGTTCTTGAGGTAGCCCATCAGGTGGTGCATGACGTTGACGTGCTTGCGCGCGGTGGGCTTCCTGGCGAGGGTCTCGGCGAAGAGGGATTCGTACTGGCTGACGATCTCCCGATCGGGTCGGGTGCCAAGGTCCCCCACGAGGCGGCCGAGGGCCCTGTAGCCCTTCTCGTCGTGGGCTCTCAAGAGCATCTTGTGCGCGGTGTGGAAGGCCACGAGCTTGCGGCGGCTGACCCGCCCCTTCTTCATGATCCTCCAGCGGTTCTGGCAGAAGATCCGTTCGATGAAGTTCTCTCTCAGGAGGGGGTCGTTGAGCCTGCCCTCCTCCTCCGTGGGGAGGCCCGGGGCGGTCTCCATGAGCGGCTTGGCGAAGTGCCCGACGCCCCGCTTGTGTGCAGGGGCGGTGCCGCCCCAGACCTTGACCCGCTCCATGCCGCATGACGGAGAGCCGCGCTTGAAGACGAAGCCGTCCAGGCCATCGGACAGCAGCCTCCGCACCCGCTTCTTGGCATAGCTCGCCATGGCCGCGGTGTGGTCGACACCTGAGACGGGGTCGATGAGCCGCGTCTCGTCCCCGTCCTGCCGCAGCCTGATGGTGGGCCGCGGGACGGGCATGCCCACCTCCACTTCCGGGCACACGGGCTTCCAGGTCACCCACTTCCCGAGGGTGTCGGTCAGGAAGCGATCGTGCTTGTGTCCGCCGTCGTAGCGGACCTGTTCGCCCAGCAGGCAGGCGGAGACGCCGATGGTGATGGGCTCATCATCGGAGTGCCACTGACGCCAGGCGGATTCGGGTTGTGCCATGGATCGGGTTTGCCGGTCTTGTCCGGACGCCGCGTGTTAGTCCCGGCCTCGTCTCTTGTCCCGCCACGCTGCGGGCATGGGGCTGACATCGGTGTCATCCTCGTAGCGGCGCCTCAGGGCGGCCAAGCGCTTCTTGAGGTCCGCGACCACCGTGGTCTGCTCCCCGTCGTAGATGTTCCTCAGCTCGTCCGGGTCATCGCGCAGGTCATATAGCTCCCATTCGTCGAGCTGGTAGAAGTGGATGAGCTTGTATCTGCGGGTCCTGATCCCGTAGTGCCGGGCGACCATGTGGACCGCCGGGTAGCCGTGGTAGTGGTAGTAGAGTTCGTCCCTCCAGTCGGGCGTATCACCACGGAGGAGGGGGACGAGGGAGCGCCCTTGCATGTCGGCGGGGATCTTCGCGCCGGCCAGCTCGAGGAAGGTCTGGGCGTAGTCCAGGTTCTGGACGAGCTCCGCGCGGACCGAGCCCGGCCGGGTCACGCCGGGCCAGCGCACGATCAAGGGCATGGACATGGACTCGTCGTACATCCAGCGCTTGTCGTACCAGCCGTGATCCCCGAGGTAGAAGCCCTGGTCGGATGAGTAGATGAAGACCGTGTTCTCCGCCAGGCCCTGGGACTCGAGGAAGGCCGAGAGCCGGGCGACGCTGTCGTCCACCCCGCGGACGCAGCGCAGGTAGTTCTTCAGGTACCGCTGGTACTTCCAGCGCACCAGCTCCTTCCCCTTCAGGTCCGCGGCGCGAAAGGCCGCGTTCTTCTCCGCATAGGCCTGGTCCCATTGGCGCCGCTGCTCGGGCGTCATCTTGGCCAGGTTGCGGAAACCGGACCGATCGGACCCTCTCTCCTTCTTGGGGTCGAACCCCGGAGGGGCGTCCAGGAACAGATCGAAGACCGGGTGCAGGTGGCGGTCGATCTCCATCTCCTGGTGTCGCGCCGGGCTGGCGTTGTCCTGCCAACGGTCGAAGAGGGTCGCCGGCTCCGGGATATCCACGTCGTCGTAGAGGGACAGGTGTCGCGGTGGCGGCATCCAGGTCCGGTGCGGGGCCTTGTGCTGGCACATGAGCATGAACGGCCGCTCCGTGTCCCGGTCCTTCATCCACTGGATGGCGAGGTCCGTGACGATGTCGGTGCAGTAGCCCTCCACCTGGCGGCGCCCCTTCGCGCTCACCAGGACCGGGTTGTAGTAGTCCCCCTGCCCCGGGAGCACCTCCCAGTGATCGAACCCCTGGGGATCGGAGCTCAGGTGCCACTTGCCGAGCATGGCGGTCTGGTAGCCGGCGGCCTTCAGCAACTTGGGGAAGGTCTGCTGATCCCCGTCGAACCGGTTGCCGTTCTTCATGAAGCCGTTCTTGTGGCTGTGCTTCCCGGTGAGGATCACGGCTCTGCTGGGGCCGCAGATGGAGTTGGTGCAGAAGCTGTTCCTGAACAACATCCCCTGGCTGGCCAGCCGGTCGATGCTGGGGGTGGGGTTCAACTTCGCCAGCGGTCCGCCGTAGGCCCCGATGGCGTGGGGCGCGTGATCGTCGGTGAACACGAAGACGATGTTGGGCCGCCTCGGTTGGACTGGTTGGGCCGAGGCTGCGCCCGTGATGGCCACTGCGATCGCAGACAGATGAGCGATGTATCGAAGCATGGCCAGATGGTAACCGCCGACTCTCTGTCCAGCGATCACGGAGCGCTGCGCCCGCTCTGTCGCAGGCGTATGATGGGTCGCGGAGATGGCGACTCAAGGAGCACCCGAGAAGCTGGCGTTCGTCCACATCATGAAGACCGCCGGGTCCTACGTTGACCGGTACCTTCGTGAACGGGTTCTGCGTCGGCATCGCCTGCGCCCCTGGCGCAACTACGCCATCGCCAACTCATGGGACGCCGGACTGGATCGGGACTGGAGCGACCCGGAGCTGCGTGGCTTCCTCACCAGCAGGCAGCGGCGGCTCTACGTCCACAACCACGTCAACAACTGGAGCCGGGAGTTGATCGCGGACTACCGGCGGGCCGGCTTCTTCACCTTCGCCTGGGTGCGGCACCCCGGAGACGCCATGTGCTCCTTCTACCGGTGGCGGATCAAGATGGATGGGGAGCCTGCGGAGTCCCTGGACCAGTTCATCGGGCACCACATCGACGTGGGGCGCCCCTGGGAGATCCCGGAGTGGTGGGAGAACCTGGACTTCGTGGCGCCGTTCTCCACGGAGGCCTTCCGCGACTTTCTGCGGCAACGGTTCGCCGTGGACCTGCTCGACACGGAACCCTCCAACGCCAGCGGTAACCGCGGCTACGACCACTACCGCGACGTGGGTGAGATCTCCGAGGAGGTCCACGGGCGCCTCCAGGGGTCGCGCCAGATGGCGTGGTTCGAGCAGATCGCCGCCCGGGCCTCCGATCGCTGAATTCCAGCCCGCGGGACCCGGAGTCCGGGGAACGGGACTTTGGCTGGCCGAGGTCCTCCCCCTCGCTCTGCCAAGGTGCGTTGAAACCGGGACTTGTGGACTCGTGCGCTTTTGGTGCGGGGGTTGCTCAGTTCACGAGCGTCTGGGGGGCATTTCCTTAGTTCCTGTTCCGAGAAGCACACCCATGAAGATGATCGTCGTTCTTGTCGCTCTCCTCGTCGTCGCCGTTCCGGCCTCGGCACAGCTCAGCTTGTCCATGTCCGGGGACCTTTGTCCTGGGGATACCGTGACAGCCTCCGTCAGTGGCGGTGGATCAGACTTGCTGACGTTCCTGGCTGCGGCGACCAGTCAGGGGAGCACAACCCTCCTTGGTGGCCCGTTCGGCGTCACCATCGACCTGAGTGCCCCGTTCATCATTTTGCCCATCGGTACGACGGACTCGAACGGTGACGTGAGCCAGTCGGCCGCGTTCCCGGCGAACTTGCCGCCGTCCGTACTCCCCAACGAACTGCACTTCCAGGCAGCCACCCTGGCGTTCAGTTTCGGCGGGGGCTTCCCCATGACAATCGAGACGTCCAACGTGGCGACCATCACCAGCGCCTGCCCATGACGGGCCGGTGATGATCCGCGAGTCGTCGCCGCGGCGACGGATCGGTTGTTTCCAGCTCCCAGGCCAACGGAATAGAGGGCCTGGGAGCTGGCCCTTTCTTGGGGGGGCCGGGATCCCGGCGCGGGGATTCGGTGTGATCTACCGTCGGGAGGCGACGGAAGGACCGGTGGCGGGCTCCACTCCGTTGTCGTTGCTGATGACCAGCTTGCCGTAGCGGTTGAAGTCGGACTCGGCGCCGTCGTCGTCACCAAGCTGCGCCCGCACGTGGGCCCGCTGATAGAACGCCTTGGTGTATTCAGGCCGCAGCTGGATGGCCCGGTCGAGGTCTCGGAGCGCCGCCTCCAGGTCTCCACGACGGTGGTAGGCGAATCCACGATTGCTGAAGAAATTGGCGGCCTCCTGGTCCATGAGGATCGCCCGGTCATAGGCGAGGATCGCCTGATCCAGTCGTCCCTTGAGCTGCAGCGCCACGCCCAGGTTGTTGTGGAAGTGCGGGTCCGTATCCCGGAGGTCGAGGGCTCGCTCCATGTCGGCGATGGCGGCGTCGAGGCGGCGCTCGCGGATGTGCAGGCAGGCCCGGTTGTTCCACGCCACGGAGTTGAACGGGTCCAGGGTGATGGCCCGGTCGTAGTCTGAGCGGGCCTGCGCGTGTTCACCTTCCGCGTACCGCTCGAAGCCTCGCTGTGTCAGGGCGCGGGCGGCCTCACGGTCCTCGGGGCGGGTGTGCTGGCAAGCGGCGAGGAGGGTGGACAGGATAATCAGGGAGAACAGCTTATTGGTCATTGTGGGTGTGGCTTTTGACGGGGATTGGCTGATGCGGTCCGCGGCGCTCCATCGACCATTGCTATCGGTCGCGCAATGGCGCCGACTGTATGAGAACACGACAGTGTGATGACGGATGGTCGCGCTGCGTCCGTCAAACCGGCACAGTCCGCAGACTCCGCTGCAGCAATCGCGGCCTGAGGGTCGATTCAAGGAGAGGAGAAGGTGGTGCGATGGACCGTGGCTTGGTGCCGCGCCGTGCCTCCGATCTCAACCAGCGTTTGTTGCCGTAGTTCCGTGGAGTGCTCTCGATGATCAAGTTCGCCGGTGTCCTGGTCGCCTCCCTGCTGGTCGCGTTGGTGGCGACCCCAGCCGTCGCCCAGGACGAAGAAACCCAGACGATCGCCCTCGAGAAGATCCTCGGGAACCCGCAGCCCTTCGAGGGCCTCACGGTCACCCTGGCGCTGCAGTTCCACCAGCTGGGGCGTCTGGACGGCCCGGTGTTCACCAAGTTCGAGAAGGACTGGTACCAGAACTTCTCCGCCTGGCCGGACGCCTCCAATCTCTGGGAGAAGAAGGACTACATCAACGACTACCAGTACTTTTTCATCTCCCGCCACTCTGAGGGCGCGAGCCAGATCATCCACGCGGAGCCGTACTCCCGTTGGCTGGTGACCGCGCAGGTGGCGGAGATCTTCAACGGGAAACCGTGGTTCGAGGTGAAGGGCCTGCGGAAGCTCGACAAATCGGTCAACCTCGGCACCCTGAAGAACCTGGTGGCGGGGTTCCGCGCCGCGGGGAAGGAGCAGTGGCAGGTGGCCGCGTCGGCGTTCCGCGCGGCGGACGCCAAGTCCCTCCCCACGGACATCCGCCTCATGGCCATGAACCAGGAAGCGGCGGCGTTGCACGCTGCCGGGCGGACTGTTGAGGCCTGTGATCGGCTGGAGGTGGCGCTGAAGATGGTGGACGGTGACCCAGGCACACAGGAGGCGCTGACCACGTATCGCGGCATGATCGCCCTGGACGCCGAGGGCAACCGCATCGCGGTGGCCTCCAGCACCTCTGGCGACGTGTCCGAGCCCAAGGGCAAGGAAGACAAGGTCGGCAAGGTGACCCTGGACCTGGTCCCCAAGACCAAGAAGCCGGCGAAGGTCAAGGCCGGCGACGTCTCCAACGACAACTGAGCGAAGTCTCGTCGTGCCGCAGAGCCGCGTGGGGGGAGCGCCCCTGACGCGGCTCTTTGCGTCTTACTCGGGAGGTCAGGGTCGGTGGTTGGAATTCTCCGGCCGCCGCTCACGGAGTCCAAGGAACCGCAGCACAACGCGAGTTCGTGGTTGCGCGGCGACGGTCAGATGTCGGCGCTGTCGATGATCTGCCGCCGCTTGGCCGTGTACTCCTCCTCGGAGAGGACACCGTCGGCGCGGAGCCGATCCAGGGACCCAAGCCTCTCGCGGAGGTGGTCTGCGCCCTCGTGCGGCGACGAGATCTGCCCCGTGATGGCCTTACCCGTGCGCGAACCCGTCCCCAGGACGAGCCCGGCGAAGCCGATGCCGAGGAGCAACAAGGTCGCGTAGGCGGCGCTGAGGTACTTGATGCTGAAAGTGAACAGCATGCCCGTCAGCGCGTCACGTTCGCCGATGCCCACCATGGAGATCGAGCCCGGCAACGCGATGAGCATGACCATCCCCAGTCCGTAGCCAATGCGCCCGAAGTTAATCGGTGTGCGCCACGGAGCGTAGCCAGCCAGGCAGAAGCCGCAGTATCCGATCATGTAGAGGAACATCAGGCCGATGGACCAGGCCTCCCGCCACAGATCCTCCTCGAAGAGGATTCTGATGAGCGGCACGTCGGACATGGGAATGATCGGGAGCAGCATCAGCAGGAGGACAACCGAGGCCGCGATGGCGGCCATGAGCGACCCGATCCTCCGGTGCGGCGCCGCGCGCACGATGGTCGTTCCGATGAACGTCACCGCCAGACCCAGCACAAGAAGTGTGGTGAACGTGGTGAGTTCTCCCGCACCCCGCACGGCGGGGACGGTTGAGAACTGCTCGCTGGAAACAATGAGCCCGACGAGAATGAGGGTCCCGCCGATGGCGAGGCAGGAGATGACACGTCCGCGCGTCGCTAGAGTGCAGGCGAGGATCACCGTCACGATTCCCGCCAAGGGATGGAGGAGAAACCCAAGGGCGGCGCCGCCCTCGGAGGCTCTGATGAGATCCCAGGACCAGATGGCTTCGACTTGGTTGCGGCCGGTCGGGACGACGATCGGCAGCAGGAACGAGGCGAACAGCCCGCAGCCGGCGGCGATCCCCCACGGACGCCCGAACGTCTCGGGTAGATCGGTGCCCGTCGGCGTTGAGCGTGGTGCCGCCGAATCCGTCGAGGCTGCCGCTGCGGCGACGCCGCGTGTCAGAAGCCCGAACACGCCGATACCCAGAAGCGCGAGGGCCCCGTATTCGAACAGCGTCCATCTGACGATGGCGTAGGCCAGGAAACCGAGATCCTCGTTTGCTGTCATCAACCTGAGGAACGGCGATGCCGCCGCGCCGCAGATGGCCAGGAACATGGCCGTCATCCGGAACCAATGACCGCGTGCGACACCCCTCTCCGTGGCGTCGGCGACGACGCTCGGGAAGTACCCCGCCTGCATGAAGATGCAGAATCCGACCAGCAGAAGCAGCCTCAGTTGCCCCTCCCTAGAGTCAACCCAGGCCTCTCCCTCGAGGAGGCTCTCCATCAGGGACCATGGCTCGCCTGGAAGCAAGACCAAGAAAAGCACCACGGAGGCGTTGATGGCACCGATCAACGGACCCCGCCGCAGCATGGGCGCGAAGATCGAGAGAGCGATCCCCAACATCGCGCCGGTCACGGCGACGCGCCTCAGGATGTCGAGGGGCTGCGGCACGGAGGTCGGGCCGTACGGATAAGCCTCCGGCCAGGCGAGAAGTTCGACGAGCAGATAGGCGCCGACCGCTGCCACCAAGGCCAGGGGGCGCGCACGCCCCAGCGCCAGCGCGAAGATCAGCGCGGCGATACCGACGATCGGTCGGAGGAAGACCCAGAGTATCTGCAGCGACGCGAAGTGGTCCGGGTACTCGAATGGCCATTCCCACTGGTCGGGATACCGTCTGATGGGGAGGAGGGCGGCGACAATCACGGCGGAGGCGGCGATGATCGCCCAGGTGCGCGTGCGGCGCGAGTCGCCGACCTGGGACGGGGCCCTTGACGTGAGATCGGGTTCAGGCATGGCTTCCTCTACGACTCGATAGTGACAACTCACCCGGGTCCACTATCGTCGCGGGCGCCACGAGCGTCGACGGATGTGGTCGCGTGCCCGTCTCGCCTTCTCGATCAGCTTGGCGGCCGCATCCATGACGCCATGATCGACCGTGGCCGCGGTCAGCGGTCCCTGGAGAGGTGGCACGCCCAAGTGTGCCGTGCTTGATCAGAGCGCCGGCGTGGGCGTGTACAGGTGTGAGACGATGCCGTCCACGATCCCCTGGGCGATCCGTTCCTGGTACCCCGGGTCGGTGAGCCGTCGTCGCTCCGCGGTGTTGGAGAGGAAGCCGACCTCCAGGAGGACCGCCGGCATGCGGGTCTTGCGGAGGACCCGCAGGCCGCGGGCGTCGGCGCGGGCCCGGCGGTTGTTGGCTCCGGTCCGGGCCACCACGCTATCGACGATGCTGGTGGCGAGCATGCGGGAGATGGCGCCGCGGCGCCCGTCGGCGCGGTAGTAGGCCTCGACGCCGGTGGCGCGCTTGTTGGCGGCGCTGTTGGCGTGGATCGAGAGGAAGTAGTCCGCGGACCGCTGGTTGGCGATGGCGGCCCGCCTGTCGAGGCTCGGGTAGACGTCGCCGGTGCGGGTGGGGATGGGAGTGGCTCCCAGGGCCCGTAGCTTCGCCACCACCTTGTTGGCGATAGGGAGCACCACGGACTTCTCCGTGACCCCGGCGCGCACGGCGCCCGGGTCCTTGCCCCCGTGTCCGGCGTCGATGACGATCTTCACGTTGAACAGCCGTGGAGGCTTCTTGCGTCCGGGGCGGGGCTTGGGGCGGACCACGGGAGGCTTGGGCTTCGCGTTGGGCCGGGCGGGGACGCCTCGCAGGTCCTCCCGCATGGCCGCCACCATCTCACCGGGGACCAGCAGCTCTTTGCCGGCCACCCGGACCCTCTGATCGCTGGAGAGGGTGCGTTTGTCCCCCATGAACCGGTAATAGGGCTTGTCCGCCATGACGTAGAACGCGCGCCCCTTGCGGTCCACCAGCAACCGGTCCTCGGCGAAGCCCGTGGGCTTGATCTTCAGGTCCAGGTCGCGGGCGACGTTCGTCAGCGGCTGCAGGCCGCCGGTCGGCTCCGGCTTCTTCGATGTGGCACAACCTCCCATCAGCGCCAGGGCGCTGAGGACCACCACCTTCGTCACTCGTGACATCACAGTCCTCCCCAGGAATGTGACGTCAGTCTACACCAGGTGGGGTGTCACTCGTACTTGATGGCGGCGATCACATCTGCGCTGCCCGCGCGGCGAGCGGGGATGACGGCGGCTACGGCGGCGAAGGCGGCGAGGGCGGCTATGGAGATGAGCACCCACCAGAAGTCGAAGGAGTGGACCAACGGGAGACCGGAGAGAGACGCCAGCCCCCTGACCGCCACCTCGGACAGGATCACGCCGATGGCGCTGCCCAGGAGACCGCTGGTCAGTCCGAGCATCACCGCTTCGGACATCAACAGCTTGTAGACCTGCTTACTGGTGACCCCGACGGCGCGCAGGAGGCCGGTCTCCTTGGTGCGCTCCATGCCGCTCACCAGCAACGAGTTCAGCAGCCCCATGCCAGCCAGGATCGCCGTGAGCAGGAGGATCACGTCGAAGATGGCGAAGTCCGCGTTGATCTCGTCGCGGTACTCCTGCCGTTGCTGGGCCCCGGTCCAGGTCCGCGTGTTCTCCGAGCCGAAGGCGCCGATGACGGCGGCCCGGACGGCGTCGGCTACGGCGGTCTCGTCGTGACCGGGGAGCAAGCCGATGGAGAGGAAGCTGACCCGGTCGTTGTTGCGGCAGAAGATCTGCCGCATGGTCTTCTCCTCGATGAGGGCGTAGGCCGGATCATGAGGCCTGAACCCGAAGCGGTCGTCGATGGCCACGACCTCGAAGGAGCGACGCCCCTTGAGGGTGGTCAGGGGGATGTCGTCGCCGAGCTTGAGGTCCCGCTCCCGCGCCAGGTTGGTGGTGACCACGATGCCGCGACCCTGTTCGAACAGGCGGCGCCTGGTCTCGTCGTCTGATCCGGACAGCAGCCCGTCCGCGAGGACGTCGGGCACGGACACCCCGCGGACCTCCAGGGTACCTTGCCTGAACAGCGCATCCAGCGGCGTCAGGGACCTGACCCCCTCGATGTTCCTGAGCGGCTCCAGTCGCTTGCGTCCGACGCCCGGTAGCTCGACGAACACCTTCCCGGGGAGGGCGCGGGCCGCCCACTCGTCCTTGTCGTCCTTCAGCGCGCCGGTGATGGCATGGAGGGTGACGATCCCGGCGGCCACCAGGCTGAGGCCGGTGACGGATCCGGCGAATCGGCGGATGCCGCGGGCGAGGCCCTTTCGGAGCAGGTAGGGGAGGACCCGTTGCGTGCGTTCGAAGGGCTTGATGCAGGCTCCGAGTACGGTCCCCAGGACCGTGGGCAGCGTCCACAGGGTCATGACGAAGCCGCCGAACACCAGCGTGACAAGGAAGGAGACCTCCACGAACTCCTTGTCCATGGGGTGGAGCAGCCACGCCAGCCCGAGCACCGACGGAGGCAGCAGCGCCAGGATGAGGGGCAGCAACCAGCGTGGGGCGGCGGCGTCGCCCAGGGCGGCCTCTCCTTGCTTCAGGGCGTCGATGATGGCGACCCTGCGCACCCGCGCGATGGGATGGATGGCGCCCAGCAGGCACGCCACGATGCCCGCGGCGGCGACCCAGCCCAGGGTGTCCCAGGGGATCTCGAATTGCTGCACCGGTCGGCCCCACCCGAGGGTGGTCATGCGGGCTCCCAGCATGAGCTTGGCGATGACGAGACCGATGCCGAGCCCCGCTGCCGTCCCGATCACGGCCAGCATGAGAGCCTCGAGGAGGAACACCCCGGCGAGGGTGCGTCCGGTGAGCCCCAGGGCCCCCAGCAATCCCACCTGACGAACCCACGAGGTGACCGCCAGGGTGAGCAGATGGAAGATGATGAACAGCCCGAGCCCGAGGGCCATGAAGGAGGCCAGGCGGACGCCGCTCCGGAAGGCCCGCTCTTCACGGGTCTCGCCCACCTCCCGGGCTTCGGGCACGTCGATACGGAAGACCGACTCCAGCTGGTCCTTGACGATGCCCGGGCTCGAATCGGGGCCGAGCTGGACCCACCAGCGGGTCAGGTGCGGCGTGCCGCCCATGAGCTCGACCCCGTCAGCGTGAGGCAGGACGAGGGAGCGGCCGTTGTTGGAGAGACCGAGGTGATGAGGCGCGAGGACCCCGATGAGCTTCAGTTCCAGGGCCGGGCCGGAGGGGCGAGAGCGATCCTCGAGGTCGATCAGTTGCCCGTCGGCGCAGCCGTGGGGTGTCACGGCGGGGCGTTGCAGCTTGTAGCTCCTGCCGATCTTCAGGCCGCCGTCCTTTGCGGCCTTGAAGGCGGCGAGGAAGACGCCCCGCTCTCCTGCACGAAAGTCCCTTCCGGAACGCACGGCGTAGGCGTCGAAGGTGGCGCCGGCCTCCGGCTTCAGAGCGAAGAACGGAATACCCTTCAGCTCCCGCTTCTCGTCGCTGATCGCGACCCGTTCGGAGATGACCGGGGTGTTCATGCGCAGCCCCGGTTGCCGCTCCAGCGCCGACTGAGCGTCGGCGACTCTGGTCGCCCTGGGGTTGTGCAGGGTCAGCACCCAGTCCGGGTCGCCGGTGAAGCGGCGATGATGCTCTCGCAGGTTCACCACCGTGTTGTGGTCAACCACCTGGATGGCCACGACGGTGGCGACACCGAAGGCGATGCCGAGGATGGCGCAGACGGCGTGGAGCCGCCTAAATGCCAAGTTCTTTGAGGCGATCCAGAACAGCAGCCGCATCGTGATCACCGGAGAGCTCGGTTTCCGGGTCTATCCGCCCGTCCTTCAAGAACAGCACCCGGTCCGCGCCGGCTGCGTCGTATGGGTTGTGGGTGACCATGAGCACGGACCGCTCCTGATCGTCAACCGCTGCCCGGAGCAGCCTCATGACCTCCTCCCCGGTCTTGGTGGCCAGGTTCCCGGTCGGCTCGTCGGCCAGGATCAGGGGAGGCTCCATGACGAGGGCCCTGGCCACGGAGACGCGCTGGAGTTCGCCCCCTGACAGCTGATGAGGAGCGTGGTCCTTGCGGCCCTGCAGGTTCATGCGCTCCAGCAACGCGTCCACGCGGGAGGCCTCCGCCTGCGGGTCCCTCCCGTTGACCCTCAGCGGCAGCATCACGTTCTCGCCCGCGGTCAACTGGGGCATCAGGTTGAAGTTCTGGAACACGTAGCCGATGGAGGAGCGGCGCATGTGCCCGCGCTCTCCTTCAGGCAGCGCCGTCATCTCCTTCCCGTCCACGAACACCTGACCCGAGGTGGCAGGGAGGAGGCCGGCGGAGATGTGGAGCAGCGTGCTCTTACCCGAGCCGCTCTGCCCCATCACGGCGACGAACTCGCCCTTGGCGACGGAGAGGCTCACGTCGGTGAGCACGGAGAGTTCGCGCCCGCCGATGCGGAACACCCGTGTCAGAGAGCGGACATCCAGTACAGGTTGTGTCATGTCTGGGGAAGCAGTCAGCTCGAGAGCGCGAGCCACCGCGGCCGCTGGGATCTTGTACCACAACGAACCACCTCGGAGCGACGCTGGAGTCGGGACTGACCGATGGTCAGGTGGTGGTGAAGGAGACAGCGGTCACCGGGTCGGGATCGCCGCCTTGCAAGCTCCTTTGACGTCACCGTCGTGATCGCGATTGAAGGAAGCCCTGCTAATTGACTATCCAGGAGCTGCCGTCCGAGAACGGGAACGTGAGGCTGGTCCATCCCCCCGCCGGCAAGCCCGAGGTCGACATCTCGTAGATGGCGTCGCTGGCGACTCCCGCCTGTGCGCCTGCGCCGAGGTTGCCGATGATCGTCCCGGCGGCGGTGCCCCCCATGGGGCCCGGGTCGGTGCTGCCTCCTCCTCGCGAGATGCCCATGATCGACTGGAACGTGTGAGTCGGGTCCGGGAGGTAGTTGTCGATGATGGTCTCGCCGGCGGAGGTGAACGTGATGTCGACGCTGTTGGCCGATCCGGTGTTCAACGCGCTGGGGACTCCCTGGAACGACACCCGCACGTCCGTTGCAGTGGCCGATACCGAGACGGACCCTCCGAGGTTGGGCGAGAAGTCGGTCCATACCCCGGCTCGCGGCATCCACGTCAGGTATTGAGTGAAGCTGGGGCTGGGGCTGGCCGTGGGGAACTGGAAGTAGACCTCGCCGTTCGAGTGGACCCAGAACGTCGTGTACGTCGTCCCGTAGAAGGTGATGCCCGGCATGGTCCCGCAGTACGGGCTGTTCTGGTACGCGCTGTAGGCGACGGCGTCATCCCCCAGCGCGAGGTTGACAGGGGTGCCGGACGCCAGGATCGAGATCTCGACGGGTTGTGAGAGTTGGAACCCGTCGGGGTGACCGCAGGGCCGGTGCCGGTGCCCTGCAAGCCGTCGATGTCGAGGGACGACTCGGGGCTGTTGACTTCCCACGGATTCAGGGGGCAGGCCGGCCCGCCGAGCTCCCACGACAGGATCTCGTTGAGTTGATTCAAACCGCCCGTGCCGCCCGTGAACCCGACGTAAGCGGTTCCGTTCGGCAAATTGAGGCCTGCGATCGGGTTGCCGGTCAGGTTCGTGCCACCGGTCAGGAAGTCAAACGCGACGCTCAACACGGGGACCGCGGTGTCGTCGAGGAAGATGTCCAGTGTCCCCGGAACGTAGCGTATGCACATCGTGTGGACCTGCCCGTCCGACAAGTTGGTGGCAGGGCTGACACGACCGATCGAGTAGTACTCGTCGGCGCCGTTGGCGGTGGTGGGGATCGTCGGGATGAGGTGCACGCTGATGTGGTTCGCGTCCGGGTCCCCGAAGCCGCCGTTCTGATAGGTGTCGAGTTCGACGACGAGCAGGTTGGCCATGGTGTTCGTTGGCACGAGCGGTTGGCTGGTATAGCCGAGGGAGCCTCCGCCCTGAGCCAGGGCGGCCGTGCCGGCGACGTCGTCATGGACGATGAACGTCATTCCGTCGGCGCCTGATCCGGTCGGCGTGATCCGGAATTCGAAGGTCGTCAGGAATCCCGACGTCACCGACTGCTGCGACTGAAACCACGCGCTCCCGGCCTGGCCATTCTGGGCGGGGGTGATCATGAGCGCGTTTCCCAGCTGTGCGGCGGCGCCGTTGAGGGTCATCCCTACCGTGGCGCTGAAGTCCGGGTAGGAGATCTGTGCCGGGGCCGCATTGCCCAGCCCGAACAGGATGACGGACAGGACGGCGCAGCATCGACGCGCCGGTGTCAACGGAAGGGACGGCATGGCTGACCTCCAGAGAGACGGAGTGGGTCGAAGCGTACAATCCTACTACAGGCCAGGCATCGGCGGCGGTGGTGCACGAGTCTGCCGTTTCGAGCGTGGCCGACCCTGCTCGAGGAACGGTCAGCGAGCTCGCTGACTAGAAGCACCGCATGGTGGCGACACGGTCGTCATGTGCGTTCAGCTCGGAGCACCGCGGTCGCTCTCCAGGACCTTTCGAACCATGCGGCCCAGATCCTGCATCGCCATGGGCTTGGCGATGAAGTTGTTGTCCACGTCGAGGGCCTCGGCGTTCGCTTGATCTTCGGCCGGATAGCCGGACATGTAGAGGACCTGCATATCCGGCCGATCCTCCCGGATGCGGGCGGCCAACTCGCGGCCGTTCATCTCAGGCATCACCATGTCGGTGAGCAGCAAGTGGATCCGTCCCTGGTGTTCCTCACTCATTCGTGCGGCATCCGTGGGCAGTCCTGCCTCCATGACTCGGTAACCCAGACGAGTCAGGGTCTGGCCAAGGAGGCGTCGGACTCGATCTTCGTCATCCACGATGAGGATCGCTTCATTGCCCCGTGACTCGTCCCGTGCCCGACCCAGGTGCGATTCCCTGACCTCGGTCCTGGTTGGTGCCAGCGGAAGGAAAACCGAGAAGGACGTCCCTTCTCCCACCTCGCTCTCCACATGGATCGAACCGCCGCTCTGGGCCACGGTCCCGTACACGGCGGCCAGTCCGAATCCGGTCCCCTTGCCCGTGTCCTTTGTGGTGAAGAACGGTTCGAAGATCCGGGGGAGGTCTTCCGCTGCGATGCCGCAACCGTTGTCTCTCACCCGAAAGAGCACGCGATCTCCCGTCGGGTCCTCCACGCAACCCGACGAGTCCCCCCGGTTCATCCGCACCCTCCGCGTGTGGATTTCGATGCGGCCGGTGCCACCCAGAGCGTCGCGAGCGTTCACCACCAGATTGACCAGCACCTGTTCGAATTGCGCAACGTCCAGCTTCACGCGCGGCAACGCCGACGCCAGGGATGTCACCAGGTCAATGCTGGACGGGACGAGCCGTCGCAGCATCTTGATGGTGTCGGAGATCAGCTTGTTGAGGTCCGCCACCAGGGGGACCATGGGATGTTGCCGGCTGAAGGTCAGCAGACGGCGGGTCAACTCGGCGGCGCGCTCGGCGGCCAGGCACATTTCGTTAACGCCGTCGGCGAGATCCGGCTTGACATGGTCGCTCTCGCGCACGAACTCGCCGTAGCCCATGATCACCGTGAGGAGGTTGTTGAAGTCGTGGGCGATGCCCCCAGCGAGCATGCCCAACGCCTCCATCTTCTGTGATTGGTGCTGCCGAACCTTCGACTCCCTGAGCTCCTCCTCCGCGGTCTTCTGTAGCGTGATGTCACGGGTCGATCCGAATACGACAAGGACGCCATCCTCGCGGCGGTTGACCCGCATGCGTTCTTCGAGCCATCGCAACTCCCCGGACTTGGTGACGATGCGAAACTGGTGTTCCGAAATCCCCTCGGGGCCCTTGACTCGACCAAGCGCGAACGACAGGTCGTCCGGGTGCACCAGCCTCTGCAGGCCGATGTCGGAGAACTCCTCGGTGCCGTAACCCGTCAGCCGTTCGAACGACCCCGTGATCCACTCGCGATGGGAGCGACCATCGGGATACTCCAGCCGCATCCAGCAGCAATCGGCGGTGAGCTCGGAGACCGCCCTCAGGCGGCTGGCCAAGGTCTCCCAGTTGGGCGCGGAACCGGTCCCTTCTTGGTCCCCCTCGATCGGGTCATCCCCGGGTTGGTTCGGTTTCCCCATAGGATTGTCTGCCGTCACTCCCCATCCAGCCCACCCATGCGTCGCGGATTGTACCTCTCGTTGGCGGCGACGTCCCCTTGTCGGCATGGCTCATCAACTTCGAGACGCGCCGGTCTCCCAAGGCGCGGAATGTCACGTGCGGGACGAAGAATGCGAAGGGCTCGGTGCCGCTGACGACCTCCTCCAATCAGGAGCTCTCGCGACGCTCCACGGCGAGTTCGCGCTGCTCGGTCTCGGTGACCGCTGCCACCAGGTCCGGCTCGTTGCGCGTTGAAGAGAGATACAGCCGCCAGTTGCTCTGGATGGGCGAGGGGAGGAAGCGGTGGCGGAGCTCCACACGAGGGTCACCGTGAGCGTGCACGGGAGGTGGTTCCTGGATGGGTCCCTCTCGTGACCGACCATCCATGCCCGTGTGGCAGGCGATGAGAATCCGAGCTGAAACCGCCGCGTCCCGCGTCAACGAGCGCCGCCACGGACCGCGGGGCGGATGATGTCCCGGAGCGCACCGGTGGTGCTCTTGCTGGGCCGGTCGTGGATGTTCCACGCGTTGAAGACGACGACGAGGTCGAGGTCGGGGATGACGATCGGGAACTGGCCGCCGTAGCCGCTGCCCTGGTAGGCGACGGCACGTCCGTCCTCGGCGGCGACCCACCACTGGTATCCGTAGGCGGAGTCCGGTCTGCCGGGGGCGGAGCCGAGGGTGACGTGCGGCTCGACCGATTCCTCGACCCAGGATTCGGAGACGACGCGGCGTCCGCGCCAGGTCCCCTTCTGCAAGAAGAGCTGGGCGATGCGTGCGAGGTCGCGGGGTGCGAGATAGAGCCCGCCCTCGGTGTCGATCTCGCCGCAAGGGGTCTCCTTCCAGAACCACTCGGTGATGCCCAGGGGTTTGAACAGCCGCTCCGCGGCGTACTCGTCGATGCGCCTGCCGGTGGCCACGCGGACGATCTTGCCGATGAGGACGCTGGCTCCGGAGTTGTAGTTGAACCGGGTGCCCGGGTCCTCGCTCATGGGCTGCGCCAGCACATAGCG
Organism: uncultured Isosphaeraceae bacterium; assembly: GCA_964507445.1. Taxonomy (GTDB): domain Bacteria; phylum Planctomycetota. Next base: position 69,894 of record CAZDQF010000020.1, read on the forward strand.
GACCCAGTCTTGGCTGGACTCGAGCTGGATGCATGAGTTCGCCGGGTCCTCGTAGGAGATCGATTCATCCCAGGCGATCCCGCTGCGCATGGTGAGGAGGTCTTGCAGGGTCATGGCGCGTCGGCGCGGGTCGGAGAGGTCCGGCTCGTATTGCGAGAAGAACGACATCGCCGGAGCCTCCACCCCTCCTGGTATGCGACCCTCGTCCATGGCGATGCCGACGCAGATGGAGGTGATCGACTTGGTCACCGACTGGAGAGTGTGGAGCCGAGTGCCCTGGTAGTAGGGGTGCCACGACGGGTGGTCGTAGTCGTAGGCATGATCTTCGGGGTCGTAGGGCTTGGAGATCTCGACGTAGTCCCGTTGGAAGTGATGGTCGGCCACGATCTTCCCCCCGCGAGCGAGCAGGAAGTGATCGACGTTGCCGTAATGCCCGGCCTCGATGTCGGCGACGAGCTCGACGATGGCCGCCTCGTCCACACCGGCTTCCTCGAAGGTCGTCCGGTGCCAGGCGTGCCGCTGCCCGGATCCGGCGCAGCCGAACAAGAGGAAGGCGAAGCAGGACACCGAAAACCTGACGTAGAGACGACTCATGAAGACCTCCGGGGACACCAGGTAGCGCTACGGGGTGCCATGATAGCAATGGCCTCGGCGTCGGCGGTTCCCTGACCCCCGTCCGTCCGGAGGACCAACGAGGGGCCGGGTATCCGCGCATCAGGACCCCGGTGGTTAAGATCTTGCCGGGCCGCTCGCGGAGCGGTGCGTTCGATTCCATGTCGAGGGGGAAACATGGGCTGGCGTCTTGCTGAAGATGAACACCGGAGGTTCGAAGAGGACGGCTACCTCATCGTCCCGAGCCTGTTGTCCGCGGAGGAGACGGCGTGCCTCCGAGATCTCTGCGAGCGCGACGCAGCGGTGGGGGCGGACGCCCTGGAGCGTCGGGATGGATCGGGAGAGGCGGCCGTGCTGACGGTGCGCAATGAGCTCAAGGACGACATGTACAGCGCCGTGGCTCGAAGTGAGCGGGTGGTGCGCGCCATGGAGGCGGTCCTGGGCGGGGAGGTCTATCACTATCACCACAAGCTCATGCTCAAGGAGCCCCGCAAGGGAGGTGTCTGGGAGTGGCACCAGGACTATGGGTACTGGTACAAGAACGGCTGCCTCTTCCCGCTCATGGGGAGCTGCATGATCGCCATCGACGCGGCCACCCGGGAGAACGGGTGCCTTCAGGTGATCCGCGGGTCTCATACCCTGGGGCGCCTGGAGCACCGCAAGGACGGAGACCAGACCTGCGCTGAGCGCGACCGTGTGGTGCACGTGCTGCGCCGCATGGAGCACCGTCACGTGGAGCTGGCCCCCGGGGACGCCCTGTTCTTCCACTGCAACCTGCTCCACCGATCCGAGCGCAACGAGAGCGACGACCCGCGCTGGTCCCTGATCTGTTGCTACAACGCCGCCCGCAACGATCCGTTCCGGGAGCATCATCATCCTCGGTATTCGCCCCTGGAGGTGTGGCCGGATGAGCGCGTCCTGGAGGCGGGGGTCAGGCATCGGGCTGCGGTGGAGGGGGACTCGTGATTCGCGTCTGCGGCGTCAACTTCGATCACATGCACATGGGGGACAACCTCCGTCTGGCCCACGCTCATCCCGGAGTGGAGGTGGTGGGGGTGTGCGATGAGGATCCCGCCCGTATGGCGACCGTCGTCGAGACCTTCGGCATCGACGAGGAACGCGTCTTCACCGACTGGCGCCGGTGTCTCGAGGAGGCCCGGCCGGACCTGGTGATCCTCTGCCCTGCCACCGCGAGGCACGCGGAGTACGTGCACGGTGTGGCGGACTTCGGCGCTCATGTGCTGCTGGAGAAGCCGTTCGCCGCGGACGCGGGGGAGGCCGTGTCCATGACCCGGGCCATGGAGGCAGCGAACCGTCTGCTGGCGATCAACTGGCCGCTGACCTGGGTGCCGGCCCATCGCATGGCCAAGCAGCTCATCGACGAAGGGGCCATCGGGGCGGTCCGGGAGGTCCGCTTCTATGACGGCAACCGGGGGCCGCTCTGGCACCTGGCGGACAAGGTGGAGACGTCTCCCGAGTTCGTCGCCGCAGAGAAGGGGCGCTCCTGGTGGTACCAGACCGAAGCGGGGGGAGGAGCCCTGCGTGACTACCTGGGCTACGGCACCACCCTGGGCACCTGGTTCATGGGGGATGTGGAGCCGTTGGAGGTCACCTGCGTCACGGATCAGCAGGAAGGCCTGGAGGTGGACGAGCACGCCGTCGTGGTCGCCCGTTACGCGTCCGGGTTGTGCACCTTCGAGACCCGTTGGGGCACCTTCACCGATCCCTGGACCCACCAGCCCCAGCCCAAGTGCGGGTTCGTGATCGTCGGGTCGGAGGGCACCATCAGCAGCTACGACTACGAAGACGTGGTCACGGTCCAGACACGCGAGGCCCCGGAGGCCCACCCGGTCCCGGTGGCGACGGTGGAGCCGCCCTGTCAGGACCCGATCCAGTACATGGTGAGCCGCATCGAGTCCGGGCTTCCCGTGGACGGCCCGCTCTCACCGCGGATCTCCCTCATGGGTCAGCGGATCGTTGACGCCGCCCTGCGGTCCGCCAGGGAACGACGCACGGTAGGACTGGAACCATGAGCGACCCGCTGGAACTGCCCTATCTGCCGCCCGTCCCACGAGGTCCCGTGCCGGGGATCGCGCTGATCGGTTGCGGCGGGATCTCGGAGCGCCACCTCACCGCCTATCGGGACGCCGGTTGGCCCGTGCGTGTGTTGTGCAGCCGCGACATCAAGAAGGCGGAGTCTCACCGCGAGACGTTCTTCCCGGACGCGGAAGTGACCTCGGACTGGCGCGAGGCCATCGGCCACGATGACGTGGGCGTCGTGGACGCCACACCTCATCCTCCAGAGCGGGTGCCCATCGTCGAGGGCGCCATCGAAGCGGGCAAGCACGTCCTCTCCCAGAAGCCCTTCGTCAACGACCTGGAGACGGGGGAGCGCCTCTGCGACCTCGCCGAGGCTCACGGGGTCAAGCTGGCGGTGAACCAGAACGGCCGCTTCGCTCCTCACCTCTCGTGGATGCGCTGCGCTGTCCAGCAGGGCCTGATCGGACAGGTCGCGTCCGTTGACGTGAGCATTCACTGGGATCACAACTGGATCGCCGGCACGGTGTTCGATCACACGCCTCACCTCTTGCTGTTCGACTTCGGCATTCACTGGTTCGACTTCGTCCAGAGCGTCCTGGGAGACCGGACCATGGACGCCTGTGACTCGGCGGTGAGGCGGAGCCCGACGCAGCGCGCGTTGCCGCCGCTCCTCGGCGAGGCGGTCATGCGGTTCCCGGATGCGCGGGCGACCCTGCTGTTCAATGGGGACAGCCCTCACGTGGCCCGCAACCGCACCGTGATCACCGGTACGGAGGGGGCCTTGTTCAGCGACGGTGTGGATCTGCAGACGCAGACCGTGACGCTCCACAGGCCTGGCGGAGACCACACCCCGGAGCTCCGAGGCCAGTGGTTCCCTGATGGCTTCCGCGGCACCATGGGCGACCTGCTCTGCGCCATCGAGGAGGACCGTGAGCCTCTCTGCGGCGCTCGCGAGAACCTGCGCTCACTTCAGCTCTGCTGGGAGGTGATCGGGATCGACCCGGACCCCGTCACCTGAGGCGTCGGTAGAACGCGCCGTCCTTGTCATGCCCGCGACGCTCCAGCTCCTTGGCGAGGGCCGACCAGTCCCGCGGCATGGCGAAGAACCAGCGGCCGCCTCGCATGGAGCGGCGGTGGGGCGGAGATTGTGCCATCCGCGCCCGTCCTTCGATCAGCTCCCTGGCCGTTGTCTTGCCCACATACAGGGATTGCAGGTTGCCCTTGTGGTCCACCAGCATGGTGGTGGGGAGCGGGAGCTCCGCCTGCAGGCGTCGGACGTTGAGGACGAGGGCCTCGACCATGTCACGGGCGGCGTCGTCCGCGGCCACTGACGCGAAGGACCCTGCACACGCCTCCTTGAACCAGGCGGCGGCGGCGGGGTCTTCTCCGTCCATCCCCAGCCCGCTGACTTCGAGCGAGGCGTCCTTCAGATCCGCTTTGTGGTCGGACCACTCTGCGAGCTCCGCGGCGCACGGTGGGCAGGTCCGCGACCACAGGTTCACCGCGGTCCATCCCCGTGGTTCGCCGTCGGACCAGAGCCGCTGCTTCAGGCTCGGCGGCAGCGGCAGGGGAGTGCGCAACGGAATGGCCACGGACCCCAGGTCTCCGGGGTCGGGCAGGGCGCCGGATGGCAGGGACGAGGGCTCGGTCGTGATCCGGACCGGAGCGTCTTCACCCTGCACGATGCGATAGCGTCCGTTCACGGACAGGGCGCGGAAGCTCTGGGTCTCACCTCCGGGCCAGGTCACCTCCAGGCCGTTGATGTTCTTGGCGTCGCCGAGGCCGAAGTGCAGTCGCTTTGATGAGCGCGCCAGGTAGCCGTCACCGCATCGCACCGTGCGGATCAGCTCATCCCAACCGGACTGGATCTTGACCCTGGCGCCGACGGCGTCCCGGTTGCAGCGGGTCCCCACCAGCTCGAGGGAGAGCCACGATCGTCCTTCGGCGGCGTCGTTGCGCATCAACCGCAGCTGCGGCCCGGTGCGGTTCCGCAACCACAGGTCCAGGTCTCCGTCTCCGTCCCAGTCGGCGCTGACCACGGCGCGTCCGTCGTCCTCGAAGTCGATGCCGAGGACGCCGGAGGCGTCCACGAAGCTGCCGTCGGTCAGGTTGATGAACCCGTTGTTCCGTTCGTGTCCGCTCCAGGACGCTCCGATGTCCATCTGCCGGTTGAGCGCCGCCCACCCGCGCAGGTAGTCACGAGGGCCTCCTTCGAGGGAGTCCGTAGCCGGTGATTGCGACGCGACCCGTCGCCAGAAGAAGCTTCACAGGTCGTCCTTGACGCGGCCCGTCAGGAACCCGTTGGGGGCCACGATGTCGTCATAGCTGTCGTTGTCCAGGTCGCAGAACCTCGCCCCCCAGCCCCACCTGCCCATGCGGACCCCCGCCTGGCGGCTCACGTCCTTGAACCGGCCCCCTTCGTTCCTGAACAGGGTGTTGCCGAGGGCGTATCGCTGGATCTGGGCCTTGCTCGCGGGGTCGTCGTTCTTGAAGCGGTCCTGGTAGGCGATGCGGTTGCCCGCGGAGGAGAACATGTTCGTGACGTAGAGATCCGGTCGCCCGTCCCGGTCGAAGTCACCCACGCTGGCCCCCATGCCGGCGGCCTGGTCCTCGACCCCGATCTCCCGAGCTACGTCCTCGAACTTCCCGCCGTCGTTGCGGTAGAGGTTGTTGCGCCCGAAGTCATTGGCCACGTACAGGTCTTGATCGCCGTCCAGGTCGTAGTCGAGCCAGACGCAGGCGAGGCTGAACCGGCGGTTGTTGGCGTCGAGCCCGGTGGCTGCGGTGGCGTCGCTGAATCCGTCGTCGCCGTCGTTGCGCCAGAGGTGGTTGGCGGGGCCGTTGTTGGCGTCATGGAACGGCACCGGGATGGAGATCCCGTATTGCAGCTTCACGTAGCGGCAGCCGTAGACGTCCAGGTCGCCGTCCCCGTCGAAGTCTGCCGCCGCCAGGGAGTAGAAGGCCGCGGGGGTGTTGGAGCGCATCACCACGAGCTTCTTGAACGACCCGGTGCCGTCGTTCCGGGCCAGGACCACGGCGTTGCCGACCGCCGCCAGCAGGTCCTGATCTCCGTCGTTGTCCATGTCGGCGAACAGGCATCCCTTGGTGTCGTCCAGCCACGCGACCCCGCGCTTGTCCGCTTCGTTCACCAGGGAACCGTCCGCCTGCCGGATCAGGAGGAGGTTCGGGAGCGCCGTGCCCATGGCCACGTACAGGTCCTCGTCTCCGTCTCCATCTGCGTCGCCGACGGCGAGGCCGTTGTGTCCCATCTGGTTCGGCTCTCCGAGTCCGTCCACCCGCCCGTGCCAACGCTCGCCCCCGGCGCGCAACCAATCGACGTAGGGGTGGCTCGGCTCGATGACGGCGCTGGTGGCCTCCGTCATCAGCGGCCTCGGGCTCCGGACCTCGTCCATCCAGACCAGGTCCACCACGGTGATCATCGGTGAGCTGTCCGGCTTCTCCCGCGACCACTGGATGGACCAGCGCCCGGTCTGCTGCACAACGGGCCCGCTGGGCTCCTTGACCAGCGCCTCGTACCGCACCAGGGTGTGGGCCCGGAGCTCGTCCACCGGATGCACCCCCACGACCTTGAACTTGACGCGGCTCGCGGCGTCGTCGCCCACTGCCGCGCGGAGCGCCTCCAGGGCGCCGCGGAGGTCCATCCGTGGGATCGGCCCCAAACCTGGCCGGACTCGCAGGATCTCCAGCTGGCCGTGGCTCGTCGCCTCACCCGCCGCGCGCAGCGGAGCGGCGACGGCCTCCGGGTGCAACACCGCGGAGAGGGCGGAGCGGTCGTCGCCGGACAGGGACTCCGCCAGCCGGGAGAGCTGCGCGCTGGCTGTGGCCTGGAGGACCTCGGTCTCCCAGTCGCTGTCCTTCGCCAGGATCCCGGGCTCAAGATCAGGGACTTGAGCGCTGACGGGCTGGAGGGCGCCGCCGACGCCGATCCAGAGGCAAGCCAGGAGGTGTCTCACGGCTCCGTCATAACATGAAGCGGGACCCGGGCCCTCCTTGTGGGATGGGTCCCGGTGTCCGCGGCGAGCGGGGGGGCGTCAGTTCCCGATGCTGACCGCGACGGCGTTGGTCAACTCGACGCTGGTGCCGACGATGTAGCCGCCCTGCACGTAGTAGGTGAACACGCTGCCTGGGCCGCCGTATAGCGGGGTGACGAAACGACCGTTGCTGTCGGTGGTCACGGAGATGAGGTCTGCCCAGGGGAGGCCGGGGATCACCACCGCGCCGGGGAAGACCGTGAGCGGGTTGTTGGTGATGGAGATGGCAACCTGCACCACCTGGTTGGCGGGGGTGTTGTCGATGATCACCGCCGCTGCTGAACCCGGTTGGGTGAGGTCGTCGCCGCAGATGGTGAGCGTGGGGTTGCCGAACTGGCTGCCCAGGTCGGGTTGGCAGAATTCACACTCGTCCGGGATGTAGTTGTTGTTGACGTCCGTGCTGGTGCCGTTGATCAGGATGTCGATGAGGTCGCCGACGCCGTTGCCGTTGCAGTCTTCCGTGTAGGCGTAGACCATGTGGTCGAAGTCCACGTTGTCCACGTCGCCGTCCTGGTCCACGTCGTACACCGCCTCCGGATCGTCCGCCGTGTAGGTGTTGCTTCCGGGGGCCGTTTGGACGGCGAAGAAGCCCTGCAGATCCAGGCTGTCCACGTCCCCATCCCCGTCTCCGTCGAACTCCACCTTGCCGAGGGAGTCGAGGAAGTCCACCACCTTCATCTGGTCTGAGGAGGACAGCTGCAGGAAGGCCTGGGCTGAGGTGGCGGCCTTGCTGGCGAAGGCGTTGTGCAGCTCGATGATGCCGCCCGGGCCCAGAATCCGTGTCGCCAGATCCGGGCCGGAGACCCTGCCGTCATGCCACAGCGCGTTGCGCGTGCGCACGCCCCAGAGCGACGGGGTGCGGATCCGCTGTGGTCCCGCTCCGCCTTGCTCGATGAAGTCGGCGGCGGCGCCCATGTCGTGGATCAGGTAGTCGGAGTAGGGCTTGATGGCCTGGTTGCGCAACGCCGGTTCCAGCGCCGCGGAATTCGATGTGGTGTATGAGGGGCGATGACAGTCCGTGCAGCCCACCTGGGTGAACAGGGACTCGCCGGTCATGCCGGATTGAGGAGTCTGAGGCGGCGCCGCCAGGTAACGCTGGAAGTTGGTGACGTGGTCGATGAACTCCAGCCCCGTGCCCGGGACCACCGCGTCCTCCGGGTCCGGGACCGAGTCGCACGTGGCGAGGACGGCCTGGTTGCCGTTGGGGGCGTTCTCCGTCGGGAGCAGGCGGTTGGTCAGCCCGAGCTCGTTCTGCGATGCGTCGCCAGAGAACGACAGCACGGTGGTCAGCTGGGCCTTCCAGCCGAACCGACCTGGGCGCAGCGGCGCGTTGGGATCTTCGAGGGTCGGCACCATGTGCACCTGACCTCCCAGGCCCGTGGGCTGGTTGGCGGCGTTGCCCGTGATCTCGGAGTCCGGAATGGCCTCCACCAGTCCGGCGCCGAGGATCGAATTGGTGACCCGGCTCGCGACCACGTTGGCGATGGCGGGGATGGTCTCCTGGCAGGCGGCGGTGATGGACTGGCTCTGGCGCAGGGAGCCGCCGAGGGAGGTGAGCGGGTCGAAGATGCCCGACTTGGGGTCCAGGTAGCCGAAGCGCTGCACCAGGATGGTCCCCGAACCTCCCACAGGGTTGCTGTGGCAGCTGGCGCAGGAGTTCTGGTTGAAGATGGGCCCGAGGCCGTCGGATACCTGGAAGACACGATCGAACTGCTGCTTCCCGAGTTCAAAGGCGCTCAACTCCGCGGCGGTGAGGCCGGAGACCGGAGCGCCGGGCTTGGGTTGCAGGGTGATGGTCTGGGCGGTGACTGACGCCGCCAACGTGGCGACCGCGACGATGGTCAAAGCTGTTCGGGGTGTGCACATATCAACCACGCAGTCTACAAGGTTCGCTATTCGTAATTTACCCCTGATTGGTGTGTCCTGAGCGCGCGGTTGCGCGAGAGGCCTCCCGGCCGCTCCGACGAAGGCCCATCGGAGCGGCGGAGATCATGACGTAGGTCAGGGGAGCCAGTTGCCCTGGACGGCGTTGGAGAGGGCCACGCCGAAGGGCTGGGTGATGTCGATCCAGCCTGACTGGGCGTACTGGGTGTACGGCCCACCGCCGCCGCCGATGGCGATGTTGAACTCGCCGCTCGGATCGGTGGGGAACTGGATGAGCAGAGGAGCGTTCGGATGGATGATCGTCCCGCCGGCGAACGGCACCGGGTTCAGGGTGGGAGTCGCGCCCAGGAAGACCAGGCTGCTGGGCGGGCCGTTGGTCAGGTTGAGGTTGGCGAAGGTGCCGCTGGAGAGGTCACCACCGCAGAGGCTGAGGGCGCCGTTGCCCGGGCCCCCGTAGCCGATGTCCGGCTGACAGGTGGCGCACACGTATTCCTGGATGCGGAACACATCGATGGCGGCCTCCGTGATGTCGTTGTTGGGCTGGTCCATGACCCGGAACCGCACCCGGACGGTGGACGACGGGTTGACGAAATCCCCGACCCGGAACGAGTGCACCAACCACTGGTTGGTGTTGCCGTTGCTGACCGCCTCCACGGTCTGCCAGTTGACCCCGTCGGCGGTGACGGAGACCACCAGCTGATCCGAGCCCGAGGAGAAGAACCAGCGGCTGTAGGTGATGATGGCGTCGGTCCCGGAGAGGTTGAACTGGGGCGAGATGAGGTCCGTGGGGCCGCCGTCCACGTCGTAGGTGCCGACGGACGATCCGGCCAGGGCGCCGGTGACGAAGCACTGCGTCGCCGTATTGATGGCCTCGGCGTCGTCCTCCGGCTGCGCCTGCTGGCCGGTCTGGATGAAGACGGTGCCTTGCGGGTCCGCCACCTCCCAGGCGCCGTTGGCTACCGCGGTGTTGATCACGGTCCAGCCGTTGGGGCCGTTCTCGAAGCCCTCTTCGTAGGTGATGGTGGTGCCCGCGGCGGCCAGGGCGGTCTGCCAGCTGAACGGGGCCGTGGGCGGGTCGGCGTAGGTGTTGCCGCCCGCGTCCGCGGTCACGTAGAAGCGGATCTCCTGCAGGCAACTGACCGCCGGGAGGGTGATGTCATACACGTTCCCGCCGACAGAGTTCACCGGCACCATGGCGAAGGGGGCGCCGTTCACGGAGGCGAAAGCGTTGAGGCTGTTCGGGGTCGGCGTGGTGCCGCCGATCCCGGTGACCCGGGCCTGGAACGTGAAGCTCTGACCGATGGGAACGAACGCGGGCACGCCCTGCGGATAGCTGAAGGCGAGGCCCACCGGGGGCTGGTTCATCCAGACCTGGGTGCCGGTGCAGCGGCCGATGACCATGTCCTGCCAGCCGTCGTTGTTGATGTCGAACACCGCGATGTCATGGGTCCCGACCAGCATGTTGGTCGGGATCCCCACCACCTGCCCCGCGGTCTGCTGCTCCTGCAGGGTGGGGGTCGGGAGGTTGCCAAGGTTGCGGTAGATGTGGGTGCGTCGGGAGCAGCCGGAGATGTCCACGTCCACGTCGCAGTGGATGGTGTCGGCGAACCCGTCGTTATTGAGGTCCACGATGAGGTTGTTGCTGCCGAACCCGTCATCGCTGCCGCCACCGGAGTAGGTGTAGGGCAGGGTGGTGAACTGGGCGATGCCCTGGGCGTTGTTCCCGGTGTTGATGCAGTACCGGTCCTGACCGTCGTCCGAGACCACGAAGTCCACCAGGCCGTCGTTGTTCAGGTCGCCGGTGTTGATGTGATACGGCGCGTTGCCGTAGGCGATGTCGTAGGAGCCGAAGAACCCCTCCGTGGCCGTGTCGTTGTAGCTGATGGAGACGCCCTGGGGTGCGTTGAGGGCGTCGTCCTTCATGATGTCCAGCTTGCCGTCGCCGTTGAAGTCCACGATGGCGGTGGCCATGCCGAAGGATGACTCGAGCATGGTGACGGACATGCGGGCGGAAGACTGGTCCGTGAAGTAGCCGTTACCGTTGTTGATGAACAGGCGATCGTCAACGTCGAGGGCCCGTGACCCGCCTTGCTGGTAGTCACCCATGTAGAGGTCTTCGTCGCCGTCGCCGTCCACGTCGCCGAAGCTCACGGCACAGAAGCGGGGCTCAGCGGGCATGGTGGGGATGCGGTTCTCGTCGTCGAACGTGAACCCGAGCCAGGCTCCCGTGGCGTCCTGGCCGCGGTTGATGTAGACGCGGGGGTGGGAGATGTACTTGGGGAAGGACCCGCTCAGGGTGGTGGCGGTCACCAGGTCGTCCCAGCCGTCGCCGTCCAGGTCCACGATCTGCACGTCGCGGTCGTTGGTCTCGTCCAGGAACCCCTGGCTGCCGGCGACCGTGGAGTGGATGGCGTACTGGGTGGTGCGATCCACCAGGACCCCGCCCTCGTTCATGAAGAGGACGTTGCGGTAGCGGCCCGCGGAGGTGAAGGGCTGCTTGCGGACGCACACGAGGTCGATGTCGCCGTCCTGGTCGATGTCGCCCCAGGCGTAGTCCTTCTCCTGGATGTCGCCAGCTCCGAGGGAGTTGGTGGCAGAGAGCCGGACGCTGGTTTCGTCTGCGAAGTCAACCCACTGGGCGGACGCGTTCCCTGCGATGAGGAGGCACGCCAGCAGAGGGAGGAATACACGGGCGCTTGGTCTGAGGATCAAGAGAACACTCCAGCTTTGATGATCGGGACGGAAGAACCGAGTGAGGCACCACAGCTTAGCGAGAGCAAGGGCAAGTTCCGACGCCGACCGGAATGAACGAGGGGATCAGCCAGCGACCCCTCGATCCTATCACGCGGGGCCTCGCCCAAATCCAGCCCAGGTGCGGGGCAAAGGACCGACAAAGGCCGCGTTTTTCGGTGGTTTCAGAATTGGAGGCGGATCAAGTCCGTGAGGCCCAGGAGCGTGAACCCGGGACCGAGGGCCAGACCCCGGACGTCCAGCCCAGTCCCCACCAGGTGGGTGAAGGTGCCGGAGGGGTAGGCCAGGGTGGCCGCCGGGTACATCCCCGACCCGACGGGGGCCGTCCAATGGAACACCCCGCCCGGGGTCGGAGGGGCGGCCAGCACCTGCAGGGTGAGCAGGTCCGGCCACAAGCCCAGCACCACGCCCGCCCCGTGGGGCTGCGCCGTCGCCTGGCTGAGGAGGGTGTAGCCGTGCAGGGTGCCGACGGGCACGTTCCGCATCCCCAGCCTGAGGTCGCCTGCGGCCCAGCCGGTGGTGAAGGCCTCCATGGCGAAGGCCGTCGATGGCGAGAGGGTCGCGTTCAGGGTCGCGGTGGCGCCGCCGGTCACGGTCACGGTCTGTGTCAGGGGAGTGAAGCCCGGTGCGTCGATGGTCACGTCCCAGGAACCGTCCGGCAGCCACAGCCGGTAACGCCCATGGAGCTCATCCGAGCGTCGTGACTCGCCGAGCTCCCAGTCCACGCCGGCCACGACGATGTCCGCGGCGACAGGTGCGCCGCTGACGCTGTCGGTCACCAGGCCGGTCAGGGGAACCGGACGAGCGAGGGCTGTCAGGCACAGGGGCACGGCGCGGGTCTGGACCTCGGTCATGCACGAGGCGTAGGGCGGCTGAAAGGTGGTGTGGGTCTCGATCAGGAACGTGTACGCGGTGTGTTCGGCCATCTGCTGGTGGATGTGCCCGCCGAGGCAGCAGGACGGCGCGACCTGATAGGAACCGGCGGCCGCCAGGGGCGCGGCCTCGGCCAGGGATACCTGATCGATGGGCGCCGGCATGATGGCGCATTGATAACCCCTGCGAACCTCCTCCGCGAAGCTGTGGAAGTCGATCACCTTGGTGAACCGCTGGGCCCGGGAGAGACCGAGCAGGCTCTGGATCTCCTCCTCCGACGCCGGGGCGGGGCCGCGGAAGGTCTCCGACGCCGGGTTGGTGCTGCCGCCGCAGGACAGGTCCCAGCCCACGGGGTAGTTCCGGTTCAGATCGACACCGAACTCGCCCGTGGGGATGGGCTTCCGGTTCTTGCGCCAGAGGTTGTTGGTGCTCCACACGTACTCGAGCCCGTCGGGGTTCATCACCGGGATGATCCAGATCTCGTGGCCGTCCACGGCGGCGGTGATGGCCGGGTCCGAGCCGTAGCCGTTGAGCAGGGTCTGGATCAACTCGAGGGCGATCTCCGGGGTGACGATCTCGCGGCAATGGTGAGCGGAGACGAACAAGGCCGCCGGTTCGTCCTCGTCGAGGCCGACGTTGTCCGAGATCTTGATGGCCAGGATGGGGCGCCCTTCGAACGTCGCCCCGGGTCCGTAGGTGGCGGCGATGTCCACGACCGTGGCCAGAGACGGGTGGGCCGCCGCCGCGTTGGTGAGCTCCGTCGTGATGGCGGCCAGGTCCCGGTATCCGGACGGCACCGGCCAGCCGCCCGCCCCGAAGCGGCGCGGACTGGCGCGCAGCGGACGCGCGGACTCCATGATCACCGGCGGCAGGCCAGCCCGGTGCAGCTCCGCGAACTCGGCTCTGCTGACGATGGCGCGCACGAACCCGTCACCACAGGGCAGGCAGGAGACGTCGTAGCCGAGGCGCTCCATGACCTGCCTGAGTTGCGCCGGACGGGCGCTGGGGATCCGCACCAGGAATTGGGGATCACCTCCGGCTGCTCGCGGCTGGGCGAACGCCGACGTGGTCAACAGGATGACGAGGAGGAACCGCATGGGGTTGTCCTGGAACGGGCCATGTCGCTCGGGACTCTCCGAGGACGTCCGTGAGTCGACCGGAGAACGAGCCTCCAGTCTACCGTTCAGCGTTGTGCCAATTCCAACAGCAGTTCTTCGGCCAGCCGGTTGATCGGACCCTGCGCGTCGTCCCCGTTGGCGAGGATCACCACGGCCACGCGCTTCTCGCGATGAGCCAGAGCGACCGCCTTGAACCCCCGGTTGCTGCCGCCGTGTCCGAAGGTCAGCCCCTGTAGCTCACCGGCGGCGGATTGCCTCAGGGAGAACCCGATGCCGTAACCCTGCTCGTCCGGGGTCTGGTCCGTGAGGAGCTGGCGGACCATGGCTCGACGCCGCTCCGGCGTCGTCTTCCTGCCCAGCCACGCGGGCCCCTTGGGATTGGGGGGCGCGCCGTCATCCATGACGACGCAGAGGAACCGGGCCACGTCCAGCGCCGTCGCGTGCAACGAGGCGGCGGCCTTCGCCGCGAAGCGGTAGCGAGGCTTGGGCTTGCCGTCCGCGCCGTGACCCACCACGCACATCTTGGTGATGTCCTCGTCGGGGTCATAGGAGCTGGAGGTCATGCCCATGGGCCCGAGGACGTCACGATGAGCCACCTTGGCGAAGGTCTCGCCCGTGAGGTGCTCGACGATCAGTTGGGCGACGGTGTAGCCGCCGCCGGAGTAACGCCACTCTTGTCCAGGGGGCAGGGTCAAGCGTACCGCGGGGTTGGAAGACACGACGCCGTTGAGGGACCGAAGCGTGGATGGGACCTCCAGCTTCGGGTGCAGCCCCGGGTAGCCGTGGACGTTGAGCCCGGCGGTGTGGGACAGGAGGCGGCGCAGGGTCACCTGGTCCGCGTCGTGGTCGGACCCGGCCCGCGGACGCAGGGTCCACTCCGGGGGCAGGTACCGGCTGGCCGGAGCGTCGAGATCGAGCCTGCCTGCCTGCACCAGGTGCATGACGGCGGCGGCGGCCACGGGCTTCGAGATGGAGCCCACCTGAAACACGCTCGCCGGGGTCACCGGTCGTTGCTTCCCCGCCTCCGCCACCCCGAACCCTCTGGTCAGCACCGGCCGACCGTCGGACACGAGGGCTACCTGGAACCCCGGGGTCTGATGCTTCGCCAGGAGCTCGTCCATCTTGTCCTGGAGCAGGACGTGGAGCGACTCCGTGCCGAGGTGCGCCTCCGACGCGCTCCAGCGATCGAACCGCTGCCCCTTGTGGTCCACACCCTCGTGCACCCGCTGATCACCGTGGATGGTGGTGAGGATGAAGTGGTTGATGCTCTTCGTGTGCTCCAGCCACCAGGAGTCCACGGGGGAGCGGACCTTGCGAGTGCTGGTGCCGACGGCGCCGTCGCCGACGTACAGGACTCCGGCGGGGTCTACCCGTCCTCCCTTGATGCGAGGCGACCGCTTGTAGGTGTGGTCGTGGTTCTCGTAAGCGACGTCGAGGCCGTGCTCGTCGAACAGGGGAGCCCACTGGCGCCGGACCGCCGCGCTGGCGGTGCCGCCGTAGCTGCGGTGTGAGGGGTAGCCGGGGACGTGGTAGATGGCCAGGAGGTGTTCTCGGTCGGATCTGCGGGCCAGCTCCGCGTCCAACCACTTCGCCTGATCTCCCCCAACCGGTGTCGTGTGGTTGGTGTTGAGCAGGAACAGGCTGATGTCCTCGCCGAGGTCCAGGACGTCATAGCCGCGGGTCCCGGGTGACGGGAACAGCGCGTGGAAGAACGGCGCCTTCTCCGGTCGTTGGCCGTAGCCGCCGTTCACCTCGTGGTTGCCGATGGCGCAGACCACCGGGATGCGGCGGCCCTCCGACGTCACCAGGAGATCGGTCACGGCGTCGCACCAGTCGAACCAACGCGCCGCCTGCTGCGGCTGACCGTTGGCGTAGGCCAGGTCGCCGCCGAAGGCCACCAGGTCCGCGTCCGCCTCGGCGATCCGTTCCAGGGTCTTTGCGAACAGGGGCTTCCTGTGCATGGTGTCGCCCCCTGCGGCGATCTTCACCGGCCGGGTGGGGTGCGTGGGCAACGTCCGGAAGCGTTCGGCGGAGCTGCGATGGGGGATGCGAAACTCGTACTCCGTATCCGGTCGCAGCCCGGTCAGCCGGACCACGTGAACCCGCCTGGACGTGTGCGGCATGAGGTGGCTCGAACCACGGACCTGGCGCCATGCTCCTCGCGGCTGCTCCGCGTAGGAGACCACGGAGCCGAGGGCCTGCGCCTCCGTGTGCCAGACCACGGTCATGGAGGTGTCCCCCGGTCCGGTCAGGGTCAGGTAGAGAGCCAGCGCGGTCCAGGTCATCGATCCTCGCCTCGCAACAGTCTGGCGGCGGCCACGGAGGTGATCGCCAGGAGCGCCATCTTGGTCATGTCCACCATCACGGTCACCACGTGCAGGTCGTTGAACGCTTCGCGCTCCGGAGTCAGGGGTTCGCGGGGGACGTCGTCGATCACACGACCCATCTCGATGATCTTGGGGGTCACGTAACAGCGGAGGATCAGGGACAGTACGATCATGGCGGCCAGGGCGGCGAGGGTCTTCCGGCCCCGGGCCCCGGACAGCAGGTACAGGCCGACGGCCGCAACGGAGAGGAGCAGCTGCAGGGTGTAGGACTGGGAGAAGTACACCCGGTTCAGCTCGGAGGCCGCGTAGCGCAGGGCCATCTCCCGCTCCCCGGCTGGGATGTCCCCGTAGAAGTCCGCCGTTCGGTCGAGCTTCTCCGGCTTCAGGATGGCGAAGTTCTTCCCGGCCATGTATCCGGTGAGCCCGGCGAGGAAGAGCCAGCCTCCCAGGAGCCATAGCAGGAGCCGGGCGGCCCCGGGTCGTGTCAGTCCTGTCTCCGTCAATGGACTACTCCGGTTGCGGTGCGATCACGAGCCCGTCGCGTCGGGGGGCGCGCATGGGTGTGGAGACCTGATGGGCACAGGCCACCCGCGCTCTCCTGGGGAGGGCCGGTTCGCAGCGCCACGCGGTGATCTCCTGAACGGGCTCCGGCGCAGGTTACCGGTTTCCATGGTGGTTTTCCCCCGCGCCCCAACTCAGCGACAGATGGTCCGCATGATCATCTCGAGGGGGCCCCGCTTGGCGAAGGACCGCCACCACGCGGCGAACCCGAGAGACACCAGCCAGCACACCACGATGCAGCACGCAATCCCGGGGAGATCCCGGGAGAGGCTCTTCTTGTAGTCGAGGGCTTCGATGGCCGTGAGGCCGATGAGGACGTGCGCCACGTAGAGGGTCAGGGCCATCTGTCCCGCGCAGACCACGGGGTGCAGTACCTTGAGGACGACGGCGAACTGGGCCGCCATGAGTGACAGCGCGAGCACCATGAGGGCCGTGCCCAGGGCGGACGTGAAGTAGAACGGCCCGGGCATGAAGGAGGAGGTGCCGCATTGATCCGCCAGCCGGGTGAGCGTGGGGCTGACGTCGCGCACCTCGTCCACTGACAACCACGTGGTGTCGGCGGCGTCGGAGCGGAGGGCGCCGGTCTTGGTGTCCTCGTAGGTGAGGAACCGTCGCACCCCGATCTGTTTGACGCTGGCGGGCCATCGCAGCAGTCCGCCACCCATGGCCCTCATCATGTTCCTCGGCGGATTCACCAGCCCCGCGAGGGCCGCGATGGCGTGCTCGCGGTGGCGTTCGTGGTCCGCCGGAGCCGCCGCCCCCGGGTCGTAGGCCACGTCCAGCAACAGGCGGTGCGCTCCGTCCTCGGCGCCGGGGTCGAGCCGCAGGGACCAGCTCTTGTAGGGAGGGCGATCCGCGCGACCGAGGGCGCGGGCCACGCGCTTGGTCGCGCGGATGAGGGAGCGGGTCTCCGAGCCCTCGCCCAGGTTCTCGCCGATGACGGTCTCCACCTTCGGCCCCCGGGATCGCCGCCGTCGCGTCCCTTCCTCCGGGATCAGGCGCGGTCGTTCCGACGGTGGTCCGAGCACCAGCCGCAACCCCTCCAGGCTTGCGTCTTCCCTGGCGCCGATGGCGGCGACCTGGGCGCGCGCGGCGTCACGCAGGCCGCGCTCCGTGGCGGGGGCCGCGTACCTGGTCCCTTGCCAGAGGGCGACGCCGAGGATCAGCAGGACGACCTGAGGCCCCCACCGCCCAACCGCCATGCGCCCGACCAGGAGCCCGACGATGAAGAACCCGAGCCAGGGGAAGACCGGATGCCAGCCGTTGTAGAACAGGTTCCGCGCCTGTCCTTCGAACTCCCAGAACTCGCCGTACTCGAGCGCCATGGACCAGCCCTCGAAGTCGGACCAGCCGTGCCCGGCCCGCAGGTAGGGGCGCGTGACCAGGGTCGCCGCCAGGGCGCCGACGATGACCCACCACGGCGCCGCGACCAGGGCTGCGCCCGCCAGCAGGAGCACCCCGTAGTAGTGCAGGATGTCGCCGCTCCAGAGCGGGTGCCAGGCGAACCCCAGGGCGAGGAGGAACCCGGCCCTGGCGATCAGGGAGCCGCGGGGGTCCCGCCGCAGCAGCACCGCCAGCGCCAGGCAGGCGATGATGCCGCCGCCCATCCAGTAGAGGAGCCGCCGATCCGTGGTCCCAGCTGCGAGCTCGTCGCGATACTCACCGATCCGTTCCGGCAGCTGTTCGACCACCTTGGGGTCGTCGTCGATCCAGC
This sequence comes from uncultured Isosphaeraceae bacterium, assembly GCA_964507445.1. Lineage (GTDB taxonomy): Bacteria > Planctomycetota. Next base: position 87,826 of record CAZDQF010000020.1, read on the forward strand.
CGTTGATCACCTTCGCCAGGGACAGGGACCTCTCGTCGTTGAAGTCCGTCCATCGGTTGTAGTCCACGACCAGGGCGAACGCCGCGAGGACCACGCCGAGGAAGGCGCCGCGGAGCAGGCTGCCGGCGAGGCTCGCTTTGACCGTGCCTTGTTGCTTGCGGAACATCCCCGCGCGGAACAGCAGGGTGGTGCCGACTCCGGCGATGAGGACGAACAGGGGGGCTGCCCGGGAGGTGAACTTCTCGAGGAAGTCCCGGAGCCAGGAGGGCTCCGAGGCGGCCCAACCGAGGATCACCCGGTAGTTGACGATGACCATGCCGAGGAACGCGAAGCCCCGGGCGAGGTCGATGCCGTTGAGGCGGTTCATGACCCTGGAACATCCATGACCGCCCGAGGATACGCGCTTTTCCCTGCATGAGGTGGCGTTAGCATCATGCTCTGCACCAGATTCCGGAATATCGCCCATGTCATCCTTCGAGCGCTCGTTCATCCCCTACGGGAGTCACTGGTCAACGCCCTTCGCCAAGTGGCAGGGGAGCCTCGCGTCCCTTCACCCGCTGCGGCTTGGAGCGGATAGCGTCAGGGCGCAGTTCGAGCGACGGGGGATCGACCCGTCGGCCCTCGACAGCGTCGTCCTGGGGTGGACGGTGCCCTCTCAGCAGAGCTTCTACGGAGCCCCCTGGGTGGCGGGCATGATCGGCGCGCCGCAGGCCACCGGTCCCATGGTGATGCAGGCCTGCGCCACCTCGGTCCGGGCCATCCAGACCGCCGCGGCGGACGTGGAGACCGGCGCCTGCGAGAAGGCCCTGGTGCTGACCGTGGACAAGTGCTCCAACGGGCCGCACGTCTACTACCCGGACGGCGGCGCCCCGGGAGGAACCGGCCGGGCCGAGAACTGGGTCATGGACAACTTCGGTCGCGATCCCTGGGCCCGCAACGCCATGGTGGACACGGCGGAGAACGTGGCTCGCGAAGCGGACATCTCGCGGGAGCGCCAGGACGCCCTGGCGCTGCTGAGGTTCGAGCAGTACTCCAGGGCCCTGGCGGACGACGGCGCGTTCCACAAGCGCTACATGCTGCCGGTGGACATCAACCCCACGGGCAAGAAGGTGGTGGGGACCCTGGACGCGGACGAGGGGGTGTTCCCCACCACGTCGGAGGGCCTGGCGAAGCTGCGTCCCGTCGTGCCGGAGGGCACGGTCACGTTCGGCAGCCAGACCCATCCGGCGGACGGTAACGCCGGTTGCCTGGTCACCACGGAGGCGTTCGCGAGGGAGCTCTCGTCGGACGCGGGGGTGACCGTCCGGCTGGTCTCCACGGGAGACGCCCGGGTGAAGAAGGGCTTCATGGCCATGGCGACGGTACCGGCGGCACGGCAGGCCCTGCAGCGGGCCGGCTGGGGCGCCGACGAGGTCACCATCAAGACCCACAACCCCTTCGCGGTGAACGACGTCTACTTCGCGGCGGAGATGGAAGTCCCGGAGGACTCCTTCAACGACTACGGTTCGAGCCTCGTGTTCGGACACCCTCAGGGACCCACCGGGATGCGCCTGGTGGCGGAGTTGATCGAGCAGCTCGTGATGGCCGGCGGCGGCCGCGGGCTCTTCGTGGGTTGCGCCGCGGGTGACACCGCCGCCGCCCTGTGCCTCGAGGTCAGTTGCGCGTGACGGGAGCCGACTCATGAGCTTCAACTTCAAGGATCGTTCTATCTCCAAGATCGGCGTGGTGGGCTCTGGCCAGATCGGACCGGACATCGCGCTCTACTTCAGCAAAGTGCTCTCCGGCAGCGGCGTCTCCATCGTCGTGGTGGACATCTCCGAGGACGCGCTGGCCAAGGGCCAGGCCCGGCTGGAGAAGAAGGTGGATCGCGGCGTGGCGTCGAGGGCGTTCACCGAGGAGCAGGGGGCGGCCATGAAGGGTGCGGTCTCCTGGACCACGGACTACGGCGCCCTCACCGGCTCCGGCCTGGTGGTGGAGGCGGCGACGGAAGAGCCCTCCATCAAGCAGAAGATCTTCTCTCAGCTCGAGGAGGTCTGTGACGGGGACACCATCCTGGCATCCAACTCCTCACACCTCGAGCCGGAGGTCATCGGCAGCTCCCTGTCGGACCGCTCCCGTTCGCTCGTGGTGCACTACTTCTTCCCCGCCGAGCGCAACTACGTGGTGGAGGTGGTGCCGGGTGAGGAGACCGACCCTTCGGTCACTCAGTGGGTGATGGGCTTCTACGAGCACATCGGCAAGACCCCCATCAAGGTGGCGAGTCGTTACGGCTACGCCCTCGACCCCATCTTCGAAGGGGTGTTCCTCGCCGCCGCCCTGTGCGTCGAGAAGGGCATGGGTACGACCAAGCAGGTGGACGCGGTGGCCACGAGCGCCCTGGGGCTGACCATCGGACCGTTCACCGCCATGAACCTGACGGGGGGCAACCCCATCACGGTCAAGGGGCTCCCCCTGGAAGGGGAGCGCATCATGCCCTGGTTCCGCGCGCCTCAGCTGCTGGTGGACGCGGTGGCGAACGGCACGCCGTGGGACGTCCCCGCCCGTGGCGAGGACGTGGAGGTCACGGACGAGGCGCGGGCCGCCATCACGGCGGAGCTCCGCGGCGCGTACCTCGGCCTCTGCGACGAGGTCATCAGCTCGGGGATCGTCGACTTCGGTGACTTCGAGATGGCGGTGGAGATGGCCCTGGACCTGACCCCTCCCGCGAAGTTGGCCAACAAGCTCGGCGTCTCCACGGCGCTGGATCTCGCGCGGTCCTACGCGGACGCCAACGAGGGCTTCACCGCACCGCGGTGGCTCGCGGTCGAGGGCGGCAGGGGTGGGCCCATCGCCGTGCCCGTGGTGCAGATCCAACGGCGCGGGGACGTGGCGGTGGTGAAGATCCGTCGTCCGCGGTCCGTCAACTCCCTGAGCGAGGCCGCCTTCGAACAGATCTTCACGGCCTTCCACGCCCTCCGTGACGACGACTCCGTGCGCGCCTACGTCCTCACCGGACATGGCACCAAGGCCTTCGTCTCGGGCGCTGACGTGAAGTTCCTGGCGGAGATCGACGGGCCCGAGACCGGGATGCGGAACTCCAAGAACGCTCAGGACCTGACGGTGTTCATGGAGTCCCTCGGCAAGCCCATCGTCTGCGCCATGAACGGGCTGGCGTTCGGCGGCGGGCTGGAGATCGCCATGGCCTGCGCCGCGCGGGTCGCGGTCTCCGGGCTGCGTCCTCTGTGCGGGCAACCTGAGGTGAACCTGGGGATCATCCCCGGCGCCGGCGGCGTGGTCCGGCTGCCCCGCTGGATCGGGGTGGAGAAGGGGGCGGAGCTGCTCCGCACCGGCCGCCCCATCTCCTCCGAGGAGGCGCTCGAGCTCGGGCTGATCAACGAGCTCTGCGATCGGAACGACCTCGTGGATCGCGCGTCCGCGTTGGCCCTGGCCATCGCCGACGGCACCGCCGACGTGCGCACCATGCCCACCGATCCCCTCGACGGCGTGCCCGCCGCGCTCCCGGAGGTGGACATCGGGCATCGGTCGACGGCGGTGGACGGCATCCTCTGCCAGGCCATCCTGGACGCCGCCAACGCCTCTCTCGAGGAGGGGCTGCGCCTTGAGAACGAGGCCTGGGGGGTCCTCTGCGGCACCCGGGACATGCGCATCGGCATTGACACCTTCCTCAAGCAGGGTCCCCGGGCCAAGGCGCCGTTCGTCAACGCCTGATCCGCGTCCCCCGACGCTCAGCGGGTCAGGCAATAGGATGGCGCCCATGCGCCTCATCCTCCTGCTGTGCCTGTCCTGTTCGACCCCGCTCGCTCAGCAACCGACGAAGCCCAACGTCGTCCTCATCATGTGTGACGACATGGGCTGGTCCGATATCGGCTGCTTCGGGGGAGAGGTCCGCACCCCGAACATCGATCGGCTCGCCCGGGAAGGGGTGCGGGTCACCCAGTTCTACAACAACGCCAAGTGCGAGACGACGCGGGCCTCCCTCATCACGGGCATGTACCCCCGCAGAGGCAAGGGCCCGCTGCTCAAGCCCGACCTGCCCTCCATCGCGGAGGTGATGAAATCGGCGGGTTACGCCACCGCCCTGTCGGGGAAGTGGCACCTGGGCTCCCAGGCCCCTCGCCGGCCCATCGATCGCGGGTTCGACGACGCCTACGGGCTCTGGGATGGCTGCTGCAACTTCTTCGACCCCGGTCAGCGGGACCCGAAGTTCAAGGGCAACCGGCTGCGCCACTTCTCCGACAACGGGAAGCGCATCACCGAGTTCCCCGAGGGCTTCTACACCACGGACGCGTTCACGGACCACGCCATCCGCTGCGTCCAGCGGTTCGCTGGCGCCGAGCGGCCCTTCTTTCTGCATGTCTGCTACACCGCGCCCCACTACCCCCTGCACGCCTTCGAAGAGGACATCAAGCGCTACGAGGGGCGGTATGACGACGGCTGGGAGGCGCTCCGTTCCCGTCGTCACCAGCGCCTGCTGGAGCTGGGTCTCATCAACCCTGACTGGCGGATACCGGCTGATGACCCGAAGGTGAAGCCCTGGTCCGAGGCGAAGCACAAGGACTGGAACGCGCTCCGCATGGAGACCTACGCGGCCATGATCGACCGCATGGATCAGAACATCGGGCGCCTGCTGGATGCGTTGGACAAGGCGTCAGTGGCGGATAACACGCTGGTGCTCTTCATCTCGGATAACGGCGGGTGCGCGGAGACCCCGGGCGGCAACGACCCCAAGCAGGTACCCGGACCGAAGCAGCACTACGCACACTGCGGGCCCGGCTGGGCCTTCGCCTCCAACACCCCGTTTCGACGCTTCAAGAAGTGGGCCCATGAAGGGGGCATCGCCACGCCCCTGGTGGCTCGTTGGCCGGGTCGCATCGAGGCCGGGGGTGTCTCTCACGGCGTCGGTCACGTCATCGATCTCCTCCCCACCTTCGCCGAGATGGCAGGCGCGGACGTCCCGGACGAGGTCGAGGGGCGCGGCATCCTCTCCGTCCTGGAGGGCAAGGAGAGCGGCGCGGATCGGCGGTTGTTCTGGTCCTACGGGCGTAACCGGGCGGTGCGAGACGGACGCTGGAAGCTGGTCACGGATCAGCGCCTCAAGCGTTGGGAGCTGTACGACATGATCGCGGACCGGACCGAGACCCAGGACTTGGCGGCAGAGCATCCGGATCGGGTCAAGGCCATGGCGACGGCGTGGGAGCGGTGGGCGGCGCGCACCACCGCCCGGTGATCATCGCCGCGTGCGCCCCAGCAGGTCGCTCGCCCGCGCCCACGCGGTGCGCCACGCGGCCGCTTCCGCCGGGGGGAGGCGGTTCAGGGCGTCGTCTTCTCGGACGCACTCGAGGCGCGTGTCGTAGAGCCAGCCCTCCAGGACCGTGAAGGCCGACCGGCTCCTCTCGAGGTTGCGTTCGATGGCGTTGAGATCCTGGGAGAACCAGCGCAACGCCTGCTCGCGAAGCCTGGTCCGCGACGCGTCGTCGAGCTCGTTGCGGTCTGCGCCCATTTCGCAGCCGGCGCGGGCCATGGCGCTGACCGCGTCCCGGACCCTGGGCGGGTCGTTGGAGCTGCCTCGGCGCGGGCCGAAGGGGCTTCGACCGCGGCCTCTGCGGCGTCGTTCGAGGGACGGTCGAGGGCCGTCGGGGTCGGCGCGGGTGAACATGGCGGCGGCGCGACCGAAGCGTCCGGAGGCCAGCAGCACCTGAGCCAACTCGGCGGCCTCTGCGCCCGTCGGCATCTGCTCGCCATGCACGACGGTGTCCAGGCGGGACGCCATCTCGCCCCGCGCGCGTGCCTTCTCCAGGAAGGGGGTGACCGCCGGGTTGTCGTCGCCCTGGCGACGGCCTTCCTCCGCCACGTCCACCGCTTCCTGGAACCGCCCCTGGCGCAGCAGGCTGCGAGCCAGCAACCAGCGCGCGTCCAGGTCCGCCTGGTTCTCCGTCAGGGCAGCCTCCGCCGCGTTGGCGGCGCCTGCCCAATCGGAGGAGCGATACAAGGCGATGCCGAGCTGGTGCTGCAGCTCCGGTTGGCGACGCTCAGCGTCCAGGGAGGCCCTGAGCTGCTCGACGATCTGGGGGAGGGGTACGCCGCTGCGGATCTCGTAGGCCTCGCGGAAACGGGCCAACGCGGACCGCACCTTGAAGGACTCCTCGGGCTCGCCCATGGCGATGGCCATCTCCCGACGGGCCCACGCCAGATTGCCCTGCTCCACCAGCAGGGTGGCGAGGCCCCACCGTAGATAGCGGCTGTCGGGGTCGAGGGCCACCGCCTCGTTCATGTGGATGAGGGCCTCGTCCGGCTCTCCCTTCATCTGCAGGAGGATGGCCAGCTGGTTTCGGATGGATGCGGTCTTCGGTTGCTGGGAGAGGGCGATCTTGGTGTGGGTGAGGGCCTCGTCGAGGC
>CAZDQF010000021.1:0-86841 GCA_964507445.1 uncultured Isosphaeraceae bacterium
GATCTCGGGGTCGCCGATGGAGCCTTGGTGCTTCCGGTTGACGGCGCCGACGGCGTCCAGCATGCGGCGTCGGACGGCGCCGTCGATCCCTGCCGGGTTGGACAGGAAGAGCACCGGGTCTCCCGAGGACTGGAACGGCGAGCCCTGGTGCCGGGAGGGGAGGAAGCCGCTGCTCCAGAGGCGGCTGTAGAGGCCCTGGACGTTGCGGGTGCCGCCGGTCCAGTAGGCGGAGGTCAGCACCACGAAGTCGGGGAGGTCCCGGTTCATGGACCCGAGGCCGTAGCTGAGCCATGCGCCCATGCTCGCCTTGCCCGGGATCTCGGAGCCCGTGCAGAGGAAGGTCTTGGCCGGGTCGTGGTTGATGGCGTTGGTGTTGAGGGACTTGACGACGCAGATGTCGTCGGCGACCCGGGCGAGATGCGGGAACAGTTCGCACCAGTAGACGCCGCCCTTGCCCGCCCGGCTGAAGCTGTACCTGGAGGGCGCCACGAGCTGGGTCCGACCCCGTGTCATGGCGGTGACCCGCTGGCCGTTGCTGACCGTGGCCGGGAGGGGCTGCTTGAACTGCTCGTGGAGGTCCGGCTTGTAGTCGAAGAGGTCCAGCTGGCTGGGAGCGCCGGCCATGAACAGGAAGATCACCCGCTTGGCGTGTGGGGCGTGGTCACCCTGGACCCGCGCCGACGCGTTCTGCGGGAGGAGCGCGCCGAGGGCGGCGGCGCCCAGGCCCACGCCGGCGCCGGTCAGGAACTGGCGCCGGGATTGCAGGCGGTTGTAGGCGTCGAGCGGTTGTCGCAACTGACTACTCCCGTGTCCGTGTGATGTCCAGGTTGTGGATGGAGCTCACGAGCATGGTCCAGGCTGCGGCCGTGGGCGCTGAGACGCCGGTCGGCAGCGTCGTCCCCGAGCAGAGCGTCGTCGCCAGCTCCGGGGATCGTGTGTAGGTGCCTTCGAGGTCGCCGATCAGCTGGAGGAGAGTCGCCAGCTCGTCCTCATCGGGCGTCCTGGAGGTGATGGTCTCGTAGAGGATCGACGCGCGCTCCGCGGCGGTGCCGGGTCGCGCGAGGGTGGCCAGAGCCAGGTGCCGGGACGCCTTCACGTACTCGGGTTCGTTCAACAGCAGCAACGCCTGCAGGGGCGTGTTGGTGCGCTCCCGTCGCGCGGCGCAGAACTCGCGGGTGGGCGCGTTGAGGATGGACATCTGGGGCGGCGGCATCCCGCGCTTCCAGAAGGTGTAGATGCTGCGGCGATAGACGGCGTCGCCGGAGTCGGGGGAGTACGTGCGGGGATAAGAGCTGGGCAGGGTCACGGCCTTCCAGATGCCGGCGGGTTGGGGCGGCTTGACGCTCTTCCCGTACAGCGTCGTGTTGAGCAGCCCGGTGCTGGCGAGGAGCTGGTCCCGGATCACCTCCGCGTCCAGCCGGAACCGTGAGCCGCGAGCCAGCAGCCGATTCTCCGGGTCCTCAAGGAACGCCTCCTCGGTGGCGTGGGACGCCTGCTGGTAGGTGGCGGAGAGGACCATGTACTTGAGCAGCCGCTTGACGTCCCAGCCCCACCGGACGAAGGAGGTGGCGAGGTGATCGAGCAGGTCGGGGTGAGATGGCCACTCCCCCTGAGTGCCGAGGTCTTCCGCGGTCTTGACGATGCCGACCCCGAACAGCTGCTGCCAGAACCGGTTGACGGCGACTCTGGCGGTCAACGGATGGTCGGGAGACACCAGCCACCGGGCCAGGTCCATGCGCGTCGGCGGCGCCCCGTCGTCCTGCGGCAGCGGGGGGAGGAATCCCGGTGTCCCTCTTTGTACCTGCTCCCCCGGGGTCTCGTAGTTGCCGCGGATGAGGATGTGGGCAGGGCGGGGGTCCTTGCGCTCCTTCATCACCATGGCGGCGCGCACGTTGACGAGGACGGCGTCCCGTTCACGACGGAGGCGCTTGACCTCCTGGTCGGCGCGCTTTCGATCCGCGACCCGTTGGTCGCGGGCGGCCTTGTCGGCGTCCTTCAGGTCCGCCTTCAGCTCCTTGAGCCGTGCGTTGGCGGCCTCGAGCTCGTCCCCCAGGCGCGCGAGGGCGTCCGATTGAGCTGGCGTGGGGAAGCTGATGTACGGGGGCTGGAGCCCGCGTTTGAAGTCGGCGCCGCTCCGCCCGCCGGTCTCCGGGGCCCCGTCGAAGTTGTTGAAGAACGCGAACAGCCTGTAGAAGTCCGCCTGCTCCACCGGGTCGTACTTGTGATCGTGGCAGACAGCGCATTGCACCGTGAGCCCCATGAAGGCGGTCCCCACCGCCGTCACGCGGTCGATGACGTTGCGGGTGAAGCTCTCTTCCGGCAACGCCGTGCCGCGATCGATGATCATGTGCAGGCGGTTGAATCCGGATGCGATCAGCTGGTCCTCTTCCGGGTCCGGGTGCAGGTCTCCCGCGACCTGATCGGTGACGAACCCGTCGTAGGGCGTGTTCTCGTTGAACGACCGGATCACCCAGTCGCGGTACGGGCTCATGTCGCGGAAGTGGTCGTGGTGGACGCCGTTGGTGTCGGCGAAGCGCACCAGGTCGAGCCAGTACCGGGCCATGTGCTCGCCGTAGCGGGGGCTGGCCAGCAGCCGGTCCACCTGCCGTTCGTAGGCTCCGGGGGTCCGGTCTGCCAGGTAGGACGCGAGCTCTTCCCGGGTGGGGGGTAGGCCGGTGAGGTCCAGGCTGAGGCGCCGGAGGAGGGTGCGCTTGTCCGCGCGGGGCGCCGGCGGGTGGCGGTCCGTGTCGCGGTTCGCCAGGACGAAGTGGTCGATGGGGCTGTTCCCCCACCGGCTCGGGGGGCCGTCGGGATGGGGCGGCGCCGTCGGGGCGATGAACGCCCAGTGGTCCTTGTAGCGCGCGCCGTCGTCGATCCAGCGCCGGAGCAGCTCCCGCTCTTCGGGGTCGAGCCGTTGCTTGTGAGATCCGGGAGGGGGCATCACCCGCCGCGGGTCTTCGCTGGTGATGCGATGCCAGAGGGCGCTCCGGTCGGCGTCGCCTGGCTTGATGGCGGCGACGCCGCCGCGGACACGGTAGGCCCCGTCCGGTCCGTCCGGGCGATCGAGGCGCAACCGTCCCTTGCGGGCCTGCTGGTCCGGCCCGTGGCAGGGGAAGCACCGCTCCGCGAGGATGGGGCGGACGTGGCGGTTGAAGTCCACCGCGGGGACCGCGCTCCCCGAGCCCGTGGTCTCGGGCCCGTCCCAGGGGGCCGGAGCGCCGAGCCAGGCCGTCAGGGCCAGGGCGGCTGCGAAGAAGAAACGGATGGGGGCGCTGATGCTGCTGGTCATGGTCGGGCCGCGGATCCTCCGGCCTCCGAGCCGGGGTGCGGGGAGCAGGGTACCACCGTGCAGGGGGTGCGTGACCGGTGGCGCGCGGTTCTCCATGCCCCCGAATCCCCCGATTCTCGCCCAGCCCGTGTGCCGGCGCTTCCTCGACGGTAACCTGTTGCCCAGTGAGCCGGGTCGGCCATCGGGTGTGCCGGGCGGTGACCAATCGAGGGAGAAAGATGATGACGGACCGTGACGGGATGCGCGGAGCTTGGATGGGGGTGGTGGTGATGGTGTCGGTCCTGGCGTTGCTGGGCGGATGCGGGGACTCGTCTGCCGGGGATGAGGGTCCGGGCGAGGAAGGCTCCGGCGGCGGAGCGAAGGCCGGCGCCCAGAGCGCGACGACGGGCGCGAGGCAGCAGATCGCTGCCTTCATCGAGAAGCAGAGCGTGGACAAGGGTGCCGCCAACTGGAAGGGCCGCCTCGCCATGCCGCCCAAGGCGACCTTCGCCAAGGACGAGAAGTACTTCTGGAACCTCAAGACCAACAAGGGCGACATCAAGATCCGGCTCATGAGCGACGTCGCCCCCATGCACGTCAGCAGCACGATCTACCTCACGGACCTCGGGTTCTACGACGGGGTGATCTTCCACCGTGTGATCCCGGGCTTCATGGCTCAGGGGGGCGACCCCACCGGGACGGGGGGAGGAGGCCCGGGCTACAAGTACGCCGGAGAGTTCAGCCCCAACGTTCGTCATGACCGGCCGGGGCTGCTGTCCATGGCCAACGCAGGACCGGGGACGGACGGCAGCCAGTTCTTCCTGACCTTCGTGCCGACTCCTCACCTCAACAACCGGCACACGATCTTCGGCGAGGTGGTCGGCGGCATGGACGTGGTGAAGGCGCTCGAGAAGTGCGGCAGCCCGCGCGGACGTACGTCCGAGCGCCTGGTCATCGAGAAGGCCACCATCAGCGTCGACTGAGCGGAGGCCGGGTCCTCCCGGCCACGTCCCCTGGCCCGTCGTCGGGCTGGTGGAGGGCGTCCTCGATCCGAGGGCGCCTGCGCCGCGGTGTTTCGCGTCGGCCCGAGCGAGCGCGAAACCCGCCGCGGACCGCGTCGTCCCCTCCCTCCGATCCTGGAGAGGTTCGAGTAACCGTCAGAAATCCCCGGACGGGACCGGTCCGGCGTGGGTCTGATGGTCGGACGCCTCTCGGGTGTCCCGCGCCGCTCGTCGGCGAACGGTCGGGCTCCGACCCGGGCTGCGCGGACTCTCTCCCTGCAGCCTGACCGGAGGATCGATGCGATGGGGTTCAGACGGGTGTGTGTCGGATTGACGGTGGCGCTCTTCGTGGCGACGGCTGCGTGCACGGCTCGCGCCGGAGCGGGGGCGGTGAGCATCAACACCAGCGGGTCCACCAGCTTCGACGTGTTCGGAGCCATGGTGGACTTCGGCGCGGGGCGCATCCGCGCCGAGCGGGTGACGGTGAAGGCGGAGGCCGGGGTGTGCAAGGTCAGCATGGTGATCTACGCGGACGCCAACGGTGACGGGCGGCGCGCGCCGGACGGCTCGGAGGATCGGATCAACGCCAGCGCCGACGCCAGCGGCGTGAACGGGGGAACCGGGGTCCAGGAGCTGACCATGCACGGCGGCACGGCGTCGTGGAATGTGGGGCAGGGTGAGCCTCGCATGGAGATCACCGTGGAGTTCTGTAACGGCATGAGCAACGGAGTGTCCATGCCCCTCGGAGGTGCCAACTGATGGGGCGCCGCTTCATGGTGGTCTGCGTCGGCGTGGTGGTGGCCCTGGCGGTGGTCGGTGTGGCGGTGGCGTCCCAGGGGGCCATGGTCCGGGTCCAGGACGTCAAGGGCACCACGTGGTATCACGACTACGGGTGCTCCGTGCGGCTGCACTTCGTCAACGCCAGCGTCGGCGAGCTGGTGTCGGGGACCAGCACGGACGACACGGCGCTGGTGACCTTCCGGCGGGTGGACCCCAACCCTCCGGCGGGGTCGGCGCCGGGCGTGGTGATCCCCACGTTCCAGCGGTTCCTCGGCGAGACCGCGTCCGGGGCGAGCAACGGCCTGTCCCTCAGCGCCTTCATGATCATCGGTGACAGCGTGATCCCGTTCCAGCAGGTGGACCCGGATACCTGGACCTGCCTGCTGCCGCCGGGCTGGGCCTTTGAGGCCCAGGCCACCAGGAGGCTGGGCTGGAAGATCTTCGAGGGGGAAGAGGAAGCGTTGAGCCACCTCTACACAGATCTGCGGGCCGGTTGAGGGCGGAGTCTCGGGAGATGAGAATGCGTCCATGAACCGGACGAGTGGCATACTCTGGGCGTGCGTGGGGCTGCTTTGCTTCGGATGCCAGGGGCCTGTCGTCCATGACCCCGCCATGGAGGACGTGACGTCCTTCGGGGTCGTGGGGGACGGGCGCACCCTGAGTACGGCGGCGATACAGCGAGCGGTGGACGCGGTCTCCGAAGCCGGCGGCGGGACCCTCTACTTCCCCCCGGGTGACTACCTCACCGGAACCGTGCAGCTGAAGGACCGGGTGACGCTCCACCTGGGGCAGGGGGCGACGTTGTGGGGGAGCACCCGGATCGAGGACTACCATCCGGAGCAGACCCACCTGCTGTACGCCGTCGACGCCACGGACATCGCCATCGTGGGTCGTGGCGCCATTGACGGTCAGGGCCCACGGTTCTGGGACGGCGGGCGCCTGGAGCGCTGGCTCGCGGGGAAGGGCGAGCTGGTCCGCACCCGGGACATGATCCGTTTCGACCGCTGCCGCGAGATCACCCTGCAGGACGTTCACGTGAGGTACGGGGCGTTCTGGAACATCGGGTTCGGCGATTGTCAGCGGATCACCATCCGGGCCCTCACGCTCATCAACGGGATCTACGACGGGGACGGGCCCAACACGGACGGGATCAACCTGTGGAACTGTCAGCGCATCCGTATCTCCGATTGCGATATCCAGACCGGGGACGACTGCATCGTGGTGCTGGGGGACAGCCGGGACGTCACCATCACCAACTGCAAGTTCACCACCACGGAGACGGCGTTGATGATCTCCGGAGTGAGGAACCTGGTGTTCTCGAACAGCACCATCCACGACGCCGGTTGCGGCGTCGGGTTTCGGGTGTGGAACGGCATCGTGGTGGACGGGGTTCGGGTGGACAACATCGTCATGGACGTCTCGCCTGGGTTCGACACCGGGGGCCAGGTGGTCTACCTGTGGTCGTTCCCGCTCTACGTGGAGGAGGACCCACCTCCCGGCACCGTGCTGCCCGCCGCCGGCGTGGTGGACAACGTCACGATCTCCAACGTCACCGCCCGCGCCAACGGCGGCATCTTCGTCACCGGGTTCCGAGAGCCTGAGGGCTACGTGCGCTCGATCCGGTTCGAGAACGTGGACATCCTCATGAACGGTGGCATGGACAAGTCCACGCTGAACGACAACCCGCCGGACCCCTACCCCATCTACGGCTTCCACGGAGCCCCGTACGCCATCTTCACCCGCTTCATCAAGCACCTGGAGCTGCGCAACGTCACCTTCCGGTGGAACACCCCGGAGCAGCCGTCGTGGGGCAGCGCCGTGCGATGCTGGAGCGTGGATCACGTGGAGATCGACCGCTTCGAGGGGCGCCAGTCAGCGGGCTCGCCGCTGCCGGCCATCTGGCTCAAGGATGTCGAGAGAGCGTTCGTCCACGACTGCGTGGCCGCTCCGGGGACCGGCATCTTCCTGCACCTGGACGAGGGGGTGGAGGACGTGACGTTGCTCGGCAACGACCTGGGACAGGCGCGGGCCGCGGTCAGCGTCGGGCCGGGGCCGGCGCCGCGGGTGTTCGAGTCCGGCAACCGGCCGCCGGATCGTTGAGCCCGCCGCGGGTCACCTGTCGTCGTCTCGGGTGCCCACGAGGCTCGCCACCATGACGGCGATGAAGAGGACGCCGCCGATGGCCTCCAGCATGACGAGGGTCCGCGCGACGCTGGACACCGGCGTGATGTCGCCGTAGCCGAGGGTGGTCAGGGTGATGTAGCTCAGGTAGGTGAAGACGGGGAACGCGTCCGTGGCCTGTCCGTCCGTGGCCCGGGCGCTTTGCAGGGCGTCCACGGGCTCACCGGAGAAGCTGCCGGGATCTGCGAGGAACACCACGACGTAGGCCATGGCCCAGGCCAACCCCGCCAGCAGGTAGACGCAGAGAGCCGCGGAGAGCCGGGTCCTGGTCCTGGCGTGTCCGCGGAGGACGAAGCCCAGGAGGGTCCAGCACACATAGCCGACGAACACGGCGAGCAGGGCCGGCACGAAGATGTAGCCCTCGTGCTCATCCAGGGGATGGACGGTGTGGATCACCAGCCCCAGCACCGCCAGACCTCCGAGCACCCGGAGCAGGATTTTCGGGTGCTTGTGGTCGGTGACGGCGATGGCTCCCTGACCGATCAGGGCGACGAAGCCGATGCCCACCAGGAACCGGCCCATGGCGCCGGCGAAGAACGGCTGCAGGGCGATGAGGGCGACGATCAGCACCAGGAGCCGGTTGCAGCGCGCGGCGGCGGCGTCATCCACAGAACTTGGCGAGAAAGGCGTGTGCACGTCAGAATCCGATTGGCGGTTGACGGCGCGATCTTATACTCGTGCGCGCTTCATTGGAGGAACCTGATGCGATTCGGTCGGACATTGGTGGCGGTGTGGGTGATCCTGGTCCTGGCGACGGCCTGCGGCAAGGAGGAGGCCGCTCCTGCGGCCCGGGCCCGACCGGTCACGGTCATCACCATGGCGTCGGAGACCCCGGTGCGGGACGGGGACATGGTGGGGGTGGCGGAGTCGTTCCGAGAGGAGGACATCGGCCTCGAGGTGGCGGGCCGGGTCCTCTTCGCCGCGCGCCTCGGATCCGAGGTTCAGGGCCCCGTCCTCGACGCCGCCGGCGCCATCTCCGAAGGAGCGGAGGGGTCGGTCCTGGCGACCCTGGACACCACCCGTTACGAGCTGGCGGCGCGCTCCGCCAAGCTGTCCCTCGACGCCTCCAAGTCGACCCTGAAGACACGGGAGGTGGACGCCACGGTGGCCGCCCCCGCGGAGGTGAGTCGTTCCAAGGCCCAGGCGGCGGCGGCCAAGGAGGAGATCTCCGCCGCCCAGGCGGACGTGAAGGCCAGGCAGGCGGCGTTCCAGCTGGCGAAGGAGAACCTCGCCAGAGAGCAGAGCCTGAACGCCAGCGGCTCGGGTACGGAGCAGGACCTGGACAACGCGCAACGGGATTTCGACTCCGCCGAGGCGCGCCTGACCCAGTCCCTGTCCGTGGTGGACGCCAAGACCCAGTCCTACAACGCCGCCCAGGCGGCGGTGTCCGCGGCGGAGGCGAACCTGAACCTGAAGGCGGCGAAGGTGGCGGAGGCTCGCGCCGAGGTGGCGCGCCTCGAGAACGAGGTGGCCCGGGCCCAGCAGGATCTCCATGACTGCACCCTGCACGCGCCGTTCACGGGGCGTGTCACCCGGGAGATCGTGGGCCGCGGCGGCATTGTCGCCAGCGGCCAGCCGGTGCTCCACCTGACCATGATGGATCCCATCAAGCTGGTGGCCACCGTGACCGGAGAGCAGAGCCGCATGTTGCCGTCGGGGCGGCGTGTGCGGGCGACCCCGTCCGGCGTCTCCTTGCCGGGAGGCGTCACGGAGTTGAGCGGCACCGTCATCGGCAAGCCGGAGGTGGCGGACGCGGCGACCCGCACCTTCCGCGTGGAGATCCTGGTGCGGAACCGGAACCGCGCTGGCGGGGGAGACCAGGGGACCCAGCTGATCCGGAACGTGATGCCCGTCCTGCGGCGGGACCCGGCGGGCAACGGGCCCCTCCACGTCGCCGCGGACGCGGTGTTCGAGGACGCGGGCAAGTCCTGGGTGTTGCGCCTGGTGAAGGCCGCTGACGAGGATCGCAACGTGCTCGAGGTCGGCAAGGTGTACAAACCGGAGCGGGTGGAGGTGCAGCGCACCGGCCGGTTCTTCACCATCGTGAGCTGGAACTTCGCGGAGATCGCCAGCGGCTCCGGCCTGGAGCCGAGGGACATCCTGGTGCTCAATCCGACGCCGGACTCGGAGAAGGGGATCTCCATCGCCGGTTACGACTGGCTGATACGTCCTGGTGATCTGGTGCCCCTCAACCTCGACATGGGCGAGCTCCAGGCGGGGTTCTACGTCCCCATCCGGGCCATCCGCAACCTCAACGGTCGCACCAGCGTGCTGGTGGTCGGCGCCGGGAACGAGGCGGAGGAGCGCGTGGTGACGGTGCATGAGACCTGGCGGGATCGACGTCGCGTGGAGGGGGTGTCGGCTGGAGACCGGGTGGTCGTGGATGGCCTGCACTACGTGGCCTCCGGTGACGCGGTCAACCCGACCCAGGCGGAGTCGGGGGCCGGGCAATGAACCTGACCGCCTTCGCGGTTCGCCACCGCTCCATCATCTGGGCGTTCGTGCTGGGGCTCACCGTGTTCGGTGTCTCCACCTTCCTCTCCATGTCCCGCCGGGAGAACCCACAGATCAAGATCCGTACCTGCGTGATCTCCACGGTCTGGCCCGGGGCGACGGCCAGCCAGGTGGAGGACCTGGTCACCGATCCCATCGAGACGGAGATCGAGAAGATCAGCGAGGTGGAGGAGATCCGCTCCGAGTCCCGCACCGGCCTGTCCATCATCTTCGTGGACATGGACGAGCGGCTCAACGAAGTGGACCAGCTCTGGGACATCGTCCGCAACAAGGTGGACCTGGCCGCAGCCAAGCTCCCCAGCGGCTGCCGCAAGCCTTATGTGAACTCCGACTTCGGGGATGTGTATGACGTGGTGCTGGCCATGCGCCAGACGCCGCTCCCTGGTGAGGACACGATCACCCACCCCTACAGCTACCGACAGCTGGAGGTGATCTCGGAGACCCTGGAGGACCAGCTGAAGGCCATCGACTCCGTGGCCAAGGTGGACACGTTGGGGATCCAGGACGAGGTCATCGACGTGGAGATCCAGACCGGTGAGTGGGCCAAGGTGGCGCTCACCGTGGACCGCCTGCGGGGGCTCCTGCAGGCGCGGAACATCACCACCTCCGGTGGGCAGGTGAGCACGGAGGACGGCCGCTACTCCGTGACCCCCACGGGCGAATTCACGGACCTGGACCAGATCGGCTCCACCATCGTGGACCTGACCGACGGGACCATCCCCGTCGAGCTGAGCGAGCTGCCGGTCGAGGTCAACCGCACCTACGTGGACCCCGCCGTCTCCCGCTTCCGCTATCTGGAGCCGGGGCGAGATGTCGCCCCTTGCCTGCTGATCTGCGTCTCCATGAAGGAGGGCTCCAACGTCGTGCAGATGGGGGAGGACGTGGCCGCGCGGGTGGCCTCGCTGAACGCGACCACGCTGCCGCCGGACATCGAGCTGACCCGCATCAACGACCTGCCGCGTCAGGTGGACGTGCTGGTCAAGAGCTTCATGAACAACCTGCTGCAGGCGGTGGTCATCGTCATCGCCGTGGCCCTGATGATGATGGGTTGGCGGGCGGCGTTGATCATGGCGACGGCCATCCCGCTCTCCATGATCTCCACCCTGGCCATCGTCAGTCAGCTGGGGGTCGAGCTGGAGCAGTTCTCCATCGCGTCCCTCATCATCGCCATGGGGATGGTGGTGGACAACGCCATCGTGGTCTCCGACAACACCCTCTGCGAGATGAAGCGCAAGGGCCAGAGCAAGGAGCGGAGCGTCATTCGAGGCGCCTGGGATCTGACGATCCCCATGCTCACCTCCACCCTGACGACGGTGGGGGCCTTCGCGGGGATGCTGACCATCGTCGGTTCCACGGGGGAGTTCGTGCGCAGCCTCCCCATCGTGGTCGCCACGACCCTGCTGCTGAGCTATGTCATCGCCATGATGGTGACCCCCATCATGTGTCTGATCCTGCTGAAGCCCGAGGCCGAGCACCCCAAGGGCAAGCGCTCCCTGTTCGCCATGCTGGTCGGCGTCATCACCCGGAAGAAGCCCGCTCCCGCTCCGGACCCGGAGCCCGCCGGTGCTCCGAAGGTCGGCGTCGTGGAGCGGGTCTACGGCGGCCTCGTGCGGTGGTGCCTGCGCAACCGCCTCATCACCCTGAGCGTGGCGGGGGCGTCGGTGGTGGGCGCCGTGTCCCTGGTCCCCTCCATCGGCAACGAGTTCTTCCCCCAGGGGGTCCGGGATCAGTTCTTCATCCACGTGTGGCTACCGGAGGGCTCCTCTCTGCAGGCCACGGAGCGGGTCTGCGCCAAGGTGGAGGACATCCTGGTGGAGACCAGCCGTACGGAGATCAACGGAGAGTCCGTGGAGCGGCTGGCCAGCGCCACGTCGTTCGTGGGCACCGGCGGACCGCGGCTGACCCTGACGTTGCAGCCCGAGCAGACCTTCCCCAACTACGCCCACATCCTCGTCAACACCACCAACGGGCTCTACACCAACGCCTGGGCGGACCAGGTGCGGGCGCAGGTGGAGGAGATCCCCGAGGCCCAGGTGGACGTCCGTCGCTACGAGCTGGGCCCATACATCAAGCGGCCGGTGGAGTTCAAGCTGGTGGGTGACGACGCCGACGTGCTGCGGGCCAGGGGCGACGCCATGTTGCAGGTCATGCGCTCCACGGCGGGTTCCAAGAACCCGTCCACGGACTGGCGCAACGCCACCTACGAGATGCGCATCGAGGTGGATGACCGGGCGGCGAACCTGGCGGGGGTCACCAACCTGGCCCTGGCGGACACCCTCAGCACGGTCATCTCGGGCGGCTACCTGACCACCTATCGAGAGGGCGACCACACCATGAAGGTGCTCCTTCGGGTGAGCAAGGATCGCCGCGAGCAGCTCCTCGACGGCCTCGACGGCATCTACGTCAACGGCGCCCGGGGGAAGGTGCCCCTCGGCTCCATCGCCAAGGTGGTGGCGGACTGGCAGCCGTCCGTCATCGCCCGCCTGGATCAGCGGCGTTGTATCCGCATCGGCGGGCTCGCGGCGCCGGGCCATCTGCCCAACGGCGTGGCCAACGCTGCTCGGCCCGGTCTCGAGGAGGTGATGGCGGACCTCCCGGCGACCTACTCCCTCGAAGACGGCGGCTCCGTGGAGAAGACGCAGGAGTCCGGAGAGAAGCTCCGGGTCGCGTTCACCATCAGCGTGGCGCTCATCCTCATCACCCTGATCTGCCAGTACAACTCGTTCGCCATGCCGGTCCTGGTGTTGCTGAGCGTGCCCCTCTCCCTGGTGGGAGCGCTGGTGGGCCTGTTCGTCACCGGCTGGCCGCTCGGGTTCATGCCCAGCCTCGGCATCCTGGCCCTGGCGGGGATCGTCATCAACAACGCCATCATCCTGTTCGACACCATCGAGACGAACATCAAGGAGGGGGTGCCGGTGCACGAGGCCATCGCCGCTGCGGGGGCGGCGCGCATGCGTCCCATCATGCTGTCCATGCTGACCACCGTCGGCGGGCTTGTCCCGTTGGCATTGTTCGGCGGCCCCATGTGGGCGGGGATGGCGTGGGCCATGGTGTTCGGGCTGGTGATCTCCACGGCCATGACGCTGCTGGTGACCCCCACCGTGTACAGCGTCGCCGCGGAGGTGCTCAAGATCCGTCGCGTGGAGGTCGACCCGTCCGCGAACGCGGCCGGGTGATCACGTGGGTAAGCGCAGGAAGACCGGACGTCGTCACTACCTGGCCGAGTCCCGCCGGTGGGACACGGCGGTGCTGCTGGTGGTGCCGCTGCTGGTGCTGTACGAGGTGGGGCTGCTGGTCTTCTCCGACGGGTCCGTGCGCAACGCCGCGGACGTGGTGATGACCCGCTACCTGCTGCACCTGGGGAGCGGTCGCGCGGCGTTGATCCTCAACGGCTGCGTCCTCCTGGTGTTCCTGGCGGCGGCGATCAAGCGGGGGCAGCGCGCCACCCCGGGCTTGCTGAGCATGGTGGTGGTGGAGAGCGCCCTGTGGTCCTTCACCCTGCCGCTGCTGGGGTGGTTGATGGAGCGGCTGGCCGCCTTGAGCGCTGCACCGGACGTCACCCTCTGGGGGGACCTGGCCCTGGGGATCGGGGCGGGGGTCTACGAGGAGCTCCTGTTCCGCCTTGGGCTCCTGTCCGTGAGCTACCTGCTCCTGCATCGGCTCCTGGGGCTGGACCCCATCTGGGCCGCGGTGACGGCGCTGCTGCTGTCCGCGGGGCTGTTCAGCGGGTTTCATCACTGGGGAGAATTTGGGGAAGACTGGGACACCTGGCGCTTCGTGTTCCGCTTCCTGGCAGGGCTCGTCCTGGGGGGCCTGTTCCTGTGCCGGGGGCTGGCTGTGGCCTGCTGGACCCACGCCCTCTACAACGTCCATGTGATCCTGGCCGCCGGCTGAGTCGGACCGGTCGCTGTCGGTCATCACGTGTAGAATCGCGCCTCGCCCCGGACACGTCGCGATCCACGTCTTGCGCGTGGCCGGAGGCCTCTTCCAGGAACCGCAATGGCCACCGACGTTCATCCAGGTCCCCTTGGTCCGGTCCGCACCCTGCTCGGACTGATCAAGTTCTCCCACACCCTGTTCGCGCTGCCCTGGGCGCTGGCGGGGCTGCTGCTGGGGTCCGGTGGGTGGCCCGCCTGGCGGGTCCTGGCCTGGGTGCTCGTGGCCATGGTGGGCGCGCGGACCGCGGCCATGACCTGGAACCGGCTGGTGGATCGGCGCCTGGACGCCACCAACCCGCGTACGGCGACCCGACCCTCCGTTACCGGGGCGGTGTCACCGGCGGCCATGCTCTTGATGACCGGGCTGGCGGCGGCGGCGTTCGTGGCGGCCGCCTATCAACTCAATCCCCTCTGCGGTCACCTCGCCTGGCCCACGCTCGCGTTCCTCCTGTTCTACAGCCACACCAAGCGCTTCACGCCGGCGGCCCACTGGGTCCTCGGTGTGGGCTTGGGCTTGTCCCCCCTCGGCGCCTATCTGGCGGCACGAGGCGGCTTCGACGCAGGCGCCGGAGCGGCGGCGGCCATGGGCTTCGCAGTGGCGACCTGGACCGCGGGATTCGACATCCTCTACGCGTGCCAGGACGTGGAACACGATCGCCGGGAGGGCCTCCACTCGGTCCCCGCCCGGCTGGGCATCGCCGGGGCGCTGAACGTCGCCCGTACGTGTCATGCGTTGGTGCCTCCGGCCTTGCTCCTGTCCTGGTACCTGGGGGGCCTCGGGCCCGTCTACCTGGGCGGGGTGATGGTGGTGGCGGCGTTGCTGGTCTGGGAGCATCGACTGGTGAAGCCTGACGACCTGTCGCGGGTCGGGCCGGCGTTCTTCCAGATGAACGTGGCCATCGCCCTGGTGATGCTGCTGGCGACGGCTGCTGATCTGGTCTCGGGGGGCGCCTCGTGATCAAGGCGGTGGACTTCATCAAGCAGGATGTGGACGCGGGTGTTCGCTTCGCCGTCCTCACCGGTGAGGAGGACTACCTCCGTGAGCAGGCGACGCAGCGCATCCTTGCCGCGATCCCGGACGAGGTGGAGGTGCAGCTCTTCGACGGCGGCGATGTCACCCTGAGCGAGCTCCTCGACGACCTGAGGATGGTTGGGTTGTTCGGTGGAGAGCGGCTGATCCGGCTCGGCAATGCGGACGCCTTCGTCAAGGAGCACGAGAAGGCCCTGGTGCGGTTCTTCGAGGAAGGGGAGGCGGTGCAGCGCCTCATCGTGGAAGGCAAGGCGCTCATGGGGAAGGGGCGGAAGACCCTCCCCAAGCGCGGGTTCGTAGCCGCCGCGGCGAAGTTGGGGGCCCTGGTGGTCCAGTGTGACCCGCTGTTCGACGCCCCGTTCCAGGGGCGCGGCCCGGCCTGGCAGTCGCCGCTCTCCCGCTGGGTGGTGGACCGGGCAGCGAGTCTCGGCAAGGGCCTGTCCATGGAGGACGCCTACACCCTCCATCGGATGGTGGGGAACAAGCTGCGGGAACTGGACGGAGAGGTCAAGAAGCTCGCTACCTTCGTGAAGGACGCGCCGCGGATCACCTCCGAGGACATCGAGCGGTGCGTGGGGGAGGGGCGGCTGGCTCCCGTGTTCGATCTCGCTGACGCGGTGGCCGGTCGCAACGGCGGTGAGGCACTGGAGCAGAGCCAGCTGCTGTTCGATCGAGGCATGAGCATCAACGGCCGCCACGTCCACGACCACCAGTCCATCGCCTTGAGCACCCTGTTCTGGATCGGCGCTCGCATGCGCAAGGTGGCGCGGGCCCGGGAGATGATGGCGGGGGGGGACAGCTTCGATGAGGCGGCCAAGGCCGTCGGAGAGAACCCGTTCTTCCGGGATCGACTGCGAGCACAGGTGGAGGCGTGGAAGGACGAGGCGGCGCTGCGTCGCCTGTTCAACACCCTCGTCACGGTGGAGCGCGAGCTGAAGTCCGGAGGGGGCTCGCCTCGCGTGCTGCTGGATCGTTTCCTGGTCATCGCCGTGGGAGTGCCGCGCCGGATGGCGGCGGCTGGAGGTCGTTCATGGCGCCGTTGATCCGAGTGCTGCCGGAGGAGATCGCCAACCGCATCGCCGCCGGGGAGGTGGTGGAGCGACCGGCGTCCGTGGTCAAGGAGCTGGTAGAGAACGCCCTGGACGCGGACGCTCGGCACATCGAGATCGAGCTGGAAGGGGGAGGCACTCGTCTCGTCCGGGTCCGTGATGACGGACACGGCATGGCGGCGGAGGACCTGGCCCTCTGCGTCCAGTCACACGCGACCAGCAAGATCGCGGCGGTGGAGGACCTGTTCCGGGTGGCGTCCTTCGGCTTCCGCGGCGAGGCCCTGCCGAGCATCGCCTCCGTCTCCGAGCTCACCATGCTGTCGCGGCAGGCGCAGGATGAGGTGGGCGCGCGGCTGCGATCCCGCGGCGGTGACGTGGAGGGCCCGACGCCTGCCGGGGGACCCGTGGGGACCACCGTGGAGGTGCGAAACCTGTTCTTCAATGTCCCGGCCCGGCGCAAGTTCCTCAAGGCCGAGCGGACCGAGCTGGGTCACGCCCTGGAGGCGGTGACCCGGCTGCTCCTGCCGGAGCCGGAGGTGGGGGCGCGGATCATCCACAACGGCAAGAAGGTCCTGGAGGTCGCGCCCGACGACGACCTGCGGGGGCGCATCGGCGCCTTGTTCGGCCGTCGGGTGGCCGAGCCCCTGCTGGAGTGCGACACCCGGAGCGGCGACCTGAGGCTGAGGGCGTTGTTCGGGCCGCCGTCCCAGGTGCGTGGCAACTCCCGGCATCAGTACCTCTTCCTCAACGGGCGCTACATCAAGGACCGGAGCCTGGGCTTCGCCCTAAAGGAAGCTTATCGCGGCCTCATCATGCCCAAGGACCATCCGGTGGCGTTCCTCTTCATAGACATGAACCCCGCCGAAGTGGACGTGAACGTCCACCCGACGAAGACGGAGGTCCGGTTCCGTGATCGCGACCGTCTGTTCGGGCTGGTGCGCGGCGGGTTGCGTTCCCGCTTGTCGGAGAGCGGCGAGGATCGCCCCCTCCGGATGAGCGCTCCGTCGGTGTCCCCGAGCGTCGCTCGCGCGGACATGCTCCAGACCCTGGAGCAGGAGCTGTTCTCCGGGGCGGAGGCCTCGGCTGAGGCGGAGGGCGGTGCCGCCGCGGTGCGTCCGGCGCCGGCGGATCGGGCCGCGGCCGCGGCTGTGCCGTCCGCGTCATCGTCGCCGCCGGCGGCCGCCTTCACGGCGAGAGCGGAAGGGGCGGCGGAGGACACGGTCAACAACCCGTGCCGCTCCCACGGTCGGGTCCGGCCGGTCCCCGTGGCGGAAGCAGACGCCGGGCAGTCCGGTCGGTTCCTCCAGATCCACCGGAGCTACATTGTGGTGGAGAGCCCCGAAGGCCTCCGCATCGTGGACCAGCACGCCCTCCACGAGCGGCGGCTGTACGAGGAGCTCCTGCAACGGCTGGAGACGGCGGAGGGGGAGGACCAGCGGCTCCTCGTGCCGGAGGTGGTGGACCTTGGCGCCGCGGATCAGGCGGTGTTGCTGGATCGACTGGAGGACCTGGCGGCCCTCGGGATCGAGCTGGAGGCCTTCGGCGGCAACAGCGTCTGCCTGCGCTCCGTTCCCATGGTGCTCTCGAAGGCCGGCGCGGAGCAGCTGGTCCTGGGGTTGGTCTCGACCCTTCGGGACGAGAAGCGACGGCTGGATCGCAGGTCACTCTGCGCGGAGGTGGCCGCGAACCTCGCCTGCCGCGCCGCCGTGAAGTTCAACGACTCGCTGCCGGATGAGGAGATCGCGGCCTTGCTGGCCTGGGCAGCCGCTCATCCGGAGGCGCGCAATTGTCCTCACGGCAGGCCGGTGTCCGTGTCCGTGGACCTGAGGGAACTGGAGAACCAGTTCCAGCGCAAGAAGTAGGGGCTAACCCCGACCGGCTCCCACCAGGCCCTTCTTGAGGATGATGTTGCCGTACTTGGAGAGGTCGCCGGTCATGACCACGGCAAAGGCGGCGTTGGTTCGCCCATAGAAGGCGAACCTCTCCACCCGCTCCACGGCAGGGGTCCCGGGCCGGTGACGGTCGATGAGCTCCCGATACCTGGCCTCCACGGCGGGGTCCAGGGAGTCCCCGGGGACCGCCGCCATCATGGCCACGGGGCTGTCCACGTAAGGGTCCAGAGGGAACAGGGGCAGGACCCCGTCGAGCAGGGAGGGGATGTCCACTCCGTCTGCTCGGATGACCTCGTCGTTGGAGGAGTGCCCGGGGAAGTGGGCGTCGGCGAAGACGATCTCATCCCCGTGTCCCATGCTGCAGAGGACGGCGAGGAGCTCCGGGCCTACGACTGGCGAGATTCCGTCGAGCATGGGTCAGGGGGTCTTTCCACGAAGGGGTTGGAAGTCGCTGCGAGACAGCTTGCCGTTGAACGACAGGTTGTCCTTGGCTGGGGCCGGGATGTTCGCCTCCATGACCGTGCGACCGTCCTTCGCGTAGGTCAGGCGTGTGGGGACTGTCACGTCTCCTACCACGGGGTCCGACAGGGCCTGGTGATAGCCGAAGGCGAACAGCTCGGTCGGGCCGTCCTCGCCCACCGGCCGGAGCTCGGCCTCGTAGACGTGCCGGTCCTTCTTGCCAATCCGCAGCACCACGGTCGGTTTCCCCTCGCGCCGGACCACCACCTCGTCCACCTTGATGCGGTCCTTGGGGCGTCGGCTCCTGGGGTCATCCACGTCGAGGTCGGTCTTGCCTAAGGTGACGCCGGTGGCGCCGTCGAGGACGTTGCCGATGAAGAACAGCTGCATGAGCTCGCCGGTGCGGCGGATCTCCTCCCGGAGGTTCCGGAGGTCCGCCTGCATGTTCTGGTCATCCGCCATGTTGACCACGGGCTGTCCGCCCTCCACCTGGTACCAGAAACGGATGCCGTCCGTGATGTAGTGGGCCGGAGGGTCGTCGCCGATCTCGCTGCGGAACACCCGGTGGTAGCGGATCTTGGAGTCCTTGCGTTGCCACCATTGCCGGATGAGTCCGGAGCGCCGGGGCGTGGCGTTGCCCTTCTCGTCCTCGTGGAGGGAGACCTTGTAGCTGGCCTCGTAGGAGGTGATCACCGGGACCGTGCCGCTCACGTAGCGCCCGTCGTCGAAGCGGGCGGACGGGGTCTGGGTCTTGATGGCGGCGGCGAGGATCTGCCTGGGATCATCGTCCGGTGCTTGTGGCGAGATCAGGGGCAACAGGGCCAAGATCGTGGTGGTCCACGGCATGCTGGGTCTCCGAGGGTCCACTATGTGGATACGACCCGAGAGGCGCAACACCGAGGGGAATCCCGGGTTTGGCTGCGATAGAATCCCGCCCGGAGGCTGTCCTTGTCGAACCCCGAACCCGCGTTCTCGACCATACCCCTGGATCGTGGTGTGACCCTACACCATCGGCGATCCGATCGCTTCAAGACCGAGCTGGTGCGGGTCTTCCTGCGGGCTCCCGTGGATGAGCGGAGGACGCTTCGGCACCTGTTCGCCGCGCTCATGACCCGGGGCACCCAGGGGTCGCCCACGCGAAGGGAGCTGGCCATGCGGCTCCAGAACATGTACGGCGCCGGGTACGGCGTGGCGGCCCAGCGGATCGCCGGTCGGCACGTGCTGGCGCTTCGGTCTTCCACGGCGGCGGGCCGCTTCCTCCCCGGTCGCCCCAACAACCTCGCGGCCATGCTCCAGTTCCTGTCCGAGGTGCTCGCCGGCCCGCCGGCGACTCCCCTGGATGACGTCTTCGAGTATGAGCGGAGGAACCTGCTGCGAGAGCTGGCCGCTCGCCTCAACAACAAGGGGCGCTACGCCCTCGGACGTCTCCACGAGGAGATGTACGCAGGGACACCCCTGGCGGGTCCGGACGTGGGCACGGCGGAGGCGATCCAGGAGGCGAGCCTTTCGGATGCGGTGGCGGAGGGGATGCGGACCGTCTCCGAGGGCGAGGTGGACATCTACCTGCTGGCGCCGTGCACCCCTCTGCAGGCGGAGCGACTGGTGCGGCGACACCTGAAGCTGCAGCCGCGCCGTCGGGAGCGGTTCTCGTCGGTCCCGCTGCGACCTCCGCGTCGCCGGGTGCGCACCGTCCGCGAGGCCATGGACGTGGAGCAGGGGAAGCTGCTGCTGGGGTTCCGGCTCGAGGACTGGGGGCCTCGTGAGTCTCCTCATGTCTCCGCCCTGGCGGACGCCGTGTTCGGCGGCGGCCCCGCCAGCAAGCTGTTCAAGAACGTCCGCGAGAAGCGCTCCCTCTGCTACGACGTCCGCTCCTGGATCGACCAGGTGAACGGCTCCGTCGGCGTGCAGGCGGGGATCAAGCCGGAGAACTACGCGGCGGCGTTGAGGGCCATCCGCGCCCAGGTGCGGGACATGGTGCGCGGGAAGATCTCCGATGAGGAGGTGGAGCGCGCCCGCCAGGCCATCGAAGGGGGCCTCCGGGCGGTCCCGGACTCCCAGGCGGGGCTGGTGGAGTTCTTCTATCGCAGCCGGCTGCTGAAGCGGAAGGAGAAGGACCTGGCCGCGGTCCTCCGCGGGGTTCAACGGGCTGCGGCGTCGGACATCCCCGGGCTCTTCGAGAGAGCTCGCCTGGACACCATCTACTTCCTCGATCAGAAGGAGGCGGACCATGCCGTTGCATGAGCGCAAGGACCCCCTCTCGAGGGAGACCCTGTTCACCGGTCGCGCTGCCTGCGGTCTCACCGTCCAGGCGGTCCCCCGTGCGGCCTTCAGCCGCGGCTGTGCGCAGCTGACCCTGGACTACGGCGCGGTGGATCGTCGCTTCACGCCGCGAGGGTCCTCCAGGGCGGTCTCCGTACCCGCGGGCACCGCCCACTTCCTCGAGCACAAGATGTTCGAGAAGGAGCGCGGGGACCTGTTCGACGAGTTCTCGTCCATCGGCGCCTCCGCCAACGCCATGACCGGGCACCTGACCACCAGCTACACGTTCTCCACAGCGGACCACTTCCAGGAGTGCCTGGACACCCTCCTCGAGCTGGTGTTCGAGCCGCACTTCACGGACGCCCTGGTGGAGAAGGAGTTCGGCATCATCGACGAGGAGATCCGCGGTTACGACGACAGCGCCGGCTGGCGCGCGTACCGCGGAGTGCTGGAGGGGCTCTATCGCCGCCACCCCGTCCGGGATGACATCGCGGGGACCTCCGAGACCATCCGTCGCCTCGACGCCGCCATGCTCCGGGCCGTTCATGACGCGTTCTACGTCCCGGCCAACGCAGTGCTCTGCGTGGCGGGGGCCGTGGACCCTGCCGAGGTCGTCGCCCGCGTGGATGAGCGCATGGGGCGCGCTCCGGATCGCCGTCGTCGGGCCGCGACCCCTGCGGTGGAGGAGCCGGACGCGGTGCGTCGGCGCAGCGCCCGCATCGAGATGCCCATCGCCATGCCCATCCTCTACATGGGGTTCAAGGGCCCGCCGGCCCGGTCCGGTCTGCACGGGTTCAGGCTGGAGACCTCGGCGTCCATGATGCTGGACCTCCTGCTGGGCGAGACGTCGGAGCTGCACGAGGAGTTCTACGCCGAAGGGCTCATCGGCGATGACTTCTCGTGGCATGTGCAGAGCGATCGCTCCATGTCCTACGTCCTGGTGGGAGGGCAGACGCCGGACCCACGGGAGCTGGAGCGGCGCACGCTCGCGGCGTTGGACGGGGGGTTGTCAGGTCGGCGCACGTCGCCGGACGTGGAGCGGGTTCAACGTCGGGTCCTGGGTGACCACGTGCGGTTGCTGGATTCCATGGAGGCCCTGTGCGGTCATCTGGCGGACTGCCATCGTTCGCGACTTGATCCGTTCGCCTTGCCGGACCTCGTGGCGGACATGTCCACGACCCTGATCCGGAAGCACGCCCGTGAGATGCTCGATCCGCAGCGGGTGAGCCGGGTCACGGTCACGCCGCCGCGATGAGCGCCTCGACCACGCCGCTGCTCGTGCTCACCGGGACGACGGCGTCCGGAAAGAACCGGGTCGGCGCTCGCCTGGCGCGTCGTATCGGCGCCGAGGTGGTCAGCCTCGACAGCATGAAGGTGTATCGAGGCATGGACATCGGCACGGACAAGCCGTCCGAGGAGCTGCGCGGCATGGCGCCGCACCACCTGGTCGACATCCTCGAGCCGCACGAGTCCATGAACCTCCGCCGCTTTGTCGATCGAGCCCACGAGGTCATCGATGACATCCGCGGGCGGGGGCGGCCCCCTCTGGTCGTGGGGGGGACAGCCCTCTACCTGAACGGCCTGGTGCGGGGGGTGTTCCAGGGACCCGAGGCGGACCTGGAGCTGCGACGGGAGCTGAGACGGGAGGCGGCGGCTTCCGGGACGGCGGCCCTCCATGGGCGGCTGGCGGAGGTGGACCCGGACGCCGCGGCGCGGATACACGCCAACGACTACAAGCGGATCGAGCGGGCGCTGGAGGTGTTCGCGGCCACCGGCAAGCCAATCAGCGACCTCCAGCGGCAGTGGAAGCAGGGGGCTCCCCTGGAGCACCGCCTCTGCGTGCTCACCTGGGACCGCGCGGTGCTGGATCGGCGGATCAACGAGCGGGTGGACACCATGATGTCCGGTGGTCTTCTCCAGGAGGTGTCCGGCGTGCTGGCGCGGGGCGGCTTCGGTCGTGAGTCGTCTCAGGCCCTGGGCTACAGGGAGGCGGTGGCCTGCCTCGCCGGAGAGGCGACGGAGGAGGAGACCGCTGACCTCATCAAGCGTCGGACCCGGAGGTTCGCCCGCGGTCAGCTCACCTGGTTCCGGAAGTGGGATCACGCCCAGTGGGTGCATGGCGACGAGGATGAGCCGGTGGAGGCCCTCGTGGACCGGGTCCAGGAGAGCTTCGGCCTACCCATCAGTCCATGAAGAAGGGCGCCGACCGAAAGGCGGGCGCCCTCATTCTCGCCGCCGCACGGGGCGGGGCTTGCACGAACCTCAGTCCGACCTAACGGATGTAGGGGTCGTCCCAGTCGAACCCAAAGATGAAGGTGTCGATGGTCTGGAGGATCGTGGTCTTGTCCCGGCTCATCTGATCCGAGAAGTAGTTGTCGTACGGAGGCAGGTCGCTGTTGGTGGACAGCAGCATGTACTTGAGGCTGTAGCCCGCGTGCTTGATGTTGCGGAACTGCTGCCCCCAGCGAGCGTTCAGGTACGACCAGCGGGTCCCGTCGCCGGGCACCGGGGTGTGGCTCGCGGTGGTGGTCGCGTGGACCGGCTGCACGTAGCTGTCCAGGTCCTCAAGGGCGGGACCGACCACGTACCAGAGCGGTCCGGGGTTCTTGCCGCCGGTCATGGTGAACGTGTGTCCGTCTCCGGCGTCGGAGTAGGTCACGAACGGGAACACCCGGAACGCCGTGACGAAGAGCTTCCACGGCGCGTAGGCGGTGCCGAACGGGGGAGGGAGCAGCTGGTACGGGTCCGTGAGCCCGAAGGCGAACCCCGGCGTGTCCGCGAGGGTGATGTCCGCCGCGTCCGCTTCGTGCGGCTCGATCCAGGACCCCATGGAGTAACCGACGCCCATGGCGCCGCCGACCGCGCCGCCCACCGCACCGGAGGTGGTGCTGAAGGGGCTGGTCACGGTCTCGCCGGTGACGATGTAGGTGCCGGTGTCCGCGCCCGCGAAGGCGAGAGCAACAGGAGCTGCCGCGTTGGCGGCAGCGGTCCCCGTCGCGGCCGTCACACCGGTACCGTGGTCGTAGACCGTGTCGTACACATCAGACTGCGCGCAACCGCTGAAGAGCACTGGAAGACCGAGCACCATCAGGGCGAAAGACCGCCTCATCCTATTCCTCCAACGTCCCGTCGCCGGAACGCATCCCGATTGGCGCGACGGACTTGTGCCGCGCATTCCATCGTTTTCCCGGGCTCCTCCATGAGCCCCCGATCATGATCAGAGCGGAACAGTACCAGCGGCCAAAAAGGGTGTCAAGTGACCGAAAGCCTGTCCGTTGTAGGGGTTTAGGCCCGCTGATAGAATCCGCCGGGCGGCACTTGAGCCCATGGGAGATGCCGGTGAGCGGGATTGTACAGGCGCGACTCTTCAAGGGGGTCCGGGATGTCCTGCCCGAGGAGCTTCTGGCGCGCAACCAGCTGATGGGGACGCTGGTTGGGGTCTTCGAGCGCTACGGGTTCGGGCCCCTCGAGACTCCGGCCATGGAGTACCTCGACATCCTCCTCGGCAAGTATGGGGCGGAGGGGGAGAAGCTCATCTACAAGCTCGCTTACCGTGACGGGGAGACCCTCGCGTTGCGGTACGACCTCACGGTGCCCCTGTCCCGTGTGGTGGCCATGAACCAGGACCTGCCCATGCCGTTCAAGCGCTGGCAGGTGCAGCCCGTCTGGCGCGCCGACCGCGCCCAACCGGCCCAGGGCCGGTTCCGGGAGTTCATCCAGTGCGACGTCGACACCGTGGGGACCGCCTCCACGGCGGCGGACGCGGAGAACGTCGCCGTGGTGCATGACGGCATCCGGGCGCTCGGCATCGACGACTTCGTGGTCCGCATCAACAACCGCAAGCTGCTCGCGGGCATTCGCGACTGGGCCGGTCTGGCGCCGGAGCGCGAGGCGGATCTGTTCCGCATCGTCGACAAGATGGACAAGATCGGCCTGGACGGAGTCCGGGCGGAGTTCGCGGAGTCGGACCTGCCGGCGGAACCGGTCGCCCGGATCCTGGACGTCATGCAGATCAAGGGGACCCCTGACGAGGTGCTGTCTCAGGCCACCGCGACCCTGGGAGGCAGCGCCCTCGCGGAGGAAGGGGTCCGGGAGTTGGCGGAGGTGCTGGACGGGGTCGATGCCCTGGGCGTTGCCCTCGACCGCATGCAGCTCGATCTCTACCTGACCCGCGGCCTCGACTATTACACAGGTCCCATCTACGAGGTGAACCTCACCTCCATCGAGAAGTTCGGGAGCCTGGCGGGCGGCGGACGGTACGACGACCTGGCGGGCATGTACGGCGGCGCCCAGGTGCCGGCCACCGGCGTGTCCATCGGCCTGTCGCGGGTGTTGGCGGCGCTGCGCAAGCTGGAGCTGCTGAAGACCCGCAAGACCACCAGCGAGGTGCTGGTGGGGAGGTTGCAGGGCACCCCCGTGGCGGATTGCCTGAGGTTGTGCTCGGAGTTGCGTGCGGCCGGGGTCCCCTGCGAGGCGTACTACGAAGAGGACCGCCTCAAGAAGCAGTTCCAGCTGGCCGAGCGGAAGGGGATCCCCCTGATGGTCCTTGCGGGGACCGACGAGCTGGAGGCGGGGACCGTCAACATCAAGGACCTGGCCCAGGGGGAGCAGGTGACGGTGGATCGCGGCGACCTGGTGTCCCGGGTCACGGCGTTGCTCTCAGGCGCCTGATCCTCCGAGCAGCCGCGCCACGGAGCTGGGAACCCAGCCTTCGAGGGGGAGCCCTCGAGCCCGCCGGTCGCGTATCGCGGACGACGAGATCTCCAGCAGCGGGCAGGGCACGGGCTCTGCCTGCAAACCCGGGGGAGGCCGGGTCGCCTCGTCTTCGGGCTGCGGCCCCGGTCGACGGACCCAGAGGAACGTCGCCAGCTCGGTCAGGCGCGGGTAGTCGCGCCAGGTCGGCAGGCTCTTCAGCGCGTCGCCGCCGAGGATGAAGAACAGCTCGTCGTCGGGTAGCTCTCGCCGCAGCTGAGTCAAGGTGTCCACGGTGTAGGAGGGGGCGCCGCGCTCCACCTCCCGGGTGTCCACGCTGAAGCCCTCGAGGCCTTCGAAGGCGGCCCTGGCGCACGCCACGCGGAGCTCGGAAGGCAGCATCTCTCGCTGTTGCTTGTGGGGGGAGAGGGCGGCGGGCACGACCAGCACCCCGTCCAGGTGGGCGGCCTCCCGGGCGCACAGGGCCATGATGACGTGCCCGTTGTGGACGGGGTTGAAGCTCCCGCCGAAGACGCCGATGCGAGCCATGATGCGGTCATGGTAACGGGGTTCCTCCGCCGCCGTGGGACGTCTCGTCATGGCGAGGGTCAGGGTGGTGATGAGCGGCGTCGCGTTGATCCTCGCGGCCCTCGCGTCCACCGGATTCGAGGTCCTGCCCACCGGCCCCGGGGCCGGTCCGGTACCCGTCCTGGGGGGCGGCCTGGCCAGGGACTGCGCGTTGTGGCGCTGGGTCGCGTCGGATGGGGTCCGGGACGATGACGGGCGGCAGGTGGCGGTGGCGGCGCATGTCCAGGGCGGCGGCCGTCTCCTCTGTGGGTTGCTCCCGGGGGCCCGCGGCACCCGCTTGCACCGAGCGTCCCGTCGGTCGCCCCTCGCCGCGCTACGGGTCATGCGGGAGGCCGACGGCTACCGGGTCCATACCGGCGTCGTGGAGATGTCCGTGGATCTCTCTGGGCACGTTCGCATCGGCGACTCCGTCATCAGTCCCCTGGCGTGTTCAGACGCCAGGGGTACCTGGCGCATAGCCCACCGGTGCGCCGTCCGGGTGACCCTGGTCTACGGGCGGCCGGTCGGTGCGGAGCAACTGGTCAGCCGGTGGCAGGTGACCGTCTACGCCGGCGCGTCGCGAATCGACGTGGGCCTCTGGGTGGAGGCCGTGCAGGCGACGAGTCTGCCCAGGGGCGTCGGCGTGCAACTGCGGATGCCGCTGGTGAAGTGGGTGCAGGTGGACGGCACGAAGCTGCCTGGGCCTGGGGACGCGGCGCGCGCCGGTCGGGAAGTGGTGGTGGGGGGGGAGCGCTCGTGGGCGGTCAGCGTCTTCTCCGGTCTGGAAGGCGTCGGGTACGGAGGAACCGAGGCATGCATCCTGGGGTGCGTCCGCCAGACCCGGCTCGCCGCCGGCGAGGGGCGGGTGGTGCGGGCGGCCCTGCTGCCGGGCGTGAACGGGCCGGCGCCGCCGGCCTGGTTGGCCGCGGGCCGGTCCTCGGAGACGACGGCGACGGGCACGCCGCTCCGTGCGAGGCCGGCTCCGGCCCGGATCATGAACGCGGCGCGGCGGTTGATGGACCGATTCCTGACCGGCGACGAGTACGGCGTCATCCGATCCGGAGCTGGGCGTGGTGACTGGCGATTCGGACCAAGGCTGGTCGGCAACGGTGAGTACGACACCACCCTGGGGCTCGCCCTCTGGGCGCGCCGCACGGGTTCCGTGGAGGCCTGGAGGCTCGCCCGTGACCTGGCGGATCACCTGTTGTCCTGGGATCGGGACGCTACGGGTACCGGCCTGTTCTTCCCTCACGGGAGAGGGCATCGATCGGCGCCGGTGGAGGCGGGCCATCACTGGGTCGAAGGGCTCCTGTTGCTGGAGCAGCTGGAGCCTGACCCGCTACGTCGGGAGAAGCTCGAGGCCACCCTGATGGCCCAGGCGCGCACCCTGGGTGCCATGCGACTGGATCGACAGCTGCCGAGAAGCCTGGGCTGGGGCCTGCTGGCGTTGTCCGTGGCGGCGCGCTGGGAAGGGGAGCACCAGGAGGAGACCCTGTCGGTGCTGAAGCGGTGGAGGGGGTACGTCCTGGCGCAACAAACACCCAGCGGCCTGCTGGCGCTGACCCGGGTCGCCGGTACGCGGGATGTAGGGCTCGAGAACCCGTTCGTGCAGGGAGGGATCATCCTCCCGGGGCTGGTGCGGTCGCTGACTGCTGCGCCGTCGAGCCGCGGGCGGAGGGCCGTCCGTCGCATGGCCTCGGCTCTGGCGTCGCAGGCGCCCCGCACCGACCCGACGGGGACGGTCCTCCCGAGGAGGGTGGTGTTGGACGTGCGTCGCGGGACCGTCTCGGGGAGGCCCGGGACGGCACCGGGGGAGCACGCTGCGCTATTCCTCGCCGGGCTCGCCGCGGCGAATCGAAGGCTGCTCGCGACTCCCGTCTGCCGAGGGTTGTCGGCTTCCATCCCCTTGTCCCTGCGCTGCGATCGCAAGGCGTACATCGGCCCGGAGCTCTCCATCCTGCTGCGGTCGCTAACGACCCTGCGGTGACTCCGGGCACCAGGACCCGTCAGTAGTCGAAGACGATGGTCCCCTGCATCTCCCCGGCGTCCTCGCGGTAGATCTTGATGTCCGCCGAACCTCGTCGTCGGTAGTACCGGAGCGCGTCC
Source organism: uncultured Isosphaeraceae bacterium (assembly GCA_964507445.1). Classification (GTDB taxonomy): domain Bacteria; phylum Planctomycetota. The sequence goes on from CAZDQF010000021.1 coordinate 27,737, forward strand.
AGGAGCCTCTCCGTGGTCTGGGTCGCGACCCGCCCGACCTGGATGATCACGTCCCCTTTGCGGATGCCGATCCCCTGGGCCGGGCCGTCGTCTGCGACCGACAGGATCACCGGTCCGATGAGGTGCGCCGGGATATGGAGCTTGGAGGCCGCGGCGTGTGTCAGGTCGGCGACCCTCATGCCGAGGACCCGGGTCGATTGTCCGTCTCGAACCAGGGACTCCAGAGGGAGGCTACGGAACGGCAATTCCCGGGTCAGCCGGGCGCCGTCGCGGGCGAACGTGACGCGGACCTTCTGGTCCGGCTCGTAATTCTGGAGGGCCACGTTGTACTCGAAGAGGTTGCGGACCTGCTGGCCGCCTACCGCCAGCACCCGGTCTCCTTTGCGGACGCCCGCGCGATGCGCGACTCCCGCCGGGTCCAAGTCCGTCGCGGTGAGCCCGTCCGCCCCAGCGGTTAGGTCGAAGCCCAGCCACGCCTGCTTGGTGATCTCAGGATCGAGCAGCGTCGTGATCACCTCCCGGACCCGGTTCACGGGGATCGCGTAGCCGATGCCGGGGCCGCGGTTGTCGATGGCCACGTTGATGCCGATGACCCGACCGTTCACGTCCAGCAAGGGGCCGCCGGAGTTGCCGGGGTTGATGAGGGCGCTGGTCTGCAGGAAGTCCTTGAAGATCTTGCGGCCGCGGAACCGGACGGACCGGTTGGTGGCGGAGAGGATGCCGTCGGTCACGGAGTTCTGCAGTCCGAACGGATTGCCGAGGGCGATGGTGAGTTCTCCCTGGAGCAGCTTGTCGCTGTCGCCGAGCCGGGCGTAGGGGAACGGTCCGGGTTCCTGGAGCTTGAGGACGGCGATGTCGTTGTCCCGGTTGGCGTTCAGCAGTTGCGCGACCAGGTCCTTGCCGTCCCGCAACTTGACCTTGATGCGGTCGGCGCCGGAGATGACGTGCTCGTTGGTGACCACGTAGCCGTCCGGATGCACGATGACGCCTGAGCCGAGGGAGCGATCCGTCATGCGCTCTCCCGTGTCCGGGTCGACCTCTCCCTGGGGCCGTTGTTCGAACATCTCGAACACGCTGAAGTTCCGCCCGGTTCGACGGGCGTAGTCGAGGCTCCTGATGTTGACCACGGCTGGCCCCACGTTCTCCACCGCGAGCACCGCGGGCGTCCGACGGGTGAACCCGGGCAGGGGCCCCTGGGCGGGGGCGGCGGGGATCAGACAGATCAGGACCAGGACGAGGTACTTCGGGGTGTTGGGGTTCATCACCAGGCTCCGAGAGGGGCCGCTTCCACCGACGGGCATACGGTGCGGAGTCGCCCGCAGTGAGCCCATCGTTACGCCGTGGCCTCGGCGTATCCAGTGTCCAGTGGAGGTTCGGGTCCCTTCTCTCCTTCCATTTGCGACGGTGCGTCACTGTCCGGCCGGTGCTATACGTGAGCGGTACGGAATTCGCTCCGAGGCGATGGTCCATCGATCAGACAAGGGGCTCCTCATGCAATCCCGGATTCTCGCGACCTTGACGGTCGCCTGCGCGTTGCTCGCCTGCGGCTGTGACCCGTCCGGTGCCTCCTCCGACGACGCCGGAGACGTGCAGCGGCTGAGCGAAGAAGAGCGCGAGAAGCAGGCGCGGCGGCTGATGCTGGCTGCCTTCGCCAAGCCACGGGAGCAGAAGATCCCGCTCTATGAGCGGGTGATCGGGCTCTTTCCCGACAGCCCGGTCGCCGTCGAGGCGCGCTTCCGGTTGATCAACGTGCTGCTGCACCCGAGCATCGATCGAGAGGATGACGCCTTGTCCGCGGTCCGGGTCCTGGCGGCCCGACATCCGCTGGACGCCCGGGCCGCGGAGGCGTGGTGGTGGATCGCGTTGCGCTACCGTGAGGATGAGCAGCGCGGCCCGGAGATCAGGAGCGAGTGGGCCCGGTTCCTGCACTCCACCCGCGAGCGTCAGCCGAGCGACCCGGCGGTGAGAGGGGTGGTGTGGCTGTACTCGGCCTACGCCGCGTACTGGGATGGGGATCGTGACCAGGCCGTGGCGCTCCTTGATGAGGCCGCTGGCTGGGACCTGCCCGAGAAGGACGCCCAGGCGATGATCCTGTTTCGCGGGGGCAGCCTGCAGCGGGAACTGGGGCGCAAGGAGCAGGCCAAGGCGCTCCTGGAGCGCGCCCTCGTGCTGGTGGACGAAGGCGCCAAGGGCGTCAGCGCCCCGGCCATCCAGTCCGAGCTGGACGCCCTGAAGGGGAACTGAGGGGCTCAGCCGCCGAGGCGCATGTCCTTTGGGGTGGCGTCGTCCAGGGCGTCCTTGAGCCACTGCTTGTGCAGGTTGGCGGCCTGGCTGGACTCGAGCTGCGCCTGGAACTCACCGGGCACCATCGGACCGCCCAGCAACAGCACCTGCAGGCCGAGGGCCACGAACACCGCGCCCTTGGCGCTCCCCAGCAGGAACCCCAGGGAGCGGTCCGAGGACGTCAGCCGTGCCTTGTCGATCCACCGCCGCAGGACATGGGAGATCCACGCCATGATCAGGTAGGTGCTGACCATGATCGCGCTCCAGGACGCGATGGTGACGGTCGGCTCCTCCCATCCCAGCCAGCTGATGGGGGGGGACTGGGACACCTCCGTGGCGAACTCGAAGCCGAGCCACAGACCCAGCACGATGCTCCCGATCCGCAGCGTCTGCCACACCAGCCCCCGGTAGGCGCCGATGGCGCCGTTGATGAGGATGATGATGAGGACGATGAGGTCGACGCTGTTCATGGTGTTCCCGCTGAGGCTCCGTGTGGGTATTCGCCGGCGCGGCGGATCCTGACGGAATCCTACCGAACGCCGCCGCCCCTGACCCCCCACCGGTGCCTCCGCGTGTCCGTGGGCGTTGTCCGCAGCTGGGTGATCACCACGACGTCGTCCCCGGAGGTGACGCTTCGTACGTTTCCTGACGCCACCCACGGGTGACCCCGTCGACGCTCGGGCCGGACAAAGAAAGCGCCGAAGGTGTTACCTCTTCGACGCTTGTGTCATGGGCGTAACTGGACTCGAACCAGTGACCCCTACAATGTCAATGTAGTACTCTAGCCAGCTGAGCTATACGCCCGTCGGGTGGCATTTTGCATCATCGCCGCTTCGGATCAAGGGCATAGGGCCGTCGCTTCGGCCCCGTCAGGGAGATCTTGGACCCTGTGCTAACATCTCGGCCTGTCAGGGCTTTGGGCGCGAAGAGGGCGCCGGAGCCGACGGCCTCGGGTGTTCATGAAACGCGCTCTCATCACCGGCATCACCGGGCAGGACGGCTCCCACCTCGCCGAGTTCCTGCTCGAGAAGGGCTACCACGTGGCCGGGATGGCCCGTCGCGCCAGCGTGGATCATCATGAGCGGATCGCCCACCTGCTGGACCGGGTGCAGGTCCTGCAGGGGGACCTGCTGGACCAGAGCTCGTTGATCTCGGTGCTCGAGGCGGCGCAGCCGGACGAGGTCTACAACCTGGGGGCCATGTCCTTCGTGCCCACCTCGTGGGATCAGCCGGTGCTGACCGGGGAATTCACCGGACTCGGCGTGACCAGGCTCCTGGAAGCCGTCCGCAAGGTGAGCCCCGGGGCGCGCTTCTACCAGGCCTCCAGCTCTGAGATGTTCGGCAAGGTGACGGAGTCGCCGCAGAACGAGGACACCCCCTTCTGGCCTCGCAGCCCCTACGGCGTGGCCAAGGTCTACGGACATCTGGTCACGGTGAACTACCGGGAGTCCTACGGGCTCCACGCCTCCTCGGGCATCCTGTTCAACCATGAGGGGCCGCGACGCGGCCTCGAGTTCGTCACCCGCAAGATCTCTGATGGCGTGGCTCGCATCAAGCTCGGGCTGGCCACCCAGCTGGCCCTCGGAAACCTCGACGCGCGCAGGGACTGGGGCTACGCGGGGGACTACGTTCGCGCCATGTGGCTGATGCTGCAGCAGGAGGAGCCTGGAGACTACGTGGTGGCCACCGGGGAGCAGCACAGCGTCCGCGAGTTCTGCGAGATCGCCTTCGCCCACGTGGGGCTGGATTACCAGGCGCACGTCGTCACCGACCCGTCCCTGCTGCGACTCGCGGAGGTGGAGACGCTGCTGGGCGATGCCCGCAAGGCGCGGTCACGACTCGGTTGGCAGCCGGAGACCTCGTTCGAAGAGCTGGTTCGCATGATGGTGGACGCGGATCTGGCCTTGCAGACGCGGCTGCTGTCGGAGCGAGGTGGGGCACGGTAGATGGCGTCCCGCTCACGGAGGATCCTGGTGACCGGTGCCGGCGGGTTCGTCGGCCGGGTGGCGGTGACGGCTCTCGGGGCGGAGGGCTACGAGGTGGTGGCGACCGGCCGGCGCCCGTCGTCGTCCGTCCAGGAGTTGGACGTGACCGACGCCGATGCGTGCCGGGAGGCGGTGGCGAAGGCGCGCCCTGACGGGGTGCTTCATCTGGCGGGCATGACCTATCTGCCTGCGGTGCTGGAACGGCAGCAGGAGTCCTTCGACGTCAACGTCCTCGGCACGTTGAACGTGCTGGCTGCGGTGGCCGCGGCGGCGCCGGCGGCGCGGGTGCTCTCCATCTCCACGTGCTCGGTGTTCGGGTTGGTGGAGGAAGGGGATCTGCCCCTGGGGGAGGACGCTCCGCTCCGTGCCATGCACCCCTACGGCGTCCAGAAGATCGGCGGGGAGGTCCTCTGCCGTCGGTATCGGGAGCGTGGGCTCGACGTGGTGGTCGTGCGACCGTTCAACCACATCGGGCCGGGTCTGCACGAGCGTCTCTCCGTCGCCCACTTCGCCCGACAGATCGTCGACGCCGAGGAGGGCGTCCGGGAACCGGTGCTGAAGGTCGGGAACCTGACCGCCAGGCGAGATTTTACGGACGTCCGTGATGTGGTGCGGGCATACCTCGCCCTCCTGTGTCTCGAGCAGCCGCCTCCGCTGGTGCACGTCGCCAGCGGTGTCTCGATCCCCATGAGCGAAGTGCTCGAGACCCTCTGCTCCCAGGCCCGCGTGAGCCTGTCCGTGGAGACGGACCCGTCGCGCCTCCGTCCGCTGGATACTCCGGATCTGGTGGGGGACGCGTCGTTGTTGCGTGAGCGCTGCGGCTGGGCTCCGCGCTTTCCCATCGCGGAGTGCCTGAGTCGGGTGCTGGCGTCGGTGCGGGGCGAAGACTACGGGGGCGACTGGTGACCGAGGCGCTGAACGAGGAGCAGGCGGAGGCGCCGCTCGCCGGCGACCTGACCCGCGGGACCCTGTGGGCGCGCTGTCTGCGTTATGGCGCCCCCCTGGCCCTGGGAATGATGGGCCACGGCCTGTTCAACCTGGTGGATCTGGTGATCGTGGGGCGGGTCGGGGCGGGGGCCATCGCCTCGGTCACCATCTCGGGGATCGTGCTCACCATCGTGATGCTCGTCTTTGATGGGGTCTCCAACATCACCGTGGCGTTGACCGCCCAGGGACACGCGGCCGGACGCCGCAACGCCGTGCATGACGTCGCCTGGGAGTCGTTCTGGCTGACCATGTGGGCGGGGGTCGTCTCGGGAGCCCTGTTCTACTTCCTGGCTGAACCCACGGTCGCCCTGTTCGAATTCCAGCGTCCGGAGACCGTGGACGCCGGGGTCTCCTACCTCCAGGTCATGTCCATCGGGAACATCGCCATGTTCCTGATCATGCAGACGACGGCGGTTCTCCGCGGTCTCGGCAACGCGTTCTGGCCCCTGGTGATCCTGGTGGGCGCCAACGCGCTCAACATCCTCCTCGATATCCTGCTGGTGTTCGGGTATTGGGGATTCCCGGAGATGGGCGTCGTGGGCGCCGCGTGGGCCACGGTCATCGCCCGCGGGATCGGCGGGCTGGTGGGGCTGTGGCTGCTCTGGGAGGGTGTCGTGGAGGGGGTCTGCCTGCGGGCGTATCCGTTCCGCAAGCGTTACCGGTACCTGAAGTCCCTCATCTTCGTCGGTCTCCCCACCTCCTTGCAGCTCGGTGCTCGCGTGCTGGCGGTGTTCCTGCTGCTGAAGCTTGGACAGGCGGCCTACACGGGGCAGCCGGACGCGTTCGTGGACGGGACCGGGTTGTGTCTGCGGTTGGAGATGGTGGCCGTGTTCCTGGGGATGGGCTGGGGCGCAGCGGCCACGGGAATCGTCGGACAGAATCTCGGCGCGCGACGAGTCCGACGAGCCAACAGCGCCGCCTGGGTCCTGGTGGGGTACGCGGTTGTCACCATGAGCATCTCGGGAGCGTGCCTGTGGTTCTTCCGGGACGCTCTGTTCGCGGGCGTGGGGCCGGAGATCGCGCCTGAGGGAATGGCTGAGGGGGCCGACTACCTCGCCGTGACCATCCCGTTCTATCCCATCATGGCGTTCGCCTTCGTGATCTCCCGGTCGCTCAACGGAGCAGGCAGCACGAAGACGCCCATGTTCATCGACCTCTTCCTCTACCTGGGAGTGTTGCCACCCCTGGCTCTGGCGTTGTCAGGTCTGGGGATCTTCGGCCACTTCGAGACGGAGACGACCTCACCGCAGGGTGTCTGGTGGGCGATCGTCCTGACGCATGTGGCCGCCAGTCTCGCTTATGCGACGGTCTGGCGGCGTGGGCACTGGCGCAGGAAGAGGTTGGCCGAATTGCACCTTGACTGAGGGGCGTGTCTCAAGGCTGACATATCCGGCGTGTCGGAGCGCCTTTGCATGGGTTGGGTCTCGATTGGCGCCGTCGTCACGCCATTCCCGGGGATAGACTCCTGTGTCCGTCTAGACAAAACGTGGCAGAAAGTTGCGTATTTGTTTGACGCGTGTCCCCCTGCGTGAGAGTCTGGAAGTGTCATCTTCGTCGGCCGTCTTAGTCCCCCCGGACCAGCTTGCTTCGGTCGTCGGAGCCCCACCTAACCAAGACTCGCATCATCAGATCCAGTCCGAGGGCACAGCTCGCCGCCGCCGTCGGAAGGTGTCAGTCTGCAACCCGGGAACACGCCACCGATGAGCCTCGAGAGCCCCACCATCTCTCGCTCAAACGACGGGGATCGAGTCCCGCTACTCGGTCAGTCCGCAGCGCTCCGCCACGTGCGGCGATTGATCAAGACGGCTTGCAAGTTCGACGTCCCTGTCCTCATCACGGGGGAGAGCGGTACGGGTAAGGAGCTTGCCGCGCGGGCCATCCATCAAGGGAGCGTTAGAGCCGATGAGCCCTTTGTCGCCATGAACTGTGGTGCCATCCCCGACGGGCTGGTCGAGAGCGAGTTGTTCGGCCACGCGAAGGGCGCGTTTACCGGAGCCGTCGTGGCTCGCGACGGCGCGTTCGCGCAAGCCAGCGGCGGCACCATCCTGCTTGACGAGATCAGCGAATTTCGTCTCGACCTGCAGGTGAAGTTGCTGCGTGTCCTGCAGGAGAAGCGTGTCCTGCCTCTCGGCGCGAAGGCTGACCAGACGGTGGACGTGAGAGTCCTCGCCTGTGCCAACCGGACCCTGGGTGAGGAGATCGACGGCGGGCGTTTCCGCAGCGACCTCTACTACCGCCTGGCCGTCTTCCCCATTCATCTCCCGCCCCTGCGTGAGCGCGAGGGTGATGTGCTGTTGCTCGGGCAGAGCTTCCTGGATGAGTTCGCCAGCACCCACCAGCGCGGTGTCCAGGGGTTCGCTCCTGACGCCATCGAAGCCCTGGAGAACTGGGTCTGGCCCGGCAACGTCCGCGAGCTCCGCAACGTCGTCGAGCGTGCCGTGATCCTCTCCTCCGGAGAAGAGGTGGGTGCTCACGCCCTGCCGATCGAGGTCCAGAACGGCGCCGCCACCGAGCTGACCCCGGCCGCTCCGCCCGCCGCTGGGCGCCCCGCGGCTGCGATGCCCGCGACCATGACCGACGATCCGGAGCCGCCCCGGGATGAGGACGAGATCATCCCTCTGGTGGACGAGGAGCGCAGGGTCATCTCCCGAGCCCTGGGCAAGGGCGGCTGGAAGGTGCCGGATGTCGCAAAGCGGCTCGGCATGAGCCGCGCGACGCTCTACCGCAAGATTCGCAAGCTGGGGATTCAGCGTCCCGGCACCCACCACGGCGACTATTGACCGACTCGCGTCCCGGTCGCTCCCTCGCGCTGTCGGCTGAGTCTGCCGCCACGCCGCGAGCCGGTTGATCCTCGGATTCCTGGTGGGGCAGGGTGCGTTGATGGCCGCGTAACCGGACGACCCATCGGTGGCTTCCGCCTTTATCGAGCAGACCTCAGCGCTCCAGCCTCCTCTTGATCGCGGCCATGGCCGCTCGGGATCAGAGGAACGTGTAAGCCACCACGTCGCTGTGTACCCAGGGCGTGTTGGCGCTGCTGAAGAAGTAGGTGAGGGCGTACCAGGTCTGCCCGGAGAACGAGTTGATGACCGGGCTCGGTCCCCAGGAGAACACGCTGTCGCCGTTGGGTGAGAGCGTGCCTACGAATGGCGGGGCCCCGGTTGAGTACAGCCCCAGCAGGTCGTTGAAGGGGATGTGCAAACCTCCCCACCAGCCGGTGCCGAAACCGGGGCCGGCGTTGGCGGTGTGCATGGTGAAGGCGCTGAAGTAGGTGTTCCCGGCCGGACCGTGAGCCACCTCGATGCGCAGGGTGTCTGCGCCTCCCGGCTGGCTGATACGGAGGTAGACCGCCTCGTCGCAGCCCATGTCCGGGCAGGCCCCGGAGGGCCGGGCGTCACCGTCGATGTCCGTCGTGAGCATGCTCGGGGGAGCGGACCCGGTGTCTCGGCAGGGTGAGTTGGGCAGCAGGTGGAAGTCCATGGCCGCCGGGTCCACGAAGGCCGGGTCTACGGAGATGTTCCCCGTGCCCGGGTAGCCCCCCTGGACGTTGCAGTAGTCGATGGTGTACAGGCCCGGCCCGGAGAGCTCCGAGCTGCCGTCGGCCCAGAAGATGGAGTTCATTCCGGTGACGGTGGAGAGCCCGTCGGCGTAAACGCCGCCGCCGTTACCGCCGGCGTTCTGGCTGAACGTGCAGCTGTCCACGGTCATCTGAGTGCCGGCTACGTTGACGCCGCCGCCGTTGCCGGAGGCGATGTTGGCGGCGACCGTGGCCCCGTTCAGGGTGAGGGGCGCTTGCGCCGCGTGGATGCCGCCGCCGTCCACGGCGGAGTTCAGGATCACCTGTGAACGCTCGACCGTGAGGCCCGTGGCCGCCGGCATGACGGCTACGCCGCCGCCGTTGCCGCCGCTGGTGTTGGAGTTGACCACGCAGCCGTTGAGGGTGGCGGCTCCGGCCGGGCCGTTGACCGCGACGCCGCCGCCGTGGCTGATGGCGGCGTTGCCGCTGATGGTGCAGGCGTTGAGGTTGACCGTGGACGGTCCGCTGACCACGACCCCCGCCCCGTCCACGTTCGCGGTGTTGGCTTCGATGGCGCAGTCGTTCATGGTCAGCACGGAGTTCCAGTCACAGAACACCCCTCCGCCGGACTGGGCGGAGTTGCTGTCCACGACGCAGTTGGTGATGGTCGGGTTGGAGGCGAACACGGCGGCGATCCCGCCGCCGTTGGTGGCCGAGTTGCCCTCGAAGGTGCAGCCGTCCACGGCGTTCGGCGTGGAGGTGGCGATCCAGAGGCCGCCGCCGTCTCCGTTTACGGTGTTGTTCTGGAACAGGGTGTTGGAGAGGTCCACGGTGGAGCCCTGTTCCGCTGCGATGCCGCCGCCGTGCGCGGCGACGGTGCCCTGGCAGACGTTGTTCTTGAAGGTGCAGCCGTCGATGCTGAGGGGGCCGTTGCCGCGACAGAGCATGCCCGCGCCGCTGCCGAACAGGGTCTTGTTGGCGTCGAACGTGGTGCTCAGGATCTGGGCCGTGGCCGGTGATTCGTAGAGCAGGCCGCCGCCTTCCACGACGCCCGTGCCGTTGGAGATGGTGCAGGAGGTGACCGTGAGGTCGGAGGTCTGCCCGACGTAGATGCCGCCGCCGGAGAGGCCTGCGTGGTTGCCGTCCATGGTGCAGGACGTGACGGCGCAGGTGGCGCCTCCCACGTGGATGCCGCCGCCGTGGCCGGTGCAGGTGTTCTGGTTTATCTGGCCGCCGCTGACGTTCACCGTGGACGTGGGCATCAGCCAGATGCCGCCGCCGTTGCCGCCCGCGTTGTTGTTGGTGATGTCGCAGCCGTTGATGTTGGCCACGCCGGAGGGCCCGTTGACGGCGATGCCGCCGCCGTCATTGGTGGCTGAGTTGGCGTCGATGGTGCAGTTGTCCAGGGTGACGCTGGATGTGCCGTCGCAGTAGACCGCGCCGGCGCTCTGTGCCGTGTTCCCGTCGATGGTGCAGTTGGTCAGCGTGGGGTTGGAGGTGACGACGCAGGCGATCCCGCCGCCCAATACCGCTGCGGTGGAGGCGGTGATACGGCAGTTGCGGATGGTCGGCGAGCTGGCTGAACAGAGCACGCCGCCGCCCGCGGCCACGGTGTATCCCCCCTGCAGCGTGAACCCATCGATGACGCTGCCCGGTCCCTCGCCGCTGACGAAGGACACGGCCCTGTTCTGGCTGCCTGCGTCGATGGTCGTAAGGGCCACCCCCTGGGCCGCGAGCAGGGTGATGGGCTTTCCCATGAAGTCGATGGCCTCGTTGTAGACGCCCGGGGCCACGATGATGGTGTCTCCCGGCACCGCGGCGGTGATCGTCGCCTGGATGTTGGTGAAGGGACTTGATGCGGTGCCGCAGCCCGGGTTGGGGCCGTTGGTGCTGACGTACCAGGTGCCGGTGCTGGCGGTGGACGTGTACTCGTCAGCGCCGATGTCCGGTGCGCCGCCCACGATCCGAGGGTCTCCGTCCACGTCCGTGGTGGGGAAGTAGAGGACGCTGGATGTGCCCGCTTCGAGGCAGGGGGAGTTGCATCGGATGTGGAAGTTGCCCCCCACCGGGCTCTCGAACTGGGGGTCCATGTTGATGATGGCGACGCCTGCGGCTCCGCCGAGGATGTTGCAGTACGCGTAGACCGGGGCGGCGCTGGAGGCCTGGGCCACCTCGTCCGGGGTGTTGCCCCAGATGATGGAGTTGGTGATGTCCGGCGCGGCGTTGAAGGACAGGTACATGGCGCCGCCCACCGCGCCGACGCTCGTGTTGTTGGTCAGGGTGCAGTTGACGAACTTGGGAGCGGCGCCGACGCCGACGTAGACCGCCGCGCCTTCCGCGTTGGTCGTGTTCTCCAGGAACGCGCAGTTCACGAAGATCGGGCTCATGTTGCTGCCGATGTAGGCGCCCCCGCCGCGGGAGGTGGCGGTGTTGGCTCTGATGATGCAGCTCTGGATGCGCGGAGAGCCGTTGGAACAGTCGATGCCGGCGCCGTTGGTGCTTGAACCACCTGTCAGGGTGAACCCCTCGAGGACGCAAGAGCTGCTCTCACCGTTGACGAAGACCACGCAGGACATGAGGGCCGGTGCCTGGATGGCGGTGACGGCGGCGCCTCCGGAGGACCGCAGGACAACGGTCTTGCCGAAGAAGTTGATGGACTCGTTGTAGGTGCCGGGGGACACCTCGATGATCTCACCGAAGGAGGCGGCGTTGATGCCCTGGGTGATGGTGTTGAAGGGCGCGTTCACGGTGCCGTTGCCGCCGGCCTGGGCCGCCACGTCCACGTACCAGATGGTCTGGCCGTACGCGCAGACCGCCCCTATCCCGAGGACGAGGAGGAGCCTCGTGAGCCCGGTGGCGGTTCGTCGTCGTGGTCGGCGACGCGGTACGGCTTGAGGATCGCCCGGGGGTCTTGCGGGTGCGCACGACGCTGCGGGGTGCTCCTTCGGCCGACCGTAAAGGGTCTTGGCGGATGACATTAGGACGCTATAGCTTCAGTGGAGTCTACCCCCCGTTGGAGCCGCGGGGCGTATCGTTGAGGACCGCGTGAGGGGGGCGAATTGCCGCGCGGCGAAGCGCCAATTGCACCATGACGACAGGCGCGGTCCCGGTCGTGGGACCGCGCCTGCGGTGGCGGTCGCTTCGACCTGCTCAGGGGATGTTGACGAGCAGGCCCGGGGTCGCCGCCATGGCGCCGGCCACGCCCCAGGTGCTGGTCCCTTGCCAGGCCGCCTGGATCATGAAGCTGAGTCCGGAGATGCCCGGGGGGATGGGCATGGCCAGCTCTGCGTAGCCCGTGGCGCCCGCGTTGAGGTTGAACTGGTACCAGGGCTGGGCCAGGTCCACGTAGACCGTGATGCCGGCGGTGGAGATCCCACCGGGCGCCGCCGGGAAGCCGATGCCCAGGATGCCGGGGCCCATGGGGGGCGCTCCGGACATGATCAAACGGGCATCCGGGCCGGGGGATTGGATCGTCCCGGCGAGGGAGAGGTGGGGTGGAGCGGGTGCCGGCCCGGAGGCGCTACCGACAAGCTGAGCTTGGTCGGGTAGCAGTTCGAGCCGGGTCAGGAAGAGGTCCGGACACGGCAGGGGCAATCCGAAGACGATCACGCAGGCGTTGTTGAATGGGGTGGAGGCCGAGCCCGGGGAAACCGGGAAGGTGCTGGAGCCGGTGATCCCCGTGACCACCACGTCTCCGGAAGGCGCCAGGCTGATGGCGGTGCAGTCATCCGTGCTGTTCCCGCCCAGGTAGGTGCCGTAGAGCACGGAGCCGGCGTTGGGGTCGAGGCGGGCGACGAAGCTGTCCGACGAGCTGTAGGGGAGCTCCGCCAGCGCGCCGGGCGTCGTGGGGAAGTTCGCCGAGGATGTGATGCCGGCGACGTAGATCATGCCCGAGGGGTCCAGGGCCACGTCCTTGACCCAGTCGTTGGAGTTGCCCCCGATGAAGGTGGAACGTTCGAGCCAGCCTCCCGTGGGTGAGAGGCGGGCGATGAAACCGTCGTAGCCGGCGGCGGCGAGCCCCACCGGAGGCTGGCCGTTGTGGCCTGGAGAAAAAGTGTTGCCGGTGGTCGGGAAATCGATGGAGTTGGTCTTGCCGACCACCACCGCGGAGCCCATGGACGTGACCGCCACGGCCTCCGCCTGATCCTCGGCGGTCCCACCGAGGTAGGTCATGTAGACCCGTGAGCCCGCTCCTGGCCCACCGGAGGGGTTGAATCGCGCGACCCAGCCGTTGCGATTGCCTCCGGGGTGGCTGGGGATGAGCGCGGAACCCGTGGTGAGGAAGTTCTGGGACTCCGTGTATCCCACGACGAAGGCGTCACCCGTCGGGCCGGCGGCGATGTCGAGGGCGCGGTCGTTGGAGAGCCCGGCGATGAAGGTGCAGTACTGCACCTGGTCGAGGGCCGGGGCGAGGATGGCCGCGAAGGCGTCATAGCCACCGACCAGGCTCGGCTGGGAGGCGTTGGGGGTCACGGGCAGATCGATGGAATAGGTCTGTCCGCAGACCAGAATGTCGCCGGAGGCCGGGTCGCGGCTCATGCCGTAGATCTCGTCCGGTCCGCCGCCGCCGACATAGGTGGCGGCCACCAGGTTGGCCAGGGACCCGTCGAACCGGGCCACGAAGCCATCCGTGGCGCCCCGTGGCGTGGCCGCCAGGGTGCCGGACGTGGCGGGGAAGCCGCTGCCGGTAACGCCGGCGACGATCACGTCGTTGCCGTCCACGGCGACCGCCCGGCCTTCGGCCTGCTGCCCTCCGATGAAGGTGGAGGCCAGCAGGTAGGAGCCGTTGGCGGAAATACGAGCCACATAGGCTCCGGTGCCGGTCTGTGAGAATGCGCCCGGGGTGGTCGGGAAGTCTGATGGCCCGCTGCCGGTCAGAAACACGTCACCGTTGGCGCCTATGGCTACGTCGTTGGCCATGTCGCCGGCGGAGTAGCCTCCCGCCCTCAGGGACCACACGATGCCCGGGTCCACGGTGAGCGGCAGGGAAGGGTCGATGGCCGGCGCGGAGAAGCCGAACCGATCGTCTCCCAGGAGACGGAAGTGGCAGGCCACGGGGATATCCTCGCCGCGGAGGTCACGTTGCCAGGCTACGGGGGCTGTCTGGCGGAGGACGCCGGCGGGCGTGGTCACCATCAAGTCGCCGACTTCATCGACGCTCAACCGGGAGCACCCGTCCACCCGCACCTCCACCTGGTCGAGGTCGGCTCCGGGTTCCAGCAGCAGGTCGTACCTGAGGTTCCCGTCGCTGATGGAGGCCTCGAGGTCCACTCCCGGATACGTGCCGCTCATGACGAGCTTCTCGTAGGTGGGCACGCGCAGGACAGGATCTCGCCCCGCGCTGAAGAAGTTGACCCGGCCTCTCTTCTCGTTGACGCCCTCCTGGTCGCCCATGGAGTCGGTCCCCTGAAAGGTGAACCCCACTGCCCAGCCTGCGTCCGGGTCCGTGGTCGGGCATCCGACGATCCACCCGTCGGCGCGGAACGCCGTGGCGGTGTCGCCGGCCCAGAGCCCGAAGGTGACGGAGGAATCCCACTGGCCCTTGTTCGGGACGAACCCTGGCACAGGAGCGGTCGCGGGCGAGGGGCGCGGCTGGGGCTCCTCCGCCAGGTTCACCCGGTCCGCCTCCGCGGGTATCCAGGATGCGCTGAAAGAGGCCGCGCAGAAACAAATCAGGGACGAAAGGAACACGGCGAGCAGCGTTGATCTCATCAGCTTTCTCGATGGGAATGGAGGGCCATGTCGAACCATACCCTCCTCAACGCGAAAGGGAGCGGACGCCTTGGGCGTCAGCTCCCTATGTATAAATGGACAGGCAAGGCAACCGAAAAGCTCGGCCGCCTTGCCATGTTCAGACAGGAGTCGCGACGATCTACCGGAGGCCCCAAGTGATGGTCATCGCATCACTGAAGCAACCATAGAGGGTCGGGTTCGACAGGTCCGGGAAGTACCACTGGTACGACCACTGCCAGCCAGCCGCCGCCGGGCCGTAAACGACCGAGGGGAGCTGGAACTCGGCGATGCCGAAGGCGTCGGTCATCTCGGGGACGACAACGACGGTCAGAGAGAGAGGCCAGATGTACATGGTGTCGCCGGTCGGAAGCGGAACGCCACCACCCTGAGTCGGGCAGTAGTCGAACAGCAGGCTGCAGGGGGCGTTGATGGGCCCAGCAGTCAGCTCCAGACCGAAGGGGTTACCAGCCGTGGCGGCCTTGTCCGTGCGGATGGAGGCGAAGCCACCACCGTTGGACGGGTTGCCAACCGCGCCGCCGTTGAGCGGGCAGGGGCTGCTGGCCGGGATGAGCTGGCCGTCACTGCAGTACGCCAGGCCGTGGGCGGTGCCGTTGCCGTTGCAGGGCAGGCCGCCGGCGCCGTTGGCGAACGCGTCATAGATGTTGATGCCGTCCGTCACCATGATGTGGAAACCCACGATCTGGAACGAGCAGCTGGGCATCTGAGCGGCGTTCACGCCGTTCGTGGTGTTGACCGCGAGGCCGGTCAGGGTACCGACGGAGTTGACGGTGCTACGGGGCTGAGGACCGATGGGGTCGCCGTTGGTGTCCATGTTGAACACGCGGCCGTTGGTCCCGCAAGCCCACAGCGTGCCACTGACGCTCTCCCAACCCAGACCGCTGAGGTGATCCCCAAGGTCGAGCCAGTAGAGGTAGTCGGCGGGCTGCAGCGGAGCGAAGGTGTCCGGATCGAACGCGATCAGGAAGTGATCGTCGCATGCATACAGGACGCCACCGTCAGAGTCGATGGCCATACCCGTGATGGTGTTGCTCGGGAAGTACACGCCCAGACCAACGGAGGTGGTCAGACCCGGCTCGTTGTAGAGCGGGTGCGCTTCACGCTGCACGGTGAAACCGTTGCAGGAGTAGATGGCGCGGTTGTACTGGTCGATGCAAGCACCGCCAGCGGTCGCGCCGTTGTTGGTGATGCCCGCTGCGGGCAGGTTGCCGAACTCGGGGAGCTGGAGGGCGCCACGGGCCGAATCGGCCGTGGTCGGGTAACCAGCGCTAGCGAGGTATTTGGCAGCGGCGTGGCCGGAGCCTTCCTCGACGACGTACGCGACCTGGGCGGGCACGATGGCCACGAGGAGACCCAGGATCAACGCGAACCGGATGCAAAGCATGTGCACTCCTTGTTGGTGGGGTAGGGGGTGAAGGCCTCGAGGGCCTCTATTGGGGGGGGGAATGGAACAAGCGGAACAGATGCGTCCCGACACGCCCAGACCATCGCAAGGAGCGTGCCAACTCGCGAAACGGTGTTCTGGAAGGCGTTTTGGGGCGACGAGTCCGTCATTCCCGAACTTCTCGTCTCATCCTTGAGACTCCCGTCTCGCCGCCCGTCTCACTTGCGAGACCGATGTCGCATGAATCCGTCTCATCCGTGAGACGAGCATGAGACGGTCTCAGGCAGAGTCAACTTCGGATCTCGAATCCGGGACGGAACGGCGACAAATCGTCATTGCTCCTGCCCGCCCTGATTGACCACCTCTGCCGGGCGGGCGTACCATGCGCGGGTCCCGCGGTTGGGACTTGCGGCTTCAAGGCTCCTGGGCGGTGCCTGAGCCCGACCTTCCGGTTTCGTCCGAATCTCGATGTAGTCAGGAGTAGGTCACGATGGTCGTGGATCGGGTCCCCAAGCGGGAACGATTGATGAACCTGGTCTCGGTGCTGCTCGCTTCCCCGGAACCCGTGCCCTTCCGGGAGATCGCCGGACGGGTCATCGGCTACGACGATCCCGCCGGAGAAGAGGCTCTCGACAAGAGGTTTGATCGCGACAAGGCCGACCTTCGCCGGCTGGGTGTGCCGATCGAGTACGTACAGCTCGACGGTGGAGCTGCGGGTTACGTCATCAATCACGGGGACGTCTTCCAGCAGCGGCTCACCTTCACGCCTCAGGAGCACCTGCTCCTGGCCATCGCGGGACGGGTGGGGGCCGCGGCCACCGGAGGGGGGGCGCTGGAAGAGGCGTTGAAGGGCGCCCTGCGCAAGTTGGCCGTGGACTTCGACGCAGCAGAACCGATCGGCGAATTCGCGCCCATTACGGTGCTGCGGTCGCGGTCCGGTGATCCGAGGGCCCTCGAGAATCTCAGCGTGCTCTCGCAGGCCGTCACCACCAACCGGTCGGTCCGGTTCCGATACCTGTCTCTCAACGACCAGGAACCTCAGCAGCGGGACGTGGATCCTTACGGCCTCGGCCTCTCCCAGGGCGCCTGGTACCTGGCTGGGTTCTGCCATACGCGACAGGCGCTGCGGGTCTTCAGGGTCTCCAGGATCGAGGGGAAGGTGGCGGGCATCGGGTCTGAGTCGGGCGGGGCCTATCAGGTGCCTCACGATTTCGCCATCGGCGACCACATCGGCAAGCAGGCCTGGGACATGGGAGACGGTCAGCCCGTATCGGTGAAGCTCGCCGTGGCCCCGGCGGTGGCGACGGACTCCCTGCTCCCCGGAGCACGCATGGTGGGGGTGGACGCCGGGCGTCCGGTCCTCGAACTGGAGGTCCGTCGCCCCGAGGCGCTGGTGTCCTGGGTGCTGGCACGGGGAGGGGACGTGTCTGTCCGGGAGCCCGCGTTCCTCAGGGACGCCGTGGTCGAGGAGGCGCGGCGTCTGCTGGATCGCTACGGGTCGGACGAGACCGAGGAGCTGCCCACGGGTGGCCGGCTGGAGCAGGGGGAGGCGGTTCAGTGAGCGGGCCCAGCCTGACCCATGAGGTGGTGAGCCGCTGCCTCGCCCTCATACCCCTCATCCGCGAGCACCAGGGCATGACCCTGGACGAACTGGCTCGACTCTCCCGGCTGCCCAAGGAGCGGATCGCTGACGAGCTCGGGCAGGTGCTCCTGATGTGCGGGGTGCCACCCTATTTCCCCCACGACTACATCAGCTTTTCGCTCAACGGGGATCGAGTGCAGATCGGGTTCGCGGATCACTTCCGTCGGCCCATCAGCCTCAACTCTCTCGAGGCCCTGGCCTTGAAGCTCGCTTGCGAGAGCCTGACCCCTCCTGGGAAGCCGGTGCCCAGGGCGGTGGCCACCCTGCTACGAAAGGTGGAGGGTGCCATGTCCTCCGAACAGCGCCGGCAGTTCCGCAATCTCGCGCGTCGCGTGGCGGTCCGGGAGGCTTCGGAGCTTCCTGGCGGCGTCACGGGACGGGTCGCGCTGGCGGTGGCGGAGCGCCGCTGCCTGGCGCTGGACTACGTGGCGGCGGGTCGTGCGCGATCCCGGGAGCGGGAAGTGGAGCCCTACGGGTTGCTGTGCCGCGATGGCCATTGGTACCTCATCGCGCGGGATACCAGCCGTGAGAAGATCGTCCAGTTCCGCCTCGATCGGGTTCGGCGCCTGGAGGTGCTGGATAGACGCTTCGAGATCCCGGACGGCTTCCGCCTGGATGACTACGCCTGCAGCCCGGCCATCCCTGAGGGCGCGGACCAGGCGCGCGCCGAGATCCGGTTCCGGGGGCCGAGCGCCCGCTGGATACGTGAGACCGCCACCGCCGGCACCATCGAGGAGGATGTGGATGGTCGGGCGGTGACCTGGCGGCCCACCATCGGGACCGAAGAGGGCCTGGCCCGGTTCGTCCTCGGGTTCGGTGGCGACGCGGAGGTGCTGGGCCCGGCGAGCCTCAGATCCCGCGTTCGTGACGCGCTGCGCGGCGCGCTCGCCTCCCACGGCTGAGGGAGGTGAGCGGCGCGGGCGCCGCCCAGACCCCTGTCCCTCGCTTCATCCCGTTGTCAGGGAACCGTTTGGGTGGGCGGAGGGTGATTCCATACCATTCTTGATAGGTCCCGCGGTTGGTGGTCGTGTTCGTCGTTGACCCCAACATCTTGGCTTGATTCTATGGTGCTCTTCCCCAGAGCCGCTCCAGGTTCTCCGGGGAGGGCTCGAGGGGAGATATGACGTCACGACCTTCCATCACCATCCTGCTCCTGGTCTTCACCGCCTTGGCGGGGCCCACCCCTGGTCAGGACGCGGATCAACTGGATGAGTGGTTGCTGAAGGCGGAGGACGCCTTCCAGCGAGGCCGCGACCGCAAAGGCCTCTCCTACGTGCGCAAGGTGATCGCCGCGTCCCCCATGGACGCGGAGGCGCTGGCGCTGGGCATCGGTCCGGCCATGAACGTGGGCGAGTACGACCTCGCGAACCAGTGGTCGGAGGCGTGGGTGAAGGCCGGCCCCGATCCCCGCCGTGGCCGCCTTGCCCGCGCCCGGGTGCTGCTTCACCTGGGGCGACTGGAGGCCGTCGCCGAAGTGCTGAAGCCCCTGCTGGCCGCGGCCCCCGGCGCGGACGCGAGCGCCCCGAGCCTGGACTTCCAGGCCCGCGCCCTGATGGCCCGGGCTCACCTGCGTGGCGCCCGGCGAGGGGAGGCGGAGGCGCTGTTCGATTCTCTGGTGCAGGAAGCCAAGCGCGTGGTGGTCCGCGAACCCGGTGCGCTGGTGGCCCTGGCAGACGCCTATGTGTTCTTCCGGGGCCTGCGTGAGGCGGAGAAGGTCCTCCTCCAGGCGCAGAAGGCGGCGGCCAGGTCCGAGCCCATTGACCCGACCCCCTCCATGGCCCTGGCGGACCTCTATCTGGATCGGTTCTACATCCCCGGGGACGCCGTGACGGAGTACAAGGAGGCGCTCCAGGCGCGTCCTAGACTGGCGGCGGCGACCTGGGGGCTCCACCGGGCTTTCACGGCCTGGCAGAAGGGGGCGGAGGCCAACGACGCCCGCCGCCGGACCCTCACCACCAACCCGAAGCACAAGGCGGCGCTCTGCGCGAAAGCAGCGGACAAGCTCGGAGACATGAGCCTGGACGAGGCTCAGGCCCTGCTGGATCAGGTCTTCGCCATCGACCCCACCCTGGAGGAGGGCCTGGCGTTGCAGGCGGTGCTGCACCGGTTCGCCAATCGGGAGGAGGAGGGGGCCGCGGCCTGGAAGCGCCTGACAGCGCTTTATCCGGAGCGCGGCAAGGGGCACCTGGTGGCGGCCCGGGTCCTCAATCAACGTCGGCGCTGGCCGGAGGCTCTGGCCGAGTGTCGTCTGGCAACCGCGCGGGCGCCGAAGGACCCGGAGGGATGGGATGAACTATCCCGCTACGCGTTCTTCCTGGGGTTGGAGGACGAGGGATACGCGGCCCTGCGCCGGGCGGACGACGTGGATCGCTTCAGCCATCCGTGGCGGCGCAACATGTTCGAGAACCGCCGCGTCATCGGCAAGTACTACCGGGAGTTCGAGACCCGGCACTTCGTCCACCGCGTCCATCGCAAGGAGCTGGACGCGTTCAAGCCGTATCTCATCCCGTTCTGCCGCAAGTCCTGGAACATCCTGACGAAGAAGTACGAGTTCGATCCACCGGGGCTGGTCCACAAGCCTGGGAAGGTCCTCGTGGAGTGGTTCAAGGACCATGGCGACTTCTCCGTCCGCACCCTGGGCTTCACCCATCTCGGGGCCACGGGGGTCTGCTTCGGGCCGTTCATCGGCATGAACTCCCCGGGCGCCCGTCGCCCTGGTGAGTTCTCATGGGCCAGGACCTTCCATCATGAGCTGGCCCACACCATGACCGTGGGGCTGTCCAAGGGGCGCACTCCCCGCTGGCTGACGGAAGGTCTGAGCACCTACGAGGAGAAGTGCTTCAACCCGGCATGGGATCGTGGGCTTTATCGACAGCTGCACTCAGCCCTCGCCAACGACGACCTCTGCAAGGTGTTGACCTTCGACAGCAACTTCGGAGGCCCGCGGATCACCTTCGCGTACTTCCAGGGCGGCCTGGTCTGCGAGTGGATGGTGGAGCGGTTCGGCATGCCCAAGGTGCTGGCCATGCTCCGGGCGTACGGCGAGGACGGCACCACCGCGGAGATCCTCCCCAGCGTGCTCGAGATCACCCCTGAGGCCTTCGACGATGAGTTCGAGCAGTGGATCGCTGCGCGCATGGAGCCCGTCAAGCTGCAGCCGAGGCTGTCGCGGAAGGGCGTCTCGGAGCTCGAGAGCCGGCTGGCCGCGAAGCCTGACGACGGAGACGCGTTGATCGGTCTGGCCGTGGCCTACTCGGCGTCCAAGAACACCCTGGACGCTCAGGAGATGGTCTACCGGGCCGAACGGGCGGGCATCTCCGACCCGAGGCTCCACCTCGTGAAGGGGCGTATCGCGCTGGCGAACAAGGTGGACGGGGAGGCGCGCAAACAGCTCAAGCAGGCCCTGGACGGGGGGCTGGAGGATCATGACCTGCGCGTTTCCCTGGCGAACCTGGCGGAGCGCGCCGGGGACGCGGCGGAGGCGGTGGAGCATTGGAAGGCGGCCCTGGCCACCTTCCCCATGATCTCGGGCAGGACGGACCCCCGCACACAGCTCTCGCGTATCTGCGCAGGGACCGGCGACCTGGAGGGCGCCATCCGCTGGCTCGAGGAGCACGTCAGCGTCACCTACGAGGACCTGGAGGCGCGCAAGAAGCTCGTGGACTGGTATCGCAGCCGGGAGGACAAGGCAGCCATGAAGCGGCACCTCTCGGCCATGATCAACGTCTATCCACTGGACCGTTCCGTGCACGAAGGTCTGGGGGAGCTGTACCTGGAAGAGCGACGGGGGGATGACGCCGTGACCGAGTTCGAGGTCGCCCTGGCGCTTCAGCAGCTGACCCCGGAGCAGGACAGGAGCCCGGCGGACGAGGCGGGGCTGCGCGTCATGCTCGCCAAGGCGTTGATGCTGGATGAGGACAGCCTCGAAGAGGCCTCGGCGCAGGTGAAGCTGGCTTTGGAGTTGGTTCCCGGGCACGCTGAAGCGCGTTCGTTGAAGCGGATAATCGAAGCGGCTCGTGGGCCGGATGGGGTGGATCGCAAATGACCGTCGAGACCGTCGTCAAGGAAGCGTGGGGCCGCATCAGGTCACGGTTGGAGGCCGAGATCGGGACGCGGTTCTTCGAGATGTGGTTCGAGCGCAGCCAGGTCATGTCCCTGAAGCGAGGGGTCCTGGCCGTCGGCGTCCCGAACCTCTTCATCCGCGAGTGGGTGGAGGAGCACTACGGCGACGTCCTGAGCCGCATAGCCTCGGACGAGATCGGTGCTCAGCTGAAGGTCGCCGTCAAGGTGGACCCGACCCTGTTCCGCGAGATGCGCGCGGAGACGGCGAAGATCGATGAGGCCGTGGAGCAGGCCGAGCCCGCTGACTCCAAGGACCTGACCTCGTTCATCGAGACCCCGGGCAACAAGATGGCCGTGGACGCCTTGCGCCATGTGACCGAGGGCAAGCACCCGCCCATGAACCCGCTGGTCATCTGGGGGCCGGAGGGCTGCGGCAAGTCTCATCTGGCCTCCGCCGCGACGCGCCTGTTCCCCGAACGGACCACCATCTACCGGGTCACGGGGGAGGAGTTCGCTCGCCGGTTCGCCTGGAACCTGAAGACCCGGAAGATCGACGCCTTCCGGGATCAGGTGGGCGGCGCCGGGGCGCTCGTCCTGGACGAAGCCCAGAAGCTGGCGGGGAAGACCGTCACCCAGCGCGAGATCGGAGCTCTGATCCAGCGCCTCCAGGGTCGTGGCAAACAGGTCATCGTCTTCCTGGATCAGCACCCCAAGGACGTGCCGGACCTCGGTGAGGGGCTCGCGTCGGTGCTGATGTCCGGCATGTTGCTGCAGATCGATCCTCCCGGAGAGGCTGACACGGTCCGCATCGTGGAGGCGCTGCTGGCCGGCTCCCGACGACGCATCCCAACGGACGTGGTGCGGGTCGTGGTGGATCGCGTGGGCGGGTCCGTCAAACGTGTGGACCGGCTGGTGCGCAAGCTCTACGCCTTCGCCGGGTTGACCGGAGAGCCGGTGACCGCGTCGTTCCTGGAGGCTCACCTGGATGAGATCGTGGGCCCGGCGGACCCGGCGGACCGGCGCCTGGAGATCATCCTGTCGCTGGTGGAGGACCACTTCGCCGTGGATCGGGAGGCGCTGCTGTCCAAGCGCAAGACGAAGGCCCTGACCGCTCCCCGAGGCGTGATCGTGTGGCTGCTGCGGGAGCACGGCGGGGAGACCTTCAAGGGGATCGGTCGACGGCTGGGGGGCCGCAGCCACACCTCGGTGTACCTCATGTACAAGAAGTGGTCAGAGCAGATCGCCGAGGACCCGCAGCTTCGTTCCCTGGTGAAGGAAGCGGGGCGGCGCATCATGACCGCCGGTTAGATGTTCATCGCGTTCGAGGGCATCGATGGGTGCGGCAAGTCCACCGCGCTGGCGGCAGTGGCGGATCGGTTGGCGGCTGAGGCCGGCGCGGCGCCTCTGTGCCTCCGGGAGCCGGGTTCCACGGCGTTGGGGGAGCGGGTCCGCAGCGCGCTCCTGGACCCCGCCACCGGCGACCTGACGGCCTGGTCCGAGGTCTGCCTCTTCACCGCGTGCAGAGCGGAGATGGTCGCGTCCCAGATCCGGCCTGCCCTGACCGGAGGACGGGACGTGCTCCTCGATCGCTACTTCTACAGCACCCTGGCCTATCAGGGCCATGGAGCGGGTGCTGATCGAGAGCTCACCCGGAGGCTTCAACTGGAGGCCGTGGGGGGGCTGGAGCCTGACCTCATCCTGTTGCTGGACCTTGACGCCACGATCGCCTCCGGTCGTCGCTCCGGTGACGACGACCGGATGGAGGCCAAGGGGCTCGAGTTCCTGGAGCGGGTGCGTGGTGGGTTCCTGGAGCTGGCGTCGACGGACTCGGGGCGCTGGCGGGTGCTGGACGGCGCGCTACCCCCGGAGGAGGTGGCCGCCCTTGCCTGGCAGGCGGTGCAAGCGACTCGCGATAGAATCCGCCCATGACGTTCCTGGAGGATGTGGTCGGGCATGAGGACGTGCGAGCCCACCTGCGACGCATGCTGGAGGCCGATCGCGTGCCCAACGGCGTCCTCCTCCACGGCGCTTCCGGCCGGGGCAAGCGCACCCTGGCCACCGCCTTCGCGCGGGTCCTGGTGGGAGCCGCCGCGGACGATCACCCGGACCTGTTCATGGTCACCCGTGAAGAGAACCAACGCCTCATCGGGATCGACCGGGTGCGGGCCCTGAAGGAGGAGTTCTCCCTCACGCCGGTCCAAGCCACCCGCAGGGCGGCGGTGGTGGTGGACGCGGAACGCCTGACCGGGGAAGCGGGGAATGCGCTGCTCAAGTTGCTGGAGGAGCCGCCGCCTCACAGCCACCTGATCCTCACCGCTCGTGACCGCGGGGCTGTCATGGAGACCCTGGTCTCCCGCTGTCGCCCGCTGCGGGTGCCGCCGCTCTCCTCCCGTCAGGTGGTGGACTTCCTCAAGTCCCGAGGGGTGGCGGAGGAGCGCGCGGCGCTGCTGGCCATGGTGGCGGACGGGCGGCCCGGTCATGCCATGAGCCTGGCGGAGGCCGAGTTCGAGGAGCGGGTGCTGGGGCCGGCCCTGCGACTCCTGGCGCCCGGGGCGGAGGTCTCCCTGGCGGCGGAGGAGATCAACGGGCTGGTGCGAGAAGGGACGAAGAAACCGGAGGCCGCCAGGGATCGGGCGCGGACCGTCCTGGACTGCGCGGCGTGGTTCCTCCGAGGAGCGCTCAAGGAGGCCAACGGTGCGCGCGGCGGCGATGCCGTGCTGTCCCTGCTGGAATCGCCCCTGCGGGATGCCATCGCGGGCCGGGATTCGAAGGTCGTGGAGCGCCAGCTCGAGGCGCTGCTCAGAGCCCAGCAGGACATCGACAGGAACGTGTCTCTGGATGTGCTGCTGTCGGATCTGGTCCCGTCCATGTCGTCGCGGGTCTGATTCAGGTCCCGCGTTTTCCGGCCAGATGGTAGAACGGAAATACGCGGCGCGACTTAGCGACCCGACCACTTCGACCGATGTCCGACGAAACCAAGCGGAAGATCCGTGACTTGGTGCGGCAGGATCCGCACTATCCGGCCCAGGCCTACTACTTCACCCTGGAGGCCCTCAGCTACACGCTGGAGGAGCTGAAGAAGTCCGGCCACGAGGGGCACATCGACGGCGTGCAGCTGCTCTTCGGCATGCGCGACTACGGCCGCCGCCTGTTTGGCTTTCTGGGCGCCGCGGTGCTGCGTGAGTGGCGCGTCAGCGAGACCTCGGACTTCGGGGAGATCGTCTTCCGGTTGGTGGACGCGGAGCTGCTCTCGAAGCAGGAGTCGGACACGCGAGAGGACTTCGAGTCCGTGTTCGATCTCGAGGGCGCGTTCGAGGAGACGTTTCTCCACGCCTGAGCCCGGCGCTGCCGCCGACCCCGGACCTGGGTCACTTGTCTTCCGATTCGGCGTCGGGCTTGACCGGCTCCGGGATGTCCTTGGCGATGGACGCATACTCCGGCACGCTGCCCATCTCGATGTTGCTCATGCGCAGCGCGTGGCTGAGGGCGCGCTGCAGCTGCCGGTCCTCCAGGAAGTCGGCGGTCAGCTCCTGGCCTCGCAGGTCCGAGGCCTGACGGCGCACCTCCCTGCGTAGGATGCGGCGGACGTCACCCTCGGGCAGGGGGGTCTCCAGCTTCTTGAACAGCTCGTCGAAGTCGGGGTACTGGGAGGCGTCCTGGTTGTCGGAGACGGCCAGCCGCTGCGTCAACTCCGGGGCCTTCTTGGCCAGGGCCTTGGCGTAGTCGCTCACCAGGTCCCCCTCCATGAGCCGCGTCCATTCCTCCACCTTCCATCCCTCGAATGTGTCCTGTTTGATCACCTCGTCGGGGAGCACGCCCCCCTTCCTGGTGACCTTGCCCTCCTTGTCTCGTTCCTTGTGGATGCTGCGACCGGAGGGGAGGTAGTAACGACCCACGGTGAGCTTGACCTCGGGCCCTGCGTCGTAACGGCCGTTCTTGTTGGCGTCCGTGTAAGGCTCGCCAGCGTCGTAGGCCCCGTTGCTGTTCCCGTCTTCGTACGCCTCGCCGTCGTCTCGTTTGCCGTTGCCGTTGGAGTCCGTGAAGGGCTCGCCCTTGTCCCACCGCCCGTTGAGGCGCTTGCGGTCGTCGAACGGTTCGCCGGCGTCCCAGCGGCCGTTCTCGTTGAGGTCCTGGTACGGCTCGCCCTCGTCACGGAATCCGTTGCCGCGCGGTTGATCCGTGAAGCGCTCGGAGGCGCGGGAGTCCAGCTCGAAGAAGCGCTGCACGGAGCCCTTCCCGAAGGTCCGTTCCCCGATGACCGTGGCTCGCTTGTGGTCCTGGAGAGCGCCGGAGACGATCTCGCTGGCCGACGCGGAGTAGCCGTTGGTCAGGACGATGAGGGGGCAGCGCCGCACGCGGCCGGGCTCCCGGGAGTACAGGCTCTTCTTGGGCGCGATGCGGGTGTTGCGCCCCTCCCAGTAGCAGATCTCCTGGCGGCCGTCCAAGAACTTGCCGGCCACCTCCTGGGCGGCGCGGAGGTAGCCCCCGGAGTTGTTGCGCAGGTCGAGGATGAGGGCCTTCATGCCTCGGGCCTCCATGCGGTCCAGGGCGTCCTCCAGCTCCTGCGCGGTCTTGGCGCCGAAGGTGGTCAGCTCGGCGTAGCCGATCTTCCCCGGGAGCAGGTCGTAGTTGACCGTGGGGATGCGGATCATGGCGCGGGCGATCTCGAACGTACGGACCTTGTTCCATCCCTTGCGGTAGATGTCCAGGGTCACCTTGGTGCCGGCGGGGCCCTTCAGCCGCTTGGTGATCTCGTTGAGCGGCGAGCCCATGGTGTCCCACCCGTCCACGCGGACGATGCGGTCGCCGGAGCGGAGGTCGTGGGTGTAGGCAGGGCCCGAGTAGATCGGGCGCACGATGAAGATGCGCTGATCCTGGTCCAGGTTCACGTAGGCGCCGATCCCGCCGTAGGTGGGGTTCAGGTCGAACTCCCAGTCCGCCACCTCGGTGGCGGAGAGGAAGGTGGAGTGGGGATCAAGGGTCTGGACGAGCCCTCGCGCGGCGGCGTCGATCAGCTCCTCTCGGGTGTAGCGGTCGCCGTCCTGGTGGAGCTCCTTGACCATGAGCATGAGCTCCTGGAGCAGATCCAGTCGGGGGTCGACGCTGCCGTTCGGTGACTCCTCCCGGCTGCGGCGCACGCTCTGGAGCGCCAGCCGCTTCCACTCGTCGATCTTCAGGTGGAGCGCCGCGATGCGTCCTCTGGGAGAGGACTCGCTGCTCAGCTCCTCCAGCACGGAGCGGGCGACGTCCACCTGGCCGATGTCGGCGAGGGACAGGGCTCCGGCGACCCTGTTCTCTTCGATGCGAGACTCCATGAGGGCCTGCAGCGTGTCCCGTGCCTTCATGCGGTTGGTGTTGTCGAGGGTGTAGACGGCGCGGGCGATGGCGGCCTTCACCGAGCCGCTCATGGGCTGGTTCAGGAGGCCCGCCAGGGCGCTGCCGGCGTCCGCGTCCGCTTCCGCGGAGAGCAGGTCGCAGCAGACCTGGCGGAGCCCGTCGTCGCCGTCCGAGCGCACGATGGCCACCACCGCCTCGGCCCCCGTCCCGTCGTCCTCGCCCATCTCCATGAGGGCCCGGGCGCATCCGTACTGGACCTTGGGGGATGAGTCGCTGAGGCCCGCTCGGAGGGCCGGGACCGCCTCTTCTCCGAGCATGACGAGCTGGTCCGTGATGCCGGTCAGGCGAGAGGCTTCGGTGGTCCGCAGCTTGCCCAGCAGGCGTTCGGCCTGGACCTCCGGGTCATCTTCCTGGCCGACGAGAGCGGCGGACAGCAAGAACAAGCAGCCTGAGATGGTGGCGATGTGTAGGACCCGGTCCCGCATGTGGCGCTCCTTCTGGATCTGCCCGACGCGGCGAGCACCGGACAGCGAGAGACATGGTAACCGCCGGAGCGGTGTCTTACTCGTCCCTCGGGGGCTCACTCTCCGCGCCGCGTGGAGGTCACGGGTGCGGTGGTCCTGGTCCAGAGGAAGCGCTTCTTCCTGACGAGCCGCGCGTCATGGACGCGGCGTGCCTCGGCCGCGGCGACGTATCCCCAACCGAGGGGGTGGTCGCGCCCGCCGTCTCCCTTCATGAGCACGAGGAGCCGGGCCGCCGTCTTTCCGAACCACGCGTTCACCGGCGAGCCGTCCTCGCCGTCGTTGCGAGACGCATCCACGGGGAACCAGCCGTAACCGGGGAGGTAGACCTCGGTCCAGCGGTGGTGGATCGTGTCCTCGTACTGGTCTTCGTCGCTGCGGAGGGCCGTGGCGCCGACGTAGCGAGCCGGCAGGCCGTTCAGCCGCGCCAGGGCGATGAAGGCGAAGTTGTATTCGCTGCAGGACCCGTGGCCGTTGCGCAGGACCCGATCCGCGGACTCCCAGCGCCCGTCGTTGCGATAGGTCAGCCGTTCGCGCAGGTGCTCGTTGATGAGGAAGGCCAGGTGCAGCGCTCCGTCGGCTCGCCGGCCGAGAGCGGCCGCGGCGCGCCGGACCTCCGGGTCGTCCATGCCGTACCTGTCCGCCTGACGGAGGTAGACGTCCCGGATGGGGGCGGGCACCTCGTCGAGGGGCTTGAGGGCGTCCTTCTCGACCACGTGTTCCACCGCCCGGAGCCTGGCCTGGCAGCTCCAGCCGACCTCTACGGACTCTCCCGGGATGATGGACTTGATGCGGAAGACGGCGAACCCGTTGCCGTGGGCGTCGCGGATGAGGGAGTCAGGCTCCGGGGAGAAGCGGAGTTGAGAAATGGCCTGGCGGGAGTTGTCGGCGGGGATGGCGACGCGGATCTCCACGTCCTCGAGCTTGCCCTTGCCGGAGCGGCTCTTGCAGCTGACGCTCTCGATGAACCGAACGGAACGCTCGAGGGTGGGGCCGATCAGGCGCTCGTCGCTGGTGGGGCCGATCAGGGACAGGATCAGCAGCAGTTGGCTCATCGCGGTCATGGTGCAAGGCCGGTGCGGAGAGGGTCAAGGTGGAGGCTCGGGCACAGATCGGCTACGGTCGCGCCATGTCCCATGTCCGGAAGAACCCAGGAGAGCTGCAGGTGGATCTGTTCTGCCGCGGCGTTCGGGTCGCCCAGGATCCCCGCCTGGCGGAGGATGCGAGGCCCGTGGCCCGTACCCGCGCGGGTCTCGGCTCCGGCCTTGAGATGGTGATTCCTGGCGATCTGAAGGACCTCTGGCTGAATGTGCCCGTGGAGGAGGACTTTGTCCGCGGTTCGCCCTACGAGCTCGCGCGCTCAGGGGGGCGCTGGGTGGTGACGGACACCCGGGACGGAGAAGTCTACCCCGTTCGTCTGCCTGAGGAGCCCGAGTGGTACGGGGCGAGCACGTCGGCGGGGACCACCATGCGCGAGGTGGGCGTGCTGCAGGGGACGTACCTGGGCATCTACGTCTCCAACTCCTGCATGTACTGGTACAAGGACGAGCCTCGCAATTGCCGGTTCTGCACCACCGGGTTCAACGTCGGCGTCAACGAGGTGGCGGTGAAGGACGTGCGTGACGTGGTGGAGACGGCGCGACGCGCCAAGGAGGAATCCGGCGCCACCTTCGTCCATTTCAACACCGGCTATCAGAACGGCCGGGGGCTCGACCAGCTGGCCCCGTACGTCAAGGCGGTCAAGGAAGAGGTGGGGGCCCTGGTGGGGGTGCAGGCGGTGCCGCCCGCCTCGGAGGCGGACTTCTACAAGTACGACTGGCTGCGAGACCTGGGTTGCGACCACTTCTCCTTCTGCTTCGAGTTCTTCGACCCGGAGGCGTTCGCCAGGTGGTGTCCGGGGAAGGAGGAGACCGTCGGGCAGGAGGCGTTCTTCAGGGCCATGGAGTACTGCCAGGAGCGGATGCCTCGCGGCGCCTGCTCCGGCGAGATCATCGCCGGCGTGGAGCCCCTGGAGGCGACCCGCGCCGCCATCGACTACATCACGGACGTGGGGGCCTTTCCCACGGTCTGCATCTTCCGGCCGGTGGTGGGCTCGGACATGGAGCATCACCCGTCTCCGGACTACGAAGACATGGTCGACGTCATGCGCCACATGTACGTCGCGTGCCGGGCCAAGCGCATCCCCATCGGCGCGGCTCCCAATATCGAGGTGTCCCTGATCGTCAATCCGGACGACGCCCAGTACCACGTGCCCCGGACCCTCGGGTTCCACCTCGACCGGGTGCGCCTGGCCATCCTCAAGCGCCTGGCGGCTCGCCACTTCAGGAAGCAGCTGCGGCCCCGTCTCGTGAAGAGCCGCTTCGACCTCCCGGCCGCTGAGGCGTCCACGGCGATCTCATGATCGTCGGTTCGGACGGCGAATCCGTGGAGGTCCGCGGGGACGGCCCGGTGGCGGAGGAGCTGGTGGACGCCCTGAGGCTGTCCGATGTCGGGTTCCAGGTAGACCCGGACCGTCATGGTCTGGACTGTCTCTGCCTGCGAAGCGGCGACGACACACCGAACCGGGCGCGGGTCAAGATCTACTCTGCCGCGCGCGGGGTCACCCTCGCGTTCGTCTACAAGGACTCCCAGGTGCCGCTCTCCACGGATCGGTTTGCCTACGGCGCGTTGGTGCTGAAGAACCGCCGCGCCTCCGGTGAGGAGCTGGTGGCTCTGATCGAGTACCTGGCGTCCGGTCTGCATCCCGAACTCCGGCCGGCAGGCTTGAAGCGCGCCTTCCCCTACGACATCCCCCGTTGATCGGGGGGCCCGGTCACCTGCGGCGTTCCTCGGAGTCCGCGGACGGCGTCCGCACCACGCGGTCAGTGATGCGATGGCGGTGCGCATCCTGGGTGTGGTCCTGGACGGGATCGAGGCGGTGGAAGTGACCGTCGAGGCGCGGCTCTCCGAGTCCCTGCGGGTCACGGATGTGAAGGTGGTGGGCCTGCCGGACGCCGCGGTCAAGGAGGGCATGCTCAGGGCCCGTTCCGCGGTCTGGCCGTTCTGCAACGGACGGGTGCCGCCGGCGGGCATCCTGGTGAATCTGGCCCCGGCGGATCTGCGCAAGTCGGGGAGGACCCTGGACCTCGCCCTCTCCATGGTCTACGGGGCCATGATGTTGGGGTTGGAAGACCCGACGGAGGAGGGGCTGTTGTTCCTGGGGGAGGTGGGGTTGGGTGGGGAGGTGCGGCCCGTGCGGGGAGCGCTGGCGGCGCTGATGTCCGCCCACTCCCGAGGACGGAGCGCGGTGGTGCTCCCGCGCGCGAACCTGGCCGAGGCTCGACTGGTGCGTGGCCCCAAGCTCTATCCCGTGGATGACGTGGGGGACGCGCTTCGGGTGCTCCGAGGAGAAGGGGAGTTGGACGAAGGACCGCGCGGCTTGCGCTCCGGGCCGCGGACCGCGGCCGCGGATCTGGCCGACGTGCGAGGGCAGATCGAGGCGCGGCGCGCGCTCGAGATCGCTGCCGCCGGACGTCACAACCTGCTCATGACCGGTCCCCCGGGGGCGGGCAAGACCATGCTGGCCCGGCGCCTGCCGGGCATCCTGCCGCCCCTCACGGATGAGGCGGCCCTGGAGGTCGCCCGTGTGACGAGCGCCGTTCACGTGCTGGACCCTCGGTCGCTTCATGTGCCGCCGTTCCGCGCCCCTCACCACTCCGCATCGGTCGCAGGACTGGCCGGCGGTGGACATCCCGTGAGCCCGGGGGAGTTGTCCCGGGCCCATCGCGGCGTGCTGTTCCTGGATGAGCTGCCGGAGTTTGATCGTCGTGCGTTGGAGGTCCTCCGGGAGCCCATGGAGGAGGGGGAGGTCCACCTGACCCGCGCGGGCGGCGTCCGGACCTTCCCGGCAGAGTTCCTGCTGGTCGCGGCCATGAATCCGTGCCCTTGCGGATGGCACGGCCTGGGCGACGGTCGCTGTCGTTGCAGCCACCATGAGGTGCGGCGCTATCAGGGGCGTGTCTCCGGACCGTTGCTGGATCGGTTCGATATGCGGGTGCTGCTGCAACCCGTGCCGGCGTTCGAGCTCCTGGAGGACGACGAAGGAGAGCCCTCTGTGGTGGTCTCCCGCCGGGTGGCCGCAGCCCGTGGTCTGCAGGCGGAGCGCTGGGGCGTCGGGCGGATCAATGGGCGGGAGCCGGACGAACGGATCAGGCAGGCAAACGGGTACACGGCGGCAGCCCGACGCTTCCTTCGAGGCCTCGTCTCCCGGCATGGCCTTTCCGCCCGGGCCACCCGCCGCCTGGAGAGACTGGCCCGGACCATCGCGGATCTGGACGGATCGGCGACAGTGCTGGAGCGTCACCTGACCGAGGCGGCGCGGTTTCGACTCGGAGGTTCCGCGGAGCGCCGGGTCGAGCGGGAATCCCCTGGGGGTTAGCATCTGGGCATGAGCGACGACCTCTCCCACGTTGACGACGCCGGCCGGGCTCACATGGTGGACGTCTCCGGGAAGCCCGAGACGCCGAGGATGGCGCGGGCAGAAGCCCGGTTGCGGTTCTCCCAAGGGGTTCGGGAGCGCGTCCTGAAGGGTGAGTTGCCCAAGGGGGCGGTGCTGGAGACTGCTCGCCTTGCGGCGGTCACAGGAGCAAAACGTACCGCGGACCTGATCCCCCTCTGCCATCCCTTGCGGCTCTCCGATGTGGGCGTGGAGTTCCTGTCCCACGGTGAAGACGAGCTGGTGATCACTACCGAGGTGCGGGCCGTGGACCGGACCGGTGTGGAGATGGAGGCGTTGACGGCGGCTTCCGTGGCCGCTCTCACCGTGTACGACATGGTCAAGGCCGTGGATCGAGGTATGGAGTTGATCCTGCTCCGCCTGACCCACAAGGAGGGGGGAAAGAGCGGCGTCTGGACCCGTGACGCCTGACCATCTGTCTCCGACGGCGCGAGCGGTGCCCCCGGTCGGCCCCTACCCTTTTGCTCCCAGGTGCTTGGGTCGATGTCAGCCAGCTTCGGCTGGTCGTTGACCGCCTATCCGGGGGCGTTACAGTAATCCTCGGCGCGGGGCGGAATCCGCGATCCGCCTTGGACTTGCGCCTGTCCTGTCCGAGGCGGCGCAGCCGCCATGGTCCGATAGGTGAGAGATCCCCATGGACGTGCGAGAGATCAAGAAGTTGATCAGCCTGATGAATGAGAACGGGCTGGCCCGCCTCGAGGTGGAGGAAGAAGGGAAGCGCTACCTCCTGGAGAAGGAGGGGGCTGCGTCCACCGGGGGGACCCCGGTGTTCGTGGGCGGCGCTCCCGCCGGGGTAGCGACCCCTGTCCCACCTACGGTTCCCGTCTCCCAGGCGCCGCCCGCTGAGACCGCGCCCGCGGAGGCGGCGCAGCGCCCGGAGGACACGGTCACCTTCAACTCGCCCATGGTGGGGACGTTGTACCGGGCTCCGACGCCCGACACAGAGTCCTTCGTCCAGGTGGGGGACAAGGTGGAGCCGGACTCGGTCCTCTGCCTCATCGAGGCCATGAAGGTCTTCAATGAGATCAAGGCGGAGACCTCCGGGACCATCGTGGAGACGCTCGCCGACAACGGCGAGGCCGTCGAGTACAACCAGCCTTTGTTCCTCATCAAGCCCTGACCGATGTTCTCCCGCATACTCGTCGCCAATCGCGGAGAGATCGCGCTGCGGATCATCCGGGCCTGCAGGGAGCTGGGTGTGGAGACGGTCGCGGTCTACTCGGAGGTGGACGAGGACGCGCTGCACCTTCGCTACGCCGATGAGACCATCTGCATCGGTCCTGGGGTGGCGGGTAAGTCCTACCTGGACATTCCGCGGATCATCGCCGCCGCCGAGATCGCGAACGTAGACGCCATCCATCCCGGTTACGGATTCCTGGCGGAGAACCCGCGCTTCGCGGAGATCTGCAGGGACTGTCAGATCGGGTTCATCGGTCCGGAGCCCGAGACCATCGCTCGTCTCGGAGACAAGGCCGAGGCACGAGTGGTGGCGCTCGAGGGGGACGTCCCGGTCGTGCCGGGGTCCGATGGGGTGGTCACGGACGATGACGAGGCGCGCCGGATCGCGGTAGAGATCGGCTACCCGGTCATGGTCAAGGCGGTGGCGGGCGGCGGTGGTCGCGGCATGCGCCCCGCCAACAGTGAGCTGACGTTGTTGTCGGGCCTCGCTCAGGCGCGGGCGGAGGCGGAGGCTGCCTTCGGCAACGGCGATGTCTACCTGGAGAAGCTCATCGAGCGCCCGCATCACGTTGAGATTCAGATCCTGGCGGACAACCAGGGCAACTGCATCTACCTGGGCGACCGGGAGTGCTCCGTGCAGCGTCGGCATCAGAAGCTGATCGAAGAGGCGCCGAGTCCGATCATCGCCCCGGATGTGCATCGACGCATGGGGGAGGCCGCGGTCCGACTGGCGCAGACCGCCGGGTACAAGAACGCGGGCACCGTGGAGTTCCTCGTTGACGCCGAGCAGAACTTCTACTTCATGGAGATGAACGCCCGTATCCAGGTCGAGCACCCGGTCACGGAGATGGTCACGGGACTGGATCTGGTGCAGGCCCAGGTGCGTGTGGCCGCGGGTGAACCCCTGCCCATTTCCCAGCAGGACGTGCAGGTTTCCGGTCACTCACTCGAGTGCCGAATCAACGCGGAGGACCCTGCGCAGGGCTTCCGGCCCTCACCGGGCAAGGTGGGGCTGTTCGTCGCCCCTGGCGGCCGCGGCGTGCGGGTGGATTCGCACCTCTACTCCGGCTACACGGTGCCACCGAACTACGATTCCCTGCTGGCCAAGATCATCACCTACGGCGAAACACGCCGGGAGGCGATCGAATTGATGAAGCGGGCTCTGCAGGAGACGATCATCGAGGGTGTTCAGACCACAATCCCCCTGCACTTGCGGATTCTGGAGCACGCAGATTTCCTGAACGGGCAGGTGGACACCGGATATCTGGACACCCATCTGGCCCGGCTCCTGGCGGCGGATCAGTAATCGCCCGAGCTTGGTCTCCGGGCCCGGTGCCGGGTGGCGTTTCAACGGACTGAAGAGGCGTCGGCGGGATGGCCGACACCTGAAACAGGCGCTCTTCTTGTGGGCGCGGTGACCCGCCGAGCGGGTGGGCTTCGGCCCAAGGGAATGGGGTGTCATGAGCAGGGTATTAGTCACAGGTGGAGCCGGGTTTCTCGGGTCCCATCTCACCGATCTGATGTTGTCTCACGGCCACCACGTGGTCGGGATGGACAACCTGGTGACCGGCAGCCGCGCCAACATCGCGCATCTGGACGGGCGGGCTGACTACTCGTTCATCGAGCACGACGTCTCGACCTACATCGATCTGGACGGTGACGTGGACTACATCCTCCACTTCGCGTCCCCCGCGAGCCCCATCGATTACCTGCAGCTCCCCATCCAGACCCTGAAGGTGGGGGCCCTGGGTACCCACAACGTCCTGGGTCTGGCGCGGGTGAAGGGCGCCCGGGTGGTGCTGGCTTCCACCAGCGAGGTGTACGGCGACCCGCTGGTGCACCCTCAACATGAGGATTACTGGGGCAACGTGAACCCGGTGGGACCTCGCGGCGTCTACGACGAGGCCAAGCGCTTCGCCGAGGCCATGACCATGGCCTATCACCGGTACCACGGCGTCGAGACGCGGATCGTGCGCATCTTCAACACCTACGGACCCCGTATGCGTCTGGATGATGGCCGCGCCTTGCCGGCCTTCATGTGCCAGGCGCTCCGCGGTGAACCGCTGACGGTGTTCGGGGACGGCTCTCAGACCCGCTCGTTCTGCTACGTGAGCGATCTCTGCGAAGGGATCTTCCGCCTGATGATGTCCGATGAGACGGAGCCGGTGAACATCGGCAACCCGACGGAGATCAGCATCGGCGAGTTCGCTATCACGGTCATCGACCTGGTGGGAGGGGCCAGCGAGGTCGAGTACCACGACCTGCCCGTAGACGACCCCAAGGTGCGTCGACCGAACATCGATCGGGCCCGGAAGATCCTCGGCTGGGAGCCGGAGGTGGACCTCGCTACGGGGCTCGCCAGGACGCTGGAGGACTTCAAGGGGAGGCTGGACGCCTGAGGCCCCTCGGGCAGCGCGTGAAGATCCATGTGCGGAATTGTCGGTTGCACATCCAGTAACGGCCCCGCGACGAGCATGCTCATCGAGGCTCTGAAGCGCCTCGAGTATCGGGGGTACGACTCCGCAGGGGTCGCGGTCCTGGATCCGGACAAGGCGGAGCCCATCAAGACGGTTCGTCAGGTCGGCAAGATCCGCAACCTCGAATCCGCGCTCGAGGAGGTGGAACTGCAGGGCCGGACCGGCATCGGTCACACCCGCTGGGCGACCCACGGGCGCCCCAGCCGGGAGAACGCTCACCCTCATCGCGATCCCAGCGGCCAGCTGGTGGTGGTCCATAACGGGATCATCGAGAACTACCTGGAGCTGCGGCATCGGCTGGGAGACGCCAGCGCAGAGTCCTTCGCCTCCGAGACGGACAGCGAGGTGATCGCCCACCTGATCGCACATCACTTCAAGGGAGACCTCGTGGCGGCGGTCCGCGAAGCGGTGAAGGACCTGGAAGGGGCCTACGCCATCGCGGTCGTGCACCGGGAGGCCCCGGACCTGGTCGTGGGAGCGCGGCGGGACAGCCCGCTCGTGGTCGGGCTCGGCAAGCAGTCCAATTACCTGGCCAGCGACGTCCCCGCGCTCTTGCCCTGGACCCGGGACATCGTGTATCTGGAAGACGGCGACGTGGTGGCCATCCGGCCCGACGGGATCGAGGTGTCCGACGTCGCGGGGAACGCCCTGAGCCGACCGGTCACGGAGATCTCCTGGAGCGCCGAGCAGGCGGAGAAGGGCGGCTACGAGCACTACATGCTCAAGGAGATCCACGAACAGCCGGTGACCGTCAGCGACGCCCTCCTCGGTCGCCTCACGGATGATGACTCCCGCGTCGTCCTGGACGGACTCGGCATCGACGATGAGGCCCTCCGCGGGATCACCCAGGTGCAGCTGGTGGCCTGCGGGACGTCATGGCACGCGGCCCACGTGGCGAAGTTCTACATCGAGGAGTTCGCTCGCATCCCGGTCTCGGTGGACTACGCCAGCGAGTTCATCTACAGGACCCCGGTCCTGGACTCCGCGTCGTTGTGTGTCGCCATCAGTCAATCCGGCGAGACGGCGGACACCCGCGCCGCGCTCCGTTGTGCCAGGGACGCCTTCGGCGCCCACACCCTGGCGATCTGCAACGTGGCTGGTTCCTCCATGGCCCGTGAGGCGGGAGGGGTCATCCTGACCCACGCCGGGCCGGAGATCGGTGTCGCGTCCACCAAGGCGTTCACCGGGCAGCTGGTCTCCCTGGTCTTGTTGGCCCTGCGACTCGGTCAGGTGCGGAGCGTCATCAGCGACGAGGCCGTGAGGGAGGTGAGCCTCGGCTTGCGGCGGTTACCCCACGAGGTGGAGAACGTGCTGCGCACGTCCGATTCCGTGAAACGGGTGGCGCAACGCTACTACGAGGCTCGTGACTTCCTCTACATCGGGCGTGGTGTGAACTATCCCATCGCCCTGGAGGGAGCGCTGAAGCTGAAGGAGATCAGTTACATCCACGCGGAGGGCTACCCCGCCGGCGAGATGAAGCACGGTCCGATCGCGCTCATCGATGACGGCATGCCCATCCTCGCGGTGGCGACGGAGGGTCGTACCTACGCCACCATCGCGGGCAACGTGGAGGAGGCCCGGGCCCGCGGCGGTAAGATCATCGCCCTGGTCTCTCCCGGCGATGAACGGGTGGCTACCGCTGCCGACCATGCGATCGTCGTTCCCAGGGTCCATGAGGCCCTGAGCCCGATCATCAACACGATACCCCTGCAGCTGCTGGCCTACTTCACGGCCGTGCTGCGCAACACGGACGTGGACCAGCCGCGAAACCTGGCGAAGACGGTGACGGTGCAATGATGACCAATGATGTCGCGGCCTTGAGTTCGTCGGGTCAATCGCTGCTCGAGAAGTTGGAGTCCCGCACGGCTACGTGTGGCGTGATCGGCCTGGGCTACGTCGGCTTGCCCTTGATGGTGGAGTTGGCACACGCCGGCTACAGGGTCATCGGGATCGACGTGGACCAGGGGAGAGTGGACGCCATCAACCGCGGGGAGTCCTATGTGGATGACGTGGGCGTGGACGAGCTCGCTCCGCTGGTGGAGAAGGGACTCATCCGGGCGGAATTGCCTGGACCCGTGCTCGGCGACTGCGACACCATCTCCATCTGTGTCCCGACGCCCCTGCGCAAGAGCAAGGATCCGGACATCTCCTACATCGTGTCGGCCACCAAGAACGTGGCGGCGTCGTTGCGTGCGGGCCAGCTGATCGTGTTGGAGAGCACCACCTACCCGGGAACCACCGAGGAGGTGATCCTGCCCGAGCTCCACGCTTCGGGGCTGGCCCCGGGTGAGGATTTCTTCCTGGCGTTCTCGCCGGAGCGGGTCGACCCGGGCAACCCGGTCTTCAAGACCAAGAACACTCCCAAGGTGGTGGGCGGGGTGACGCCCCGGTGCAACCGCCTGGCGGTCGCCCTGTATTCCAGCGCCATCGACACCGTGGTGCCCGTGTCTTCCCCTGCGTCCGCGGAGATGGTGAAGCTGCTGGAGAACACCTTCCGCAGCGTGAACATCGGCCTCGTCAACGAGGTCGCCATCATGTGCAACAAGCTCCAGTGTGACGTTTGGGAGGTGATCGAGGCGGCAGCCACCAAGCCCTTCGGCTTCATGCCGTTCTTTCCCGGGCCGGGGCTGGGAGGCCACTGCATCCCCATCGATCCCCACTACTTGTCGTGGAAGCTCAAGACCCTCAATTACAACGCCCGCTTCATCGAGCTGGCGGGAGAGGTGAACAGCCAGATGCCCGACTACATGGTGGACCTGTGCGCGGAGGCCTTGAACCGCGTGCGGAAGTCCATCAACGGGTCCCGGATCCTGGTGCTCGGCGTTGCCTACAAACGCGATGTCTCCGACTGCCGCGAGTCTCCCGCCCTGGACATCCTGCAGATGCTGCGAGAGAGGGGTGGAGAGATGTCCTACGCCGACCCCCACGTGCCGTCCATCCGCTTCGACGGCGGCACCCTGGAGGCGGTGGCGGCAGACGCGGAGCAGCTCGCGGCGGCGGACCTGGTGGTGGTGGCGACGGACCACTCGGCCTTCGATCCGGCCCTGGTGGCGTCCACCGCCCCGCTGGTGGTGGACGGCCGCAACCTCCTCAAGGACCATCCGGACCCGGATCGGATCCTCAAGCTCTGATGTCGCGCATCCTGGTGACGGGCGGAGCCGGCTTCATCGGTTCCCATCTCGCGGAGGCTCTGATTCGTCGGGGTGACGAGGTGACCATCGTCGACTCGTTCGATCCGTTCTACGACGAGGAGATCAAGCGCTCCAATCTGCAAGAGGTGGCGACGGCGGGTGCGTTTGAGCTGATCGAGGCCGACATCCGCGACCGGGAGGCCATGGGCGCCGTGTTCGCGGGGGCCGGCTTCGAGGTCGTCATCCATCTTGCAGCGAAGGCCGGAGTCCGACCGTCCATCGAGGACCCCGGCGGCTACGTGTCGACCAACCTGGACGGGTCAGCGGTGCTGTTCGATCTCGCCGTGGCTCATGGCAAGCCCCGCTTCGTCTTCGCCTCCTCGTCATCCGTCTACGGCAACAACAAGAAGATCCCGTTCTCCGAGGCCGATCCCGTGGACCACCCGGTGTCACCCTACGCGGCGACGAAGAAGGCCGGTGAGCTCCTGGCCCACACCTACCACCATGTCCACGGACTGGACGTGACGTGCCTGCGGTTCTTCACCGTGTACGGTCCCCGGCAGCGTCCGGAGATGGCCATCCACAAGTTCGCGCGCCTCATCGATGCCGGAGAGCCCGTGCCCTTCTTCGGCGACGGGACCTCTCGACGGGACTACACCTATGTCGACGACATCATCGACGGCGTGGTGAGGTCGGCGGATCGGTGTGGTGGATACAACATCTACAACCTCGGCGAGTCCCACACGACCACACTGGATCGGCTCGTCCGTCAGTTGGAAGACGCGCTGGGGAGGACGGCGGTGCTGAACCGGCTCCCGTTCCAGACCGGAGACGTCCAGGAGACCTTCGCTGACATCTCCCGCGCCAGGGACGACCTGGGCTACGCCCCCTCCACCCTCGTGGAGGATGGGATCCCGAAGTTTATCGAGTGGTTCAGGAGCCGCGAGTCGTGACCCATACCTTGGATGTCATCAGCATCGCCGGGGCGAGGCCCAACTTCATGAAGATCGCGCCCATCGCGGGCGCTCTGGAGGCCGTTGAGGGAGTGCGGCACCGGGTCATCCACACCGGGCAGCACTACGATCGCAACATGTCGGGCCTCTTCTTCAAGGAGCTGGGGATCCCGGAGCCTTGGCGGAACCTGGAGGTGGGGTCCGGCAGCCACGCCAAGCAGACGGCAGAGATCATGATCCGCTTCGAGGAGGTGCTGGAGGAAGACCCTTGCGACGTCGTCTGTGTCGTCGGTGATGTCAACTCCACCATCGCGTGCGCCCTGGTGGCGGTCAAGCGGGGTATCCCCGTGGCCCACATCGAGGCCGGGCTGAGGTCCTTCGACCGGGAGATGCCGGAGGAGATCAACCGCATCCTCACGGATGCCATCTCCGACAGCCTCTTCGTGACGGAGCCATCCGGCGTGGAGCACCTGGCCACGGAGGGGGTGCCGTCCGATCGGGTCTTCCTGGTCGGCAACGTCATGATCGACACCCTCCTGGCTCACCGGGAGCGGGCGCGACAGAGCGACGTCCTCTCCCGGCTCGGAGTGGAAGAGAAGGGCTACGGCGTGGTGACGCTCCACAGGCCCTCGAACGTGGATGACGACGAGACCCTACGGAGCGTCCTCGGTGCCCTGGAGTCCGTGTCCGACCGCCTCCCCCTGGTCTTCCCCATGCACCCCCGTACCGCCGCCAATCTGTCGGACAGAGGTGTGGAGCTGGGGCCCGGGTTCATCGTCTGTGAGCCGTTGGGGTACCTGGATTTTCTGCGCCTGATGGAGGGGGCCTCCATCATGCTCACGGACTCTGGCGGCATTCAGGAGGAAGCGTGTATCCTGCGCGTCCCCTGCCTGACCCTGCGTGAGAACACGGAGCGGCCCGTCACCATCGAGACCGGTATGAACACCCTGGTGGGTTCTGACCCTGCTGCGATCAAGCGGGAAGCGGGTAAGGTCCTGGATGGGCTCCGTGAGTTGTCGGACCCGCCGGCGTTCTGGGACGGGAAGGCGGCGCAGCGAGTGACGGACGTCTTGATCGATCGCTACGGGAGGATGACATGAAGTGCCTCGTGACTGGCGGAGCCGGTTTCATTGGCTCGAACCTGGTCCACGCGTTGCTGATGCGGGGCTCCGAGGTGCGTGTCCTCGATGACTTCTCAACAGGGTTGCGCGCGAACCTCGCGGACGTCGAAGGGGACATCCACCTCATCGAAGGGGACCTCAGGGATGAGGCCGCCGTGACCGAGGCCGTGAGCGGCGTCGAGGCGGTGTTCCATCAGGGCGCCATGCCGTCCGTGGCGAGGAGCGTCCAGGACCCCATGACCTCATTCGAGGTCAACGCCCGCGGCACCCTCAACGTCTTGCTGAAGGCTCGGGAGGCAGGGGTGGGGCGCGTCGTCTACGCCGCGTCCTCCAGCGCCTATGGTGACACGGAGGTGATGCCCAAGCACGAGGCCATGCCACAGCGGCCGCTATCGCCGTATGCCGCGGACAAGGCATACGCGGAGAACCTGTGCCGCGTGTTCACCTCCAGCATGGGGCTGGACTGCGTGGCCTTGCGCTACTTCAACGTGTTCGGCCCCCGGCAGCGTCCGGACTCCGCCTACGCTGCGGTGATCCCTCGCTTCATCGACGCGGTGTTGTCAGGGGAGAGACCCGTCATCTACGGCGACGGGGAGCAGAGCCGCGACTTCACGTTCGTGCAGAACGTGATCGGCGCCAACATGCTGGCGGCGGAGGCGCCCGATGCCCCGGGGCACGTCATCAATGTCGGTAACGGGTCCCGTACGACCCTGCTGGAGCTCCTCAGCGGGATCCGCGAGATCTGCGGCGTGGATGTGGAACCGGTGCATGAGGACCCCCGCGTGGGCGACGTGAGGCACTCCCAGGCCGATATCCAGTTGGCCACCCGTGTCCTCGGGTATGCCCCGACCGTTGATCTTCAGGAAGGGTTGCGGAGCACCGTCGAGTGGTCTCGTGCAGCGAGGGAGTTGTCATGAAGGGCGTGATTCTCGCCGGAGGGTTGGGAAGCCGGCTCCATCCGCTGACGCGGGTAACCAACAAGCACCTGCTTCCCGTCTGGGACAAGCCCATGATCCACTATCCCATCGGCTGTCTCCTGAACGCCGGTGTGGACGACATCCTGGTGGTCACGGGGGGCAACGCAGCGGGGGACTTCCTCAAGCTGCTCGGGAACGGAAAGCACCTGGGGCTCAAGCGTCTGAACTACACCTACCAGGAGGGCGAGGGCGGTATCGCGGACGCGCTCAGCCTGGCCGAGGACTTCGCCGACGGCGGCAAGATCTGTGTGGTCCTGGGCGACAACATCATCGAGAAGAACATCAAGGCGGCGGCTGACGCCTTTCGGGACAGCGACGACGGTGCGAAGATCCTGCTCAAGGAGGTCCCCGATCCGGAGCGCTTCGGGGTCGCCGAGCTGGACGGGGATCGGGTGGTCTCCATCGTGGAGAAGCCTGAGGACCCGGTCTCCAACCTGGCGGTCATCGGCATCTACATGTACGACTCCTACGTGTTCGAGGTGATCAGCACCCTGGAGCCTTCCGCCCGGGGAGAGTTCGAGATCACGGACGTGAACAACGCCTACATCAAGGCGGGGCGCATGTCCTATGGCGTCCTCGGTGGATGGTGGACCGACGCCGGGACGTTCGAGTCCCTGCATCGCGCCAGCAACCTGGTCCACGAGGGCGGCGCGAATCAGCCGGATTAGTCCGGGCCGAGGACGCCGAGCGGATACCATGGCGCTGCCGGGTCAGGGACCCGACGGGGACCGTACATGGAAGAGAAGTCCACACGGATACCAGGCTCCACCCGTGACTACACGATCTTCGTGGCCTCGGACGCTACGGGGCTGACCGCCGAGCGGGTGGTGCAGGCGGCCCTGGCCCAGTTCGAGCCCCACGTGGCGGGGATCGTCCGGTTTTCCCACGTGGGCAGCGAGGACGAGGTGCGGCACATCGTGGCGCGGGCCTCCCGGGAGCGGGGGATCATCGTCCACACCCTCGTGATCAGCGAACTGCGCGAGGTGATGCACGAGGAGGGGCGCCATTACCAGATCGACACCATCGACCTGATGGGGCCGTTGCTGAAGCGCCTCTCCGGCAAGTTCAACGTGGCGCCGACGGCGCAGCCGGGCTTGTTCCGTCAGCTGGACGAGGAGTACTACAAGCGTATCGAGGCCGTAGACTTCACCGTCAAGCACGATGACGGGCTGCGGC
Source organism: uncultured Isosphaeraceae bacterium (assembly GCA_964507445.1). GTDB lineage: Bacteria > Planctomycetota. The sequence continues at coordinate 70,712 of CAZDQF010000021.1, forward strand.
CGGAAGACCTGGCTCTGTCCGACATCGTGATCGTAGGGGTGTCCCGCACCTGCAAGACGCCCCTGTCCATCTTCCTGGCCTATCGAGGGTGGCGGGTGGCAAACGTGCCCATCGTGATCGGCATCGACGCCCCCCACGAGTTGGGGGACGTGCCCAGGGAACGGATCGTCGCGCTGACCATGGACCCTGACCAGCTGGTCAAGGTCCGGACCGCGCGACTCAGGCGCCTGGGGCATCAGGTGGGTCGCGGGTACAACGACCAGGAGCGCATCTACCAGGAGCTCCTGGAGGCCAAGCGGTTGTACGTGCGCAACCGCTGGCCCATCGTCAACGTGACCAACAAATCGGTGGAGGAGACCGCCACCGAGGTCATCGCCATGGTGCGCCGGCAGCGCAACCGGCGAGACTGAGTTTCATCAGGCGCCCGCGGCCGCTGTTCGGGCAGGCTCCTCGTCGTCCGATGCGGCGCCCGTGGTCTCGCCGTCCGCCACCGCCTGCTGCGCCGCTGCGAGGCGGGCGATGGGGATCCGGTAGGGGGAGCAGGACACGTAGTTCAGCCCGGTCTGGATGCAGAAGCGGACGGACGACGGTTCGCCGCCGTGTTCGCCGCAGATGCCGATCTTCAGCTCGGGGCGGGTGCCCCGGCCCAGGGACGTCCCCATCTGCACCAGCCGACCCACGCCCCGCTGATCCAGGGCCTGGAACGGGTCGGACTGGAACCAGCGGTTCTGCAGGTACTGGGGCAGGAACGTGCCGCTGTCGTCCCGGGAGAGCCCGTAGGTGGTCTGCGTCAGGTCGTTGGTGCCGAAGGAGAAGAACTCGGCCACCTCGGCGATCTCGTCCGCCAGCAGGGCTGCCCGAGGCAACTCGATCATGGTCCCCACCATGTACTCCACGGTGCCGCCCATCTGCGACATGACCGCGTCCGCGGCTTCGCGGACCACGCGGACCTGCTCTCGGAGTTCGGCTACGTCCGAGACCAGGGGGATCATGATCTCGGGGAGCACGGTCACGCCCTCTCCCTTGGCGGTGAGGGCTGCGCTGATGATGGCCCTGGACTGCATGGCCGTGATCTCGGGGTAGAGGAGCCCGAGCCGACAGCCGCGGAATCCGAGCATGGGGTTCGCCTCCCGCAGGCCGTTGATCCGGTTGCGGAGGGGCTGGGCGGCGACCCCGAGCTGTTCAGCCAGGGCGTCCACCTCGGAGTCCTCGTGGGGGAGGAACTCGTGCAGCGGCGGGTCCAGGGTGCGGATGGTCACCGGGTGCCCGTCCATGGCTCGGAAGATCCCGAGGAAATCGGATTGCTGCAAGGGCTCGAGCTTGGCGAGGGCCCGCTCCCGCTCGTCCAGGGTCTCCGCCACGATCATCTCGCGCATGGCCTGGATGCGGTCGCCCTCGAAGAACATGTGCTCCGTGCGGCAGAGCCCGATGCCCTCGGCGCCGAACTTCAGCGCGATGGCGGCGCCGTCCGGGTCGTCGCAGTTGGCCCGCACCTTGGTGGTGCGCAGCTCGTCGGCCCATCCCATGAGGACCTGGAACTCGTCCGCCAACTCCGGCTCGCGGGTGGGGAGCTTGCCCTCGTAGATGTCGCCGGACGAGCCGTCGATGGTCAGCCAGTCGCCCCGCTTGTAGGTCTTGCCGCTGATGGTGACGGTCTGGGCGTCGTAGTCCACTCGCACGTCGCCGGCGCCGCAGACGCAGGACTTGCCCATGCCGCGGGCCACCACGGCGGCGTGAGAGGTCATGCCGCCGCGTGAGGTGAGGATGCCGGAGGCCGCCACCATGCCGTGGAAGTCCTCGGGCGCCGTCTCCGTGCGCACCAGGAGGACGACGTTCCCGGCGCGCACCGCCTCCTCGGCGTCGTCCGGGTCCAGGCAGACCTCTCCGCTCGCCGCTCCGGGGCTGGCGGGGAGGCCCCTGGCGATACGGTCGGGGCTTGCGGTGGCGTCGATGGTCGGATGGAGCAGCTGGTCGAGGCTCTCCGGGTCGACCCGTGTGACCGCCTCCTCCTTGGTGATCCGCCCCTCGTTCACCATCTCCACGGCGATCTTCACTGCTGCCGCGCCGGTACGCTTGCCCGCGCGGGTCTGGAGCATGTAGAGGGTGCCTCGCTCGATGGTGAACTCCATGTCCTGCATGTCGCAGAAGTGGGCCTCGAGCTTCGCTGCGATGCCGGTGAACTCATCGAACACCGTCGGCATGGACTCCTTCAGGGAGTCGATGGAGTTGGGAGTGCGGATGCCGGCGACCACGTCTTCTCCCTGGGCGTTCAGGAGATACTCGCCGAACAGGGCGGACTCGCCGGTGGCGGGGTTGCGGGTGAAGGCGACGCCCGTGCCGCTGTCTTCGCCCATGTTGCCGAACACCATGACCTGCACGTTCACCGCGGTGCCGAGGTCGTCGGCGATCCCGTTGATGCGGCGGTAGTCGCGCGCCCGGCGTCCGTTCCAGCTGTTGAACACGGCGCTGATGGCCAGGCGCAGCTGCTCGTAGGGGTCCTCCGGGAAGTCGCGCCCGGTCTCTTCGCGGATGATCTCACGGTAGCGGTCCGCCACGGCCTCGAGTTGCTCGCCGGTCAGGTCCGTCTCCTCGGCCACGTCGGCCTTGGAGCACGCCTCCATGAGGGCCTCCTCGAACAGGTCAGCGGAGACGTCCATCACGATCTTGGCGTAGAGCTGGATCAACCGCCGCAGGGAGTCCATGGCGAAGCGCGGGTTCCCGGTGAGCTCACCGAGGGCCGTCGCGGTTTGCCGGTTCAGCCCCAGGTTGAGGACCGTGTCCATCATCCCGGGCATGGAGAACTTGGCGCCGGACCTCACGGAGACCAGCAGCGGGTTCTCGGTGCTGCCGAAGTGCTTCTCTCCCTCGAGCCCCTTCATGGCGGCCAGGACCTGATCCCAGAGCTGATCCGGGAAGGTGTTGTCGTTCCGCAGGTACTCGTTGCAGGCTTCCGTGGTGATGGTGAAACCGGGGGGGATAGGCAGCCCCAGGTTGGTCATCTCGGCGAGGTTGGCCCCCTTGCCTCCCAGGAGGTCTTTCTGCTCGGCCTTGCCCTCGTTGAACGCGTAAACCCACTTGCGACTCATCAGATCTTCTCCCGTTCGGGGCCTGGCGGAAACTGCCCGCCAGACGGCCCGTCCTTCCCGGCCCCAGGATTCCATAGTTCAGGCCCGGAGCCAACTTCTGATAGTTGCTTAAACTCGGGGAATGGCGTGGCACCATGGTCCCATGAGTCAAATCCTGCTTTGCGGGGCACGGGGGATGCTCGGGCGAAGGCTGCACGAGTCCCTGGGCCAGAATCACGACGTCGTCGCTGCCGAGTTGACGGAATCCCCCGGTATCCGGGCCCTGGACATCTGCGACGAGGCGGCGGTGATGGCGGCGGTGGAGGCGCTGCGGCCGTCCTGGATCGTCAACGCCGCGGCCTACACAGCGGTGGACGCGGCGGAGGCCCAGTCGGATGCGGCTTTTTCGGTCAACGCGGCCGGCCCCGCCAATCTGGCGAAGGCGGCGGCGGGTGTGGATGCGCGGCTGCTCCACGTCAGCACCGACTTCGTCTTCAGCGGCGAGAAGCCGGACCCCTACGTGGAGACTGACGAGACCGGAGCCCGGGGTGTCTACGCTCGCAGCAAGGAAGAAGGGGAGCGCCGGGTGCGGGAGTTCTTACCGGATTCTCATGCTATCGTCCGCATCGCCTGGCTGTTCGGCGAGGACGGGAACAACTTCGTCCGCACCATGCTGCGGTTGGCTGAGGAGCGGGACAGGCTGACGGTGGTGGACGACCAGACCGGTACGCCGACGTATACCCGAGACGCGGCCGCGGTCATGACGAGGATCGTTGAGGAAGGGCTCTCCGGTACCATCCACGCGGCCAATCGGGGGGTCACCACCTGGTGCGGGCTGGCCAGGGAGGCCTTGAGGTTGGCAGGGGCAGGGACGACCGTGGGTGCCATCACGACCGATGAGTATCCGACCCCGGCGCCCCGTCCCAGGAACTCAGCCCTGCGAAACAAGCGACTTGAAGACACCATGGGCGATCCCATGAGACCGTGGCAGGAGGCCCTGGCGGCTTACGTATCATGAAGACGATTCTGGTTACCGGCGGCGCCGGGTTCATCGGCAGCAACTACGTACGTCATGTGTTGACCACCCATGACGATGTGTCGGTCATCAATCTCGACGTCCTCACCTACGCCGGGAACCTGGAGAACCTGACGGACATGGAGGCGGAGTCTCGCTACGGCTTCGTCCGCGCGGATGTCAGCGACCGGGCGGGGTTCGAGGCGGCCCTCGACGGCCAGTCTGTGGACGAGATCGTGCACTTCGCCGCAGAGTCCCACGTGGATCGTTCCATCGAGGATGCGTCGGCGTTCCTGAACACCAATGTGCTCGGGACCCAGAACCTCATCGACTTCGCCCGCGCGTCCGGCGTCAGCCGGTTCGTGCATGTCTCGACGGACGAGGTGTACGGCCAGCTGGGCCCGGATGACCCGGCGTTCAGCGAGTCCAACCCCATCGAGCCCAACAGCCCCTACTCCGCATCCAAGGCGGCGAGCGACCTCCTGGTCCGGGCGGCATGCCACACCCACGGTTTCCCGGCGGTCATCACCCGCTGCTCGAACAACTACGGGCCTTACCAGTTCCCCGAGAAGCTCATCCCTCTCATGATCTCCAACGCCATGGAGGACCGGCCTCTTCCCGTCTATGGGGACGGCCTCAACGTGAGGGACTGGATCTGGGTCGAGGACCACTGTGCGGCCGTGGATCTGGTCCGCCGGGAAGGGGCTGACGGCGAGGTCTACAACATCGGCGGCCGGAGCGAGCGCTCCAACATCGAGGTGGTGCGGACGATCCTGCGGGAGCTCGGCAAGCCGGAATCGCTGATCCAGTTCGTGACCGATCGTCCCGGGCACGATCTGCGCTACGCCATCGACGACACCCGGATCTCGTCCGAGTTGGGTTTTGAGCCGCTGGTCGGGTTTGACGAGGGTATCCGCAGGACCGTGAGCTGGTACCGGGACAACGAGACCTGGTGGCGGCGGGTCAAGTCGGAGGCCTATCGGGGCTATTACGACCGCATGTACGGGGGCCGCCTCGGCACGACCTGAGGGAGAGGTGTCCGGCCGTTAACCCCTGTCCGAAGCGGGTTTCCCTGTGTTTCCACAGGTTTTCCGGTAGGATCCTACGCTCGCATTGGTGTTTCCAGTGCCAGGTAGCACTGGAACTTACGGAGTCTCCCCACCGCGCCGAAGCCCAGTCATGGTTGGAGTTTCCAACACTTCTCTCTCTCATCTCGGAGGCCCTCGCAGCGGGCCTGCCCCTGCCGTAAGTGCTTGTCCTCGTCATGGTTCGAAAGATCGGCTCAATACCGGCGGGGGTGCGGGTCGAAGGAATCAGAGGTGGTCTCAAGGGGGGGGCCGCGGATTGGGAATTCTTGCACGGCTTTGCGGCCGGGATCTCTATAGACCTAGTCAGGTTACTTTGTGCGGCCAAGTAGAATGCGGTCGCTCTCTCTCCAGACCCGGAGAGAGGGGAGACGCGAGACGAAAAATGGAGCCACTGGCGTGATCATCAGACACATGACTCGCCGCGGGGGGTGGGCAGGACACGCTCTCCTCGCCGCAGTTCTGTTGGTGTGCACGGGTTGCAACATCAACGGGCCCCAGAGTACGGCCGCGGAGCTCGGGCAGGACCTGAACACCGACGGCTTCGGCCGCCGGTTCGCCTCCACCTCCGAGAACGAGTTCACCTTCGGCCCGGGCGATTCCATGGTGATCAGCGTCGCTGACACGCCGGAGTTCTCCGGCGTCCACGTCATCCGCACGGATGGCCGCATCACCCTGCCTCTCTTCAACGACGTGGTGGCCGCAGGGCTCTCCACCAACCAGCTCTCCCAGAAGCTCACCACCCTGTTCGCGCTCTACGCCAAGGACCCCAAGGTGACGGTCTCGGTGCAGAGCGTGGTGAGCAAGAGCTTCTTCATCGCTGCTCGTGATCCCACCGGCGCCCTGATCCTGCGCAAGGTGCCTTACGTCGGGGACGTGGTGTTGATCGACGTCATGGCGGGGATCCCGATCAGCGCCCTCGCGGACAGCACGGCGGTGAAGATCATCCGCGGCGACCCGCGGGAGCCGGTGGTGCACACGATCAACGTCAAGCGGATCATCATGCTCGGCGAGACCGGAGGAAACCTGCAGATCCGACCGGACGACATCATCATGATGCCGCCGACGATCCTGGGCAAGTTGAACATCTGGCTGACCAGCATCACCTTGCCGTTCCAGGGGCTGTTCCGTGCCACGAGCACGGCGGTTCGACTCGATCAGCAGGTCCGCATCCTCAGCGGAGACCAGACGTTCAACCGGGGCAGTTACTACGGATATGGGGGCTACGGGGGCTACTAGCCTCCGGAGACGACGCGCGATGGAATCTGAATTCCAACAGCAACAAGGCCAGGGGATCGGCATCGGGGATTACCTCAGTGTCTTCTCCAGGCGTGCTTGGCTGATCGTGATCCCGTTCCTGGCGGTTCTGGGGATCGCGGCGGCGTTTGCGTTCCTCCTGCCGCCGCAGTTCGAAGCCACCACTGTGATGGTGGTGGAGGACACCTCAGCCGTGGACGCGGTCTACTCCAACGTCGACATCGTGGACCCGGTCAAGCCGCTGCTCACGACCATCAAGCAGGTGGTGCTCCGCCGTGCGTTCCTCGAGGACCTGGTGGACCGCAACAACATCCGGGAGGGTTACGACGTCAACAATGCGCGTGACAAGACGCGGTTGTTCAGCCAGTACATCCTCCAGCGGCTGAAGGTCCGGCTGGTGCAGCAGGAAGACGGGCTACCGGACATCATCGCCATCGAGTATCAGGGGCGAGACGGCAGCCGCGTGGCCAACTTCGTCAACGACGTGCGCCAGAAGTACGAGAAGTGGGTGCTCGATCGCAGGCGTCGGAGGGTGCGCAAGCGCCTGGATGACCTCGAGGCGCGCCTGAAGAAGCAGGAGCGGGTCGCCCAGGCGAAGGAAGCGGAGTACGAGCGTTTTCAGCGTGAGACCGACTTCCAGCTCATCGGGGCCAAGACCTACGCGGACAAGCGGATCGCGCTCGCTACGAATCGTCAGGACCTGGCGAACGAGGAGGTGCGTGAGGCGCAGCTGGTCCAGGAGCTCGACCAGGTGAGCGCAGAGCTCAACGCCGAGCCCAAGCTGGTGGAGAGCTCTCAGACCGTTCAGAAGAGCGTCGCGTGGGTGGACCAGTACGGCAAGGTGCGGGACCTGGAGGCCCAGCTGCGGACGTTGCGCGAGCGGTTCTACGAGAACTACCCGCCGGTCGTCGCGCTCAAGAAGATCGTGGACCTGGAGAAGGACAAGCTGGGCCAGATCCCCGAGTTTGATGCTTCCCAGCGGACCACGAACGTCAGCGTGGTCTGGCAGGGTCTCAGTCAGCAGGAGGACCTGCTGAAGGCGCAGTTGCGCGGCTCCAAGGCGAGGATCGTCGCCTTGCAGAGCGCGGGCGAGACCCTGGCGGGGCAGGTTGACATGATCCCGGCGTTGAACCGGCGGGCGGATGAGTTGGCCCGCAGCAGGGGCGTCGCCGTCGACCAGCTACAGGTGCTGTCGGCGCGCACCACGGCCCTCCGGAGCACCTGGAACAGGCTGAACTCGCCCGACGGGAACATCTTCCGCGTGCTCGAGGCGCCGCTGCCTGAGGAGGCCCAGACCTGGGACCCGGTGTTCCCGAGCGTCCCGCTGTTCGTCGGCATCGGCGCCTTCATCGGCTTGCTCATCGGCACCGGCGTGGCGTTCCTGGTGGAGTTCTCGAGCTCGTCGTTCGTCACCGTCAACCAACTGCGTAGGACGCTCCCGGTCGCGGTCATCGGCCAGATGGGGGTCCTGCGAACCAAGCAGGAGATCCGTGCGCGTCGTACGAAGCGCGTTTTCGTGGCGATGACGGCTCTGGCCATCGTGGCCGTGGTGGTCTACGGGCACGTCTGCTACTTCGACTCGGACTATCGAGCGAACCTGCCGACGTGGTTGTTCAAGGTCATGAAGGGCTTCTACGGGTCCCAGTAGAATGTACGAGAGCTACTTCGGATTCGAACGGCCGCCGTTCAACAACGTCCCGGACACGTCGTTCTTCTTCGGCTCCAACCGTCACAACGAGGCGCTGGCCCAGCTCCTCTATACGGTTCAGAGTCGGAAGGGGTTCGCCGTGCTGACGGGGGAGATCGGCGCGGGGAAGACGACCCTGACGCGCGCCCTCCTGCGGCGACTCGACCCCGAAGACACGACCACCGCGGTGATCACCAACAGTCGGCTCACCGGCGTTCAGTTGCTCTACACGGTGGCGCGGGAGTTCGGGATCGAAGACCCCACGCCCAGCCGACCGAGGTTGCTGGAGGCCATCAACGAGTTCCTGGTGGCCGAGCTCGCCGCGGATCGCAACGTGGTATTGCTGATCGATGAGGCCCAGGACCTGCCGCTCACCACCCTCGAGGAGGTGCGGTTGATCTCCAACCTCGAGACAGAGCGAGACAAGCTCATCCAGATCATCATGGTCGGACAGCCGGAGCTGCGGCGCAGCATCGATCACCCCGAGCTCCGGCAGCTGAGGCAGCGGATAGCCATGCGGTATCACCTGCAGCCTCTGGATCGGAATGAGACGGCGGAGTACATCTCCCATCGGTTGAGGGTCGCCGGTCCGACCACCAACGCGCGCTTCACGGATCGCGCCATCAACACCGTCTATCGCTACTCCGGTGGCGTGCCGCGAATCATCAACCTCTGCTGTGACAAGGCCCTCCTGGTGGCTTACACAGACGATCGAAACAAGATTGACCAGCGCGTCGTCATGGAGGGTATCCGTGAGATCGAAGGATCGGACTTCACCTTCAAGGCGCGCGAGAACAGAAACGCGAACGGAGACGGGGGGGCCGTGAAGAGGCCCTTCATCCGTTTGCCGTTCCTGGGCGGGAAGTACAGGTAGGGCAGTCGTATGGGACGCATGAATGACGCGCTCCGCAAAGCAGCGGAGGAGAGAGAGCGGAAGCGGCACCAGAAGCACCGCGACGCCGGGGTGACTTCTACGGCGGTGCCGGGTCCCGACGATGATGTCCAACAACCGCAGGGCTCAGGAGCGGGTGCGCCTCATGTGCGTCAGCCCAGCGAGGCCCCGGGTGCCGCCGACGGCGCGGGCGTCCGGGTCGCGGAGCAACCTCGCCGGCGGTCTGGCGAGCCCAGCCGCGCGGCCGTCGCGTTGGAGAGATCCGAGGCTGAGGCAGGCGTCGTGGCGGTCGCGTCCGAGCGCCGAGTCGTGGACGCTCGGGTGGTGTGCTTTCATCGGCCGAGAGACCCGCAGGCGGAACAGATGCGCGGGTTGCGTACGACTCTCCTGACCATGGAGCAGCAGCCGAAGAGCATGGCCATCACCAGCGGCGCGTCCAGGGAAGGGAAGAGCCTGGCGTGTGCGAACCTCGCCGCGAGCCTGGTGGAGGGCGGATCACGACGAGTCCTGCTCGTGGACGCCAATCTCAGATACCCGGAGCTGGATGAGCTGGTCGGGGCCGCAAGGACCGCGGGGCTCTCGGATCTCATGGGTGGGAGCGTCTCGGACGTCCACTCCGTGGTCCAGCCCACCCTGATCCCCAATGTTGACCTGATCTGCGCGGGGACGTCCCTGGACAATCCGGGGTCCCTGCTCAACCCCAAGGCGCTGGCCGGCGTCCTCGGTGTCGTCGAGGACGACTACGACGCGGTCATCGTGGACACACCCGCTCTGGACGAGTACGCCGACGCCGCCGTCATGGCTCCGGAGGTCGACGGAGCCATCCTCGTCTGTCAGGTGGAAGGCCCGGCCAGGAACCTGGCGGAGACGGCCTTGGATCTCCTGGAGTCAGCGCGCGCCCGGGTCCTCGGGATCATGGCGACCAACTGTCGCTGAGATGCATGGGGGGGGGAGGAGCCACGAGAGCAGTGGTGATCCTGGCGGTGTAGGAGGAGTTGGGATTCCGCGCCGCTTGAGGACCCTGTTCCTCTGCCACCGGATCCCGTTTCCGCCTGACAAGGGGGACAAGATCCGGTCGTACCACCTGCTGACCCTGCTGGCCAAGCGGGGGGAGGTGGATCTGGTGACACACGTGGATGACCCCCGTGACCTCCGCCACGTCCAGACGCTGCAGGAGTCCTGCCGTTCCGTGGACGCGTTCCCTCTCAACTCTGTAGTAGGAGGTGCTCGGGCCCTGGCGGCGCTGCCGGGGAATCGCCCTCTCTCCGTGGCCTACATGACTCGACCTGCGGGTGCCCGGCGGGTTCGCGAATTGCTGGGGGAGCGGTCCTATGATGTGGTCGTGGGGTACTCGTCCCAGACCGCCGCGTACCTCCCGGGTGACTTGAGCGTTCCGGTGGTCCTTGATCTGGTGGACGTGGACTCGGCCAAGTGGGACGCCTACGGCAAGGCGCGTCAGGGCGGCAAGCGGTTCATCTCGCGCCTTGAGGCGCGGCGCGTTCGGGCCCTGGAGGCGGACATCGTTGCACGGTGTGCGCGGGTCGTGGTGTCGACTCCGCGGGAGGCGGGTGTGCTGCGCGACGCCGTGGGCTACGACGGCGCCGCAGCCATCGGCAACGGGGTCGCCGTCCCGGATCGCGTCCCTGACCAGGAGAGCCGCCGGCCTCACCTCGCCGTGTTCGTGGGGACCATGGACTACGCGCCCAACGAAGAGGCGGTGACCAGGGTGGCGGACACGATCTGGCCTGCGGTCAGGGAGCGCTTCCCCGAGGCGGTCTTCCGTATCGTTGGACGCGCGCCCACGGTCGCGGTCCGCCGCCTGGCGGAGCGCCCGGGGATCGAGGTCACCGGCGAGGTCCCCGATCTGTCCGAGCATCTCAGTGAGGCGTCCATCGCATTGATCCCCCTGCGCGTTGCCCGGGGCATCCAGAACAAGGTGCTCGAGGCCCTCGCGTGGGGCCTGCCCGTGGTCTCGACCCCCGCGGTCCTGGCTTGCCTGCACGCGGATGCGGCTGCCGCGGTCACCCCGCGGGATGACGATCAGCGGTTGGCGGCAGAGGTCGTGAAGCTGTTTGACGACCCTGCGCTTCGTCAGCGACAGGGGGAGCGTGGGCGTGAGGTGGTCGCGGACCACTATCAGTGGACCGCCGTGGACGCCCAGTGGAGCGCGCTCATCGACGACGTGATCCGGAGGCGGGACCCATGATCCGGGTCGCGCACGTGGTGGCGTCGTTTGACGTGGGAGGGCTCCAGAAGGGGGTCGTCAGCATCGTCAACAACAGCCGCGCCTGCCAGCACCTGGTCATCAGCTGCGGCCCCGGCATGGGCATGGCTTCCCGACTGGACCGGGGAGACGCAGAGAGCCTCGGGCTCGCCAGTGGCCAGCGTGGCTCCGTCGCGGAGGCCCTGGCGGATCGCCTGCGGAGCTTCGGAGCTGACGTCCTGCACACCCGAAACTGGCCGACCCTGGTGGACGGCTGGCGAGCGCGTCGTCGCGCCGGGACGCGGTCCCATGTCCATGGTTATCACGGCCGGGACGCGTCAGCGGCTGCCGGCTTCGGGATCAAGCGGCGCCTGGTGGGTCGGTTCCTCAGCCGCAGACTCGACGGCGTCGTGACTCTCACGGACCACATGGCCCGTGAGTACCTGGCCGAGTTCGGCGCTCCGCGCGGGGGCCTCCGTGTCATCGCCAACGGAGTGGAGCTGCCCGATCCCGTCTCCCATGCCCGCGACGCTGACGCCCCGTTCACCACGTTGGCCGTGGGTCGGTTGGACAAGGTCAAGGATCACGAGTCCTTGATCTGTGCCTTCGCCAGGATGGCCAATCGAGGTTCGGGGGACAGGCTCAGGATCGTGGGTGACGGCCCGGAGCGTGAGGCGCTCGGCCGCGTCTGCGAGTGCGAGGGCGTGGCCGCCAACGTGGAGCTCCTCGGGCTGGTGGAGGACCCGTCAGCGGCCTACTTCGAGGCAGATGCCTTCGTGCAGAGCTCCATCTATGAAGGCATGAGCAACACCCTCGCCGAGGCCATGGCCGCGGGATTGCCCTGCGTGGCTACCCGAGTCGGGGGCAATCCGGACGTCCTGGGCGACGTCGGCGTACTCTATGAGCCAGGGGATGTGGAGGCTCTGAGCCGGAATCTGGAGCAATTGAAGGAAGACCCGGAGGGGGCGACCCGACTGGGGCGGGCGTCCCGCGCCAGAGCGGAGCGCTGCTTCGGAATGGACCGCATGGTGCAGGCCTATGATGAGCTGTACACGGAAGTGAGCGGGAGGAGCTGATGTCACTGCGCTTCCTGTTCATGCTCCTGTACACGCCGACCGCCTGCGCGGTGAGCATCTGGCGGCCGTTCTACGGCCTTCTGATGCTCGTGTTCCTCTACTACTTCCGACCGGACATCTGGGACGCACCGGATTGGTTCCGCCCGATCCTCTTCATCACCATCGCGTGCCTCGTGGGGTGGGGGCTGAACGTCCGTTCGTTCAGATTTCACCCGATCATGGGCGTGAGCATCGCCTGTCTGTTGGGGACCCTGGCGGGGGCGCTGTTCTCCGCGGGCAACACCGACGTGGCGCTCACGGGCACCTGGACCCTCACCAAGCTGATGATCGTCCAGTTCCTCACCATGCAGCTGGTGGACACGCCGAGGAAGATCAATCAGTTCATCTGGGCCAACGTGGCCGGCATGCTCTACAACCTCAAGACCATCATCGTGATCGGCGCGACCGGTGGTGATCTCGAGCGGGTGAACGTCGCCGTCGGTCAGGGTGGCGGCGCCAACTACCTGGCGTTGGTGCTCATCATGATGCTCCCGTTCTTCGCCATGAGGTTCCAGAGCGGGAGTCGCAGGGAGCGGCTGTTCATCGTCGTGCTGTTGCCGTTCTATGTGCTCGGCGCAGTATTCACCGGATCCCGCGGCGGCATCCTCCAGATGGCCGCGGTGATGAGCTACCTGATCCTCAAGTCGAAGAAGAAGCTCGCGGGATTCTCGGTGGCGACCGCGTGCGGGATCATCGTCCTGCTGGCCTTGCCGGAGCAACAGTGGGAGCGACTGCGGCAAGGGCTGGGGCCGGAGGAGTCCCGTGACTTCGCTGCCCAGAGTCGTCTCGAACTGTGGCGCGCTGGTTGGACCATGTTCCGGGAGAATCCGGCGTTCGGAAAGGGCATGGATAACTTCCAGCTCCTCTCTCCTCGCTACGTCGGGTACTACGCCGGGCGGACCCCCATCGCCTACACGCCCGGGTCCACGGGGCCGGGGTTCGTGGCGCACAGCACCTGGTTCCAGGCGCTGGGGGAGGGCGGTATCTCCATGAGCCTGCCGCTCTTCATCTTGTTCCCCATGGCGTTCTTCTACCTGGGCAAGGCGCGAAAGGTGCCCCTGTCGCCCGCCACGGCGCGGGAGTTCTACTCGATCTCCGTGGGCCTGGGGGGGCTCTGGATCGCGTTCTGCGTGGCGGCCACGTTCGGCAGCCTCATGAAGATCGACTTCCTGTGGTGGTTCATGGGGTTGACCTCCGCGGTCCACCTCGTGGCTACGGACGTTCAACGCCGAGGGTTCGAGCAACGCCAGGCCGCGGTGCGGGAGGAGCGTCGGCAGGCGTGGCGGAAGCGGACCGGGCACGAGGCTCCGAGCTCTGAGCGGGTGGAGACGTGACCCGTGTGCGGTATCGCTGGATTGGTCTCACCTGGCCCTCCGGGGCCGACGGAACAAGCGAGCGTCGGGAGCATGCTTCGGGCGCTCCGCCATCGTGGCCCGGACGGGTTCGGATGCGAGACCCGCGGTCGAGCGGTGCTCGGTCACGCCCGGCTGGCGATCATCGACCTGCAGACAGGGGACCAGCCCCAGTCCGACGCAGGTGATCGCTATCACATCGTCTGCAACGGCGAGATCTACAACTACCGAGAGCTCCGCCGGGAGCTGGAGGACCGGGGCCACCGGTTCCGGACCGAGAGCGACATCGAGGTCATCCCGCACCTCTACGAAGAGATGGGGGATGCGTGCGTGGACAAGCTCCGCGGCATGTTCGCCTTCGCCCTTCACGACACGGAACGTGACCGCACCTTGCTGGTGCGGGATCGCCTCGGCAAGAAGCCGCTCTACTGGGCCCGGTCTCCGCAGGGGCTGGTGTTCGCGAGTGAGGCCCGCGCGTTGGCCGAGGTGGACGGGGTGGACACCGGGCTCGATCCGGAGGCCGTGGATCTCTACCTGACGCTGCAGTACATCCCGGCTCCGTGGTCCATCTATCGTGGGGTCCGCAAGCTGGAGGCGGCGACCGCCATGGCTGTGGAGCGCGACGGCAGCGTGACCATGCGCCGGTACTGGGACCCGCTGCCAGAGCCCGACGAGGCCATGACGGAGCAGGCGGCGATGGACCGGCTGGATGGCGTGCTCCGGGAGGCTTCGCGGATCCGACTCCGGAGCGACGTCCCGGTCTCGACCTTCCTCTCCGGCGGGATCGACTCTGGCCTCGTCCTCTCCTATCTCGGAGAGGAGGCAGAGGAGCCGTTGTCCGCGGTGACGGTCGGCTTCGGGGATGCGCCGGAGGACGAGCGCCCCCTCACCCGGATGACGGCGGCCGCCGTCGGTGTCGAATTGCATGAGGAGGTGGTGCCGTTGCATCCGGCCAGCCTCCTGGAGGACGTGGTCGGGGCCATGGACGAGCCCCACGGGGACAGCTCATGCGTCCCCATGTGGATCGTCTCCCGCGCCGCGGCCCAGCGCGTGAAGGTGGTGGTGTCCGGAGACGGCGGCGACGAGTCCTTCGGCGGCTACGCCACGCGCTACTCTCAGAACCTGTTTCTGGATCGGTGGCGGAGCCGGCTGCCCGCGGGGCTGCGGCGCTCGGTGATCGGCGGGCTGGCCGGGATCTGGCCTGGCAGCGCTCGTCTGCCGCGCCCGCTGCGGCTCGGGAACGTCCTCCACAACCTCGCCAGAGACCTGGAGGGGGCCTACGCCCGGGACATGTCGGTGGTGCGCCCGGAGCTCAAGCGGCAGCTCTATGCCGGGTCGCTGCGGACGACGTGGACAGGTTTCGATGCGACGAGCCCCATCCGCGCGGCGTTCGAGCGAACCCGTGACGCGGATCCGCTGTCCCGGTTGCTCTACGTGGACCGGCACACCTACCTCTCAGAGGGTGTGATCGCGAAGGTGGACCGGATGAGCATGGCCCACTCGCTCGAGGTCCGGTCGCCGCTCCTCGACCAGGAGATGGTGGAGCTCGCGGCCACCATCCCGTCGCGTCTCAAGGTCGCCCAGGGAGTGGGCAAGGTGTGCCTGCGGAAGCTGGCCGCACGGCGCCTCCCGGAGGAGGTGGTGGGAGCGAAGAAGGCCGGCTTCGCGCCGCCGCTGGCCGCCTGGATCCGCGGGCCGCTTCACGATCTGGTCCTCGAACGACTGGAGGATGGCCCGCTGGGCTCCATGGTGGACACCGGCGTCGCCCGCAGGCTGTTGGAGGAACACCGATCCGGTCGCCGCGATTGGTCTCGCCCACTCTGGCTGATGACGGTGCTCGCGACCTGGGCCCGGGTCCGGCATCCGGCGGAGGTGAGCGCATGACCCTTCGCGTCCTCTCCATCACTCAGCTCTATCCCAGCGCGAAGGCCGCCGGCGAAGGGGTGTTCATTCATCGCCGCCTCCGTCACCTGCCTTCAAGCTGTGAGCTCAAGGTCTGGCACGTGCAGCCCTGGTTCCCGTTCCTGAGGCCCAGCCACCAGCCCGCCTTCGAGGCAGTGGACGGCGTGGCGGTAGAGAGGGTGCCTTTCCCGTACGTCCCCAGGTTGCTGAAGAGCTCGGATGGCCCCATGCTGCTGCGGGCCCTCCGCAGGCGGAGCACCGACGGCGTGGACGTCCTCGATGCTCACTTTGCGTATCCGACCGGCTGGGCGGCGGTGCGGCTCGGGCAGGAGCGCGGCATCCCTACGGTGGTGACCATGCGCGGTACGGAGGAGCCCTACAGCAGGGACCCGGCGCGGGGGGGGCGGGGCGGCGGCGGCGGGGGCCGGGGCCCCCCCGGGGGGGGCCGGGGGGGGGCGGGGGGGAAGGTGGATGCGGATGCGGTGGCTGAGGTGGAGGAGGGGGCCGAGCCACGAACGTTAGGGCGCGACGACTGGAGAACCAAGGCCGCGCTGACC
>CAZDQF010000022.1:0-79220 GCA_964507445.1 uncultured Isosphaeraceae bacterium
GCTCATCACCGGACCCCCCCGACAACAACCCAACACGCCCGGGACGGCTGATGCCGTCCCGGCCTTCCTCATGATTCGGGCGAACGGACCGCCCGAACACTCAAGCACGGTGAATCAGTTGACCACCACGGAAGCGCCGTCCGCGGTCGGGAAGCTGATGTTGTTCACCGTGGAGCCGGCGCCGGCGATCATGCCGGCCGGGTTCTCTTCGATCCAGCTGTCGGTGGCCAGGGCCGCTCCGGCGCCGCCCAGGGTGTCAAAGACGACCGCTGCCGGGTGCGTACCCGCCGCGCCATCCGTGATACCGGCGACGGTGGAGGTGCCCCAGGCGCCCGAAACCTGGATGATGCCGCCGATGGCGGCGCCGGCGGACGCGGAGACCTCAACGGCATAGCTGATCGTGTTGGCGCCAGCGGTGCCCCACTCCGCCACGTCGGTGTAGACAACCTCGACGCCGTCAGCGAGGAAGTTGACATCGACCGTACCGAAGTTGTTGGGCTCGAGGTCGGAGTGGATGCCCACGCGAGGCATCTGAGTCGTCCACTCACCGTAGGTGGCGCTGAAGTCGCTGAAGCCCGAGGTGAAACTCACACCACCGTTGGAAGAAACGAACGCGCCGTTGTAGACGACGCCGTAGAAGGTCACGTCTACCCAGCAAGGATCGCCGGTCAGGTCTGCGTAGTCGTCATCGCCGAGGCTCAGCGAGAGGGACTGGGAGACCACGTCGTACACGCACATCTCGGAGAGGGAGGCGCCATCCGGATCGGTGAAGTCGATCGCGCCGGCCTGGAGGACGGCCTGACCAGCTCCGCCGACGAAGGTCGCAGAGTGGGTCGCGCTTCCCGAGCCTGCCAGGCCATGACCGACGACGGGCATGGTGGTGCCGACAGCGATGCCGCCGAACAGCGAGGTCGCGGTCGTCAGGTCGAGCTCGATGGTGTCGTCGACCAACGGGATCGGCGTCGCGGCGGGCGCGGCATCAATCGCGATGTCGAAGGAGTTACCGAGGGAGTCGCTGCTGAAGGCGAGGGTAACTGTACCGCCCGCGCATCCCGAGAGGGTCGTGCCGCCATTAAGGGTGAGTGAGGCTGCTGCGTGGTTCACGTTGACGGGGTTCTGAGCAACACCGACGGAGACAACCAGGATCAGGGCGACCGCGGTCAATACAACTGACTTCATGACTTACTTCCTAGTGATCAGTGAGAGGGCAAAACGGGGGTTGGAACAGGTGGGCCTCGACACCACGAGGTTCATGGGCATGGAGCACGAGGAGCCCGACTAACCTGAGACTATCCCAGAAGAGAGAAGACGCCCGCGGATAGACAGATTCGGCCGAACAAACACGCCACCTCGTCCCCCTCGCCGTCCGGTGTCAGCCAGCGAGAAACTGGAGGAGGTTCGAAGCTTCTGGGGTACGCCGTTTAAGCGTTCACGTCATCGCTTCCGGCGATGCGTTGTCCGTCGTCGTCGTAGCGATAGACGCCTCTGCCGCTCTTCTTCCCCATGCGACCGGCGTCCACCAGGCGCTCCAGCAGCGGGCTCGGCCTGTACGCCTCGTCCCCCAGCGCTTCATGCAACGCCCGTAGGTTGTTGAGGCGGGCGTCCAATCCCACAAGGTCCACCATCTCGAAGGGACCCATGGGATGATTCAGGCCCAGGCGGAGCGCTTTGTCGATATCCGAAGCGGAAGCGATCCCCGCCTCCAGCATTCGGAACGCCTCGTTGCCGATCAACGCGTTGATTCGGGAGGTCGTGAATCCGGGCGACTCGCGCACCTTCACCGTCTCCTTCTCCATCTTCTGCGCGATCTCCAGGGTCGCCACATAGCTGGTGTTGGAGGAATCGGGCCCCATGACGACCTCGATGAGCTTCATGACCGGGACCGGGTTGAAGAAGTGGATGCCGATGAGCCGCCCCTTGTCCTGGAGGCCTTCAGCGATGGCGGAGATCATCAGCGTCGAGGTGTTGGAGCCGAGCACGCAATGTGACGGCGCCGCCTGTTCGCACCGGCCGAGCAGCTCTCGTTTCAGCTCGAGCTTCTCCGGCACCGCCTCGATGCAATAGTCAGCGGTCGCGACCGCGTCTTCCAGGACCGTCTCCGTGCGCAGCCGATTCATGGCCGCAGCAGCGGCCAGGCCGTCCATGCGGCCCTTCTCGACCTGCCGGTCGAGGCGTCGCGAGATCTGACTCCGGGCCTTCTCCAGGACCTCCTCCCCGATGTCGTAGAGGACCGTGTCGAAGCCCGCAGTGATCGCGGTCTGGGCGATACCCGCTCCCATGGTCCCCGCACCGAGGACCGAAACGTTTTGGATCGCCATGATGTCGCTCCTCAGTCAATGGGGAACAAGCGCAGCGCGTTGTCCCGCGTGATCCGGTCCTTCGCCACGGCAGACAGGTCCGTCGACATGAAGGTGTCCAGGTTCGCCCGCAAGCTCTTCACCCCGGGAGAGGGCCAGTCGGTACCGAACAGGGCCTTGTGGCTGATCTCCTCCAGACGGGGAAAGTAATCGAGGACGCGCTTGGGGGGAACACCGGAGATGTCCATGTACACGTGACCGTGCCGTCTAACCAGGAAGAACGCCTCCTCCATCCACAACGGCCGGCCTCCGTGGGCGAGGATGATCCGCAGCTCGGGGAAGTCCACGGCGACATCGTCCAGGACCAGCGCCCGCCCGAGGCGGCTGCGAGCGCCGGGGAAGATGCTCGTGCCGGTGTGGAACATCACCGGGAGCCCATGCTCCTGGCATTGCTCGTAGACCACGGCGAGCTCGGGGCACTCTCCGGTGGAGTAGGCGTCCGGTGAGAGCGCCTGATGGGGCGGGTGGATCTTGAGCGCGTCCAGCCTCCACTCGTGGACGATGCGACGCATCTCCTCTGACACGTCATCACAAGCCGGAGGGTGGATGCCCCCGAAAGCGAGCACCCGTCCCTGGGCGCCGTCCCGATAGCGGGCCGCCCAACCGTTCACCTCGTGGGTGAAGCCCATGATGTCCGGAGCCACGTAGTTGATCATCCCGATTCGGGCGAGACCAATCTCGTCCAGCCATTCTGGCAGCGCCGCGGGATCTTCCATCAGCCTCTCGATGAGGGGGAAATCCTCTCGCTCCCGGCGGATGGTCTCGAAAGCCTGGGAGTTCATCATCTCCCACGGCTGGATGTGGACATGGATGTCCGTCGGCAGATCTGCGCGGGCCGTCATTCCCCGGACCGCTCTTCCTTGGCCTTCTTGCGCTCCAGGAACCGGGTCATGCGCTCCTGCTTGTCGTCGCTCTCGAAGGTGATCCCCTGCGAGACGCACTCCAACATCATGTGCCGACGGTCGACGCTGTTGCAGGCAGCGTTGAGCGCGATCTTGGCCAACCTCACCGCCAGATCAGAGTTCTTGAGGATCGACCCCATCATGGAGCGGGCCTCCTCGAGCAACGTGTCACCCGGCACCACCCGGTTCAGCAGCCCGATGCTGGCGCACTCCTCGGCCTCCACGTACCGCCCGGTGAAGATCAACTCCCTCGCGAGGCCGGTGCCGACGACCCGGGTCAGACGGTGCGGCGCCCCGGCGCCGGGGATGATCCCGAGGCGCACCTCCGGCTGCCCCATGACCGCGTCCTCGGCGCCGAGTCGGATGTCGCACGCCAGGGCCATCTCACAGCCGCCGCCGAGGCAGTATCCGTTGATGGCGGCGATGGTGGGCCGAGGGAACTCCTCGAGCTTCTGGAACAGGCCGGCGTTGATGGCCTTGAACGCGTCGTGGACGTCGCGCTTGACCAGCTCGGAGATGTCCGCCCCGGCCACGAACGCCCGGCCCCCGCCTCCACGCAGGATGAGACCCCGGACGGCGTCATCGGCGCTGAGCTCATCCAGGGCCGCGGAGAGGTCCTTGACCATCTGCAGGTTGAGGGCGTTCAGGACGTCCGGGCGGTCGAACACGATCTCCGCCCAGCCCTCTCCGGACATCTCGATGTTCAAGGTCGCGTATTCCACATCACTCTCCCGGTACCAGGACGATCTTGCCGAAGACCGACCGATCCTCCAGGGCGCGATGCCCCGCTGCCGCCTGTGACAACGGGAGCACCCGATCCACGACGGGACGGAGCTGCCCCCGACACGCCAGACGCCACACCCGACACATCTCGCCCATACCCCCCATGGTGGAACCCAGGATGGACAGGCTCTTGAAGAAGATCAGCCGGAGATCGGCCTCCAATCGAGGGCCAGAGGTCGCTCCGCAGGTGACGACGGCGCCGCCGCGGGCCAGACAGCGCAACGAACCGGAGAAGGTCGCCTCCCCCACATGGTCGATCACCACGTCGACTCCTCGGCCTTCGGTTGTGTCCCTCACCCGCCGCACCCAGTCCTCGGTGGCGTAGTTGATCAGCACGTCCGCCCCAAGCAACCGCGCCCGCCCGAGCTTGTCGTCCGAAGATGAGGTGGCGAGCACCCTCGCCCCGAGCAACTTCGCCACCTGGATGGCGTAGATGGAGACGCCCGAACCAGCCGCGTGCACCAGCACGTCCATGCCGGCACGAACCCCCGCGCGCTCCGCTACCATGTGATGGGCGGTCAAGGCTGCGAGGGGGATGGCGGCGGCGTCCTCGAAGCTCATGCTCTCTGGCATGGGGAGCAGGGTCTCAGCGGGCACGGCGACGAACTCCGCACAGGTGCCGTCCCGGGTCTCCCCCAGGAGGTCGTAGCGATGGTTGAGATGATGCTGACCGGAGAGGGTCTCCTCCGTCCGCCGGGGTCCGGAACCGGGGGACAGGGCCACGCGGTCGCCGACTGCGACCCCGTCCACGAGCTCTCCCACCTCCGCCACCTCTCCGGCGCCGTCGCTGCCCAACGTCAGCGGAAGAGGGAACCGGTGCCCCTCGACGCCGCGACGGACCCACGCGTCCAGGTGGTTCATCCCCGCTGCCCGCACCTTCACCAGGACCTCGTCTCCCCGTATCTCGGGGTTCGGACGCTCTCCGAGGATGAGGGAGTCGGGGCCGCCATGTTCCGTGACATAGAGGGCTTGCATCGGCACCATTGTAGGACGCCAGGCCCTCGCCAAAAGCCCGGCCTCGCCCTTGGTACGCCACCCTCGGCGTTAAACTGCAGCCACGGGACCCCTGGGAAACACAAAGGCAGAAGGAAGAACCCCATGAACACCAAGAACATCATCACCCTGGCGCTGATCCTGGCCGGGCTCACGGCGTGCAACACCGCCCCCAACAGCGCCGAGGGCAAGGCCGCGCTGAACGCTGAGTGCGACGACGCCATCGCCGATTTCAAACGGGTCCGCGGCCTGGAACGCTTCTTCAGCGATTCCGCGGGTTACGCGGTCTTCCCGGCGGTGGGCAAGGGCGGCCTGATCATCGGCGGTGCGTACGGCGACGGCCAGCTCTACGAGGGCGGTGAGGTGGCGGGCTACTGCGACCTCTCCCAGGGCACCGTGGGCCTTCAGGCCGGCGGACAGAAGTACCGGGAGCTGATCTTCTTCCGAGACACGTCGGACCTGGAGGACTTCAAGCGCGGCAACTTCGAGTTCTCCGCCCAGGTGTCCGCGGTGGCCGTGGAAGCCGGAGCCTCCACCACCGCCGACTACCAGGCGGGTGTGGTGGTCTTCACCATGTCCAAGGCGGGCCTCATGCTGGAAGCCTCCATCGGAGGCCAGCGGTTCAACTACGTCTCCAAGTAGGCCCGGCGGGGGTCGCGTTCGTCGGCCCCTACTTGTGCGTCTGCCGATGACGACGGAGCACGTCGTGCCCGAAGTCATTGGTGGGGTCGTGCCACACCACATGGACGTGGTTGGCCCCATTCTGGACGTTGTCGTACTCCACGATCAGGGTGGGACCGACCAGCCGGTAGTAGTGACCACGACCAGGCTCCGCGCTGCCGGCCCAGCCAAACGCCAGGGCCTCGACCCCGCCGGCCGCGTTCATCCGTGACATCTCCCGGTCGTAGTCGTCCGGGCGCAGGCTCCGGGCGTGAGCCGACACCAGCCGGAGGAGCTGTCGCCTCTGGTCCGCGCTCATGTCCTCACCGCGCACACCATGCGGTCCCTCGAAGGACGCCACGTCCCGTCCGGGGGCGAGGATGATGTCTCGGGGCGCGGCGTCGGAGATCATGGCCACCTTGCGCAGATCCGCGCCCAGCAGGTTCAGGAGCGCCCGCGCCGCGTCCTCCTCTTCCGCCAGCACCCGCAAGCCCGCGTGACGACCGGACCGGACCTCCGCCGGATTAGAGCCGAAGAACATCGGGGTGAAAGACACCAGCCGGTCGCCCTTCACCACGAGGTTCACGGACAGGTGATGCCCCTCCACCCGCCAGCCCCAGAGGTCATTCCCCGAAGGCTCACCGAAGACCATGAACCAATACCGCTCCGGGTCCCGGTGAGTGGCGGGGCGGTCCGGTCGGGACTCCAGCTCGAACAACACCGCCTCCAGCTCCATCACCGCCTTCGCCTTCAGGTACCCCTGCGTGGAGAGAGCCGTCCTCAGCAAGCCATGGGCAGCCCGCCGCTGATCCGCGTTCATCTCCTTCAGGCTCACGCCCTGCCGTTCGCGGGGGATGAAGTGCCAGTCCAGGCGGGCCTTGTCGGAGAAGGAGCGACGTGCCTTGGTCCGCAACTCCGGGGAGAGGGACTCCAGCCACGCGGAGGCCGCCTTCCCCATGGGTCCCGGGGAGGCCTCCGAGGGCCCGGAAGAGAAGACGGATACGGAGGCCACTGCGACCGCGAGGCAGACCAGGCGCATGGGGTTCGTGAACATGGCCCCAAACCTATCACGGGGTTACCCTGGCGCGCCCAGAGGAGATCCAGATGACTCGCGCCGCATCCGTCGCTCTCGCCGTCACCTTCGTCCTTGGCGCCTGCCAGCACCAGGACCATGACGAGGCCCCCCCGATGAAAGCCGCTGACATCACCGTGACCCGGGCTCCCTTCGGCAGCCTCGAGGACGGGACGACCATCGAACGATTCACCATCGGCAACAACTCCGGTGTCAGCGTCAGCGTCATCACCTGGGGCGGCATCGTCACCAACATCGAGGCGCCGGACCGCGCCGGCAACAGCGCCCGCATCGTCCTCGGCTTCGACGACCTCGACCCGTACCTCGCGCGACACCCCTACTTCGGCTGCATCACCGGTCGATACTGCAACCGCATCGCCAACGGCAAGTTCTCCCTGGACGGCGAGACCTACACCCTGAAGACCAACAACGACGCCCACCACCTCCACGGCGGCGAGGATGGCTTCGACCGGCAGGTCTGGACCGCGGAGATCGTCGAGCAGGACGGCGCCAAGGGGGTCGCCTTCAGCCGCCTGTCACCGGACGGGGAGGAGGGCTATCCGGGCAACCTCCACGCCACCTGCGCCTACCTGCTCAACGACAGGAACGAGCTGCGGATCGAGTATGAGGCGACCACGGACAAGCCCACGCACGTCAACCTGACTCATCACAGCTACTGGAACCTCGGAGGCCCCGGGGCCTCCATCCTGGATCACGAGTTGAGGCTCCACGCCGCTCGATACACCCCCGCCGACGCGACCCTGATCACGACCGGGAAGATCGATCCCGTGGCGTTCACGTCCCTCGACTTCACCAAGCCGACCCCCATCGGGACCAGGATCAACACCGTGCCCGGAGGCTATGACCACAACTACGTGGTGGACGGCGCGGCGGGCACCCTGAGACCTCACGCCGAGCTCATCCACGCGGCCTCCGGACGCGTCCTGGAGGTGGCGAGCACGGAGCCCGGGATCCAGTTCTACAGCGGCAACTTCCTGGACGGCGTCCAGGGCGCGGACGGCAAGGTGTACGAGAAGCACGGCGGGTGCTGCCTGGAGCCCCAGCACTACCCGGACACCCCCAACAAGCCGGGCTTCCCCTCCACGGTCCTGCGTCCCGGCGAGAAATACCGCTCCACCACGCTGATCCGATTCAGCACCCGCTGACCGGGCCGGTCCCGGAGAATTGCGACGCGGCGCTTGCTATCATCCACGCGCCATGGACGTGCTCGCCGTGTTCGCAACCATCGTGGGACTGGCCGCCTGGACCGGCTCCCTCCTCTTCCACAGCTTCGTGGTCAACCCCATCGTGGGGAAGAGGCTGGGACCCGGGCGGGGCGCGGAAGTCATGGACTCGGTGCACCGCGGCTACTACGTCATCAGCCTGCTGTCCGCCATCGTCATGCTCATCGGCGCCGGCGGCGCCCTCTTCTATGAGCACGTCCGCTACGCGACGTGGACCTTCATGGGCCTCACCGGGCTCGCCCTCACCACCACCCTCTACGGATGGCTGGTGCTCCACCCACGAACCGTCTCCCTGCGAGCCCGGCTACAGAGCAGCGCCGCGTCCCAGGAGAACTTCGTGGTCGCCGAGCGCTTCGATCAGGCGACCCGCTTGTCCACCTTCGTCAACGTGGTGGTGCTGTTGATGCTGCTGGGGGCGGCGGCGGCGCTGGCGGCGCTGCTGTTCACCTACGAGCAAGATCCCACGGTCGAGGTCATCCCGAAGTAGGACCGCGGCTCAGACCTCCATGGGGTCCTGCTCGCGCTGATCCCGGACCCGGCGGGCCCTCGAGCAGTGCTCCGCGTGCTCATCCGGATCGTCGTCGCAAGACGCGCAGGGTCCGAGGCCGAACATCTTCCGCAGCGTCCCGAGGCCGCCGCAGCTCCCGCGCAACGGCTTGTTGGCGATGAAGACCCCTACGGCCATCAGGAGGACGGCGCTCAGGAACACGACGAAGGCGATGATCAGTTCGTTCATGAGGTGAGGCTCGGCTCCTTTGTAGCATCTTCGAGCCGTGCTCAGGGTTCGAGGAGCGTCAGCCCGGGCTCACGGCGAAAACCGGCGCCGATAGGCGCTGGAGGTGCTGACATCGAAGCCGTCGGCGCCGGAGCGCACCACGAAGCTGGCCATCAGCCCCTCGCGCTCCGCCAGCGCCATGCCCTCCTCCGCTCCCATGACGAGCAAGGCCGTGGCCCAGGCGTCCGCCGCTTCACAGGTCTCGGCGAACACCGTGACGCTGGCCGTCTGGTGCGCCACTGGCCGCGCCACACGGGGATCAACCACATGGGAGTAGCGGGTCCCGTCCTCGACCCAGTAGTTGCGATAGTCACCGGACGTGGCCACGGCCAGGTCACGCAGCGCGACATCCGTATGCCCGATCTCGCCCGAGGCTCGGGGTCGCTCGATGGCCACGGTCCAGGGCCGCCCTGGCCCCTTCTCCCCCATGCAGACGATCTCCCCTCCAACCTCCACGAGGACGTTGGAGAATCCGGCTCGACCCAACGCCCGGGCCACTCGGTCCACCCCGTGCCCCTTGGCAACGGCAGACAGGTCCAGGCGCAGCGACGGCGTCCGCTTCTTCAGGGCCGGAGGCTCGACACGAAACTCCAGGTTCTCATGACCAACGAGCTGCCGCGCGCGGGCCAGCTCTTCCTCGCTCGGGATCTTCCGATCCTCCGCCCGAGGCCCGAACCCCCACAGCCTCAGCACCGGCGAACAGGTGACGTCCAGGGCCCCGGAGGTCTCGCCGGCGATGTGCTGAGCGGTCGCCACCACGTGGGCGAAGGCGGAGGACACCGGGAACCAGTCGGGCTCGCGCCAGTCGTTGAACCGGGAGATCTCCGACCCCGGACGGTAGTGGGACATCTCGTCCTCCACCGCGTTCAGCTCCGCCTCGATGGTCCGTCGGAGCGCTCCCTCGTCGGACACGTCCCCCGAGACCAGGACGCTCCAGGTGGTCCCCATGCAACGCCCCGTCAATCGGACCACGGAGGGCGCATCGGGCGGTGGCCCGTCGCCCCCACAGCCCGAGGCGAGGAGAACGACGAGCAGCGCCGCGGAGGCGCGGCCCGCGCGCTCAGCCACCGAAGTCATCGAACAGGATGTTGTCGTTCTCGACGCCGAGATCGTCCAGCATCTTGCGGCATGCCTGCAGCATCATGGGAGGTCCGCAGAGGTAGTACTCGACGTCCTCGGGTGCCGGGTGGTCCTTCAGGTAGTTGTCATAGAGGACCTGATGGATGAACCCGGTGTAGCCGTCCCAGTTGTCTTCCGGGAGCGGCTCGCTGAGGGCGAGGTGGTACTTGAAGTTGGGGAACTCCTCTTCGATCGCCCTGAAGTGGTCGGTGTAGAACAGCTCACGGAGCGAGCGGCCCCCGTACCAGTAGCTCACCTTGCGGTCGGTGGCCCGGTTCTTGAACAGCTCGAAGACGTGAGAACGCAACGGCGCCATGCCCGCGCCGCCGCCGATGTAGATCATCTCGGACTTCGTGTCCTTGATGAAGAACTCACCGAACGGCCCCGAGATGGTGGCCTTGTCCCCCGGCTTGAGGTTGAAGATCCACGAGGACATCTTCCCCGGCGGTACATCCGGGTTCCGCGGCGGCGGAGAGGCGACCCGGACGTTGAGCATGATGATGCCCTTCTCTCCGGGGTAATTGGCCATGGAGTAGGCGCGGATGGTGGTGTCGTCCACCTTCGACTTGAACCGCCACATGTCGAAGCGGTCCCAGTCCTCCCGGTACTCGTCGGCGATCTCGAAGTCCTTGTACTCCACCAGATGGGGCGGGCACTCGATCTGGATGTAGCCGCCGGAGGTGAAGTCCACCTGTTCACCCACGGGCAGCTCGAGGACCAGCTCCTTGATGAACGTGGCCACGTTCTCGTTCGAACGCACGACGCAATCCCACTTGCGAGCCCCGAGGGCGTCCTCCGGGACCTGGATCTTCATGTCCTGCTTGACCGCCACCTGGCAGGAGAGGCGACAGCCGGCGGCGGCCTCGCGCTTGGTGATGTGGGTCCGCTCCGTGGGCAGGATGTCGCCGCCGCCCTCGAAGACGTTGACCGTGCACTGGGCGCAGGTGCCGCCACCGCCGCAGGCGGAGGAGACGAAGATCCCCTCCTCCGCCAGGACGCTCAGGAGCTTGCCGCCGGCGGGGACCTGAAGGGTCTTGTCGTCATTGACGAGGATGTTCACGGATCCGCTGGCCACCAGCTTGGACCGGGCCGCGAGGATCAGGACCACCAGGGCCGTCACCAGGCCCGTGAACATCAGGACTCCAAGGATGATGTCCATATCAATGCTCTACAGCTGGATCCCACCGAAGGCCATGAAGGCCAGGGACATCAGGCCGACGATGATGAACGTGATGCCGAGACCCTTGAGGCCGTCGGGAACGTCGGAGTACTTCATCTTCTCCTTGATCCCCGCCAGGGCCACGATGGCCAGGGCCCAACCGACGCCTGATCCCAGGCCGTAGGTGACGCTCTTGGCGAAGTTGAGGTCCTGCTGAACCATGAACAGTGAGCCGCCCAGGATCGCGCAGTTGACCGTGATCAACGGCAGGAAGATGCCGAGGGCGTTGTAGAGCGCCGGGAAGAACCGATCCAGGGTCATCTCCAGGATCTGCACCATGGCGGCGATGACCCCGATGAACGAGATCAGCTTCACGAAGGTGAGGTCTGCGTCCGGTACGCCTAGCCAACCCAGCGCCCCTGGCTCCAACAGGTTGGTGTAGATCAGGTTGTTCACGGGGACCGTGATGGTCTGGATGACGATCACCGCGATGCCCAGGCCGAAGGCGGTCTCGACCTTCTTCGACACGGCGAGGAAGGTGCACATGCCCAGGAAGAACGCCAGGGCCAGGTTCTCGATGAAGATGAGCTTGATGAAGAGATTGAGGTGCTCTTGCATGACGATCCTCCCTCCCTAAGCCCCGCTCTCGACCTGGTCAGGCTTCCAGGTCCGAAGCAACCAGATGAAGAGTCCGATGAGGAAGAACGCGCTGGGCGGCATCAACATCAGGATGTTGGGTGTGTACCAGCCGTTCTCCGTGTCCAGCTTCATGATCGTCAAGCCGAGGATCTTGCCGGCGCCGAACAGCTCTCGCCAGAACGCCACGAAGATCAGGACCACGCTGTAGCCCAGGGCGTTGCCCAGGCCGTCGAGGGCCGAGAGCCGCGCCTCGTTCTTCATGGCGAAGGCCTCTGCCCTGCCCATGACGATGCAGTTGGTGATGATCAGCCCGACGAAGACGGTGATCTGCTTGTAGACGTCGTACTGGAACGCCTTGAGCACCTGCTCGACGACGATGACCAGGGACGCGATGATCGTCATCTGGACGATGATGCGGATGCTGCTCGGGATGCGGTCCCGGATCAGCGCGACCGCGACGTTTGAGAGCGTCACCACGAACACCACGGAGGCGCACATGACCAGCGTGGGTGACATGGACGCGGTCACCGCCAGGGCGCTGCAGATCCCGAGGATCTGAAGCGCGATGGGGTTGTCCTGGAAGATCGGTTTGGTCAGGACGTCACGAGGTTTGTCCGCCATCAGTCCAGCCCTCCTTTCTTCTGCAACTTCTTCAGGAACGGGCCGTAGGCAGCGTCGGACATCCAGTACTTGAGCATGCCGTCGACGCCACGGCAGGTGATGGTCGCACCGGAGATACCGTCAACCTGATGAGGGCTCGACAAGTCCGCCATGCCGGACTTGGTGATCTTGAAGTCGTAGCTCCCCTGATCGTCACGGAGCCTCTTGACCCCCTTGTCTCCACGATCACGGAACTGATTTCGCCAGCGAGGGTTGTCCACCTCGCCGCCCAGGCCGGGGGTCTCGGCGTGCTCGTAGAACACCAGCCCCCTCGTGGTCTTCAGGTCAGGCGCGAGACACAGGTAGCCGTACATGGTGGACCACAGCCCCTGCCCGACCACCGGCAGGATGATGTTCTCCAGCTCGCCCTTCGGCTCATGGAGGTAGACCACCACCTGCTTCGGCCGCTTGGTGATCCCCGCCATGTACTGATCCGGGGTCACCGGGATCACGGCGGCGGGGTCGTTCATGGCGAGGCCCATGTCGAAGCCCGCCGGGTCGCCCTCCACCACGTCGCCGCTCTTCAGGTCCACGAGGACCGGCTTGATGCCCGCCGCGGCGAACACGCTCTCCAGGTCCCCTTCGAAGTCGTCGCCGATGATCGCGGCGGCCAGCAGCACGTTGCGCTTCTTGTCGACGGCGGCGTTCTTCTCCTGCTGAGGTCGCAGCCCCACGGCGACGGCGGAGACCACGACCGAGCAGACCACGCACAGGAGCGTGGAGACGAGGAGGACGTTCCGGGTGCTTTCCTTGTTACTGGACACGGCGCGCCAACCTCCTCTTGATACCGGCCTTGACCACCATGTAGTCGATCAAGGGTGCGAACACATTGCCGAACAGGATGGCCAGCATCACTCCCTCGGGGAAGGCCGGGTTGAGCACCCGGACCAGCACGGTCATGACGCCGATGAGGGCCCCGTAGATCCACTTCCCGGTGTTCGTCATGGAGGCGGACACCGGGTCCGTGGCCATGAACACCAGGCCGAAGGCCAGGCCCCCTGACACCAGGTGCCACGCCGGGTCCATCTCGAACATCAGGTTCACGTCGCTGCCCACGGCGTTGAGCAACGCAGCGAAGGCCATGGCCCCCAGGAGGACGGACGCCATGATCCGCCAGGAACCGATCCCGGTGACGATCAGGAACGCCGCCCCTATGAGGCAGGCGAGGGTGGAGGTCTCCCCCATGGAGCCCTGGATGGTGCCCAGGAAGGCGTCGGCCCAGCTGATGTCCAGGTCCTTGATCGCGTCCATTCCGCCGGCCTGGCAGGCCCCGAGGATGGTCGGACCAGAGGTGGCGTCGGCCCCCGACGGCGCCCAGATCTCACCTGAGAGCTGTGCCGGATAGGCGAAGTAGAGGAACGCGCGGGCGGTGAGGGCCGGGTTGAGGAAGTTCTTGCCGGTGCCGCCGAACACCTCCTTGCCGATCACCACACCGAAGCTGATGCCCACGGCCACCTGCCACAGGGGGATGGTGGGCGGGAGGGTCAACGGAAACAGCATGCCCGTGACGAGGAACCCCTCGTTGATCTCGTGCCCGCGGACCGTGGCGAAGAGCACCTCCCAGAATCCGCCCGCGATCTGGGTCACGAGGAAGATGGGAAAGAAGTACAGCGCACCGTGGATCAGGCAGGACCAGAAATCGTCCGGACTGAACCCCAGCCCCATCCACTGCATGAACGAGGACCGCCAGTTCTCCGTCGGGCTGAGCCCGGCAGCGATGAGCTCGTTGGCCTGCAGCCCGGTGTTGTACATCGCCATGAAGATGCACGGCAGCAGGGCCCAGACCACGGTGATCATCATCCGCTTCAGGTCCAGGCTGTCGCGGACATGGCTGGCGCCCTTGGTGACGTCCGAGGGGGTGTACAGGAAGGCGTCCGCGGCCTCGTAGAGGGCGTACCCCTTGCTGTCCTTCTTCACCTTCTTGCCGACGTTGTCCAGGAGATCCCTGAGGCCCATGTCAGCCGTCCCTCTCGATGGTGGTGAGCGTCTCCCGGAGCAACGGGCCGTACTCCGTCTTGCCGGGGCAGACGAAGGTGCACAGGCCCAGGTCCTCTTCATCCAGCTCCAGCGCCCCGAGGGCCTGGGCCGTGTCCGTGTCGCCGCTGAGCAGCGCCCGCAACAGGAAGGTGGGCATCACGTCCAGGGGCATGACACGCTCGAAACTGCCCACCGGGACCATGGCCCGCGGGCTGCCGTTGGTGCTTGTGGTGAAGTCGAACTTCCGGGCACGGTTGAGGGCGGTGACGAACACGTTCTTGATGGAGAACCGGTCCCGACCGAGGCCGTGCCATCCCACGAACTCCCGCTCACGCCCCTCGTACAGCAGGGACACCTGCTGGTCATATCGCCCGAGGAAGCCGAGACGGACCTGCGCGTCGCCACCGGCAGAGGTGCCGCTGAGCAACGATCCGGAGACGACGCGGAGCTCTCGGCTCCCGTCCCCCACTTCGCCTTCAGCCAATTCGCTCACCGACGCGCCCATCCTGGTGAGGACGAGCCGCGGATTGGCGGCCGCGGGGCCGCCGATGGAGACCACGCGCTCCGTGTCGAGGACCCCATCGGTCATCAGCGCGCCCATGCAGACCACGTCCTGGTAGCCCGCGTGCCAGACCATGTCCGTGGGATGCACGATGGGATCGACGAAGTGGATGTGGGTGCCCACGAGGCCGGCAGGGTGGGGGCCGGAGAACGTCACGTGGGTGACGCCCTCCGTATCCACTCCGGGGATGTCCACGCCCTCCCGGGTGATCAGGTACACCGGCCCATCCGTCAGGCGGGTCAAGGCGAGGAGCCCTGCTCGGAAAGCCGCCGGTCGCCGCTGGATCGCAACCCGTGGGAGCGGAGCCAGCGGGTTCGAGTCCATGGCGTTGACGAAGATGGCCCGCGGCGCGCCGTCCACAGGGGGCACGTTGCTGAAGGGTCGCGTCCGCAAGGCCGTCCACAGGCCGGAGCGGATCAACAGGTCCCTGACGGCCTGCGGGTCCGCCTCGAGCGGGTCACCCGGCGCGTCGAAGGTGAGGGCGTCGTCCCCTTCCTGCCGCACCACCACGGATTCCAGAACTCGCTTGGCGCCGCGGTTGACCGCCTCCACCACCCCGCACGCGGGGGACGTGAACGTGACCCCGGGGTTCTTCTTGTCCTCGAACAGGGGCTGGCCGATCTTCACCTGATCCCCTTCGGAGACCAGCATGGTCGGTTTCAGGCCAGGGTAGTCGGACCCGCGCACGCCGACCCTGGCGACTCCGCCTCCTTCCCCGAGCTTCTGCTCGGGGGCTCCGGAGACCGGGAGATCCAGTCCCTTGGTGATGGTGTAGTGCCGCTTGCTCATGGATCGGGGCCGACGGCGGGCGCAACCTGCCCGCGGTCGGGGGGCCAATGTTACGGACTCCCAGAGGGGGGCTCAATCACACGAGCGACCCCCGTTGCCGGTTCCGCCCCGGACCGATCAAAAGGACCACGGAACCCGGTCTTTTTGCGGTCACGAGCCCCTCACCCCCGGGGACGGCCAACGCCGCCCCCGGCGTGCCCGGAGCACCGGGACCCGGTCACTGCACGTTGAAGTAGGCGCAGAGGTAATCCGACCAGGCGGTGGACCCGGAGACCTCGAGGACGCTGACGGCACCCAGGGGGGGCGCCGGGATGGTGACCATGGCCACGGGCTCCACGATGGCGGGCAGCAGGAACGGCATCAGGAAGGACAGGGCCGGGAGGGTCGGGCCGGGGTTCGTCCCCGCCATCTCCTTCCTCGCGATGAAGTTGGTGGCGATGGAGTTGTCGTCGATGGTCAGGGACACGTCCGTCGTACCGGGCGCCACCTCGAGGGAGACGTTGGCGCTTCCGGACACGGAGACGGACGCCACCGGGAGGAACACACCGGGAGAGACCTCCGCGTCGATGTCCATCCGGACGCCGCCGATGTGGATGGTCCCGTGGTCCATGCCGTTGGGCGTGAAGTCCACCACCGGAGCGTTGATGTGCCGGAGCTTGAGCAGGAGCGGGGTCATGGGGTCAAACTTCTCGAACCCGAACCCGGGCACCAGGACGCTGAAGAAGCCAGCGTTCATGGTCACCGCCTGGGGTCCGGTCCCCAGGGTCCCGGTCACATCCAGGTCGAGACTCCCGGAGGCCACGAACGCCGCCAGCAGCTGATTCAACATGTCGTCGTTGAGGCAGAGGGCGAACCCGTAGGGAACTCCGCCGCCGGGCGTGACGCTGGGATAGGTGAGGTTGGTGGCCGGCGTGGCGCGGTAACGGTTGAGCGGCGGCGACTCCGGGCCCGCGGCCAACGGCAGCGCCCTTGACGTGTTGCAGAGAGAGACGCCGTCCGTGTCGTAGGTCGCCACCTCCATGGGGAAGTCCACCTGCACCGGGAGTCCGTACTGGGTGAGGTCCAGGCTGAACGCGAAGTCCGCGAGCAGCGGGTTCACGAACGCGACGATGTCCCCCACCGTCGCCTCCAGGGAGTCCTCCACCGTGTCGCGGATGGCGTCCTGGATGAGGCCGAGCTGGACCAGCCCGTTGAGGAAGCTGGAGATGGAGAAGTTGAAGTTGTTGAGCGTCGCGTTGGCGTTGGCGATCTGGATCTCCAGGGCGCCGTTGGGGCCGGGGACGAAGGTCAGGTCCCCGGTCATGGTGGCGCTGCTGGCGGTGATGGACGCCTGCTCCGTGTAGGGCACGAACACCACGACCCCTGTCACGTCCACGTTGACGTTGATGTTCTGGAAGGTCACCGCGATGTCCACGTGGCCGTTGTCCGCGGTGAGCTCGAACTGGATGTTGTTGACGTCCAGGCTACCGCTGGTGGGCGTGATGTCAGCGCTGAAGAACGGCGCCCCGCCCACGGCGTTGATGGTGCCCACGCTGGTGACGATGGAGTTGTAGTCCAGGGCCGCCAGCTCGGTCTCGATGAGGGGCTCGAGCCCGTTGAGACCCTGATCCCGCAGCCGCACCCCAGCCGACAGGCTGACGGGAACTGCGAGGCTGTTGGCGACGCCCAGGGTGACCGGCCGCGGCAGCCGCAGCTTCTGGCCGCCTGGGGTGGTCAGCTCCGCCACCATGGTGGTCATGGTGCCGCTCAGGCTCGTGGGCGAACCGAGCCAGAGGCTCTGGAAGGTGGTGCCCACGGGGCTGCCATCCACGGTCACCGACCAGCCCGGGGGGCCCTGCACCGTCCCGGCGACGCCGGTGATCCCGGTGGTGAAGTCCCCCGTAGCGTCACGGTTCCACTGGAAGTCGTACACCCAGACATCACAGGTGTCCGTGCCGACGCTGGCGGGACCGTTGACCGAGGCCTGGATGGTGTACAGGCCGGGGGTGTCCGTGATGAAGGACGGGAACTCACCCTGGTCATTGACGATGGTCGTGTTGGCGCCCGGAGGGCCCGCGTCGACGGTCCACTGGAAGGTGGTCCCCGGGGGGAGTTGACCCGTGAAGGGGTCGCGGTTGCCCGCGCCGGACAGCACCACTCCTTCGTTGACGAAGGTGGCCGTGTCCGGGCCGGCGTCGGCGATCCCTCGGATGGTGAACAGGCCGCCGTTGGTGACCGCAATACCACCGGGAGCGGCGGGGTCCAGGAACAGCCCGGCGGTGTACACCGTCAGGTCGATCAAGGCCGGGTCCGCAGGGACCGACGCAGCCCAGGACCGGACACCGCCGGCGCTCATGGGAGCGCCCATCCCCAGGTCGACGATGTCAGGAGTGATACCGATGGGGACGCTGGTGCCGAACAGGGACGAGGGACCGGGCGCGGTGCTGAAACCCCAGTAGTGGGGCACGCCGGCGGGGCCGGTCAGCTGCACGGTCACGGTGGAGAGCACCGGCACGTTGACGTGGTAGGGGGACCCGTTGACCGTCACCTGCTGCGCAGGCAGGACGAACGTCAGGAGGGAAACAACAGCGATGATTCTCATGTGGAGTGTCCTGTGGAGGGACCGAAACCGACACGCCCATCATACGGCAAGGGGCGGGGACCCCGCAGGGTGCTTGTTCAACGGGTGATGGGGCTGGTCTCCGGGATCCCATGCTCGTCGTACCAACTCTGGATCTGGGCCCAGGCGTCCTCGGCGCTGTCCGCATAGCTGAACAGCTCCAGATCTCGCGGAGAGATGGTCCCCTCCTCCACGAACGCCGCGAAATCCACGACCCGACGCCAGTAATCCTCTCCGAACAACAGGATGGGGATCGGACGCATGGTGTAGGTCTGGATCAGGGTCAGGGTCTCGAACAGCTCGTCCATGGTGCCGAACCCGCCGGGGAAGGCCAGCATGGCGCGCGCGCGCATCAGGAAGTGCATCTTCCGGATGGCGAAGTAGTGGAACTGGAAGCAGAGGTCCGGGGTGATGTAGGGGTTGGGAGCCTGCTCCATGGGCAGGGTGATGTTGAGGCCGACGGATACGGCCCCCGCCTCCTGGGCTCCGCGATTGCCCGCCTCCATGATCCCAGGACCGCCGCCCGTGACGATGACGTTTTCCTTGGGGCCGTCCTTCGCCTGCCCCTCCGACACCATGCGCGCGAACTGACGCGCCTCTTCGTAGTAGGGGCTCTTGGCGAGGACCCGCTCGGCGATGCGCACGTCTCGCTCCGCCCCGGGGTCACCGGGGTTCGCTGCCAGCGCCGCTCGGGCACGCTCGAGGTTCTCCTTGGCCGCGGTCTCCTCGATGATCCGGGTACCCCCGAACAGCACGATGGTGGAGTTGACCCCCTCCTGCTCCTGCGCGTACTCGGTCTTGAGCAGCTCCATGGTGAGCCGCACCGGCCGGAGACGGGGGCTCTTGATGAAGTCGGGGTCGTCCTCGGCCCGCCGGTAGGTGGGCGACGCCAGGATCTTCTCCAGGTTCTCCTCGGGATCAAACGGGACCTTGTCATCCGTCACGGCGTGCCCTCCTCATCCTCGAGCAACCCCTCCTCGATGAACCACCGCCGCCAGTCGGAGGCGTCCTGAGGGGCTCCCCGGCCCCAGACTTCTCTCAACCGACGCCGGATATCCTCCCCCATCACGGGGTCGTCCGCCCAGCGTAGCAACACGGGAACGCAGGCTTCGTCCCGCCAGGCCACCAAGGCCAGGGCCGCCGCCACCTGAACGCGGGGCTCCCAGTCTTCAACCCCGTCACGGAGCAGGTCCGCGCTGGCGGCGGTGCGGATGACCCCCGCGAGGTGCATGGCCTCCTCCCTCAACAAGGCGCTGGCCCCGCCGAAGTGGAGGTCCATGATCCCGTCGAGGGCCTCCCTCTGGCCGGATGGCGGGTGCGCCCGTAGGGCCCGCAGGGCCGCCAGGGCGGGCAGGCCCGGTCTGCGGGCCTCCTTCAGCAACAGCTTCATGGCCCGAGGGTCATGTTCGGCTTCCCGGGCGAGGGTTCGGATGACGCGGTTGCGGGCCGTGGGAGCACCCCGGCCGAGGACCGTCGCCAACCCATCCACCTCCACCGCACCGCGAGCGCGGACGAGGCGATCCACCAGACGCCACCGCTCACCCTCCGTGGGACGAAGCACCACCAGGTTGTTCGCCCTGACGCCGACCCCGATGGCGTTACGGGCAGACGAAGCCACCCTCGCGTCCTGATCCACCACCGACCGCTCGCACAACCGGACCAGCGCGTCCGAAGGTCGGGCCCGTGCAACCCCCGCCACCATCGCCTGACGCACCAAGGGGTCCGGGTCCGCCATCAACGGACGGAGCGCCGAGTCACAGAAGCGCACCGCGTCCACGATGATGCCCCGGGCTACGGCCACCCGTATCGAAGGCGACACCCCTGAGGGGACCAGATCCGCCAGCAGGGCCACGGCGTACTCGTCGCCGCTGTTGATCAACGCCACCAGATCCGCGGCGGCGGCGGCTCGACGCGCAGGATCGAGAGAGACCAGTCGGTGGCGAAGCCGGGCCAGCCGGACCCGCGCCAGGTCCGTCGCCCGCTCCGGCTTGATGTGACGCAGGGCCCGCACCACCATCCACACCAGATCCCGTTCGCTCAGGTAGTACGCCCGGTGCATCAGCTCTTCCCCATCGGGAGACAGGAAGATGTGACGAGGCACCTGGAAGGCCACCCCCGGACCGATGAGCTCGTCGCGGCACCATTGCTCCCCGGACTGGTGGGCGGCGCAGGGGATGCCTCCGTAACGGCTGCAGACCCCGTCCCGCTCTTCGTGGGAGATCCCGGACGGCACGCCCCCGGGACCGAACACGTTGGTCAGCACCACCGGCAGCTCGCGGGTGACGCGGATGATCTCCGGGTCCCGGAAGTGATGGGCGGCCATCCAATCGTTGGCCCGCTCCCCATCCATGGCCATGGAGATCATCAACGGCAGCCCCGTCTCGGCGCTCTCCCTGAACGCCGCCGGGATGGAGGAGCGCCAGCGTAGTGCAACCCCGGGCGGGTCCTCGTCAGGCTGCAAGGCCACGTCCACGGCGCGGTCGTTGGCGCCGAAGAGCACCATGGCGCTCCGCCACCCGGGGGCCCGCACCTCGCAAGTGAGCCGGCTGTGGGGCAGCTCGCTCCAGGAGACCGCCCCTTCGGCGTCGGTGCGAGCGGTGCGGACTCCTCCATCCTGGCGTTCCTCGACGACGCCACCCCCGAAGTCGAGCATGGGCTCCACCAGGGGAAGCACCCGGAGCTCCGCCCCCTGGATGGGCCGCCCGTGGCCATCCCGGACGGTCATGGTCACGGAGCGGCCCTCATCCACCACCAGGTTCAGCCCCGGCGACGGCGCGACCCCACCGCGGAACGGCGCCGTCGAGGTGCCCACGTCCGACTGGATACCCGCCACCGCACCCATGGCCTCCGCGGCCACCGGGTGATGGGGCGGGAGCCCCGTGATCACCGCCACGCCGTCGGCGCCGCTCTCCCCCGAAAGGGTGGCGCGTTCCAGGGCGGAGTAGGCCACCGCCATGGGCAGCCGGATCCTCACAGAGACCCCCGGACGAGGCTCGCCGCCGGCGTCCGTCACCTTCACCGCCACCACATGCCCCGGCTCCAGCCCCAGCTCGAGGCGGAACTCGTCGTCCCCCGACGGCAAGGGGACCTCCACCGGGACGTACCCCTGAGCAGAGATCTCCAGCGGCAGGTCCTCGGTAGACCCACGAGGCAGTCCTCGCATGAGGAAGCGACCGGCCTCATCCGTGAACACGGCATGGAAGCCGGCTGTCACCAGGGCGCCTGCGATGGGCGCGCGGGTGCCGCGGTCCATGATCAGGCCCCGGGCGTCCCGTCCCGGCTCCAGCTCGATGAGCAAGGCCGCGCCCTCCTCGTCCGTACGGAGGAACCGATTGACCCGGGCGAAACCGTCCTTCTCCACCTGGATGACCAGCGGCCCCTGAGTCAGCCCCTCGACCCGAAAGGACCCGTCCTCCGCCGCGGAGGCGCGCCCCAGGGGTGCTCGGTCGCGACCCCGCTGCACACCGCCGAAGAAGCGGATCTCTGCGCCGGCCACGGATGCACCGTCCGACTTGACGACCACGCGACCGGTCACCACACGATCCTGGGCGACCAGGGCCGCGCAGGTGAGGAGCAGAGGGAGAGCACGCAGTATGACGGTCATCGCGTTAGCATATGCCGCTCAACCGGAGCCGTCATGGAACGTCCAGCTCAACTCGACAAGACCCAGATCGAGGGCATCCTCCCGCACCGACCGCCATTCCTGTTTCTCGACTCGGTCTCCACGGGCGACGCGGAGGAGGTGATCGCCCACCGGACCGTGGACGCCGCGGAGCCGCAGTTCGCGGGGCACTTTCCGGGGAGACCGGTGATGCCCGGAGTGCTGCTGGTGGAGGCCATGGCCCAGGCCCTGATCATCCTCTACTGGTACAACTTCGACCTGGACAACCTGTTCTTCCTGGCCCGGGACGAGTCTCGATTCCACTCGCCCGTGGTGCCGGGAGACGAGCTCCGCATCGTGGCCCGGAAGCGCCGGTTCCGGAAGCTCATGGGCAAGGGAGAGGCCCAGGTCTTCGTCGGCGACCGGTTGTGCGCCGAATCCACCGTCACCTACGCCGCCGGCGGCGACGTGCCCTGATCCCGAAATCAGCCCAGGGCCGCGTCGAAGGCGTCTTCGGTCAGTCCGCCGTGGCTGTCGTGCCAGGTCAGCGCCCCACCGCGGAACACCAACGCCTGCGGTGACTCATGCCGGATGTCCAGCTCGGCTGTGAGGCCGCGCGCCAGAGGACGCTGGCTGATGACGTCGACGACACACACCTTCAGGGGATCGTCCCCTCTCGCGGACAACCAGCGCTGGAAGTTCCCCTCCGCCATGGTGCTGACCGGACAGATGGGGCTCTTCTTGAAGACCACGACGGGGGCGTCCCTGGACCCCTCCTGAAGCACCCGGACCGCGGACGCCGGGTCCTCCGGAAGCTCGATCTCTTCATGGCTCATGACGAAAGGCTCTCCTCGCCAGGGTCACCGGACCCACGGCCCACTGTACCGGGAACCCGGGTCGACCCGAGGGTCGGGCCCGATCACCAGGCCCGGACCGGAGGCCTCTATACTGGCCGCCGCAGCCATGGGCACCGGGTCACGACGCAAGATCATCCACCTCGACATGGACGCGTTCTACGCATCCGTCGAGCAGCGGGATCGACCGGAGCTGCGAGGCAGGCCCGTCATCGTCGGCGGCCCACCGGACAGTCGTGGGGTGGTCTGCGCCGCGTCCTACGAGGCCCGGGAGTACGGCGTCCGCTCCGCCATGCCGTCCTCCCAGGCGGCGCGCAAGTGCCCGGACGGAGTCTTCCTGAAACCGGATCTCCCGCGCTACACCGCCGTGTCACAGCAGATCCGGGAGATCTTCCGCGCCGTGAGCGACATCGTGGAACCCCTCAGCCTCGACGAGGCCTACCTGGATGTCACGGTCAACAAGCTCGACCAGCCGTCCGCCACACGAGTGGCGGAGCAGCTGCGCCGTCGCATCCGGGAACACACCGGACTGACCGCCTCCGCCGGCGTCGCGCCCAACAAGTTCCTGGCGAAGATCGCATCGGACGAGCGCAAGCCCGACGGGCTGTTCGTCATCCGACCCGACGACGTGGCGGGCTTTGTTCGTGAGCTCCCCGTCCGCAAGGTCCCGGGAATCGGCCGCGTCACGGAGCAATCCTGTCATCGCCTCGGCATCCGGACCTGTGGCGACTTCCTGCGGTACACCGAGGCCGAATTGCTGGAGAACTTCGGCAAGTCCGGCGCCTGGTTCTATGGGGTCGCCCGGGGGGTCGACCCTCGCCCGGTGCGGGTCGGCAGCGAACGCAAATCCCAGAGCGTCGAAGACACGTTCCCACAGGACATCGTCGGACCACGGGCGACCACCCGCGAACTGCAACGGCTCGCGGAGACGCTGGAGAAGCGCCTGCAACGATCGGGAGCCTGCGGGCTGACGGTGACAGTGAAGGTGAAGTACGGGGACTTCTCCATCGAGACCCGTAGCCGAACCCTCGGCGAGCCCGTCTACGAGTGGACCCGGCTGATGGCAGAGGCCCGTACGCTGCTGGCCATGACCCAGGCCTTCACCCGACCCATCCGGCTGCTCGGGATCGGCGTCTCCAACCTGGTCGGACCCGGCTCCGAGCGGCAGCTCTACCTGCCCTTTGATCAGGCAGGGCGGAACAACGCCAGCACCGCCGTATAGCCGTGGACGAAGTTCTTGCTGCCCACCGGCCCCACCTCGCCAGCGCAGAAACAACCCGCTACCGGAATCGGGCCGAGGGCGTTGGTCACCGCGTGGACGTCGTGACCGGGGCTCTCCCACATCCGGGTGCCCCTGCCATTGCAAGAGAAGAGCAGGGCTCCGGAGAACTCACTCCCCTCGTGGGACGACAGCATCTCTCGTAGGTCTTCATCCGCGGAGACCGCGTCACGCACGTGGAACTGCACCGTGGTCCCCACCTTCGCGGCGCCGGCGATCTTCAGCTCGCCGATCTCCCGATCGACATCGATGATGCCGTGGATGAGGAAGTCACCGCGCTTGAACCCCGCCTGGTATTCGTCGATGGCTCGCCCCACGAACACGCCATGCCGGAGCAGCTCCTGGTCTTCCGGTGGCAGGGAGGCCGCCATCTCCTCCAGCGCCGCCATGGCAGGACGGTTCTTCAGTCCTCGGATCACGTTGCCACGGGCCTGTGTCACCACGTACGGGCTGCCGATGGGGCGGCATCCCTGAGACACCACCGTCTGCACATCCACGGCGCCGCTGAGGGCGACCCCTATCAA
Source organism: uncultured Isosphaeraceae bacterium (assembly GCA_964507445.1). Lineage (GTDB taxonomy): Bacteria > Planctomycetota. The sequence continues at coordinate 24,549 of CAZDQF010000022.1, forward strand.
CCCCTCCGTGTAGGTGACACTATCGCACAGGAGTCGGTTCTGATTCGGCTGGAAGCCGGCGCTGGCCATGCCGCCGAGGACGGGTCGACCCGGGTGAGACGCCTCGAGGTCGCTGAGCACGCGACGGATGTCGATGGAGAAGGGCTCTCCAAGCACGAAGAAGGTCGGCTCCGACCCGGCGTCGGGGAGCCGACGGCCCCAGCTCACGGCATCCAGCTCTTCCTGGCTCATGTGGAAGGCAGTCAGCTGAACGCCCGGGAGCACCGCCACCTGTATGGAGATGGCCGGCTGCCGCTCGAGCTCCCGGCCGTCTCCGATGCACCCGTCCGCGGTGCAGCCCATGGAGAGCGCGTCAGGGAACGCAGCCCTCAACTGCTCCCCGAGATCGTCCCAGAGCGCCAACTCGTGTCGGGAGGCGAACGCCCAGACCAGGGAGACATGGCGGCCGTCCACCTCAGAGGTGACCTGTTCGATCACATCACTGATGGCGTCGGCAGCATCCGGCAGCGAGCTGGTAGCAGCCGCGAAGTCCATGCAAGTGGCCTCCACTGGGGGTTCCGTCCGGGCCATGATAGTGGCGGCCTGAATCTCCGAACAGCCCGCACCTCACCGGATAGTCTCTCTCTCATGGAGTTCGAGTTCGAGAGAGACCTGCTCGAAGCCCTGCGGCAGGCCGGCTCGATCGGCGTCATCACCGGAGCCGGCATGTCCGCTCCCTCCGGTATCCCCACCTACCGTGGCCAGGGTGGGCTGTACGACGACCCGGAGACCGGAGATCGCACCGTGGAAGCGCTCTCAGGGCCGACGCTCCGCGACGACCCGGATCGAACCTGGGAGACGGTCACCCAGCTGGCCCTGGCCGCCAAGGCCGCTGCCCCCAACGCGGGGCACACCGCGCTGGCCGCACTGGAGAAGAAGGTCGAGCGCTTCGCCCTCCTCACCCAGAACGTGGACGGGCTCCACGAAGCCGCCGGCAGCGCCAACGTCATCGACATCCACGGCAACCTGCGACGCACCACCTGCCAGTCCTGCCGCGTGTCGGGCGACGAGCCGGACTGGGAGGCCCTGAGAGGCGCGCCGCGGTGCCCATGCGGGGGGATCCTGCGGCCGGACGTGGTGCTCTTCGAAGAGACGCTCCCCATGGACAAGGTGGAGCGCATGCAGCGGGAGCTCCTGCGGCGCCCGCCGGACGTGGTGATGGCCATCGGGACCACCGCGGCGTTCGCCTACATCTGCGAGCCCGTCCACATCGCTCGCATGAGCGGTCGCACGACCGTGGAGATCAACCCGGAACCGACCACCCTCTCAGAGGTCGTGGACCACAGGATCGAGGGCAGCGCTCATCTGGTCCTCCCCGCCCTCGTCGCCGCCCTGTGATCACTCCCGACGCCTGAAGTGGAGCATGTAGTTCTCTTCCAGGAAGCGGTCCTCTCCCACCTTCTCGAAGCCGGCGGCCTCGATCTCCGCAGTGAACACCTCCTCCCCCGCGCGCACGTGACCGAGCACGAACGGTCTCGAGACCCCGGGGATGCGGATGAAGTCGATCACCACCAGTCGCCCACCGGGGCGAAGGGCTCGCCGGATGGACCGCAGTGAATCGCCGGGATACTCGAAGTGGTGGTAGGTGTCGCAGATGAAGACGATATCGACGGAGGAAGGAGGGAGCTCCACGGAACGCTCGGTGCATTGCACGGCGGTCAGGTTCGGCAGCCCTTCCTGCGCCGCGAAGTCCCGCACGTGATCCACGAAGTAGGGCATGAGGTCCACGGCATAGACCTGCCCCAGGGAGCCCACCCGCTCCGCGAAGAGCCGGGACATGAACCCGGTTCCGCAGCCCACATCGGCGATCGCCGCCCCGCGGAAGACACCAACCGCATCCACGATGCGTTCCCGCTCCGTCCAGATCTCGCGGCTCTCCACCTCGAACCGCCCCTCCCACATGGCGACGGAAGGCTGGTCGTAGTAGGCGTCGTTGATACCCGGACGCACGCTCTCGGCGGTGCAAGCAGCGAGCAAGAACAGCGGCAGCAGCAGGAATCCACGCATGACTCTCTTCCTTCGTTGAGGCCCCCCAAGGGGGCTCATACCATGCAGAGCGGTGGGCGCGAAAGGCCCGCAGCCAGGAACTGGGACCAGGCCCACGGGGCCCCTTCCCACCCGACGGTTCTGGCAGAATGCCCGGCACCGGCAGCCAGCCCCGGCGGATCTCCCTCTCTCGATTCCCACTCATCAGAGCACCACCTTGCGGAAGACGCCAGCCTCCACCAGCACCGTCCTTCTGGTGCTGTTCCTCGACCTGGTCGGGTTCAGCATCATGTTCCCGATGTTCGAGCGCATCCTCCACTTCTACGGCGAGGACAGCGGCGGCATGCTCCAGGCGGTCAACGGGTGGCTTGATGCCACCTTCGACATCTCCGATCAGGGACGGCACGCCGCCTTGTTCGGGGGGGTTCTCGCCGCGCTCTACTCCGTGATCCAGTTCGTGGTGACTCCGTTCTGGGGTCGATTGTCGGACCGCATCGGCCGACGGCCGGTGCTGCTCGCGACCGTCAGCGTCAACCTGGCGGGATACGTGCTCTGGATGTTCGCAGGGAGCTTCGAGGTCTTCGTCATCTCTCGCGTGGTCTGCGCCTTCGCCTCCGGCAACATCAGCGTCGCGAGCGCTGCGATCGCCGACCTCTCCACCGAGGAGAACCGCGCGCGGGCCATGGGCCTGATGGGGGCTGCCATCGGCCTCGGGTTCATCATGGGGCCGGCCCTGGGCGGGCTCTACGTCCTCAACTGGGTGCCCAAGTTCGAGAGCGGAGCACACTGGGCCCTCAACCCCTTCACGATCCCGGCGGCGGTGGCCGCGGTGCTCTCGCTCATCAACCTGGTCTCGCTGACCACTCGCTTCGGTGAGACCCTCCCGCCGGGAGAACGGCGCCCCCATTCCGCCGGCCGCTCCGCGAACCCACTGCTCCTGTTCCGCCGGGACCTGGGCCCTGGGATTCCGACCCTCAACCTCTCCTACCTCCTGTTCATGATCGGGTTCGCCGGGTTCGAAGGCACCCTGGTGTTTCTGCTGCACGGGCACCTGGGGTACGGACCGGGTTGGTCCGCCGCCTGCATGGTGTGGCTGGGGTTCATGTCCGCCATGATCCAGGGCGGCGTGGTGCGGCGCGTGGTCCGCCGCACCGGCGAGAGGAAGCTGGTGTCCTACGGGCTCATCCTGCTCATACCCGGGTACCTGCTCTGCGCCGCCACGGGTCTCACGGATCAGGCCTGGTCGCTGTGGCTCGGGATCACCCTGCTCGCCATGGGGGTCGGCTTCCTCAGCCCCACCATGTCAGCGATGATCAGCTTGCGGACCTCGAGCGCCACCCAGGGCATGGCCATGGGTTCCTACCGATCCGTGGGGGCCCTGGGCCGGGCGGTGGGGCCCCTGTTGGCTGCGGTGCTGTACTTCAGCGGCGGAGCCGTGGTGCCCTATGTCACCGCAGCGCTGCTCTGCCTCCCGTGCCTGATTCTCGTCCAACGGGTACCTGGCAGGGCCCCCTGACCCACCCCCGCGACAATTCCCATCCAGGCGCGGCGTATTGGCGCGGAAACCGGCCGCGACGATACGATACGATCGACGTCGGTTGTCGCTTTCATGCCGGATCAGGCAGGAAGTCTGACGCTCTTCCCATGACAGAGACCATCGCAATCCTGGTGTCCGTAGCGGCGTGCCTGGTCGCCGCCGCCGCCGCATTCCGGTGTCGGCGTACGAACCAGCGTTATCGCACGCTGCTGGGCGAATTCTCCAGGGCGGTCTCGGACAGCTCCAGCCAGCTGGAGTCGGGGGAGATCCGCCTCCGTCAGCTCATGCGCGTCGTGCCCGTCGGTCTCTTCGAGATGGACCTGCAGGGTCGCATGCTCCACATGAGCCAGCGCGGACGACGGATGCTCGGTCTGTCCCGAAGCCACTGCAAGGGGGACCTCTGGCTCGAATCCGTCCTCGAGGCGGATCGCCCTCGCCTGCGAGGAGCGCTCGACGCCGCCGTCGGCAACCAGGCGCCGTTCACCTCTCGCTGTCGGAACGCCGCCGATGACCGGGTCCTCGATATCAGCGCGGAGTTGCGTCACGACGGGGACGAATGCTGCATCGGCTTCGTCGGGTCCATCACCGACGTCACGGAGCGCGTCAGGGAGGAAGACGAAGGACGGCGAATCGAAGACCGGATCCGGCAGGCGCAGAAGATCCAGAGCCTGGGCGTGCTCGCGGGCGGCATCGCCCACGACTTCAACAACCTCCTCGTGGGGATCCTGGGGAACGCCAGCCTCGTCCTCGAGGATCTGCCCCCCGGCCCTTCCCGGGTCGCCGTGGATCAGATCCAGGGCGCCGCGCTCAGAGCCGCCGATCTCGCCGATCAGATGCTCGCGTACTCCGGCAAGGGGAAGTTCGTGGTCCAGCCCCTGGACCTCAACGCGCTCATCAAGGCGAGCGGGCAGATCCTGGACATCACCACGGACAAGCAGGGAACCCTGGAGTACCAGCTGGCGGAAGAGCCGTTGCCGACGGAGGCGGACGCCACCCAGGTCAGGCAGGTGCTGATGAATCTGGTCACCAACGCTTCAGAGTCCTACGGGCCCAGGAGCGGAAAGGTCATCGTCCGCAGCGGCACGACCGAAGTCAGCGAAGAAGTCACCGAGAACACATACTCGGATGGCCCGCTGCCCACCGGGACCTATGTGTTCCTGGAGGTGGAAGATCAGGGCGAGGGCATGGACGCCCGGACCCAGGACAGGCTGTTCGATCCGTTCTTCACGACCCGGTTCACCGGCAGAGGCCTGGGTCTCGCCGCGACCCTGGGCATCGTGCGTGGACATCACGGCGCCATCCAGATGGAGTCTCACCCGGGGGTCGGAACGAAGATGCGCGTGTTGCTACCAATCACGGCCCGTCCCGTGCTGCAGCCGCCTCGGCGACTGGATCACGCCCCGTCGGTGGCGAACACGGCCACCGTCCTCATCGTCGACGATGAGGAGACCGTCCTGGACATGGCGTCCCGTATGCTCCGCGCCAGGAACTTCACCGTCTTGACCGCGCCGGATGGCCCTGCTGCCCTCAGCCTCCTCGAGACCAACAGCGCGGAGATAACGGTCGTGCTGCTGGACATGGTCATGCCGGGGATGAACGGTCACGAGGTGTTGGCGGCCATGCGCGACCTCGACCCCAGCGTTCGCGTGGTGATGACCAGCGGCTACTCGGAGACCCATGTGAAGGAGGGTCTCGACCACGAGATCTCCGGCTTCATCCAGAAGCCCTACCGCCCGGCAGCCCTGGAGTCGGTGTTGCTCGAGGCCATCCAGGCGACCGGCGACGAACCCCTCGGCTCGAGCGTCTCCGGTCAGCCCGCAGGCCGGACAGACGGGGCCGCTTAGGCAGCCCCAACCCCCGTCTCTTGGTCATCATCTGACGATCCCGGCCCCCGCACCGGACGAGGTCGGCCGGCCCATGGAACGGTCCCCCAAGGCCTGATCCCGTGGGTCTGAAAACGGAAAACCGAGCCCGGATCCTCGATTCCGAAATTCTCGCTCAAGCCGCAGGCCTCACGACCCCGATGCAGTAGCCGATAGGCCCGGTTGCTCTTCTGTTGGCACCGAATCGGTTCCGACGGGGATTTCAGGCGTTCGGGTCAGGCGAATATCGGCGGACAGGCGACGAGGGGTGCCTGTCTCCCCGGACGAGAAGGGATCAGGATTCATGAGTACGCGGTATGCGCGCTTTGTGGGAAGCACCACCATGTGGGGCTTCCTGGTGGCCACGATGTTGGTGCTCACCGCCTGCGGCGGTGGCGGAGGCGGGGTTGGTGCTGACAGCCCACCGCCGGCAGCGGTGACGGCATTCGTCCCGCAATCCGGGTCAAACCAGCAGAACGTGATCAATCCCAGCAACCAGAGCGACTTCTGGGTGCGGGTGGAGGTGGGACCCGAGTCCAGCTCCGAAGACACCATTACGGTGTCCATCGGTGACGGCAACACGGGCCCGTCCGTCTCGGCGCAGGCGCCCGCCCCCCAGGGGCAGGGCGGCTTGAAGCTGGGCCCCATCAACGCGCGGGATCTCCCCGACGGGTCTCATCCGCTGATCGTGGAGATCACCAACGCCGCCGGTAGCAGCGGCCCGGTGGTCATGGGGACGGTCCTGAAGGACACCACCTTCTACACGACCGCGGTCTCCTCGTTCATCACGGCCTTCCCCGCTGGCAACCAGGCCAACGGCACCGCCATGGAGAACGTGATCAACCTCGTCAACCTCGGCAACACGACCGTCGCCACGGTGTGGGGACCCGACGCTGACGAGACCCTGACCTTCGTGGTCGAGATCACGGACGAGCGGGGCAACGTCGCATTCAGCCCGACCTTCAGCGGTCCTGAGGGTGCGGGCGCGTTCAACGTCCAGGGCATCGACGCCAGCAACCTGGAAGACGGTCCGGTGACCGTCACCGTCCGGGTGACGGACGGCGGCGGCAACGAGACCGCCTTCCCCGGCGCCGCCGGAATGAAGGACACCGTCGTCTCCACGCCGGTAGCCGCGTACGTCCCTGCGGGCGCAGAGAACCCGGCGGACTACATCAACGCCAGCAGCCAGGCGGCGGTGATGACACGGGCCATCCTCAGCGGGAGCTTCGGCCCCGAGGAGACCATCACGGTCGAGCTGAGCGACGGCGTCAACACCGTCACCAGCGAGTCCCAGACCGTCGCGGTCCCCGAAGGCCCCAACGACTTCTCGTTCGACTTCCCCACCCTCGATTGCTCTACGTTCAGCGAAGGTCTCGCCAGCCTCACCGCGTACGTGGAAGACGATCACGGCAACCGCACCACGTTCTCGGGTCAGCACCCCGTCAAGGACACCGTCATCGGCCAGGTCATCGCGACCCTCGTCGCACAGGGCCAGAGCAACGCGCCGGGCATCATCAACATCGCGTCCGAGACCCAGGTCTACCTCAACGTGACCTGCGACGGGCAGACCGCTGCCGGCGACTTCGTCACGGCCCACTTCGAGACCTCGGGCCTGCAGGCGCAGAGCGCGCCCGTCAGCGTCTCCGGTCCGGGAACTGCCATGATCGGTCCGGCGGACACGTCGCTCCTCTACGACGGGAACGTGACCGTCCGCGCCACCATGACCGACGCGGCCGGCAACTCCTGGAACGGCGCCACCAGCGTCGCTGACAAGGGGACCGTCGCTCCTTCGACGCCGGCGTACGTACGGATCGCTTCCGGTCCGTCCAACGCCCAGGACATCATCAACGGATACAACGCCTCCTCGGTGACCGTGGAGACCATGACGGGAGCCGGCGACGATCCGTCCCGCACCGTCACCTTCACCGCCACCAACGGCAGCGTGACCCTGACACAGACCCTCCCCGCCACCACGGGGAACACGGCCATCGCGTTCAACGGCGTCGACTTCTCGGAGATGGGCGATGGTCCGTTCCAGCTCACCTGCTGGGCCACGGACGGCTTCGCCAACCGCTCCGAGTCCCCGAGCGCCAACGCCACGAAGGACACCTTCGGTCCCGCCTCGCCCGCCAACATCTACGTGCGGAACAGCGGCAGCAACCCGCAGGGCTTCATCAGCGCCGCCAACGTGACGGCGACCCAGTTCGTGGTGAACCACGGCGCCCTGGACCTGGGCGTCGCCTGGCAGTTGATCGTCACCGACCAGTTCGGCGGCAACGTCAGCTCCAGCACCATGCACTCCGAAGGCAACCCCACGGACATCGGCCCGACCACCATCACGCTCAACACGTCGAGCCTGGCGGACGGCCCCATCAGCATGACCTACAACGCCGCGGACCCCGCGGGGAACACGGTCAGCTATGCCTCGTGGACAGCCACCAAGGACGTCCTGCCCGCGGGTCCCCCTTCGACGCTCATCGTTCAGTCGGGGCCCACCAACGGCAACAACGTCATCAACATGCACAACGAGGTCTCCACTCATGTGAAGGCCGTCTTCGGTAGCGGCACTCTCGGCGGCGGCGAGCTCTTCACCGTGACCGTGACGCCTCAGGGTTCCAGCTCGCCGGCGGTGAGCTACGGGCCGGTCTCCGGCGCGGCCATCGGCGGGAGCACGTTCTCCTTCGGGCCGCTCAACACGACGGCCATCCCGGAAGGCAACGTCAGCGTGCGCATCGACATCGTCGACGCCGCGGGCAACGCCGCCTCCTACAACGGCAGCACCGCCATCAAGGACGTCACGCCCCCGGCCATGCCGAGCAGCGCGGCCATCCCCGCCGGTGCCTCCAACCCCGCGAACTTCATCAACACGGCCACTGAGAGCAGCGTCACCGTGGACGCGGTGTTCGGCGCCGGGTCCGACAGCTCGGATCAGGTGACCCTCACCCTGCAGGGGCCGGCCTTCTCCATCTCCACGCCGACCACGTCGGCGCCGGCCGGAGCGGGCCCCATGAGCTTCACCGGGATCAACACCTCGACCATGTTCGACGGCTCGGTGGCCATCACCATGACCCTCGAGGACGCCTACCAGAACACGACCTCGTTCACCGGGACCGCCGCGATCAAGGACACCGTCGCGGCGGCCACGCCGATCAACGCCGCGGTCGCCGCCGGCCCCAACAACCCCCAGGGTTACATCAACGGGGCCAGCATGTCGGCCACCAGCGTCGCCGTCGAGTTCCCCGACCCGTTCGAGGACAACGGCACGTGGCGGGCGATCCTGACGGACACCGTCGCTGGCAGCGTCTCGGCAGCCTGGAACCCGACCTCCGCCACCGGCGGTAACTCGAGCGTCTCCGTGGACACGTCGAGCCTGATGGACGGCACCATCACGATCTCCGTCGAGGTCACGGACGAGGCGGGCAACACCTCCGTCCACGCCTCCTGGAGCGCCATCAAGGACAGCGTCGCCACCGGCGCCCCCACGTCGCTCACCATCGCCGCGGACACCAACAACGCGGTGAACGTCGTGAACCAGCACAACGAAGGCAACGCCATGGTGCGCGCCGCCTTCGCCAACGGCGTCCTGGAGGGCGGCGAGCTCTTCACGGTCACCCTGACGCCCCAGGGCCTCAGCAGCCCGGCGGTCACCTACGGACCGATCTCCGGTGGCGCCACCGGCGGCAGCGTCTTCAACTTCGGCCCCATGGACACCGCTCTGATTCCGGAGGGTGCCATGGACATCACGTTGCAGATCGAGGACCCGGCCGGTAACGCCGCCTCGTTCCTCGGCACCGTGGCCACCAAGGACGTGACCCCGCCCGCCGCCCCGAGCAGCGGCATGATCGTCGCCGGCGCCAGCAACCCGGCGAACTACATCAACATCAGCAACGAAGCCAACGTGAACGTTGACGTCGTCTTCGGTGCCAGCTCCGACCCCAGCGACCAGGTGACCCTGGCGCTGCAGGGGCAGGCGTTCACGATCTCCCCCGCTCAGGTGGGCGCGCCCAACGGCGCTGGCACCCTGAGCTTCACCGGGATCGACACCACCGCCATGTTCGACGGCACCGTCGCCGTGAGCGTGACCGTGGAGGACACCTACGGCAACGAGAGCACCTTCACCGGCACACCCGCCGAGAAGGACACGGTGGCTCCGGGCGCGCCCAGCGCCGCCGGGATCGCCGCTGGCAATGGCAACACCGCCGGGTTCATCAACCAGAGCAACGAGACCTCGGTCTTCGTTCAGGTGGAGTTCCCCAACGGCGCGTTGAGCGGCGGCGAGCTGTTCACCGTTGAGATGACGCCTCAGGGCAGCGGCTCTCCGCTGGTGACCTACGGCCCCATCTCCGGCGGCGCCATCGGCGGCAGCACCTTCACCTTCGGCCCCATGGACTCCACGCCCATCCCGGAGGGCGGCGTGGACGTGAACGTCATGGTCGAAGACAGCGCCGGCAACATCACCAGCTTCGCCGGTGCCATCGGCACCAAGGACGTGACCGCACCGGCGGCGCCCACCGCGGCGTTCGTCCCGTCGGGCACCTCCAACCCGATCAACGTGATCAACATGCACAACGAAGGCAGCGTCGACGTGGACGTGTCCTTCGGTGCGACGTCCGTGGACACGGACCAGGTGACGGTCACCCTTCAGGGGTCCAGCTTCACGGCCACGTCGTCTCCGGCGACCGCTCCGAACGGCTCCGGGACCATCACCCTGGCGGGTATCAACGCCGCGGCCTTCTTCGACGGCCCGGTCGCCATCACGGCCACGGTCCAGGACACCTCCGGCAACCAGATCACGTTCTCCGGAACCGCCGCCACGAAGGACACCGTGGCGCCTCCAGCGCCCATCATCGCGGCGGTCCCCGCGGGCGGTTCCAACCCGGTCAACACCGTCAACATCGCCACGGCGGGCGCCTTCTCCGTGGACGTGACCTGGGACAGCTCCGCTGACGCCTCCGCAGCCGCGGTGGTGACCGTGGAGGACGGATCCAACCCGGTCGTCTCAGGCTCCATCGCCCCGAACCCGTCCAGCACGGTCAGCTACGGCGGCCTCGACGGCACCCTGCTGGCGGAGGGCAACCACGTCATCCGCGTGGACGTCACCGACGCCAACATGAACGTCACCACGTTCACCGGTACCGCCGTGCTGAAGGACTCGATCGCGCCGGGCAACCCGGACTCCCTGCAGGTCCAGAGCGGGGCAAGCAACGCCGCGAACGTGATCAACGAGAGCAACGAGAACTCGACGTTCGCTCAGGCCACGTTCCTCAGCGGCGTGCTCGTAGGCGACGAGCTGTTCACCGTGACCATCACTCCGCAGGGGCTCACGTCCCCGGCGGTCACCTTCGGCCCCGTCTCCGGCGGCGCCGCCGGCTCCAGCACCTTCAACTTCGGTGCCATGGACACCACGGTGATCCCGGAGGGCAACGTGGACGTGGCTCTCCAGATCGAGGATCAGGCGGGCAACGTCACGACGTTCGCTGGCGCAGCGGCGTTCAAGGACGTCACCGCACCGAGCGACCCGACGAGCGCTCAGGTGATCGCCGGCGCCAGCAACGCAGCCGACATCATCAACATCACCAACGAGAGCAGCGTCAGCGTTGACGTCGCCTTCGGCGCCAGCTCGGACAGCGCGGACCAGGTCACCGTGACCCTCCAGGGAGCCGCCTTCAGCGTCTCCTCGGGCCCGGTGGCTGCTTCTGCGGGGGCCGGCACCGTCAACTTCACGGGGATGAACACATCCGTCATCTTCGATGGCAACGTGGCCGTCTCCGTGACCATCGACGACGCATACGGCAACCAGACCATCTACGCCGGGACCACGGCGTGGAAGGACACGGTGGCGCCCACCATCCCCACCTTCGCGGGGATCGCGGCGACCGCCAACAACCCGGTCAACTGGGTGAACATGGCCAGCCAGGGGCAGGTGGAGGTCCTGATGACCTTCCCCAGCACCTCCGAGGCGACGGACATCGTGACCCTCACGATCGCGGACTCCGGCTCCGGCAGCATGAGCTACGGCCCCACCAACGCCACGGACGGCGCAGGCAACCTGGCGTTCGTCAACCAGGACTTCTCCGGTCTCGTGGACGGGGCGCTCAACGTCACCGTTGACATCGCCGACCAGGCCGGGAACACGGCCACGTCCTCCGGCACCAGCGCGACCAAGGACACGGTCCCGCCCACCGCCCCGGTGAGCTGGTCCATCGTCGCCGGCGCCAACAACTCCGCCAATGTGGTCAACAGCCTCTCCATCAACAGCGTGGAGATGTCCGTGGACTACAACGGCGCGCCGGTCGGAGACGAGTCCGTCAACTTCAACGTCACCAGCAGCGGCGGCGGCACCTTCCAGATGACCACCAACCCGAACGTGGGCGACGGCGTGCGCAGCTACGCCGGCAACGACTTCGGCGCCGTGGGCATGCAGGACGGCAACCTGACCCTGAGCGGTGACATCAGCGACCCGGCCGGCAACCTGGTGACCTTCGCGGGCACCCCTGCGATCCAGGACACCGCCAGCCCGGCGGACCCGGATAACGCCTTCGTGGCGGGCAGCGGCAGCAACCCGATCAACGTCATCAACGCCGCCAGCGCCAACGCCGCGGACGTGACCGTCACCTTCTCCACCTTCGATGTGGCTGATCAGGTGACCGTCACCCTCCAGGACACGGTGGGCACGTCGGTGACCGCCGGGCCGATAAGCTCCGCCGCCGGCGTGGGCTTCACCGGCATCGACACGACGGGCCTGATCGAAGGCACCGTCACCGTCGAGGTCTCGGTCAGCGACGCCAACGGCAACCCGGCCTCCGTGTTCAACGGGACCGCGGCCATCAAGGACATCACCGCTCCCGACGCGGTCACCTCCGCCAACGTCCTCGCCTCCGGCATGGGCAACAACGCGGACTGGGTGAGCGCCGATTCTCAGGGTTCGGTAGACATCCGCGTGGTCCTGCCGAGCAGCTACGACGCCACGGACTTGATCGACTTCAGCGTCGACGACAACGTCAGCACCGTCTCCGCAGCCCAGCAGAACACGCCCGCCAGCGGCGGTGACGTGGACTACACCGGGATGGACTTCACAGGCCTGGTGGACGGGCAGCTGGACATCAACGTCACCACGACGGATCAGTACGGCAACGCCCAGACCCAGGTCTTCAGCGCCGACAAGGACGTCGTCTTGCCGTCGGACGTGACCGGCGCCATCGTCATCGCTGGCACCACCAACCCGCAGGACTTCATCAACGTCGGATCTCAGACCGGCGTCGTGGTGGACATCTCCTACGGACCGTCCGCGGACGTCAACGATCGGGCCGCCGTCACGATGTCGGACACGTTCATCGACGCGTCCTCCGCCGCGGTCAGCGCCAACGCCAACGGGACGGTGTCCACCGCTCCGTTCGACGTGAGCGCCCTCGCGGACGGGCCCATCAGCATGGCCGTCAACCTCTTCGACCTCGCCGGCAACACCGCCAAGGTCGGCGGCAGCGGGTCCACCAAGGACACGATCGCACCGCACCCGGCCGTGGTGGACCCGGTCCCGTCACCGGTGAACGCCTCCAGCCAGGACGTCACCGGCGTCGCGGAGCCGAACCACACCGTGGACATCATCATGGGCGGCACCGTCGTCGCCACCGGCACGTCGGATTCCCTGGGGTCCTTCATCGTCAACTGGACGATCCCCACGGACGCCACCACCCGGTTCGAGGTCCGCTCCGTGGACCCGGCGGGCAACCCGCAGGCCGCGGACACCGAGTTCGACTGGAACAACAACGGCCTCCAGTTCATCCATGACAGCGCTGGCCCGGACGTCCCCTGGACGGACAACACGGTCAGCGCCAACCTGGGTTACACCGGCAGCGTCTCCGGCGGCAGCTTCATCGACGTTGACAACGACGGCGACCTGGACCTGTTCGTCAACGAGACCGGCCGCCTCTGGCAGAACGACGGAGACGGTGTCTACACCGACATCACCGCCAGCATGGGCGTCACCTTCACCGGCAACGAGAGCGCGGTGTGGGCCGACTATGACAACGACGGCGACATGGACCTCTGGACCACCCACTCGACCCTCGGGTCGTTCCTGTGGGAGAACCAGTTCATCCCGTCCGGCACCGTGAGCTTCACGGACGTCTCCTCCTCCTCGGGGGCGGCGGTGGGAGGCACCCTCAGGGGCGCCGCCTGGTTCGACTACAACGCTGACGGATGGGCCGACCTGGTCTCCGCCGACGCGGACGGGCTCGGTAACGAACTCCTGCGAAACGACGGCGCCACCGGCTTCACGTCCATCTTCGGCTCCGGCCTCGACCCGATCATCTCGGCGCCTCGCTGGGTGTGCGTCGGTGACCTGGACGGCAACGGCGGCATCGACCTCGTCATCGGGGACGCGGCCCCCAGCCTCCAGTACATGAACACCAACGGCACGTTCGCGGACGTGGCCGGCACGGGCCTTGGCCAGTCCGGCTTCTCCGCTGACACGTCCTCCTCCAACGGCGGCATCGCCATGGCGGACCTGGACAACGACGGCGACCTGGACATGTTCGTCGCCTCCGGCGGCGCCGGCGGCACCAACCAGTTCTGGCAGAACGACGGCGCCGGCAACTTCGTCGACGTGGCGGTCACCGCAGGCTGTGACACAGCGGTGAACGCCTACGACGTGGTGATCGCCGACTTCGACAACGACGGCTTCCAGGACATCTACCTCGCCTGCAACGGCAGCAACGTCCTCCTCCGCAACCAGGGCGACCAGCTCCTGGGCGACGGCATCCCCGAGTTCACCGACGTGGCCGGCCAGACCGGCGGCGCCGTGAACGACGGCAACGACGGTCGCCTGGCCTGCGCTGGTGACGTGGACGGGGACGGGGACATGGACGTGTTCGTCGGCAACGAGTCCACGCCCAACGTGATGTACGAGAACGGCCTGGGCAACAACTACCGCTGGATGAAGGTCAAGCTGATCGGCAAGGGCGGCGCCCTCGCTGGCTCGTCGTCCGACGCCATCGGCGCCAAGGTCCGGATCGAGGACGCCTCCACGGGCGGCGATCTGTGCTGGCGCTGGGTCAACGGCGGTCGCGGCGCTGGCGCCGACGATCCCAAGACCCTGCACTTCGGTGGCCTGGCTCCGTCCCGCGCCTACCACGTGCACATCACCTGGCCCAACGGCACGACCCAGTCCGCCATGAACGTGGTCCCGGCCATGAAGCCTGGGCAGACCCTCACGGTCGTCGAGCAGTAAGCGACGAGCGCTGAGCGATCAAACAGGGCCCGCACCTCGCGTTGAGGTACGGGCCCTGTTTGTGTCAGCGGCTCACGAGGTCCCGTAAGATGGCTCCATGCGGGATGACGACCCTGATCCGCAGCTGCGCACGGAAGCCCTCGCGGGGCGAGCCTCCGCGAACCCTACGGAGGCCTTCCAAGCGCTCTACGTCCGCATAGCACCGGCGCTGGTCGCGTGGGCGACCCTGCGCATCCCCCCTCCCCTCCGGTCCCGGCTGGAGCCCGAGGAGGTGGCCCAGGAGGTCTGGCTGCGGGCCATGGGTCGAATCCACACCTTCGACCCGGAGCAGAGCCCCTTCCGCGCCTGGATCTTCCGCATCGCGGGGCTGGTCTTGCTGGAGAGCTTCCGTCGGGTCGGGAGCTCTCCCAGCGGGGGACCTCGGGTCTCCGACGAGGGTCTGTCAGCCGTGCCCGCGGACATCACCAGCGCCTGTCAGGCCGCGGTGCGGGACGAGAGAACGCAGGCGCTGCTCGACCTCACCGCCACGCTCGGTGAAGAGGAGCGCAAACTGCTGCTCCACAGGGGCCTCGAAGGCCTGCCTCACGGCGAGATGGCGGAGATCCTCGGAGTGGACCGGGAGGCCGCCATGAAACGGTGGCAGCGCCTCCGCAAGCGCCTGGAAGACGAGCTTCCCCTGGGGGACCTGGTGGGAGGGTGACCTGACCGCGCGCCTCGTCCCGCAGGCACAACCGCCTCCCCCGCGCTCGCCGGGAGGCGGCTTTTTTCTTGTCCGATCCCGGACACCGGACTCATGGACCGAACGGCGGCGAGGTGCCGGACGTCCGGAGGCCTCGCCTGGAGTCGTCGCAACGCTCCCACAGGAGGTCCAACCATGTATCTGAAGCACTCACTGACGTTTATTCTCTGCACCCTCTTCCTCTTGCCAGCCCTGACGCAGGCCCAGAGCCCCACCTGGAGCATCACTCAGGGGAACACCTATGGAGTGGCGCGCCACGCCTACTTTGGCGGCCTCCACTATCGGCTCAACACGCGGATCCACGGCGGGGATCGCGTCAACATCCTGGAACCCACACCACAGGGCGGCTGGCTCATGATCGGAGACGGCTGGTGGGAGGCCCAGCCCATGGGCTCCGTCCCCGCCGCGCTGCAGAGCTGGATCAACGCCTACCAATGGTGGGGGCAAACGGTCGACGCGGTGGCCTTCGAGCCGGACGGAGACTGGATCATCGTCGCCGGCTCCAGCTACCGAACCAGCGGCGGCATCCAGTCCTCGTTCTTCGGCACCTTCACGAGCGCCCTGGGGAGAGGAGAGCGGGTCCGTTCCATCGCCTTCGACAGCGACGGCAACGGCTGGGTGGTGGCCACGGATCAGCAGACCTATCAGATGAACATCCCGGGGTCGCTCTACCGGGCCCTCTACGATTGCCGTCTCGGTGATCGCCCCGTGAGGACCGTGAAGTTCGTCCCCGGTATGGGCAACGGCTGGTATCTCGCCACCGATCGGTGGGCCACCACCAGCGAAGGGTACGGCGACGATCACACCCCCGCCGGGATGGCGGAGCAGCTGCTCCGCTTCAACCGCATGGGACGTCACGTGGACGTGGCCTCCTACGTCAACAACGGCTGGGTCGTGTTGTCGAACAACCGCCACGGACCGGCCACGGCCCTGGTGGACCAGGTCTTCGAGAACCTGGGCAACAACAACGTCAACATCATCCAGCGGATGCAGGACCTCAACATCCCGGGCCTGTCCATCGCCCTGGTCCGGAACCACCAGATCCTGGCCGTCCGCGGGTACGGCGTGCTGGAGAACGGCCAGGACGACGTGGTCACGTCCCGCACCCGATTCCCTGCCGCTTCCCTGTCCAAGGCGGTCGCCTCCGCGACCCTGCTCACCCTCGTGGAAGACAACCTGCTGGGCCTCGACGAGCCCCTGATCCACACCCTCAACGACCCCAACAACGTGGACGGAAATGACCTGATCGGCCGCTGGTTCCGCTCGGCGGTTGTGACACCTGACCCGGACGATTGGCGATACCGGTTGATCACCCCCCGCATGCTCCTCAGTCACACCGCAGGCCTCAGCCGGCACGGCATCGGCCTCTGGCCGCTGACATCCACGGTGCAGCTCGAGGACTTCCTCCTGACAAGCAACGGTCGGCCCAACACCACGCTGATCCACGATCTCATCACCCGGTATGACTACTCAGGCGGCGGCTTCTGCGTCGCGGAGGCGCTCATGGAGGCCGCCGCGGACAGCGACTTCGAAACCCTGGCGAGAGACAGGGTCCTGTTCCCTCTCGGGATGTACCGGAGCTCATTCACTCGGAATGTGAGCTCCGTGGGTCTGGCAAGGGGCCACGCCCCTGACATGACGGTCCACCCCGTGAGGTTCTGCCCGGGCAAGACCGCCGGTGGGTTGACCACCACCGCCATGGACTACGCTCGATTCCTCAACTGCATCAGCCTCGAGGGGCGTCGCAACGCCCAGACGTGGGCCAGCGATCGCATCCTGGAGGCCACCACGGTACGCAATCACATGCTGAGAGGGATCGACGACACCAACGGCGATCGCATCACCTCTGCCCGCACGACGCCGAGCCCGTTTGCGCCGTACTGGACCGAGTTCGTTCCCTGCCTCGGGATCAACGCCTCGACCCAGACGCAGGGCAACGGGTTCCGCTTCGTGGAACATGGCGGCTCCCAGCGAGGGTTCCGCAACCAGTTCTTCCTGCACCCGCAGAGCGGCACCGGCTACGTCGTCTTCATCAACAAGGACCACACGGGGGGCGGACAGGCCATGCTGAACGACCTCTACGACTCGTTCCGTTTCGTGTTCCGGGCGGACTTCTGGTAGTCGCACACGGGGACAACAAGCCCTGGTGGAGGGCGGAAGTCCGGGTCGGTCACGCCGACGCGGGCTCCCGCCCTCCGGAACCGCTCTCATGCAGGGCATGCCCGCCCCGTGGGAACACCCTGGGAGCGGAGGGACTTACGACGGATTCGGGCAATTCTGGGCTTGGCTCCGCATAATGAGAGATTGCGCCGAATGACCACCGCCCCGGCTCCTCTCGGGGATTGGAAAGGAACGCCAGATGATCTCAACCCGACCGACCGTCACCGGTCTGTTCGTGTGGGCCCTGCTGCCCGTCTTCGCCGCCACCCCTCTCAACGCCCAGAGCGTCGCCGCTTGGCTCCCTCAGGACACCCTCCTTCACGTCGAGGTCTCCGGCGCTCCTTGTGAGCGTTCCGGAGGCGGACTGGCCCTGGCACGGGCCTTGGCGGAGCCGGAGGTCCGGGAGTTCCTCAAGTCCGTGGAGCCTCTGATCGGGTTCGCCAGAGAGCAAGGGGGGCAGGCTCTGCAGCAGGCAGGCATGAGCCTCGATGACCTCCTGACCCTCATCAAGGGACGACTGACCCTGAGCATCGCCGGTCTCGAGGACAACGGCGACCCCAAGATCGTCATCACGGCGGAGTTCAAGCACGCGAAGGAAGCGGGGCTTCGAACCGCCCGCGCCCTGGTCGATCTGATCAAGAACGAGAACAACGGCGAGCTCAAGGAGATCACCGTGGGCGGCCACAAGGGCCACCACCTGAGCTTCCCGTACGGCGCCCCCTTCGTCTGCGTCTATCTGGACCACATGTTCGTGGCGACCAGCAACCCGGACCTCCTGGAGGGGTTCGTCAGTCGCATGAACGGCGCCGACACCCCGAGCCTCGCCGGGACAGCTGGATGGAACAACGTCGCCAACAAGATCGGCAGTCCGGACAACGTCATCTACGCCTGGGCGAACGTCGCCAAGGCCCTGGACACGTTCTCCACCATGATGCCCGTGGAGATGGGCACCATGTTCCGCGTCACGGGTCTCAACTCCATCCAGGCCATGGGCTACGCGTTCACCCTTGAGGGCGCCGGCTTCCGCGACCGGATCTTCCTGAGCATCCCGGAGCGACAGGGCGTGTTCGCCATGCTGGCCCCCAAGGCCGGCACCACCCTGACCGCGGACCGCATCGTGCCGGCGGAGACGGTGATGTTCCAGACCTCCGCCATGGAGTTTGGCGGCCTCCTCGAGTGGTTCCACCAGATCGCTGACGAGATGGAACCTGGCTCCAGTGATGAGATCCGCCAGCAGATGGACGCCATGTCCGAGAGGCTGGGGTTCGACATCCAGGACGACCTGTTGGCACTGCTGGGGCCTGAGATCTCCGTCTACGCGGCGCTCCCGGGGCAGGCCCTGATTCCGGACGCCGGCGTCCTCGTCCATATGAAGGACGAGAACCGCGTGAAGGCCAACATCACGCGCATGGTCTCCGGCGCCTTCGGCGTGCCCATCAAGTCCTTCACCTACCACGGCACCGAGTTCAACTACGCGGATATCGGCGCCTTGGGCATGGACTGGGACGACATGCCGCCTCTCAAGCCCACCTGGACCGTGGTGGGAGACCACCTGTTGATCACCCCCTGGCCCCAGGCGGCCAAGAACCTCGTCCGCGGCCTCAAGATGCAAACCCCGCGACTGGCCGACAACGACGACTACCAGCGGCTTCTGGCTCAGGTGCGGACAGGCAACGCGAACGCCGGCAACGGCGGACGGGCCTACATGGACCTGAGGCGCCTGGTGGGCTTCGTCATGGACAACGGCGTCCCCTTCGCCCAGTCCCTCATCCCGCCGATCCCGGACATGCCGGCGGATATCAACTGGGCCGCGTTCCCCGCCACCGAGGTCATCACCAAGCACCTGTTCGGCCTGGTGGCCGCCTCCACGTGGCTGGAGGACGGGGTCATGACCGAATACGTGTCCCCCACCGGCTTCATGCCCGCCTACACGGCCTTCGTCGCCGGCTTCGCCAGCTGGACCCTGGTGGCGCAGGAGTCCGCCATGATGGAGGCGGAGCTCATGAGAGAGCATATGGAAGAACAGGAGCGGCGCATGAGAGAGCTCAAGGGCGGAGGGAAGGACAAGTAGCCGGGTCTCAACCCAGCAACCACAGCTCCTCGAGCACCTGACTCAACCCCGACTCAGCGAACTTCGGATTGCTGTCCGTCACGTCCTTCTCATCGATCCGCTCGATGGGAAGGACGTTCTCATAGAGGGCCCGTACCTCGTCCGATGTGACGCTGAACGGCGGCCCGTCCATGGACGACTGGTCGTAGCTGAGGGAGCACAACAGCATCCGGCCGCCGGGGCGCAGCATTCGGAAGAGCCCCTCGCAGTAGGGTCTTCGATCCGATGCGCGCAGGGCGATGAGGGCGGCGCGATCCCAGACGCCGTCGAAGGACCCCACCTGATCTCGCTCCACGGAGAGCAGGTCTGTCACCAGCACCTCGAGGCCCTGTGCGCGATAGCGTGGCGCGCCGGCGACCTCCGTGATCTCCGGCTCCAGGCCGAGGTCGGAGAACAGGGCCTGCACCGCTCGTTCCGCCAGCTCAACCCCGACGACCCTGTGCCCCCTCGAGAGGAGCCAGCCGATGTCGAGGGTCTTGCCGCAGAGGGGCACCAGGACGGTCTCGTCCCCGCGTGGGAGGAAGCGCTCCGCGTGTTTCATCAGGAACGGGTTGATCCGGTCCAGGTGAAAGCCGATACGCCCCTCATCCCAACGGTCGATCCAGGCCTGCCGGTCGACGGGGGACAGGCTCATCCTCAAAGAAGCCCCGCGATGTCCGGGGCGGCGTAGGTGAGGATCATGTCCGCGCCGGCGCGACGGAGCGCCACCAGGCACTCCATCATGGCGGCTTCTTCGTCCAGCCAGCCCAGCTGCCCAGCGGCCTTGATCATGGCGTACTCGCCGCTGACGTGATACGCGGCCACCGGCACGTCGACGTTGTCCTTCACGTCCGAGATCACGTCCAGGTAGGGGAGCCCGGGCTTGACCATGACCACGTCGGCGCCCTCGTCCACGTCCAGCTCCACCTCCCGCAGGGCCTCCCGTCGATTGGCGGGGTCCATCTGGTAGGTCTTCTTGTCACCGCCCCGGGGGGCCGAGTCGAGGGCGTCCCGGAACGGGCCGTAGAACGCCGACGCGTACTTGGCCGCGTAGCTCATGATCCCCACCTGATGGTGGTCCGTTGCGTCGAGGGCGGCCCGGATGGCGCCGACCCGCCCGTCCATCATGTCGGAGGGTGCGACGATATCGGCGCCCGCCTCCGCCTGGGTGATGGCCATGCTGGCGAGGATCTCCAGGGTCGGGTCATTCAGGATCTCCCCCGCCACGACGAGGCCGTCGTGACCATCGCTGGAGTAAGGGTCCATGGCCACGTCGGTGATCACCAGCAGGTCCGGCTCGGCGTCCTTGAGCGCGCGCACCGTACGCTGGAGCAGCCCGTCCGGATTACAAGCCTCCGTGGCGACCTCGTCCTTCAGTTCGTCAGCGATGGCCGGGAACAGGGCCACCGCCGGAATCCCGAGCTTGAAGGCCCGCCGGGCGGCGGCCACGAGGAGGTCCGGGCTCAGGCGGTCCTGTCCCGGCATGGAGGCGATGGGCTCCCGAACGCCCTCGCCATCGATGACGAAGAGCGGCCAGATGAGCTGGTCCGGGGTCAGCCGGGTCTCCCGCACCAGGCGGCGAATGCCCGCGTTCCGCCGGTTCCGGCGAGGTCGCGATGGCAGGTCGAAGTACGGCACCTCGTTCATCTCCGGATCTCTTCTGAACGATTCCCGTTCTTCGGTCATGGCACTCTCTTGATCAGGTGAGCCGCTCTTCTGTGAAGCCGTAGCACACTGTCTTCGGTCGTGAACCTGGTCAGGTGATCCGTGGGCACCCAACGCACGTCCTTGGACTCGTGACTGCGTACCAGGTCCTGCCCGGACGCAGCCTCTACCAGGAAACGCACATCATAATGCTCGTGGGCAGGCTCCGCCGCATTCTCAGGAATGAGATGGATGTCGATGTCCAGGGGGGCGGCGACGCCTCTCACGGGCAGGGCCCTCAGCCGCGTGAGCCCCGTTTCCTCTCGAACCTCCCGCAGGGCCACGGAGAGGATGTCCGGATCGCCGTCTGCGTGACCACCGGGCTGCAGCCACCTGTCGAGCTTTCGGTGATGGTGCAGCACGCAATGGCCATGACCCTCCGAGACCACCCAGGCAGACCCCGTGACATGCCCGGGCATGCAGGTCCGTTCGAGACAATCGGAGTGGGAGTGGACGAGGTGGAGGAAGCGTTCCAGGCGGTCACCGTCTTCCGGCCAGACCTGTCCATGGAGCGCGAGGAGATCAAGGAGGGGTCGCCGGTGCACGGCCAGAGCGTAACCGATCAGGGGATGAGCGGATCGGCGTGACCCGTTGCCGCGACCGCGTCCTGTGACCGATCACTCCTCCCCGTCACCGGTGACCTTGCGGACCATCACCGCTTCCAGGTCTTCTCTGCTGAACTCATACACCTCGCCGCAGAAGTCGCAACGGACCGACGCACCCTGGTCCTCGTTGATCATGTCCAGGAGCTCATCCACCTCCAGCAACGCGATCCCCGTCTCGATGCGCTCACGCTCACACTGGCAGCGGAAGAGCAACGGACGTTCATCGAGCACGTCGTATCCCGGGCCGAGAGCCACGGCGAGCATCTCCTCCGGCGTCGCGTCAGCGCTGACCGACAAGAGGTCTTCTCCCCCGACCAGCTCCGCCGGCATGTCGTCCGGCAGAGCCTGAACCAGGATCGCTCCATGCGGCCCCGGCTCGTCTCCCCATGTGGACCCGAGGCTGCGCAAGCGGGTCGGGACCTGATCACTGATCTCGAAGAACTTCTCCAGGTCCTCATCCAGCTCTCCGGAGGTGAGCTCCACCTGGCCCCGGGTGAAGGGACCCTTGGCCTCCTGCCGGATGACCCCGACAAAGCCCCCAGGTCTGATGCAATGGCCGAGACCACGACCTTCGGGGCGCAGCACGGGCTCCCCCGCCTGGGGCTCACTCACGTAACCACGCACGGAACCGCCCACCCGGATCTCGGTAACGATCGTCCTCAGAGGTCCTTGCCCCGACCACTGAATCGAGACCCGAGCGCAGTCCTTCCAGGTAGCCGGGAACACCGCCGTCGCCGAGAGCGCCCGGGCCAACGCCTCGGCCCCCAGCAGGCCCGGACGGTGCCTGGAGAGGGCTTCATGGACCAATCCTGCAGTGGTCGCGGCACGGCCACGAATCCTGCCGTCCTTGCTGACTCCCGTGAGGAGCCGATCTGGTTGATCGATCATGGAGAACTCCCACTATTCCGGCGCGTGTAGCCGGGGTTTTCGGTTCCGGCAGGCATCGCTCCGGAGACCACGGAGAACCCGAGTATTCCTTGAATCTCCCGGCGCAGCAACGCTAGGCTATAGACATCCACACTTGCTGACGCCGGCCCTCCTTGTAGGCATCGCCCCGGGGGCCGGTTCACCGTCCCATCGGATACAAAATGAAGAACGTACGCACCATCGCGGCGCTGTTGCTCTGTGGCACCTGCATCGCGGCCTGGGCCCTGGACGTGGCCGGATCGAACCCGTCCACCGCGACAGGCCAGACGTCGCTGGAGAACATCAGCGACAACGACCTGCACATCAGCTACTCGGGGACGGCCACCAACGGCGTCTGGATTCACCCCGGACTCCGCAACCTGGACCCGGTCGCCTTCGGCACCGTAGGGGACCCACGCGGGGCCGAGTTCATGATCGGCGTCCCGCTCTATGATCGCCTCGACGACGGCAACGGCAACTGGACCACGACCGCGACGCCGACCCCCGCCTCCAACAACACGACCCAGCTCTCCGATGACGCCACCGTGTCCATCTGGTGCGAGGACCGGACACCCGTGGATCTCCAGACCTTCACATCACCAACCAAGGACCGCCTCCGCATCGAGGTCGTGTTCACGGACCCTTACGGCCGCAAGATCGAGATCCGCAGCACCAAGCCTCTGCCCAAGGGCCCGTTCCACGAGTTCTGGGGCGGAGTGGGCAGCAATCACATCATGCACGGACGGACTGGCCTCGGAGGCAAGTTGATGCCCCAGGTCTTCGCCTACGGCCTCACCTTCAGCCTCGCCAGCATCCTGATCGACGGGCAGCTCCTCCCGGGCAACGACAACCGCCTGGTCCACACCATGATCACCCAGGGTGTGCGGGACGCCTCCAACGACCCCGGAGCGGCGGGGGGCAGCGGGCCGTTCCTCGGTAACCAGACCGAGGTGGACCGGGAAGACCTCGAGATTCACGTGGTCTGCCCACCGGTCCGCTTCATCCCAGGACCCCAGCCCAACGCGCCCGTCGTGGGCTTTCCGCAGGAGTTCATCCACCTCCTCTTCGAAGACGTGGTCCTCTCCGGCAACACCATCAACGGCGTCCTGAGGCGCTGAGAACGACGAGGATCAGCAAGATGAAGCAGCGAACGTTCTCAATCCTCGTCGTCCTGGTCGCCACGGCCACGTTGGCCGGGCAGACCTCGTCACCGAACACCTCCGCGTTGTCCTCCGTTTCCTACCCGGTGGGCACCTGCGCCGACGTTTGGAGCGAAGGGGACCTGGTCTTCATGGCACGCCGCGGCGAGGGATTCGACGTCCTGGACGTCAGCGACCCGAGCAACCCCTCCGTCCTCTACAGCGGGCGCAGCGACCTGTTCATCCAGGACATCCAGGCGGTGGGCGACACCCTGTATTGCGCCAACGCATCGGGTAACGGCCAGGGGGTGATCATCTTCGACATCAGCGACCCGAGCAATCCGGTCGAGATCGGGAGCCACGGTTCGTTCTACGTCCTGACCACCTACAGCCTGTCAGCCTCCGGCACCCATCTCTATGTAGCGAGTCAGCTGTCGAACCTGATCGTCGTCCTGGACGTGTCCAACCCTGCTTCGCCGGTCGAGGTGGCCACCCTGTCGTCCCAGTCCCTGGTCTCCCAGATCCGTGACGTGACGGTCCTCGGCGACAAGCTCTATGCGTCGTGGCTGTCCGGTGGATTCGAGATCTACGACGTGAGCTCGCCCTCCGCCCCGGTGCTGCAGCTGGCCCACGCCGAGCCCACGTCGCTCGTGCACAACTGTTGGCCGCTGGACAACGGCAGCTTCGTGGCGACCACGGACGAGGTCTCCGGCGGGTACCTGCGGGTCTGGAACATCGCCAACCCGGCCAACGTGTTCCAGATCTCCCAGTGGCAGTCCCACCCGGTGGCCGTCATGCATAACTTGTTCGTGGTCGGTTCCCTGGCCTTCATCACCAACTACACCCAGGGCCTGCGCATCGTCGATCTCTCCAACCCGTTCCTCCCGGAAGAGGCCGGGTTCTTCGACTCGTTCCCCATGACCAACCCGTTCCAGTTCGGTGCGTGGGGCGTGTACCCCGCTCGAGACGCCATCTACCTGGCGGACTTCAACACCGGGCTCTATGTGCTCGACTTCAAGCCCGCCACGGCCACTCTCACCGCCGCCAACAACAGCCTCTCCTGGGGCGACACCATCAACCTGAGCATGGTGGCGGACGCCGGCGCGACGTCCATCGAGCTGCCCGGCAGGGCGGACCTCTCCTACTCGGTGGTCCAGTTGCCGGCGCTCCAGCCGGTCACCTTGCTGACCCTCACGGGCTCGATCCCGGCGGGCGCGTCGTCGGGCTCTCTGCCCTACGACATCCCCCTCCCCGCCAACTTCTTCGGTGCCTACGACGTGGAGTTCACGCTGACCATCACGGACTCCAGCAACGGCGTCGTGTTCGACCAGAGCACCACCACCATCTCCATCAACTAGTCGACGATCTGAGGGCGGGCGGCCTCACCGCCCGCTCACCGCGGCTCACTGGATGACGATGCGTTCCGCGTTGGTGAAGCTGAAGATCAGCCCGCCGCCGGACCAGTCCACTCCCAGCCCCTGGACGTCCACAGCCTGGCCCACGGCCCAGGGGGGCACCACCACTCCGAACTGATCACGACCGGTGTGGTCCATGAAGCCGGTCCCCACGAGGTCCAGGGTCCCCTGATTGAGCCACAGGTAGTAGCTGGTGCTCCCGGCGGTGGGGAACGGCACCACCGGGGTGATGTCGTAGCTCCCGTAGGCCAGGAACCACTGGCTGTGGGGGCCCGTCTCCAGGTCCACGGTGACCACGCTGCCGGCGCCGCTCCCCTGCTGCCTCATCTCCAACCCGCCCCGCTCGAACGCCCCCATGTCGGGCATCACGACGCCGTCGAGGTCCCCGTCCATCTTGCGTTGGTTGCCGTACCCGCGATTGTCGAACTCGCTGGAGTTGAGCGCGTAGAAGTACGCGCCGTTGTCCACGCAAGGGGAGTCACGGCGCAGCCGGAAGTCCCCCGTGGCGCCGTCAAACCAGCGCGGGTCCGCGCTGATGGACCCGTTGACCCCAACGAACGCCGGGTCGCCGACGTCGCAGCTGATGAGGTCCGCGGGCGCCAGGCCGATGACGTCCGTTCCGTTGCCCCAGAAGATGGAGTTGGCCACGAACGCCGCCGGATCGAGCGGCACGGAGGGGTCGTAATCGAGGCCGACGGTGCACCCGGTGATGGTCGCGCCCGTGAAGTAGGGGGCGACACCGTTCTGCAACCGGACACCGAACGGCCCGCAGTTGACGATGAGGTTCTCCGCGAGGGCCGGGTGCATGGGCCCATCCAGGTCGATGCCGCCATTCGGGCAGTCGATGACACGATTGCCCTTGATGATGCGGCCGAACTCCGACGTGGACGTGGATGAGTAGATGCCACCGCCGTCACGCTTCGTGATGGTCAGCCCCGTCACCTCGCCGAGGGTCGCCAGCGTCACGGCGTGGGTCCCGCCGAGCCCGGTGGCGTCGATGGTGGTCACCTCGGGGCCCTGCTCGGAGCGCAGGAACACGAAGTAGGGCAGGTCCACCCGCTCGTAGTACGTCCCCGGTCGGAGGATGATGTAGTCGTGCGGGATCACGTACGCGATGGCCGCGGCGATGGTGGAGAAGGGGTCCTGGCTGGTGCCGGTACCTGGTCCCGCAGCCGAGTTGTCCACGTAGACGAGGACGTGCTCCGGAGGCTGGGCCCGGAGTCCTGAGGACAGGCACAAAACCGACAAGAGAACACCGATTACTCGCATGGATCCACGTCTCGGAGGGCGGCGCGGCCGACGGCCCTCACGCCATCATGATCGTACTGGGGAACAAACCTCGAAACCAAGTGGGATCGGGGGTTACACCGGCTATCTGCTACCCTCTTCTGATCACCCCCCCTGCTCCTGGCTGGCACGGACAAACGGAGAACGCCTCCATGATCCATGCTCAATCCGCCCGCGCGGTCCTCATCGCGTCCCTGCTCCTGGCTCTGGCGCCCTCCGTCCGTTGCCAGGACGCCGAGTATCGGCGGCAGGCCAAGGCCCTCAAGGAATCCATGAAGCGCGGCGACCCGGACGCCCGCGTCAGCGCGGTCCGGGCGGTCCAGGGCTCCGGTGTGGCGGAGGGGGTGAAGCTGCTGCTCCGCTGCTTTGGCGAGAACGAAGAAGAGGCGGCGGAGGTTCGGGCCGAGTTCACCAAGGTGGGCAGGCTGCTCCACGCAGAGAAGGCCAAGATCACGAACGTCCGCCTCACCCGCCCGCAGATGAACGCCGCCCAGGCAAAGATCCGCCCCCTGGAGAGAAAGCTCTCCGGGCTCGATGAGCGGATCAAGGACCTCCAACGAGTCTCCGCCGTCTTTGAGAAGAGCGTCGGCGAGCTGATCAAGTCGACGCCGGCGGAGCAGCGCAAGCGCGCCATCCAGGAGGTGGTGAAGGCCTACGAGTGGGGCAAGAAACCCGAGGACAAGGCGCGAGCCCTGAAGACCATGGCCTGGACCGATGACCCTGCCATCGTGACCGCGTTGATGAACGCGGCCACGCTGGCGCGGAACCCGGGGATCAGGGTGGCCGCCTTCGAGACCATGGCCATCCTGGCCAAACCGGAGATGACCTCCGCCGCCATCGAGGCCCTCGAGGACCGGTTCTGGCAGGTGCGGGTCGCCGCGGTCGCCGTCCTCAAGAAGACCGGCGGCAAGGAGGCGATTCCCCCGCTCATCGGCGCCCTCGAGCACGCCGACGGCCGCATGGTGGACGAGCTGATCGACACCCTCAAGGCCCTCACCAAGGTCAACTACCACGACAACGTGACCCTGTGGCGAGACTGGTGGGCGAAGAATGAGGGGAAGTTCGGTGGGCACGGCGCCGACGCCGGAGTCCCCGGGGTCGTGGCCAAGGGCGACAAGCAGGAGCAGGGCGGCAGGGGTGGCACCTACTTCTACGGCATCCGCTCCCGCTCCAAGCACATCATCTACGTGCTGGACATCAGCGGCAGCATGCGATGGGCCCTGGATACCCGCTACGGCCGCGGCCGCGGCGGCCAGCCCCCCGACGCGCCCAAGGGCAAGTCCAAGCTCGATAACGCGGTCAAGGAGCTGCTGCAGTCGATCACCGGATTGCCGGATGACGGGACGTTCAACGTGATCACCTACGCCATCGAGCACGAGGCATGGAAGAAGAAGATGCAGAAGGCCTCCCGCCCGGCGAAGGCCGCTGCCCGCAAGTGGGCCAACAGCCTGCAGGCGGACGGCGCCACGAACATCTTCGACGCCCTGGAGCGCGCCTTCAAACTGGTGGGCAGGGGGTCCTTCGACGCTCGATACGGCCTCGCCGCGGACACCATCTTCTTCCTGTCGGACGGCCAGGCCAACAGCGGCCGGGTGGTCGATCCCCGGTCCATGCTGCGTGAGATCAGGTCCCTGAACGAGCTCAAGAACGTGAAGATCCACTGCATCGGCCTTGGCTCCAGCACCGACGAGCGGTTCATGCGCACCCTGGCCGAGGAGAACGGCGGGCAGTACGTCCACATCGGCCCACGCCGTGGCGGCGGAGCTCGTTGACCGACGTCCGGGCGTCGGAGAACTGATACCCGTGGCCTCTCACGAGAGGCGATATCCCGGCGCGACCCGGTCCAGGTAGGCGAGGCTGCGTCGGATGCCGTCCTCCACGTCGTCCGTGGGTTCGTACTCGATGAGGTAGACCCCGTCGAAGGACATCCGCGCCAGCAACGGACCGTAGTCCATGGCGTCGTCACCGATGGCGACGGCGTCCCACCCGTCACCTCGCCGGCGCCAGTCCTTCAGGTGACAGTAGTTGATGCGTGAATCGATGATGGACAGGCAGTAGTCCTCATCCTCCGGGCGCACCGCCTTGATGTTGCCCGGGTCGAAGTTGAAGCCCACCCGGGGAGGGAGGTCTCTGGCGAGCCGCCGGAGCCCGTCCGGGTCCGTGGTCGGCGTGCCCTGATGAACCGCGGAACCGTCCGCGCTGAAGGCGATGGCGCCGTGGGTCTCGATGGCGATGAGCAGGCCCAGGTCCTCGCAGAGCTGGTCACAGACCGCGAAGGCGTCGAGCATGCGCGCCCAGAGATCAGGAGTCATCCGCGGAGTCGGCGTGAATCCCGCGAAGAGCCGCACGTGGGTGGCTCCACAATCCGCCGCGACGCGGAGCTGGCTCAGGACCCGATCCACGGTCGCCACGTGCGCCGACTCATCCGGCAAGGTGAAGTCGTTCTCGATGCAGCAGAAGGGCGCCACCAGGTCATGCTGATCCACCCCCTGTGTCCACGCCGCCACATCCGACGCGGAGGGAGCCTCCGGCAACCGACCGGGTTGGCCGCCCCCGATCCCGAACTCCAGGTACGTGAACCCCAGCCGACGAGCCAACGCGCAGTGCTGGTCCAACGGGATGTCCCGGAAACCCCACTCTCCACAGCCAACGATCATCGCCCGGACTCCACCAGGACATCACCTCGAGGCGCCGATCAAGGCCCGAGCCCGGCGCGGTCCTCGAGGCTCCAGAGGGGCCCATGGTACGCGGTGAACAGGCCCGGATACACCAAGGGGCGCGACGTCGATGTCGCGCCCCGGTCTCGAGGTCAAGCAGGGGCACGAGGACTTGAACCCCGAACCTGTTGATTTGGAATCAACTGCTCTGCCAATTGAGCTATACCCCTGTGGGACCGTCAGTGTAGGAAGTCACCGACCCGGGTCAAGCACCGGGGTCGCCCCGTGGACCGGCTCAGGTCTCCGGGTCCGCGGGGTCCCCTTCCCGCTGCCGGTCGTGGCTGTCGATGTAGAACGGATCGCCGGTGCAGAGGTTGACCTCCGCCGTCCATGAGTGACAACGCCAGGAGGGGATCAGGTCCGCCTCCAGGACCACCAGGAAGACGTCCAGCATGGTGATCTCGCACTCCACTCCCTGCTCGTAGATGAACGGGACCGTGGTGTTCCAGTCCATCTTGTCGGACAGGTACGAGGAGACCTCCAGGTGATCACTCAGGCGGTCGTGGACGGCGACCACCTGCCCCACGGCGTCGCTCCCGCTGGCGTGCTCCTGGTGGTACACCAGGTACTTCTCCGCTTCGGCACCTCGAAACACCCGCTGCACATGGAAGCGATCTTCTTCCATGAACATCTGCCGCAGGCGCGTGTCCCAGCACCGCTGGCAGAACCGTGGTTCCGCCGGGCCCTCCGGCCGGGTCGCCTCCAGTTGGTTGCAGATACGACAGTGGTTCATGCTCTGATCGCCGTCAGCCTCAGGGCGCGTTCCAGTAACCGCCACCGATGATGAAGCCGCCGGACCAATATACGGTCTGCCGCTCAATGCGGACCGGCAGGAAGCGGGTGTCGTGCTCGACCACCGCACCCCGGAAGCGGTATGACCAGTCAAACGTGAGGGACCCGGTGGTCCTGAGGGCGCCCGCCGCCCCGGCGTCGTAGACGAACGTGAAGGACTCACGGCGACTCCCGGCGACGGAGGCGACATCGCCCGTGGAGCCGGGCGGCCGGATGATGGACAGGGATTGCCACTCCCGTCCCTGGTCATCCATGAGCTTCGCACCCTCGAGGGGCAGCTCCACCGGACCATCGTGCGCGTAGTTGTCCACCACGACGGTCAGCCGCACCACGTCCGTCTCACGACCATCGATCCGATCGTGGGCCTTCCCGGACATCCGCAGGGTGATCAACCCTTCCCGCCCGTCCTCGGACTCCAGGATGTAGCGCACTTCACGACCGGGGGTCCCGTCGGCTCCGATGCCGTCGAAGCGGTGGGTGCGCGTGGCGCACCCGGCGAGCAGCAACCCCGCGAACAACAAGATGAGGTTTCGCATGACGCAGCAAGATAACAGAGGCGGACCCTCGATGGACAGCGGGACTTCCCGCTGTGATCCGCGGCTCGTCGGCGCCATCACTTAACATGGCGCCGTGCGGCACGTGGACAACCCTCCCAATCCCTACACCCATGAAGACGTGGAGTGGCTCGGCGAGCCTCCGAAGGCCGACGTGCAGATCTACGAAGAGGATTCCCGGACGATCCTCTCTCGTAACGACAGCCCCGACATCCCGTTCAGATGGAGCCTCAATCCCTACCGCGGTTGCCTCCATGCCTGCGCCTACTGTTACGCCCGGCCGGACCACGAACGGCTCGGGTGGGGCGCCGGCAGCGACTTCGAGACGCGGCTGGTGGTCAAGGTCCGCGCCCCCGAACTGCTCCGTCGGGAGCTGGGGCGCCAGCGATGGCAAGGCGAGCTGATCTGCTTCTCCGGAGACACGGACTGCTATCAGCCTGTGGAGGCGTGCTACAAGCTGACCCGGCGCTGCCTGGAGATCTGCGAGGAATACCGGAACCCGGTGAGCATCATCACCAAGTCTGCCCTGGTCCAGCGCGACGCTGAGCTGTTGGGCCGCATCTGCCGGGCGTCTCCCAGCGGCGTCACCATGAGCCTGCCCTTCCTCGACGCCGACGTCGCGCGCGCCGTGGAGCCCGGGACGCCAACTCCCAGGTTGAGACTGCAGGCCATGAAGGCGCTGGCTGACGCCGGCGTCCCGGTCTCGGTGCTGGTGGCGCCGATCATCCCCGGTCTCAACGACCGGGAGATCCCGGAGATCCTCGGTGCCGCCAAGGCCGCGGGCGCCATCGCCGCGGGGAAGATCCTGCTCCGACTCCCTGGCTCTCTCGAGTCCGTGTTCTTCTCGCGCTTGAAGGCCGCCCTGCCGGATCGGGCAGATCGCGTGGAGGCGCGCCTGAAGGAGGCCCGCGCCGGAGACCTGGGTGACAACCGGACCTACCACCGCATGACCGGCCAGGGCACCTACTGGAAGGCCATCGAGGACCTGTTCTCGCTCCACGTAGCCCGCCTGAAGCTGAACCGGCGCACCGAACCGGCGACCACCACTACCTTCAGGCGGCCGGAACAGCAACTGGATCTGTTCTGAGCTCTCTTCGCCTCGCCCTCGCCATCCCTTAGCGTGTGGGCCGTGGACCTCATCTGGACCGAGCCAGAGGAAGACGCGCGAGTGGACCTCCTCATCGACCGTCCCTCCCTCGCCAGGGGCCCCATGGTCCGGGGCGATGGCCCTCCGTACGTGCTCCTGGAAGGACAACGGGTGACCCGCCAGTCGGAGCAGCGTCGAGGATTCTGTTCGGTCCTCGGCGCGGATGGCCACCTCGCCCGGTTCGATGCACGACACCCGGAACGACAAGCGGTCGCGGTCACGGGGTGCGGCAACCTGGGCATGAACGCCGGCGTCAGGGCGTGGCTCGACGGACGCTGGTTCGGAGTCGACGGCCCCGCTGGCGGCGCCCTCACGGTCAACGCGGCAGGGGCCGGGGTACGGGCGGACCCGGACACGGACCCCGAAGACGGCTGGCTGATCTCCGGCCCGGACCTGGTGCGGGCCGGGCGCGTGTCCGTGTCGGACGCGACGCTCTTCGCCGACCCGCGCCACCTGCTCGGCTTCCCCTACGTGACCCTCGGCTCCGGCGAGCGGGTGGACCTCGGCCACGACACCCTGCTGGCGGACCCGCACCTCTACAGGCAGGCGGTGGCGGGGGCCCCGGTGACCCTGCGGATGCCCGAGGACCTGAGCACCGACGAGCTGCGCCGCGCGTTGTCGGTGAAGGACTACGTGGAGTCCGCGGACCTGACACGGCGCGGCTCGTACAGGCTCGACCACCGTGATCTGACCCTGACCTTTCAGCAGGGGGTCTACCCGCATCACGCCCTCGGCGTGGACTCCGCGGGCCGCGTGGGCTCCTTGCTCGTCCCCGGACAGAGCAACCGAACCGGCACCACCATCGCCGCCCTGGCGGAGACCCTGGTGGATCATGGCTTCCACGACGCCATCCTCCTGGACAACGGCGGCGACGTGGGCCTCTGGCTGCCTCAGCAAGCGCGCTGGAACATCCAGCCGGCGGAGCCTGACCGGGAAGAAGCGTGGCCGCTGACCGCGTGCCTCGTGTACAGCACGAAGCGGGCCGGGTCTCCCGCCGGCAGCGACGCACGAACGGGTTGAGCCTCCGCGCCGTGCTCTCCCGCGCCCAACGGACGCGGGGTCCTCACCCCTCCGCCTGCAGGACCCGGGTCAGCATCGGTGGGTCCACGTTGCCACCGCTGACGACGGCGACGGCGGTGCGGCCGTCCAGGTCGACGCGACCGTTCAAGGCGGCCGCCACCGCGGCGGCGCCGGTGGGCTCGGAGACGATCTTGCCGCGGAGCATCATCAGCCCCATGGCCTGCATCATCTCCTCGTCGCTCACCAGGACGACGCCGCGGCAGGCCCGCTGGAGAATGGGGAAGGTCAACTCCCCGGGGGTCACGTTGCGCATGCCGTCGGCGATGGTGTCGGGGACGTCGATCCGGACCCGCTCCCCCGCGGACAACGAGCGGGCCGTGTCATCTGCCGTGTCGGGCTCCACGCCCCACACCTCCACGGACGGCGCCCTGTCCGCCAGGAACCCGGCGCACCCGGACAGCAGGCCGCCCCCACCGCACGGCGCGATGAACACGTCCAGGTCGGGCACCTGCTCCAGCGCCTCCAGCGCGACCGTCCCCTGTCCGGCGATGATGTCCGGGTGATCGTACGGCGGGATCATCATGGAGCCGTCGGCCTCAGCGAGCTCCGCGGCCTTCCCCAGGCGCTCCGCGGAGGACGTCCCGCAACGAACGACCCGCGCGCCGAAACCCTCCACTGCCGCCACCTTCACGCCCGCCGCGTCCGTGGGCATGACCACCGTGCAGTCCACCCCCAGGATCCGCGAGGCCAGGGCCAACGCGCCGCCGTGGTTGCCGCTCGAGCCCGTCACCACGCCGTGCTCGCGGGCCGCCTCCAGGTTGCGGGACAGGGCGTGAAAGGCGCCCCGGAACTTGAACGCTCCGGTGCGCTGGAAGGACTCCATCTTCAAATAGAGGGTGCCCCCTGACCGTTCATCCAGGGTCCTGGAGTGGATGACCGGGGTCTTGTGGATGATCCCGTGAAGGTGCCCGTAGGCTTGCTCGACCGCTGTTGCGTCCATGCGGACCGGATTCTAACCCGTTCTGCCAAGCCGTTATGATGGACAGGCTGTCAAACGCGGCAATGAACGCTCCACACGCCGTATGCCCCGGCGGAGAATCTTCGCTCGTGTCCAAGATCAGACGCTGCCCACATTGCATCGCCCTCGTCTACCGCCGTGACACCACGTGCCACCACTGCGGCGGAGACCTGCGCAGAAGCCAACCACGCATCCTCGATCGACGCTCCATCCTCTTCATCTTCTTCGTGGTCGGCGTCTTCGCCATCGCCGACGCCATCTACCTCACGAAGGAGCGCAGCAAGAGACAGATCCACGACACCAGCCTGATGCGTGAGTTCATCGAAGAGGACCTGCTCGCGGAGCGCACCTCCGGGAGCGACGAACCACGCTGGTCCGGAGCCGACAGCCTGAGCGAGCTCAGGGCGGAGTTCCGGCGTTTGATGGGAGATGACCCGAAGGCCATTCACGGCCGACCGGAGTTCCTCGGCTCCGCGGACGACCCCCAGGTCCCCTCTTCCCTTCACGGCATCGGCGCCCGCAAGTACCTCTATCACCTCGAGTGGCGGACCGAGGACGGGCGCCAGTCTCACAAGCTCCCCATCTGGTTCGCCCTCACCGGCGACATCGGCGACACCAAGGTGGTGTTCATGAACTGGGGAGGCCGGAGCGAGCGTCGGGGCGACGGATAGCGGGGCTACCCGTAGAGCGTCCCCCCCCACTCCAGGACTGCGTCGATCTGTGTCTGTAGCAGGTCGGTCCAGTGAAGCCTGGCGGTGAACAGCAGCAGGAGTCCGATCAGGACGAGAGAGAGCAGGATCAAGACGAACCGCGCGACGGCGCAAACGACCCGGAGCACGAGCCACGCGGGCCACAGCAGCACCACCAAGACCTTGCTGCCCTCCTCCTCCCCCCCCATGATCCGGCCGCATCGCCGCAGTCTCGCAGCCGTCCCCTTGACCCCCTCGTGCGCGGTCGGCAGTGACAGGGACGCCACCAGGATCAAGGCCACCAGCAGCCCACCGACCCAGGCCAGGGTCTCCCCCGTCCCAGCCGGGACCTGGTCCTTCGAGAACTCCACGTCTCCGCGAAACCACTGGATGAGGAGGACGGCCACCACCGTCAACGGGACGACGTTGACGATCAACAGCATGGCGAGGGTGGCCTTGAAGCTCCGTCGTCGCGCCGGCTTCCCCTTTCTCCTGCTCATGGGGTCATCTTGGCCTGAGAGTTCACAGGCCACAATGTTACCTTGGGCGAATGCGCTATTCGTCTGCATGGCTTCAGCTGTCCGTCTGTCTGCTGTGCCTCGCGGGGCTGCTCGCCTCGACCGCACCATCCCAGGACATCCACGACGCGCGGCGCACGTTCAAGGCCGCGATCCGCAACGCGGACCTGGACCAACGCAAGACGGGCGTGGACGCCCTGGTCGCCAGCAGGGACGCGCGGGGACTCAAGGACCTGCTGTCCGCCACCCTTCGCACGACCAGGAGCCTCGAGAAGGTCGAGAAGCGGCTACGGGCCATGGGGAAGGCTATCGCCGAGTCGACGGAGACCCTCGACAAGCAGTACGACAAGGGGAGGCCTATCTCCCAGGGCATGATGCTCGCCGCTCAACGCAAGCTCACCCCCCTGATGAAGAAGCGCGACGGAATCGTGGCCGAGAAGCGCAAGATGCAGCGGTGGCGAGACGTTCTGCTCGACGGATGCGCGAGCCTGATCGGTGGCCTGGAAGACGGCGCCGAGGAGACCGCGATCGAGGACTTGCGCCGAACGCTGACACGGAAGCGGGACTTTGAAGAGCGCCGCCAGGTGGTCGAGGTCCTGTCCCGTTGCGAGGGGCACTTTGCCCGAGACGCGCTGCTGTCGTTCCTCCTCGAGGCGAAGGACGGCGTGCTCCGTGTGGCCGTCGTCGACGCCCTGGGCGAACGCCGCGACCCCACCACCATCCCCGCGCTGGCCCGGGCACTGCGGGACGAGGTGTGGCCGGCCCGTGTCGCCGCGGCCCGCGCTCTCGGAGAGCTGGCGTCGATCCGCTGCATCCCTCCGCTGCTGGACGCCTTGTACAAGGCAGAGGGGCGATTCCTCGAAGAGACCATCGAGGCCCTGGTCGCCCACGCCGGCGTCACCTTCCACGACAATCGGACCCTGTGGAGGAAGTGGTGGGAGGACGAGGCCGACACCCTGGAGCAGGTCTTGGAGAAGCTCGAATCCACCAACCCCGCGCAGAAGGTCGGCGGCGCCCTCTCCGTCGGACAGCGCAGGTTCCTGTTGGGGGCGCGCCGGATCCTCGCCGCAGACGGCCTCGGTGAGCTGAACGCCGACGACGTCTCCCGACCGGACAAGCTGGAGGCGGCGGACGGCGAGGCGTTGGACGTACGGCGGGAGGCCGTGGGACGCGCGTTCACCGGGTTGCCCGAGGACTTGCGGGATCGCTTGGTGTCCCGCTTCCTCCTGCGGCCGTTGTCCCAGACCATCCAGCCCGATCGCCAGGCGCGGTTCATCGAGACCCTGGCCTGGGTACGAACCGCGGCGGTCAGGGATCTGCTCTCGGGCCTCGCGGGTCCCGCCTCGATCGCGAACCCCGCCTCCGGAAAGCCCTACTCCGAGAAGGACCGCCTGAGACTGCGTGTGGCCGCCACCCACGCCCTCGGCGGTCAGGGGCACGCGTCCGTCGCCGACACCCTCGGCCGGCTGTTACGCGAGGGTTCCGGCCACGCGGACGTTCGGCTCGCCGCGGCCAGGTCCCTGGAACGGCTGCACCTGAAGCCCTGCGTCCCGCACCTGATCAAGGGGCTGGAGTCGGGCGACCCTTCGCTCAAAGCGGCTTGCTCCCAAGCCCTGATCGCCCTCACCCGACAAGACCACGGCGACGTGAGCGGATGGCAATCATGGTGGCGGGGTCAGGCTCGTGATTGGACCATCCCGAACAAGAAGCTCAATCCGGGGCCGAAGGCTGAAAGAGTTGCTGGTGAACGCCGGGGGGGGACGCAGTTCTACGGAATCGAGACCAGATCCAAGCACGTGGTTTTCATTCTCGATCGATCCGGTAGCATGACCGCTCAGGATTCGAGAGGAAAGAGGACCAAGATGGTTGTCGCGAAAGCGGAATTGACCCGTGCGGTCAATTCCCTGCCTGACGACGCGACCTTCAATATCATCTTCTACAACAGCCGATGGGATGGCTGGCGCGACAAGATGGCCGTTGCGTCCCGCGCCAATCGGAAGAAGGCCACCGAGTGGATCAAGCAGGTCAGAGAAGTCGGCAGTACCAACATCTTCGATTCCCTGGAGCGGGCTTTCCTTCTGGCGGGCAGAGGCACTCACGACAGGGCTTACGGAATGGCCCTGGACACCATCTTCTTCATGAGCGACGGCCAGGCCAACCGCGGCCGGATCACCAATCCCACTCAGATCCTCGAAGAGGTGCGGCAGATGAACGCCCTCAAGAAGGTGCGGATTCACACCATCGGGATTGGTCCCAATCACGACAAGGCGCTCATGAGCGGGCTCGCCCGGCTCTCCGGCGGCACCTACGTCTCCCGGTAGCCCGCGGCGGCATCCTCGGGCTGATGGTGCTGGTGATGGCGGCGTGCGGCTCTACCGAAGCCCCTTCGGTGCGCTCCCGCGTCACCACCGACGCTGGCCAGCAAGCGGACGACGCCATCCGGCAGCGGCTGGAGTCCGTCACCATCCTCATGGAACAGTTCGAGGAGGGAGAGACACGAGCCGAGGTCGAGGTGCTGGCTCGGGAGATCGCCCTCCTGACGCGGGACCCCATGTTCGATCCGTGGCCCCTGACCAGGGCGAAGCTCGGCACCCAGGCCCTCTTCCTGGTCGCGGACGACGCCGACGCCCGCACCCGGGCGCTGAAGCGCTGCACCACGCTCATCCAGGACATGAACCAGACCGCTGACGGACGAGGAGGCCGACCATAGCCTCACACCTCCCTCACGACGCGGTCATGGTGGAGTCGCCGTCCCAGCTCACCGAGGTCGCGGCCTCCCTGGAGCGCGCAGACCGTATCGCCCTGGACACGGAGTCCAACAGCCTGCACGTGTACGCGGAGCAGGTGTGCTACGTCCAGCTCAAAGCCAACGACCGGGTCTTCCTTGTGGACACGGTCGCCGTCCGGGATCTGAGCCTCCTCAAGCCGTCTCTCGAAGACCCCGGCATCACCAAGCTGCTTCATGGCGCCGACTACGACGTGGTCTGCCTCAAGCGGGACTTCGATATCGGGCTGAGCCCGATCTTCGACACCATGATCGCCGCCCAGATGCTCGGATACGAACAACTCGGGCTGGCCGCCCTGGTCAGTCGACACTTCGACGTGACCATGAACAAGAGCCTGTCGAAGAACAACTGGGGCAAGCGACCGCTGAACGAGGAGTACATCCCCTACCTGGTGGACGACGTGATCTACCTGGAGGAGCTCCATGACATCCTCCACGGCGCCCTGGAAGAGCAGGACTACCTGGAGGAGGCGGCCATCGAGTTTTCTCGGGTCTCCAGGCAGGAATGGCGCGGCGGCGCCGGCCTGGCCCCGGAGGGGTTCCGACGGATCAAGGGGGCCAGGAACCTGAACCAGACGGACCTGTCGATCCTCAAGGAGCTCTACGCCGTGCGTGACGCCCTGGCGCAGGACATGAACGTCCCGGTGTTCCGCATCATGGGCAACGAGCAGATGCTCGCCGTCGCGAGGCGTCGCCCGACGGACCTCAGGAAGCTCGCCCGCATCCGCGGCTTCACCTCTCGGGTGATCAAACGGATGGGGACCCAGGTCATCGAGGCCGTCCGGGCCGGGGTCGCCAACAAGGCCGAGGTCCCCCTGCGCGTGAAGCAGAAGGGCGAGCGACCGACGGAGGCTCAGTCCATGGTCTCCGAGGAGCTCCGGCGCTGGCGACGCGGCGAGATCGCACGGCGCAAGGCCCCTTCCATCGTGGTGCTGCCGAATCACGTCATGGAGCGGATCTCCCGCTCATGCCCCAGGGACCTGGAGCAGCTGAGCCAGATCGAGGGTCTGGGCGAGGGCCGCCTGGACCGGTACGGCGACGTGATCCTCGGGATCGTGAACGACGTGCTCGGGGACTGACCGACAACAACCCCCGCCCTTTCGCCGCCGCCCTCTTAGAATGTCCCCCATGGACGCCCCGCGGCCGCGTTTTCGTATCGGCTACTGCACCTCCGGCCTCGCCGGGCACCGGCTCCCGGAGGCGCTCAACCTGCTCGCGGACCTGGGATACCGGGGCGTCTTCATCACCCTCGATGTCCACCACCTGGACCCTCTCTCCGGAGGCGTCCGGGATGAAGTAGCGGCCATCAAGTCCATCCTCCACACCCTGGACATGGAGGCGGTGGTGGAGACCGGCGCCCGGTTCATCCTGGACCCGCGGCGCAAGCACCACCCCAACCTGCTCTCGCGGGAAGGAGCCGACCGCCGAGAGGCGTTCCTCCGCAGCGCCATCGACATCGCCAACGAGCTCGAAGCGCCGTGCGTCTCCCTGTGGTCGGGAGGGAACCACGACGGGCTGGCGGAGGACGAGGCCTATGCGATCCTCGGCGGTGCCCTCGGTCGTCTCCTGGATCACGCGGAGCGCGCGGGCGTGGACCTCGCCTTCGAACCCGAGCCCGGCATGCTGATCGAACGAGTGGATCAGTTCCACAGACTCCGCGATCAACTGGACGGTCCGCGTCGTCTCAAGCTCTCCCTGGACTGCGGGCACCTCCTGGTGACCCGGGAGGGGCGCCCCGAGGACATCATCCGGGCAGAGAAGGAGCTGCTGGCGTGCGTCGCCATCGAGGACATGAAGACCGGCGTCCACCAGCACCTCCCGTTCGGAGAAGGAGACCTGGACCTGCCGCCGCTCATCGAGGCACTCTCCGAGATCGGATTCGCCGGCGTGGTCGCCGTCGAGCTGGCCCGCCACAGCCATGAAGGCCCGTACCAGGCCGCCCGATCTCGCGACGTTCTCCAGGGACTGGGCGTCCCCTTCCGGGACGGATGATCAGGTGACCCTGCCGTCCGCCGGGTTGTTGCTCTTTGGGGTCGCCATCCTGATCAGCGCCTCGCTGCTGCCGTTCCTGGAGCGGATCGCCCGCGGTACCGGAGCCGTGGACGCGCCCGGCGGCAGGAAGCAACACGAAGGGCCGACGCCCCTGGCCGGAGGCATCGCGGTCCTGACCGCCGTCGTGGTCCCGGCCACGGTAGGTCTGCTGGTGGCCCTCCGCGCGTGGCACGAGAGCGGCTGGGTCCCGGACGAGCTGCTCGTGCACCTCCCCGGAGTGCGGCGCCGCGCCCCTCAACTGCTCTGCATCCTGGCCGGGACCGCGGTGATGATGGTGCTGGGCCATATCGACGACCGCAGGGGCCTCTCTCCCTGGCTGAAGCTCGCCGTCCAGGGAGCCTGCGCCGCCATGCTCACCGTCGCCGGTCTGCACATCAGCCTCTACCTCGACTCCCCGGTCTGGCAGATCGGCCTGACCATCCTCTACGTGGTGTTCATCACCAACGCGGTGAACTTCATCGACAACATGAACGGGCTCATGGCGGGCGTGGTCCTGATCGGTTCACTCCACCTGCTCACCCTCGCCATCGCCACCGGGCAGCTGTTCATGGCCGCCATCCTCATCTGCCTGACCGGCGGGCTCTGCGGCTTCCTGCCCCGCAACTTCCCCCGCGCACGGGTCTTCATGGGAGACTCCGGGAGCCTCGCCATCGGCTTCCTCCTCGCGTCTCTCACCGTGGCCTTCACCTTCGATGAGGGACCACCCAGCACCCGCCCGTTCCTGCTCCCGGCCGCCATCCTCGCGATCCCGGCCTGGGACGGGTTGCTGGTGATCGTCTCGCGGGCTCGGCGTGGGGTGCACCCGTTCACCGCAGGCCGCGATCACCTGTCCCATCGTCTGGTGGCGCGGGGCCTGTCGCCGGTCCGGGCGGTGGTCACCTTGTGGACGATCCAGTTCCTCGCCGGTGTGCCCGTCGTCCTCGACGGCCAGGTCCCGTTCCGCGTCCTGGCCACGGTGTGGGGGATCGCCACTGCCACCGCGTTCGCCGTCGGCTGGAGACGCAGGATCGAGGTGCCCGCCCCATGAGCGCCTCACCGGTGACCCCCGAACCGCGGCCCATCGGGTTGCTGGGCGCGCTCCTCCTGGGCCTGGGCCTCGGACTCCGACTCCTCCTCCCCGACGAACCCGCCACCTGGCCGATCACGAACGCGCTGGCCCGCATCCCTCTCTTCGCCGGTTCCGGGCTCATCCTCCTGGAGCAGCTCCTCCGCCGCAAAGCGGCCCCCGCCGCCGCCGCGTGGTTGCTCGTCCTCGCGATCCTCCCCGGCTGCTTCCCCATCACCGCTCAGGGCGTCGCCCGTGCCCTGGACTTCCTGGCGGCGGTGTCCGTGGGCATCGCCGTTCGCAATCTGGTCGTTCACGACGGCATGGGGCCGACCATACGACGCTGGTTGCTGGCTTGCGGCGTCACCCTGTCGGTCATCGGGCTGTCCCAGACCCTGTGGCAACGGGATCAGCTGCGTTCCGATCCGCTGGTCAGCGAGGTGTGGTTCACGTCGCCCATGGCGCAGGCGTTCCTCGACTCAGACCGCGCCAGCGCCACCCTCTTCAACGCCAACGCCTTCGCCGGACTCCTGCTTCTCCTGCTACCCCTCGGCATCTGGCGAAGCGGACGGCGGGGAGCCATCCTGGTGATGGTCCTGATGACCTTCGGGTTCGTCGCCGCAGGCTCCGCCGGCGCCACCCTCGCCCTGCTGCTGAGCCTCGCCGTCGCCAGGAGAGAACCAGGGCCGGTGGGACCATGGTGCCGCGGGCTCGCCCTGGCGGGCGCCGCCGGGGTCCTGCTCCTGATCACCTGCCTGAGCTTCCAGTGGACCCCGCCTCTGGTGGGCGGGAAGCTCGCGACCTTCTCTCAGCGCCTCGACTATCACCGGCTGGGCTTCCGCATGCTCGACGACATGGGGTTGTCGGGAGCCGGACTGGAGGCGACCCGGGAGCTGCGCTGGGCCCACGCCCGCCCGGATGAAGACCACAGCGCCCACCTGCACGACACGTGGTTGCAGCTGCTGATCGAGCTCGGCCCCGTGGGGTTGCTCGCCCTGGTCGTCGCCGTCGGGCTCCTGCTCCGGGGGCAACGGCGGCGTCCGGAATCCGTCGCCCCACCAGTGGATCAGCTCCTCTCCCGCACCCTCGGCCTGGGCCTGGCGGGAGGGATGTTCGTGGCCCCGTTGTTGAACGGCGTCCCCAGGGTCCTGCCCCTCAACTGGGAGGCCCCGCCGTGGCTGGACGGCGTGATCCTCGTCGTCATCGCCGTGACCGCCGCTCGAGCGTCGCGAGGCATGGGGTCTCCCTCCCGCGCGGCGTGGGCCGTAGCCCTCACGGCTTTCGCGCTCCACGGCCTGGTGGACAGCGACCTCTATGCGCCGGCGGCCGCCACCGTGCTGGCCACGGTCATCGCCCTCGCTCCCGTCACCGTCCCCCGCGACGGACCGGGCGACCGGGTGCTGCTCCTCCTGGGATCGGCGCTGCTGTTGTTGATGCCCCTGGCGGACGCCGGGGTCTCGCTGTTGCGCGACGAAGGACGGCACGCCGTCGCCGCGGTTCGCAGGGGCAGGATCACCCAGCAGGACGTCACCAGCCTGCGGGCTCTCCTCGCCTCCTTCCCCGACCGGGACGCCGGCCGGGCGCTGCTCTTGGCAGCGTCCCGATCCCCCGGCACGCCCCCCTGGCGACCCCCGGAACAGCTCGGACGCCGGCCGTTCTACCGGCTGCTGGAGGCGCAACGACGGGCCGCCGGACGCGTCACCGGCGCACCGGAGATCGAGAAGGAACGCTCCCTGGACGAGCTGGTGGTCCCGGGCGAAGCCCTCGAACCCTGGATCCGACGAGCGCTCATGACCGCCGCTGCGGCGGACGGGGACACGGAGGGGAGGCGGCGACACGCCCGGGAGGGGATCCGCGCCATGGACCGGTGGAACGTCACGGACCCGCGGCTGCGGGAGGCCCTCGAACGAGGCGCGCGTCCCTGATCCCCGGTCCTCCGGGTCCGACAAGGGCCCCCGGCGCGGCGCGAGTTCGGTTGGTGGAAAGCCCTCCGTGTGGCATGATCCGCGCTCCATGGCGGCCCGAACCGTGCTCCTCTACAGCGACGCCCCCCTCTTTGCCGGGGCCGAGAGGTATCTCGTGGAGTTGGCGCGTGGCCTGCCTCGCGACGACTGGCGGGTCCAGGTGGTGTGCAGCGAGAGCGGCGCCCTCGACCCCATGGCCGCGGAGCTCTCGAGCGCCGACATCGCGGTCCGGCGGCTGCCGGAGATCAACACCCTGAAG
This sequence comes from uncultured Isosphaeraceae bacterium, assembly GCA_964507445.1. GTDB lineage: Bacteria > Planctomycetota. The sequence goes on from CAZDQF010000022.1 coordinate 67,806, forward strand.
GACCGCGGAGCGTTCCTCAAGGTCCTGCGGTTCTTCGCCGGCCACCGGCCCGACATCCTGCACTTCAACCTGACGGACCCGCGGGCATGCAACGGCGCCATGACCGCTGCTCGAGCCGCCATGCAGGGTCGCTTCATCTGCACGGAGCACCTGCCCACCTCGGAGTTCGACGACAAGCCGCTCCCGTTTCGTCATCGGATCGCCACCAACAACACCGCCGCGACCATCGTCAACACGAGCCGCGGGGCCGAGGCCGCGCGCTCCCGGCCCCACCACGACGCGCCGGTCTTTGTCATCCCCAACGGCATCCCCGACCCGGGGGACCCGAGCCCCGATCAACGGGCCGCGGCCCGACAGGAGCTCGGCTTCGAGGACCACCACCTGGTCATCGGCTGGGTGGGTCGCTTCACCGCGCAGAAGGACCCGGACCTCATGCTGGAGGGGATCCGCCGGGTCTACGACGCCAACCCGAACCTCCGGTTCGCCATCCTCGGCGACGGCCCGTTGTTCCACGAGACGGAGGCGAAGTGCGGCGAGATCGGTATCGGCGCCGTCACCCGGTTCTACGGCTTCCGGCGAGACGCGGCGGAGCTCCTCTGCGGCATGGACGTGCTGGTCAACACCTCACGTTACGAAGGCATGCCCTTCACCATCCTCGAGGCCATGTACCGCAGGGTCCCCATCGTCGCCACGCGCATCGAAGGGAACGAGGACCTGGTCGCCCATCTCGCCAGCGGCATCCTCTTCGCACAGCAGGACGGTGACGCCCTGGGCGAGGCCCTTCACGTAGCCATCGGGGACCGGGACCGGATGATCCAGTTCGGAAACACCGCCAGGGAGCGGGCGGTCACCCTCCACTCCGCCGACCGTATGTGCGGTCACACAGCGGACGTGTATCGGCAAGTGCTGTCCTGAGCCGGGCCCCCTGAGGCCGGGTATCGCCTCGCTACCGACGGGTGTAGCATGGTCGGTTCAGCATGACCTTCACCCTCGTCCCCGGCAACGTGATCGGCTGCAATATCAACGCCCACAGAGAAGGGTGGCGGGGATCGATCTGCGAACAGGCGGCGTCCTGGAATTGCGGACAGGAAGCGCAATTCCGCGAGGACTACTGCGACCGTCGCGACCCACGCTGCTACCACCTGCACGCCTTCGACCCGGAAGGCCCGTTCCTGATCATCCCGCAGAGCGGCATCGGCTGGGTGCTCGAGGCCACACCCAAGGCGCTCGACGATCAGATCCTGCTCCTGTGGGGGCACGCGTTCCAGGAACCCCACGGGGTCCGCAGCGCGAGCAATCGGCTCCATCACATGTACGGCCTGTACAGGGTGCAGTCCGTGGAGCGCCGCCACATCGGCCCCCATCCCCTGTATCACGTCCGCCCCTATCCGGACGGGTGGGCGGAGTTCCACGAGCTTCGGATTCAGCGCCCCTATTTCCAGTCCGCCGGGGGCGCCTACATCAAGCAGGTGGAACGCCGGGCCATCGCCCGCGTGCTCGATGACGCGGTCGCCGCCGCCGAACGGGACTGGACCGATCCGGCCCACGGCAAGGCGAAGCAGCGCCTCACCCAGTTCCGGGACTACCTGGATGAGTGGCTGCGGGTGGCCGGCAAGCAAGCGCAGCAGCACCGGTCCGTCTCCGCGCCCCGCGCCCGGAGCATCGCCACCAGCGCGGCCCCGGACAACAACCGGGCGTTCCGCCCCTACACCAAGCTGCTCGAGTCCAAGGTCGTGGAGGAGGCGGTGGCCCCGCCCCAGCCCAAGATCCTCCCGGTCTCGCAGCCCAAGCCTGCCCCTCCCGATGACGGCCAGCTGGTCGAGACCTCCATGCGCGAGGTCATCGTCGACCGCTACGGCGAAGACACCCTCTCGGCGATCCTCGTCGGCTCCCTCACCAAGTCCCTCGTGGTGCTTCGTGGCGAGCCCGGCGTGGGCAAGAGCACGTTGGCCTTGAACCTCATCGACGACCCCAAGCGGGAGCGCACGCTGGTGGTCCCCGTGTCCTCCACCTGGCGCGGACGGGAGGATCTCCTGGGGCACATCAACCCCATCAACGGGTGCTTCGAAGCGACCAACTTCACCCGGTTCCTCGTCGGCGCAGAGCGCGCCTGGGACGCCGGTGACAAGAGGAACCACCTGGTGGTCTTCGAGGAGTTCAACCTCAGCCAACCGGAGTACTGGCTCTCGGACATCCTCGTTCGCTCTCAGTACCCCGCGGACAACCGCGCCGAACGCACGCTGGAGCTCGGAGGATCGAAGATCGTGGGTATGGAGGACGTGGACTCCTCCGGCGTCTACCTGGCGCCCAACGTGCGCTTCGTGGCCACGGTGAACAGCGACCTCACCACCCGCCCCCTCTCCCCCCGGGTGCTGGATCGGATCGCGCTCATCGAGCTCACCATGGACCCGCGCCGTGCCCTCGACCTCGCCGAGCTGGACCTGGATGACGACATGGTCGGCGCCGTCACGGACCTGAGCTTCCTCATCCGACCCAAGGGAGCCTCGTTCTCCTTCAGGAGCGCCCTCTCTCTCAAGCGTTGCCTCGACAACCTGGAACACCTGGGCATCGACGAGTGGAGCGCCCTCGACCTCGTCCTGTTGCAGGAGGTCCTGACCAAGATCCGGCTCCTGTCCGGGGACCCCCACGACCACCAGGTGGTCCTCCAGCTCGGCCATTGGGCGGAGACCCACGGCGGCAACCTGCGTCGCTGCGCCGGCGCCATCGCCACCTGGAAGGAGCTGCTCGAAGAGGGGCAGGACGTCACCCAGGCTTAGGTCCGCGAAGCCGCCATGAGTGACCTCGCCTCCCGCATCATCGATGACCTCCGGGCCTTCTCCGCGGATCTCCTGCAGGCGGGGATCGACGAACGAGGTCCTCGCTCCCCCTCGGCCGGCGCCAGCCGCGAGTCGAGCCTGCTCCACGCCATCAAGTCCCTGACGGCGCTGGTGCCCCGCTTGCTCAGCGAGCTGGAGACCGCCGACACCCCGGTGCGCTACGAGGAGACCGTCGCCGCCACTCCCAAGGGGGCGTCCCTCTCCCGTCGCCCCGCGGACTACCAGTTGCGCGGCGGGCACGTCATCCCGAGGCGGTGGGTCCGGATGACGCCGCTCCCGGAGGAGTCCTCCCACGCCCTCCGCTATCTCCTCTTCCTGCTCGACCGGCAACGGGACGCCCTCCTGGAGGTCGAGGAGCGGTCACGCAAGCGCATCGACGAGGCCCTCGCCGCCCGGCGAGGCTCCTCCGCCTGGGCGAAGGCGGACGCTCATCGCCTGCGCGCCCTCACCGACGGCCTCGAGGAGACCCGGGCCCGGCTGGACCGGTCCATCAACAGCGTGAGACGCCGCGCCGGAGCGCGGGCCATCGCCACGGCGCGGACCCCGAGCCCCTACCCGCCGACCCAGTCCTGGGTCGCCTTGCGTCGCCTGGCTCCCGGACTCCTGGACCCCCAGGCGCGGCTCCCCGCTCACCTCACGGGGTTGCTCAACCGCGACGCCGCCATCGCCGATCTCCCGTACCTGTACCAGCGATGGTGCGGTCTCAAGATCGTGGAGGCCCTCCATGACCTCCGCTGGGAAGTCCAGGCCGACCCGGTGGGCGCCATCTTCCTCGGCGGCCTCATCACCTTCGAGCGGGACGGCCACAGCCTCGACCTCTGGGTCGAACCGCGGTTGCAGCGCAGCGGCGGTCACGCCAGCGGCTTCCGTTGCGCCCGCGGCGTGGACGCGACCCCGGATTACATGTTCGTCACCCCGGGGCCCGGAGGTCCCGACGCGTTCATCCTCGACGCCACCTTGCAGAACGCCGGTCAGGATCACGTAGCCAAGGGGCGCTACCTCGACCTCATCGAGCTGGGACACCTGGTCCGCGTCGCGGGGTGCCCGATCAAGCGCCAGCCGCGGCTCGCCTGGGCGGCCGCTCCCATCCTGGCGGCTCACAACAAAACGCTGCGCGCGGACGGAGCCATCGGGACGGTCCCCATGAATCCGTTGCGCTGGAACGCGGAGCCCATCCGCGACTGGGTCCACGACGTGACGCGACACGCCCTGGCCTGGTCCCTCGCGGAGTCGGGGCACAGCCCCCGCGCCGAACGTAACTGAGGGTTCGCCCTAGGACCCTTCGAAGTCCGGCTTCCGCTTGTCCACGTAAGCGGCGAGGCCCTCCCGGGCGTCGCCGGAGGCGAACAACCGCGCCTGCAGCTCGCGCTCCAGGGCCAACCCCACGTCCATGGTCGCGTCCGCGCCGGACTGGACCGCGCGCTTGATCAGGCCCACGGCCATGCTCGCCTTGTTGGGTGGGCAATAGGCGCGCGCGTACTCCGCCGCCGCTCGCGGGAAGTCACCCTCCAGGACCTCGTTGACCAGACCCAGGTCATGGCCTTCCTCGAACGTCATGTTCCGGCCCGAGACCATCAGCTCCAGCGCCTTGGCGCGGCCCAACACCCGCGTCAGCCGTTGGGTGCCGCCGGTGCCCGGGAGCACGCCGAGCGCCACCTCGGGCAGCCCGATCTTGCCTCCTCCCGCTCGGGCGACGCGCAGGTCACAGGCGAGCGCCACCTCCAGGCCGCCGCCGACGGTGTGCCCGTTCAACGCCGCGATCACCAGCTTCGGGGTCTGCTCCAGCCGCGTGAGGGTCTCGTTGGCGTGGAGGCAGAACTGGTACTTGTAGCTCTCGGACATGGCCGCCAGGCCGTGGATGTCAGCCCCCGCGCAGAAGAACTTCTCTCCCGCGCCGGTGAGCAGGATGACGTGCACGTCCTCGTCGAACCGCGCGCGCAGGATGGCGTCGTCCAGCGCCCGCATCAACTCGTGGCTGTAGCCGTTCACGGGAGGGTGGTCGAGCGTCAAGGTCGCCACCCCCGCCGTCGCTTCGTACACGACCCGCGGTTCACTCATGATGTTCGTCCGTGGGCTCCAGCCCTAGTAGTGGAAGCCGCTCTTGCGCACGTGAACCGCCGGGCCCGCCGCGTCGTCGAAGGACCGCCCGTCCACCACCTCTCCCACGAAGACGTGGTGGTCTCCGGCCGCAACGGATCCGGTGGCGCGACATTCGAGCGCGCCCAACCCCGACGGCAACAACTCCACCCCCGTGGATCCCGGGGTGGTCTCGATGCCGTCATAGGGGTCCTCGTCGGGCTTGAAGCCCTTGCCGAAGTGCCGCATGAGGCCCCCCGGGTCGTCCTTGGGGATGACGTTGACCGCGAAGCTGCCGCCGCCGTTGAGCAGGTCCGCCGCCGGACGCCCGTCCTTCACCGCCACCGTCATCGTGGGCGGGTCGAAGGAGGACTGCTGGACCCAGGAAGCGAGGAACGCGCTGACCTGGTCGCCCTTACGCACGGTCACGATGTACAGGCCGCTCGGAAGACGACCGAGGGTCTGAGCCAGACCCTCGTTCTCTCTGGGATCGTTCATGCTCGGATTCTACGACTTCCGTCCGGCAATGCGACGGTACAGGTCCACGTGCATGCGAGCGGAAACCTCGCGGGTGAACAGGGCGTCGAACCGCGCGCGACCCGCGGCGCCGTAGCGGGCTCTTCGAGGCGCGTCCGTCAGGAGCGAGGCCATGGCCTCCGTGAGGGCGGCCCGGTCTCCGGGCTCCACCAGCGACCCGGTCTCCCCGTGGACCACCTGCTCCGGGATGCCGCCGACGCGGGTGGCCACCACCGACAACCCCGCGGCCATGCCCTCCAGGACCGTGACCGGCAGGTTGTCTCCGAGTGACGGCAACACCAGGAGGTCCGCCGCGCGATAGGCCTCCAGCAGACGCTCCTGATCGAGCTGCCCCAGCACGATGACGCCGCCCTGAGAGGACAGGCCCTCCACGGTGCCGGCGATGGCCAGGGTCGCGTCCGGGATCAGGGCCCTCACCGCATCGAACGCATCGAGCAGGTCCGGCAGCCCCTTCCGATGGTCCTTGGCTCCGTACATGTTGCCCACGAACAACACCACCGGGCCCGTCTCCGGCAGCCCGACCCCAAGGCGCCGCCCGGGACCGGGGCAGATCCGGTCCCCGTCAACGCTGTAGGGGATCACGGTGGTCGGCAATCGACCCCACTCGGATCGGCCGAGCCGCCGCTCCATCCACTGGGATGGACAGATCACGTGGCAAGGGGATCGCCGGTTGACCCGTCGCTTCCGGAGGCGATCGAGGATGCGGTAGTTGGGTCTCCAGCGGCGCAGCGGACCCAGCGCGGGGCAGCCGAGACAGAGTCCGTTGCGGTAGCACTCCCAGCACTCGGTCCCGTACTGGTTCACGACGAACGGGTCGTGGGCCGTGAACACCACGGGCCAACGATCCGTCAGCTCACGGATCAGGTCGTACCGGTAGCTCTGGTACCAGCAGTGAAGGTGAATCAGGTGCGGGTCCAGGGCGTCCAGCTCGCGCTGGAGGGTGGCGTCCGTCTCCGGGCTCTCCCCCCGCGGGAAGTAGCTGGCGTTGACGCCGTAGCCCGGTCCCCAGTCGCTGATCTCCTGCGCCGCGGCGGTGGCTCCGCCGCCGTGGTGCTGATTGATGACGGCGACCCTGATCTCCCCGGTCACACGTGGTGCCCCGCGATCTTGTCCCAGATCTTCCACAGACCCCGCCGCCCCTGGATGTTCGACAGCGGACCCAGATACTGGGCCAGGTTCTGGGTGAAGGCGAAGGGGGGAATCTTGAGCGTCCAGAGGAGCTTCTGCGTCAGCGACAGCTCCTCATCGCTCCAGATCACCTCCGCCAGGTGACGGCTCTGGCCGGCGGCGTACTCGAACACGTTGCGCAGCCTCGGGGCCAACCGCAGCCCCACCAGGTGATTGACGTTCTGGTGATCCAGGTAGGCACGGCGGAACTCGTACCAGACCGAGTTGTCGTGGCTGTGGATGACGGCCACCCGCGGCTCCATGACGATCTTGTACCCGGCGAGGATGGCTCCCTTGGCCCAGGTCACGTCCTCCCCGAACCGACGCCGCGGGAACGGGTGCTTCACGGCGACGTCCCGGCGGACCGCCGAAGCCACGTTGTCGAAGGCGATGGTCCGCCAACGCTGGATGTGATCCAGGTCGTTCCAGAACATGGCCTCCGACTGCACCTGCCGGACCTCCGGCTCACCGCCGCCCCGGACCCAGGTCCGCAGACGCCACTTGAGGAACGGGCTGCAGTCCGGCCGCGGGATCTGGTTGCAATAGACGCCCCCCACCTCCGGGTCGTCGAAGTTCGAGACCATGGTCGCGAGCCAGTCCCGGGACTCCGGGGTGGCGTCCTGGACCGTGAGGGAGACGATCCGACCGCGGGACTCCTGGACCGCCTTGTTCCGGGTCAGCCCGTGATCGAACTCCGCGTTGGGGATCCGGGCCGTGCGGATGCCATGATCCGCCAGCACCTCGAGGGTCCCGTCCGTGGACCCGGAGTCGATGGCGAAGATCTCATAGGGCCACGGGGTGTCCTGCGCCTTGAGCTCCGTGAGCACCTCGTTGAAGAGCTCACCCCCGTTCCAGGTGGGGATGAACACCGTCACCAGGGGGTCCTTTGCTTCAGGCTCGAATGGCATGGAGGGAGGTCATGCTCCGGTGCTGGAGGCGCTGATCCGTCTCGTCTTCAGGCGCTGGCCGACGTCCCACCGCCTGGTCGGCAGGCCACCCTCGGGCAGCGTCTCCGAGCGCACCGTGGATTCCGCGGACACGGAGTGGCGACGCACACGCACGCTCGGCTCCACCACCATCCGACGCACCACGGGGGAGTCGGAGGTGCCGGCCGTCTCGGCATCCGTCTCTCGTCGCTCCCTCTGCTGCTGTGGCGGCGGCGCCGGCTTCGGATCGTCCCGTCGAGAGCGGGACTTCCGCCTCCTCTTCCTGGGGCGCTCCGTCGGCTCCGCCGGTTCTGTTGATGGGGCGGGCTCCGCTTCCGGAGCGGGCTCCGGTGACTCCGACACGACCGCCGGTTGATCCGCCGGCACCTCCGGACCGCCCTCTCCTTCTTCGTGCCCTCCCTGCAGGGCCGCCCCCAGGGGCGCGAGGTCCACGGACAGGTCCAGGCGGCCCACTTCCTTGCCGCCGCCGGTCACCGTCACCCCGAGCCCCAGGGACGGGACCTCCCCGGACGGCAGCCGGGTCTGCACGGCGAACGCCGCGGACCCCTTCTGGGACATGCTCACGGCGATGTCGTCCCAGGGCACGGCGGACAGCTGGATGGACTGGAGGTCCACCGCGGGCTGGGTGTCGTCGGCGAAGAACGGCTTCGCCACGACGAGGTCCCCCCGTCTCGCTCGGCTGATGCGAACGCACTCGGAGTAGATCTCCTCCAGCTCCTCCACGTAGTCGCTCATGGACCGGACGTTCTGCCCCCGGTTCATGTACTGGGCGCGATACTCGTCGTCTTCGACGATCCGCCCCAGCTTCTCCCGGAGGTCCACGGGGTCCCCGGCCCGGAACAGGATCCCGTCCTGCTCTCCGTCCAGGGCTTCGCGCATGGCCCCCAGGTCCGAAGCCAGCACCGGAACCCCCGCCAGCTGGCCCTCCCGGATGGTGAGGCAGAACGACTCCCACCAGAGGGACGGCACCACCAGGACGTCGATCTGTTTCAGGATGCCGGGGACATCCTCGGGCTCGTACGCCCCGCGCAGGGTGATGTTGCTGGCGGACTCGATCCGTTCCCGCAGCCGGGATTCGTAATGGAGGTCGTCATGGTGGGTCCGGATCTCCCCGAAGATCTCCAGCTTCAGGTCACGACGCTTCATCGCCAGGAACGCCTCGATGAGGACGTGCACGCCCTTGACCGGGATCACCGTGCCGATGAACCCGATGGAGCGCACCGGCGCGAGCGGCCTCGGTTCATCGGAGAAGGGGGCGTGATCCAGTCCGTGGGGCACGGCGATGACCCGCCCTGGGTCCAGGGGGATCTCCAGCATGCGTTCGCGATGATGCACGCTGGGGACGATGATGGCGTCGCACAGGTTGAGGATGTAGGCCATGTGGCGGTCCCACTCCGCCAGGTTCCGGGGCGACACCTCTCCCCGGTTGTTCACCACCTGCGGCTCCGATTCCTGATCCGGGAACATGTGCGGCCACATGCCCCCCAGGCAGGAGTAGCAGCGGGTGCGATCCAGGTCCTCACACAGGTGGAGGTCCTTCATCATCCGCTGTCCGCGGGGGCAGCAGGTCCAGAAGTCGTGGAGCGTCACCACGCAGGGGAGCCCCCGCGCCTTGACCGCCTCGATGATGGTGGTGCTCAGCCCCGTGAGGTGGTGGATGTGGACGAGGTCGGGCTCGAACTCCTCGATCTCCCGCTCGAACCCGGCGTGGATCGCCTCGTTGCGGTAGGTCCAGGAGAACGAGGGGGCGTCACGGAAGGTGTTGTTGACCCAGGTGATCCCGATCTTGCCGTGAGCATCCGTCTTGACCTCGTACTCGGGACGCCCCGGGCGCGCGGTTCGCGAGAACACCCCCACCTGATGGCCGCGAGCGCCCAGAGCCCGCCCCACATCGGCAGCGTGTACTTCCGTTCCACCCCGGCTCTCGGACTCCCATGCGTGAATGACCTTCAGAATCCTCATGAGTCCATCGTATTCTGGGGCCATGCCCTGTCGGGGACCAGCAACCAGACCTTCCTATTGTGCGGTTTCTTCGGCAACGGCGCCCCCCTCACCCCATCACTTGCGCTTGCTCTTCCCGGTTTCCTACGGATACTCGATTCCTCTGGACGATGAGAGCCGCAGCGCTCGTCACCGTGAACATCCACCATGCGGATTCTGCACGTAACTCACGAACTGCCCCCCTACGAGCTTGCAGGGACGGCAATCTACAGCCTCAACATCGCTCGTGCCCAGTCCAGGCACCATGAGGTGTTCATCTTTGCCCGGCTCCAGGACCCGGAGGTCCACGCCTACAACGTCCACACGGAGGTCCGCGACGGCTGCACCATCCGGTTCATGAACCTCGCCGACCTGGCCTGGACGCCCCTCGAGTCCTCCTACGTGGACCCGAAGGCCAACCGGATCTTCAAGGAGTTCCTCGACGAGGTCGAGCCGGACGTCGTCCACTTCCAGCACATCGTCGGGCTGGGCAGCGGCCTCCTGGACTACGTCCGTGACGCCGGCATCAAGACCCTCTTCACGCTGCACGACTTCTGGACCATGTGCCCCATGGGCCAGCGCATGTGCTACACGGACAACGTGATCTGCGATCCCATCGACTTCGGGAAGTGCGGCCCGTGCGTCTTCGGCGAAGCCGCGGACACCATCACCAACCAGAAGCCCGAGGAAGACGAGGAGCCGCCGCAGCCTTCGGGCTACAGGGCTTACTACGAACGGCGGTTCGCCGAGACGCCGGGCCGCTTCGCCCGCCGGCCCCGGGCCATGTTCCGCGCGGCCCAGGCGGCGTTCGGCGACCTGTTCAAGAAGGAGGAGACCCGCAACGAAGGGCTGCCCTTCACCTCCAATCCCATCGAGCACCGCTTCAACGTGCTCCGGGAGAAGCTCCACCAGGTGGACCTGCTCATCACGCCGTCCGCGTTCCTACGCGATGAGTTCATGTCCAACTTCAAGCTGACGGATCGCCAGATCATCCACTCCGCCAACGGCATGGACTTCAGCTACGTCAAGAAGCTGCCCAAGTCCCCCGCGGACAGGATCCGGTTCGGCTTCACCGGCTCCATCATCCCCACCAAGGGCGTCCGCGTCCTGGTGGAGGGTTTCATCGAGGCCGCGTCCGTACACGACAACATCGAGCTGCACGTGCACGGCGCCCCCAACCGCTGGACCGAGGGCTTCCTCCAAGAGCTCAAGACCCTGGCCGCGGAGAGCTCCTGCGCCGACCGCATCACCTTCCACGGACGCTTCGACAACAAGCGGGTCGGCGAGGTCCTGGCGGACATGGACGTGCTCGTCCTGCCCTCCATCTGGTTCGAGAACGCGCCCCTCACCCTGAACGAAGCCGCCATGACGGGCACCCCCATCATCGTCTCCGACCGCGGCGGCATGCTGGAGTTCGCCCGCGCCAACGACTACGGCAGGACCTTCGAGCTGGGCAACCCCCACTCCCTCGCGGAGGTGATGAAGTCCCTCGCAGCGGCTCCATCCACCGTCCAGGAGCTGGCGGGCAACCCGCCCCCCATCAAGTCGGTCCGCGACAACGCCGAAGAGCTGGTGGACGTGTACCGCGACCTCCTCGCCGGACGCTACTCCGCCCCCACCATCGAACAGCAGACCCAGACCCGGGGCGGCTGCATCCAGTCCGTCACCCCCTGAGACCTTGCCCTCCCAGGCCTGAACCGGCCCCCCTCCTGCCGCAACCCAGGAGGACCTCCGAGCCCGCAAGCTCCTTCAGCGACCGGTGACCGCCGCGCCCGCCGCCGGGGGGGGGGGGGGGGGGGGGGGGGGGGGGGGGGGGCCGGGCGCCGCCCCCCCCCCCCCCCCCCCCCCCGCCCCCCACCCCCCCCCCCCCC
>CAZDQF010000023.1:0-73749 GCA_964507445.1 uncultured Isosphaeraceae bacterium
GGCAGCAACCTGTTGTGGTCCACCTTCCTCGGGGGGGGTAACGATGACTATGCGTTTGCCCTGGCGCTCGACTCCTCGGGGGCGGTGACGGTGGCGGGGTGGACCTATTCCTCCAACTTCTTCCCCACCACCCCCGGGGCCTACGACACCACGCACAACGGCACCTACGACGCCTTCGTCACCCGGCTCGACCCGACCGGCGGCAGTCTCTTGTGGTCCACCTTCCTCGGGGGGGGTGCCACTGATTGGGCGTATGCCCTGGCGCTCGACCCCTCGGGGGCGGTGACGGTGGCGGGGTTTACCGGCTCCTCCGGCTTCCCCACCACCCCCGGGGCCTACGACCCCACGTACAACAGCAACTACGACGCCTTCGTCACCCGCCTCGATGCGACCGGTAGCACTCTCTTGTGGTCCACCTTCCTCGGGGGGGTTAACGATGACTATGCGTATGCCCTGGCGCTCGACCCCTCGGGGGCGGTGACGGTGGCGGGGTGGACCTATTCCTCCAACTTCCCCACCACCCCCGGGGCCTACGACCCCACGTACAACAGCAACTACGACGCCTTCGTCACCCGCCTCGATGCGACCGGTAGCACTCTCTTGTGGTCCACCTTCCTCGGGGGGGGTAACGATGACTATGCGTATGCCCTGGCGCTCGACTCCTCCGGGGCGGTGACGGTGGCGGGGCATACCGACTCCTCCGACTTCCCGACCACCCCCGGGGCCTACGACCCCACGTACAACAGCGGCAGCAACGACGCCTTCGTCACCCGCCTCGACCCGACCGGCTTCAACTTGGGCATATCCCAAGCGGTGAACCTCGCGGTTACCGTCGGCTTGAGCGGTGGGCAGCCCCTCGCGCCGTACTACATCTTCTATTCGAACGACCCTCTGAACGGCACCGCGCCCGGCTTGGGTTGGGCCGCCGGATTGCATATCTCCGTGGCGGATGTCCTTGGGCAACTCAGCGCTGGTGCCGGGGGCGATCCGTTGTTTGGGGGCACCCTCGATGCGAGCGGGGCCTTCTTCCTCACCATTCCCGGTGGTGGACTCAGTTCACTGTCTGGCCAGACGTGGTGGGGCATGGGGCTTCAGGTGAACCCCTGTCCGACCGGTGTCTACGACGTAACGCCGATCCAGAGCATCACCTTCCAGTAGGCGACCCCTGCCACCACGGCGGGCGCTGCGTCGCACAAGCTGCGCAGTGCCCACAATGTGCCCACAATCCTGTCAGTCCATGGCATCCCATGGCAGTGAGTGGTTGCGCAAACCCCTTTGCTGACAGTCTGTGGCACCCCGTGGCAGCACCGCTCGTCTGGTTCAAGTCCAGGCGGGGTAGCTCGCCCGTACCGGGTGTCTTGTAGCCGCCGAATGGGCAGGCGACAGGCCACCCAACGCCGGCCTCCTGTACGACAGGCGGCGGAGAGGCCGCCGTTCCGGACGCAGGTAATTGGGAGTAAGGCTATTGAGTCCGTGAAAAGGGCGCTACCGTTGTGCTGGTGGTCTCCTTCGCGGGACCAGGCACGCAGCAGAGTCCTGCTCGGACGCCTCCAGGGCGTAGCGACCGGAAACGTGCCTTCTCTCATACCTCCCTGTTACTGCTGGATGGGTTGGGCGCTCGGCCGTGAAACGAGTCGGAGCGCAGCAGCAACAGGATCTGGACTTCATGACGACCACACAGCCTGCGCAGCGCCGGAGCTCCTTCGAGGACTTCGACCTGGGCGACGACATCCTCCGCGCCATATCTGAAGCAGGGTTCCGCGACCCGCGGCCGATTCAGACCGCCGCCATCCCCGATGCCCTGGAAGGCCGCGACGTGCTCGGCCTCGCCCAGACGGGCACCGGCAAGACCGCGGCCTTCGCCTTGCCCATCATCGAATACCTGGCGGAAGCCCGGGGCCAGCATACCCGCGCCCTGATCCTCGCTCCGACCCGTGAGCTGGCCATACAGATCCAGGAAGAGACTCAGTTGCTCGCCAAGTACACGGACGTCCGATCCGTAACGGTGTTCGGAGGAGTTCCCGCCGGGCCCCAGATCCGCGCTCTGCGAGGGCGCCCCGACATCATCGTGGCCTGCCCCGGACGCCTCCTTGACCTGCTGAGCAGCCGTGACGCGCGGCTGGACCACATCGAGGTGCTGGTCCTGGACGAAGCCGATCACATGCTCGACATGGGCTTCCTCCCTGACATCAAGCGTATCCTCGCGCGCCTGCCCGAGAGACGCCAGAACCTCCTGTTCTCAGCCACCATGCCCACGGAGATCAGGTCTCTCGCTGATCATGTGCTGTACGAACCTCTCGTCGTCGAGCTCGCCCACTCGATGCCAGCAGCGACGATCGAGCATGCGCTCTACCCCATCGACAAGAGCCGCAAGGTCGCGCTCCTCCGTCACTTGATGGACGCCGACGAGTTCAAATCGGCCATCGTCTTCCTGCGTACGAAACACCGCGCCAAGCGCCTCGCCCGAGACCTCGAGCGCGACGGCTATCGCGCCGTCGCCTTGCAGGGCAACATGAGCCAGGGGCAGCGGCAGCGTGCGATGCGGGGCTTCCGTGACGGGAGTTACAACGTCCTCGTCGCCACCGACATCGCCGCCCGGGGCATCGACGTCGCCCAGGTCAGCCACGTGATCAACTTCGACGTCCCCAATACCCCGGACGCCTACACTCACCGCATCGGCCGCACCGGTCGCGCGGAGTGCAAGGGCAAGGCCTACACCTTCGTCACCCACGAGGATTCGGCGGATGTCAAGGCCATCGAGCGCCGGCTCGACATGGACATTCCGCGGGTCAAGCTGCGTGAGTTCCAGACGCCGAGTCGCGGCCGCGATCAAGCGGACGGACAGCGGCGAGGCCAAAGCGGCGGTCGACGAGGCGCAAGCCAGCGGCGGAGATCCGACGAACGAGGCTCTCCACAAACCTCCTCGACCCAGGCGCCATCCACCCGCAAGGCGCCCTCAAGGAACCGTCGACGCCGCCGCAAGAACAGTCAGGGCACCTCAGGCCAGGCGTCCCAAGGCAGCTCCTCGCGTGCACGCAACGGACCTGGGGGCAACGCCCGGCGCCGGCGCCGGGCGCCGGGCAACGGATAGGGGCAGGCGCCGCCGCGGCCGGCGGTCAGGTGGCCGGGGTCAAGGGCCCCGCGGTCTCGCCCAGGGGGGGTTGCCCGAGGGCCATCGGACAGAGCAGCACCACGGCCAGCCCGGCGGCCCGTGTCACACGTCTCATCATCTGCATCGGTCTCCAGCAACGTGTTCGCGTTGACATCCCTGTCGGATGCGGGAATGACGCGCTGCCGCGGCGGAGATTAGACTGAGTCGGGGAGAAGAACGATGCCTGAGGCCTCGAATCCGTCGCCACGTGCGCGTGCTCGCTGCCTCAATTGCGGTTGGTCCATGATCGAAGTCGGCTGCAAGGTGCGCTGCCCACGGTGCAACGTGTTCTACGATTGCTCCGACGGCATGCTGCCCATGCCCGAGGCGGAACCGACGCGGGCGGAGCCGCAACCAGAACCCCAGCAGCAACCTCGGCCGGGCCGCACGGTCTCGGTCCGGGGAGACCCGCAAGGAAGGAACCGGAGCCTCTCATGAACAACGCGGAACTGTCGGTCAGGATGGAACGGATGGAGCGTGAACTCCAGCGGTGGCGCCGCGCCGCCATGGCCCTGATCGTGGGGGCGACGGTGCTGGGCTGCGCCGCCGCGTCACGCCAGGAGGAGGTCCCGGAGATGGTGACGGCCCGCGGGTTCGACGTGGTCAACGAAGCCGGCAAGATCGTCGCCAGCATGCATCCGGACGAGAGCGGCGACGGCAGGCTGGAGCTCTACAACAGCAGGGGCACCCGGGTCGTCGAGGTGCTCGCGGACGAGGCTGGCTCTGGCAGGATCCTGGTCTCGAACAACCGCTACAGACCCGTGGTGAGGATCACCGTCGATCAACACGGGAACGGGGACCTGGCGGTCTGCAACGACGCCAGGAAGTCCCTGGTCAATCTGAGCGCCGACAAGTTCAAAGGGGGGCTCATCAGGGTGTTCAACGGGCAGGTCTTCAACAAGGAGCTCTGGCGAGCCCCGCAGAAGTAGCGAGCATCGTCACGAGTCGGGGACCAGCGGGCGGGCGCCGACGCCCCGTATCGACGGGACCGGTCCGCTGCGACGGCGCCCGTCCGACGATCTGACGCGAGAGTCACCACACCACTCCCCCATCCGGCGACGCTGGGCTCCGCTCACCAACCCCGTTCCCGGAATCCACCGCTTCAGACCGGCGACCGCTCGCGCCCCGAGGCACCGCTCGCGCCAACTGAGCCGGGAAATGTCGAACGAGAACGGCTCGCATCCGGAACCGGCCCTGTCTTCAAGCCCAGGTGCCTGAAGACGCGGCGGACGCCGCCGCTGCTCCTCTACCGTGATCAGGATGATGATGAACGGAGAACAACCATGAACAACAGGCTATTACTGATCCGCGTCCTGGTGACCATCGTCCTCGTCGCCCCTTTCGCAGAAGGGCAGTGGAAGACAGCCACCGGCGGCCGACGCCTCGCGGTAAAGAGCCCCGCGTCCTACTCGCTCTATTCGCTATTGCGAAATCGCCTGTGGGCAGGACAGGACCTGGACGTGGTCACGGAGACCCCCACGGGCGGCTGGCTGGTGATCGGCAACGGTTTCTTCCAGGTCTCCGCCGGCCACTACCTGCCCTGGTCCCTGGCGCAAGAGATCTCAAGGACTCACGGCCTCGGCCTGCGCATCGATGATGTGGCCTTCGACAAGGACGGGGACTGGGTCCTGGTGGCGGGCTCCCGGGTCCGTACGGGGGGCGGCATCGAGAGCAGTTGCATGTCTCGCCTGCACACGGCCACGGGAGCGGGTGAGGAGATTCGATCGGTGGCCTTCGACCCGGACGGCACCGGATGGGTCATCGCCACGAATTCGGACACCTACAGTTCCCTTGTACCCGGAAGCCTGAACTACGCCCTGCACGAGTGCCGCAAGGGCAAGCGCGGTGTCCTACAGGTCCGCTTCGGCGGTTCAACGGGTCGGGGTTGGGTCCTCACGACCGGTCGTTGGTCGGTGACCAGTGACGGATTCGACGGTCATCCCGGACCATCGCAGATCTCATCAGAGTTGAACTGGTTCCTGCGCATGGGCTACCAGACGGACAAGATCGCCACCTTCGGCGACGGCTGGGTGGTCTACGCCTCGGGGCTGCTGCCCTCACCCAGCGACGACAAGGACAGGTTCCTCAGCAACGTGGGCGGCACCGACATCGTCACCCGCATGGCCCAGCTGAACGTCGCCGGCCTCTCCATCGCCGTGATCAAGGACAAGCGTATCGATTGGGTACGCGGCTATGGAGTCCAGAAGAACGGCGAGGACACCGTGGTCAACACCTACACCCGCTTCAACGCCGCCTCCCTCTCCAAGGCCGTCGCCGCCATGACCGCCCTCAGCGTGGTGGAAGACGGGCTGGTGGGGCTGGACCAGGGCATGCTGAACATCCTCAACGACCCCAGCAACACCGTGGACTATGGGGATCTCGTCGGTGAGTGGGCCCATGAGCACGCGACAGAGACCATCAACTTCCCGTTCTTCGGTCCCCTCGTGTTCCCTGATGACCTGAGGATCTCCGGCGTCTCCCTGCGGATGCTGCTCAGCCATACTGCTGGGCTGAATGTCCACGGAATCGGCCTGCTGCCCATGCAGCAGAACGGCCTCCCCAACCCCGCGGGTCTCCGAGACGAGCTCATCTGGACCCCCAACAGCCGTGTCAACAACAGCCTGACGCTCATGCCACTAGGGACGGAGCGGGTCATGCTGACGCAAGACCCGGCGACCATGTACGACTACTCTGGCGGCGGATTCTGCGCCGCGGAGGCCCTCATCGAAGCGGCCACCCAGAAGGACTTCGCCTCCGCCGCCAGCCTGCGCGTGCTGGGTCCTCTGGGGATGTTCCGCAGCACGTTCCTGCGCAACGTCAGCGCCACCAACCGCGCCAACGGGCACACCGGCAGCGGCACCGTCCTGGACCACCGCTACTGTCCTGGGAAGGCGGCTGGTGGGCTCGTCACCACGGCGGAGGACTACGCCCGGTTCCTGTGCTGCCTGGCTCTGGACGGCCGCCGTCACGCGGACGCCAGCTGGAGCGATCGCGTCCTCGACTGGTACACCACCCGCTGGATCATGATGCGGGGCGTCAACGACACCAACGGCAACCGCATCAACATTGACGCAACCACCTATCCCGCCTTGGGAGTGATGGCGTCCCGAACCAGCGACCTTGGCCGCCCGCTCTACCTCGAACACGGCGGCAGTCAGTCAGGATTCGCCAACCGATTCCGCATCTACCCCTACAAGGGAGAAGGGGTCGTGTTCTTCATCAACTCCTCTGGCAACAGCAACGGCCGCCAACTCCGCACGGAGTTGCTGACCGCGTTCGTCAACATCTACATCTGACGCCCCGGCGCCGTCGTGGCGGGGGGCGCGAAGCGTCCCGCCACGACGGGCGAACCTCGAACAGACGCTCTCGAGGGCCCCGTGGGCGGGATGCGCGGGCCGCGCGACAGCGTGCAACACGGGGATGTGGACCATGGATGCAGCCGTTATCCTGGCTCGTCTCTCAGCGTCCAACATCAACCACCTCTGTACGGAGCACCGATATGCGTCTGCCCATCCTCGCCACCGCCTGCCTCGCCATCCTCTTCGCCGCCTCCACCACCGCCCAGGTCCAGGTCTTCGGCGGCAGCACCCAGCGTCACGCCACCTCCCAGGTGTTGTTCGGAGACGGTCTGATGGCGGGCATCGCCATCGAGCACGGGCAGCCTGTGTGGAAGGACAAGTACGACGGCATGCTGGATCAGCTCAAGGGCAAGCTCAACCGCCTCGGCAGCAACTGGTGGACCACCATGACCACCAGCGTTGACATCGAGCTGGGCGGCGCCGAGGTCCCCGCCGGCAGCTACCTCCTCGGCCTGCACTGCAGCAAGGACGGTAAATTTGGGCTGGCGTTCCTGGAAGCGACCAAGGGGATGAAGCAGGGCGCGGTACCGTTCCCCATGAACGGCGGGATGAACTGGAAACCGGACTTCATCGCCCCGTTGACCTTTCACAAGGGGGTCATCAAGGGAGTCGTCAAGAAGCTGGAGTTGGCCCTCAAGGTGAAGGGCGACGACCTCGCAAATGGCAGCTTCGCCCTGTCCTGGGGGACCCACCAACTCCGCGCCAAGCTGGCGGTGATCCCGGGTGGTCACAAGCACGGCAAGGACTGACCCGACTCCCCCCTGGGTTCGAGTCTGAGACTTCGAGTCCAGGGCCGCTTCTCGCTGGCACTTGCCGAGCCATTTGTTTTCGACAGTCCCTTTCGGGATCCGGCGACCAGTGCGTAACATCAGGATGTGCTGGCCTCGGCCTGCGCCGGGAGCATCACATGTCAGCAGAATCGCCTCAGGCAGAAGACCGCCCGTCCGGTTTCACGGAGTTGGGCCTCAAGGACCGAGTCCTCGAGGGGCTCGATCTCGCGGGCTACGAGGCCCCGTCACCGGTTCAGGCGGCGACCATCCCTCATCTCATGAAGGGGACGGATCTGCTCGGTCAGGCCCAGACAGGGACCGGGAAGACAGCGGCCTTCGCCCTTCCCATCTTGTCCAAGGTGGACATCAAGCGTCGGGAGCCTCAAGCCCTCGTCCTGGTCCCCACCAGGGAGCTGGCGATTCAGGTGGCGGAGGCGTTCAAGCGATATGCCGCACGCGTCACTGCGTTCAGTGTGCTCCCCATCTACGGCGGCCAGGCCTATGAACGCCAACTCCGCCCGCTGAAGCGGGGGGTCCACGTCGTGGTAGGGACCCCGGGGCGGGTCATGGACCACATGCGTCAAGGCTCCCTCAAGCTCGAGACGCTGAGCATGCTCGTGCTCGACGAAGCTGACGAGATGCTCCGCATGGGCTTCATCCAGGACGTCGAGTGGATCCTGGAGCAGAGTCCCGACGCGCTCCAAATCGCGCTCTTCTCAGCCACCCTGCCGGACCCCATCCGGCGCATCGCGCAACGGCATCTGAAGCAACCGGCGACCGTCACCATCGAGCCCCGCGCCAAGGCAGCCACTTCCATCAGGCAGCGCTACTGCGTGGTCGGTGGAAACCACAAGCTCGAGGCGCTCACTCGGATCTTCGAAGCCGAGCCGTGCGAGGCCTCTATCGTCTTTGTACGCACCAAGACCGCGACCGTGGAGCTGGCGGAGAAGCTGGAGGCACGCGGCTACGGCTGCGCGCCGCTCAACGGCGACATTCCTCAAGCGCTGCGCGCGCGCACCGTCGAACGCCTGAAGAGTGGACACCTTGACATCCTGGTCGCCACCGACGTCGCCGCTCGCGGGCTGGACGTCCAGCGGGTCAGCCATGTGATCAACTTCGACATCCCCCACGACGCAGAAGGCTACGTGCACCGCATCGGCCGTACGGGGCGAGCAGGCAAGAGCGGAGAGGCCATCCTCTTCGTGACACCTCGTGAACGGCGCATGCTGCGGACCATCGAAAAGTCGCTTGAAGTGCGCATCGAGCAGATGGTCATGCCCTCTACTGACGAGGTGAACAGCCGGAGGATCGCCCGCTTCAAGCAACGAATCTCAGACGCTCTCGGCGTCGAGGAGCTCCCGTTCTTCACCCGCATCGTCGAGGAGTATCGCCAGCAGTCCGGGACTCCCATGGATCAGATCGCAGGCGCCCTGGCCGTCCTCGCAAAGGGAGATCAACCCTTCCTGCTGCCTGACGACCCCGCACCTCAACGCGCGGCTCGCGAGCATAAGAAGCCGGACCGCGCCAGAGCACCCGAAGGCGAACGAAACGCGGACGAGGGTATGGGAAGCTACCGGATCGAGATCGGGCGGCAGCACGGAGCGCGCCATTCGGCGATCGTCGGTGCCATCGCCAACCAAGGGGGCGTACCCGGCAAGCACATAGGCCGGATCCGGATCCTCGAAGACCACAGCATCGTCGATCTCCCGGCACGACTACCGCGCTCCGTCTTTCTCGCTCTGAAGAACACCTCCATTCGAAGGCGATTGCTGCGCATCAGCCCGCTGAGGCGATCGAGCCCTTCTACGCCTCGCTGAGCGGCCAGGAGCGACCCCGCGCTGGGCACCCGGCCACCGCACTCCATCCGTCACAAGTTGACGGTCACGGCGAGATCGCCGGACCCGGCCACCGCCGCACCCGACCCAACGGACGCTATCACCGCGAGAGGAAGGGAGGCCCAGAGGATGTGGACCAGCGTGGGCTCGCCGGACCACCAGGAGGGCCATAGAGCAAGACGGAGCTCAGCGGTGGCACGTTCGTGGCGATCGGGCGGGACGGCGTGCTTCCGCAGAGGCAACCCTCGGCGACGAGCGGTACGCAAAGCGACCGTCCGGCCAGCAAGGCCGACAACACCCCCAGATCAGCCACTCGACTTCCCACGAGGTCATTATTCATCGACGCCCTCTCCCATCACACACGCGGGACCGTCAGAGAACAGCCGGGCAACGGAGGGGGCGCCGTTTCGACCAAGAGCAGATCCTGACGGCCCCCAAAAGCTCAAGAACCGCGCGACCCCTGTGCGCCGTCCGCAAATCCCCCCAACTCGTGCACCTATGTTACGCTGCTTACACACGCCACCGGGTCTTGAGTCTGATTCCCTCAGTCCTTTCGCATTCGAGACCCCCCAATGAAACAGGTAGTTGTTCTTCTTTTGCTCTCGGCGTCCCTCGTCGCCCAAGGTGGATTTGGTCCCCAGCAGGCCATAACGACAGCGGCGGAAGACGCCTCCAGCGTCTATGCAGCGGACCTCAACGGCGACGGCTTCCTGGACGTGATTTCCGCGTCAGCGCACGACGACAAGATCGCCTGGTACCAGAACGATGGCACCGGCGCCTTCGGACCACAGCAGATCATCAGCACGCTCGCGGACAGCGCAGAGAGTGTCTTTGCCACCGATCTTGATGGTGACAACGACCTGGACGTGCTCTCTGCATCCTCGCTGGATGACAAGATCGCCTGGTACGAGAACCTCGGCGGCGGTGTGTTCCGTCCGCAGCAGGTCATCTCAAGCACCGCCGACGGCGCGTGGAGTGTCTACGCCACAGACCTGGACGGCGACGGGGACGCGGACGTCCTCTCCGCCTCATTCTTCGACAACAAGGTGGCCTGGTACGAGAACCTCGGCGGCGGCAGCTTCGGCGCCGAGCAGATCATCACCAGCGCCGCTCTGGGCGCGGCTACCGCCTACGCCACGGACCTGGACAACGACGGGGACGCCGATGTTCTCGTAGCTTCGTCCACTGACAACACGGTCGCCTGGTACCAGAACCTGGGCGGAGGCAACTTCGGCCCTGAGCAGATGCTGACGGGCGCCGCTCAGGGAGCCTGGAGCGTCTACGCCACCGACCTTGATGGTGACGGTGACTCCGACGTGATCTCGGCGTCCTGGATGGACAACAAGATCGCCTGGTACCAGAACCTGGGCCTGGGCAACTTCGGGCCGCAGCAGATCATCAGCACCGCCGCCAACGAACCGCAGCGGATCTATGCCACCGACCTGGACAACGACGGGGACGCGGACGTCCTCTCCGCCTCCTACGCTGACAACACCATCGCGTGGTACCCCAACCTGAGCTGCGGCAACTTCGGTGCCCAGCAGGTTCTCAACTCTAACGCCCAGGGCGCAGAGAGCGTGTACGCAGCCGACCTGGACAACGACGGGGACGCGGACGTCCTCTCCGCTTCACCCACGGACGACACGATCGCCTCGTACGAGAACCTGTTCCCACCGACCCACTTCACCTACACAGCGAGCATCGACGCTTCCACGCAAGGGGTCACCGTCAACCTCACCCTCGGCCAGCCCTTCGCACCGTACTTCATGTTCCAATCCAACAGCCCGCTCAACGGAATCGCACCGGGGATCGGCTGGGTGGCGGGGCTGCACATCTCCCCGCTGGACATGTCGCGGCAGCTGGCGGCAGGACTATCCGGTGACCCGCTCTTCGGCGGCAACCTGGACTGCGCCGGCAACCTGTCGATTACGATTCCAGGACTGGCCGCCGTGCCGTTCCTCTCAGGACAGACTTTTTGGGGGCTCGGGATCCAGGCCCTGCCGTTCGGCGTCTATGAGCCATCCAACATCGCCAGTTTGGTCTTCCCGTAACTGATTCGTTCTACCTGAAGACGATCCCCTCAGCCGCGGACCCTTCCGATGGGAGGGCTCGCGGCTGATTCTTGATCCCAAGGCTCTCCTTCCCAACCCTCTCAGCCACGGCTCGCCGCGAAGCCCCTTCATGGTGGCCTTGAGTATCACTGTGGCCTGGTCAGCGCTACAGTGCGGGCCAGTATGGCGCCGGAGAGCCCCTCTTGAACGAGCTGCTTGAGCAATTCGATCAGTACATCGCACGCCCCATCGCCAACTGGTTGGAGTCTGCGGGCATAGGCCAACCGGAGGGGGCGATCCTGGGTGGGGTCCTGCTCTTGTTCCTGCTGATCATGATGCTCCGCAGGGCGCCGAAGTCGAGACGGGGCGAGCCCTCGGTCGCGAACTCTCAGCCGCGCGCACCTCGACCGTCATCTCGACTCACTGTGTGCCCCGCCTGCGACGCTGACATCTCCGTGAACGCGCTGAGCTGCCCGAGCTGCGGAGAGCCCTTCGCCACCGAAGACGCGGTCACCGTTCGCTGCCCGAGCTGCTCCTCCACCGATCTGGTGGTGCGGCGCGAAGGGACCGGGTGCTTCGTCGCTATCCTGGTCGGCTTCCTGGTGTTCCTCGGGTTCCTGTGCATCGCCGGTCCATTCGCACTGCCGCTGGCTTTCGTCACCAGCCTGCTGATGGTCTTGCTGGACGGCAAACGAGATACGCGCTGCTGCCGACAATGCGGCGCACGGACGCGGCTTTGACGCTCGCCCCGTGCCGCCGGGGGATCAAGGACCATGAATCAACGGCGCTGAGAAAAGCCTGGCAGCGCTGCGTCTTTGTTCCAAACAAAAGCACACCCCACCCCTCTATCCGTCGGTGATCGAGAGAGCTTAGTCTGGAGAGTGCCTGCCCAAAGCACACCCCACCCCCACCTCTTCACCGCGAGCCGCACAATGAGATCCGTATGCGCTCTCCTTTGTCTTTCGTGGATCGTCGCCGCGCAAGGTTCCTTACCCAACGGTCAAGTAATCGACAGCGCTGCGATCGGTGCACGTAGTGTGTATACCAAGGACCTGGACGGCGACGGCGACGTAGACGTCCTGTCCGCATCCGCCGGCGACAACACGGTCGCCTGGTACGAGAACCCCGGCAACGGCAGCTTCGGACCACGTCAGATCATCAACACCAACGCACAAGGAGTCGTGTGTGTCTGCGCCGCGGACCTCACCGGCGATGGACAACCAGACGTGATCCTGGCATCCGTGGCCGACGACACGGTGGCGTGGCACGAAAACCTCGGAGGAGGCGGTTTCGGCCCAGCCAACGTGGTGAACGGAAACCTGGACGGCGCCACGTGCGCCTATGCGGCGGACCTGGACGGGGACGGTTCCCTGGACATCGTCGCCTGCGCCGGGTCCGCGGACGTGGTGGTCTGGCACAGGAACCTGGGCTCCGGGACCTTCGGGCCACAGCAGATGATCAGCGGGGGCACCATGTACGCCCGTCGCGTGTTCTGCACCGACCTGGACAACGACGGTGACGTGGACGTGCTCTCCGCCTCCGCCGCCGACGACCGGGTGGCCTGGTACGAGAACCTGGGCGGTGGCTCCTTCGGACCCCAGCAGGACATCTCCACCGGCGCTGACTTCGTGGTCGATGTCCACGCCGCGGACCTGGACGGTGACGGAGACGTGGATGTGGTCTCCGCCTCCTATCTCGACGACAAGGTGGCCTGGTACGAGAACCTGGGCGGCGGCGCCTTCGGGCCCCAGCAGGTGGTGACCATCGCCGCGGACGGCGCCAACTGTGTCCGCGCCACGGACGTGGACGGTGACGGGGACAACGACATCCTCACCGCCAGCGCCAACGACGATGTCATCGCCGTTCATGAGAACCTGGGCGCCGCGGTGTTCGGCCCGCGCCAGCTCGTCACCAACGGAGCCGACGGCGTGAATTGCCTGTCGGCGGCGGACCTGAACGGCGACGGGCAGATGGACGTGGCGTCCTCTTCCTACTTCAGCAACACGGTGGCCTGGCACCAGCTGCCGCACGGCCCCAGCTGGGCGTTCAGCCCGACCCAGAACCCCAACCTGTCAGTGACCGCCACCCTGACCGGCGGCGAGCCCCACGCGCCCTACTTCCTGTTCTATTCCAGCGATCCGCTCAACGGCAGCGCTCCGGGAACGGGGCTGGTGGGCGGCCTGCACATCTCCACCCTCGCGGTTCAGCTCCAGCTGCAGGCCGCGTTCTCCGGCAACGTCATGTTCGGCGGCCACCTGGACGGTATCGGGTCCGCTTCGGCCACCCTGCCCGCCGCCGGGATCACCTCCCTCACCGGACAGTTCTGGTGGGGTGTGGGGATCCAGCTGGCCCCCGGCTCATCCAGCCTCTACTCGGCGACCAACATCGAGGGCATCCCGATCCAGTAGGCTCCTCGAGGACCGAGACTCAGGACATCCTGAGGCCCTTCAAGGGAGGGGCTTCAGGACGCGGATCACCGGGAACGTCGCCCCCTCCGCCACGTGGTCGTCCAGCACGTTCCACGCGGCGAGCCCGTCCTCCGACTCCGGTTCCAGGAGGTAGACGATGAGGTTCCCGAGGGGGTGGGCGGTGCGCACCAGCATGGTGTCGGCAGGGATGGTCATCTCCCCGGCCTCCCCCTCCGCCTCCAGCGTGAGCATGACATGCTTCTGAAAAGCGCGACGTGCGCGCTTCAGTCGGGAGATGGTGTAGACCTCCGTGGCCGCACGCACCCCGGCGGGGGCCTCCTCCACGAGGACGCCGTGCTGCCGCAGCTTCTCCGTCAGCCCCACGAGCTTCTTCGGATAGAGGTAGGCGTGGGGACGGCGTACGGAATGGGTCGCCGCATAGGCGCCCCAGTGCTCCATGGTGTAGGTCTTCTCTTCGTTGGTGGGGCGCGGCCGGGCTCGCCTCCCGGTGGCGCCCTCCGGGACCTTCTCCACCCATCCGTGGATGGCGATGTCCTTGGGGATCCGGGCCACCTCCACCCGCAGGGCCACCAGGTCATCGGGCCTCGGGTTCGCGCCGCGCTTGACCGCGTCTCCACGGACCTCGCCGACGAGCTCCTCGATCAGAGCCCGGTTCGCCGCCGCGTGGCGGAACGTCTCCTCGACGAACGCCTTGGTGCACAGCACCCGGTCCTTGTAGGGGGCGTACTTGTACGCCTCCGTGATCACCGAGAGGATGCCCCGGATGCCCCGGGCGCGGGTGCCGAATCGAGGGCGTCCGTCGTAGGTGGTCCAGCGGGTCTTGTCGCGGTTCGAGTTGCCGTAGAACGTGGTCTTGTACCCGGCGACGGACTCCACCCGTTCGCTCACGGACGGGAGCATGACGTCGCGCACGTAGTAGATGATGCGTCGGTCCCCGGCCGGGTTGACCGGGCCGTCGAAGGTGAGGGTGTTGCGGTGATAGGAGCCGTTGGTGGTGTGGGTGTCCACGACGAGGAGCGGGTCCCAGGTGTTCATGACGCGGGAGAGGGCCTGCGCCTCAGGGCTGTCCAGCTTGGTGTTGTCCCGGTTGAGGTCGTAGCCCTGGGCCGTGGCCCGCTGCCCCATCCCCTCTTCAGGGCCCGCCTGCCCCGGCCGGTTGTTCTTGCTCACCCGCTCGTTGCCGTCCGGGTTGTAGATGGGCGCGATCAGGATGATCAGGTCCTTGAGCAAGGGATGATCCGGGTCCGCCGCCAGCTCCCGCGCGATCATCTGCAGCGCCTCCTTGCCGCAGCACTCTCCGGAGTGGATGCCACCCTGGGCATACACCACCATCCGGCCCGAGGCCCGGGCCTGTTCCGGGCCCGCGACAGGAGGATTGGCCAGGATCAGGAGCGGCATGGCCCTGCCTTCGTGGCTGGTCCCCATCTCCGTGAGATGGGCCACCGGAGACGCCTTCGCCAGCCGCTGGACGAACTCCAACACCTCGGCATGCCGCCCCGTGGCACGCCAGTCACTGGCCTCCGCCACGACGGGCATGGCGCCCTCCTGGGCCACGGCGCACCACGTCACCAGCAGGGTCGCGAGGCCAGAACGGATCATGAATCCTCCTCCGATCGGTCACCCTCCCGGTCCTCTTCCTCGCCTTCCCGACGGCGGGGGCGCTCCTCTTCTTCCTCGACCTCCTCAACCTCCTCCCCGCGCACAAGGCGGGCGTCCAGGGCCCACATGCCGCGGCCGTGGGTGGCGATGACCATGACCTGATCCCGCGGATGGACGATGAGGTCGTGCACGAAGGTGGATGGCAGGTCACCGACCACGTCCCAGGTCTCGCCACGGTCGGCGGAGGCGTAGACGCCGATGTCCGTCCCCACGTAGAGGTGACGAGGGCTCGTCGGGTCTTCGTAGACCACGTTGATGGGGCCGCAGGGGATCCCCTTGGAGATGTCCTCCCAGGTCTGACCGCGGTCGGAGGAGCGCCACAGATAGGAGGCGAAGTCGTCGTTCCGCTTGCCGTTCTGGGCGGCGTAGACAGTGTCCAGGTCGTATCGCGACGCGATGACGCGAGAGATCCAGCGATCCGGCGCCAGCCCGAGCCCGAGCTCCGTCCACGTGGCGCCGCTGTCGTCCGTCCGATGCAACCTGCCGTCATCGGTCCCGGCGTAGATCACGCCGAACTTCAGCGGCGACTCCGAGATGGCCCAGATGGTCTGGTACTGGATGTCGCCGATCTTGTCTGGGTCTCCGTGGCTCAGATCGGGGCTGATCTGCTCCCACTGCTCGCCCCGATTCATGGAACGGAAGAGGTGGTTGAGGCCCAGGTAGATGACCCGCGGGTTGTGCGGCGAGATGATGAACGGCGCCAGCCACTGCCCTCGCAGCGGGGGCCCTCCCTCCGGGTCCTTGGGCCGGATGCGAGCGCGCTTGCCATGGTCGGTCCGGGAGAGGCTGCCGTAGAAGCCGGCGGAGTAGATCACCTCCGGGTCCGTGGGGTCCACCCGATGGGTGGAGGCCTCTCCTCCCGGCGCCCTCGTCCACTCCGTGGGCCGGAGCCTGGAGCGCCCGCGGCTGATGTCCACGGTGGTGCGGCGGCTGCCGTGATCCTGGATCGAGCCGTAGATCTTGAACGGCGTGCCCATGTCGTATCCCACGTTGTAGAACTGGACCGCCGGCAGGGTCTCCCGCGTGGTGCGCCACTTCTTGCCGCCGTCGTAGGAGATGGCCAGCCCGCCGTCGTTGCCGTTGACCAGGTAGCGAGGGTTGCTCGGGTCGATGAAGAGGGCGTGGTGATCGCCGTGCATCCCCCTCAGGCTACGGAACGTCGCCCCGGAGTCGTTGGAGACCTTCAACCCCAGGCCCATCATGTAGACCGTGTCGGGGTCCACAGGGTCCGCTCGCACCTGACCGAACACCCACCCGTAGGTGGCGCTCGCCCGGTGCATGCTGGGCTCGTCCTTGCTGGTCATGCGCCAGCTCAATCCCCCGTCGTCAGACCGGTAGATCTGGGCTCCCTTGATCCCCTCCTTGCGGGCTCGGCCGTAGGAGTCCGTACCGCTGGACTTGTTCTCCAGCTGCTCGTAGCAGTCCACGAACGCGTACACCGTATCGGGAGCGGATCGGCACACGTCGATGCCGATGCGGCCGCGGTGCTTCGCCGCCGGCAGACCCTTGTTCACGGGGAACCAGCTCTTGCCGCCGTCCATGGACTTCCAGATCCCGCTGCCGTCGTAGCCGGGTTCGTTGCGCGGGTCGTTCCAGCGCTTGCGGATTCGCTGCCACGTGGAGGCCCAGAGGATGTCCGGGTTCTCGGGGTGCATGACCAGGTCGATAACGCCGGTCTTGTCGTTGACGAAGAAGATCCGCTCCCACGTCGCTCCCCCGTCCGTGGTCTTGTAGACACCCCGCTCCTCGTTATCGGTCCACTCATGGCCGGAGGAGGCGACGTAGACCACGTCCGGGCTCCGCGGGTGGATGAGAACGCGCGGGATGGTGTGGGTCCCCGTGAGCCCCATGTGGCGCCAGGTCTCCCCCGCGTCCGTGGACTTGTAGACCCCGCAGCCGGCCATGGAGCTACGGAAGATGTTGGCCTCCCCGGTGCCCACCCAGATGACGTTCGGGTCCGACGGCGCCAGGGTGATGTCCCCGATGGAGGTCGTGGGAGCCTCGTCGAAGATGGGTTCCCACGTCACGCCCTCGTTCTCGGACCGCCAGACGCCGCCGCTGGCCGTGGCTGCGTAGATGAGATACGTGGACCCACGAGGGGTCGGCACCTCCACGTCGGTGACGCGGCCGCTGGTGTTGGTCGGGCCGAGGAACTGCCACTTGAGGGACCTCAACGGAGACTCCGCCTTCATCCTCACGTGCTCCTCGTACCAGCGCATCCGCAGCGCGGGGTCCGTGGGACCGGAGCCCACCGCAGCCCCCAGCTGGGCCTGGGGGCGGACCCCGGGAGCCTGGGTGCAACCCCAGGTGAGGATCAGGACGGGGACGAGGGCGAGCGTCAAGGAAGGTCTCATATTGGCGTTCTCCACGCCACATGAGACCCGATTTGGCCTCGGGGGGACAGGGGGCCTCGTCAGATCCGGGGCAACCCGCGGGGGGTCCGGGACACCGGCCGCCGCACGGACCTACCGGCCCCTGTTCGTCTTAGGGGAAAACGACGGAGCGGATCGGGCTGCCCTCGAAGATGTTCCCCGGCTGACACGGTCCGCTCGGCCGCACCGCCACGCTCCACCAGGTCTGACCCGACAAGGCCGTCAGCTGGGAAGCCGGGATGGTCAACGCGTTCGAGCCGTTGAGGTTCAGGACTCCGCTGTGGAGGGGGTTCCCCTGCAACGCCGCCGCCGACTGGGCCATCACCTCGCCGAGGGTGATGTGGAGACCGAAGATCATGCCCGCCCCTGTGAACACGCCGTTGGCCAGATGGTTGGAGTGGAACATGTAGTAGGTCCAGCCCGGGTAACCATCGACCATGCTCAACGTCAGGTTCTGGTTGGAGTCCAGGGTGACGTTGTAGCTCCAGGTGAGCGGTGACGCGGTGCCCAGGGGCTGGTTCTGGTGCCACGCCACGGTGTTCGCCCAGTAGGCGCCCCACAGGATGTCCAGCTGGCAATCGCTGTTCATGTCACCCACCACGACGCTGCGCGCGCCGTTGGCGTTGCTGGTGATCGCCTGCCCGGGAGCGAACAGGCCGCCACCCAGGTTGCGGAACATGGAGATGGTGTCGTCTCCATAGGCCGCCGCCACCACGTCCGTGTCACCGTCGTAGTCCAGGTCCCCGGCGTGCACGGACCAGGCTCCGTTGGAGGTGCTGGACAGGATGCGCTGGGGGCCGAAGGTGCCGCAGTTGAGGTTCTCGAACCACGCCACCGTGTCCGCGATCTGGGACGCGGCGACGATGTCCAGGTCTCCATCCTGGTCCAGGTCGGCGACGTGAACGGAGCGGGCGCCCACGGAGTAGAGCATGACCACGTGTTCGGTGCCGAAGGCGCCGTTGCCCAGGTTCTCGTGCCAGGCGATCTTGCCGTCGTTCTGCGAGGCAGCGACCACGTCCATGTCGCCGTCACAGTCGATGTCCGCGGTGAACACGCTGCGGGCGCCGTCCGCCTGATTGGTGATGACGAAACCCGACCCGAAGTTGCCGCCGCCCAGGTTCTCGAACCAGGAGATGCGGTCGTCCGAGTAGGAGGCGACGATCACGTCCAGATCGCCGTCACCGTCCAGGTCCTCCGCGCACACGTCCGAAGGGCTGTTGGTAGCCGTCGAGATGATCTGCTCCGGCCCGAAGATGTTGAGGCAGGTGGTGGTGCAGAAGATGGTCGCCGTCAGGTTCTCATACCAGACCACCTTGTCGTCGCTCTGGCTGACCGCCAGCACCTCCTGATCACCGTCGCCGTCCAGGTCCGCGGCGAACACGGCCGCCGGGTTGTCTCCGGAGGTGGAGATCACTTCCTGGGGACCGAAGTTGCCGTTCCCCTGGTTCTCGTACCAGGCGATCTTGTCGTCGCCGTAGGACGCGGAGAGCACATCGGCGTCCCCGTCGCTGTCCAGGTCGGACAGGAACACGTCCGTCGTGAACATGGCGTTGGTGGTGATGACCTGGCCAGCGCTGAAGTTGCTCTGGGCGAAGACCGACGTGGACAGGCAGATAGAGAGGAGGAGGAATCGCATGGCGCTCTCGGAATCGGGGGTATGGAGAACACTACCCCCGAGGCTGGGCGCCGGACGGGGCCCGCGACGAAACCCCTCGGGTGGAAAGGCGCGCCGGACGACCGATTACTGGATGGAGAGCGTGAGGCAGTTGGTGAGCGTCACGACACCGCTGGGTGCGGTGACCGCCCCCTGGATGGCGAGGGGGAGCCCCCGGAGGTTCGTGTAGTTGGGGATGTAGGCCGCTGGGTTGAAGAACGAGGAGCCGCCGGATGGGTCCAGGAACCCCAGGAAGTCCGGGAACAAGATCGGGTCCGCGTTGGGATAGGTCAGGCTGAGGAAGGGGTCCGGGTCCAGGGCCACGTGCACGGAAGGCCCCGCCGGGATCCCGACGTTGGTCGTCAGGGACAGGGCCAGCTGATAGAAGGCACCGGGCTGGTTTGTGTCGTTCAACGCCAGCGACAGGTACTGGCCGCGGGTCGGCAGCCCGGTCGCCGAGAGCACGGGGCCGCCGTAGCTGTTGGCGGGGTCCACGCGGAACGCGAAGTACGCGACCGGTTGCACCACCAGCGGTGAGATGGTGCGCCACGGCACACGCATCCAGTAGTGCCCCGGCGTGAGGGTGACCCCCGCCAACGGCACCACGGCTGACTGAGGGGTCCCCGGACCGATGACGGGGGCCATGGTCAGAGGGAAGGTGCAAGCCCACGCCAGCGGACCGCCAGGGCTGCCGGCGATGATGGCGTTGGTCCCGCAGGAGGAGAGGGACTGAGCGTTGACCGTGGCCTCCAGCCGGATGGTCGGGTTCACCCCGACGGGGCAGGGGTTGGGGGTGATGGTGGCGCTGATGCGCGGCTGGGCTGCCGCGGTGAGAGCCAGGAGCACGGCGAAGCAAAGGGTCTTCATGGCGGGGCCTCCTCCAATCGCGGCCATGGTACCCCGGTGGGGAGGGCGCCGGCCATCAGGGACGGAGGTGACGGCGGAGCATGTCCAGGGCGGCCACCGCCGCCCGCTCCCGGATCTGCGTCCGATCCCCCAGCAGGCTCAGCCGGCGTACCTCGGTGCCCGAGTCGCTCGATAGGGCAACGAACACCGTCCCGATGGGCTTCCCAGGGACCGCCCCCGTGGGCCCTGCGATCCCGGTGGTGGCCAGCCCCACCTGGGCGCCCGCTCGCCCCCTCACCCCTTCGGCCATCTCTCGCGCGCAGACCTCGGACACGGCTCCGTGCTCGGCCAGGGTCTCGCCGCGGACGCCGAGGAGAGCCTGCTTGGATGCGTCGCTGTACGTGACCAACCCCGCCTGGAAGACCGCGGAGACGCCCGGGACCGAGATCAGCAGGTCCGAGATGCGCCCACCGGTCAGGGACTCGGCCACCGCCAGGGTCACGTCCTGCGCCATCAGAGCGCGGGCTACGACCTCGTGCAGCGGGGCCCCCTGGTCGCAGATCACCGCGTCCCCGAAGGCGGCCTTGATCGCGCGGACGTCTTCCTCCACGGCCTCGGCGTCCCGGCTCTCCACCACCAACACGAGGTGGGCCACGCCAGGATAGCTGCCCACGGACGGGTCACGGCCACGTCGCATGAGCTGGGCGATGCGCTCCCCCGCCACGGACTCGGACACTCCCACCACCGTGAGGGACCGGCGGACCAGCGCTCCCTCCTTCTCCGGATGCTCCGCCAGCACAGGCAGGACACAGGCCTCCGTCATGTGCTTCATCTCTCGCGGCACGCCCGGGAGCACGAACACCTGCGCACCCTTCAGGGCCCCGTGGATCCCCGGAGCGGTCCCCCACCGGTTGTGGAGCGGGCGGCAGCCGCAGGGGATGTCCGCCTGCACCATGTTCGCCGCCGTGGCCTTCCGACCGGAGCGCTCGAACAACTCCTGGATCTGCGACACCGCCTCGTCGCTCCGGACGCAATCCACCTCCATGGCCCGCGCCACACCGTGACGGGTGAGGTCATCTGGGGTGGGGCCCAAGCCCCCGGTCAGTACCACCACGTCCGCCTCAGCCGCCGCCGCCCGCAAGGCCACGGCGATCTGCTCCGCGTCATCGCCCACGGTCTCTCGGCGCACGACGGGAAACCCGGCCCCCCGCAAGGTCGATGACAACCAGCTGGCGTTGGTGTCGGTCATGCGTCCGGCGAGCAGCTCGTCGCCGACGGAGATCACGCAGGAGCGCCCCACGATCAGACCGAGAAGCGGAAGTTGATGACCTCCCCGTCCGCCACCGGGTACTCCTTGCCTTCCAGCCGCATGTGCCCTGCGGCCTTCGCCTCCTTGAAGCCTCCGGACTCCACCAGGTCGGTGAAGGGGATCACCTCGGCGCGGATGAAGCCACGCTGAATATCCGAGTGGATGGCGCCCGCGGCCTCGTGAGCGCTGGCGCCACGTCGGATGGTCCAGGCGCGGCACTCATCGTCTCCGGCGGTCAGGAACGAGTGCAGCCCGAGCAGCCCGTACAGCTCGGAGATGAGACGGTCCCGCGCCGGGCTCTCGATGGCGTAGTCCGCCATGAACTCCGCCGCGTCGGCCTCATCCAGAGAAGCGATCTCGGCCTCGATGCTGCCCCGGATGCAGAGCACCCGGTCCAACCCGTCCGGCACGGCCGCCTTCAGCGCCGCATCATCCGCCCCCTCGTCCGGCAGGTTGAGCACCACCAGCTTGGGCTTCTGGGTGAGGAAACGGAACCCACGGATCAACTCCTCCTCCGCGGAGTTGATCTCCACGTCATCGACGAGCCCACCGGCCTCCAGCACCGCCTTGAGCCGGAGCAGCAAGGCCAGCTCCTTCTTGTCCTGGTCCTGGGTCTTGGTGGGCTTGTGGACCTGCTTCTCGAGCTTGTCCACCCGGTTCTCCACCATGTTCCAGTCGGCCACCTGGAGCGCCGACACCAGATCGTTGACGTCCTTCGCCACGTCCACGGAGGGACGGTCGTAAGGATAGGCGTCGGATTCGAAGCAGCGCACCACCAAGGCGAGGGCGTCCAGCTCTCGCAGGGACGCGAACAACCGGGCCTCGCCCCGGTCATCACCGCCTATCCCTGGCAGATCGTGGCACTCGAACTTGGCGTAGGTGGTCTTCTTCGGAGAGTAGATCTCCGCCAGTTGATCAACTCGCTGGTCCGGGACGGAGACCGTGCGCAACGGGTCCCCTGCGCCATCGGACCCTGTGACGGCGTTGAACAGGGTGCTCTTGCCCGACCCTCCGAGCCCCACGAAACCGGACTTCATCTCAATTGCCTTCCCGCTGGATCAAGACCTTGTCAGCGTGGGCCTCGTACCAATCACGCCAGCTCTGAAGCGCCGCGTCATCCGCGACGTCCATCCCCGCCCCGCTGAGCTTCACCAGGATCGGGCGCAGGGCCTCGCAGATCGCGTCCTCTCCGAGAGCGAAGTCCGTCAACATCTGCGGGACGAACTCCGAGTACCCGATCTCGTTCACCAGGATGATGTCGAACAACGACTGCCCGGCCGGATTGAACGCCACCGTCATGGTCACCCCGTCCGGTCCGGACGCCGACCGGTCCACGACGATCGCCTGCCGTCGTGTCTTGCGCAGCAGGAACACGTAGGCCCGGTCCGCCGTATCACAGACGACCACGGCCTCGCTGCCGCTCTCGGCGGCGCGGTACGCAGACAGCACCGGCTTGTTCAGCCGGTCCTCGGCGAACGCGCGCACGTCGATCCGGGTCTCGTCATCGGTCTGAAACAGCCGCCCTTCCGCCCGATCCACCCGCCAGGCATTGGAGGCCGGCTGATAGAGCACGACCAGCACGACCAGCACGAACAGGGGCTTCTTGAGGCCGGCCCTCACCTTGCCCCAGTCGAGCGACGGGCGAGCGGCTCCCATGCCCACCCACGACAGGTAGATACCGAGCTCGTAGAGACCGATCAGGGGCAGGGCCATGAGGCACTGGGTCACCGGGTCGGGAGGTGTGAGGACGGCGCAGACGATGAAGATGATGAGGATCATCCACTTGCGCTTGCGCTTGAACGCCTCGGGTCCCAGGACGCCGGACCGGGCCATGCCGACCATGATGACCGGCAATTGAAAGGTGACCCCCAACACCAGGGTCAGCACGGTGAACAGTCCCAGGTAGTCCTTGAGGCCGATCCAGTTCTGGATGACCGTCGGATCACCGAAGGTCAGGAGGTAGCGGAGCCCGAACGGGATGAGGGTCGTGTATCCGAACGTCACCCCCAACACGAACAGGCCGACGCAGAACGGCACGTACTTGCTGACGACACGGCGCTCCCCGGAGTAGAGGCCGGCGCTGATGAACGCCCAGACCTGGTAGATCCACATCGGGGCGGTGACCACCAACCCGACGATGAACGACACCTTCACGTAGGAGAAGAAGGCCTGCTGCGGAGACGTGGCCTTCAACGTCGGGTCCTGGTTCAGGTCCGTCATCACGGTCTGGAATGGCCGCAACACGAACTCCATGACCTCCCGGTGCCAGACGAACACGATCACCAGCCCGAGGATGCTCCAGAGGAGCGCCTTCAGGAACCGGGCGCGCAACTCCTCCAGGTGAGCCCCGAAGCTCATACGGGTCCCCGCCAGCCGCTCTTGGTCTTCCGTGCTCACCATGTCAGGTGGAGTGTAGCAATTCCGTCCCGCGCCTCACCGTGAGCCCGCCTAACGCAGAGAGGCTTCGACCCTCTCGGGACGAAGCCTCCTGTTCTCGTCGACGGGCCGTCGCGGCTACAGCTGCAGGAACGACTGCAGGTCGCGACCGCGGATCATCTCGACGCCCCACTTCTGGGCGTTGCGATAATCGTCCCGGTCGGTGATCTCGTCCGCGTCCTCACCTTCCTTCATGCCGAGGACGACGAAGTCGGTGCGGATGTTGACGTTGTCCTCGACCTTCGCGCCGAGGCGCTCCAGGATGCGCACCGCCGTCTCCTTGTTGTAGCGGCCGGGCAGGTCCCCGAGGATGCAGAAGCGAACCTCCGCGCCCTTATCGAAGATCGGGTTGTAGATCTCGTCGCCGGCGTCCACCGTCGCGCTCTTCTCGATCGCGCACTGGGACTTCCCGCTCATGGTGTTGGTGACGGTGATCCAGCCCTTCTCCGTGCGCGCGCCGCCCTTGCCCACCTCGAAGACCTTGAAGCGGGTGCCCCGCCGCAGCATGTCCTCGGAGCCGACGTCGATGAAGCACATGCCGCTGGTGGCGTCGGAACCGATGACCTTGCCGTCCGGGACCTCCGTGGCGCGCCGGATGCGCTGCTCGCTGTGCATGGCCCTCACTCGCGACTCCAGGTCCTCGGTCTTGTCGGCGAGAACCGTACGATCCGCGTTGCTCTTCTCGCGCTCGGTGCTCAGTTCGTCCTGGGACTCACGCACCTGAGCGGAGAGGCCGTCGTTCTGATTGCGGAGGTCGTCCAACTGACTGTTGAGGGTGCTCCGCGTGGCCTCCCACTCCTCCTGCAAGCGCTGCAGCTCGGACTGATGAGCGCCACGCATGTCGTTGATCTCGGTGTCCTTGGCCGCCAGCTCTCCCTTCTGGCGCTCGACCTCCACCTTCAACTGGGCGACCTCACCCTTCGAAGCGTTGTACTTCGCGATGATCGGGTCCCAGGCGCTGCGGAAGTCCTTGGGACGCGCGGCCGGCTCCTCGATGGTGGCGGCCAGACCGTCGAGGTCGAACTCCGCCTGCTCAACGACCCGCTTCGCCGCCTCACTGGCGGTCTTGCCGGGCTCGAAGGGAGGCGCCTCAGCGAGGACCGGGCCGCCGGCGAAGCGCGCCACCTCGGCGTAGTACGCGATCATGTAGGCGGCCACCTCTTCAGCTTCTTCCCGTTCCGCCTCGGCTTGCTGCCGGGCATTCACGTTGTCTTCGTTGGCCTGCAGCTCGACAAACCAGAGGCCGCCAAACGCCAGCGCGACGACCAGCACGAAGACCAGGAAGAGAATATTGACCGCGCCTCGTTGCCTCAGGAACGACGACATCAAGAAGATCTCCATTGGCACGACAGACGTGCCCGAACCACCGACGCTCCCCCCCAATCGCACAGGCTGGAGGCGCGGCCGGATGGCTCCGTAACCAGATCCGGGGAACCAACCCCCGGTTCATCCATCTCTTTGAAAGAGGCGGGATTCTATGAGGGGGCCCGAGGAAGCGTCAAGGTGAGTCCTGGCCCCGGGTCCAGGAATTGACCCCCTGTGGTCGCGGCCATAGGATGCCGACCACCTGGCAGGGCGGGGCCCCCCACGGTTCTCGCCGCCCACACCATGCCGGGAAGAGCCACCTCTTCACCCGATTTCAGCACTTGGACAATCCAAATCCAGTACCCGGCCCAGGGCCCATCCCCCCAATCGTCGTCGGTCTTTCTGGCGGCGTTGGTAGTGGAAAGTCCGCCGTAGCGGCCCTCTTCAGGGCCCATGGCGCCCACGTCCTGGACGCCGATGAGGCCGCCCGCCATTGCCTCCAGGAACCTCAATTCCGGGAGGCCATCTCGGCGCGGTTCGGCCCGGGGGTCCTGGATGCAGACGGCGACGTCGACCGCCAGGCCCTGGCGGACCGTGTCTTCGCCGCGGAGGGAGGCGATGACCGCAAGTGGCTGGAGGAGTTGATCCACCCAGCCGTGAGAGATCGTCTCGATGCAGGGCTGAGATCCGCTCGCCAGCCAACGCCCCCACCGTGGTGCGTGGTCCTGGACGCACCCCTGCTCCTGGAAGGTCCCCTCCGGTCCTGGTGTCACACCATCGTCTTCATCGACGTACCGCAGGCGACGCGAGCAGCCCGCGTCGCCGCCACTCGCGGATGGGACCCAGCAGAACTCGCACGCCGAGAGGCCGCGCAGCTACCGCTCGCGGACAAGCGCAGTCAATCGGAACACGTAATCAGCAACGCCGGAACGTTAGAAGACCTGGAAGAGGCCGTCGCAATTCTCGCCTCCGATCTACGCACGTCATCGCCCCGCGGCCGACGCCGCGCAACCTCCGATCACCCACACGACCCTGCCCGCCGAGGTCTTTGAGACATGGCCAGACCCAAGAGCCGATCCAGCGACGACGGCGCCGCTCCTCAAACGGAGCGCGCCCCCGAACCCGTCGAAAAAACCCAGAGCGCTCAAGAGGGCCGGTCCACCGCCGCGCCGGTCGACGCGCAAGAACTGGACGCCCGATACGAGCAGATCAAGGCCGCCCCGACCCACATCTCCCAGCTGCGGACCATGTCCATGCGGCAACTGGTTGAGCTGGCTCAGGAGCACGGCATCACAGATCTGGTCGGCAAGAAGAAGCAGGATCTGATCTTCCTCCTGGTGCGGGAGCTGGTCCAGGAGGACGGCCTCATCTTCGGAGAGGGCGCCATGGAGATCCTCCCTGATGGATTCGGTTTCCTCCGTAGCGCGGCCTACTCGTTCCTCCCCAGCCCCGACGATATCTACGTCAGCCCGAGCCAGATCCGGCGCTTCGGGATCAGGCCGGGGCATCTGGTGCAGGGCGAGATCAGGCCCCCCAAGGAGGGGGAACGCTACTTCGCGCTGCTGCGGGTCGAGGCCATCAACTGGGACGCGCCAGAGTCAGCCAAGGAGAGCCCCAGCTTTGATCACCTGACCCCGCTGTATCCGTCCGAGCGGATCATCCTGGAGACCGCCCCGCAGGTTCACGCCACGCGGGTCCTCGACCTGCTGACCCCCATCGGCATGGGACAACGTGGGCTGATCGTGTCACCTCCGCGCTCAGGCAAGACCGTGATCCTCCAGCAGCTGGCCAACGCCATCACCACCAATCACCCCGAGCTCCACCTCATGGTGCTGCTGATCGACGAGCGCCCGGAGGAGGTCACGGACATGGAGCGATCGGTGGACGGAGAGGTGATCTCCTCCACCTTCGACGAGTCCGCTTCCCGCCACGTTCAGGTCGCGGAGATGGTCCTGGACAAGGCCAAGCGCGTGGTGGAGTGTGGCAAGGACGTGGTCATCCTGCTGGATTCCATCACCCGCCTGGCCCGCGCCTACAACGCGGAGACGGAGCACTCGGGTCGCATCCTCTCGGGCGGCGTGGACGCCTCGGCCCTGGAGAAACCCAAGCGGTTCTTCGGCGCCGCCCGCAACATCGAGGGCGGGGGGTCGTTGACCATCCTCGCCACAGCGCTGGTGGACACCGGGTCGCGCATGGACGAGGTCATCTTCGAGGAGTTCAAGGGCACCGGCAACATGGAGATCGTCCTGGACCGGCGGGTGGCCGACCGGCGCATGTTCCCGGCCCTCGACATCCAGAAGTCCGGCACCCGCAAGGAGGAGCTCCTGCTGGACCCGGACGAGCTGAAGCGCATCTACACGCTGCGGAAGGTCCTCCACGACATGAACCCGGTGGAGAGCATGGAGCTGATGCTGGATCGGCTCCGGAAGACCAACTCGAACGCCGAGTTCCTGCTGTCCATGAACGTGTAGCCCGGCCGGGCTACCGGCTGATCGGCCGACCGGACAGCCAGCGCTCGAAGCGGTTCGCGCGCTCCATGGCTTCGGCCTCCGTGCGCCCCACGGGCCGAAGGTCCAGCCCCGACACCCGACGCAACGTCGCGTCCGCCGCCGCGCACATGGGACGATCCCCCTTGCGCATCAACGTGACGAGGACAGAAGCCTCCTGGTCGGACAGCTCCGTGGCCGTGAGCCAGGGGACCTGATCGCTGATCAGATCCACGGAGCGCCGCG
The DNA here is from genome assembly GCA_964507445.1 of uncultured Isosphaeraceae bacterium. Lineage (GTDB taxonomy): Bacteria > Planctomycetota. The sequence goes on from CAZDQF010000023.1 coordinate 27,909, forward strand.
CCGCGGCGAGGAACCACTCCTCCCTCGGCTCCGTCTTGTTCGCCTCAAACCAGGACTCGTAGGTCTGGTAGCGACGAGGGGGAGAAGGATTCCGGGAGACCAGGAACGAGAGGTCCTGGAAGGCCGCCTCCGCCGCCTGATCTCCATCCGGCTTGGACATCAACTGAAGCAGCCCCTCCGCGGCGACGGGGCTGCCGAGCCGCGCGATGGTCAGCAGCGCCATGCGACGGACGACCGCGTCCTCAGACTCCACGTAGGGACGGAGGATCTCCACCGCCTCACCCCCGACGACCCTGGCGAGGCACCCCATGGCCATCACCTCGACCTCCCGCTCCTCGGACTTGCGCAGGATCTGCGTGATACGCTCCGCCACCTCGGGGCCACCGAGGGCCGCCAGGGCATCGAGGGCCTCCTTCTTCAGCTCCACGTCGCCCGGGTTGCGGACGATGGAGGCGAGGGAGTTCACGGCGCGACGTCCGCCGGCCTTCTTCAACGCCTGGATGACGGTCCACCTCACGTGGCGGTCGCCCTCACGGAACAGGGTCATCAGGCGGGCCACCACCTGAGGGCCCCCCACCAGCCCGAGGGCTTCGATGGCGCGCATGCGGACCGCCTTGTGCTCCTCGCTGTCCACGACCGCATGGAGCATGGACACGACGCGCTCGTCCCGCATCTTCTCCAGGCTCCGCACGCAGGCGTCCTGGACCCGGGCCTCATGATCCCGGAGACCTTCGATGAGGATACCGACGACGGTCTCCTCCCCTTCGAAGCGCACCAGGGACTCCGCCGCGAGGGCACGGACGCGGACCGAGTCATGGCGCATGAGAGGGACCACGCCAGAGAGCGCCTGCCCCGAGAGGTAACCCCTGAGGACCGCGTCTCCCCGCGGAGACGGGCTGGCGGCCACGGCGTCCACCACCGCGGTCCGTGCGTCCTCGTCTCCCACGTGCCCGAGCACGGAGATCAGACCCACGGCGGCCTTTGTCAACCTCCCCTCCCCCTGCAGGAGGGCCACGAGCTGAGCCCGATTCTCCCGAACCCACGGGGTCGGCGCGGCGCGGAACACAGAGAGCGCCAGGCTTCGATTGACCGCGTCGAGGGTCGGCCACGAGACCAGGGCCAGGCTCAGGAGCCGGGCCTGGCGCCGCGCGGCGTCGGTCTCGGATTCGAAGAAGGCCCGCTGCTCGTTTATGAACGCAGCGCGGTCCTGGGTCCCGGGCGGCATGAGCCGCTGCCAGGCCAGTTCACCGTGGACCTGATCCAGCCACGAGAGGAGCGGACGGAGCGCCTCCGGCGGGGACCCGTTGTGCAACCTCGAGAACCCCATGGCCCGCTCCGGGACGCGTATGCTCAACTCCAGGCTGGCGCCCAGCCTCGCGTCCCTGGCTCGATCACCACGGGTCTCGAACACGCGGCACTCGGTTAGCAGGCCGGCCAGTCGGTCCAGCTGCTCGCCGCTGAACACGAGCGGGCCGCCGGAGCGTTCGTCCTCCAGGTCCGCGACGTCGCCGCTCAGCCTGAGTTCGGTGATGCCGCCGTCCTCGGCGATGCGCGTGAGCCTCAGGCGGGCCTTGGTGAGCTCCTCTCGAGTGAGCCCCCTGAGCTCCCGCCGGGCGATGAAGCCCTCCCGGTTGGACTTCCACCACGCCCGCCAGCGCGACGCCGACTGTCCCAGGTCCACCCCTGTGAGCATCGCCAGCTTGGCCCAGCACAGGTCCTCCAGGGAGGTGTAGTCGGGGAAGAAGATGCCCCCCGCAACGGTGCCCAGCAGGATCGGACACAGGTAGTCATCGGCGAGTTGGCGGACGGTCTTGTCCCCACCTCTGAAGCTCAGGTTCGCCAGGACCACGGCGCCCGTGCCCGCGTAGAACGGCTGGTTGCTGGCCAGGAACTTCTGCGCCCGATCCCGGATGGGGCCGGCCTCGGGGATCAACTTGTCCTGCAGCCGATCCTCGAGCATCACCAGGCTGAGCATGGCGTAGGCGCTCTGACGGTTGGGCGCGCGGCGCGCGAGCTCGAGCACTCGGGTCCGGACCTCCTCCGAAGGGAACCTGGACAGGTGCCGCGCAGCCACGATGGCGACCTGGGACTCCGGATCACCGAGCGCGTCGAAGAACTCCGGTCGCGCCTCCTGCCCGGGGATCCGGGTCAGCAACGTCAGACCGGAGACCCGCACGGATGTCTTCTGGCTCTTCCAGAGGACGATCACCTCCGGGAGAAACCGCTCCGCCAGGACGTCGGGGAGCGCCGCGCGAGCGGCGACCCGGACCTTGGCCACAGGGTGCGACACGAACGGCAGGATGACCTGGGGGCCAGCCACGGGATCGATGGCCGCGACGGCGCGGAGGAGCTCGGGCAGGCTGGCCCGATTGGACTCACTGCGGGCCGCCCGGGTCAGGGGCTCGATGGCCGCGGTGTCTCCCATCTCCGCCAGGGCGAACGCGGAGCCCGCCTGGATACGCCAGTCGTTGTCCTCGAGCCCCGCGATCAGGCGGGTCCGGGCACGGTCCCCCAACCCCGCCAGCACCAGCGCCGCCTGGCGAGCCGACCGGGCGGGCCACCGCCGCATGCGCTCCACGTACGCCTCCAGCGGGTCCGTGGCCCCCGCTTTCGCTGGCTCCTCCACGGGCTTCGGCGCCACCGCCGGCGGCGGCGTCGGCTTGGCTGGCGGCTTGGGGGGCGGCGTGAACACGGGCGGCTGAGCCCGGGATGAGACCGCCAGGAGCAGGACGAGCAGGAGTTGGATAGAGCGGGAGCTGCGCATGTACCGGGCCATCCGGACCAAGGGGAGGTCTCCCCGACGGGCAGGAACCAAACCGTATTTGTAGGTGCCGCGAGGACTTGCGTCAAGATCTGGAGGGATCAGCGAGAGGTGAGCAACGCCGAAACCTGGAGCTTTCTGCCCCCTCGATCCGGATTCAGGACCAACTCCAGCACGGGACGACGCCCCACGTGAAACCACGCCAGGTACCCGTCTTCCTGGATACCCAGACGGCGGCACTGCTCCTCGGGATCGTCCGGCACCTTGCCCCGTGGCCACTGGCCACCGATGAGGTCGCCGAAGGCGAAGTAGTCGACCTCCAGTTCGGAGGCGCGGAGCTCATCCAGGAGTCCGGGCATCTCGCGCTCGAGATTGGCCATCATCTCCTCCGCGGACTTCCACGTCCGGGTCCGGAACCGGAACGGCAGCTGGCACTGCTCCGCCATGGCTTTCGCGTCACCCTGCATGAGGGCCCGGCTCCACGCCCTGACCGTGGACTCTGCCTCTTCCCTGGAGAACAGGCGCGCCTCCTCAGCGTCGGAGCACCCGCCCAGGAGCGCGGTCAAGCAGATCAAGGCACAGCCGGTCCGTGGGTTCATGGCCACATCATCCCCTGCGAAGCGACGACAATCAAACCGCGTCCGCGGGGCAGGACGACGGCAAGGAGAGGGAGCTCCCCAGCTGCTCCCAGAACGAGACATCAGCGCCACGCTCCAGTAGCCGCTGCGCCGTGTCCCGAGCAGCTTCCAACAACGCCCCTTCGGCGCCGGCGCGGATCAGGAGCCGCCCTCCCAGGCCGGCCTGGCGGACACCGAGGATGTCGCCCGGGCCCCGCGCGTCCAGGTCCGCCTCGGCGATGGCGAAGCCGTCCGACTCCTGCTCCAGCACCTGCAGCCTCTCCCGGGCTTCCTCCGTGGCCGTGCCGGAGGGCACGAGCCAGCAGTGGCCCCGTAGCCTGCCGCGACCGACTCGTCCACGCAGCTGATGCAGGGTCGCGAGGCCGAACCGATCAGCCCCCAGCACCATCATCACCGTCGCCGCGGGCACATCGATACCGACCTCGACCATGACCGTCGACAACAGGAGCGGCGCGCTGCCGTCGCCGAACGCGGTGAGCGCCTCATCCCGTTCGGCCGCCTCCATACGCCCGTGCAAGAACCGATGGCGGAGCCCTTCCAGCGGGCCACCGTCCGCCACCAGTGAAGCGCCGTCCCTGCTCAGGGAAGGCAGGCCGTCCGCGTCGATGGCCGGCAGGACGATGAACGCCCGCTCGCCGCGGTCGATAGCCTGCCGGACCGCCGCGCAGGCCGCGGCGGAGTCCGCCACCAGAGTCCGAACGGGCTCCCGACCAGCAGGCCGATCCGGGATGACGGTGTGGTCCAGGTCCCCCATGAGCGCCAGGCAGAGGGATCGCGGGATGGGCGTCGCGCTCATGGAGAGCACGTGGGGAATCGAGCCCTTCTGACGGGCCGACAGCCGCTGTCGGACCCCGAAGCGCTGCTGCTCGTCGATCACCACCAGCCCCAACCGGGAGAAGCGGAGACGGCTCGAGAACGCCGCGTGGGTCGCCACCACCAGGTGGAGCGTCCCCAGCTCCGCCTCCGCCTCCACCCGTCGCCGCTCGGCGGAGTCGGTACGAGCGGTGTAGAGGGCGGTCCTGACCCGAGCACCCTGGAGGAAGTGATCCAGGACGCGCGCGTGCTGGTGCGCCAGGGGTTCGGTGGGAGCGAGGAAGAGCACCTGGCGCTTGTCCGCGATGACGGCCAGGGCGGCGGCCAGCGCCACCGCCGTCTTCCCCGAGCCCACGTCACCCTGGACGAGACGTCGCATGGGGCGGCCGCTCCCCAGGTCCGTCAGGATTTCGGAGAACGCCGCTTCCTGACCCACCGTGAACGAGAACGGGAAGCGATCGCGGATGCGCCCGCGGACCGCTCCGGGGACGTCGATGACGGCGGCGCCTTCCACGTCCCGGTGTCGGAGCAGCGGCAACATGAGCGCCACCATGCGATCGAACAACACTCGAGCCCCGCCCGCCTCGGCGGCCTGAAGATCGGCAGGACGATGCAGCCCGTCCAGCGCCTTCGGCAAGTCCGTGACGCCGGCGGCGGCGCGGAGCTCCGACGACAGCGGATCTCCAAGCTCGTCGAAGAGGCCGAGGGCTTCCCGGATGAGGCGGGCCACCGTGCCGGGAGGCACTCCCGGCACCGCCGGGAGCACGGGGAGCAGAGCGTCCAGGTGTGGCTGCGGGTCCTCATCCTCTTCCAACGCCGCCCAGTGATCCGCCACCAGGAGTCCGGCGTGGGATCGAGACGGCGCCCCGGACACCATCAAGCGCAGGCCCTGGGTCATGCGCTCGAACAGCCACGCCTGGTTGTAGAAGCGCACCCGCACCCGTCCGTCCCCGTCTCCGGCCATGGACACTTCCAGGTAGTTGCCGCGACCACGGCGCATCCGTCCGCGACGTCGTGACGCCACATGCCCCACGAGGGAGAGCCGTCGGCCCGGCTGCATGCCCGCCATGTCTCCGAGCGGCGCCGGTCGGCCGTAGCGAAGAGGCGCCAGGAACAACAGATCCTGCACCGTGGTGATCCCCCGCTCCGCCAGCGCGCGGGCGCGGACGGGACCGACCCCCCGGATCCCGGAGATGGGCGCGTCCCAGGACATCACTTCAGCGCGTTCAATCGGCTCAACACCTCATCCACCCGGATCCCCAGCGGGGCGCAGCCGTCCTGGAGGCTCTCGTGAAAGGCGACGATGCACTCCGAACAGGGCAGCCCGTATTCCAGCAACACCTCCTTCACCCGCGGGTGGGCGTCCACCGCGTCGGCCACCAGCATCTCCGCCGTGAACCGGGTCACCGCGACATCCGGGTCCCGCCCCTTCTTCCGCTTGCTCATGGGTCGAGTCTAACCTCGGATTTCGGCTACCATGTGGCCCCTTCACAGGAGCAAGAGACAGACCCATGCGCAGCGCCCTGATCATCGCCCTCGCACTCTTCACGACCGCCACCGGTTGGGCTCAACCGGCGAGCGAGCGCAAGATCGCTCAGCTGGAGAAGGCCGTCGAGGCAGCTGAGGTTGAGTTCAAGGAACAGAACACGCGCCTGCGCAAGGTCTACAGGGAGTTGGACCGGAGCCTGGAATCGGCGGCTGGGACGGAGTCCGCCGCCCGCGTCGCCGCAGATATCAAGCGGGTCATGGCGCCGGTCCTCAAGGCCGCGCGGGAGCAGGCCGGCAAGCGAGGCTCCAGCTCACAGGCCAAGGCCCGGAGCATCATCAAGAGCAGGATGCCCAAGGCCCTCGCTAAGCTGGAGGTGGCCCCGTTCAAGGACCTCCAGGGTTACGTCTTCGACCAGTTCAACGCCTTCGTAGCGGAGGCGGACAGCGTGAAGGACGCCCTGAGCCTCGCCGACGAGGAGATCGCTCAGCGGATGGTCCGCGAAGCCCTGGATCAAGCGATCCCATTCTATGAGCGCTGGAACGGCGGCCTGAACGCCGCAGCCGTCGGTGCAGCCGAGTTCCGGACCGCCCACAAGAAGCTGAACGACGCCCGCGTCGCCCTCGCCATCGCCAAGGAGCCGCTCCTTCGTTTCCAGATCGGGTGTGACGAGGGGTTCGCCCGCGTCCCGGCGGGGACCTACACCGTCCATGGCACCGCCGGCTTCGTGAGCATCCGCAAGAAGCCTCGCAAGGCGCCGCTGGATCGGGAGGTGTGGATCGGCCTCTACGAGGTCACCAACGAGCAGTACCTCGCCTGGCTGGAGATCCTCTCCGCCGAGGACAGGAAGGCGAACCTGCCCAGGGATGAAGACAACAAGATCATCTGGCCGTTCATCGCGGACCTGAACAAGCACCTCCCGGAGGAGGAGATCCTCAAGCACCCGGTGGTCGGCATCAGCTTGAAGAGCGCCTGCATGTACGCCCTGTCGTTGGGCTGTCGCCTCCCCACGGAAGCGGAGTGGTGCGCCATGGCCGCGAGCAAGGAGCTGCTGCCCTACCCCTGGGGAGAGTCCTGGGAAGTGGACCGCTGCAATGACCGTGAGGCGGGTTTGAAGACCACGACTCCCGTAGGCTCATACCCCAACGGCCGCGGTCCGTTCGGTCACTACGACGTGGCCGGTAACGCCGCGGAGTGGGTCCTCACCTACGAGGACGGCAAGAACGTCGCCATGAACGACGTCCTCGGTGGGGCGCTGCAGCAGGACACCGTGATCGTCCGCGGCGGGTCCTTCGCGGACGGCAAGACCAACGTGCAGACCGGGTGGGTCTGGGTCAAGCGAGGCCTCCACGACCGCGACAAGGTCACCGGATTCAGGCTCGCCAAGGACGCGCCTCAGTAACTTACCGGCGCGGCACGCGACCGTGTCCCGGTCACCGGGAATGGAGCACGACCACCAGATCCGTGTCCTCCACGGCCACGTACTCGTGGGGGAAGACGCAATCGAACGACATGGCCTCTCCCGCGGCGACGCTGTAGACCTTGTCCTGGTGGCGTAGCTCCAGGAGCCCGGACTTCACGACGATCGTGGCGAAGTCCTTGGTGTAGAGGTCCGGGTCCCGGGCCACGGCGCCGCGCTTCCCCTGACCGCAGCAGATCTCGACCCCTTCCACGGCCACGGAGCGGAAGGTGAACCCTCCGGCCCGGTACTCGCGGGATCGCATCTTCCGCGCCTGACGGTGCTCCGCCATGGCCACCAGGTTGTAGGTGGTGACCCCGAGGCCCTCGGCGATCTTGTCCAGGGTCTCCAGGTTCGGCTTGATCAGGTTGGTCTCGATCCGGGAGATGGGAGCGTAGGAGAGCCCGCACAGCTTGGCGAACTTCTGGATGGTCAGCCCCTTCTGCTGCCGGAGCGTGCGGATCACGCCGAAGTCATACTTCCGCCGAACCGCCTCCGCCCGCTTCCGCCGAGCCGCCCTGCGCTCCGCCTCCACGGCCGCCGCCTCTTGTTCCGGGGCGGGCTGCTGCCCGCCCTGATCGTCGCTGCTTGCCATATCCCGCCTCCGCCCGAGTGTATCGGCACGAACATACCCTGATCATTGAGGCATATTTGAGGAATCGCCGGAACGCGGACCGGGGCCCCAAGGCGCGACGAGGGCCGGAACCACTTCCGCAGCGGCCCCTCGAATCGTGACATCTGCCCACGCAGAGACAGGCGTGGACTCCGGGTTGACCTCGACCACCGCCGCCCCTCCCTGGGCTGCAGCCCCGGCGAGGCTGGCCGCCGGCTCTACCAGCCCCGAGGTGCCCACCACCAGGACCGCGTCCGCGCCGGCCGCCAGCTCGAAGGAGCGCGTCAACACCGGCTCCGCGAGCGGCTCTCCGAACCACACGACGCCAGGTCGCAGCGACGCCCCACAGTGGACGCAGGGCACCGGGTGGGGCCAGGGGGTCCGCTGGTCGAAGCAGTCACCGCCGCAGCCGGCGGAGCAACGGACCCTGAAGAGGGAACCGTGGAACTCGATGACGTCGCAGGCACCCGCCCGCTGGAGCAGCCCGTCCACGTTCTGGGTGATCATGCCGACGCGATCAGGCCCCCTGCGGCTCTGGAGTTCCGCCAACGCCCGGTGGGCGTCATTGGGGCGGGCCTCAAGCGCCGCCCGCCGGCGCTCCGAGTACCACTCCCACACCAGCCCGGGGTCACGGATGAACGCCTCTGGGGTGGCCAGGTCCTCGGGGCGGTGCTGGCGCCAGAGACCGCCGTCGCCGCGAAAGGTGGACAGGCCCGATTCGACAGACAACCCTGCACCGGAGAGGACGAGCACGCTCTCGGCCCGGGACAGGGCCGCCCTCCCGGACGGGATGCTCAACGCTCCAGCACCAGGAAGATGACCGGCGCCGGTGCCCGCTTGTCTGCGTCCAGCGGCCGCGATTGGGCTCTCGACCGAGGCATCGCCCCGGCGACGCGCACCGAGAGCTCGTCTGCACCACGAAGCGCTGCGATCAGCTCGGTGACGGGCGACGATCCAGGCACGAAACGAAAGACGCGATAAGCGCCCCCGTCGCTGGACCGTCCCCCAGCCCCCTGCCGATCCTGCTGCCGCGAGACCTCCCCCACCGAACGCACATCCTTCCAACGATCCAACCGCCGCTGGATCTTGCGCGACGCGTCTTGGCCCACGACCACGTAGCAGACCACCGGGGGAGCCGAGGCGGGTCGTCCTCGGGCCCGCTGCCCCGGCTTCGCGACGCCGCTCTGCGCGGACTCCTCCTCACGTCCACCGCGCGTTGCCCGTGCGGACTCCTTGAGTTCGGCCCCCACGGAACCGCGGCCGGACTTGGGAGCTGCCGCCGCATCGTCGACGGTATCCGCCCGCCCTTCGCGCTTGCGCTTCTGGAGCGCCTTCTTGGCGCCAACATCCATCTCCTGTGCCTGCTCCGGCGACAGGTGATTCCGCTGAGCCCCGTCACGCAACAACGCGACCATACCGCGGCTGGCCCAGGTGTCGGGGTCGAGCTCCGTCCGGTTTCGGTAAACGACAGCCACGGCCTGTCGCAGCAGCTCGTCGTTCCCCCGAGAGTCCGCCTGGATGGACGGAGCGCGCCCCGGGGCGGCGGGCGCGCGCCCACTGGCTGCCTCTCCCGACGGCGCCCCGGGTCCGGCGGATTGACCACTGCGGAGCACACCCGGTGTCCGGCGCGCGGGTCTCCCCGCGGGACCGTCCTGAGCGGGAGCGGCCTCCGGCTGCGACATCTCAGGTGCCGGAGCGCTGACCCGCCTCGGGAGGACCTCCGCGACCTCTGACGGCTCCCCTTGCTGTCCCTGGTCCCGTACCCGGTGGCGCTCTTCGTTGAGCATGAACGCGACCCCTAAGAAGACCGCGATCACCGCAGCGGCCCGGACCCAACCGAGCTGTCGCAGGTGAGACCAGGAAGACGGCGGCGGCTCAGCCCCGGCGTCCCCTGACTGCCGGATCGCGACGGCGACCCTCTCCGTGAGCTCAGCTGGCGCTGCCTCCGTGCCGATGCTCCGGAGGTCCTCACGCATGGCCCGGAACCCATCCCACTCAGCCCGCCGTTCGTCGGACTCAGCGAGCAGCGCCTCGAACTCCAAACGCTCAGACGGGCTGAGGCGGTCGTCGACGGCATCGGTCATCCACTCGTTGAAATCTCTGGGGGTGGGAGATGAAGCCATGAGATGTCCTCAATCGGTCGGACCGACTCTGGAGCGCAAGACCTGCTTCAGCTCGAGGCGCGCCCTGTGCAGACGTGAACGCACGGTCCCAACGGGGATGTCCAGCAGGTCTGCGATGGTCTCGTAGGACTCGTCCTGCATGTCACGGAGCACGAGCACCTCCTTGAAGTCCGGCGGCATGGCCGCGATGGCCTCCAGGACAAGCCGTCGCTGCTCCGCCTGCACGATCGAGTCTTCAGGTGAGCTCCCCGCCTCCACCGGCTCCGGAGCAGCACGGGGCTCTCCGTCCTCGTGACTGTCGAGGGACACGTTCAGTTTGGGCCTGGCGGCGTCGTAGCGGGAACGGGAGATGATGACGTTGCGGGCGATGCGATAGAGCCAGGTGAAGAAGGACGAGTCGCCGTGAAATGCCCCGATGCCCTTCCACGCTCGCAAGAACGTCTCCTGGGTCAGGTCCATGGCCTTCTCCCGGTCGTTGACCATCCGATGGATGGTGCCGTAGACCCGGTCCTGGTGGCGCCTTACGAGGGTGTCGAACGCCTCCTGGCGACCGTCAGCGGCCAGACGGACCAGGGTCAGATCATCCTGCCGGGCCTCGTGACCCAAGCACACTCCTCCTACGACGCGGTCGAGGCTGTCCCGTTCACGATTCCAGGGAAAAACCCGACGGACTCAACCGCAAGGGGCCAAGCACGATTTCACGGCCTGGGGAAAACCAGGATCATCCTGGCCCCCAAGGCGCACATCCTGAAGACGACAGGGAGGGCGCGACGGCTTCCCTAAATCTGCTTCAGGTCGATACGGTTCGGGCGCGTCTTGAGGACGAGCCACTCCGTGTGCTCCTCGGCTTCCTCCGAGACGAAGCACCAGGCCTTCAGGCCCTTCTTGAAGCGCCCTTCGCCCGGCTCGATCTTGAGTACGCCGCCGTCCTCTTTCTCGATGACGGCGTATCGCACCCGCGACTCCGGTTCCTCTACCGGGCTGAACCACACGAACTCGGCGCCGTCGCCGTCGAAGCTCTTCTGGCCGGCGTCTGAGAAATCGGGCCGGAAGCTGAAGTTGTCATCGCGTCCCACCATATGCCTCCGCGATCAGAAGACGAAGTCGCTGAACGGGTCGACGGGATCGACGAGGTGCTCGACCGTACGGGGGTCGGGCCTCGGGATCACCACCGAACGAAGGTGCCGGCCGCGCGCGCGCGCCAACTCGGTCCCCCGAGCCACGGCGGCTTCCACGTCGGACACCTCACCCGACAATACACAAAACGCCTTCCCCCCCAACCCCATGGCCAGCCTGATCTCTACCAGCTGCACGTCGCCGGTCTTGGCCGCGCCGTCCGCAGCGATCAGCAAGGAGCACAGGGACAGGGTCTCCATGACGCCCACCGCCCCCACGTCGCGGAGTCCACCACGGCACCCGATGGCGGGGACGATGCCGGGGTGAGGTGACGCCAGCAGCAGGCTGTCGATCACCGTCTCCCCGCCGACCTCGGTCCCTCGCTCGAGCGCCGACCGCACCCCCTCGACCTCCCCGGTGAAGAGACAGACGAATCTCCCCGGGGTCACCGGTCGCAGGGCGATAGTCTCGACGGCCACCTCCTTGAGGAGAGCGTCGGACGCCAGGAGGCCCTGGGCGACGCTGTCCCACTCGAGCATGCCCAGTGGACTCACGATCGGTGCCGGGGGACTGGCCAATCCCTACCTCCGCCGACGGGGGGCCTTACGCTTGGTCGTGTCCCCCACCGACTCGCTCCCTGGGGCGTCCCAGACGATCAACAGGTCATCCGCACCGGACGAAGAGGCGTCCTTCGCAGCGGCCACCGGCTCTTCCTTCGAGCTCCTGGACCGAGACTTCTTCGTCGTCTTCTTGGCAGCCTTCTTCTCCGCCGGCTTCTTGGCGGCCTTCTTGGCGGCTGGCTTCTTCTTCGCCGCCTTCTTCTTCGCCGCCTCCCGCTTGGGAGGTTCGCTCTCCACCGCCTCTTCAGACGCGGGCGGCTCGGCCGGAGCCTCTGCGACCGGTTCTTCCGCGGCACCAGAGGGCCCGCGATCCTGCCTCGATCGGCCACCACCGGATGCGCCCGATCGACGGGTGTCACGACGCGGGGCGTCACCCTGTCGACGGTGACCGCCGTCGCTCTCCGTAGCCCCCTCGTCGTCCTCCGCGGGCGCGGTCATGGACCCCACGACGCCCACGACGGCGCCATGGATCGGCAGGTCGCGGGGGATGTCGAAGGAGTCGCCGAGGGGCGCGATGGCCACGACCACCATCTCTCCCACCTGCGCGTCCACGGTGTCGAGCACGACGCAAGGGCCCTCGAAGTCCACGTCGTGATCCGGCTCCACCAGGAGGAAACGGCAACCCTCGAAGGCGGGATGCCCTCGAGACAATTCAAACTCGCAATACACTGTTCCGACGAACACTGATGATGCCCTCGCTCAGGGATTGTTCTCACGACCCTCGATGGAATCGAGGGTGGCCGCCACCGCGTGGGCGGCCTCCCGGATATTCGACTCTGTACCGCCGAGGTACAAACGTCCGAACGCGCCAAACGGCTGCATCTGGATCAGCTTGATGGGGGACGCCTTCTCCGCCTCATTCGCGGCGACGGTGGCGTAGGCCGCGGGATGCACCTCAAGGATGTAGAGGGTCTCCCCTCCAAGCAGCATGTCCCCATAGCGGATCTTGTTGATCAGCTGGGCCTGATCCGGATCTACGTTCGTAATGATCTGTGATGACTTGACCGCCGGCTTGAGGCGATCTTCTTTGTTCTTCTCTATGGAGTCGAGGATGCACTCGCCAGCGGACAGCACCTCCGCCTGGCTGTCGGAGTGGACCTCGAGGAGGCCGAACGCTCGCTCCACCACCTGAACGCCGGGGCGCACGTCGTTCCCCTTCAGCGCAACGTCCGTCAGTCGATTGATCGCGATCCCGGGAGCGATCTCCACGAACAACGCAGCCTGACCCTGGACCGGCAGGAAGCCCTTCGCGGTGGTGCCCACGAAGGAGGCGAACGCCGGCTGCATGCTGTCCAGGAACGTGAACGCGCGCAGTTCGATGGAATCCGACATAGGTCACGGCGACGAGCCGGGGCCCGCCGCCCGAAGCTCGATCAGGCCCCTTCCTCCAGGGGCGCCGGGAGGATGCCCTCCACCTGCTCGTGCGGCCTGGGGATGACATGGACGGAGACCAACTCCCCCACCCGCCGGGCCGCGGCCGCGCCCGCATCCGTGGCCGCCTTCACGGCGCCCACTTCTCCACGGACCAACACCGTGACGAAGCCACCGCCGATCTTCTCCTTGCCGACCAAGGTGACCTGCGCCGCCTTGACCATCGCGTCCGCGGCCTCGACCGAACCCACCAGCCCACGAGTCTCGATCATGCCCAGGGCGATCTTGCTCATCTTCTTGTCCTCATAGCGTTCCTGATGATGCGCTCGACGTCTCTACGTGCCAGGTGCCCTTCCTGCCCGGGAAGCTCCTCCTCTGGAGCGGCACCCTGACAGGTCGCCGGCGGCAACGCCGCCGGATTGCGACCGCCCCCCGGCTTGACCACGGGGTCGGCCCCTTGCGGGACCTCCCACGGACTCCGTACACCGGCTGCCGCCTCCGCGGCGTCCAGCGGCGGGAGCGAATCGTACGCGGTTCCCATCGTCCCGTCTCGCCATTCCGGCCTGACCCTCGCCACCCGCTTGATGTTGATCAGGTGCTGAGGGCCCACGTTGTCCGAGGTGATATTCCCACCGAACGACCCGCACCCAAGCGTCATGGAGGGAAAAAGCCCGGTGGTGAAACCCACCCCGCCGATCGAGGTGGGGCTGTTCACCACCACCCGATTCACCGGCTTTTCCAGCCCGAAGCGGCGGATGATCTCCTCATCCGCGCAGTGCAGACCGAGGGTGTGGCCCCGGCCGCCCAGGTCCAGGATATCCAGGCAACGACGACAACCCTCCTCCCAGTCGCCCACCTCGTAGAAGGCGAGGATCGGACACAGGGTCTCCCGGCTCAGGGGATGGCCGCGCCCGACGCCGACGTAGGGGGCGACGATCACGGTGGTCTCGTCGGGGACCCGGAACCCTGCCGTGGAGGCGATGAGGGCAGGCTTCATGCCCACGATCTCGGTGCTGCGCCGCCCGTTCTGCTCCACCAGCGCCTCGAGCGCGTCGGTCTCCTCGGGGGAGCAGAAGTGGGCCCCGAGGGCTCGCAGCTCGCGCTCCAGATCGGCGGCCACCGACCGGTCGCACACGATGGCCTGCTCGCTGCTGCACAGGGTGCCGTAGTCGAACTGCTGGCTGTCGACCAGGCAGCGGGCGGCCCAGCCCAGGTCCGCTGAGCGATCCACGTACGCGGGGACGTTCCCCGGCCCCACGCCGAACGCCGGCTTGCCGGAAGAATAGGCCGCCCGTACGAGACCGCCGCCACCGGTCGCCAGGATCAGGTCGATGTTCCTGTCCACCATCAGCGCCTGGGTCCCTTCCAACGCCACGTGCTCCATGCACAGCAGGAGGTCCGCAGGAGCGCCCGCCGCCTCCGCCGCCTCCTGGCAGATCCGGATCGCCTCCCGGATGCAACCCTGGGCCCGGGGATGAGGCGACGCCACCATGGCGTTGCGGCTCTTCAAGCAACAGATCGCCTTGAACAGCGCCGTGGAGGTCGGGTTGGTTGTGGGGATGATGGCGGCCACGACACCGAACGGGTCTGCGATCTCCGTGACCCCCGAAGCGGGGTCCTCCCGCACCACGCCGCACGTCCGCAGATCCCGGACAGCTCTCCAGAGACCACGAGTCCCGAACCGGTTCTTGATGGTCTTGCTGTCCGCTCGCCCGATCCCCGTCTCCTCCACGGCGGCGTAGGCGAGACGCTCCGACGCCGCGTATCCGGCCTCCACGACCGCGAAGGTGATGCGGTCCACGGCGGCCTGATCCATGGATCGATACGCATCGGCAGCGGCGCGGGCGCGGAGCGCACACTGTCTCGCATCGGCTACGGAGAGGAGGTCAGGATCCATGGCAGGAACGGCGCGGATTCTAAGAGAGGCGCGCCGGAAACGGCAAGCAGGCCGGGCGGATCCGCCGATCTGCCCGAGATCTCCACGACCGATCTCTGGTAGACTCCCCTTGGCCACCTGCGCGGGTCGTCCAGAGTCGCAGCTACGGCGTCGTCGTAGCCTCGGTCCTTTGAACGCACCTGCGGCACATCGTGGCGTGAGCACCGTCGCCCGCGCCGTCTTGCCCGCAATCTGGAGTTCTACGCAATGCGCATCCTGTTCCCCTGCTTCCTCGCACTCATCGCAGTGCCTCTCTCCGCCCAGACCACCGGCGTACCGGGCATCAACGACTTCACGGTGAACGGCTCTGGCTCGGGCGGTACCAGTTGCGTCGCCAGCACCCTGGCGACCAACAACACCTTCTCCATCGCCGGACCTCCGAGTTGCGGCGTCACCTTCGTGTACTCGCCCACATGCATTCCGGGGGCGCTGCCCTTCGGGAGCGGGTCCGTGGACATCGACCTCGGCAACTTCATCTCGATCATCGACGGACCGGGCATCCTCGGCGCCAACGGCCTCTCGCCGCTGGGCTGGGGTGACAGCGCCGGCAACTGGTCCCTGAGCGTCGCCATGGGTCTCTCGGCTCTCACTCCGGGCGCCTCCTTCGGCGCGTTCCAGTGCGCCGTCCTGGACCCGGGCTTCGGCGGTGTCGAGCCGACCCAGGCCCACAGCCTCACGGTGACCGGCTGCGCCGGCTCCACCACGTGGCCCATGCCACCGGATGACGGCAGCCTGAACCTCCTCCTCACCTCCAACGTCAGCTTCTACGGCGGCAGCTACCCGGACATCTGGGTGAACTCCAACGGCTTCGTCAGCTTCGGCGCGGGCGACGCGGACTTCACCGACTCGGAGGCCGAGTGGCTCGGCGGCGTCCCGCGCTTCGGCGTCTGGGAGGACTTCCAGCCGAACGCGCCAACCTCCGGCCCGACGACCTTCGGAGAGGACGGGGCCGGCCTGTTCACCCTGTCCTTCGACGCGGTCGACAACTGGGCTTCGGGCGGCGATAACAACACCTTCTGCCTGCAGATCGAGACCGACGCGGGCGCGCTGCCGGGCACCATCACCATCACCATGGACACCATGCAGTTGGCCGCGGGCAACGACGGCCTGCCCATCGTGGGCATCACCCCGGGCGCTGACGCCATGGCGGTGCCTGCCATCGTCAACAGCCTCGACCTCAGCACCATCACGTCGAGCCTCGGCGGCGCGCCCTACCTGGCCGCCGGCATGCGCGACCCCATCTACCAGGACTTCATCAACCCGGCGACGGCCGAGCTGTTCGACATGGCCAACACGGTGCTGGTGTTCACTCCCACGGGCGTGGACCCGGTCTCCGGCGCCCCGACCGGCCCCTACATCTGCAACTGAGTCGAGTTGCTCCTGACGCCCTCGGGCGTCAGCCGCAGGCCCGATCGCATCCGTGCGTTCGGGCCTGCTGTCGTTAACATCCACGCCATGGACGCCGGCCATCTCCCTTGCGAGCGATTCGAGCTCACCAATGGGCTCCAGGTGGTCCTTCACCAGGATCGGCGACTCCCCCTGGCGGCGCTGGACCTGTGGTACCACGTCGGATCCCGGGACGACCCCCCGGGCCGTACCGGCCTCGCCCACCTGTTCGAGCACCTGATGTTCATGGGCACGCCGAGGGTCCCCGGCGACGGCTTCGATCGCCTGCTGGAAGCCCACGGCGGCGCCAACAACGCGTCCACGTCGCAGGACCGGACGGCCTACACGTCGTGGGGGCCTCGGGAGCTGCTGCCCACGCTGCTGTGGCTCGAGGCCGACCGCATGCGCGACCTGGGCCGGACGCTCACCCAGGAGACCCTCGAGCTGCAACGCGCCGTCGTGCGCAACGAACGCCGGCAGAGCTATGAGATGCGGCCCTACGGCAGCACGTGGCTGGTGCTCGGCTCCCTGCTCTATCCCGAGGGGCACCCCTACAGGCACCCGGTCATCGGCAGCCACGCCGACATCGAAGCCGCCACCTTGGAGGACGCGCGGCAGTTCTTCGAGCGCTGGTACACGCCGGCGAACGCCACACTCTGCGTCGCCGGCGACCTGGAACCCGAGGCCACGTTCCGACAGATCGAGGCGATGTTCGGGGACATCCCGGGCCACCACCGTCCGGAGCGGGACGTCCCCAAGACCCCACGCCTCATGTCCCGGTCGGAGCTCACCCTGGAGGACGAGGTGAGCGCCCCCGGGCTGGTGCTCGCCTGGCCTTCTCCTGCCCGGTTCTCCGCCTTCGACGCCGAGATGGACCTCCTGGCGGATCTGCTCGCGGAGGGCGCCGCCTCGAGGCTGGAACAGGCCCTCATCCATCGGGAGACCCTGGCGCAACACGTCGAGGCGGCTCAGGTCCATGGAGCGCTGGCCTCGGAGTTCGTGATCGAGATCATCGGCCTCCCGGACGTCCCCCTCGAGCACCTGGAGGCCGTGGTCAAGGCGGAGTTGACCTGCCTCTGCGACGCCGGCCCCACCCACACGGAGCTCGAGCGCTTGATCACCCTGACCGAGGTGGACTTCGTCAGGGCGAAGCAGGAGCTGCTGGAGCGCACGGACGACATGAACCTGTACCTGTCCACCCTCGGCGACCCCGACCGTCTCCAGTGGGACCTGGAGCGCTATCGCGCCGTCTCGGTGGACAGCATGCGGGCGGCGGCCCGCGAACTCCTGGACCCCGAACGACACGTGTGCCTCCGCTTCCTCCCCGGCGCGCGCCGCGACGAACCCGCTGTGCTCAGTGAAGGGGACGATCCGGACCTTGGCAGTGACGACGCTCCGCCGCCGACGCTGCCCCCCGCCGCCGTCCCCGCGCCCCCGTCCCCCTGGTCACCGCCCGTGCCCGTGATCCATCAGAGCGCCGAACAGGTGCCCGGCTGGCACCTGCGTTCGAATCGACCGGGGCTCACGGCCCTCTCCGTCGTGATCCCACGAGGGGCCGAGACGGACCCGCCGGGAGCGGAGGGGCGCTGCGCCATGCTCTGCGAGTTCATGGCAGAGGCCGCCAACGGCCGTGACGCGGAGGCCCTGGACGCGGCCTTGGACACGCTGGGTACGGAACTCTCTGTCACCCCGCACCGCGGGTCCGTGAGCCTGAACCTGAGCACGCTCTCACGCCACCTGGACGAGTCCCTCGACATCCTGAGCGACATCCTCCACCGCCCGGACTTCCTCGAGACCGACCTGGACCGTGTCCGCGAACTCACCCTCGCCACCATCGCCCAGCGGCGGACCCGCCCCGAGCAGGTCGCCACCATGACCGCCCTCGCCCACGTCCTGGGGCCGTTCCCCGGACAGGGGCACCCCATACTGGGTGAAGCCCACGCCGTGTCAGCGTTGGATCGCGAGGGGCTCCGAGCCGCCCACTCCCAGCTGAGACGCAGCATGGCGAACGCCCGGTGGGTCGCCTGCGGAGACCTGGACGGCCAACGGATCGCCGGCGCGATCGCCGAGAGGTTCCCGGTCCGAGGAGCGACCGAGCCGACTCCTGGCACGGATCCCTTGCCGCCCGCATCCGGCGACGGCCCCCTGTCCGTCCTGGCCGTCCATCGTCCTGGCTCTCCCCAGACCGTCGTCCGCTTCATGCGTCGCGTACCTCATCTCGGGGACCCGGAGCTACCGGCGCTGGAGCTCGTCAACGCGGTGGTGGGGGGCACCTTCCTCAGTCGCCTGAACCAGGACCTGAGAGAGCGCCGGGGGCTCACCTACGGCGTGGGTTCGGCGCTCTGGACCGGCGGTCGAAGCGGGATCTGGACGGTCTCCACGAGCGTCGATGGGGCGGCGACGGACCGCGCCGTGGACCACCTGATCATGGCCCTGGAGGACGCCCCACATCACCCACCGACGGAGGACGAGCGGGTCCGGGCCCTGGCCGGCGAACGGGCGGTGCGCATCCGAGCCATGGAGAGCGTCGACGACGTGGTCTCCGGCCTCACGCCCTGGGCAGAGGCAGGCCTGGGGCCGGATGCGGCGGCCGGACACCTGGCGGCCATGTCCGAGGTCACCGCCGAGGAGCTGGCCCACGCGACCCGCTGGACACGACCCCGAGACGGCGTGTTGGTCCTGGTGGGGGACGCCGACCGGTTCCTGCCCGCGGTGACCCGGGTGTCGCCGACGCCGCCCGTGGTGGTCCGGGAGCCCGATCCTCAATCCGTCAGTTGAACGCCGTGATCGGCGTCCTCGGCCGATTGATGGCCACGTTCTGGACCAGCGCCAGGGCCATGATGGTCACCAGCAATGAAGAACCACCGTAGGACACGAGGGGCAGGGTCATCCCCGTGGTCGGAGCCAACCCCAGGGTCACGGCCATGTGCACCAGGGCCTGGGAACCGATGAGCGTCCCCACCCCGACGCAGAGGAGCCGTCCCGCCGGGTCGCGGGTGTGCCAGGCGACGCGGTAGATCGCCAGGACCAGGCCAGAGTACAAGAGCAGCACCAGGACGCACCCGAAGAACCCGTGCTCCTCCGCGAGGACCGCAAACACGAAGTCGTTGTAGTCCAGCGGGACCATCCCCGCCTGCGTCAGCGCTCCCTGGCCGCTGCCCTGGCCGAAGGCGCCGCCTCCGGAGATGGCCTGGAGCGATTGACCCAGCTGGAAACCAGGACCCGCTCGCTGGGAGGCCGTGAGTCTCTGGTGGTTGTAGGTGCTCCAGATCCGTTCCTTCTGATAGTCCTTGAGGATGAACTCGTAGGCGCCGCCCACCAGCAGGACGGCGATGACCGCCAGCAGGACCAGGCTGCGCAGCGGGATGCCCGAGACCATGACCACCGCGAAGGCCAGGGGCGCAAACAGGAGCGCCGTTCCGAGGTCCGGCTGGATGAGCACCAGCGCGGCGGGGAGCACGGCCACGATCAACGGCGTCACCCACTTGCGAGCACGATCCAGCACCCGACCGAACCGCAGCATGCGCCCCAGGAGGAGCACCGTGACCAACTTCATGAGCTCGGACGGCTGCAGCTGCTGCCCCCCGATCACGAACCAGCGCTTGGCGTGATTGATGGTGGGGCCGAACAGGTACAGGGCGACCAGGCAGCAGAGGCCCGCGATGTAGAACGCCGGAGCGAACCTCAGCAGGCGTGTGTAGGGATAGAGCACGAGCGGCAAGGCGAGCAACGAGCCGATGGCGAACCAGCGCAGCTGCCGTCCCACCAGCCCCGCCCCATCGCCGGTGGCGGAGTCGATCAGCACCAGCCCGATGAGCGCCAGGGCGGCGACGGGGAGCAGGACACCGAGGTCCAGGCGACGAAAACGCTCGAGGACCCAGCCCCGCTCTACCACCAACGAACCCCCAGCCCCTCCGCACAGATCTTCAGGGCCTCTACGGCGTGAGGCGCGGCGTCCGCACCCTCCACACCCCTGGCGCCGGGTTGATCGGCAGCAGCGCCCGGCAGCACGACAGCGAACGCCAGCACCGGGTCCGAGGCCGGGGCGTAGCCAACGAACCAGGCCTCGTGGACGGCTTCGCCACCAGGCCCCTGATGGTCCGCGGTCCCGGTCTTCGCAGCCACGTCCAGTCCCCGGAGCGCCGCGGAGTGGACGCGAGCCGTACCGCCGGGCCCGCAGACCTCCCTCATGCCGTGGCGCACCTCGTCCAACATCCAGGTACTGCCCGCGGGGACCAACGGCTCGCCGATCGGCAACGGAGGCCCGGCCAGCCACGGACGCACCACCCGTCCTCGGGCGATGGACGCCGCGATCCCCGCCGCCCTGATGGGCGTGCAGTGCAGGCTCCCGCCACCGATGGCGAGGTTACGTGCGTTCGCGCCCGTCAGCAGCTGACGCCGCGGGCCCTGCACCGAGAGCCCCGGGATCGGATCGAACAGCCCCAGGCGTTCGTACGCGGCGATCATCTGGGTGGTGCCCACCCGATCTCCGACCTGATAGCAGAACTCGTTGCACGACTTGGCGAGGGCAAGGGTGATCCCGAGCGCGGGACCGTGCTGCTTGCAACGGTGGAACCGGCGGGTGCGGGTCTCGTATCCGCAATCGAAGGTGGTGTCCGCGGATATGCGCCCGGACCGGAGCCCCTCCAGGATCGTCACCGCCTTGAACACGGACCCTGGCGGACACTGACCAGGTAGTTCGAACGCGCGGTGCCAGGCGGGAGATCGCGCGCCGTCCATGGCCAGCTCCCTGAGCCGGGTCCCGATCCAGTCCTGCCCGTAACGGGCCACCTGCCCGAGGATATCCCGGCGCATGCGTCGGGAGCCGTCGAGCGGCGCCGACGCCTCGAGGAACGCCAGCTCCTGCAGCACCGCTCCACGGGTGAGACGTCGAGCACGGCGCAGCTCGACGCGCTCTCGTGAGGCCTGAGCCCGCATCGCCCGAGCCTCCCCCGCGTGGGTGGGGACGGGGCCCGTAGCCAGCCCCACCACCGCACCATTCCGCACGTCCACGACGGCGAGCCCGAAGGGAGCGTCGTCGGGCAACTCCTCCTGCAGTCGTCTCACCACGTCCCTGCGGAACGACAGGGTGACGTCGTCGCCGTCCGCGGGCCGGCGCTCTTCACCGATCGAACCGTCACGATCCACGGAGACGCTGCCGTCCACACCCGACAGGCGATCCTGGAGCGCCGCCTCCGCCGCGGAGGCTCCCGTACGGCCGCGGGTCGTGACCGTCCCCACGAGCTGCTGGAGCGTAGGCGAGAGCGACTCGAACAGCTCACGGTCGCGGACGAAGCCAGGGACGATGCGGAACCCCCGCTCCTGGAGACGACCGGGCCCGACGATCAACGCCGCGACGCCCGCGGAGGCCCCGACCCCGAAGATGAAGGCCCGACCGCCACGGTAGCGGTTACGGAGGGTCCGATCCTGGCGCGCTCCGAGCACGTCGCGAAGCGGACGATCACCCAGGGTGCTTCGGAACCAGGCGTCCCGGACCCGCGCAGGGGCCAGATCGAAGAGCCCGCTCCTATCAGCCTCTTCCAGCGAGTCCTCGTCCTCACCGTCCTCCTCCCGGATCAGATCGCCCCGCCGTGGAGCGCCGAGGGTGGGCGACGGCAAACGACCCGAGAGCAACGCCGCAGCGCCCGAGACTGCGGATCGAGCCGCGTGTCTTCCCGCCGGGTCATCGAGGAACGGGAGGCGAGCCGCCCGGGCCACGGCCAGATAATCCTCGGCGGGCAAGGACCCGGGCCCGAAGGTCGGAGTCCCGAACCGCTCCTGGCTCAACAACGACATGGCCTCTGAGCGCCGGTGCATGTCGACCCACTTGATCTCCCGCCGGATCAGATGGTCCATGGCGTCCCAGGTCTCGTGGGGCGCCTCATGGCCGATGGCGACACCGACCTCCTCCACCGCGAGGAGCTCGACCTGCAAACGTGCCGTCACCTCGTCCCGAGACAGCCCCATGGCCGAGCCCAGCTCCCCGCCGCGATCCGAGACCCGCCGCAGGTCCTGCGGTCGGAAGGCCAGCCCCCGTCCTTCCAGGACGCCGAGGCACTGGCGCAGACGGTAAGAGAGCTCAGCCGGAGCACGGATGAGGTCCCCGCCTTGTGCAGCGCACAGGGACTCTCCCGAGACGGCGAGGCGCGCTCCGGTCAGACGAACCGTAGGGACCCGCAGCACCCACCGCACGAACCGGGCGGGGTCATCACGAGCGGCTTGCCTGAGCCCTTCGACGGAACGACCCTCCCCTTCTCGCGGTGATCCCGACCTCCCGTCCAGCAGCACACGCAGATCCACCAGCGCATGGAGCAGGGAGCGCTCACGAAACGTGGAGGGGACGACCTGGACGTCAAAGGACGCGCGGTCTCGAGCGAGCGGCTGCCCTGAGGCGTCCGTCAAGGCGCCTCGCGCCGCCGGCAACGGCAGCACCACGCGCCTCGCCGTGAGGGCCTGAAGCCGGATGGAATCGGCCGCGACGAACTGCACCCACCAGAGGCGCAGGCCGACGCACAGCACCCCACAGAGGAACAGCAAGAGCAGCAATCCCAAGCGCCGACCGAACAAAGCCCGTGTCCCCCCGAAAGTGCCCCAGTCGATGCTCAGGGCCGCTCCAGCGCGTGCCGCAGCCGGGGCATGCGCGCCACAAACCGCTGGGCCACCACGAATCCGGCTGCGGTCAGCACGATCCCGGCGCCCGCCCAAACCCAGCGAGTGTCCGTCAGCATAGTGAGCCGCCCCGGTACCCGGAAGAGCAGGAACGCTCCTTCGTGCAGGAGCGCCAGGGTGACGCCGACGATGGCGAGGGCTCCCGTGGACTCAAGGGCGAAGGCCCGCGCCGTCAGGCCGACCCCGTAGGCGAGGATGAGGTAGACCGCCGGGACCATCAGCATCCCGCCCTCCACCGTGACCCCCGCGACGCAGCCCACCATCACCGCCAGCCAACGGAGTCGATAAGCCGGGGCCTGCCCCCCGGCCACCGCCGCGATGATGAGGCCCACGGACGGCACCGCCAGCCCTGCCTCACCGAGGCCGATCTCGGCCACCGTCGCCGCCCAGGTAGCCAGCACAGCGACCAACGTGACCGCCAGCGTCGTCATCTCCGTGCCCCCATCAGCCGCCGCCGCTCAGCCGTCCAGCGAAAGGCCGACACGTTGACCTCCTGTGGCCATCCCTGCGCCGCCGCGGGGATGACGCCGTCCCTCACCTCCCCGGAGGCCACCAGGAGCCCCGCCGGGACCAGCTCCTGTCCGCCGGCGGTCAGCGCCATGAGCGGCCCGTCCGGAAGCGGCTCCGCGAGCTCAAGCAGCCTCAACCGTCCCCGCCCCAAGCCCACGAGCCGTCCCCTGGCCTCGCCCCCACCACGCCCCACGAGCGTGACCGAGACGGCGACCCCGGGATCGGTGACGCCGGCCACCATGGCGCCGCCGAAGGTCACGGAGAGGACGCGTCCCAGATAACGACCACCCCCGTGAACCGCGCAGCCTGGCACGACGTCATCAAGCGCAGCGCCGGAGATCAGGGCTCCCCTGAGCCTGCCTGCCCCCGCGAGGACCAGCTCGAAGGGGTGCTCCTCGAACATGGGCCCGACATCCCCGACGGCGCCCTCAACCCGCACCGCGGTCAGTCCATCGGGACGGGCCAGCAAGCGCACGGACGGCCGCAACCCCTCACCCACCACCTCACCCACCGGCCAGGCAGGAGAGTCCTCCTGAAAGCGCAGCGTCCGAAGCTCGTCACCGACCCGAAAGGCGCGCGGCAGATGAGCGGTGGTGACCAGGGCGACGCCCGCTCCATCTCCCCGCAGCACGCCCACCAGGCGCTCCACGTGACCGGGCAGCTCTCGGCGCACCGCGGTCCTGCTCAGCTCGACGGGCACCTGGACCCCCTCGGCGGAGAGCAGTCGAACCCGGGCGAGGTGGGTGGTCACCTTGTCCACCACTCCGAGACACCCGGATGGCGTCAGCACTCGAGCCCCGACCGTCACGCCGCACGTCGCGCCGCCCCCGAGGATCAACCACCCCCGCCGCGGGTCGTAGTCGAACACCGGCATCAAGGGCCCCGCCGTCAACGACGGCCACGGGGTCGGTTCACGGGTCGTGGGGAGTGACCAGGGAGCCGGCCCGGTCTCCGCAGAGGACGCGGAGGATCCGGATATGGGCGCGGCCACCGCCCTCAAGAGGGGCAACCGGATGGACTCCACCACGCTCGGCAGGAGGAACTGAAGGGCGAGCAGGCCGACCAGCAGCGACGGCGTCTTGAGCGGGTCGGGCAGGCGCACCCGCATGCGGTCAGACGTCCTCTGCGGTCTCGAGGATCTGCTTCAACAGGTCCAGGTTGTCCAGGATCGTGCCGGTCCCACGGGCGACCGCTGTCAACGGCTCCTCCGCTACGGACACGGGCACATCCACCGCCGATTGGATCCGCTTGTCCAGGCCGCGGAGGAGCGCGCCGCCGCCGCACAGGGAGATCCCGGAGTCCACCAGGTCGGCGGCCAGCTCCGGCTCGGTCTTCTCGAGGGTGCGGCGCACCGCCTGGATGATGGCCTCCACGGGACCCAGCAACGCCTCTCGAATCTCCTCGGAGTTGATGGTGGCCGGCCGCGGCAGGCCGCTCTTGGCGTGACGCCCCTTGACCGTGAGCTGGAGCTCCTGCTCCAGGGGCCAGGCCGATCCCACTGCGATCTTGATCCGCTCCGCCGCCTGGGGGCCGATGAGGAGCTGATACTCCCGCTTCATGAAGCTGGTGATGGCCTCGTCCATCTCGTCGCCGGCGACACGAATGCTCTGGGATTCGACGACGCCGGCGAGCGCCAGCACCGCCACCTCCGTCGTGCCGCCCCCGATGTCCACCACCATGGAGGCGGTGGGTTCCTGGATCGGCATGCCGAGGCCGATGCCTGCGGCCATGGGCTCCTCGATGAGGAACACCCGCCTGGCGCCGGCACGTTCAGCCGAGTGGATGACAGCCTGCTTCTCTACCTGGGTGATCCCTGACGGGATGGCGATGACCACCTGGGGGTTCGCGAACTTGCGGTTGCCCTGGACGCGCCGGATGAAGTAGCGCAGCATCGCCTCGCAGATCTCGAAGTCGGCGATGACCCCGTCTCGCATGGGTCGCGTGGCGCGGATGTTGCCGGGCGTCTTGCCGAGCATCTCCTTGGCCCTGTCGCCCACCGCCATGCCGCCGAGGAGCACCGTGTTGCTCCCCTTCCTGACCGCCACCACGGACGGCTCGGAAAGGATGACTCCGCGACCCGGGATGCACACCAACGTGTTGGCCGTCCCGAGGTCGATCCCCATATCGACCGAGAACATGCCGGCGACACGATCGATCAGCTTGAACATGGGCCGCTCCTCCCCGTCGTTGCAATCCCAAAAGCCAAGGCGAGGCTGCCCTCAGCCTCCCCACTACGTTCACGATGTGCTGGTTTGCCTGACGCGCACTTCCCCGCCCGAGGAAGACTACTCAAGTCCGGACGACAGTTGTCCGTACCCGAGCCACCAACGGCAACCCGCCCCGGAGGAAAGACCTCAGAGGCGGGAAAAGTGTATCAGAGTCTCGGTATAGCCGCCGGAAGGCGGACGGCCAGGGGGGAGCGGGATGCGCCCACCAACTCCCCCACGCCGGGATCAGGCGAAGGGCCCGACCCCGAACCACTTGCCGAGCGCCATCTCCATCATCACCCAGCCCAAGGCGAGCGCCACCGTGGTGACGATGACCAGGCCGGAGGTGAGGGCACGGGCGTTGTCGTCGTCGGACTCGAGCAGTTCGACGTCCTCGAGGACGTCCATGTCTTGATCAGCCATCTTGGACTCCTGAGCCGTCGCTCTAGTTGAGGGTGTTGGTGACGCGGTCACCGACCATGACCATCTGCCCGTCCGCCACGATCGTGAGCAGACCCGCGGACTGGTTGTCGAAGACGGTGTCCACGCGCATGCGACCGATGTAGGAGGACCCGCGCACGACGTCGAACACGGCGCCGCGCACCATACCCTTGGCCTTGCCGATGTTGATCTGGACAAGCTTCAGGTTGTTGTCGGCGTTGACCACGTGCCCGGACAGCGGCGGCATCATCTCGATCTTCTCGAAGTCCACGCCCTTCGACTTGGCGTAGGCGATCATCATGTCCTTCTGAGCGCCGGCTTCCTTCTGAGCAGCGATCATCTTCTCCTGCTCGTGGATGGTGGCCTTGTGGTCTTCGATCTGCTTGTCCGCCGTCTCCTTGGCGGCCACGGCATCGGCGGCCTCCTTGGTCTTGGAGCGGTTCTCCGCGGCCAAGGCGTCGTTCTGCGAACGCAGACCGTTGTTGGCCTTCTGGAGCTCCTGGACCGAGGTGGCGTGCTCGCCGTTGGTCTGGATCAGGCGAGCGTTCTCGCCGGTCAGGTTGCTCTTGTCAGAGTTCAGGGACTTGATCTGGGTGTCCTGAGCGGTGACGGTCCCCGTCAACGTGCCCTTCTGCTCGGTGAGGGTCGAGACCTGTGACTTGAGCCGGTCGATCTCGTTGTCCTTTTCCGTGACCTGGGCGCGATGATCCTCGTTGGCCTTCTCGTGGGCCGTCTGTTCGGCCTCGAGCTGACCCTTGTAGTCGTTGTTGAGCGCGAGGAACGTCGCGGCCGCGAAGAGGAATCCTGCCGAGATCAGCAGGTTCAGCACGACGAAGACGCGTGCGACTTGACTCATGGGTTCTCCCTTTCCAACTGTTGTGGGCCGCCCCGCGAAGGGAGCCGCCCAGGCGCCGAACGCACGCCGACCTGTGGGCGCAACGGTCCGGCAAGGCGCATCTCTTTTCCGGAGGCGCGATTGTAGGAGGGTCGGATTCAGTGTCAAGGAACCCCCGCCAGAGGAATCCCCGTCCGAAAGGAGGCCCCCAAACCCTGCGGGTCGGGGGACTTGGGATCAAGCCCTCGAGAATCGGCGACGGAGGGCGGTCCAACCCACGAGAATCAGCAGGCTGAGAGGCAGCAGAGCCGGCAGGAGATCCCCTGCCCGTACCCACGCCGTCTGCCCCGAATCCAGGCGAACCCGGTCCACCAGCAGCCCCGCCACCGCCTTGCGGTCGCCCTCCACCTCCACCGTGTGGCGATACCGACCGAACGGGTCCACGGAGGTGCTGATGCCCGTGTTGGACACCCGGAACACGCTACGCCCCGACTCCACGGCCCGGAAACGCGTGGCCACGTGGACCAGATCCTGCTCCTGGCTCTCGCCGTACCAACCGTCGTTGGAGATGTTGACGATGAAGTCCGGATCGTGCTCGAGCATGAGGCCGCGGAACTCCCCCGGGAACACCATCTCGTAACAGATGTTGAGCCCGAACCGTGTCGGCCTCGGCCCCGCCGCCAACTCACAGACGACGAACCGATCGCCGGGGACCATGTCGGGCTCGTAACCTCCCTGCTCAACGACCTGACGGCTGAACCAAGCGCGGGCCGGCAGCCACGCGGGGACGTGCTCCCCGAGCGGGACCAGGACCCGCTTCGCGTAACGCGCCACCGGCGCTCCTTCGACGACAACGGTCGCCACGTTCTGATGGTCGCCTGCCTCCGTCACCAGGTCATGACCGAGGACGGTCCCCTGGCCACGCCCGCTCGGTAACCAGCCCCCCCAGGCAGGCAGCTCGAGCACTCGGGACAGCGGCACGTCCGGACGGATACCGATGAAGGAGGTCTCGGCGAAGACCAGCAGGTCCGCGTCGAGCTCAGGTGACCGGCCCGCGTAGAGCTGCCGTTGGCGTTCCCAGGTGACCCTGCGGGGGACCCGTTCCTTGGCGCCCTGCTCGATGTTCCCCTGAACCCCCAGCACCAACGGTCCCTCCTCCAGTTCGTTGCCCAGCCTCGCGGCCCCACCCACGTGCAGGGTCCCCACGACCGCGGCGGCCACGACCGCACCGACCAGCGAACCACGGTCCCTGGGCCGCAACAGCAAGGCCGCGATCGCGGCGTTGACCAGGAGCACCGCCCAGGACAACAAGTGGACCCGGAAGATCGCGGCGGACTGGACGCCCTCCACCCACCGCCACTGGGAGTAGCCGACGCTGGACCAGGTCAAGCCCAGGAACTGGTCGCGCAACAGCTCGCAGGAGACGATCGCGAGGGGATAGACGACGACTCCGCGCATGCCGAGCCCGTAGACACATCGGTCACAGATCCACCCGCACAACCACACGAACGGGAGCCCCAGGAGCGGGATGGCCCAGACCGCCGGCGGCGCCACGGCCCCGATCCACTGGAGCATGTACGCCAGGTGCAGGTAGTAGGCAGCCATCAGGGCCCGCGCCGTGCCGCGGCGCCGGGTCTTCTCGTGATAGGCCATCCAAGGCACGAAGGCGACCCAGGCGAGAGGCCACAGGTCGAGAGGATGGAAGGCCGCCGACACCAATCCGAGGGTCGCCACCGCGACCAGAATGTGGGTCAACACCGAGGAGCGGGTCATGTCAGGACGGGCTGGGGGCGTCCCCGTGCTGCCGGATGACGTCCATGAACGAGCTCACGCTGAACACCGCGTTGCCGATACCGGGTTCGCCGTAGCCGGGGGGCGGGGCCAACCCGTGGCGTTCATGGGTATCCCGCCACAACGCCAGCAAGCCGACGTGGTAGCGGAGCGACGCCGGCCCCGCGGAGCCGAGACCGGAGAGCGGCTCAGGGCACCAGGTGGTGAACCTGGGGACGATGCCGCGGGACATGAAGTGATCGAGCCCCTCACCGGTGGACCGCCAGGCCTCCTCCTCCGTGCGGAAGCCGAAGGGACGAGCCATCTCGATGCCGCCGACGAAGTTCGGGATGACCCGCTCTGGACCGAAGATCTCCGCCGCGTCCAGGATCCGCCGGATCCACGTGTCGCGGCCGACGAACCGCGCCTTGCCCGGGCAGATGCGCTCGAAGAGCTCGGGATCCCAGATCTCGTAGTTCGGGTGGTAGATCTGGATGCCGGCGTCTCGGATCGCCGCCACGTCCTCCGCGGGCAGCGCCTGCACCACCATCTTGCCGGTCCACCGACCGGGGAACCGCTCCTCGATGGCGCGCGCATACTCGATGTAGAACTCCGCCTCGCTCTTGCCCTCGAGCTGCGAGGTGACGCTGCCGCCCGTGAGGGTGTACGCCTCTGCCCTGGCGCCGGACGCCACCACCAGATCCAGGGCCTTGAGCAGGCGCTCCACCGGCTTCACCGCGTGATAGGGCCGGCCGAGGGCGCGCTGCTGCTTGAAGTTCCGGTTGATGTCACAGAACTGGCACTCCTCCTCCTTGCCGAAGTACTGACACATGCGGAAGACCGTCAGGTAGAGCAGGTAGCCCCACTCGATGGACGGAGCCACTTCGGTGATGGGGGTCCCATCGTCGAGCACCTCGCCGTAGTAAGGCGGGGTGGGAGAGAACGACACTCCGGCCAGGGCCTCTCCTTCGCACACCAACTGCGGTCGGCCCTCATCGTCGAGGCTCACCCGGTAGGGGCTGTCCGGGTTCAGTCGGACGGAGACGATGACCCGGCGGAACCCCCAGGGGCCGCCCTCCAGGGCGATCTCCTCGGGGGCGTCCTCCCGGGCTCCGTCGTCCGGCATGTCCTCCAACGGACGGTGATCGAACGAGAAGATGAAGTAGGACTTCCGCGCGAACGCGTGGCCGGTTCGAAGGGCCTCCGGATCAAACCAGACACCCCGCCGAAGGCAGTCCTCCTTGACCACCACCTCGCGAGGCAGGTCCGGGAACTCCCGGGCCACCGCGTCCACCTGATGGAGGACCGAGCCTTCAGGGTGATCGATCGCCATGGGTCACATTGTGGCACCCCCGGACACCGTCCCCAACCGGATCGGCTGACCCCTGAGGACCGGCGGCTGACCCCAGGACGGTGGAATCAGGGCTCGGACATCGGAGAATCTCAGGATAATGCTACGAATGTGGGGTGGCTCCGCGGGAGCCGCCCGCCGTATGCGGCCCAGGACCAGACCGACTTGAGAGCCTCCACGACCATCACCTCGCTGATCGCTGTCCTTCTGCTCTGCGCCTGCCAACGGGGGGACGGGGCCGCGGCGGACAAGTCCAACGACGACGCGCCCAGGGCGCCCCTCGTCCGCGCCACGCAGCCCCAACTCCGCTCCATGGAGCGGCGCCTGCCCATGACCGCCAAGATGACCCCCCTGCTGGAAGCGGAGGTGGTGGCGAAGGTGCAGGGGATCCGCGTCCTCGACCTGCACATGGACGTGGGCGACGAGGTCAAGAAGGGGCAGCTGCTCGCGAGCCTGGAGACCGTCGAGCTGGAGCACGCCCTGGAGACCGCCAGGGGAACCCTGGCGGAGGCGCGGGCGAAGATGGACGAGGGCGCCCTCACCATCACCGAGCTGCGGGCCGAGTCCCTGGCCCACAAGCGCACCGTCGCGCGAAAGAAGCAGGTCTGGGAGCGGCTCAAGAGTCAGCCGCGAGGGGTGGCGCAGGACGACGTGGACGCGGCGCACCACGACTACGATACGGAGGTGGCGCGCCAGGCCCGTTACGCCATCCAGATCCAGAAGGCGCAAGCCGCTCGCAACACCGCCGACCGCGCCCGCAAGACCGCGGAGTTGGGCGTCGAGAAGGCCGAGCGGGACCTGGCCTCGGCGAAGGTCACCGCTCCCATCGATGGGATCGTCACGGAGCGCATGGCGCAGGTAGGACAGGTCACCAGCACCGCCCAGCCCATGTACCGACTGTATGACCCGTCACGGCTGGTGGCGCGGACCAAGCTGGCCCAGCACCACCTGCGACACGTGCGTCAGCAGCAGACCGTCCGTTTCCAGGGCGACGCCTACCCCGGGATCACGTTCATCGCCACGGTCGACCTGATCGAACCGCGGGTGGACGAGAACAACGCCATGGTGGCGGTGCGCCTGAAGCTGGACCCGATCCGTACCCTGGCCGACGAGGTCAACGCACGGGCGCTCCAGCAGCCCGCCTACGCCGAACTGCGGCGCCTGCTGGAGGCGAAGCGCACCCTCCGCCCGGGGATGTTCGTCTCCGGGCAGATCGTCCTGGAGACCCGTGAAGACGTGGTCACGATCCCGCGCAAGGCCATCTCCCACCTGCGAGGACAGCCCTTCGTCTACGTCATCCGACGCGCCGCTGCTTCGGCGCCCGAAGCAGCGGACGCCACAGGATTCGTCGTGAATCGACTGTACTTCCGCGAGGGCTTGTCTGACGAGGGGCACGTGGAGTTCGTCCCGTTGTCATCGACCAAGAAGCTCACCACGGATGACGAGATCGTCCTGGTCGGACAGGATCGGCTGAAGGACGGAGACCCCGTTCGCGTCGAAGGGAGCGAGGCGCAGGCGGGGACGGACGAGGGGCATGCCGACGCAGCCGGCAACGGGAGATAAGGGCCCCCAGCCACGACCCACCGCACACTCGGGGCTGCTCGGCGTCGTCGTACGCCGACCGGTGGCCGTCCTCATGGTGGTGCTGGCGGTGGCGACCTTCGGGCTGGTCAGCCTCCAGAAGCTCCCCGTCACCCTCCTCCCCGACATCTCCTACCCCACGCTCACGGTCCGCACGGAGTACGAGGGCGCCGCCCCCGCAGAGGTCGAGAAGCTGGTGACCCGGGTCCTGGAAGAGAACCTCGCTGTCATCGGCAACCTGGTGGGTTACCGCAGCATCTCCCGAGCCGGCATCTCCGATGTCATCCTGGAGTTCGAATGGGACACCCCCATGGCGTTCGCCACCCAGGACGTCCGGGAGAAGGTGGACCAGGTGAAGGCGCGGCTGCCTCAGGGCACGGACCACCCGCTCATCCTCCGCTACGACCCCACCCTGGACCCGATCATGCGGTTCGCCCTGTATCCCGCCTCGGGCTCCGAGGTGGACCTGTTCGAGCTCCGCCGGGTCGCGGAAGAAGAGGTGCGCCGTCAGCTCGAGAGCCTGGGCGGGGTCGCCGCCGTGCGCGTGCGCGGAGGGTTCGAAGAGGAGTGGCGGATCGAGTTGAAGGAGGCGCGGCTGAAGCTGCGCGGCGTCGCGGCCTCCGAGGTCACCCAGCGCATCGGCCTCGAGAACGCCAACGTGGCGGGCGGGGTGCTGCGGGACGGAGACCGGGAGAGCCTGGTCCGAACCCTGGGGGAGATCCGCACCCTGGACGAGCTGTCCGAGCTCGTGGTGGCCGTCCGCGGCGAGGAGCCGGTCCGGGTGCGAGACGTGGGGGACGTCATCCGGGACCACAAGGAACGGGACGTCATCACCCGAATCGAGGGACGGGAGTCCGTCGAGATCGAGGTCTTCAAGGAGGCCGGCGCCAACGTGGTGGACGTGGCCCACGCCGTGAAGACCCGCGTGTTCGGCAAGCACTGGGCGCAGACGGTGGTGGGCGGGGAGTACGACCCGTCCCTCGAGCCCAAGAAGCGCCGTGAAGAGGAAGATGGAGAGCGCCGCGGCAGGCGACGGCGGGGAGAACGGGAGCGGGAGGAGGCGAAGCGGGTCCTGGACGATGAGGGCAAGTCCCTGGCCGGAGCCCTCGCGGCGGAGGGCATCCGGCCCCGCCTGATCTCCGATCAATCCGTGTTCATCGAGGACAGCATCCGGGAGGTGCGCTCGGCGGCGATCCTCGGCGCCCTGCTCGCGGTGCTGGTCCTGTTCATCTTCCTCCGCCGGGCCTCCCCCACCGCCATCATCAGCGTGACCATCCCCGTGTCCGTGGTCGCCACCTTCGCCCCCCTCTTCCTCGCCGGGGTGACCCTCAACGTCATGTCCCTCGGTGGCCTCGCCCTCGGCATCGGCATGCTCGTGGACTCGGCCATCGTCGTGCTGGAGTCCATCAGCCGTCGTCGCGAGGACGGCGAGGGAGTCATCGACGCCGCCGTGCACGGCACCCGGGAGGTCGGCCTCGCGGTGCTCGCCTCGACCCTGACCACCGTCGCCGTGTTCCTCCCCATGGTGTTCGTGGAGGGGATCGCCGGAGAGTTCTTCCGCGACCAGGCGCTGGCCGTGGTCTTCAGCCTGGTGGCGGCGTTGATCGCCGCCCTGTTCTTCATCCCCATGCTCGCCAGCCGCCGCATCACCTTCACCGGCTCTGGCGGCCGCGGCCGGGTCCAGCTCCTCAAGGAGCTGTCTCCCCTGGCGGTCCGACACTACGTATCCGCGCAGCGCATCCGCGAGGCTCGCGAAGGACGCGGGCACGTGCGCCGCCTGTGCGTCCAGGCCTTCGAGGCCATCATCCGCTTCCCCTTCGAGCTCACCGCCCGCGTGGCGCTCATGCCGCTGCTCCTGCTGGCCTTCGGCTGCCTCCTCACGGCGACCGCCGGCGCCCGCCTCCTGGGCCTGGCCCTGAGCCCCGTCCTGTGGGCCGTGGACAAGGCCTACGGATGGCTCGAGTCCGCCTACCTCCTGGTGCTACGTGGAGCGCTGCGAGCCCGCCTGATCGTCCTCGCCCTCGCCGCCGCCCTCAGCTGGTTGGCGTTCGGCCGCCTGGACAGCCTGGGTGTGGAGCTCGTACCCAAGGTCCACCAGGGGGAGTTCACCGTGGAGACCCAGCTGGACGTCGGCACGCCGGTGGAGGAGACCGACCGCATCAGCGGCGAGGTCGCGCGTTTGATCGAAGACGCCCTCGCTCGCGAGGGCATCAAGCTGGCCGGGATCTCCACCGCGGCCGGGGTCCCTCGAGACGTCATCGCCAAGGCGGGAGAAGGGCGGCACACGTCCAAGGTCCTGGTGAGGCTGGAGACCGACGGAGACCTGGAAGACACGGAGCGCCGGGCGAAGGACGCGATCCGGGCCGGGTTCGAACGGGTGGCGGGCGCCAAGCCTCCCATCTTCGTCTCGCCCTCCTTGTTCACCACCAGGACGAGCCTGGAGGTGGAGGTGGTGGGCCCGGTCCTCGATGACATCCGCCAGGTAGCGGACATGCTGGAGGCAGAGATCCGTCAGCTGCCCGGACTCACGGACATCCAGAGCACCAACCGCACGGGATACCCGGAGCTGGTCATCCGACCGCATCGGCAGCAGCTCACCCTCTACAACCTCAGCGCCGGCGGAGTGGCGAATCTGGTCAGGGACAAGGTCCAGGGGGCGGTCTCGACCCGCGTGTCGAGGGGTGATCGCAAGATCGACGTGGTGGTGCGCACGCCGCGGGAGGAGGTGTCGAGCCCGGAGGACATCCTCAACCTGCGGGTCAATGACGAGGGCCCAGACCCCATCCCCCTGCGCACCGTGGCCGACGTCGAGCAGCGACCCGGGCCCGCGGAGATCCGCCGGGTCGGCGGCGAACGGGCCGTGATCCTGTCAGCTGACGTGAAGGACCTGGACCTGACGGGGGCCGCGGCCGGGGTGAAGGCCGCGACGACGCGGCTTCGGAACGCAGACCCGGGGGCCTTCCGTGAGGTGGCCGTGCGCATCGCGGGACAACGGGAGGAATCGGAGCGGAGCATGCGTTCCATGCTGTTCGCCGGGCTCATCGCCACGTTCCTGGTCTACATCGTCATGGCGTCTCAGTTCGAGTCCCTGGTTCACCCCCTGGTGATCCTCTTCACCATCCCCCTGGCCCTGGTGGGGGTGGTGTTCACCCTCGAGGCGCTGGCCATCAAGGTGAGCGTCGTGGTCCTCATCGGCGTCATCCTGCTGGTGGGGATCGTGGTGAACAACGCCATCGTCCTCGTCGACGCCGTCAACCAACGCCGTCGTCGCGGCATGCCGTGTCGCGAGGCCCTGGAGGTCGCCGGTCGTCTGCGCCTGCGCCCCATCCTCATGACCACCACGACCACGGTCCTGGGCCTCATGCCTCTCGCCGCCGGAGTGGGCGAGGGAGCGGAGATCCGCGTCCCCATGGCCATCACGGTCATCGCCGGTCTGGCCAGCAGCACCGTGTTGACCCTGGTGGTCATCCCGGTGGTGTACTCGCTCGTCTCACGCAAGGGCCCCCTGGCGGCGGCACCGGGAGAGGGCGCATGACCCGCGGCCTCGGGAACTTCACCCTCAACCGTCGGGTGACGGTGCTGATGCTGGCCTCCGCCGTGATCCTGGTAGGCCTGATCTCCTACTTCCTCGTGCCCCTCGAGCTGCTGCCCAGGGGCTTCGAACAGGAGTCCGTGTCCATCTGGATCCCGGTCAACTCCAGCAACCCCACGGAGGTCCAGGAGCAGATCATCCGCCCGGTGGAGGAGCAGATCCGCACCATCCCCGGGATCGCCAGGATCTCCAGCCTCGCGTCGCCGAATCGAGCCAGCGTCCGGGTGGAGTTCAGCCGCGACGTGGACCTGGACCTCGCGGTGGCGGAGCTGCGGGATCGCCTGGAGCGGGCGCGCCCGTCGTGGCCAGAGGATGTACGCGACTACTTCATCCGCCGCTTCAACCTGGACACGGACCTGCCCGTGACCCCGTTCGCCATCGACCTGGGGGCGGGAGACTCGGACGAGATCGCGTTCATGGTCGAGGAGAAGGTCATCAAGCGCCTCGAGGCGCTGCCCGGGATCGCCCAGGTGACCTGCTGGGGGCTGCGCCAGGACCAGGTCCGCATCTTCGTCGATCGGCAGAAGGCGGAGTCCATGGGGGTCTCCATCTACGAGCTGACCCAGACCCTCACCGCCAGCAACCTGGAGCTCTCCGGCGGGGAGCTGGAGGAAGCGGACACCCGCTTCGTCCTCCGCACGGACGCAAGATTCCGCACCTTGGAGGAGATCCGCGACTTCCCGGTCAACGCAGACGGGCTCCAGCTCCGGGAGATCGCTCGCGTCGAGCCCATGAAGGCGGTGCGGGACAGCATGGCCCTGTCTCGCAACCGCCACAGCCTGTGGTGTCAGGTGTTCAAGGAGTCCTCCGCCAACGCGGTGGAGGTCTCCGGTCGCATCCACGAGTTCCTCACGGAGCTGAGGGACGACCGCCGGCTGGCCCAGCTCGGCGCCACCGTCCGCGAGTATCCGCAGATGGACACGGGGGTCATCATCACGTCCGCCCTCGATACCCTGAGGAGGACCGCCGCCATCGGCGCGGGGCTGGCCATCCTGGTGCTGTTCTTCTTCCTCCGCCGCCTCTCCCCCACCCTCATCATCACCACGAGCATCCCGCTCAGCCTGCTGGTGACGGTGGGCTACCTGCACTTCAGCGGCGGCACCCTCAACATCCTCAGCATGCTCGGCATCACGGTCTCCATCGGCATGCTGATCGATAACTCCATCGTGGTGGTGGAGAACATCTTCCGGCACCGAGAGGCTGGCGCGTCCAGGCTGGAGGCGGCGCGCCGGGGCGCCTCCGAGGTGGCCCTGGCCATCACCCTGAGCACCCTCACCACGGTGGCCGCGTTCCTGCCGATCATCTTCATGTCCGGCAACGAGCAGCTGGCCTTCTTCACGTCCGCCATCGGCCTGCCGCTCTGCGCCGCGGTCCTCTCCTCCCTCGTGGTGGCCTTGCTGTTCATTCCGCTGGCCACGGTGGTGATGTCCCCGGCGCGGACGGCGCCCGCGTCCGCAGGGCGCTCGTGGCGGAGCTCCCGGGTGATCGACGCCGCCCGTGACCTGTACGGGCGCTCCCTGGGCCGCGCCCTCGGATCACGGCTCGTGGTCCTGCTGGTGGTGGTGGGGGTGGTCCAGAGCATCTCCATGATCGCGTGGGAGAAGCTCCCCAAGGTCGACATGATGAGCGACCAGGGTGGTCGCATCGGCATCAACGTCCGGCTCGGCCAGAACTTCAGCCTCCGGGACGCATACGACGAGATGCGCAACCTGGGCGGGTGGATCGAGGAGCACCAGGAGGAGTTCGGGATCGACCACTTCTGGTGTCGTTTCGACAAGCGCCGCGGACGCATGTCGATCAGCCTCGATCACGACAACATGGCCCTGACCAAGGACGCGGCGAGGAGGCTGAAGGCCGAGATCCCCCCTCGCCCCGGCGTCGAGCTCCGCTTCAGCATCGACGACGGCGGCACCGAGGATCGGGGCAAGCTCGTGCTCGACATCCACGGCCCTGACGCCCAGCGGCTCACCCGCATCGGTGAGGAGCTCGTCGACCTGCTGGAGCCCATCCCCGGCATCCTCGCCGTCAGCAGCAACCTGGAACGAGGCGAGCCGGAGGTCCACATCATCCCCGACCGGGAGCAATCGGCCCGCTACGACATCGACCCCAGGACGCTGCGGGGGACGCTCCAGTACGGGGTCCGGGGCTGGCGCTTCTCCGACCTCGTGATGAACGACCGGGAGATCCCGCTGATCATCGAGTACGAGGGCTCCGACGACCGGGACCTCCCGCAGCTCAAGGAGCTCCTGGTCCCGACCGGGACCGGCTCGCAGGTGCCCCTCTCCAGCGTCGCCGACGTCACCACGTCCCAGGGGTTCGGCGACATCCGCAGGGTCGACGGCAAGGTGACGGCGCGGCTCACCCTGGAGGTTGACGAGGCCAACGTGGAGGCGGTGCTGCCCGCCGTCCGCGATCGCATCGCCAGCCACGGCCTGCCCGACGGCTACTCCTTCGCCGAGCCACGGAAGGACGAGATGGACCAGGCCATGAACGAGATGATGTCCGCGGTGCTCCTGGCCGTGGTGTTCGTCTTCCTCCTCATGGGGATCCTGTTCGAGTCCTTCATCCTGCCCCTGGCGGTGCTGGTGGCGGTGCCCTTCTCGTGGGCCGGCGCCGTCTGGGGGCTCGCCCTGACCTCCACGCCGTTCGACTTCGTCGGCTCCATCGGCGTCATCGTCCTGGTGGGCATCGTCGTCAACAACGGGATCGTCCTGGTCGACTGCGCGCGGCGGTTCATCGCTGACGGCATGGGTCGATCCGAGGCCCTGGTGGCCGCGGGGCGCACTCGGTTCCGGCCGATCCTCATGACCGCGGCCACCACCGTGGTGGGGCTGATCCCCATGGCGCTGTCCGACGGCGGAGGGTCCCAGGTCTCCTACAAGGCCCTCTCCCGCGCGCTGGTCGGAGGCCTCCTGGTCTCCACCTTCTTCACCCTGTACTTCGTGCCGATCCTCTACACCCTCTTCGACGACCTGAGGATCTGGGCTGGCAGGATCACCCGCGCGCTGATGCCGGGCAGGCCCCAACGACCAGCCCCGGAGTCCTGAGCCCGGGCCCGAAGATTGGCCGGGTCCAACAGGCCTGCTAACCTCGGAGGCTCCCTCATGGAGCGACCCGATCATGAGTGACGTGCCCAGAGGCTCACACGACGGCAGCGGCCTTCGCATCGCCGTAATCCAGTCGCGGTTCAACGAGTCCGTGACGGAGGCGTTGCTGCGCGGCGCCCTGGATGCCCTCATGGAGCTCGGCGTCGACCCTTCGCAGACCAGGGCGTGCTCGGTGCCCGGCGCCGTGGAGCTCCCCGTCGCCGCCCGCCGGTTCGCCCTCTCCGGTGACCATGACGCCATCGTCGCCCTCGGCGCCGTCATCCGCGGCGAGACCTCACACTACGACTACGTGTGCAGCATGGCGGCGGACGGCTGCCAGCGCGTGGCCCTGGACACCGGGGTCCCGGTCGCCTTCGGCGTCCTCACCTGCGACAACGCCGAGCAGGCCTTCGCCCGCTGCGGGCCTGACGAGTCCAACAAGGGACGGGAGGCGGCGCTGGTCGCGGTTGAGTTGGCCAACCTGCTCCGAGGCCTCGAAGCGTGACCGAGCCCGCGAAGCCATCCCAGGGCGCAGCGGCGCCGGCCCGCAACCGCAGCCGGGGCCGTGAGCTGGCCCTCAAGTTCATCTTCGGCGTCGATATCCGCGGCCGCGACAGCGGGGAAGACTTCGAGGCGTTCGTCGTCCACCAGGGTGCGCGCGGCGTCACCGTCGACTTCGCCCGTACCCTGGTCGCCGGGATCCTCGAACACTGGGAGCGCCTGGACGGGACCTTCCTCCCCCTCGCTCGGAACTGGAAGCTGCAGCGGATGGCCACCATCGACCGCAACATCCTGCGCCTCGCCTGCTACGAGCTGACCTTCGCGAGCGAGGTACCTCACGCCGTGGTGATCAACGAGGCCGTGGAGTTGGCGAAGAAGTACGGAACCACCAAGTCGGGAGCGTTCGTCAACGGGATCCTGGATCGGGTCCGGTGCGCCGGCGACGACGACTCCTCAGACGGCCCTCCGGCGGAGTCCTAGCCATGGTATTCGGGAAGCTCACTCGCGCCCTCCGAGAGGGCCTGCAGAAGACGAAGGCCAAGGTCGTGGGCGGGCTCAAGACCGTCCTGCCGTTCGGCAGAGACCTGGACGACGACCTCATCGAGGAGATGGAGGAGTACCTCTACACGGCGGACATCGGACCCCGCACCGTCGCCAAGATCACCGACGCCGTTCGTGACGCCTACAAGGCCAAGACCATCAAGACCACGGACGACTGCTTCGCCTTCCTCAAGAACTACCTGAAGGACCTGCTGCGCGGCGAAGACCGGAGCATGCAGCGCGCTGAAGAAGGCCCCACGGTGGTGCTGGTGGCGGGGGTCAACGGCTCCGGGAAGACCACCTCCATCGCCAAGCTGGCTTACCGGCTCTCCAAGGACGGCGACAAGGTCATGCTGGCTGCGGCGGACACCTTCCGCGCCGCCGCCGTGGAGCAGTTGGTCACTTGGAGCGAGCGCGTCGGCTGCCAGATCATCCGACAGCAGACCGGCAGCGACCCGGCGGCGGTGGCCTTTGACGCCGCGGAGGCGGCCGTCTCCCGCGGCGTGGACTGGCTGATCGTGGACACCGCGGGTCGACTCCACACCCAGAAGAACCTGATGCAGGAGCTGGACAAGATCAAGCGCGTGATCACCAAGAAGATCCCAGGGGCGCCGCACGAGACCATCCTGGTCCTGGACGCGAACACAGGCCAGAACGCCATCAACCAGGCGACGGAGTTCGGCAAGGTCCTGGAGATCAGCGGGCTGTTCCTCACCAAGCTGGACGGCACGGCGAAGGGAGGAGCGGTCATCGGGATCCGGGACCAGGTCGATGTCCCCATCCGGTTCATCGGCGTCGGAGAAAAGAAGGAGCACATCGAGGACTTCGACGCCGAGGCTTATGTAGAGGGCTTGTTCGAGACGGAGGATGTCGGCGCAGCCGGCTGAGCCACGTCGCTGGGACCTGGTCCTGGGCGGCGGCTTCGTGCTGCTGCTTCCCGTCTTCTTCGTAGACGGGTTCCACGACCCGTTCACATCCTCGAAGCTCATCCTCACCTTCGCCCTCGGCGCGCCGGCCGCCCTCGGCGTCATGTGGAGGCTCCGTGGGCAGCCCGACCCGCTGGCTCCCTGGCGACTGCTGCTGCTCCTCCTCCCCCTGTTCGCGGTGATCCGCGTGGCCAAGACCCCGGACGGCGTCCCGCTCCTTGCCAACCCAGGTTCATTGATCGCCCTGGCGGTCTGCTGGATCGGGCTCGAGCTCGGCGCCGCCTTCGGCGCCAGCGCGAACGGCCCCCGTCGCTGCGTGACCCTCCTCGCCTTCGCGGCGGTCCCGGTCCTGGCCGTCGGCCTCCTGCGTCGCTACGCGGGCTGGTTCTCGTTCATCCCCGATCGGCCTGACGCCAACATCGCCTCCACCATCGGGAACAGCCTGGAGCTCGCGGAGTTCGCCGCGCCCACGGCCATCCTCGCCATCCTGCTGCCGCTCACGGGGCGGCCCTGGGGCTGGCTG
This sequence comes from uncultured Isosphaeraceae bacterium, assembly GCA_964507445.1. GTDB lineage: Bacteria > Planctomycetota. Next base: position 68,763 of record CAZDQF010000023.1, read on the forward strand.
CTGGTGGCGACCGCGGCGGGAGCGGTCGCCGCGTCAGGCTCCCGTGGCGGAGCCGTGGCGCTCGTGCTCGGGGCCCTCGTCACCGGCGCCATGCTGCTGCGCTCGCCAAACGAAGGACACCGGGACACGGGCCGACCGACCATGATCGCCGCGATCCTGGCGATCACCCTGGCCCTGTGCCTGGCCCCCGACCGGGTGCGCTCGATCTTCGACACGGAACGCCCCACCAACGCGGTACGGCTCGGGCTATGGCGAGGGGCCGTCGACCTGTGGATGGAGTCGCCGCTCGTGGGCTGCGGCGCCGGTCGCTTCGAGGCGGCGTTCCCTCCTCACCGGGACCCGAACGAGTGGGACATCAGCGGCTTCAACGTCGTCGCGGAGGAGCCTCACCAGGAGCTCCTCTGGATCTTGTCCGAGTTCGGTCTGTTGGGAGCCCTGGCCACGGGCGCGGCCCTGTGGCTCGGCTGGCGTTCATGGCGCTCAGCGGCGACCGGTGACGACAGGGGGCGGGCGCTGGCCGCCGTCACCGCAGGGGGACTGGTGGCCTTCGCGTTCACCGCCTGCGTCCGTGCGCCGCTGCACCACCCGTGCGGGATCCTCCCTCCCGCCCTCGCCCTGGGCTTGCTCGCCGCGGCAGGCGCGCACACCACCCAGAACGGACGATCCTGGCCCCGCCTCCTCTCCGCCGGCGTGCTGATCCTGGGAGCGACCGCCGCGAGCCTCTTCCTGCACGCGGAGCGCGACATCTACGTCGCCCGATGGGCAAAGGCCCAGGCCAACGTCGACCTCGAGGCCGGCGAGCTCCGCCACATGGTGCGGTCCCTCACACGATGCAAGGAGGCCCTCGACTCGCTCGCCGAGACGCCGCCGAGGACCGCCGCCCAGGCCTGGCGCGCCGCGCTGGTGGGCAGCGATCTGGCCGAGCTCCGCGCCAGGATGTCCGTAGACCAGATGCGCCAGACGCTCCAGGGGCTCGGCGCCGCCCCTCCGGAGACGTGGCTGCCGTCCCAGGCTCAGGCGGACGGCCTGGTGGACCTGACCCTGCTGCTCTCTCCTCACCACGCGCCGGCCACGATCTGGCAGGCCCGCGCGGCGCTGCTGAGAGGGGACGTCCGCCGCACCCACGAGCTGCTGAGCGACCCACGGACGTTCCGCTCCGCTCAGTGGCCTCAGTTGCAGATTGCGCGAGGAGAGGCGGCGCTCGTGCTCGGGACGGACGCAGGGACCGCCGGCGCCTGGCTCAACCCGCCTCCAGCGGTCCGATCCGGGGATCGCACGGCGTTGCAGCGAGCGGCACAACTGCTGGAGTCAGATGGCGTCGTCGACGCCCACGTGGCGGCTCTCTCCGACGCGCTCATGCAGCTGGGGCAGGATCGCTTCGATCTGGAGGCCCTCGGGATGATCGCCCGCTGCGCTTATCGGGACTCCAACGCCCTCATGCGGGACCTGGGGGACCGCGCCGTCGCCCGATCCCGGGTGTTGTTCGCCCAGGAAGCCCTCGAGTCCGGGAACACCGAGCTGGCGGACACCCACCTGCGGATCGCCCGCCGCAAGGACCCGGCGTTGCTGGACGCCTTGATCCTCCAGGCCCGGCGCGGCGACCAGGGCGCCATCACGAAGCTCCAGACCTCAGGCATCCCGGAGGATCGCCTGCGCGCGCTCCTCAACTGAGTCTCCCCTGCGGAATCCTGAAACAACAGCGGGGCGGCCCCGTAATGGTAAGGTCGAGCCCCGACCGCCCCCTGCCGTCACGAGGACTCAGGAACCCACGTTTGCCATGCGATCAATCTGCTTCTCAGGCCTGCTGATCCTGACAGCTGCGCTCCAGGTCGCGCCAGGCCAGGTGGACCGCAAGACCGCTGACCAGGCCCTGGAGGAGTTCCGCGGTTACTGGACGAACAAGAACCCGTTCGTTCGCAAAGCCGCCGTCGAGGGGCTCTCCGCCGTGGACCATGTGCGGGTCACGCGGCAACTCCTGAAGTGCCTCAAGGACCCCGCGCCGGTGGTCGTGGCAGCGGCCACCGCGGGGCTCGCGTCACAGCGGAACGAGCTGGGGACCGCGGAGCTCATCCAGCGCATGTGGCGAGGAAGGGTCCGCAAGGAACGGGTGGCCATCATCCAGGCCTTCAAGGTCAGCGTGCCCGATCAGGCCTACTCCGCGGTCCTCGACCTCCTGGAGGACAAGGACTGGGAGCTGCGTCTCCACGGCTGCGAGCTGGCCGCCCGCTACGGCGACCGAGAGGGCCGTGGCCTGGGCGCCATCCTCCCCCTGACGGAGGACAAGGAGGTGCTGGTCCGCCTCGCGGCCATGGACTCGCTCTCGGCCCTCGACAACCCTCGGGCTCACCCCACGGCGGTAGAGAGGCTCTCCGACCCGGACTGGCGCGTGCGGGCGTCCGCCATCAAGGTGTGCCGCAAGTACCGACGTAAGTCATCCATCGCCCCGCTGATCAGGTTGCTGAACGAGGAAGACGGGAGGCTCGTTGACGACGCCGCGGCCGCGCTGAGAGACATCTGCGATCGCGACATCCCTGGCGACCATGCGCGATGGTCAAAGTGGTGGGCGCGGGTCGAGGACGAGTTCAAGGTCCCCACCGCGGAGGAGATCGCCAGGCGACGGCGAACCGAGAACACCCGCCGCGTCGGCTACGATCCGCCGCGCAAGAGCGAGTACCCCCCGTACCACGGCATCAAGACACGCTCCCGCCGCATCCTGTTCATCGTCGACGTGTCCGCCAGCATGGCGGACAGGCTCACCCTGGATCACGGCAACCCGAAGGCAGTCAAGGAGTTCGAGAAGCGATACGGGAGCGTGGACCAGACCAAGGTGGACATCGCTCGGGAAGAGCTGATCAACATGGTGGCCGGCCTGAAGTCCTACGCGAAGTTCAACATCGTGACCTTCAACGCCAAGGCGATGCCCTGGCAGCGGCGCATGGTCAAGGCCACGTCCTCCAACAAGAACAAGGCCATCAAGATGCTCAGCAGGTTGACCCCCACAGCGGTCGCGCCCACCGGCGGCGGCGTCCGCCGGGGCAGCGCCCTCCAGGGGCAGACCAACACCTTCGCCGCGCTCAACGCGTGCTTCGGCATCTTCAAGGGCGACGAGGCCGACAAGAAGGCCTTCAAGACCGAGGCAGACACGGTCTTCTTCATGTCCGATGGCAACCCCAGCACGGGAGCCATCACCCAACCCCAGGCCTTGCTGGACTACGTCGCCACCGTGAACCGACGCGCCAAGCTGGTGCTCCACTGCATCAGCTTCGGGAACTCCAACCGCCCCCTGATGGAGACCCTGGCGAGACGGAGCGACGGTCAGTTCGTGGTCATCGGGCACTGAGCCCCTGCTCACGACCGCTCAGCGATCGGGGTAGACGGCCTTGACCCAGGCCCGCCAGCCCGCGTCGAACTGCAGCAGGGTGATCCCGTAGGCCGCACGGAAGGCACGGATCTGGACCTGGTAGAGCGTCTCGTTCTGCTTCTTGCTCTTCAGCTCATTGATGAACACGCTCATCTTCTCCGGGCCGAGGCGCCAGAGGTAGCAGACCCATGAGTAGGTGATCATGTGGAGCTCGGGTTCGAAGTCACCGTACTCCTTGGTCGCGCAGGCCTGCACGAACGGCGGGACGCGGTCTCGGGCCACCATGCGCTTGATCCTGGGCGCCCAACGGGTGCGATGGAGCACACGAGGGATGGAGCCCTCGGAGTAGCAGAAGCTGTTGTATCGCGCGCTCTCCCGGCGCTCGACCCAGTGCGCCATCCCCATCTGGAACCAGGCCGGCAGCTTGAAGCTGTACATCCGGTAGGAATCCAGGAGGTTGTGCATGAGCTTGTGGGAAAAGTGCCCCTGCACCTGCAGGTCCCGGTGATTCGAACCATGCATGGTCAGGATCATGGCCCGATCACGAAACAGGTGCCAACACTGACCATCGGAAGCCGCGCGGCCGATATAGCGCTTGGTGAACGCGGAATACCGCCGCTCTTTCTCGAACAGATAGCACTCCAGCTTCCCCTTCATGCCCAGGTACTTGCCGAGGTGGGGATAGGCCTCCGTGATGCTCTTGTTCCCCTCGCCGTGCCCCACCATCCAGTAGAAGTCTCTCAGGATGCGGTGGGCGCGGATCAGGTACAGGTGGGCGCGCTGGTGCCCGTTGAGGACCACGGTCTTCTCCGTGACTTTGGGGAAGATGGCGCCGAGCTCGACGAGCTCCTCCTTCAGGTGTGGATTCCGAGCCTCCTTGAGGTTCACGGACGGCAGGTCAGTCAACAGCTTGAAGATGCCGTCCTCGATGAAGGTCACCGATCCGCCGCCCTTCTGCTCCCTGAGCCAGGACACCACCTCCCCGGCGTCTCGCTCCATCAGCCGGCCGGCGCTGGGGATGGTCTCGGCGGGAACGCGCTTCTCTCGCAGACAACGGGTGCAGCGGAAGTCCGCGTTCAAGAGACGGCCACGCTGCTTCGGATCCCGACGGTAGCGTGGAGCCGGAGAGTACCCGGTGGGGAATCGGAGGACCTCGAACGCACCTTCAATCAGGTCCGCTCGCTCCGCCTTTCGGTTGTACCAGCGCTGCTGCGCGACCACGGGGTCATCCACCGGCGCCTGCCCCAGCGCCCAGGCCCCCGACAACAGGATGAACATGGCGCTCGCACGAACCCGGACCGGCCCCGAGACGCCTCCACGTCGTCGAACCCCTGACTCCCGTTGCATCATCCGCGACTCCTCAAACAAGAAAAAGGCCGCTGCCCCCGCCGGCGGGGACAGCGACCTTGTTCCATCCGTCGATCAAAGATCTAACGGCGGCGCGTGGCCTTCTTCTTGGTCGCCTTGCGCTTGGTCGCCTTGCGCTTGGTCGCCTTGCGCTTGGTGGCCTTGCGCTTGGTGGCCTTGCGCTTGGTCGCCTTCTTCTTGGCGGCCTTCTTCTTGGTGGCCTTCTTCTTGGTCGCCTTGCGGTTGGTGGCCTTCTTCTTGGTCGCCTTGCGCTTGGTG
>CAZDQF010000024.1:0-27464 GCA_964507445.1 uncultured Isosphaeraceae bacterium
CGACCGCCAGGTGGGGGCCGCCATCCGGGACGCGGACGGCCACATGGCGGCGCGTCGTTGGGGAGCGGCCAGGGCTGCCCTGCAGGCGGCCAGGGGCGCGGCCGTGGGCAGCCGCGTGACGGAGGAGGTGGCCGCGGAGCTGCGCGCCGCCGGAGAGCGCCTGGTGGCCGAACAGGGCCGTGACGAGGCCCGGGCGGAGGCGGCGGCCCGGGACGCCGCTTTCGTGGCTCGCCTGCGGGAGACTCGGAACCGACCCGTGGTGGACCCGGCGCTGAGCGACGATGAATACGCGGAGGCGTTCGAGCGCCGCGGTGTCTACGTGGACAAGGACGCCGCCGCCAGGGTGGCGGAGATCATCCGTGCCCAGGCCCCGACGGTTCGTGAGGCCATGATCTTCGGCCTCGACGATTGGGCTGGTCGCCGTCGTCTCATGGGCGACGAGGCGCCGTGGCGACGGCTCGTTCGGACGGCCAGGCTCGCGGACGACGACGTGTGGCGTTCGGGACTGCGGGACGCGCTGCTCGCGGATCAGACGGATCGGCTCAAGGCTCTGGCCGCCCAGGTGCATGGGGAGGAACAACCGCCCGGGAGCCTGGTGCTGTTGGCGGTGAGTCTCAGCCGCTCCGCGGAGCGGGACGTTGCCCTGGACCTGCTGCGCCGTTCGTGTGTGGCCCACCCCCGGGACTACTGGGTTCATCAGCAGCTGGCGGTGGCCCTGGTGGGCGAGTTCAAGAAGGAGGGGGCGAGGCGGGTGCGTCAGGAGGCGAGCCTCCCGGCGGAGCTGGAGGAGGCGGAGACCCACCTGCGTATCGCCCTGGTCCTGCAGCCGGACTCCACGTTCAACATGGCGTTCCTCGCCACGGTGATGCACCGGAGAGGTCAGTCCCCCAAGGCCCTGGCGTACGTGGACCAGCGGCTCGCGGAGTTCCCAGACGACGAGGCGTTGAAGGTGGGCAAGGCCCAGATCCTGTTGGACGACGACCCGAACGCGGCGGTGGCGGAGCTGCGAGGCATGAGGGGAGGTCGGGCGGATTCGGTGATGCGACGGGCGCGGGAGTCGGGTTTCGGCCTGCCTGACGATCCGGAGCAGGAGATCAGTCGGTTGCAGCGTGAGGTGTTGAGGCGTCCGGACAACGGGCCCCTGCGCACGGACCTGGCCCGGATGCTGTTGTTGGTCGGAGCTCTGGAGGGAGCGGAGAAGCACGGCCTGGCGGCGACGGGATTGCGGGGCAACCGACCCGAGGCGTGGCACGTCGTCGGTCGCTCAAACCTGGAGCGAGGTAACTTCGAGCTGGCGGCCCAGGCGTTCCAGACCGCCCGTGACCTGGGTCTCTCCAGCGGGCGCAACCTGGAGATGGCGCGGACCGCCCGCCGGCTCGCGGATCGGGCGGGGGAGTTCCGTCGTCACGTGGAGACGGGAGAGTCCCCTCGCCGGTTCGATTCCCGCGTGGACTTCGCGCGGTTCTGTTGTTTCACCGGTCGCTACGCACCTGCGGTGGCCAGTTTCAAGCGCCTCATGGAGGAACGGGCACGCGGATCGGGTCGGCGACCTCCGCGGGAACCTCCGGGACGTGGCCCCCGGTTTGGACGATCCAGGGGGTTCCCGCCGCCGGACATGGTGGTGGACGCTGGTCTGGCCGGGGTCCGCGCAGGAGACCTGAAGTTCGCCCGCACGTGTCTGGGGCGCCTGCTGGGGGATCGCGACGACGGTCCGCCACGAGGGGGTCGGGAACCGAGGGTTCATGGCCTGGAGCTGCACCGTTGGCTGCACGACCGGCGGTTTGTGTCGGTGCGGGACGGGGACGCCCTGGCAGCCATGGACCCCGCGGAGCGGGACGCGTGGACGGAGCTGTGGGATCGAGTCAGGGCTGCTGTCCGTCGTCCCCGCTGACACGAATGCGTACGGCCCGCCGCAGCTCGTGAAGCGGCACCAACAGCTTGCGGCGGATGTCCTTCGGCAGGTCCCGTTGCCGGCGAAGCCACGTCTCGACGACGGCGAGGGCCTCCGGGTCCGCGTGCGCCCCGAGGAACGACTCGAGCCACGCGGGCATGAAGAAGATCTTCCGGTTCTCCTTGACCCAGGGAGCGGCGTCCAGAGCGGGCTCCAGGAACGGGAGGGTGAGGTGGGATTGGCCGGGCCAATGAAAGGCCCCGAGAGCGCCGGACACCCATTGCTCCGGCGGACCGTCGGGGGTCAGGAAGGACTCGAAGTAGATCTTCTTGTTCACCTCGGTGGGGACCGCGGCTCTCGCCTGGAACGCCCAGCGGGCGACGTCGGCGTCGCTGGCCTCCATGGAGCGCAGCCGGTCCGTGGCCCGGGGGCGATGCGTCGCCAGCAGCGGGGTCAGGAGCCGGAACCGATCCTGCACACCGAGCTTGATGCCCGGGATCGTTTCCTCGGCGTCGAGGATGCGTTCGATCCTGCGCAGCGCGTCTTCGTCTGCGGCCAGTCGTGCCATGGCCCGTAGGGCCTGGAGACGGATGGGTGCGGCGGTGGGGTCGGAGAGGAGACGTCCGAGGATGCCCGTCGTCCGACGCATCAGGTCCTTGGCATCGGCTGGCCTCATGTACCGGACGAGGGTGGTGGTCAGCGCCCCCAGGGCCGAGGACCAGGTCTGGGGGTCCCGCTCTCGCTCCACCAGGTCGAGTGCGAGCCTGGCGAATCGGGACGGCTCGCAGATGCCCTCGCGCACCGAGTCCCAGATGGCGGTGAACGCCATGGCGCGGACCAGGGGGTCTTCTTCGGTGGGCAGGTGACGTAGCCAGTGGTCGAGGCTCTTGGCGTCCAGCACCACCTGGGTGAAGGCGACACCGTCGGCGTTGGGGAGCACCCAATCCGGCGTCCGGCTGTCGGTGTCGATGGAGGTTCGCTCGCTGTCCAGCGAGATCGCCACGGACTCCCGGCGGCCGCCTCTGCCCATCAGCACCTGCAGCTTGATGGGCCAGACCCGGCCCTTCTCCAGGGTGTCGGACTGGGAGATGGCGAGACCTTCCCCCTCCTTCAGGGAGGCGCGGACCCGCGGCATTCCCCGATCCAGGATCCAACGCTCAGACCACGGCCCCAGGTCTTCGCTCACCGCGTCTCCCAGGCTCCTCAGCAGGTCACGCCAGGTGGCGTTGGCGAACTCATGGCGTTTGAGGAACTGGCGCACGCCGTCCCTGAATCCACTCGCACCCAGGTGATGCTCCAGCTGACGCAGCACCGCGGGGGCCTTGTTGTAGACGATGGGGCCGTAGGCGGACTTGGCGTCGGCGAGGTTGCCCAGCTCCTGGAAGATGGGGGTGGTGCCCTCCGTCTGGTCAATGCGGACCGCCGTCGGCTTCACCCGTTGGTGAAACCGTGTCCAGGCGTTCATCTCCGGCTCCAGGGCGTCCAGCGTCCGATACCCCACGAAGGTGGCGAAGCCCTCCTTGAGCCATAGGTCGTCGAACCACTCCATGGTCACCAGGTTCCCGAACCACTGGTGGGAGACCTCGTGATAGATCAGCGTGCTGCGCCGGAGACGCTCCAGCTCCGTGGGCTCGTGATCGAAGGCCAGGGCGGACTCGCGATAGAAGATGGCGCCCGCGTGCTCCATGCCGCCATACGGGAAGCCCGGACACAGGACGATGTCCAGCTTGTGGAACGGGTACTCGTAGTCGAAGTAGTCCTCCTGCCACGCCAGGGACTCACCGTGCATGCGGAACAGGTCCTCGGCGTTCGTGTCGGCGCGCTTGGAAGGCCGGACGTAGATGCGCATGGGGTCACGCAGACCGCGAGCCCAGTCGGAGCCCTTGGGGTCGGTCACCACCTCGAACGGTCCCGCGGCGAACGCGAACAGGTAGGTGGGGAGCGCGGGTGTGGTCTTGAAGCTCCACCTGGATCGGCCGCCCTCCTCGACGCGGGACTCCTCGCCGTTGGCCACGGCGATCCAGTCCCTGGGGGTGGTGAGGCTGAGGGTGAAGCGGGCCTTGATGTCCGGTTGATCGAGGCAGGGGAACAGGACATGGGCGTCCGCCGGAACCACCAGCGTGTACAGGTAGTCCGCGTCGTCGCTGGGGTCCCGGTACGACGTGAGGGGTGTGCCCGTGGGTGCGACGGGGGAGCGGAACGAGGCTTCGAGCACGTTGTCGCCCACCCGGAGCAGCGCCGTCGGTATGACCACGTGGTTGGCCACCATGGGGGCTGGCTCCAGGGGCGCTCCGTTGACCTTGAGAGACAGGGCTTCACCGGCGAAGTCCAGGACCAGAGGCGCGTCCGTATCCGCGGCCTTGAACTCCATCCGCGAGGTCCCCGCCACCTGATCCATGCCCTTCAGCAGGTCGAAGTGCAGCGCGTAGTGGACGTCCGTGAACCTAGCCGCGCGCACCCGCGCGAGCTCTCGATCAATGCCGGGTTCCGGGTTGTTCTGGAGTCTGTCGGTCATGGAGCAGCCCGCGAAGAGCACACAGACGACGAGGACGGGAGCACGCATGACCGAGAGGGTAGTCCAAAGCGCCCTGGAGCGTCCAAGGCGGAGCTCTGTGCCCATCACGCTGGCATGGGAGTCGCTGACGGGCGTCTTGTACCCAACGGGTCCGGTGATCTACGCCAGGGGTGAGATGCGGTGTTCCAACATCCGCTCCATGGCTTCCAGACGGTGCGATCCTCCGGTAGCTGTGCGCGGTTTCGGGCGGACTCCCATACCGGGCCCCGTGGTCCCGGGCAGTTCGTGGAAGAGCCGCGTAAGATGCTGCTCCCAACGGCTACGCGTCTCGTTCACAAGAGTGACAGCATCGAAGTCCTGGCGCGGAAGCCGGCTTGACGGCCACCTCGCCGACGTCCGAAGGAGCTGAAGATGACGACCAGGAGATTCGCTTTGATGTTGCTGGGTGTGCTGGTGGCGGGGCCCTCCCTGAGGGCCCAGTCTCCGGACCCGGTGAAGGTCGCACCTCGGGTTCGGGTCGCGGTGAGCGTGGACTGGGAGGGCCGCGACCTGAGCAACGTGAACCTGCTCGCGTTCACCGCCATGCGGGACGCTCACCCCAAGATCCCCCTCACCCACTTCTTGAACGCCGCCTACTACACCAAGGAAGACGCGGAGGCGGAGAAGGTGACCCGGTTCACCCGCAAGGTGCTGAAGGAAGGGGACGAGCTGGGGCTGCACATCCACCCGTGGCGTTCGCTGGTGGAGGCGGCCGGTGTCGAATATCGCGAGACGCCGACGGTCTGGGGGCCGCAGTTCAAGGTCCGCGCCCGGGGCGGAGACGCGGGGCACGAGGTCGTGCTCGAGGCGTACGAGGTGAAGGAGCTCCGGGCCATCATCCGGACCGCGAGGAAGATCCTGGGAGAGCACGGCTTCGAGTTGAGCCCGTCATTCCGGGCCGGCGCCTGGCTCGCCGGGCCGAAGGTGCGAGAGGCGATCCGTCGTGAGGGGTTCACGGTTGATTCTTCTTCTACGGACACCGTCTGGCACGACGAGCTGGCGAAGTACGCGTTGCCCGGGTTGATCCGCGAGATCTGGCCCAAGGTGACCAAGACCTCGCAGCCGTTCTTCATGGAGACGCCGGGGGGCAAGCTGCTGGAGATGCCGGACACCTGCGCGCTCGCCGACTACGTCACCGCGGAGGAGATGGCGGATCACGTGGCGGCTGCGGTGGCGCGGCTGGAGAAGTCGGACAAGGATCTCTACGTACACATCGGATTCCACCAGGAGACCGCCGCTCGCTACGCGTCGCGCATCATCCAGGCCATCCGCATGATCCAGGAAGCCCACGGCGGCCGGGTCGTGTTCGAGACCCTGGATGCGTCCGCCCGCCACGCTCGTGCCGCCATGAAGTCAGAGGCCTCCGTCGGGGACGGTTGAGCCGCGGGTGGTACTCACCGCGGCGTCGGCAGACGGCACCCCACCGCTTCGGCGCTCGGGACCTCCACATCCTGCCCTGCGAGGACGGCCTCCAGGGCGTCCCGTAGCTCGTGCCGAGTGGCCTGCTGACGTCGTGAGCCGAGAGCGGGGAAGAGGTTGTCGATGCGTCCGCGGTAGAGGACCTCTCCGCTGTCGCCGCGGCGGACGCACACCTCCGGCGTGACCGTGATCCCGGCTTCCCTTGCGAGCCGGTGTCCGTGATCCAGCACGATGGGAGACGGCAGCCCGTACTCCTGCTGATGTTTGGCGGCCACTTCGTTGGTGGTGTCAGGGTCCACGTGGGCCAGGATGAAGGCGACGCCCCTGGCCGTGTACTCCTCCACGATGCTCCGGATCTCGGGGGCGTAGGCGTTGGCGATGGGACAGTCGGTGGTGATGAAGATCGTGGCCGTCACCTGCTGATCGCCGCTCGAGGTGGCGACCGGATCACCGTGGATATCCGTGAGTCCAGCGGCCGGTGGGGAAGCGTCGTGGTCGTTGCACCCGGTGGGAAGTATCAGGGCGAGCAGGAGCGTGACGGCGTATCGCATGGTCTGTGGGTCCCCGTTCGTCATCCGTATCGGGGTCACGGTACGATCGCCGCGAGGAGCCTGTCCATGTTTCGTTTGCCGATCTGCGTTCTTCTGTCAGCCGTGGCCGTCTTCGCCCAGCCGGAAGGCGCCGTGCTGTGTCAGGGGAACTGGCAGTCTGAGGACGAGGCGGTGGCGCAGCTGCGACGTCTTGGAGCCGCGTGGCGCATGCGGGGGGAGTGGGAGGCCCGGGCCACGCGCATCCGCCAGCAGCTTCGGGCGGGGATGGGGTTGGAGCCGTTGCCCGCTCGTACGCTTCTCAATCCCCGGATGCACAGCGTCCGCAGCGAGGACGGTTACTGCGTGGCCAACATCTCCTTCGAGCCCTTCCCCGGATACTGCGTCGGCGGCAACCTCTACTGGCCCCGCGGTAAGGAGGGGCCGTTCGCCGGTGTGCTGTCACCCCACGGGCATTATCGCGGCAGCGACGGAGGAGGGCGGTTCCGCAAGTCGGCCCAGATCCGTCACGCCACCCTGGCCCGCATGGGTGCGGTGGTCCTCACCTGGGACATGATCGGTTGGGGTGACTCCGGTCACGGCGGTTGGAAGCACAACCATCCGCAGGCGTTGCCGCTGCAGACCTGGACCTCCATGCGGGCCCTCGACCTGTTGCTGCAACGCCCCGACGTTGACCCGGAGCGCATCGCCTGCACGGGCAGCTCCGGCGGCGGCACCCAGACGTTCCTGCTGGCCGCCCTCGACGACCGGGTCAAGGTCTCGGCGCCGGTGGTCATGGTGTCGGCTCACTTCTTCGGCGGCTGCAACTGCGAGAGCGGCATGCCGATCCACAAGACCGCGGCCCTGGAGACCAACAACGCCGAGATCGCGGCCCTCTGCGCGCCCCGCCCCCTGCTCCTGGTCTCCAACGGCGAGGACTGGACCAAGAACAACCCGCGGGTGGAGTTCCCATTCATCCGTCAGGTGTTCGGCGCGTACGGCCGCCAGGACGATTGCGAGCTGTCCCACTTTCAGGACGAAGGCCACGACTACGGCGCCTCCAAGCGCGCCGCGGTGTATCGCTTCTTCGTCCGGCACCTGGGCCTCGCAGATCCACCTCCGGAGACCGGCATCAAGATTGAACCCCACGCCGCCCAGCTGGCGTTCGACGACGCCCACTTGCGGCCCGCGGACGCTCTGCCGGCCAACGCTCGGGTTCGCTGGTAGGCCGCCGCCGACACCACCACCCGGCGATCGGTGACTCGGGCGGTCACCGCAGGCAGCAGCGCTTGTACTTCTTGCCGCTGCCGCACGGGCAGGGCGCGTTGCGCCCGATCTTCTTCGGGTAGGGGCTCCACAGGGCCTTCACCGCGTCGCGGAACCGGTGGCGCATGTCCTGGCGGAAGATCCGCTGCAGGGTGTCGTAGAGCTTGGGGTGACGCTGTTCGAGCAGATGGGGGCGCTCGAAGAAGTACTCGGAGAGGACGGCGAAGAACTCCGCCGGGTTGGTGGCGGCGTAGTCGGGGATGTCGTCGGCTTCGCCGCTGCCGTGCATCTGCGCGGTCTTGGAGCGGATCATCTCCATCCACGGTTCCATGGCTTCGCGGGGCAGGGCCATGGCGGGGACGCCGTCGATGACCCCGTCGCTCTTGTCCACCAGATGGGCGAACTCGTGGATGCCCACGTTGCTCTTGTCCTTGGGGTCCTGGAAGCCGCTCAGCAGGTGCGGCTTGGAGAGGATCATGGTGCGCTCCATGGGGCCGGTGCCCACCATGCCGATGGCGTGGGCGTGCTCGCCGCCGCCGTAGGACTCGTCGAAGGCCCCGGGATAGATGAGCACCTCGCCGATCTGGTCCCACTCCCAGCGGGGGAAGCCGAAGATGGGGATGACGGCGCTGGCGGCGGTGAGGACCCGCACCGTGACGTCGATCTCGCAGCGGATGCCGGTGATGCGCTTCTCGTCGAGGAAGATGGTCACCTGCTGGCGGAAGCGCAGCCTGTCCTCCTCGGCGAGCACGCGATAGAACGCCACGTCCCGTTGCAGCACCGCCTCGTGTTCGGAGGGGAACGGCTGCGAGAGCAGCGTCCGTCTGCGGCGCTGCCTGCGGGTCACCCAGCGTCGCAGGAGGAGCGGGGCGACGATGGCGAGGGCTCCCAGCAGGAGGGCCTCCGGTTCCGGAGCGGAGGCCGCGGCGATGGCCGCCAGCGGCACGAAGACGAGGATCGCCGCTATGGTCCCGGGGAGGTTGCTGTCGTTGTTGCCCACGTCGGACATGGTACCGGCGGGTCCTGGAGTGGTGTTCCGCTCCCGCGGTCGCTGCAAGGCCGGGAGAATCCGTGTTTGATGAGGGGGCTGATCCCCGCGCCCCTTACTGACGGGAGTTCGTTGCATGATCCTGCGCATGGTTGGAGTCGTCGGCCTGATGGCGCTTGTTGGCCTCGCCCAAGGGCCGTTGCTCGTGGTCGCCATCGGCGACTCGGCGACGGCACCTCGTCCGGGGGTCGAGCAGGTGTATTGCGACCGTCTGGCGTCCGACCTGGAGGACGTGGGGGTCAAGGCGCGGGTCATGAACGCGGGGGTTCGTGGGGACACCACCCGTCATGCCCTGGAGCGCTTCCGTCGTGACGTGCTGGACCGCCGGCCTGACGCGGTGGTGATCCAGTTCGGCCTCAACGACGGGTCCGTTGACGTGTTCCGGGGCGCTACCGGGCCCCGGGTGCCGGTGGATGAGTACGTGGCGAACCTGGAGGCCATGGCGGACGCGGCCCTTGAGCGAGGCGTGGTGGTGGTGCTCATGACGCCCAACCCCATCCGTTGGACGGGCCCGCTCCGCAAGCGCTACGGCAAGAAGCCGTACGACGTGACGCGGGTGGACGGGTTTGACCTGGTGAACCAGCGTTACGCGGAGGCGGTTCGCGGCCTCGCCAAGAGGCGGGAGCTGCCGCTGGTGGACGTCCACTCGACGTACAACAACGCCACGGAGAACGGGCGGCCCATCATGGACACGGTGCTGCTGGACGGACTCCACCCCAACGACCGTGGGCACGCGGTGGTCTCCCGGCTGCTGGCCCATCGCCTGCGGCGGCTCGCTCCGGGTTACACCATCCCGGTGGTGGACATCTCCGGCGAGATGCAGCGCCAGCACCTGGTTGATCAGGAGGCTGGTCAGTACCTCGGGCATCCCACCACCGTGTTGTTGGATGACGGCTCCACCATCCTCTGCGTCTACCCCAAGGGCCACGGCAAGGGGGGCATCGTCTACAAGCGGTCCACGGATGGCGGTCGCACCTGGGGAGCCCGTCTCCCCACTCCCGCCTCCTGGGCCACGTCCCGCGAGGTCCCCACCCTGCACCGGGTGGAAGACGCCAGCGGCAAGAAGCGCGTCATCATGTGGTCCGGGCTCTATCCGGCGCGGCTCGCCGTGTCGGAAGACGACGGCGGCACCTGGTCAGAGCTGAAGCCGGCGGGGGAGTGGGGCGGCATCGTGGTCATGGGGTGCCTGGAGCGCATGAAGAACGGCGACTACATCGCCCTGTTCCATGACGACGGGCGCTTCATCTCCGCCGGCGGACGGCGAGAGAACCCGAGCCGCTTCTACGTCTATCAGACCCGCTCCAGGGACGGCGGCCTGACCTGGTCGCCTCCGCGCAAGATCGCCACCCACGAGAAGGCTCACCTCTGTGAGCCCGGGATCATCCGATCCCCTGATGGGTCGAGGCTGCTGGTGCTGCTCCGTGAGAACAGCCGCAAGCTGAACGGCTTCTACATCTTCTCCGACGATGAAGGGGAGACGTGGAGCAAGCCGCGGATGTTGCCCGCGGCCCTCACCGGGGATCGGCACACGGCGGTGTACGCGCCGGACGGGCGCCTCTTCATCTCGTTCCGTGACCGCACCCTGGACAGCCCCACCCACGGAGACTGGGTCGGTTGGGTGGGGACCTTCCAGGACATCGTGCAGGGGCAGGAGGGGCAGTACCGGGTGCGCATCATGGACAACAAGAAGGGGTCCGATTGCGCCTACCCGGGGGTCCTGATCCTCGCCGACGGCACCATCGTCACCACCACCTACGGACACTGGTCAGCCGGGGAGTCCCCTTACATCATGACCGTGCGCTTCAAGCTGAGCGAGCTGGACAAGAAGCTGCCTCGCTGAGCGGCGAGGTGCGCTCAGCCCGCGCCGAAGTTGAGGCCGCATTCCGGGCAGCGGGTGGCGTCGCCCGTGGGGAAGGGCGTGGCGCACGCGGGGCAGGTGGCCTGTTCGGCGTCCAGGTCCACCACGGTGCCCACGGCCGCCAACTCTGCTTCGCCCAGGTCCTGGTTCCAGTGGGCTTCGATGGCAGCCCGGGCGGGTTGGAGCTCTTCCATGGGTGTGACCAGCATGAGGGTCGGGCCGCAGGACCCTTCATCGCAGCCGGGGGGAGGGACGATGTCGTGGGGCACATGGGCGGCGGTGAGGACGGCGGCCAGCTCCTTGAGTGAGGCCGTGTCGCCCTGAGCGAGCACGGCGACCTTCACCCCTTCCTGCTCTTCTTCGTTCGTCGGTTCGTCGGTCATGCTGGCAGTGTACTGGGAACCCCGGGCGGAGAGGGCGTCCGGTTCGGTCGTCAGGGGAGATGGATGTCCGCCGTGGTGGCGCCCGCTCGTTCCAGGAGCTCCCGGTACCACGACACCGCCTGGTCCGCCCGACCGTCCAGGTCCGACGTGCCCCAGACGACGCTGAGGGTGCGGACGGAGCCGTCATGGGTCTTGGTGCGCTGGCAGTCCTTGACGCCGTTGGCGCACGGTCCTTCGGCGTCGTGCAGGCAGAGCAGCCCGGTGAGGCGGATGGTCTGGCCGCTGGCGTTGAACACGTACTCGGCGTCGTCGTCGGCGATGCGCACGGCGAACGGCTCCGCTGCCCGGTCAAGGTCCACGACGCTGATGGGGAGCCCGGAGTGGAGGGAGACCACGTTGCAGGCATCCACGGCCAGGTTGATGGAGTCGAGGGACCCGTCGCCGGCGGCTCGAAGGAGATACTCGGAGGCGGGCTTGCCGCGCCCCGTGGGGCGGTAACCGCCGTGGCGCAGGAGGTCCCTCGCCGCCTTGCGCACGGCGTCATCGCTGGTCAGGGGAGCCTCGGCGTCGAGCTTCAGCAGGTCCTTGAGCCAGGACGGGGATGGCTGGTCGCCAAGGGGGCTGGGGAAGGTCGTGGTGAAGCCGCGCAGTTGCAGCAGCGGATGGTCGTGGACATCGAGGGTCAGCATGGCGCCGGCAGTGTACCCACCGCGACCGGGTGGGTCCCGCTCTCGTCGATCCCTTATCATCACCGCATAAGACAACGAGAGGGGACCTCCACCGTGTTTGCAACCAAGACCTACATCGATCGTCGGGCGGGGCTGCGCGCCGCCATGGGCGACGCACCCGTGTTGCTGTTGGGCCATCAGATGGTCCCGCGCAATTATCCGGACAACACCTACCCGTTCCGCCAGAACTCCCATGTGCTGTACTACTGCGGCATCTCCCGGCCGGACGTGGCGTTGGTCATGACCGACGAGGGAGACGTGGTGTTCGGTCCTCCGGAGGACATCGACGACGTGGTCTGGCACGGCCCTCAGGAGACCCTGGAGGAGGCGGCGGCCAAGGCGGGCATCACGGACGTCCGCGACATCGCCGGCCTCGGTGAGTGGATCCAAGGGGCACCGGAGGCGCGCTACCTGGCGCCCTACCAGGCCAACGTGCTGGAGTGGATGGCCGGGCTGAGCGGCCGCGCCGCCTCCCAGGTGGCGGCGGGTCAATGTTCGGAGCTGGCGGCGGCCATCTACGGTCAGCGCGCGGTCAAGTCGGACGAGGAGGTGGCGGAGATCGAGGAGGCCCTCTCCGTGACCCGGGAGATGCACCTGGCGTCCTATCGAGCGACGCGGGCCGGGGCGCGGGAGTCGGACGTGGTGGCGGCGGTGTTGAAGGTCGCTCAAGCCGAGGATCGTGCTCAGTCCTACAACCCCATCATCACCGTTCGTGGTGAGGTGCTCCACAACCACGACCATCACAACGTGCTGGAGGATGGCCAGATCCTGCTCAACGACTCGGGCGCCGAGTCACGCGCCTGGTACGCGTCGGACATCACCCGATGCTGCCCGGTGAGCGGTCGTTGGAGCGAACGCCAGCGTGAGATCTACGACGTGGTCCTGCGGTCCCAGCTCGAGGCCATCGACCTGTTCGCCCCCGGGGTGTTCTATCGGGACGTGCACCTGAAGTCGGCGTCCGTGATCGCCGAAGGACTGACGGAGTTGGGTCTCATGAAGGGAGACCCGGCGGAGGCCGTGGCGGCGGGCGCCCATGCCCTGTTCTTCCCCCACGGCGTCGGCCACATGCTGGGGCTCGACGTCCACGATATGGAGGACCTGGGGGACGTGGTGGGCTACGAGCCCGGGGTCGCCAGATCGGACCAGTTCGGCCTCAACTTCCTCCGCCTGTCCCGTCCTCTGGAGGCCGGGTTCGTGGTCACCGTGGAGCCGGGGATCTACTTCATCCCGGCGCTCATGGATCGCTGGCGCGCCGACGCACGGCACTGCGATTTCATCGATTACGACGTGGTCGAGACCTACAGAGGGTTCGGCGGCATCCGCATCGAGGACGACGTGTTGTGCACCGCCGACGGCCCGCGTGTCCTGGGGCCCGAGATCCCGAAGGAGGCAGCGGACGTGGAGGCGGTCATGGCCGGATAGAACTGATAACCTGCGGCCATGAAGGTCCTGGTTGTCGGTGGCGGTGGGCGCGAACACGCCCTTTGTTGGAAGCTCGCCCAGGGTGCGAGCACCTCCGAGGTCCTGGTGGCCCCCGGTAACGGGGGCACGGGGGATGTGGCCCGTTCCGTGGACGTGGACGTGAGCGACCACGAGGCAGTGGTCGCCCTGTGCCGCCAGGAGCAGGTGGGCCTCGTGGTCGTGGGTCCGGAAGCGCCGTTGTGCAAGGGCCTGGCGGACGCCTTGCGCGGAGCCGACTTCCCCGTGTTCGGCCCCGGCGCCGGCGGCGCCGAGTTGGAGGGCTCCAAGGCGTTCTCCAAGGCGCTGATGAACGACCACGGCATCCCCACCGCCAGCTTCCGCACCTTCGATGACGCAGACGCCGCGCGGGAGTATCTGGAGGGCGAACTGGGATTTCCCGTGGTGGTGAAGGCCTCGGGCCTCGCCGCCGGCAAGGGGGTGTTGATCTGCCCGGACCAGGAGGCGGCCATGCAGGCCGTGGACCGGTTGATGGGCGAGCGCGCCTTCGGCTCCAGCGGGGAGACGGTGGTCATCGAGGACTTCCTCTCCGGGGACGAGGTCTCGGTGCACGCGCTCACGGATGGTCACACCATCCTCACCCTGCCCACGAGTCAGGATCACAAGCGCGTGTACGACGACGACCAGGGGCCCAATACCGGTGGCATGGGCGCGGTCAGCCCCAGCACCCGGCTGAGCGGCGCGGGGGTCCGCACCGTGGAGCAGGAGATCATGCTCCCGACCCTCAACGCCCTGGCGCGCATGGACCGACCCTATCGCGGTGTCCTGTACGCCGGGCTGATGGTCACCCGTGGCGGTCCCAAGACCCTGGAGTTCAACGTGCGGTTCGGGGATCCGGAGACCCAGGTCATCCTGCCTCGCCTGCGCTGTGACCTGGGAACGCTGCTGCTGGCGTGCGCCGAAGGTCGCCTGGACGGCGTCGATGACGCGGCCTTCGACTGGGACCCACGCGCAGCCGTCACGGTGGTGCTGTGCTCCGGTGGTTACCCCGCGGCGTTCTCCAAGGGCCACCGGATCTACGGCATCGACGACGCCAACGCCCTGCCGAACGTCACGGTGTTCCATGCGGGCACGGCTCGCGATGATGAAGGCAACGTGGTGACCGCCGGGGGACGGGTGCTCAACGTCACGGCTCTCGGAGACACCCTGGAGGCGGCCCGAGACCGCGCCTATGAGGCGGTCGGCAGGATCACCTTTGCCGGTATGCACTACCGAAAAGACATCGGGGTGCGGGCGCTGGGGGCGGCGGAGGCCTGAGCTCAGCCACGATCGTCGTCGTCTGATAGGGTGCTCGCAGCGCCATGAGCAGCAGCCACCGCCACTTCATCGACAAGTCTCAGGACGCGGACACGGGAGGGGAGGAGGAGCGCATTCTTGAGGGCTTCCTCCGCGAGCGAGGTCTGAAGGTCACGAAGGCCCGCCGCGCGCTCCTCCGCCAGGTGTTCACCATGCACGACCACTTCACAGCGGAGCAGCTGCTCGACCGCATGAAGGGGGAGGGACTCCCCGCCAGCAAGGCGACCGTGTACCGGACTCTGCAGGTCCTCCTGGAGTGCGATCTCCTGGTGGCCCACGACTTCGGCGAAGGGGCGCTCTACTACGAGCACAGCTTTGGTCATGCCCACCACGACCACCTGTTCTGCTTGCACTGCAAGGCCATCACCGAGTTCCGCGACGACCGCATCGAGGAGCACCAGGACCGGGTGGCGGACGACGTGGGCTTCCGCATCCTCTCCCACAGCCTCAAGATCTACGGCATCTGCAACCAGTGCGCGCAGGACGATCCTGGCCTACCGGATCGGTATGCAGCCAACCCCGGCCTGGTTCGGCACCGGTCCTGACCGTGGGGGTCTCGGTCCCCTTGCCCGACGATCTCCGCCGCTGTACCATGGAAGATATTGAGACTGCGTCTCATCCTGTCTGGATGGGTCACCTGTGATTGACAAGCACGAATCTTCCCTGTCTGACCTGGCCGCCGGGATTCTCGCGGAGGTGGTCGCCGTCGACGGCGACGCGGACCTGCGCCTGCGGCTCATGGAGCTCGGGTTCTGTCCGGACGTGAAGGTCCGTGTGGTGCGCCGCGCGCCGTTCGGCTGTCCGCTCGAGGTGGACGTGGACGGATCGCGCTTCTCCGTGCGTGACGACGTCGCCCGCGGGGTCCGTTTGCGCCATGTCTGACTCCGAATCCGTTTCGACGGAGCCCCTTCTGGCCCTCTTGGGCACCCCCAACGTGGGGAAGACGTCCCTCTTCAACCTGCTCACCGGGCTGCGGCAGAAGGTCGGCAACTACCCTGGTGTGACCGTGGAGCGTCGAGAAGGGGCCGTCTCAGCGGGGGCTTCCCGTTGGCGACTCCTGGACCTCCCGGGGATCAGCAGTCTGGTGCCGCGGGCGCCCGACGAGCGCCTCGCCGCCGAGGTGTTGACGGGTGCGCACGGCCCGCACACCCGGCCGGACGGCGTGGCGGTGGTACTGGACGCATCCCGTCCTCAGAGGGGTCTGTTCCTCGCCAGTCAGGTCATGGAGTTGGGCCTGCCCATGGTCCTGGTGCTCAACATGGCCGACGAGGCCCAGCGCGATGGAGTCCCCGTCAGCGCCGAGGCCCTGCAGGGGGCGGTGGGGGTCCCGGTGGTGTCCACCGTCGCCACCTCAGCCGACGGTGTGGCAGGGTTGAAGGCCGTCCTGGCCGACCAGGCCCTGGTAGCGCCCGACCCGGCCCGCCTGGCGGACGTACCGGGCTTGCAGGGACTCCCGTCCCCGTCGCCTGAGAGGTGGTCAGCGCTTCGGGAGGTGGTCGACGAAGGCGGCCTCTCCGATGGGGAAGTGACCGCGCGTCACGCCTGGGCTCGTCGGGTGCTCAAGGAAGCCCGGCCCGTCGCCGACGTGGATCGACGGCGCAGCGATCGGATCGATCGGGTGCTGCTCCATCCGGTCCTCGGCCCCCTGTCGTTCCTGATGGTCATGGGGCTGGTCTTCCAGGCGGTCTTCGCCTTGGCGGACGCGCCCATCGGCTGGATCGAGGGGGCCACGGAGGCTCTCGGGGGGGCCGTGGGGAGCCTGTTCTCCGAGGGGTTGCTGCGGGCGTTCCTGGTGGACGGGGTGGTGGCCGGGGTGGGCGGCGTCCTGGTGTTCCTTCCCCAGATCCTGATCCTGTTCTTCTTCATCGGGTTGCTGGAAGACAGCGGCTACATGACTCGGGCGGCGTTCCTGGTGGACCGCCCGTTCCGATCCGTGGGGCTGAGCGGACGGTCGTTCATCCCGTTGCTGTCGTCCTTCGCCTGCGCGATACCGGGGATCCTGGCCACCCGCTCCATCGAAGACCGCAGGGAGCGGTTCATCACCACCCTGGTGGCGCCGCTCATGACGTGCAGCGCGCGTTTGCCGGTGTACTCCATCCTCATCGGCGCCTTCATCCCCGAAGAGACGGTCCTGGGATTCGTGGGGCTGCGGGGCCTCCTGCTGCTGGGGCTCTACCTGTTCGGGATCGTCCTCGGGGCGGCCGCGGCGTTCGTCCTCGACCGTGCTCTGCGTCGCGCCGGCCAGACCCCGACGATTCTCGAGATGGCCCCCTATCGCTGGCCGGCGGCCCGTTCCGTGGCCCTGCGGCTGTGGCACCGTGGCGGTCAGTTCGTCAAGCGAGCGGGGACGGTCATCCTGGTCATGTCCGTGGTGGTGTGGGCGCTCATGACCTTCCCCCAGACGGAGGGTGTGGACCCGGAGGACCCGGTGGCGGTGGCGGAGGCCCAGTCCAACACCGCGGCGGGCCGGGTGGGCAAGTTCATGGAGCCGGTCATCGAACCCCTGGGCTACGACTGGCGTATCGGCGTCGGGCTGCTGGGTTCCCTGGCGGCCCGCGAGGTGTTCGTCTCCACCATGAGCGTGGTCTACGCCGTGGAGGACACCGAGGACGAGGACCAGGCCACGGTCAACGTGGGGCAGGCCATGGAGAGGGCTCGGTGGGACGGCACGGACCGGCCGGTCTATGATCTGGCCACGGTGTTGTCCCTGCTGGTGTTCTACGCCATCGCCTTGCAGTGTGTCTCCACCGTGGCGGTGGTGTACCGTGAGACCGGCTCAGCGCTCTGGACCGCGGGGCAATTCGTGGTCCTGACGGCTCTCGCCTGGGCCTGCGCCTGGCTCGCCTACACCCTCGCCATCTGAACGAACGTGGCATTGCCTGCGTTCCAGATGTCGGAGAACGTCCCATGAAACGGAATGCGTTGGTGTTGATGCTCGCGGCGGCGATGCTGGGTGGTTGCGGTCGGCCGGCCGAGGACCAGGACCCCGAGGGCGGGGCCGCGGCGGGTTCCGCCGGCTCTGGCGACCCTGCCGGATCGTGGCAGGACGAGGCCCGGGCAGCGGTTAAGAAGGGCGCTGAGCGGCTGGCCAGCCTGGCCAAGGACGGGCGCTGGGCCTTCGATCCCAAGTACGGCCCGGACCTGGGCACCACGGCCCTGGCCCTGAGGGCCATGCTCCAGTCCCCCGGCGCTGAGGTCGCCACCTACGGGCCGACCCTGGACTGGTTGGCGGAGAACCAGCACGAAGACGGGGGCATCTACGACCCCCGACAGGGCGTCATGACCTACGTGACGGCTTCAGCGGTGCTGGCCATGAAGGCCTCCGGGGATGCCCGCTTCGACTCCGTGACCGCTCGCGCGGCCCGCTACCTGGCCAAGATCCAGGCCGACGAAGGAGAGAGCATCGCCGAGAGCTCGGAGAACTACGGCGGCATCGGCTACGGCAGCAAGCGCCAGTTCACCAACATGAGCACCAGCCAGTTCGCCATCGAGGCGGCGGACGCGGCCGGGTTGGAGAAGGACCACGAGTTCTACAAGAAAGCCCTTCGGTTCCTCTCCCGCAGTCAGAATCGCAGCGAATCCAACGACCTGCCGGCGCGGGAGGTGGACGGGGTGAAGGTGGTGCCCGGCAACGACGGCGGCGCCTTCTACCGCCCCGGGGAGTCCAAGGCCGGGATCGAGAAGCTGTCGGACGGACGATCCGTGTTCAGGAGTTACGGGAGCATGACCTACTCCCTGCTCAAGAGCTACCTGCTGTGCGACCTGGACCCTCGGGACGAGCGGGTCAAGGCGGCCCTGGCCTGGATGGGCGAGAACTACCAGCTGGAGTGGAACCCGGGTATGGAGCACGACACCGCCAACGGTCCGGAGTCGCGCTACCAGGGTCTCTACTACTACTACCTGTCCATCGCTCGCTGCCTCGCCGTGGCAGAGAAGGGGAAGGTGGCCCTCCCCGAGGAACTCCAGGGCTGGCGAGAGGATTTGTCACGGGCCCTGGTGTCCCGTCAGAAGGACGACGGTGGCTGGCAGAACCACGTCGGCCGCTGGTACGAGGACAAGGAGTCCCTGTGCACCGCCTACGCCCTGATCACCTTGCAGGCATGCCTCGGTGAGGAGTAGTTGGGGTACCGGGGTCACCCTGGTGGTAGCCGTTTCCGTGGCCGTCGGGGCCGTGGCCTGGACCCTGGTACCCGGCGACGCCCGAGGATTTGCCGCCTCCGGCGTTCGGGTCGGGGTGCTGATGATCCTGGCGGCGGGTGTCTTCGGAGCCTCGCTCGGACAGCCGGGGCGCCGTCGCCTGATCCTGGAGCTCCTGGCGGTGGGGCTGACGGGCTTCTGGGGCCTGGCCTGGACGGGAGAATTCGGGGCCAGCGTCGTCATCTGGGGGTTCCTGCTCCTGCCCTGGTGCTGGGTGCTGCCGCTGCGAGGGGTCGGTTGGTGCGGTCTTGGGCGTCTGGTGTACCTCACGGTGGCGGCGGCGCTCCTCGGCACGCCGTGGCTGGTTCCCCCGGCGTGGAACGAGCTCCCCGGCTGGTCCTTGGCCTGGAACCCCCTCATTCGCCTGCACGGGGTGGTCCTTGGGGAGGACTGGCTGCACGGCCCCGTCCTCTACCCGCGGGTGGGGGAGCGGTTCTACCTCTACCCAGAGGGGTTCTCAGGCTTGGCGCCTCTCCTGGGGGCCGCTGGGGCCGCGATCCTGGTGGCGCTGGTGGGGACTCGCCTGTCCCGCGGGAAGGCCGAACCCGGGGCAGAGGCCTCCTGACGCTCCACGGGACAGCGGATAACGTGGGTCCTCACCGAGCGCCGGAGAGCCCTTCATGTCCCACAAGTACTTCCTGACTTTCCCCCAGGAGATCCTCAACGAGCCTGTGATCTACGCCCTGGGACGGGATTTCGAGGTCATCCCGAACATCCGCGGGGCGTCCGTGAGCGACGATCAAGCCCTCATGGCGGTGGAGTTGGAGGGAGAAGAGGCCGAAGTGGGGCGCGCCGTAGCCTGGTTAGAGGCAAAGGGGGTCCAGATCGAGCCCCTGGCGCCGGGCGAGGACCTGAAACTGTGAGGCGCAGCCTTCGCTGCTCGTGACTCTTCGCCACGAACCTGGGGATGCCCGTATGCCTGGTGATATACGGTTCTCGTGTTTTCCCGTCGTCTTCTGACCAGCAAGTCCGGATTGGACCACCGTTGAAGCCCTCCAGGCCCGATTTCGGCGGCGATCAGGGCGTTTCTGGCCATGTATCGCGGAGGATACGGCACCGCAAAAAAAACTACGGGTGTTTCGTTGACTCACCCGAGGCGTTGAATCATATTGACCCGCATCGGTTGGCAGGCAGGTTGGGATCTGGGCTGCTGGGAGCGTGCTCCCTTTGGTCCTCAACTCCCTGGTCCCTGGCGGCTGACCGGCGGAACGCAACCGAATAGAAGGATTCGGGTGGGTTTCGAACCATCGTTACTCGGAGGAGGCAAGACTTAGCCATGAGAAAGTGGAAGGTGCTGACTGCCATTATGGCGGTGGCTTTCGTGGTCCCCGCGAGCTTCGCTCAGACGCAGGAAGACGTCCTGCAGGAGCTCAAGGCTCTGAAGTCCCGCGTCAACGCCCTTGAGGCGGAGAACGTAGAACTGAAGGGCGACCAGGGCGCACTCGAGCTGGAGAGCCAGATCAGTGCTCTGACGGATCGCCTCGTGGCCGGCACCACGGTCAAGTCTGCGGCGAACCCCGTCACCCTCACCGGTGAGTTCCGGTTCCGTAACACCTGGAGCTTCGGCGATATGGCCGGGACCGGGGACACCGAGCACGACGGTTCTTGGACCGACAGCCTCGTCCGTCTGGGTATCCAGTACGACTTCACCCGCGACGTCACCGCGATGGCCGAGCTCCAGTCGAAGTTCGCCTTCGGCAACAACGGCGCAGCCACCAACGGCAACGGCGAGGGTGACGACGTCACCGCTTACCAGGCGTGGCTCGAGATCCGCAACCTCTTCGGTCGCGCGGAATTCTCCACCCGTACCGGTCGCCAGGAGATCGTCCTCGGGAACCAGTTCCAGTTCGGCAACGCCGACTGGTACAACGGTTTCACGTTCGACGGAACTCGTTGGGACTGGGATAGCGAGAGCTTTAGCCTCACCGGTATGGCCGTGAAGCTGAACTCCAACGACGGCGACATCAACCAGATCTCGTCGTTCAACAACAACCACGACGACAGCGAGCTGTACAGCGTGTACTTCACGCTGAAGACCATCGAGAACCACGAGTTGGATCTCTACTGGATCTACGTCAACGGTCACGGTGGCTCCGGCGCCAACGGCACCCTGGGCGCCAACAACGCTGGCATCCTGACTTCCAACGTCGTCGACAACGAGTACTGGCACACCATCGGCGGTCGCATCGGCGGCGAGTTCCCCGGCGTGGGAGCTGGCATGGACTGGAACGCTGAGCTGGCCTACCAGTTCGGAGACCAGGACACGGGCGGCGCTGACATCGACGCGTTCGCTGCCGAGGTGGAGTTCGGCATCACCTTCAACAAGGACAGCATGTTCCGCGCCTACGCTCGGATGCTGTACGCCGAGGGCCCGGATGACGGCGATGCCGGCTACCAGACCCTGTTCCCGAACCGCCACAGCAACAGCGGTTTCCGCGCTCGCTACGGCATCGCCGACCTGTCGCCGATGACCAACGTCTTCTCGCTCCAGGGCGGCATCCACTTCGATCCCACCGCGGATTGGACCATCGGTGCCACCGTCCTCTGGTCCGAGGCTGACGAGGCTGACGCGGCCACCGTAGTCTCTGACGACGACTACGGTTGGGAGATCGACATCTGGGCCGAGTATCGCTACAGCGAGCACCTCACCTTCAACACGGGCGTCGCGTTCGTGTTCCCGGATGACGACAACGCTGGTGCGTTCAACCTGGACGACGACACCCACTTCATCGCCTACCTGCAGGCGCGCCTCCTCTTCTAAATACCGAAGAGCCAAGGTGAAACGAAAAAAGGGTCGCTCCTCGGAGCGGCCCTTTTTTCATTGAACGCGCGAGCGACCCCGTCTCGGGAGGAGGTCGAAGACGCTGGATGGTCGTCACCAACAGACAGCGGGAGGCGCGACCCAAGTAGTTGCAACTGTTCGTTGACCCAGGCTCAGGGCGGGAGTAGAAGGGACCGACCAAAGGGAACTCGAGGTCCTTTACGAGGAGGTGAAATGAAGACCAATAGATGGAGCGTCCTTGGCCTGTGCATGGCCGCGGTGCTGATGGCGTCAACGGGTTTTGCCCAGGTCCAGCCGGACGTGCTGAAAGAGATTGAGGCGATGAAGGCCCGTGTCAACGCTCTCGAGGCGGAGAACGCTGCGCTTCAGGGTGATGGGGATGAGCTTGAATTGGACAGCCAGATCAGCGCGCTGACCGACCGCTTGATGGCCGCGACTACGGTGAAGTCAGCGGCAAACCCGGTGACGATGAGCGGTGAATTCCGGTTCCGGAACTCGTGGAGCTTCGGCGACGGCGGCTTGCTCAATGGATTCGACGAGCACGACGGATCATGGACTGATTCGCTGGTGCGACTGGGATTCCAGTACGACTTCACCCGCGACGTCACCGCGTTCATGGAGTTGCAATCCCATTGGGCCTACGGCGATGCCAGCAGCCAGACGAACCCCCCGGTCAGCCAGACCCAGGGGCGCGAAGGGCTGACGGCAAACGCCTATCAGGCGTGGCTCGAGATTCGGAATCTCTTTGGGCGCGCGGAGTTCTCAACCCGCACCGGACGGCAGGAGATCGTCCTCGGCAACCAGTTCCAGTTCGGGAACGCCGACTGGTACAACGGCTTCACGTTTGACGGAACCCGTTGGGATTGGGACAGCGAGAGCTTCAGCCTTACCGGGCTCGCGCTGAAGTTGAACTCCAATGATGGTGACATCAACCAGATCTCGTCGTTCAACAACAACCATGACGACAGTGAACTCTACTCGGTGTACTTCACGCTCAAGACCATCGAGAACCACGAGCTGGATCTCTACTGGATCTACATCAACGGACATGGCAACGGTGCCACGGGTACCCTGACCAACTTCAACAACACGGTCGACAACGAGTACTGGCACACCATCGGCGGTCGCATCGGCGGCGAGTTCCCCGGCGTGGGAGCTGGCATGGACTGGAACGCTGAGCTGGCCTACCAGTTCGGAGACCAGGACACGGGCGGCGCTGACATCGACGCGTTCGCTGCCGAGGTGGAGTTCGGCATCACCTTCAACAAGGACAGCATGTTCCGCGCCTACGCTCGGATGCTGTACGCTGAGGGCCCGGATGACGGCGATGCCACCTACCAGACCCTGTTCCCGAACCGTCACAGCAACAGCGGTTTCCGCGCTCGCTACGGCATCGCGGACCTCCAACTGATGACGAACGTGTTCTCCCTCCAGGGCGGCATCCACTTCGATCCCACCGCGGATTGGACCCTCGGTGCCACCGTCCTATGGGCTGAGCCGGATGAAGACGCCGTGGTTACCAGTGGTGGTATACCGGCGGGCTTCATCGACGCGGATGACGACTACGGCTGGGAGCTCGACGTCTGGGCCGAGTACCGTTACAGCGAGAACCTGACGTTCAACGCTGGTGTCGCGTTCGTCTTCCCGGACGACACCAACTCGGGATTGGTGACCGACGACGACACCCAGTTCATTGGCTACCTGCAGGCCCGCCTCCTGTTCTGAGGAGATGTGGCCGCTCGGATAGCGCAGAGGAGGGTTGCCCGGATCGGCGGCCCTCCTTTTTTGTCGCCAAAGCGCCGAAGAGCGGGCGTGCGGCGGGCAGGGCGGCCAGCTCAGGCAACCACGAGACTGGGCCGGTCTTGCGGCCCACCGTAGGTCGTAAACGGTTTGCAGATAATCTCTTACTGCGGCGCGTTTGCGATAGAGGCGTGGCTGGACCCAGTTCTTCTATATTGACGAGGTATGACGACACGTGAACCCGAAGACCGACCGGCGGAATCGACCGTCCCGTTGACGCCCCCTGGCGCCCGCGGTTCGACGGGGGCCGGGGATGCGCTGGTGGGGAAGGTGCTGGACGGCCGGTACGACGTGAAGTCGGTCCTGGGTGAGGGCGGAATGGGGACCGTCTACCTTGCCGAGGACGTGAAATTGGGTCGGCGGGTGGCGTTGAAGGTCATGGGCGATGCGCTCCTGCGAGAGCCCGAGTTCCGAGCCAGATTCGAACGCGAGGCTGTACTGCAGGCCAATCTGCCTCATCCCCAGGTCATCCAGATCATGGACATGGGGGAGGCTGCGGAAGGCGCCTACCTGGTGCTGGAGTACTCCAACGGTCGACCGCTTTCGCGCTTGCTGAAGGACGGCGGACCCATGCCCATAGACCGGGCGCTGGGTATCGCCGCGCAGATCCTGGAGGTGCTTGAGTTCGCCCACGAGCAGAACGTGGTTCACCGTGACCTCAAGCCCGCCAACATCCTGATCGAGGAGCGAGGTGGGAAGCAGGTCGTGAGGCTGCTGGACTTCGGGATCGCGAAGCTGATCAGCCCCGAAGGGGGCGGCCAGTTGGAGCACACGCTCACGAAACACGGATCGTCTTACGGGACCCTCGGCTACATGGCGCCGGAGCAGGCGCGGGGCGACGTCAAAGCGGTGGATCATCGCGTGGATCTGTATGCCGTGGGCATCATGTTGCATGAGATGCTCACCGGGGAGGTGCCGGCGCCGCCCGAGTCCCGGACCCACCCGGTGCGGTACGCCATGTGGGTGGCGGAGAATCCTATCCCGCCGTTGTCGGAGCGCTTCCCGGACCTGGAGGCTGTGCATCAGGTCGATCAATTCCTGCTGAAAGCCGTCCGTCGGGACCCGGCGCAGCGATACAAGTCTGCTCGAGCCTTTGCTGAAGCTCTGGATGAGTTCCGGCACTCCGCTGCGGCGACCACAGTCGAGCGCCTCGTCGCTCCCACGGTGGCTGCGACGGAGGTGGCGGAGCGAGGTGCTCATGCTGGGGCCGCGGCGTCGCTCTCGCGTCGCGCTACCACGGTCGCCTTGGCCGTTGCGTTGGTTCTGGTGGGGGTCCTGTTCCTCCGCGCGCGTCAGGATGCAGAGGATTCGCAGGCTCGGATCGCTTCTTTGGAGGTGTCCTTGGCTTCAGGTCCGTCGATGAACGGCGATGAGGCACCTGGAACTCTTCAGGAACGTATCAAGGAACTCGAGACCGAGATCGCCGTTATCCATCAGCCGACTATCGTGGACCTGTCCAACCGCTTGGAGAAGTCGGAGAGCGAGCGCAGATCATTGCGCGAGGAGCTGGTGTCGAAGACAGCGGAGATGCAGAAGGATCGCGGTCGGGCCGATGCTGCGGAGGCACTGGCGGCGGCTGACCGCCAAACCTCCGCGACCTTGCGAAAGGACCTCAGCGCCCGGACGAGTGAGGTACAGGAGGCTCGATCCGAACGGGATCGCCTGGCGAAAGAGGCGTCGGATGCGCTCGAGGAGATCTCTGGGTACAAGTCCCGCGAGGAGGCGTCGAAGGCCGCGCAGGCGCGGCTCGTTGAGGATCTGAAGAACGAACGCGAGGACTTGAGCGAGGCCAACCGAGAAGTGGCTCGCTTGAATCAGGAGTTGAAGGACCTCAGGGAGGATCTCGATAGCGACGATGCGCGCACCGAGCTGCAGCGGTTACGGAAGCGTGAGGGCGCTCTGAACGCCGAAGTCGAGGCAGCCAACAAGCGGATCCTGGAGTTGGAGCAGCGACTGAAACAGCGTGACAGGCCTGCGACCGTTCGCGTCAACACCCTCAAGATCTACAATCGGTTCTCTCAGCCGCTCAAACTCGTTCGCATGTCCTGTGTCCTGGATACCGGTGAGACCGCACCAGTGCAATTGCCGAAGGACCCGGAGATCACCTCGGGACGCAGCCTGGATATCGATCTGCCGCCATCGGCGGTGCGAGTCAATTTGACCT
The DNA here is from genome assembly GCA_964507445.1 of uncultured Isosphaeraceae bacterium. GTDB lineage: Bacteria > Planctomycetota. Next base: position 25,393 of record CAZDQF010000024.1, read on the forward strand.
ACTACCGATTCGACTGGGCGAACCGTCGGTTCAAGGTCTCGCCGATTTCGCGCACCGTGACCTTGTCCGTGCCTCGGACGGAAGCCGAATTGCGCTGAGAGCGGGACCAACGGGAGGGCGTCTCTACTTGCCCTCCTCGTCGGGTTCGTCCACCGCCTTCTTCCCGTTCCATCGGGTGCCGTTGTAGCGCCACCAGCCGAACCAGCGTCGTATGGCGGTGAGGCGTTCTTCAGAGGTGGCTGAGGCCATGTTCTGCATGGCGAACTTGGCCTTGCCCGGAGCGTAGCCGAAGGCCTGGCCGGTGATCTCGCGGAGCATCTGGCAGCACTTGTGGCCCACCATGATGTCCGTGTCGTTGTCCCCGTGCTCGCGGTCGAGGAGCTCATTCAGAAGGAAGGGGACCGCGCGCTTGCCGTGGTCCTTGAGCTTGTCCTGGGCCTTGAAGTAGTCCGGCCCGGAGGTGCCTTCGTCGATGAGGGCGCGGATGAGGCCCTGGATGGCTGTGCGGTCAGCCTCAGAGGTGCCGCCCACGACTTGTTGCCTGGTCGGGTCGGCCTCCACCGGGCCCTTCTTGGTCCCCTTGCGAGCCACGGTCTCGCGTCGCTTCTGGGTCTCGATCCCGAGGCTTCGGAAACGCTTGGTGTCGCCGGTCGCTGCGATGGTCTCCTGCAGCCACTTGAGGGCCACGGACTGGACCCCCCACGCCTCTGCTCTCACGGCGTCCTCGGGGGTCATGCCGGTTCGGAGGTTCAGGCCGATGCGGAGGGAGAGGAGCGGGCGCCCGTCGCCGTCGCGGCAGCGGATGCGGAAGTCTGCGCCCTTGGTGTCGACGTGGTCGTATTCCCAGACCCACGATTCGCTGCTGGCGAGTTGGGGCACCATGTGCTGTCGCAGCACCTCTACCAGGTAGGGACTCTGCATCTCCTGGATGACCACGGCGCGCAGCTCGGCCTGGCGCGCTTCGTCGCTGTTGGCGTACTTCTGCAGCGGGTCCCGCGTGCGCAGGTCCGTTTGCTTGAAGTACTGGTCGAAGAGGAACGCGCTCTTCATGGCGTCCTCATCGCCGTCCGCCATGGCTGCGACGAAAGCCCGGAGAAGGGCCTGGGGGTGAGGGCGGACCCGGCTCATGTCCACTGCCGGCTCCCGCGGGGCGGGGCGCGCATTGCGCATGGACGTGTAGGCCGCCCGTTGTCGCGCCCGGTCCTCCACTGAGCGACGGGGAGAGGGGCTGGGGCGGTCGTCCGACTTGCTGGCGAGGGCGATGATCCCGCCGATGACAAGCATGGCCACGCCGGTCGCCACGATGAGTCGCACCGCGGTTCGCTTCTCGTTCTTGGCGTGTACCTGACGTCCTCGCCGTTCGGCGTTGGTGCTTCCGACTTCGAATGAAGCGGAGCAGTTCTTGCACTTCACGCGGCCCTGGAAGTCGGCCCGGAGCTTGTAGGACTTGTTACACCGAGGACACTGAACGCCTCGGTGGGTTTGGGGGTCACTCATGGTTTGAAGTCCTTCCGAGGCGGGTCCTGCTGACCTTGCCCTTCAGGAAAGTGGGCGGGCCGCATTATAGGCGGTGTGGATGGGACCCTTCAATCCGGCCGGTATTCCCGCAAATCTCCTAAGTCACTTCTCGATAGCGTGTTGAGCAGATCGACTCGGGCTGTCCCTCGGAGGCGACACGGGCTGCGAAGAGATGTCCCCAAAAAAGGACACCGGTGGGCGGTTACGGCGCTTGTTTCCAGACCGCGCGGTGCTCGCAAACCCCTAGGTTACACTGTCTAAGGTCCGGGTCGAGTGCGAGCGCTGGGGGTTCGGTACGTCCGGTGCTCTTACAGGGATGGCAACGGGTCCTGTGGACCGGTCTTTCACCATCGGGAGTATGAGATGAACGCTAGAGCCCTGTTGTTGGCCGTCCTGATTGGCGCTGCGTGTGTTCCGGAGGTCGCGGCGCAGCGTCCCCCGCGGGGGAGCGGCGACACCGGGGGGGCTCGCCCGCCCGTCTCCCGCCCCCGGCCTTCCATCTCCCGTCCGCGGCCGTCCCGGCCCTCGACGCCGCGTCCGTCCATTTCACGGCC
>CAZDQF010000024.1:27564-70439 GCA_964507445.1 uncultured Isosphaeraceae bacterium
CCGTCCATTTCACGGCCGTCCCGGCCCTCGACGCCGCGTCCGTCCATTTCACGGCCGTCCCGTCCGTCGACGCCGCGTCCGTCCATTTCACGGCCCTCCACCTCCCAGCCTTCCCGATCCCAGCCGACCCGGCGTCCCACCCCGCGCGCCCGGCCGAGTTACACCGACCGGGTCCCGAGCCGTGGAACCGGCGCTACCAGGTCGAGGCCGGACACGCGCTCCACCCCGCGTCCGACGCCCCGTTACAACCCCAGGTCGACGCCGCGCCCGACTCCGCGTAGCACGCCCCGTCCTGGTCGCCCTACCTGGGGTAACTCGGACGCGGGAGTGAAGCCGACACCTCGGGCGACCCCGCGATCCACTCCCCGTTCGACGCCGCGTAGCACGCCGCGTCCCAACCGTCCCACCTGGGGCAGCTCCGACGCGGGAGTGAGGCCGACACCTCGGGCGACCCCGCGTTCCACTCCCCGTTCGACGCCGCGTAGCACGCCGCGCCCCAGCCGTCCCACCTGGGGCAGCTCCGACGCGGGAGTGAGGCCGACCCCTCGGGCGACTCCGCGGTCCACGCCGCGCCCCAAGATCACGCGCAAGTTTCCCTCGAAGAAGAACAGCGTGGCGGGTGCCCCCAGGCCCCGTCCTCGGCCCGAAGCCGACGTGCGGCCCCTCGACACCGTGCGGCCTGACGCGCCCAAGACCCGCCCTCGCCCGAAGGCCGTGACGCCGGTCCGGCCGAAGACGAGTACGCCGAGGCCGAGCAGACCTGACACCGCCACGACTCCCAGGCCCAAGGGGTCGGTCAAGTCCGACATCAACGCGCGACCCAAGTCCGCCGATGAGGGTCGAGGGGGCTTCGCCCTCGGCGTCTACGCGGGTTCGGATCATGGGACCTCGGTGTCGTTGTTCGCGAGCAACATCAACACGCCTGCGTCGCCCTACGGCGCGACGCCTTACTACTATGGCTACGGCAGCAACCCGTATTGGGCCTGTGGCTACAACCCGTGGTACGGCACACCCGCTTACTACAACACCTGGTACAGCCCCTACAACTACTGCGGCTATCCCTGGTATGTGGCCCGTTACGGCGGCATCTTCCGCTTCGCGTGGTACCAGAAGCGGTGGTCCTTCGGCTTCGGTTTCGCGTACTCGCCGAGCTACGCCTACGGCAGTTACTACGGCGGCTGGACGGGCTGCTGGGACTACCCCTTCTACCGGGTCTATGACTACTACCCGTACTGCTACTACAACGCCGTGACCTACTACCCGGCGTACAGCACGGTCTATCACTCAGACGCCGTGGTGGGTTACGCGGACGCCGCCGACCCGTACGTGGAGTTTGTGGATTCGGTCCCGGAGGTGGCTCTGGACGCGCCGGTCCCTGAGGCGTTCCAGGCGCCCCTGGTGACGGATTTTCCCGAAGGGCTGGCGTACGCCGAGCTGCTGGCTCGAGGCGCGGCCTGGATGCGTGAAGGTGAGCACATGATGGCGGCGGAGGCCTACCGCCGCGCCTGGGTCAGCAGCCCGGGTGGTTACCTCTCGCCGCTGGAGCTCTCCGTGGCGCTGTTCGCCGCCGGGGGAAAGTACGACCTGTCCGGGTTCGCTCTGCACGAGAGCCTGGACCGGGACGCTGGCTCCATCTCGCGGGACCCTGATCTGACGGATGACTTCACGGCCGCCCGGGACCTGATCGCTGCTACCGACGCCCTCAAGCGTCATGTGGTGAAGGACCCTGCCGATGGAGAGGCCCGGTTCGTCCTCGGAGCCGTCCTGCTCTGGTCCGGTGATCCTTTCGCCGCCCGCAACGAGTTCAACGAGTTGAAGGCGGGAGAGTGGAGCAGCACCCACCTGCCGGCCCTTCTGGCCGAGGCTGAAGCGCGGATTCTCGGCGACCGCTGATCACCCACGGGGGGCCCAGGGCCCCCCGTGAGCGTCTTCCCTGCGCGACTCCGTCAACCCGCACAACCGTTGATACAGTGCGGGCATGCACCCCGCCCTCTCGGTCGTTCTCGGCCTCGTCGCCGTCCTGATCCTGGTGCGATTCCGGGCTCCCATGGGGCCGGCGTTCCTCCTCGGTTCGTTGGTCATGGCGTTCAGCGCCGGAATGGGCCCGGGGGAGGTCTCCGGCTCGCTGAGCCAGGTGTTCATGGCGGGGCCCACCTGGATGTTCGTTGCGCAGGTGACGCTGGTGTTCGTGCTGAGCGTCGTGATGCAGCTGGCCGGCAGTCTGGATGTCGTTGTGTCGGCGGCGGGGACCCTGATCAGGAACCGGCGTCTACGGCTGGCCAGCCTCCCGGCTTTGGTGGGGCTGCTTCCCATGCCCGGTGGTGCGGTGGTGTCCGCCCCATTGGTCGAACGTACGCGCTGTGACGTGGACCTGGGGCAGCGGGACAAGAACCTGGTGAATTACTGGTACCGGCATGTGTGGGAGGTCTGCTGGCCGCTCTACCCGCCATTGCTGTTAGCGGCCACCTTCCTGCCCGGGGAGGACATGACAACTCTGTGCCTCGGGCAGGCGCCGCTCATGGTCATGCTGGTGGCGGCGGGGTGGTGGTTCATCCTGCGTCCGATTCCCGGTGGCAGGGACACGACGTCCGTTGCGGGGCCGGTGACGGGTCGCCTGTCCGTTGCTCTGGCGCCGCTCGTTGTGGTGATCGTCTGCATGCCGGTCCTCGGCCAGGTGCTCGCGGTCGTGGTCGGCCCGGATGTGTCCGGTCCGCTGGGGCTCGTCGGTGCGCTCGTGGTCGGATTACTGGTCGCCCTCGGATTCTCGCGGCCCGGACTGATCGTGCCTGCGCTCAAGGAGCGCAAGGTCTGGTCCCTGCTGTTGCTCGCGGTGGGAGTCAAGGTCTTCGGCGGAGTGGTGGCGGATACCGGGGCGGCCCGAGCCACGGCGGAGCTGGTCCGGGCCCAGGGGCTGCCGCCGTTGGTCGCCATCGCGTTCCTGCCGTTCTTCATCGGGTTCGTATCCGGTGCGACCATCGCTGTGGTGACGGTCTCGTTCCCCGTGATCGTCGCGTTGGTGGGTGGGGGAGTCGAGCCCGAGCCGATGCTGCCCTATCTCGTGCTGGGCTACGCTACGGGCTTCGTGGGCTACATGCTCTCGCCGGTCCACCTGTGCCTGGTGCTCTCATCCCGCTTCTTCGGGGAGACCGTGGGGGGGGCCTACGGTCGGCTCTGGGCGCCCCTGGGGGTGTTCCTGGTGGGTGCCGCGGGCCTGTTCTCGATCCTCAACGCCTGGCTCTCGTAAGATCGCTCCGTGCCGTCCCACAAGACCTTCAATCCGTTCGTCTTGCAGACCGAGATGACCCCCACCGGCGATCAGCCTTCGGCCATCGCGGCCCTGGCGCAGGGCGTGCTGTCGGACACCAAGCACCAGACCCTGCTGGGAGTCACGGGGTCCGGGAAGACCTTCACCGTGGCCAAGGTGATCGAGGCGGTGCAGCGACCCACCCTGATCCTGGCTCCCAACAAGACCCTGGCGGCGCAGCTGTTCCTGGAGTTCAAGGGACTATTCCCGGACAACGCCGTGGGGTACTTCATCTCCTACTACGACTACTACCAACCCGAGGCCTACGTAGCGAAGTCCGACACCTACATCGCCAAGGATGCCTCCATCAACGAGCAGATCGATCGGATGAGGCACGCGGCAACCCATGATCTGCTGACGCGGCGGGATGTGATCATCGTGGCGTCCGTGTCCTGTATCTATGGCCTGGGCTCGCCGGACTCCTACGACGGGCTGCGAGTGGACATCCGCCGTGATACGGAGCTGGATCGTGACAGCTTGCTGCGTGAACTGGTGAAGATCCAGTACGCCCGAAACGACATCGCGCCGCGTCGCTCCACGTTCCGCGCCCGGGGAGACGTGGTGGAGATCTTCCCCGCCTACGCGGAAGACCAGATCATCAGGGTGGAGTTCTTCGGCGACACGGTGGAGTGCATCGAGCTGGTGGACGCTCTCAAGGGAGAGGTGGTGGAAGAGAAGGACGAGATCGTCATCTTCCCGTCCTCCCACTACGTCACGCCGAGAGACCGGCTTGATGCCGCACTCGGTGGAATCGAAGAGGAGCTGGAGGCGCGCCTGGAGGAGTTCAAGGGCCGTGGCCGGGTCCTGGAAGCACAACGATTGCAGATGCGGACGGAGTTGGACCTGGAGCTGCTGACGGAGCTGGGCCACTGTTCCGGAATCGAGAACTACTCCAGGCATCTGGACGGTCGGCAGCCAGGTGAGCCCCCCGCCACGTTGCTGGACTACTTCGACGACGATTTCCTGTTGGTGGTCGATGAGAGCCACGTCACCGTGCCTCAGGTCGGAGGCATGTCTGCTGGTGATCGTTCGCGCAAGGATGTGCTGGTCGCGCACGGGTTTCGCCTGCCGTCGGCGGTGGACAACCGCCCGCTCAGCGGCGACGAGTTCGTGGCGCGGATCAACCAGGCGATCTATGTGAGCGCCACACCGGCGGGGATCGAGCTGGAGCGTTCGAGCGGTGTCACCGCGGAGCAAGTCGTCCGACCCACGGGGCTCCTCGACCCGGAGGTGGAGGTGCGACCCGCCAAGGGCCAGGTGGACGACCTGCTCGGAGAGATCCGGGATGCGGTGGGGGCGGGGGCTCGTGTCCTGGTCACCTGTCTGACAAAACGAATGGCGGAAGACCTGACCACCTACTACCGGGACATGGGAGTGCGGGTGAAGTACCTCCACTCCGATATCGACAGCCTGGAACGAACCGCCATCATCCGGGATCTTCGGCTCGGGAAGTTCGACGTGCTGGTGGGCATCAATCTGCTGCGTGAAGGTCTGGACATCCCGGAGGTGGCGTTGGTGGCGATCCTCGACGCCGACAAGGAGGGCTTCCTTCGTAGCCGCGGCTCCCTGATCCAGACCATCGGGCGCGCTGCCCGGAACGTCTCCGGGCGGTGCATCCTGTATGCGGATGAACGAACCGATTCCATGGCCGCTGCCATCGAAGAGACCGAGCGTCGACGTAAGCGGCAAGAGCAGTACAACGAGGAGAAGGGGATCACCCCTCGCACCATCACCAAGAAGGTCCAGGAGGGCATGGAGGCGCTGTTCGAACGCGACTACGTGACCGTCGAGATTGACGACGTGGGCGCCGAGGAGGAGCTGCCGGAGAAGCCGGAGAGACTCGTGGCGGAGCTGCGGGAGGCCATGTTCGCGGCGGCGGCGGAGCAGCGATTCGAAGACGCGGCGGAGTTGCGGGATCGCATCACGGAGCTGGAGGACAGGATGCTCCGAGGCGTCTGAGGTATGGCCCGGCTGAAGTTCGAGAAGTCGTCGGTGCCCGATCTCCCCAGCGCGCCGGGGGTCTACATCTTCTTCGACGAGAAGGGCAAGCCGGTCTATGTGGGGAAGGCGGGCGACCTGCGATCCCGCGTGCGCTCCTACTTCGGCTCCGGCGACGAGCGCATGGCCAGCCAGGTGCTGAAGACCCGTGCCCGCGCCATGGACTTCATCGTCACGGGTTCCGCCAAGGAGGCGTTGATCCTGGAGAACAGCCTCATCAAGAAGCACGCTCCGGTGCTCAACGTGCGGCTCAAGGACGACGCCACCTACTTCAGCCTGAGGCTGGACCTGCGTGAGGAGTGGCCGTGGCTGACCATCGTGCGCAAGCGGAAGCGGGAGGAGGTGCTCTACTTCGGCCCGTATCCATCCGCCCACGCCTGCCGCAAGACCATCCAGTATCTCAATCGGATCTTCCCGCTGCGTACCTGCCCCGACGCTCAGCTGTACAACCGTTCACGCCCCTGCATCTCCTACGAGATCGGTCACTGCGTGGCGCCATGTGTCGGCTACGTGGATCGCACGGCCTACATGGAGTTGGTGGACCGCGTCGTTCGCTTCCTCTCCGGCCGTGATGATGAGGTGGTCAAGGAGCTGGAGCAGCAGATGAACGAGGCGGCGGAGCGCCTCGAGTACGAACGAGCAGCGGACCTCCGAGATCGGTTGGCGCATGTCCGCAAGACCCTGGACAACCCGCAGGTGGCACGACGGGGAGGCCCGGATCGGGACGTCATCGGCATCTGCGATGTGGGAGACGAGGTGGCGCTGTGCGTGCTCCATGTCCGGGACGGCAGCCTGGCGGCCTCCGCTCACTACAGCTTCAAGCGCCACCTGGAGGTGGACGCGTTGCTCGGCGGCTTCCTCGGGCAGTTCTACGGTGAGTCGAGGCAGCCGCCGGCGGAGATCCTGATGCCTCGGGAGTGTGAGGACCCGAACCTGCATCGGGAGGTCCTGGAGGACGCCCGAGGGGCGGCCGTCTCCCTGCGGGTCCCAGAGCAGGGGGCAGGTCTCAGGCTGCTCAAGCTGGCTGAGCGCAACGCGGAATTGGGCCACCGCAAGACCAGGGCGGAAGCCGAGCGAGCGGAGGCGGGGCTTCAGGCGCTGAGGGCCCGTCTCAACCTGTTCAACTTCCCTGAGCGGATGGAGTGTTTCGACATCTCTCACCTGGGCGGCGAGCAGGTGGTGGGGAGCCGGGTGAGCTTTCTGTTGGGCCGCCCCGACAAGGACCAGTACCGGCGCTACCGACTACGGGAGGTCACCCGCAACGACGACTTCGCGGCCATGGAGGAGGTGTTGCGGCGGCGGTTGACCCGTGGGTTGAGAAACGGCCAATTGCCGGACCTCATGGTCATTGACGGGGGCAGGCCCCAGCTGATGCGGGTGGTGTCCGTGATGCGGGAATTGAAGGTCGACAACGTGGACGTCATCGGCCTGGCGAAGGCGCGAGCAGGGTCGAGAGCCCGGACCACGGAGATGCGTTATGAGCGGGTCTGGCTGCCGGACGCCGAGGCTCCAGTGGTCCTCCCGGACGACGCCTCGGAGACACACCTGCTGCAGCGTATCCGCGACGAGGCCCATCGATTCGCCATCACCTACTCACGTCGACTGAGAGGCAAGGAGAAGATCGGCAGCGTCCTCGAGATGGTCCCCGGGATCGGGCCGCGGAAGGCGAAGGGACTCCTCAAGCACTTTGGCTCTCTGCAGGAGGTCAAGGCGGCGGCGGAGGCGGAGCTCCTCGAGGCTCCCGGAATGACCGAGGCCCTGGTGGAGGATCTCAGGCGTTTCTTCGACGAACACGCTCGCGACTGAGGTGGGCGGCGGACTCGAACACGGCTCGGAACATGGGCCATGTGAGCTTGCCGACGTTCACGTTGTAGCGGGACGAGTGATACGAGTCGATCAGCACAGGGAGCCCGGATAGCCGATGGACGGCGCCGTGTGCGAAGGGGTGGTCGGCCATCCGCGCGGCTGCGCCCCGTTCCTTCGCGAGACGGACGAAGGCGTCGTGCGCGATCTTCCCCAGGGCGACGACGACCTTGACTCGGGACATCAGCCCCAGCTCCTCCGCCAGCCAGGGGGCGCAGGTCGAGATCTCGGCGCCCGTCGGTTTGTTCGCCGGAGGGACGCACCGGACCGCGTTGGATATGTAGGCCCCCTTCAGGCGGAGCCCGTCTCGTCGGTGCGCTGACTCGGGGTGGTTGGCGTAGCCGAGCTCGTGCAGGGCGCGGTAGAGGAACGCTCCCGCGCCGTCCCCTGTGAACGGGCGACCCGTGCGGTTCGCCCCGTGGGCGCCGGGGGCGAGTCCAAGGACGAGGAGCGATGCGGCCGGGTCTCCGAAGCCGGGGACCGGACGGGCCCAGTAGCCCTCCTGGTCTCTAAAGGAGGCGACGTACTTCTCGAGCCGCGGGCACCGCGTGCAGGACTCGAGCTTCTTGTTGAAGGCACTCAGCTTCGACGCCATGGGGCGATCCTACTCGCAGCGACCGTCAACCGCGTGGGTGATGCCGCTTGTGGGCTGCGTGGAGGTGCTCGTCTGCCAGGGTGGTGTAGACCTGGGTGGTGTTGATGGAGGCGTGCCCCAGCATCTCCTGGACGGCCCGCAGGTCGGCGCCGTTCTGCACCAGGTGGGTGGCGAAGGTGTGTCGAAGGGTGTGGGGGGACGTCGAGGGGTCTATACCAGCGAGGACGACCAGCCGCTTGACCGCGCGGTAAACGCCGTCGCGGCTCAACGGTCGTCCCCTGGTGGAGAGGAAGACCCGGTCCGTCGACTCCGCGGTCTCCAGGCGTGGACGGCCCCGCTGAAGCCAGGTCCCCAGCGCTCGCAGGCCGTGCCCACCCAGGGGCACCTTGCGCTCCTTTCGCCCCTTGCCGATGACCCGGAGGAGAGCCTGGTCCAGGTCGAGGTCCCCGAGGCACATCCCGGCGGCCTCCGACGCCCGCAGGCCGGCACCGTAGAGCACCTCCAGGAGGGCCCGATCCCGGAGCTGCAGCGGACCCGCGTCGTCCGGCAGCGGGGTCAGCAATCGCTCAACGGACTCCCTGTCCAGGGCCTTGGGGAGGTGTTCCGCGACCGCCGGAGCGGGCAGGAGGAGGGCCGGATTCCGCTCCACGCGCCCGGTCTCCCGCAGCCAGCGGTAGAAGCTGCGCACCGCCGCGGCCCGCCGTGCCCTGGTGACGCTGCGGTCCCCGGCCCGGCTCCGGGCGGCGAGGAAAGCGACGAGATCAGCGGTGGTCATGTGCTCGGGGGCTGTGTCCCGGCGAGCGGAGAATTGGAGGAGCAGCTCCAGGTCGCGTCGATAGGCCGCCCTGGTGCGGGGAGAGAGGTCTCGTTCGAGGGCGGACTCCCGCAAGAAGGCCTCCAGCCACCGTTCGTACCGATCTCCGTCCTGTTCGCTGTCCACCTCCCGACCCATGGGAACGACCATAAGCACCGATGTGGCAAGGGGCCAGCGTCCGTCGGGCGGCTTGATCCCGCATCTGTGGACCACTATACTTCCGGGGCCGCGCGGGGGATTCCGTTCGGGTCGTCATAAGGCCCTGCCCTGTAGTCGTTTATCGCTGTTCGCCGGTGAGCCGTCGTATGCGCAAGACCGAGCGTGAGAAGTACCGCAAGAAGCTCCTTGGCCTGAAGGCTCGGCTTTCAGGTACTGCAGAGAGTATGCGCCGGGAGGCTCTCGAGAAGGACGAGTCCGCGCCCTCTGACGATCACATGGCGGATCACGGGACCACCCTCTACGACCAGGACCTCACCCTCAGCCTGGTTGAGAACAAACAGGAGCTCATCCGGCAGATCGATGAGGCCCTGGGGCGGGTGGAAGACGGCACCTTCGGACGCTGCGAGGGCTGCGTGGAAGACGTGGGGGTCTGCGGGCGCAAGGGGGGCGAGATCCCCAAGCCCCGCCTCGAAGCGTTGCCCTGGACTCGGTTCTGCTTGGACCACCAGGAGCGGCTGGAAGAGTTGGGCGAGATCTAATTCACCCGGACGGAGATCACATGGCGCGCTCCGTTCTCTTCCTCCTGATCCTCACAGGAGGGGTTGCTGCCGACTTGTGGACCAAGACCCTGGCGTTCGAGCGGGTACCGGAGGGTACTACTCACGTCGTCGCCGACGGACTCTTCGAGATCGAACCCACGCGCAATCCGGGGGCCATGTGGAGCCTGCTGCAGGAGGTCCCCGCGACCATGTGGGTGATCATCCGAGGGGCCATCTCCCTCGGGCTGTTCGTCTACTTCCTTCGTCAGCGGCGTCACCTCGGCGTGTGGACGCACCTTGCATTCGGCGCCGTGCTGGCTGGGGCCTTGGGGAATCTCCACGATAATATCTGGGCGTTTGGCGGCATGGTCAGGGACTTCATCGTCATGTACATCGGCACCTACAAGTGGCCGACGTACAATGTGGCCGACAGTCTGATCTGCGTGGGGGCGATCCTGCTGTTGTTCCATTTCCTGCGAGAGGACGTGGAGCGCAAGAAGGCCGCGGCGGAGACATGAGCGAACTGGAAGTGGAGCTGGCAGGCTTGACGCTGAGGAGTCCCATCCTCGTCGCTTCCGGGACCTATGGGTTCGGTTACGAGGCTGCGGAAGCAGGTGTGGATCTCTCAGGCATCGGCGGGGTGGTGACCAAGTCCGTGACCACGCAACGGCGGCGTGGCAACCCGACGCCGCGCATACACGAGACCGCCGCGGGCATGCTCAACTCCATCGGCATCATGAACCCTGGTCTCGCGGGCTTCCTCGAGGAGGTCATGCCGAAGTTCCGTGCGCTGCCGTGCGCGCGGATCGTCAACGTGGCGGGAGAATCCGCGGACGACTTCGTGGAGTTGGTGCGGGCCTTCGACGAAGAGCAGGGGGTCGACGCCATCGAGCTGAACGTCTCCTGCCCCAACGTGAGCGGAGGGATGGACTTCGGTACGGACCCGGGGGCCCTCGAGTCCCTCGTCGCCCGTTGCCGGGCCGCCACCAAGCGACCGCTGATCGTCAAGCTGACGCCGAACGTGACGGATATCCGACTTACGGCCCAGGCCGCAGAGCGGGGGGGATGCGACGTCCTCTCCCTGGTGAACACGTTCGTCGGAATGGCCGTGGATTGGCGTCGGCGGTGTCCCGAGCTCGGTTCACCCACGGGGGAGGGGGGGCTCTCAGGGCCAGCCATCAAGCCGCTGGCGTTGGCCTGTCTGCGTCGCGTGCGTGAGGCCGTCTCGCTCCCCTTGATCGGGATCGGCGGCATCCTCACGGCCGAGGACGTCATGGAGTTCATGGTGGTGGGTGCCACGGCGATCCAGGTCGGGACGTCTTCGTTTCGGGACCCGTGGATGCCCTTCACCATCGCCGCGGACCTGCGGGACTTGGTGGCGAGCGAAGGGTTGGGGCCGTTGGACCGGGTGGTGGGCACCCTCAGGCCCTCTGGGGGCTCATCCTCGTGAGGATCGAGGGGATCGAGTTGGCGGACATGGAGGAGGCCGTGCGGGTCTACCTGGAGCTTGCCTGGGGCGACGAGGCAGACACGAAGGCCGGGGACCTGGACTTCGCTGCTGCGAACACCCCGGACGAGGTGCTCTCCCGCTGGTCCGAGGATCGCCGTATGGGGCGCATGCGGCGATACACCCTGAGGCTCGGGAACACGCGTTATCCGTTCATGAAGCTGGTGTTCCAGGAGCTGTTGATCCGAGGGCGGTTCTTCTTCTCCGTTGACACCCACGACAACATGGACATCAAGGACAGCTTCCCCGACTACGATCAGTGGCTCGAGGTGAAGCGATTCAACTCGCAGCTCAAGGAGTCCATCGAGCGCGCCTGGAGAGAGCGGGCCGTCCCTACCTTCGCGAGCATCGTGGAGCAGGTGGAGCGGGAGACCGCGGAGATCCCCATCGGTGGTGTCGCCCTTCGGCCTTCCTACATCCTGATCGTCGATGACGAGGTCGACATCGCGCGGGGGGTGGCGGCGATCCTCTCCAAGGCGGGCTATCGCACGGCGCAGGTCCACACGGGTGAGGCGGCCCTGGATGCGATCGGCGAAGAGCGCCCGGATCTCGTGCTGAGCGATCTTGAGATGCCCGGCATCAGCGGGCTGGAACTGGCGTCCAAGCTGCGAGAAGATCCGGACCTGGGGTCGATCCCGTTCATCCTCGCGACCGCCGCGACGATCGGGCCGAGCCACTTCGACGTTATCGACGGGTTTCTGGTCAAGCCGTACGAGTCACCGGTGCTGCTCAAGTTCGTCTCGGAGCACCTGGCCGAGAACCCTGGGAACTCAACTTCGTCATGATCGACAAGTTCTTCACAAAGCTCTTTGGCAGCCGCAACGAACGTGAGATCAAGCGCATCGTGCCGCGGGTGAACGCCATCAACGCCCGCGAGTCCGAGTTCGAGGCGCTGTCCGATGCCGACTTGCGTCAGTGGACCGATCGCCTTCGCCAACGATTGGGCGACGGCGAGACCCTGGATGACATCCTCGTCGACGCCTTCGCGCTCGTGCGGGAGTCCAGCAAGCGGACCCCGCCCCCCGGAGCGGAGAAGGGGCTGCGTCACTTCGACGTGCAGCTGGTGGGCGGCGTCGTGCTGCATCAGGGGAAGATCGCCGAGATGGCGACCGGCGAGGGGAAGACCCTGGTGGCCACGTGCCCGACGTACCTCAACGCCATCTCCGGAGAGGGCGTGCATGTCATTACGGTGAACGACTACCTCGCGTCCCGCGACCGCAACTGGATGGGCCCCATCTACGAGCGGCTCGGGTTGACCCTCGGCTGCATCCAGGCGGACATGTCCAACGCGGAGCGGCGTGACGCGTACGCGGCGGATATCACCTACGGCACCAACAACGAGTTCGGCTTCGACTATCTCCGGGACAACATGAAGTCGTCGCTCTCAGAGCAGGTGCAACGCCTCAACTACGCCGTCCTCGACGAGGTGGACAACATCCTGATTGACGAAGCTCGGACGCCGCTGATCATCTCTGGCCCCTCGGAGGGTGAGGTGGGGAAGTACGCGAGCGCCCATCAGGTCGCGCGGAAACTGAAGCGCGACACCCACTTCGAGATCAAGGAGAAGGAGAGTCAGGCGATCCTCAGCGAGGAGGGCATCGTCGAGGCCCAGCGATTGGTGGGCGTGGACTCGTTCTACGACGGGCGGCACATGGACTGGCCCCACTTGTTGGAACAGGCCTTGCGCGCGAATTACCTGTTCACCCGGGATGACGAGTACGTCGTGGACACGGGCGATAACGGCAAGGAGGTCATCATCGTCGACGAGTTCACCGGCCGCCTCATGCCGGGCAGACGATGGAGCGACGGGCTTCACCAGGCGGTGGAGGCGAAGGAGGGGATCCGCGTGAGAGCGGAGAACCAGACCCTGGCCACCATCACCTTCCAGAACTTCTTCAAGCTCTACAAGAAGCTGTCCGGGATGACGGGTACCGCGCTCACGGAGGCCGGAGAGTTTCTCAGCATCTATGGCCTCGATTGCCTCGCCATTCCCACCAATCAACCCATGGTGCGGGATGACATGGAGGACCTCATTTACGGCAGCGAGAACGAGAAGTTCGGCGCCATCATCGAGGATATCCGGGAGCAGAACGAGCGAGGTCGGCCGGTGTTGGTGGGCACCACCTCCATCGAGAAGTCGGAGAAGCTCTCCGCGGCGCTCCAGCGCCGCGGCATCGAGCACGAGGTGCTCAACGCGAAGCAACACGCCCGTGAAGCGGACATCGTCACCAGCGCCGGCCAGCAGCGGCGTGTGACCATCGCCACCAACATGGCCGGCCGTGGCACCGATATCAAGCTGGGTGAAGGAGTGCGTGAGCTGGGCGGGCTGCACGTCCTGGCGACCGAGCGACACGAGGCGCGCCGGATCGACAACCAGCTCCGTGGCCGCTCCGGCCGTCAGGGCGACCCGGGGTCGAGCCGCTTCTACCTTGGGTTGGACGATGAGTTGATGAAGCGATTTGCCGGGCCCAGGGTCTCCGGCATGCTGCAAAAGCTGGGTCTCAAGGACGGCCAGCCCATCGAGCACAAGTGGGTCTCACGGTCGGTCGAACGTGCCCAGAAGAAGGTGGAGGAGCGGAACTTCGAGATCCGAAAGCGACTGCTCGAGTACGACGAGGTCATGAACGAGCAGCGCACCCTGGTCTATGACCACCGCCAGCAGATCCTCAGGGGGGAGGACCTTCGGGGCATGGTCATGACCATGGTCTCGTCGACCGTCGGGAGGGTCTGTGACCTGCACTGCGCGGACTCCATGCAACGCTCCGAGTGGGAATTGGAGGACGTGGCGGAGTGGTACACCCGCAAGACCGGCCAGGACGCCCCGGAGATCTCCGCCGACGGCGCCGCCGATCCGGCGTCGTCCCTCGAGGAGAGCATGGGGGAGTTGTTCGACGCCAGGACCGCCCGCTTTGGCGAGGCGATGATGGAGCACATCTCGCGCTTCGTGCTGTTGGAGGCGTTCGACACCAAGTGGAAGGAACACCTCTTCAACATGGACGCGATGAAGTCTGGGATCGGACTCCGCGCGTACGCCAACGAGGACCCGAAGATCGCATACAAGCGGGAGGGTTACCGCCTGTTCGACGAGATGCTCCAGTCCATAGAAGAGCAGGTGGTGGACTACATCTTCCGCATCGAACCGGCGAGCGAGGAGGAAGCTCTCGCGTCACGGGACGTCTGGGGCGGTGGGGTGGCGAGCCACTCGGAATTCGAGTCCGGGCGTGACGACATGGAGGCCGCGGCGTACCAATCTCAGTCCGACGAGGCTCCGAAGCCGTTCCAGCACGAGAAACCCAAGGTCGGGCGCAACGACCCTTGTGTCTGCGGCTCCGGTCGCAAGTTCAAGAAGTGCTGCGGAGCAGCCTGACGTGTCAGGGGAGCCCGGATGACGTTCCTGGACGCCGTCTACCTGCTCGGCGCGACGGTCCTCGCTGTTCCCTACCTGCTGGTCCGTCTGGTTCGGCGCAAGCCGCTCGTCTCCCCGCTTCGTCGTCTGGGCTTCGTTCGCCCGACCGCGGCTGACGACCAGGATGTGGTCTGGGTGCACGGCGTGTCCGTGGGGGAGATCCTCGCCGCGCGCTCGCTGGTCGACGCATTGGCGCCGCGTCGTGTGCTGGTCACCAGCACGACGGCGACCGGGCTCCAGGTCGCAAGGGAAACCTACGGTCACCTCGAGGTCCGTGAGTGCCCCTACGACCTGTCGTTTGCGGTCAGGCGGTTCATCCGCAGAGCCCGGCCCCAGGCGCTGATCCTCATCGAATTGGAGCTGTGGCCCAACACGCTGGCCGCGTGCCGGGCCTCGAGCATCCCGGTGATCCTGGCCAACGGCAAGATCTCCGAGCGCAGCCTCCGGGGTTACCGCCGGGTTCTGAGGTGGCTACCGCGCTTTCTGGACTCCGTGCGCATGTTTCTCATGCAGGACGACACCTACGGAGCCCGTCTGGTGGAGCTGGGGGTGCCCCCGGAGCGGGTGCAGGTCACGGGCAACCTGAAGTTCGACAACGTCCGGTTTGAGCCGGGGAGGGACCGTCGCGCGAGCCTCCGGGCCGAGCACGGGTTCGCTCCTGAGGCTCCCATCGCGATCTTCGGCAGCACCCATCCGGGGGAGGAGGCGTTGATCCTGCAGGCCTGCGAGGAGGTGGCGAAGGGCGTGCCCGGGCTGCGGCTGGTGATGGTGCCGAGGCATCCTGAGCGGGTCCCCGAGGTGTCACGGATGGTGCGCCGAGCGGGCTGGTCAGTGGGGTTGCGCAGCCGCCCTGAGGAGGTGCGGGACCCGACCTGCCTGATTGTCGACACCATGGGAGAACTCTCGACGCTGTACGGACTTGCGGACGTGGCGTTCGTCGGTGGTACGCTGGTTGGAGTGGGTGGCCACAACCTGTTGGAGCCCGCCGGGCAGGGGCTTCCCCTTGTCGTCGGGCCACACTTGGACACAGTACGGGAGAGCGCGGACGCGTTGCATGCGGCTGATGCCCTTACTGTCATCACGAGTTCCGACTCGCTGGCCGCTGTCGTGAAGCGACTGCTGACGGAGCCTGGAGCGCGAGCGCGCTCCGCGGAGGGCGCTCGTCGGGTGGTGGAGCGGCACACGGGCTCCACGGAGCGTACGATGACCGCGCTGAACGGTTTACTTGGGAGCGTATGACGACATGTCTGAGCCTGTTCTCTTCACCTCCGAGTCGGTGTCCATGGGGCACCCGGACAAGCTGGCGGATCACATCTCCGATGCGGTGCTGGACGCGATGCTGGCCCAGGACCCCACCAGCCGCGTGGCCTGCGAGACCATGGTGACGACCGGCCTCGCGCTCATCGCCGGTGAGGTGACCTCCAAGGCGGTGGTGGACGTCCATCAGGTGGTTCGGGATACGATCCGCTGGGTGGGCTACACGGACGGCGGCATGGGCATGGACGCCGATTCCTGCTCGGTCCAGGTCGCCCTGGACAAGCAATCCCCGGACATCGCCATGGGCGTGAGCCGCGATGACCCGGACGAGCAGGGAGCCGGGGACCAGGGGATCATGTTCGGGTATGCCTGCAACGAAACCCCCGAGTTGATGCCCATGCCCATTCAGCTCTCCCACGGCCTCGTCAACGGCATCACCGCGGACCGGAAGAACGGTAAGCAGGCGTGGCTGCGGCCGGACTCAAAGTCGCAGGTGACCATCGAGTATGCGGATGGCCAGCCCAAGCGTATCCACACCGTCCTGATCTCCACCCAGCACAGTCCGGAGGTGACCCAGGACGAGATCCGTCAGTACGTCATGGACGACCTGGCCGCCAACACGTTGCCGGCCGAGCTGCTGGATGACCAGACCCTCTACCACGTGAACCCCACCGGCAACTTCGTCGTCGGCGGGCCCCACGGCGATTGCGGTCTCACGGGGCGCAAGATCATCGTGGACACCTACGGCGGCATGGGGCGACACGGCGGCGGGGCGTTCTCCGGCAAGGACCCCTCCAAGGTGGATCGGTCGGCCGCGTACGCTGCCCGTTGGGTGGCCAAGAACATCGTCGCCGCGGGCCTGGCCGATCGGGCCGAGATCCAGCTCAGTTACGCCATCGGTGTGGCCCAGCCGCTCTCGGTCCGGGTGATGACGTTCGGCACCTCGGCCATCCCTGAGACCCGGATCGAAGAGCTGGTGCGGGAGCACTTCAATCTGACCCCGAGGGGCATCATCGACAGCCTGGAATTGCTGCGTCCGGTGTACTCGGCGACCGCTTCCGGAGGCCACTTCGGCCGTACTGGCGACGCGTTCACCTGGGAGCGGACGGACCGCGCGGAGGCTCTGCGGGAGGCCGCAGGTCTGGGCGCCGCCAGCGAGGGTTGATCCCCGCGCCCGGTTGCACCCCGTGATTCCAAAGTGATATCGTTGCGGAACCTGCACGCTGGCGACAGCAAGGAGCGTTCATGAACTCATTCGTGGCCAAGAGAAGGGAGCAGGGGGGATTCACCCTGATCGAGCTGCTGGTGGTCATGGCCATCATCGCCACCCTGGCGGGGCTCGGCATGGTGGGCATCCCCGCGATCATCCGTGAGGCTGACAAGACCGCGGCGAAGGACCGCCTCAAGGAGGTCTATCGACTCCTGATGATCTATGACGGCAACGAGAAGCGGTGGCCCCGGGAGCCCGGCGCCAAGTTCCCTCTCGCCGTACTGGAATCCAACATCCTGGACAGGGATGAGAAGTCCTGCGAGATCTTCTTTGATCCCAGCCTCGACTTCGGTCCTGGTCCGGATTGCGAGAACTGCACCGAGGACGGCATCTCCTGGACCGGCCCCAGCTTCGAGGGTGGCCGCAGGTACTCGCCGGCCATGCGCAACGCCAACAAGCATGTGATCGTCTGCAACAAGGTGCCGCCGTTCCTGGGAGAGGATGATCTGGACTTCTTCCCTCACGCGGGCAAGGGGATCGTCTACCTCACCGCAGGCGGTGCCGTGGACTGGATGGCCGCCGGAAAGTGGTGGCCCGACGGCAACGAAGGGGAGGACTACCCGGTCGTGGGACCGGAGTCCCAACTGGAGCAATTCGCTCGCATGGTCCCCTACGAGACCTGCGGCGACGAACAGTAACCCTGTCGCGTCCGCTGGCGAGAGAGCCCGCTGTTCTTCCGAGGACAGCGGGCTCTTTGCGTGAACGGTCGTCCGGCAGGGCCATAAGAAAGGGAGGGGCTCCGAAGAGCCCCTCCCTTTCAGGAACTATCACCCAACACTTGCTCTGGCTAACACTAGCCAAACTCTTGGTGGCGGCCGTCGCCCGGGCGCCACGTTGTCTCACCCCTCTCTTCAGCATCCCGTGTGCCAAAGAGCCGCGCTCGCTGCGGTTCCTGGGCTTGCTCCAACCTGTTGGCTGTCAGTGAGATAAGGGGGGCGCTGTGAGGGCGTGGGAATTGGCCCCGGAATCCCCCTGTAAAGCGGTCCTTACGCCCCACCTCAGCGTGAGAGCAGGGCTGCGGGACGATCCGGCTCAACTTGAGAGGCCTCCGTCGCGTTCCTAACATCCTGCTCTACCCTTCTCTGGAGATGTGCCGTTGACCCAGGCGACCCAGGTTCGCGCCCGCCCCACCGTGTTTCTCGAGGACCTGGGGTGCCAGATGAACCGGCTGGACTCCGAGCTGGTGCTGGGCAAGCTCAAGAACGACGGGTACCAGCGGGTGGATACTCCTGCGGATGCGGACGTGGTCCTCTACTACACCTGCAGCGTTCGAGAGCACGCCGAAGACAAGGTCCACGGGCGGCTCGGTTCCCTGAAGCGGCTCAAGGACGAGCGTCCGGAGTTGATCGTGGGGGTCATGGGATGCATGGCCCAGAACCTGAAGGACAAGATCTTCGAGAGAGCCCCACATGTGGATCTTGTGGTCGGAACGTCACGCTTTGAGGACGTGATCGAGCTCCTGGATCAGGTCAAGGACGGCGAGCGCGTCCTGGCTCTCGATCGCAAGGAACTGTCCTTCGACCGCGACGTCTCGGTCCGCCCCCGTCGTGAGCAGGCGTTCATCACCGCCATGCGGGGCTGCAACAAGTTCTGCACGTTCTGCATCGTGCCGTTCACCCAGGGGCGGGAGCGGAGTCGGCCGATCCCGGATCTGGTGGAGGAAGCCAGGCGCTTGCACGACGACGGCGCGGTGGAGCTCACCCTGCTGGGGCAGCGCATCGACACCTACGGCCTGGACCTCAAGGACGGGACCACTCTGGCGCGGCTGCTGACGCGCCTCCACGAGGAGGTGCCCGGGGTGCTGCGGATCAACTACATCACGTCGCACCCGAACCACATGACCGACGAATTGGCGCGGGCCGTGGCGGACCATCCGCGGGTGTCGCGGTACCTCCATCTTCCGGTCCAGTCCGGCAGCGACGCGGTCCTGCAGGAGATGAACCGCGGCTACACCGTTGACGAGTACCGCCGGGCTGTGGAGACCATGCGGAACCGGGTTGAGGGCCTCTCCATGGCCACGGACTGGATCGTGGGCTTCCCCGGCGAGACCGAGGCGGACTTCGATCAGAGCGTCGCGCTGCTGCGGGAGATGGACTTCCAGGGGTCATTCGTGTTCAAGTACTCGCCTCGTTCCGGGACCCGCGCCTTCGACCGCGGCGACCCGGTGCCTCGGGAGGAGAAATCCCGGCGCAATCAGGTGCTGCTCCAGGAGCAGGAGGCCATCTCCCTGCGACGCAACCATGGTGTCGTGGGCGAGGAGGTGGACGTCCTGGTGGAGGGGCCCAGCAAACGGGACCCGGACAAGTGGATGGGACGGACGAACCGAAACCAGATCGTCTGCTTCCCCGCCGGACGGGACCTCACCGGTCGCGTGGCTCGCGTGCGGGTCACCCGATGCACTGCGCTAACCCTGTTCGCAGAGCTCCTCTGAGAAACGGAGTCATGATGGTTGAAGCTGAGATCGACCAGGTGCTGGAACGAGCCATCCGACTCGCGAGGAAGGGGGCCGGATTCGTCGAGCCCAACCCGTTGGTGGGTGCGGTGGTGGTCAAGGACGGTGAGGTGGTCGGCGAGGGCTGGCACCGGGAATACGGCGGCCCTCACGCAGAGGTCGTGGCGTTGACCGCGGCCGGTGAGGACGCTCGTGGAGCGGACCTCGTCGTGACCCTGGAGCCGTGCTCGACCAAGGGCAAGACCGATCCCTGCACGGACGCCATCATCGCCTGCGGCATCAAGCGCGTGCTGTTCGCGGTCCCGGACCCGTCGCGAGAGAACGGGGGGCACTCCCGTGAGGTGCTCGAGGACGCCGGGATCGAGGTGATCGCCCTCGCCATGTCCGATGCGGTCGCCGCGGCGGGGGAGCTCATCAAGGACTTCGTCGCCTACAGATCCGGGACGCTGCCCTGGGTGGTCCTCAAGTGGGCCATGTCCGCCGACGGCAAGGTCGCCACGGTCACGGGAGATTCTCGCTGGATCAGCAGTGAAGACAGCCGACGGGAGGTCCACGAGGAGCGGCGTCGGGCAGACGCCGTGGTGGTGGGCCGCGCCACGGTGCGCACCGACGATCCGGAGCTGACCGTCCGCATGTGCGAGGGCAACGGCCATGTGGCCGTGCGGGGTGTCCTGGACTCCGGGTTGCACCTGGACCCCACGTGCAAGCTCGCCATGTCCGCCGGGGATGTGCCCACCTGGGTGTTCCATTGCGCGGGTGAGGAGGCTGATGATCGCCGGGCTGCCCTGGAGGCCCTGGGAGTTCGGGTGATCGGTGTCGCCCCCGGCACGGGCGGGCGCCTGAACCTGAAGGAGGCCCTGGCCCACCTGCGATCCGCCGGCCTGCATCGCATCCTGGTGGAAGGGGGCCCCACGGTGCATGGCGCCCTGCTGTCCGAGGGCCTGGCGGATTGGGCCCGTGTCTATGTATGCCCCATGCTCATCGGTGGCATCACCGCTCCCGGCCCCGTGGCCGGAGCGGGGTTCCCGACCATCGACGACGCCGCCTGGTTGTCCGATCTCCACCTCCGCATCGTGGGGAGTCCGGCCTCCGACTTCGTCATCGAGGGGCGCATCGGCGGCAACGGAAAGCGCTGAGCCGGTGTCCTCCCGCCGCGTCGGGCCGTTGTCCGCTCTCGGGGCCCTTCTGGTCTTCCTGGCCACCTTCGCCTTGTGCCTCTTCGGGACCGCGGGCGTGGTCCTCGTGGTCGGCCTTCTCATCCTTGCGGACGTCGTCGTTGGCCTCTGCAAGGGCGACCTCAAGGTCCGGGTCAGGCGTCCTCGCTGGTAGTCGGGCAATTCAGCGGACGCTGCGCCAAGGGTCAGGTCAGGTCTGTGGTCCGCATGGTGCGGGCGCCGGATGCTCCAGTCGGATTCAGTCCTGACGCGCTCTTCAGAGATGCGTCTCTACGGCGCGCCACGACGGTCTCCGGGCGGCGGCAACGACTGGAGTGTCCGGTATCTATCTCAGCCGAGCACACCCTTGTGCCAGCTGATGACACCGTCTGCGGCGCTGAGGATCAGGTCGAAGCGTACGGACGTGTCGGGCGCCAGGCCGGCCCTTCGTGCCAGGTGTCGCCAGGCTCGCTGGAGCCTCAGGGCCTTGGCGCGGTCGACGGACAGGTCCGCCTGGATGCGATGGCGACGCCGGTAGCGGACCTCCACCACGACGACCACGGGACCCTCTCGGAGCAGCAGGTCGATCTCGTCCTGCCCGCAGCGGAGATTGCGCCCGATCACGCGCAGGCCTCTCCGCTTCAAGAAGCGGGCCGCCCGACGTTCCAGCCTGTGGCCCGTGCGCCATCCGGTCAGCATCCCCGCAGCTTAAGCGGCAGGGGGGACAGCGGGCTCAGCTCGCCTGCTCGGCGGCCTTCTCTTTCGGGCTTGCGGTCTTGGCGCTGTCCTTGGAGGAACCGCTGCCTTCGTCCAGGACCCGCACCACCGCGTCCCGCACGACACGGAGCTTGGCCCCATCGAGATCCAGGACCACCTCGTGTTCACGGACGTCCCGGATCTTGGCCACGATTCCACCTTGGGTGAGGACCTTGTCGCCCTTGCCGAGAGCTGCCCGCATGGCCGCCTGCTGCTTGCGTTCCTTGCTCTGTGGCCGGATCAGGAGGAAGTAGAAGATCACGAACATCAGCGCCAGGGGCACCAACATGTCCGTGAATCCGCTTTGCTGAAGCAGGTACGACGCGGAGGGGTAGTCACACATAATGAACAACGTTATGTGGGATCCGGTGTCCGGGCAACCGGGCTCCCCGGGTGTCTCGGATCCTGCTAAGAAGGGGGCGGTTCTCCGAGCTATGACCACCCCAACCACACCTCAGCGCATCCTGGTCGCCATGAGCGGCGGGGTGGATTCCAGCGTCGCCGCCGGTCTCCTGGTGGAGCAGGGATTTGACGTTGTGGGAGCGTTCATGCGCAACGGCGTGAAGGCCAACCCGGCCCGCTCCCATCGCCAGGGTTGTTGCGGTCTGGATGACGCCTCCGACGCTCGGAGGGTGGCGGATCGGCTGGGGATCCCGTTCTACGCGTTGAACTTCGAGGATGCGTTCGAGGAGCTCATCGGCGACTTCGTCCATGCCTATGCGGAGGGGCGGACGCCGAACCCGTGCATCGAGTGCAACCGCAAGTTCAAGATGGGGGCCTTGCTGCATCTGGCGCGCCGCCTCGATGCGTCGGCGGTGGCCACGGGCCACTATGCTCGCATCGAAAGGCGAGCCGATCGGTGGTGCGTGGCCCAGGGCGCGGACGTGGACAAGGACCAGTCCTACGTCCTGTTCGGCCTGGACCAGGACGTGTTGGAGCACACCCGGCTCCCTCTTGGTCATCTGACCAAGCGGGAGGTGCGTCGCCACGCGCGACGGCTGGAGCTTCCTGTAGCGGAGAAACCCGAGAGCATGGAGATCTGCTTCGTGCCCACCGGGGACTACCGCGATGTGCTGCGGGAGCGCGCAGGAGACGTGCTACGGCCCGGCCCCATTGTCGATCAATCAGGGGTCGTCATCGGGCGGCATGATGGGACCGCGTCTTTCACGATCGGGCAGCGGCGGGGTCTGCCTGGGGGGCAGCGGGACCCGATCTACGTCACCGCCCTCGATCCGGAGACGGCCACCGTCACCGTCGGGGACAAGGGGGACCTGCTGAGGACCCGGTTCGTCGTGCGCGACGTGGTGTGGTCCGGGGAGGCGCCGCCGCCACGGGGGACCGTCCTGCGTGGGCGCATGCAGATCCGTGCGCATCATGAGCCCGTTCCTGCGGCGGTGACCGCCGTGGGCGACGACACGCTGGATGTGGTGCTGGATGCGCCCGTCGAGGCGGTGACTCCGGGACAGGCCGCCGTCCTCTACGGCGAAGATCGGGTCCTGGTGGGGGGCTGGATCACCCGGGAAGAGGTGGCGGTGTGAACCGACCCAGGTGGGCGGCCGCTCCATCACTGGTGTCCTCTCCCAGGCTGGATCTCGCGCTCGTCGTCGTTGCGGCTCTCTCATGCGTCCTGGCGGCCGTTGGCGTCTGGCTGCCGGCGTCGCCGGGAGCGACGGAGCACGTGCACCTCGTGGACCTCTCGAGGAGCTGCTCCGCTGACCCGTCACGCCTCATCCGGGCCTTGTCTCGGCGCCTGGAGCCTGGCGCCGGGGTCGATCCCGTGGCCGTCGTGGGCTTCGCCGAGGAGCCCCTTCTCCTGGCTCCGCTGCGTCCTGCGGATGACCTGTCTTCAGCCTTGGAGACCTCGCTGGCCAGGGTGCGGACGTTGCCTGGGGATCGCCTGGGGGCATCCGACGTCGAGGCCGGGGCGGCGCTCGCTGATTCGCTGCCGGGAGTGGCGGGCGGGACGCGCATCATCCACCTCTGGAGTGACCTTCGATTCCCCGCCGAGGTGCTGGAGGGTATCCGCGGCGATCTGGCGCCCGGTACTCAACTGCGCCTCCGTGGACCGCTGCTCGAGCCGGAGCCGTCTCTCCGCCTCGGGGTGAAGGGACCGATCCCGGCGCTCGCGCCCGGCGAGCCCGCGGTGGTCCGGGTCGTGGTGCACATCGGAGGAACCGGGGCGCGCACGATCCAGGTGTCGAGCGGCGCGCGGTCGTATGACGTGAGGGTGAGGCCGGAGTGGCCGGGCGAAGTGTCGGTGACTGTTGAGCCTGCTGCGGAGGCTGAGTGGGTGCGGGTGACCGCCACGGACCCGCGGGGCGAGTTGCCCGAGACGACCCTCCGGCTCGCCACCGGAGCCAGCGGGCGAACGCTCGTGTGGGTCTACGGTGACGCGGACCTGAACTTGCCTCGGGAGCGCTTCCAGTTGACTTCGGACTTGCAGCGGGCTGCCGCCGTCGTCGTGACCAATCAGGAAGCGGACAGGTCGCTCCGGGAATTCTGGCGCCGTGAACTCGCCCCAGCCCTGACGGAGCGTGGACAGGGGGTCGTGGTGCTGGGAGGGCCGCGGGCGTTCCGAGCTGGTGGATACGCTGGCGTCCCGACCCTGGAGGAGCTGCTCCCGCTGTCCTCGCGGGCTCCTGAGGGTCGGGATGTGTGCGTGGCCCTGGACCGATCCGGCAGCATGGATCGGGACGAACGCCTGATCCGAGCCGTGGAGGCCGTCGAACGACTGGCGAGAGGACTGGGGCCCGGGGATCGCTTGCAGGTGTGGCCCTTCGGCGCCAGCGCGATGGAGCCCATCCCCGCGTCCCTCGTTGCCCCGGGGGAGTTCCTTGAGTTGGCCATGGACCCCATGCGGCGATTGGTGCCGACGGGGGGGACACGGTTGATGGGGGCGCTCAACGAGGCTGCCGCCGTGGCGTCCGCCGCGCGGGACCGTCAGCCGGTCCTGGCGGTGCTCTCGGACCTCCGAGACGATCGGATGACCAGCGAGATGGTCGAAGACGTCCGAACCCGCGTCGCGGCGTTCAAGGGCGCGGCGACGGTGCTGCTGCTCGATCCAACGGATCGCACCACAAGCCTCGCAGCAGAGCTCGGGCTAAGGGTCGTCCCCGTGCGGGAGCTGACTCCGGAGCTGTTCCTCGCCAACGTGGACGGAGAGAGCTGGCTGGCTGAGGCGGTGGATACTCGTTGGATCACACCGGTAGAGGGGGCCCCGGAGGCGGGCTCCCTGCGAGCCCGTAATCTGGTGCTGAGGGGGAGCGGCGCCCGGGTCTTCCTCGAGACCACGCAGGGAGCGCCCCTGCTGGCGGACGCTCGCCGCGGTGCCGGGCGGATCATGGCGTTCGCAGGCGATCCGGGATTGGAGAGTTGGACCCGCGCCCTGGTCCCCTTGATGATCGAGGCGGTGGCTTTCCGCGGGCGGCCCGTGAGCGCCAGCGTCGATCACCGGGGACTGACCGTGGGGCTGCCGGCGGGCTTTCTCGGTCCGTTCTCCGTGGGCTGGAGCGAAGGGGGGCGACCCCGAACCGCGGCCTTGTCGGAACGATCTCCTGGGATCTGGTGGTCGCCGGGTACCAGGCCCACCGGAGCGGTCCGGGTCTTCGATGAGACCGGGACCCCCGTGTTCTCGGGTCAAGCCGCCGTCCTGGACGATCCGGAGTACCTGTCCGGTCCGCTGGCGACGCCTCTGATCGAGGACAGGCCGGTCCCGACGGGGGCCACGGTCCGCTGGCCGTTAGGGCTGATCGCTCTCCTCGCCATGGGCCTCCTGGTGCTCAGGCGAGCCCCATAATCACGTCTGTTTCGGTGGGTTTCTCTCAAGATTCGCCTGCCAGTCCATCCGATAGCTGGGTCAGAGGTTGAGGGGCGTGAGGTGCCTCTCCAAGGAGACCCATGGCCAAGATCGCTATCGCATCGCTGTTCCTTCTTTCTGCCTGCGTCACCACCTACGAGAACGGCCAGCTGGTCGCCGAGCGCGAGGATCGCTCCGGGAAGCCCAGCCGACTGGAGCGGGTCCAGGAACAGGTGAACAGCCGCATCGAGCGTCTGAAGTACCAGTACGGCAAGGAGCTCCTTGGCACCCTCCAGGAGCTGATCGCCCTCGAAGAGTTGGCGATTGAGCCCATCGGGCAGGCGTTCCAGACCGCGGACTCCCGGACCCGCGCCAACCTGGTCTACGTCCTCGGCTACATCGGTGGTGCCGCGGCCCGGAAGTGGGTCGTGGCCGGACTCAGCGATGAGAGCGAGGTCGTGCGTTATGAATCCGCCGCCGCGCTGATGCAACTGGGTGACTGGAGCGCGGTTCCGGTGCTCATCACGTTCATGGACTCCGATAGTCGGCGTCTGCGATACAAGGCCCACGAGATCTTGCGATTGAAGACGAAGCAGGATTTCGGATACGACTTCAACGCGGAGACAGCCGGCCGCACTGAGGCGATTCAACAATGGAAGTCGTGGTGGAGTGGCCGCCGCGACGAGTTGATCTACGGCAATGACTGACCCCTCACGGACGAATCGGCTGTCATGAACTGGTTCAATCTGCTCGCCGCGATCTGGGGTGTTGCGGCCGTCATCGTCGTCGTCAGCTACGTCTCCTCCATGCGAGACCAGCGTGACGAACGGCGCTCCTGAGCGCCTTCGGCTGTCTGCGGCCGCGGCTGCGCGGCCCGCCTGAAGACCTGGAAAGTCCCTTACGCGGGGGGGCCCCGTTCGTTCATTGCCCCGGAGAGTCTGGACCGGTGCCCCCGGGGAGCCTCTCTGGCCGTGGATCGCGCGATCCCGGCGGTTTCTTATCCCTTTGACGATCAAGGGGTTCTGGGCAGTCCAGAGTTGGCCCAGGCCTTCGGGACGGGGTAGCATGGACACCCAGGTCAAATCGAGCGGGAACGGGCCGCGAGCCCGCCAACGAAGCATGAAGATCTATTTCTGCGACATCTGCAACGAGAGCATCCCGCTCAAGGACATCAACACCAATCGGATCACCATCGAGGAAGGCAAGATCTTCTGCCAGCGCTGTGCGCCCAAACAGGGGCGAGCGACGGAGAGGGTCCCTGGCCCGGTGCTGGCGGTGTTCACGTTCGTCGTGTTGCTGCTGGGGGGGGTCGCCTTCATGGGGTGGAAGCTGCTCTCCGATCAATCGGCCGAATTGAAGTCCCTCTCCGAGACCGTGGACCGCATGCAGGCGAGTCTGTCGGGCGTGCCGACGACGCTGGAGGATACCGGGGACAAACTGGGTCGGCTCGGCGGTGACGTCCATCGAATGGGAGCGGATCTGGCTTCTGCCAAGTCCGAGATCCGTCAGCGTCACGACGCGCTCGATGGGCGGGTCCAGTCGGCCCACGAGAGCCAGAAGAAATCGCTGGGGGACGCTATGCGGCAGCTGTCCATCTCCCTCCAGGGTGACATTGATGGGCTGAAGGCCGGGTTGGACGACCTGAAGACCAACAGGGTCAATCCTGCGCTCGTGGACATGGAAGTCCTGAAAGAGAAGCTGGACTTGCTCCAGGATCTCGTGACGGGCTTGACCCAGCCCAGGATGGCGCCCGTGGAGCCCACTCCGGAGCCAGCCGTTGTCGCTGAAGGGCCAGAGGATGGGGGCGCGGACAAGGCCCTGGAAGATGCGGAGATCAACCGCCACATCTCCAAGTTGACGGCTTCAGACCCCGGTGATCGCTACTCAGCGGTGATCGCGCTGGGGCACTACTCCGGGGTGCGCGTGGTCAAGGCGCTGGAGGGGATGTTGACCCCGGACCCGGACCCGGAGGACTACGTCCGGGTGGCCGTGATCGAGCGTCTCCGGGAACTCGGCAGCCCCAGTTCCGTCCCTCATGTGATCGTGGCCTTGCGGGACGCTGACTACTTCGTCCGGGTCGCGGCACGAGGAGCGCTGCGGGCCATCACCGGAACCAGGATGAAGTTCGATCCGGACGGCTCGCCTTCTGAGCGGGAGGGCCAGATCAAGAGCTGGGAACGATGGTGGGCGGAGAACAAAGCCAAGCTCCTCGCCAGTACTTCTGCTTGATACCTGACTTGCCCGCCTTCATGCGCTAACACTGGGTCATGAACCGGCGCCCCTCCACGCGCATCATCGCCACCCTCGGTCCGGCATCGTCGGACAGGGAGACCATCGTCAGGCTGGCCGACGCCGGGGCCTCCGCGTTCCGCATCAACTTCTCCCACGGCGAGCATGAAGACCTGGCCCGGGTGATCTCTGAGGTGCGCTCCGTGGAGGCTCAGGTAGCCCGCCCCCTTGCGGTGCTGGGGGACCTCTCCGGGCCGAAGCTGCGTACGGGGGCCGTGGTCGGTGGTGGCACGGTCTCCCTGGAGGCCGACGCTCAGGTCGTGCTCTCGGCTACGGCTGAAGAGTCATCCCTCGGTGTCATCTCCGTCAGCTACGCCTCGGTCCCTGCGCTGCTCGCAGTCGGCGACCGGGTGCTGCTGGACGACGGGAAGATGGAGCTGGAGGTGGTCGAGTCCCGCGGGGAGGACGCGGTGGCGCGGGTTGTGCACGGAGGAGAACTGGGCGCCCAGAAGGGCATCAATCTGCCCGGGACGACCCTGGGCATCCCCGCGATCACGGAGAAGGACATCCGCGACCTGGAGTTCGCGCTGGCGTACGGGGTGGACTGGCTGGCGCTGAGCTTCGTTCAGCAGCCGCGCGACGTGGTGGACCTGAAGCGTCGGATCTCCTCCGCAGGCTGCACGACCCCCGTCATCGCGAAGATCGAGAAGCCTGGGGCCGTGGATTGCCTGGCCGCCATCCTGGACGTGAGCGATGGGGTCATGGTCGCCCGCGGAGACCTGGGCGTAGAGCTGGGACCGGAGCAGTTGCCCACGGTGCAGAAGGAGATCATCGACTGCGCCCGGTCTCACGGAAAGCTGGTGATCACCGCAACCCAGATGCTGGAGAGCATGACCTCCTCTCCGAGGCCCACGCGAGCGGAGGCCTCGGACGTGGCCAACGCCATCTTCGATGGTTCCGACGTGGTCATGCTGTCTCAGGAGACCGCCATCGGAGCTCACCCTGTGCGGGCGGTGGAGACCATGCGTGACATCGCTCTCCAGGTGGAGGCCAGCGACCTGTTCAAGTCCCGGGCGGAGGCCTTCCGCTTGCCGGCAACCGGTGGCATCGCCCACGCTGCGATCCGGGCGGCCTGCATCGCGGCGGACGAGGTGCAGGCCCGTGCCATCGTTCCTTTCACGGGCTCCGGTTGGACCGCCCTCAGCATGAGCAGCTGGCGCCCCCGGCGACCGATCTACGCGGTGACCTTCCGGGAGTCCACCTGCCGTCGGCTGGCCCTCTGCCGCGCCGTGGACCCGGTCCTGGTCTCCGAGGAATCTGAGTCCCTGGACGATCGCTATCTCCTCGGCATGGACGCGCTGCTTCGCAGCGGTCGCCTCTCCAGCGGCGACGTGGTGGTGCTCCTGTCCGGGGGGGTGCTGCACGGGCATGGGGCCAACACCATCAAGATCTACCGGGTGGGCGAGGACGACCTGGCGGACGACCCCGAGACCCGGGCCCGATTGCGACGTCTCCTCGGCACCTGAGCTGTCCTGATCCCAGATCTCGGTGGCTCCGGCAAAAAACCGATGCTCCGATGTACAGTGCGCTCCGGGCCTCGTTATCATGGCCAGCACGCGGCAGCTTGATTTGACTTAAAGCTCTGTCAATAGGCGACTTAGAGATTCAATGAAGATCCACGAGTATCAGGCCAAGGGCATCCTGCGGGAGTACGGCGTGGCGACCCCTGAGAGTGTCGTCGTGACCGATCCCGAGGGGGCCGCTGAAGCCTTCGGACAGTTGGGTTGTGACCTCTCGGTGGTCAAGGCTCAGATCCACGCAGGTGGTCGTGGCAAGGGGGGCGGCGTCAAGCTCGTCCGATCCGCCGAGGAAGCCGCGGAGGCGGCTCGGGCCATCCTCTCCAAGCCCCTGGTGACCCACCAGACCGGGCCTGAGGGCCAGCCTGTGAAGACCCTGCTGGTGGAAGCTGGCAGCGCCATCGCCGACGAACTCTACGTCGGATTGGCGCTCGACCGGTCGGTGGGGGTGCCGGTGTTGATGGCGTCATCCGAGGGCGGCATGGAGATCGAGGAGGTGGCGGCGAAGACGCCGGAGAAGATCCTCCGCGAACCTGTCGATCCAGCCCTGGGGCTGCTCCCGTATCAGGCCCGCCGGCTGGCCAAGGGGATCGGACTGGCGCCTGAATTGTGGAAGCAGGCGACCCACTTCTTCGGCGCCCTGTGCCGCGCCTACCAGGAGAAGGACTGCAGCCTCGCCGAGATCAACCCGCTGGTCGTCACCAAGACCGGCGAGCTCATCGCGCTGGACGCGAAGATGAACTTCGACGGGTCCGCCCTGTTCCGCCACAAGGACGTGGTCGCCCTGCGGGACATCGATGAGGAGGACCAGACCGAGGTGGAGGCCGGCGATGCGGGCCTCAGCTATGTGAACCTCGACGGCAACATCGGCTGTCTGGTCAACGGCGCAGGCCTCGCCATGGCCACCATGGACTTGATCAAGCTCCACGGGGGAGAGCCCGCCAACTTCCTCGACGTGGGCGGCGGCGCCACCAAGGATCAGGTGGCGACGGCGTTCCGGATCATCCTCAAGGACCCGGCGGTGAACGGCATCCTGGTGAACATCTTCGGCGGGATTCTCCGCTGCACGACCCTGGCGGACGGGATCGTGGCTGCGGCGCGGGAGATCGACCTGAGCGTGCCGCTCGTGGTGCGCCTGGAAGGGACCGAGGTCGCTGAGGGACGCAAGACCCTCGAGGAGTCGGGGCTGCCCATCATCACGGCCACGGACATGACGGACGCCGCCAACAAGATCGTGGAAGCCGCTGGAGCAGGTTCATGAGTGTGCTCGTCAACAAGGACACCAAGGTCATCGTGCAGGGAATGGGCTCCGCAGGTCGGTTCCATGCAGGGCAGATGGTGGAGTACGGGACCCAGGTGGTCGGAGCGGTCCGTCCCGGGAAGGGTGGCGAGGAGATCGACGGCATCGCCGTCTTCGACAGCGTCAGCGAGGCCGTGGAGAGCACGGGGGCGAACGCCTCGGTCATCTACGTGCCGGCGGCCGGTTGCCTGGACGCGATCCTGGAGGCGGCGGACTCGGGGATCGGGGTGTGCGTCGTCATCACGGAGGGAATCCCGGCGGGTGACATGGTGTCGGCGTTCCAGGGGCTGCGCCGCAGCGGCAACTCCATGCAGATCATCGGTCCCAACTGCCCAGGGATCATCACACCCGGCGAGTGCAAGATCGGCATCATGCCCGGCTACATCCACAAGCCCGGTCGGGTGGGGGTCATCTCCCGCTCAGGGACCCTGACCTATGAGGCGGTCTGGCAGCTGACGGAGCGCGGGGTGGGCCAGAGCACCTGTATCGGCATCGGCGGCGACCCGCTGATCGGGACCACCCATATCGACGCCCTGCGCCTGTTCAACGAGGACCCGGATACGGATGCCATCATCATGATCGGGGAAATCGGCGGAACGGCGGAGGAGGAGGCGGCGGAATTCGTCGCCGGACACGTGAATAAGCCGGTGGCGGCGTTCATCGCCGGCCAGACCGCGCCTCCGGGGAAGCGCATGGGCCACGCAGGTGCTATCATCTCCGGCGGCAGTGGGAAGGCTGCGGACAAGATCGCAGCCCTCGAGCGGGCGGGCGTAGCAGTGGCACGCAGCCCGGCGGACATGGCGGCGACGCTGGTTGAGGTGGCCGGACTTTAGGGACGGGATCGCGGGAGTGGACTTCCCGCGTTGAAGGCCGGAGGAGCCGGTTGGCAGAGACCTGCGTCGAGCGGAGCAGCGGCAAGCGTGTGCTGAGCCTCGTCAAGGACGGTGTCCTCTATGAGGCCTACCGGTCCGACACCGGCGTTCTGGAGTTGGTCCCCTCTTCCCCTGATCACCTGCCCGTGGTCTCCGAGACCCGCAAAGGGGTTCGGGTGGCTCGCGTGGATTGCGGTGAGAACTGTTACGTGTTCGATCGCAAGATCCTGCGTGCCACCCTGCGCAAGGTCCTGGAGTTCGCTCGCGAGGGTGAGGGCAGCTTCGTCCTGGATATCTCGCGGATCACCCTGGTTGCCCAGTCTCACCTTCAGGCGTTGGAGCACGTCCACACGTATCTCGAGGGTCGGCAGCGCCGGCTCGTGGTGGTGACCCAGTCCGCTGTGGTGGCCCGTCAGATCCAACTCGCGGTCCCGACCCTGCAAGGACGCATCTTCTCGCGAGAGAAGGACGCCGTCGCCGCCGCCCTCTGACGGATCTCGCGAGAGCGCTCCATGACCGGGAGCCTCCCCTGATATAATCCGCCTGCGCATTTGCGTCGTCACTCAGGGGAGGGTGATCATGGATCGCATGGGCCAGGGCGGCAGCTTCGTCGTCGAGGGGGGTGTGCCTCTAACGGGCACCATCGAGCCCGCCGGTAACAAGAACGAGGCCCTGCCTGCGCTGGCGGCTACCCTGCTCCTGCCCGGGGAGACCGTGCTCGAGCGGATGCCGAGGATCGAAGACGCCTCCACCATGATCGAGCTCCTGACCCGCCTCGGGGTCAAGGTCGCCTACGAGGCGGACGACGTGGTGGGACTGGACGCAGCGGACCTGTCCCGTCGCGATCCTGACCCGGCGGTGGCCACCTCCATCCGGGGTTCCTTCCTGGTGGCCCCGGGCTTGCTCCATCGGACCGGCAAGGCCGTCCTGCCGCGACCTGGCGGAGACCGCATCGGCAGGCGCCGGGTAGATACCCATCTGCTGGCGCTCAAGGCGCTGGGGGCGGAGGTCCAGGTGACCTCCGAGGAGTATCGCCTGGAGTTGTCAGGCCGCTTTCAGGGGGCGGATGTCTTCCTGGACGAGGCCAGCGTCATGGCGACGGAGAACGCCGTCATGGCTGCGGTGGTGGCGGAGGGCCGCACCCGCATCCTCAACGCCGCCTGCGAGCCTCACGTGCAGGGCCTCTGTCGGTTGCTGGCGTCCATGGGCGGTCGCATCCAGGGGATCGGGACCAACTGCCTGGAGATCGAAGGCACGGATGACCTCCGGCCCACGCGACACGTCATCTCGCCGGACCACATCGAGATCGGGTCGTTCATCGCCCTGGCGGCCATGACCGGCGGGGAGGTGCGGATCCCCGGGGTCGTGGCGGATCACCTGCGCATGTTGCGCATGGTGTTCGGGCGTCTCGGCGTGCGCACGGACCTGGACGGCGACGTCCTCTCCGTCCCTGGGGACCAGGATCTCGTGGTGCAGGAGGATCTGCATGGGGCCGTGCCCAAGGTGGACGACGCGCCGTGGCCCGGCTTCCCTGCCGATCTCACGTCCATCGCCCTGGTCCTCGCGACCCAGGCCAGGGGGACCGTCCTGATTCACGAGAAGATGTTCGAGAGTCGGTTGTTCTTCGTCGACAAGTTGATCGCCATGGGGGCGCGAGTGGTGCTGTGCGACCCGCACCGGGCCCTGGTGGTGGGACCGTCGGAGCTGCATGGGGCCAACATGGCGTCGCCGGATATCCGTGCGGGCATGGCCCTTCTGGCGGCGGCGCTGTGCGCCGAGGGCAAGTCGGAGATCATGAACGCTCACCAGGTGGATCGCGGTTATCAGTCCATCGATGCGCGGTTGCGCGGACTGGGAGCCCGGATCGAGCGCCGGGGTTGAACATGGGAGCGCGCAAGGCAGCGACCCCGGAGCAGGTGCAGGCCATGGAGCGGAGGTTGGCCAATCTCGCGGTCAACTTCCTCATCATCCTCGGCTTCTGGTTGATCCTGGCGCCCCTCGTCCCGGACTACACGGGCTACGCGGTCCTGGAGCGGACGCTCGGCGGCGAGGGGGCCGTGGCCCGTTTCTTCGTCGGGTTCCTGTTCCTGTACTTCGCCGGGATCGTGCGGGAGAAGAACGAGGTCCGGTATCTCCTCAAGAAGCTCACGGGGAACGCGCGGGCTGCCGCCTCGGGGCAGCCGGAGCAGGCCAGGACGGCGGTGGAGTTGTTGATCAACGGCCTCGACGCGGAGCGCCCCGAGACCCGTGATGCCGCCTTGGAGAACCTGAAGCGCTTGACCGGTCAGGACTTGGGGCAGGACCGAGAAGCCTGGCAAGCCTGGTGGTCGGAAAACCGGGACACGTTTCAGCCCTGATCGGCTGCGGAGCACCGGCCCTTAGGCGAGGTCGGGCCTTTGCTACACTGGTGTCGTCCCTTTCCGACACGAGGATCCTGGCCCATGACTAGTTCGTCCTACCTCGCTTTCTTCTTGCCCGGCGGTATGGAGATCTGGGTCATCCTGTTGGTGGTCCTGATCCTGTTCGGAGGCAAGCTCCCCGGCGTGGCCCGCAACATCGGCCGGTCCTTCACCGAGTTCAAGCGCGGCGTGAAGGGAACGAACGAGCCTGAGGCTGTGGAGGGCTCCAAGCCCGAGCAGCTCGAGCACGAGGGCTCGTCCGCCGAGGGGAAGACCACCGCATGAGCGCCGACTCCGCCTCCCGCGAGGAGGGGCCGAAGGCGGGTGAGGTGGGCCCCGTGGGCCATCACTACGCCGTGAACTTGACCGTGGACGGGGAGACGATCCCGCTCAAGGTGTTCCTCCACGACCTCATCGGCGGCGCCATCACCGGCTTGTTGCAGGGATTGCACAACGTGCCGTCGGACCCGTTCGAAGTGGCGATCGAGGTGCGACGACCGTGAGGGTGGCGCCGGCCTGGACGCTCGGCATCCTGGCCGGAGGGTTCAGCCGGCGGTTCGGAAGTGACAAGGCTTCGGTCTCGTTCAACGGTTCGACCCTGCTCCAGCACATGGCGTCGCGGATGGCACCGCAGGGCGTTCCGGTGATGGTGGCTACCCGTCCCGACGGGCCGGGCCGGGACTGCGGTCACCCGTGGGTCGCCGATCTGATTCCTGGCGAGGGGCCGTTGTCCGGGACCGCAGCGCTCCTGGAAGCCTGTGAGACGCCGTTTCTCCTGGTGACTCCGTGCGACATGCCGGTGCTGCCGCCGGATCTGGGAGACCGGATGTTGAGCTTCGTGCCGGGGGTCGACGGGGTGCTCGCCACGACGTCCGAGCGGACCTGGCCGCTCCCCGCGTTCCTCTCCGTGGACTGTGCGCCGGTGTTCAGGTCGCTGCTGAAGCGCGGCAAGCGCCGGGCCGACGCGTGGTTGGACGAGCTCCCGGCGGCGCTGGTGCCGTTCCGTGATCTGTGCCCCGAGGTCTCGGCGGAGCAGGCGTTCATGAACATCACCGCCCCCGAGGACCTCCCTCGCGCGTCCGCCCTGCTGCGGTCAGCGCCGCTCTCCGTTGACCCGGAATCAGGCCCCTGCTAACGTTCCCTGGCTCTTCTGTGGTAACGACTTCTGTCATTTTTTTCGCGACCATGAGACCCGCGCCCACACTCCAGAACCTGTACCGCGACATCGTCCCTGACCTGGGGGGTGTGGAGGACAGGATCCTGCGTGCGCTGGATTCGGAGAAGCCCGAGATCGCCGAGTTGGCGGCCCACGCCAACGGCGCCGGTGGCAAACGCATGCGCCCCGCCATGGTGCTGTTGGTGGCGCGCGCCGCGGGGCGGCTCACGGATCAGCACGTCTCCCTGGCGGCGGTGGTGGAGATGATCCACCTGGCCACCCTGGTGCACGACGACGTCATCGATCAGGCGGATCTGCGCCATCGCAACCGCACGGTCCGGGCTCTCTGGAACCCTCGCGACGCGGTGCTCCTGGGGGACATCATCTTCGCTCGGGCCATTCGCCTGCTGGCCTCCATGGGCGACCCCAGGTCCCTGACCACCCTGACGGACGCCCTGAGCGTCGTGTGCGAAGGGGAGATCCTCCAGAACCGGCGCGCCCACGACCCGGAGCTGAGCGAACAGGTCTACTACGAGGTCATCGACGCCAAGACCGCCGAGTTGTACGCCCGCGGCTGCGAGCTGGCCGCTCATCTGGCGGGGGCGACCCCGGAGGGCATCAGCGCCTTCGAGACCTTCGGCCGGGAGCTGGGGCTGGCGTTCCAGGTGACCGACGACTGCCTGGACCTCATCGGCGAAGAGGCGGAGGTGGGCAAGTCCCTGGGCACGGACCTGACCGGGGGCAAGATGACCCTGCCGCTGATCCTGTTGAGAGGGCGCCTCGAAGGCGAACCTCGGCGGCTCTTTGATCGTGTGATCTCGGAGGGCGTGGCCTCGCCTGAGGACGTGACGGTCATGGCCGAGCTGCTCCGCAGCCACGGCGTGGTGGCGGAGGCCCTGGAGCGGGCTCGCAGCCACATCGCCGCTGCCACGGAAGCGGTCCGGGGTCACGCCAGTCAGCAGGACCTGGCGATCCTCGAGGCCATCGGCGAATTCGTCCTCAGCCGCAGCCTCTGATCACCCGTGAGCCTGCGCCGCGTTGCGCAGGAGCATGGCCACGGTCACCGGCCCCACGCCTCCCGGCACCGGCGTGATCCAGCCGGCGTGATCCGCCGCCCCCGGGTGGACGTCTCCCGTGACGGAAGTGGAGCCGTCCTCGTGGGTGATCTCGTTGATGCCGATGTCGATCACCACCGCTCCCGGCTTGACCATCTGGGGGGCGATCAGCGCCGGCTTGCCCACGGCCACAACCAGGATGTCTGCCCGCGAGGTGTGCGCTTGCACATCGCGGGTGCCGTGGTGGCAGACGGTGACCGTGGCCAGGCGTTCCATGAGCAGCAGCGCGGTGGGCTTGCCCACGGTCTCGCTGTGGCCCACCACGACCGCCTCGGCACCTTCGATGGGGACACCTGTGGACGTGATGCAGGCCAGGGCGGCGGCGGCGGTGGGAGGCACGAGGGTGGTGCGACCGGAGAGAAGCCAGCCCAGGTTCTCCGGGTGGACCCCTTCCACGTCCTTGTCCGGATGCAGCGCGCGGCGCGCGGCGCGGGGGTCGATGTGGTCCGGCAGGGGGACCTGGATGATGATCCCGGAGACGTCCTCCTGCCGGTTGAGGGCGCGGATCTGCTCAAGCACGGCCTCTTCGGGGGTCTCGGCGGGTAACTGGACTCGTTCGTAGGCGATCCCCAGCTTCTCGCAGATCTTGGCCTGACGCCGGGCGTAGAGCTCGGAAGCGGGGTCATCTCCGACCCCCAGGGCCACCAGGGACGGAGGAGATCCCGCCGCGGTCTGGACCTCGACCATTCGCCGCGTCTCCGCTTTGATGTCCCTGGCGATGGCCTTGCCGTCGATGATCTGCGCCATGTGCGGTGGATCATAACTTGGCCCGGTATCGGTAACATGGGGGTCAGGAGAGCGTCTCCATGCACCAAGACGTCGAACGAGTCCTGTTCAGCGAAGCCGACATCCGTGCCCGGGTAGAGGACCTGGGCGCCCGGATCACCCGGGACCTGGAGGGGAAGGAGGTGGTCCTGCTGGCCCTGTTGAAGGGCAGCGTGATCTTCTTCGCGGACCTGATGCGGTTCGTCAGCGCCCAGATCCGGGTGGATTTCGCCTGGGTGTCCTCCTACGGCGCCACCACGGAGTCCAGCGGGACCGTGGAGCTGAAGGTCTTTCCCGATGAGGACCTGGCCGGGAAGGTGATCGTGGTGGTGGACGACATCCTGGACACCGGGCGGACCATGTCCGCGGTGGTCGAGCGACTCCGCGATCATCACCACGCGGCGGAGATCCGCACCTGCGTGCTCCTGGACAAGGAGGCCCGTCGGGTGACGGAGGTCCGGGCCGACTACGCGGGCTTCGAGGTGGAGGACGTTTTCGTCATCGGTTACGGACTCGACTACGCCGACCGCTATCGCAACCTCCCCTACATCGGCGTGCTCAAGCCGGAGTGCTACGAGGGAGGAGGCGCCGCCGAGCAGGTGGGCTGAGCACCATGTCCTGGGCAGACAGACGATACGACGACGAGCAGGTCTTCCGGTCGCGGCCTGCGATGACCTCGAACAGCTTGTACTGGCTGCTGGGGGTCCTGGTGGGTGCTCATGTGCTGAAAGTGATCCTCGTGGGCGTCGGAGTCGTTCCGATGCGCTGGCCCGGGGAGTGGCTCGGGGTCTCCCGCAAGACCTTCGAAGATGGCTACGTGTGGCAGGTGCTCACCTACCAGTTCGTCCACGGCGGCACTTTCCACATCCTCATGAACGCCCTTGTGCTGTTCCTCGCCGGCCGCTTGCTGGAGCCCCTTGTGGGGGCTGGCCGAATCGTGGTGCTGTGCCTCGGTTGTGGAGCGTTCGCATCACTGGGGACGCTATTCCCCGGGGCGGGGGACCTCCCCACGGTGGGGATCTCCGGCGGTGTCAGCGCCCTGTGGGTGATCGCCTGGTGCCTCGCCCCGAATCTCCCGGTGAACATCATCTTCGCCGTGGTCCGGCTCAAGTGGGTGTGCTTGCTCTTCCTCATGTTCGATGTCCTTCGGGCATTCGGCGGCGGCTACCAACGATTCGGAGAGGGATCACAGGTCGCCTACTGGGTCCACCTGTGTGGTGCCTTCGCGGGATTCTGCGTGGCGTTCGTCTGGCCGCGGTTGCTGAAGCCACGGTTCACCCGGGCGCAGGCGAAGGTCGCTCGTAAGCGGGAGGTGGCGAAGCTGGAGCAGGAGATGGGGGACGAGCGGGAGCTGGACCGCATCCTGGCCAAGATCAACAGCGAAGGCATGAGCGCCCTCACGGATCAGGAGCGTCAGTTCCTCAAGCGTCGGGCCTCCCAGGGGTCGACCCGGCGGCCCTGAACCTCCATGCCGCTTCGGGTCCATCAGATCCGTGTGCCGGTTGACGGCGATGAAGCGGAGCTGCTGAAGCAGGCCTTGCGCAAGGCCGGCGTCGGCGCAGACGCGGTCCGATCTCTCGAGGTGGTCCGGCGGTCCCTCGATCGACGTCGTCGCACCCCGGTCTTCAGCTTCACCGTGGACCTGCACCTCAGGGAGGGAATGCGGGGGCCCGCCACGGGCCACGGGGTCGAGCATGTGGAGGCGCCGGTCACCCCCGACGTACCGTCCGGTTCGGAGGTCCTGGAGCATCGGCCGGTGGTCGTGGGAGCCGGGCCGGCGGGCCTCTTCGCCGCCCTGTACATGGCGCAGCGAGGCTATCGGCCGATCCTCCTGGAGCGGGGTGATCCCATGAACCTCCGCGTCGGGCGCATCCGGGAGATGAACCAGGACGGGGTCCTGGACCCGGAGAGCAACTACCTGTTCGGCGAAGGAGGCGCCGGCACCTTCAGCGACGGCAAGCTCACCTCGCGGAGCAAGGACCCTCGCGCGCGCTGGGTGCTCCGCGAGTTCATGGAGCGCAGCGGTGTCGCCTCGGTCACGTGGGATTATCGGCCCCATCTGGGCTCCGATCGTGTGCGGACCGTGGTGGGGCGGATTCGCAAGGAGTTGTTGGCGCTCGGGGCGGACATCCGCTTCCGCTGTCGGATGGAGCGGCTGCGTACTTCCGGAGGTCGGGTGGTGGGAGTCGACACCACGGAGGGCGATCTTCAGACCGGGCTGGTGATCCTGGCGCCGGGGCACAGCGCCCGTGATCTCTACCGCTCGCTCCATGCCGACGGTGTGCCCATGGAGCGGAAGCCTTTTCAACTGGGGCTCCGGGTGGAGCATCCGCAGCGATGGGCGGACCAGAGGGGATGGGGCCCGTTGGCGCTGACCGCTGACCTGGGACCTGCGGACTACCAGATCGCCGTGCGTGTCCGCGGGGCCAGCCTGTTCTCTTTCTGCATGTGTCCCGGGGGTGAGATCATCCCCGCGGTGTCGGATCTGGAGCACATGAACACCAACGGCATGTCGTGGTCCGGTCGCGCGACGGGATACGCCAACTCCGGGTTGGTGACCACGCTCGACCCGGAGGCCTTTCCGGGGGAAGGACCCCTGGCGGGGCTGCGCTGGCAGGAGAGCCTGGAGGCGCGGGCCGCGACGCTCGGCGGAGGTGGCCTGGCGGTCCCGGCCCAGAGAGTCAGGGACTGGTTGTCGGGCAGCGACTCCAGCACGTTCCCCGGGACCTCGTGCCGTACCGGGTTGGTGCCGGTGTCTCTGAACGAGGTGATCCCACCGGGAGTGGACAGGTTGCTGCGAGACGGACTGGACCGGATCGAGCGCCAGCTACCGGGGTTCGTCCAGGACGACGCCCTGTTCGTCGGCCCTGAGGCCCGGTCCAGCTCTCCGGTGCGGATCCTGCGGGACCCCGCGACCTTGGAGAGCCCCGGGATCGGGGGATTGCTGCCCGTCGGTGAAGGGGCCGGATACGCTGGCGGAATCGTCTCTGCCGCTCTCGACGGGCTGCGGGCGGCCCAGGCCGTGGTGGCCCGGTATCGGCCTCTGGAATGAGGCTCGCGGCCAGGGTTTCCGGTCGTATTGGCGGTCGGATACACTGACTGTGTCCTGCCCCGATCGGGCTCTCAGTGAAGGGACAGAGGAACCCATGAACAGCAAGATCACCGCCGCTCTTCTCGTCGTTCTCGTGGCGACCGCAGTCGCACCTGCCCAGGAAATGGACAACCCGAACGCGTTCATGGAGGCCTTCGCCAAGGCCGTGACCGCCGACGACTTCGCCGCCCAGTCCAAGCTGCTCGAGGCCAACAAGGACCACATCGTCAACGGCTTCATGATCTACGAGCGGGCCTGGTGCAAGTGGTCCACCAGCGATCAGGAGAGCCTCCAGAAGGCCGCTGAGAAGACCCTGATCACCCTCGACGCTCTCGCCAGCATCAACGTCATCAAGGGGCAGAAGAGCCGCTTCTTGGCCAGCAGAATGCCGTGGCTGCAGGGCCTCACTCCGGAGCAGCGGAAGGCGAAGGTGGAGATGCGGGCTCTGCTGGATGCCCAGTTCGACGGCTGGAACAAGGTGATGAAGAAGGGCGCCAAGCCCAAGAAGGAGGACATGGAGCCTCTCGCGGCGGCCTACGCGACCACCGTGGATATGGCGCTGAAGGCGGATGACCAGTATTGGGCCGCCAACAACTGCAATCTGGTCGCTCGCGTCGTGGAGAAGATGGGTGATGCGTACGGCGTGGTCTACTGGTTCAAGCGCGCGGATGCGATCGGGCAAACAGGGCACGCTCGGGCGGAAATTTCCAATTGGGCCCTGGGCCCTTCAGGTGCGGCCGCCGCCAAGCGGAGTCGTCTGGACTACGAGCACATCGACGTCGCGGTCCCCCTGGAGAAGTCTCGCGCGGCCTACACCGAGGCGGTCGCGGCGGCCAAGGACAAGGGAGAGAAGCCGGCTGGCGGCGACCCTTCCGCACCGAGCGCCGATGCGGAGAAGGACGGCGAAGGTGTCGTGCCCGTGCCTGCCGACATGCCGGCCAAGCCCAACGCCCACCCGGACGACGCCGACATGGACTGGCAGACGGTGGAAAAGCTGAAGGTGGCGAAGCTGAAGAAGTGGCCGAAGATCGACACCACTTACTTCCGCGCCAACTCTCACTGGTTCTTCTGGGACGGCGTAGCCGTCCAGAAGGACCAGGCCTTGCCGGTGCAGCTGCTCCCCGCGGGAGGCACGGTGCTGGAGAACGAGAAGGGCAAGTTGTACGTGCACCCGGGCGGCAAGGGCAAGGGTAAACCTGTCCGGCTCAAGCTGGGACCGAAGGCGAAGGTGTCGGAGTTCAAGAAGGCGGACTACAAGGACGGCACCAAGGCCAACATCTGGCACGAGATGCTCATCCAGCCCAACCGCTACACCATCGCCGGCCACCAACTCGGCTCGAGCGCCGACATGGTTACGGTCAAGTTCCGTGGCGCCACCACCATCAAGGGGAAGGTGCGGGGAGTCAGCATCGAGATCCATGACGCCAACGGCAACGGACGCTTCAACGATTTCGGTAAGGACTACATCATCACCGGTCGAGGCAAGAAGGCCACCTGCCAGCCCCTGAGCAAGTACATGACCTTCAACGGCTTGCTCTACGAGGTCGAGGTCGTTCCCAACGGCCGGTCGTTGCGGACCAAGCCGTACACCGGGCCCGTGGCGGCGCTCCAGCTCGATCACACGTCCAAGCTGCGTCCGGCGGCGCTGGTGGCCAAGGGGACGGCGGAGAACAACCACTACTTCTACAACCTGATGGACTGTGCGGACAAACCCATGTGGGTGGTCCCTGGAGAGTTCGACTTCTACGAGGGCTACATCGCCCGCGGCAAGGACGCGAAGCGCGAGACGATCTACATCGCCCGCGGTCCGGACATGAAGTGGTTTGACGTCAAAGAGGACCGGCTGAACACCTGGAAGATGGGCGGGTCGGGGGAGCGAGGCTTTCACTTCGTGGCCCACACCAGCACTGAACGCAAGGATGGCAAGAACATCATCCGGCTGGTGGGGCGCAACATCCACATCCAGGGCAACGCTGGAGAGCGCTATTCGTTCATCATGACGGGCCCGGTTCTGCCCACCCTGGAGGTGGCTGCCGGAGCGGACTCCACCAAGGTCGCCATCAAGAAGCGGATGCGGAGTCCTGAGCGCGCGGACCTCAACGAGACCATGGACAACCTCTGGTTCCCCAAGACCATGGAGTTGAAGAAGTCCTTCTCCAGCGACGAGTACCGGTTCAAGCTAAGCTGCGACTACAAGCCTCTCGGTCGCATCGAGTCCGACTGGATCCGCGGCAACGAGGGCAAGTGACTCCGTCGTGAGCA
The DNA here is from genome assembly GCA_964507445.1 of uncultured Isosphaeraceae bacterium. Taxonomy (GTDB): domain Bacteria; phylum Planctomycetota. The sequence continues at coordinate 69,201 of CAZDQF010000024.1, forward strand.
GCGCCGAGTCCGCAGCATCTGCGGCGGTTCGGGTGGGGGTCGTCTCCTACCTGAACGCCGTCCCGCTCGTCCATACCCTCTCCGAGGGGGACGGTGTGTGCATCTTGGGCGGGGCGCCGAGCCGTGTCGCTGACTGGCTGCGGGACGGTCACGTGGACGTGGGCCTCGTGCCGGTGGTGGAGCTGCTCAGGCAACCGGGTCTGGAGTTGATCTCCGACGCATGTGTCGGAGCGCGAGGGCCGGTTGACAGCGTCCTGCTGCTGTTGCGTACGGGCGTCGAGGACGTCCGCAGTTGTTTCCTGGACCCCAACTCCCGTACCAGCCAGATCCTGGCGCGGGTGATCCTCCGCGATCTCCACGGGGTGCGTCCTCAGTATCGCGAGCTGGATGCTGGCCAGGCGTGGGCGTCCGGATCCTCCGACGCCGTCCTGGTCATCGGTGATCAGGCCCTCAAGATGCGCCAGGGCTGGGGAGGTTCCGTTCTGGACCTGTCCGCTGCCTGGCTGGAGTTGACGGGGCTGCCGTTCGTGTTCGCGGTGTGGGCGGCCCGTCCGGGAGTGCTCCAGCGGCACCCGGGGTTGCCAGCGCTCCTGGAGCGGGCTCGTGACGAGGGGTGCGCGGCGGTGGGAGAGATCGCCGAGGCCTACGGTGAGTGGGGCGAACTGACGAGCGGCGACGCACGGGTTTATCTGGAGGAACGCATCCGCTACCGTCTCGCTGCGGAGGATCGCGCCGGGCTGGATCGGTTCCTGGAGCTCGCGCGACCTCTGGTTCAGGACGCGGAGAGCGAGGAACCATGCTCGACATCAGGTTGATCCGAGAGAACCCCGACGCCGTACGCGTTGCCTGCGAGCGCAAGCGCATCCCCGCCGACGTGGACGCGATCCTGGCGCAGGACGCCGCCCTCCGCGAACAAAAGACCGCCTTCGACGCGCTCAAGGCGGAACAGAACAAGCGCAGCAAGGAGATCGGCAAGCTCCCGCCCGAGCAGCGGGGGGGGGGCGCCCCCCCCGGGCAGGCCCCGGCCCCCCCGCGCAAGGCGCGGGGCGCGCCGGGCACGGCCGGCACGCTTCCGATCGCGGCACTGATGGCCTTCTGGCAGCCGGAGCGCGGATGGCTGCTCCTCCTGTGTGCCGGAGTGGTGTTCCTCGCGGGAGTGCCGCTCTCCTCGTGGGCGGAGCGCTGCTGGCGGAAGAAGGACCCGGGGCACGTCACAATCGACGAAGTCGCGGGCTACCT
>CAZDQF010000025.1:0-64681 GCA_964507445.1 uncultured Isosphaeraceae bacterium
AAGGTAGCGAAATTCCTTGTCGGGTAAGTTCCGACCCGCACGAATGGCGTAACGAGTTGGGCACTGTCTCGAGGATGGACCCGGTGAAATTGAACTCGTGGTGAAGATGCCACGTACCCGCAGCAAGACGGAAAGACCCCGTGAACCTTTACTGTAGCATAGTATTGGGTGCTAGCAGCTCATGTGTAGGATAGGTGGGAGGCTTTGAAGCTGGAACGCTAGTTCTGGTGGAGCCAATCTTGAAATACCACCCTTGTGTTGTTGGCGCTCTAACTTGGTTCCGTGAATCCGGGCCAGGGACAGTGCTATGTGGGCAGTTTGGCTGGGGCGGTCTCCTCCAAAAGAGTAACGGAGGAGTACAAAGGCATCCTCAGCATGGTCGGCAACCATGCGTAGAGCGCAAGGGTATAAGGATGCTTGACTGTGAGATCGATGGATCGAACAGGTGTGAAAGCAGGTCCTAGTGATCCGGCGGTTCCGAGTGGAAGGGCCGTCGCTCATCAGATAAAAGGTACTCCGGGGATAACAGGCTGATCTCCCCCAAGAGTTCATATCGACGGGGAGGTTTGGCACCTCGATGTCGGCTCATCACATCCTGGGGCTGGAGAAGGTCCCAAGGGTTTGGCTGTTCGCCAATTAAAGTGGTACGCGAGCTGGGTTCAGACCGGCGTGAGCCAGGTCGGTCCCTATCTGCTGTGGGCGTAGGAAGGTTGAGGGGTGCTGGCCCTAGTACGAGAGGATTGGGCTGGACGAACCTCTGGTGTTCCTGTTGTCGCGCTAGCGGCAGCGCAGGGTAGCTATGTTCGGAAAGGATAAGCGCTGAAGGCATATAAGCGCGAAGCCCTCCCCGAGATTCACCTTCCCCATCAGGGCCGTGGAAGACTACCACGTTGATAGGCCAGGGGTGTAAGCGCAGCGATGTGCTCAGCTGACTGGTACTAACCGCCCGATTGGCTTGACCCTTTTCTTGTCATGTCAGTCTTCCTGACTGGGATGACAAGATGAAACAATGAGTGGACAGCAGTCACTCTCTGTTTGGTGCCACTTCTACGCTATTCGGGATGCCATGCCTGGCGCTTCGCGTCAGAGAACAGTTTATTCCCGGTGATCATAGTCGGAGGGCCACACCCGTACCCATTTCGAACACGGTAGTTAAGCCTTCGTCGCCGATGATAGTGCCAAAAGCGCGAAAGTAGGTCGTCGCCGGGTTATTGAATAAAGGGCCGCGTGCAGCAGCACGTGGCCCTATTTTTGTACCTACGCCGCGAGCCCCCTGCCTGTGACTCCCGGAGAGGGTCCGACCGTGCCTCTCTGTTGAGCTCAAGAAGCGGCCGGAACCCTGGTGATGGGGTGCCGGCCGCGAGGGTTGGGAAGGGTATGGAAGGCGCCGACCCTTGGGTCGGCTCAGGGGCTCAGTATTGGCGAATGACCCCGACCACGACGCCTTGGATCGTGACGTCCTGACTGGGTACCACGATGGGGTCCATTTCGCTGTTTCGCGGCTGGAGACGGGTGAGCGGGCCCATGGGGTAGTACCGCTTGAGCGTGGCTTCTTCCCCTCGGACGAGGGCCACGACGGTCTCGCCGGTGGTCGCGGTCGAGCGAGCTTCGACGACCACGTAGTCCCCGTCGCTGATGTTGTCCTCGATCATGGACTGGCCGCTCACCTGCAGCATGTACAGGTCCTTGTCGGCGTCGAACAGCGAGGCGGGGTCGATTCTGTCGCGTTCGGCTTCCGGGACGACGTCGATGGGCTGCCCCGCGGCGATACGGCCGAGCATGGGGATACCGGCCCCTTCCTCGACTTCGTCGATGATCTCAATGGACCGCGACAGGTGCTTCTCGCTGCGGATCCAGCCCTTCTGTTCGAGGGCCTTCACGTGTTCGAAGACGGTGACCCGGTTGACCCCCAGGGCCGCGCCGATCTCCTCGAGGGTCGGGGAGATGCCGTGCTCCGTCGCGTAGCTGCGCAGGAACTCCAGGACGTGGGATTGACGTTTGGTGAGATTAGGGCGGCGGTTCATGGGTTGCTCAGAGGAAAGCGAGGAGGACGATGCCGACGAGGAGGGCGGTTTGGGTGAGCTCGCAAAGGGTCGCGTGGTGGTTCATGATTTTCTCCGATACCTGACAGACCCCAAACGTATGGCGAGCAGATACCTAACGCAAGGGGTTTGTTCGGAAAACGTTCGTATTCCTCCGTCGCAGTCTTCGGTGCGCGCGCATGTCCCGACCGTAAAGGGGTTTCGGGTCACCGGCGCGTTAGCATGCGGGTCATGACGGTTCGAGACGAATCGAGTCGCCTTGGTCGCGAGGCCGTCGACACCCTCGTCGTCGGTGCCGGGGTAGCCGGTTTCCGTGCCGCCATCGAGGCCGCGCACGGTGGGTCTGTCTTGATGGTGACCAAGGACGGCCTGCGGGGCAGCAACACCGCATATGCGCAGGGCGGCGTGGCGGCTGTCCTGGGCGATGACGACAGCGAGGCCGCGCATCGGGACGACACCGTTGCCGCTGGTCAGGGACTCTGCGATCTTTCGGCCGTGGACATCGTGGTGTCGGAGGGACCTGCTCGGGTCCACGAGTTACTCGAGTGGGGGGGCGACTTCGATCGGGACGGGGACGAACTGCATCTGACCAGAGAGGGCGGGCACAGTCGGCGTCGCGTCGCCCACGCTCACGGTGACGCCACAGGTCGTGAGTTCGTGAACACGCTGATCCGTGTGGTGCGCGCCCAACCTGAGATCACTCTGTGGGAACGGGCGTTCGCGGTGGACCTGCTGGTGCACGACGGTCGCTGCTGCGGCGCCGCGGTGGTGCGCGACGGGGAGCGTGTCCTGGTCACGGCGAGGACGACCATCCTGTGCACGGGCGGCGCCGGGCAGGTGTACCGGGAGACCACGAACCCGGAGGTCGCTACGGGTGACGGACACGCCATGGCCCTTCGTGCCGGCGTCGCTGTATCGGACATGGAGTTCGTTCAGTTCCACCCCACCACTCTGTACGTGGCGGGGGCGGCGCGACATCTCATCACTGAAGCGACCCGGGGTGAGGGCGCCAGGCTAGTGGATGAGCGAGGTGACCGATTCGTCTTCAATTACCATCCCGATGGAGAGCTTGCGCCGCGGGACGTGGTGAGCCGTGCCATCGTCCACCACCTCTCGGTCTCTGGAGGAGGCTGCGTGTTCCTCGACCTGCGTCATCTCGGGAGAGGTGTGCGGGACCGGTTTCCGGGAATCGACCGGGCTTGCTCTCTCTACAACCTGGACATCACCTCCGACCTGATCCCCGTCCATCCGTCGGCGCATTACATGATCGGCGGTTGCGTGGTGGATCTGGACGGCCGCACCGAGCTGCCGGGGTTGCTGGCAGCGGGGGAGGCCGCGGCCTCCGGTCTCCACGGAGCGAACCGTCTGGCGAGTAACTCGCTCCTGGAGGGCCTGGTCTTCGGTCGCCGGGCAGGGAGGGTCGCGCGAGACAGCGGGGACGTCGCTCCAGGGGCCGCTGACCTGAGCGGTGAGGACCGACCGTTGCCCTCCACGGTCCTGAACGTCGTCGACATGAAGAACAGCATCCAGAGTCTGATGTGGCGTAGCGTGGGTGTCCTGCGCAGCGGGGAGGGGCTGTCTCGGGCGCTCGAGCAACTTCAGACCTGGCAGGCCTATGTCCGGCAGGTGGATTGTCAGCGCATCCCAGCGCTGGAGATGCAGAACATGCTGCAGGTGGCCGTGGCGGTGGTGCGCGGCGCGCTCTGGCGAAAGGAGAGCCGGGGCACCCACTACCGGACGGATCACCCAGAACGGAACGACCGCTCGTATGCGGTTCGAGGAGTGCAGGGCGAAGGAGCGGAGATCGTTGAGAGGCCACTGGGAAGATCGTGATTACGCGGCGGATCGACGTCGCAACAAGGGGGAGCCGAGGCGTCGACCCCGAGACCGGACCGTCGCGACGGACGCGGACAAGCACACGGAGCACGCCATCCTCATAGGCGTGGGACCCGACGCCCTTCCGGACAACGGGACCGTGCCGGCCCTGGACGAGCTCGCGGAGCTCGCCCGGACCGCGGACGCGGACATCCTCGGTCGCCTCTGGCAACGACGCGATCGTCCTCACCCGTCCGGTTACCTCGGCAGCGGCAAGGTGGACGAACTCAAGGAGTTCTGCGCGGAGCTCGAGGCCAACGTGGTCATCGCTGATGACGACCTCTCGCCGGCGCAGGTGCGGAACCTGGAAGCAGCCCTGGACGTACGGGTCATCGACCGCTCGGAGTTGATCATCCACATCTTCGCGATCCACGCCCGCACCCGACAGGCTCGCTTGCAGGTCGAGCTGGCCCAGATGAAGTACCTGGCGCCGCGGCTCAAGCGCATGTGGACCCACCTCTCCCGGATCACGGGCGTGGGTGGGATCGGCAGTCGAGGGCCTGGCGAGAAGCAGATCGAGGTGGACCGGCGGATCATCGGCAAGCGCATCCGCGACCTCACCGCCGAGCTGGCGGAGATCGACGGCCGCCGGGAACGGCAGGTGAGCTCCAGGGACCGGGCCTTCAAGGTGGGACTGGTGGGCTATACGAACGCGGGCAAGTCCACGCTCATGCGGCGCCTGACAGGCGCCGATGTGTTCGTCGCCGACCAGCTCTTCGCCACCCTGGACACGCGGACAAGGCGATGGAAGCTGGCCGAAGTCGGGGACGTGTTGCTCTCCGATACGGTCGGGTTCATCGACAAGCTGCCCCACCATCTGGTCGCCAGCTTCCACGCCACCCTGGAGGAGGTCCGAGAGGCGGACCTCCTGCTGCATGTGGTTGACGCGAGCGACGCGGACGTGGACAAGAAGGTCCGTGTCGTGCGCGAGGTGTTGGAGAAGCTGGGTGCGGCGGAGGTCCCGGAGCTGCTCGTGCTCAACAAGGTGGATCTGCTGCCAGAGCCGGCGGAGGCCACGATCCTGGGGCGCCGGCTGGACACGGACTCCCTTGTGTCCGCCGTCACCGGAGCGGGCCTCGAGGCGCTCGTCGACGCGGTCCGTGATCACGCCACCCGCTCGCACCAGGTGGTCAACCTGGAGATCCCCGTCGCCGACGGTCGCGCCCTCGCCGCGTTGAGCCGTGTGGGCCGTGTCCTGGCCCAGGACTACGAGGGCGAGCTGTGTCGGGTGACCGTCTCTCTGCCGGTGGCCAAGGTGGCGCAGTTCGCCCCCTACGCGGCGAATTGAGAGACTCGCGTCGTGGTCCGGCGCGGCGTCGTCCGCGGAGAGGCTGGCCTACTTTCCAGGCGTGAGTCCTGGCGCCCGCAGTGTCAGGGTGAGCGCGCTGGACCCGGTGGACACGGCGGCGGTGATCCGCATGGAGTCCACCCGTGCCACGAAGTCCAGGACCACGGCCAGGGTGGACTCCGCTGCGGCTCGGTCAGGTCCTTCATTCCCGGCCCACCAATCGAGGATGAGGTCCTTGTAGCCCCCTGCGTTCTCGGCCAGACGTTTCCCGGAGACGAAGAGACGGTCCCCCGGTTCACGCTTGAGCTCGTGGCCCGCGAGGGCTGCGTCTATCAGTTGTTCCAGGAGGGATGGGTGGCTGGCCAGGATGACCCGTCGGTCTACCACGGCCAGGCAGGGGTGCAGGCGGGTGGCCCACCGGGCTTCGGTGGCCGGCGCCGCCTCCTCCGACGGGGGCACGGACAGGACCCGGACCCCGTTGTGTTGTGACGAGTGGAGCTGTCCCGTGGACCAACCGGCGGCCGACATGACAGGGGTCAAGGCCTCCATTGCGCGGCGGAACCGCGCCTCGGCGGCCTGGCCGGTCGCCCCTTCCCTCAGCTGGCTGACGACCGCGATCCGTGGGGGCGAGATCCCCTGTGACGCTGGAGCCTTGGCGGGGGTGACGTAGAGGTCGAAGGCGTCACCTAACTCGTCGAAGGGTGCCTCGTCAGATGACTGCCCGACGAGCTCGCGGACCCGGGGGAGGAGCGCCTCCCACTCGGTCCGTGCATCCGGCGTCAAGACCGATCCGACGTTGGCGAAGAAGCCGGTGAGGTCTCGTCGCAGGGAGCCCCGCATGACCTGATCCCGCGGCCCTTGCAGCACCGCCGCGCCGTCCCCGGCAGGAGCGCAGAACTGACGGTCCTCCGGGAGCGGCGGATGTTGCGCCCGCATGTGAATCTCGACCTCGTCGTCCACCGCTACGTGACCGGAGAGGAGACGCGCCCGACCGGCCACATGCATGAGGTGCGACAGGAGGAAGGCGGAGGTGGGGTCCTGAGGCGTAGAGACCCCCGGCCTGAGCGGGATCAGCTTGCCCAGGTTGATGTGAAACCGCACAGCGCCGGAGCGGACGTCATCCCGGAACGTGGCGAACCTGGGGTTCTCCGAGAGGGGAGTCCGCTTGCCGAGGGCCACGCCGCGTACCGTGTCCACCGTGCGCGCGCTGTCCGCCATGCCCACGAACGGTCCCGCCGCGAACACAGGGTTGCCAGCGCTGGCCGCGGCCTCCTGTACCTGGGTCCGTAGGGCGTCCCGATCGCCGCCTTCCAGGAGCAGGACGAACGTGGTCTTGTCCCTGAGGAACGAGTGGTCGAAGCCCAGGGCTGCGCGGGACACGTTGGCCTCCGACGCCAGCTTGATCAACCGTAGCGCCGACTCGGGGAGCGCCTCCCGAACCGGGCCCAGGGCATCGTTCTGCAGCAGGCTCTGCAGGTGGCGAGACGGATCGAGCACCTCTACGTAGGCGGGGAGGCTGGCGGGGATCAGGCGCTCCGGGTCCAGCGTCGATGGGCCATGCCCCGGAGCCCCACATATCAGGGGGAGGATCAGGAGGATGCTGTTCACGATCGCATCCTATCCGTCCCTGAGCGGCCTGCTGGACGTTCTGACCCGGGGGGATTCAAATGGACGGCCGGAAAGGACCAGACCATGACCATCCTCCGTCGCTGCGGTGTCGCTCTCTCCCTCACGGCGCTCCTCCCATGCCTGATCGTCCCGGCCCAGTCCACCTACGGTCCGGAGCACCTGGAGCGGGCGCGGGCCCTGCACGCCCGTGCCCTGGTGCTGGACACCCATTCGGACGTGACGCCGAAGTTCCACGACGCAAGTTGGGACTTCTCTGCCCGTCACGACGCCGGACACATGGACATCCCGCGGCTCCGAGATGCGGGGTTCGACGCCCAGTTCCTCTCCATCTACATGGGCAAGAAGCCGGACGGAGGGGTCGCCATCAAGGAGGCCATACGGCGCATCGACGCCGTGTACGAGACGGTCCGGAAGCACCCGGGCGACCTGGCCATGGCCTACACCGCGGAGGATGTGCGGCGCATCCGAGGCGAGGGGAAGATCGCTTGCCTCATGGGAGTGGAAGGGGGGCACATCATCGAGGACAGCCTGGCCGCCCTGCGCATGTTTCATCGTCTGGGTTGTCGATACCTGACCCTCACCCACTCCTTCAACTCCGTGTGGGCGGACTCCTCCGGCACCATGTCTGATGTGGAGGGCGAGTTCGGTGGCCTCTCGGAGCGCGGCGTGGAGCTGGTCAAGGAGATGAACCGGATCGGCATGATGGTGGACATCTCCCACGTGGCCGACGCCACGTTCTGGGACGCGATCAAGATCGCGCGGGCCCCGGTCATCGCCAGCCACTCCTCGGTCGACGGCGTGTTCTTGCATCGCCGAAACCTCTCGGACCCCATGCTCCGCGCCATCAAGCGGAACAAGGGGGTGGTGATGATCAACTTCTTCTCTGCCTACATCGACCCAGATTGGGACGGCTACCAGAAGGCCTGGGAGGCGGAGCACAAGCAAGAGTTGGATCGTCTTCGGGTCAAGTTCAAGGCCAACCGGCGGGAGTTCCGCAAGGCGCGGCGCGCCCTGTCGCAGAAGCACCCCATGAAGCAGACGCCCCTGACCGTCCTGGCCCGTCACGTGGAGCACTGCGCCGACGTGGCGGGTTGGGACCACGTGGGGATGGGGGCGGACTGGGACGGTGTCTCAGCGCTTCCTGATGGGATCCAGCATTGCGGCGACACGGTGAAGTTGACCGCGCTGCTGCTCGCTCGTGGTGCCAGCGAGGAAGACCTGGTGAAGTTCCTCGGGACCAACCTGCTGCGGGTGATGGCTGCTTGCGAGGACGTGGCGTCCCAGGGAGGTTAGTCCGGCTCTCTGTCGTCGTCACCCGGCGGTGATGGAGACGTCGTCCACGCGGATGGAGGGCATGGTGCGGTTGCCGTTCATCACCCGCGCCTCTTGCGAGACGCCGGAGATGTTCTTGATCAGGTCGAAGAGGTTGCCCGCCATCAGCGTCTCCTTGATCGGCGTCTTCTCCCCACTGCGCATGAGGAAGCCGCCCTTGACGACGCCGGAGAACTCCCCTGTCACGGGATTGCAGCCGCCGGAGAACCGGGACGCCACCACCGCTCGCTCGGGCTCGCAGCAGAGATCAGAGAAGGAACCGGACCCGGCCGCCACGGTGAGATTGGAGGGGCCGATGGAGGGCGGTGATGCGGCGCTGCCGCGGGCGTGCCCGGTGGGTTCCACCTGAGCCGCCCGGGCTTCGTAGACGTCGTAGAGGAAGGTCTTGAGCACGCCGGACTCCACGAGCGGCGTTGGCCTGGTGGGCATGCCCTCCCGATCAAAGCAGCGGGTGGCGATGCGGCCGGGTTCATGGGGGTTGTCCAGGAGCGTGAAGTTCGTCGAGGCGATGACCTCGCCGAGGCTCTCTGTAAACGGGCTGCGTCCCGTGCGGATGGCGGTGCCGCTGAGGACGGACAGCAGGTTGCTGACCAGGAACTCGGAGACGACTTCTGGCGTGAGGATCACCGAGCCCCTGAAGGACTCCCCCTGGCCGGCGCCCAGGGCGCCGAGGGTCTTGATGACGAAGCGGTCCGCGGCGGCGGCGGTGGCCTCCGCGAGGGCTTCGGCGGTGACCACGGCTTGCCCGTCATGATCGAATGAGCCCACCTCGTCACCATCCACGGCCATCCCGAAAAAGCTGGACCCGGCGACCGACCGTCCGTCCGAGAGCGCGACGCCGGTGCTCGTGGCGATGGCCCGCTGCGACGTCACGGCGTAGACATGGCCGGAGTCCACGACCACCCGGGGGTCCTTGGACTTGATGCGATCGACGGTGTCCGCGGCCAGGGACACCAGCGCGCCCATCTCCAGGGCGGCGATCTCTGGATCCGAGTCCTCTGGCGTCTCCAGCAGGGGACGAGGGTCTCCCAGTCCGTTGAGCGGGTCCGGCGGGGACACGCGGGCCAGGGCCAGGGCCTCTTCACAGGCGGTCTCGAGGCGCGCCGGATCGTTGACCGTGGCGAACCCCATGGAGCCGTTGACGAAGACCCGGATACCGTAGGTGGCTTCCTCGGAGACCGAGGCGTTGTGGATGTCGTCCTTCTGGAGATCGACGCGGGTCTCCCGCCCGTAGTCGCAGATGACCTCGCTCTGATCCGCGCCCAGGGCCTGCGCGCGCTCCACGCCGTCCCGGGCGGCGCCCAGCAGGGCGCTCTGGCGCTCCGCGGGGTTGACGGCCTCGGCGCTCATTGGTTCCCCCCCAGGAGCACTTCGCACCGCACATAGGGGCCGCCGGCGTCGACCTTCGCCGGCTGTCCCTTGCCGCAGTAGCCAGCGCCCAGGTCCCACTTGAACTCGGAGCTGACCGCGTCCACGGTCTGCATCACGTCAAAGGCGATCCCGGTGATGGTGATGCCACGGACGAGCTCGCCCAGCTTGCCGTCAGTGATGCGGTGGGCCCGCTCGACGTTGAACATGAATTCGCCGGTGGCGTCGGCCTGGCCGTTTCGCGCCCCATCCAGCAGGTACCCGTCTGGGGTGCTGGCGATCATGTCCTCGAGGGAGCTGTCCCCGGGTTCCAGGTAGGTGTTGCGCATCCTGATGAGGGGCACGTCGCTGTACTCCCAGGCGCGCGCGGATCCGGTGGGTTGGACGCCGAACTTCCTGGCCGAGGTGCGGTCGTGGAGGTAGCTCTGCAGCATCCCGTTCTTGATGATCACCGTGCGGCCTGCGGGGACGCCCTCGTCGTCGATGGGGAGGGTGCCGCCGGCGCCGTGGTGGAACTCGCTGCGTCCGGAGTCGCACAGGGTCACGAGGTCTGATCCTACCCGTTGACCCAGCTTGCCCTGAGCTACGGAGCCGGACTCCACGAAGTCCGCTTCCACGGTGTGTCCGATGGCTTCGTGCACCAGAAGACCGACGATGGACGGGGCCAGGATGACGGTGGCTCGTCCGCCTGGAGGACGCTTCGCCGCCAGGAGATCCACCGCGGTCTCCGCGGCATCGCAACCGAGACGATCCGGAGCCCGGTTCTCGAACAGGCAGTCCCAGTTCCCCGTGACGCCCATGGTGCGGGAGGAACTCTGGCGTTCGCCGCCCCGTTCCGCGACCGCGGAGACACGAAACTCGGGCCTCACGAGTCGAAAGGAGCACCTCGCCCCGTCCGTGGTGACGATGGCCTTCTCCTCCAGGATCTCGCGGTAGCCGCAGGTGGCGGTGGAGATCTGCTGGGATGCCCCCCGGGTGACCGCCTCCACCTCCCTTGCGAGGGCGACCTTCTCTTGCAGGGAGCGGTTCAACACATCGTCCACGCCGTCCACCTCGAAGTGGCCCCGGGCGAGGTCGCACTCCTGCAGGCCGCTGATCCGCTCCTTCTTGCGGGCGGCGCTCCGTCGCGCGGCGTCGCGGGCGCGCGTGATGGCCTCCTTGACGTCCTTGGGGTCAGCGGAGCTGCACGACGCGAAGCCGAACACGCCGTCTTGCAGGACCCGCACTCCGGTGCCGGCTCGGTGGCTGACCGCGGAGCTCTCGATCCGGCCCTTCTCCACGGCGACGCCCCTCGAGGTCTTGCTGTGATACCTCAACTCGACGAATCCATGTTCGTCCTTGATGCAGTCCGCGAGGATCTCTGCGATTTCCTCAGGCATGGTTCATCTCCCCATTGGACCGCGCGACCCGTCCATGCACGGTCTGGCGAGGCCGCCCCTCACCCATGATGAGTCTACCCTCACCGTCCGCACGCCGCGACCAGTCCGCGGAACAGCGGGTGCGGCGCCGCGGAGGTGCTGTTGAGCTGTGGCAGGAACGCCGCCGTGGCGTGGAAGGAGTGCCCGCGCAACACGTGCAGATAGGGTCGCCCGTCATGAGGATCGCGGCCAACCACCTGGAACCCGACGTCTTCCATTCGGCTGGCGTAGTCGGGGTTGAGGCCCGTCCGGATGTCGGTTCGCTCCTGGCTCTCGGCATGCCGCTCGTAGACCCCATCCAGAGCCGGGTGAGCTGCCATCTCGACCTCCACCTCGCGCAGCTCGCCAGGGCGGCAGGAGTCAGGCAACGGGGTGACGGCCGACTCCGGTGTGCCCGCGTCCGGCGCGGTGTGCCCCGTCCCCCTGCCAACGATGTTCGCCATGGCCTCCAGGAAGACCAGCCCGTGCGTCTCTCCTGTGGCCAGGAAAGGCAATTGCCCCTCCCTGATTTCCCGGAGTGCGCCCAGGAGCGTCGGAGACGGTGGGCTGAGAGCGTCGGTGGTGCTGTGGGGCACCAGGACCACCGCCGCGGATTCCTGGACCATACCCGGGTAGAGCGCGAGGCGATCGAGTCCCATCCAGCGGGTGTTGAGCACCTCCCTGGCAGCGGCGGCCGCGTCCAGGACCGCCCGACGGGTGCGGTCGTGGACGGAGTTTCCTGACTCGTACTCGGAGAGAAAAAGGACCGTGTCCTTGCGCATGTGATCGCCACCCTCGGGGCCAAGGGGCCTGCCCGATCATAACCAAGGCCGGACAGGATTCGGGAGGGCATGTGGATGTAATGCCTCCGCGGACCGATTCTGGCGCTCATCAGCCTGGCGAGGGACGAGGAGGACCCTCGGCCCGGTCCGGTGACATATTGAGACCCCGGGGCGAGAGGGGTTAGCATGCTCTGCCCATCAAGCCGCGTCAGGTTGCCAGTCTCACGAATCGGAGTCCTCCTCTCATGGAACGCCGCATCGATACCTATCTCAGGCCCCTCATCGGCGAGGATCGCTTCTCGTTCTACGAAGCGGTGGCGCGGTTCGGTGACGAGGAGATCGCACCCGGGATCCTGGGTTGGGAGCGAGCCCATGAGCTCGTCTCTGATGATGCGATCCGCGCGATGGCGGAGCTGGGGTTGTTCGGGCTGACCATCGGAGAAGATCACGACGGACAGGGTGGCAGCCATACCGACCTGGTGCTGATGGGGCTGGCGTTGGGGTACCACAGCCACTCGGTGGCCATCACCCCCGGGGCGGCTACGTCCCTGGGGAGCAGCCCCCTGATGATGTTCGGGACCGAGGCCCAGCAGGCGGCCCACCTGTCGGCGCTGGCCCGCGGCGAGCGCATGTTCGTGTTCGGCCTGTCGGAGCCCGGTCGGGGGTCGGACGCGGCCAACCCGGAGGTCACCGCCACCAAGGACGGGGATGACTGGGTCATTCGCGGGGAGAAGTGTTGGAGCACCAACGCCCGATGGGCGAGCCACGTGGTCGTGCATGCGCTCACGGACCCGGAGGGGCGTCGCGGTCACCGATCGACGTGCTTTATCGTTCCCATGGCTGCGGAGGGGGTCTCCTACAACGAGATGGGCGGTAAGCGAGTCTGGCAACAGTCATCCACCGGGTCCATCGGTTTCGACGCGGTCCGGGTCGGATCGGAGGCTGTCCTGGGGGAGGTCAACGAAGGGTTCAAGGTGATGGTGACGACCTTGAACGGCGGCCGGCTGTTCATCGCTGGGCTGGCCCTCGCCAGCCTCGCCAGCGCCCTGGACAAGACTCGTGCCTACGCCCAGGAGCGGATTCAGTTCGACGACAAGCCCATCGGCCGGTTCCAGCGCGTGCAGGACGTCATCGTGGACATGGACATCGCGCTCGAGCAGGGCGTCACCTGGCTGTTCCACCTGCTGTCCCGCTACGAGGCGGGGGAGCTGCAGCGGGAGCAGGCCGCCAAGGTGAAGATCGAGGCCTCTCGCGTCGCCAGTCACCTCGTGGTGGAGGCCATGGAGGTGTGTGGTGGGGTCGCCTGCCTGGATGAGTTCGGGCTCATTCGCCATCACGACGACCTGTTTGTTACCCGCGTGGGTGAGGGGTCGAACCGCGCGCTCAAGACCCAGGTCGCCCAGCCGTTGATGCCGGACATCGCGCGCCTGTTGGATTGAACCGTCGGACGTGGCTGCCGCAGCTCAGCGGAACTTGCCGAGGTGGGCTTCCGGGACGAGACCGAATTCCGGGTCTCCGTTCTCATCGAGGATCGACCCGTCGTCGATATAGACCCGTCTGAACCGGACCAGCTTGCCGCTCTTCAGGCGTGACACGCGCGACACGGTGCGCACCTTCACTCGCGTTCCCTGGGGCACGGGCAGGACGCGTCCCTCCTTCTGGCGGCTCTCCCAGGTGTCCAGATCTCCCTGGGTGGGATTCGATCCGTGGTGAACGCGAGCGTAGTTCTGGTAGTCGGTCTTTCGTCTCAGCAGCCAGGTGTCCTGGGTGACGGTGGTGGTGCCCAGGTACTCGAGGTCTTTGCGGATGTCCCGTTCATCGGTCTGGTTGCTTCCTGAGGGGGCCGCTTGCCGCGGTGCTCGGGCGGGACTTGAAGAGGGATCGTTGCCGCAGGCGCTGAGGAGCAACGCGACGAGGAGGGAGGTGGATTTCATGGACAAGAGCTTAGGTTTTGGGGGCTGTTCGTTCGAGTTTTCACTGCGGGGGGCGTATGGCTCCCGACAGGATAACGCCCTCGGGGAATTTCGGGATTGGGTGGGGCGTCGTTATCCTTGCCGGGATCTCGAATGAGGGGGGGCGCAGCGTGGACGTGGTGAATCAGGAGAATCAGCTTCAGCCGGGTGTTGAGGACCAGACGACCACCGTTCGCCTGTCCTCGCCAGCGCGGCAGCGGCGGCGTTCTATCCCGGCGCTTCAGGTCCTTTCTGGCGAGCATATGCTCGAGTTCGTCACCATCCGACCGGGCGCCAGCATCGTGCTGGGTCGGGACTCGACGACCGACTTTCTCATCCCGGACAAGTCGGTTTCTCGCCGTCATGCGCGAGTCAGTCATCCGATCTCGGGGCGCTTGTTGATTGAGGACCTGGGTTCCAGCAACGGCACCTGGATCAACGGTTACACGATCCTGCGCAGTCCCCTGCGACCCGGGGACCAGCTCCAGGTCGGGAACGCGCTGCTTCGCTTCGACTTGCTGTCCGCGGAGGAGCTCTCTCACCTGGAGCGGGTCAAGCAGAAGCTGCTGAGCGCGGGGCGGGACTCCCTGACCGGGCTGCGTACCCGATCCTGGATCACCGATGAGCTGTCGCTGCTTCTGGCGGCGTCGGAGCGAGAGGAGCAGCCGGTCGCGGGGCTCTTTGTAGATCTGGACAAGTTCAAGCAGGCCAACGACCGGCACGGTCACCGGGTGGGTGACGTGATCCTGCGCACGGTCAGTCGCCTGTTGCTCCTGGAGGTCCGAGATGGTGACGCCTGTGTCCGGTACGGCGGAGACGAGCTCTTCGTCGTCCTGCCGGGTGCCAACGAAGTCAGGGCCCTGGAGGTGGCGGAGCGCGTCAGAGCCGCGGTGGCACGGTTCGATTGGGAGTCCGTGGCGCCGACCCTGGTGGTCACCGTCTCCATCGGGGTCTCCGAGCGGCGTCCTCAGGAGGACTGGGAGTCCTGGTTCTCCCGGACGGATCGCGCCCTTTACCGGGCCAAGGAGCGGGGCCGCAACGGCGTCGTCGCCTGAGCGTTAGGCTGTTGGCGGCGCCGGGCGTCCAGCTGGCGTGTCGAGGGCCGTGGTGAGCCCTCCGAGAGCGTTCATGTGGCCCTATCCCGATGAAGACTGGCCCACCGCCGCGGAGGCGGCGGAGAGCCGCTTGTTCTCCCCGGTTCGTCTCGGGCCGTTGACCGCCTACGCGCGCACCTGGATACCTGCCATGGTGCCCTGGCGGGCGACGGAGGACGGATACGTGACGCCCCAGGTCCTGGACTGGTACGGGCGCTTCGCGGAGGGGCAGCCCGGGGTGATGGTCGTGGAGGCCACGGGTATCCGGGACATCAAGAGCGGCCCCCTGCTAAGGGTGGGACACGATCGGTTCATCCCCGGGCTCGAGCAGCTCGTGGACGTGGTCCGGGAACGGAGCGGCGGCAGGACACGTCTGCTGATCCAGCTCATCGACTTCCTCACCATCAGGCGCCGCCCCGAACCGAGGAGGTTCTTCGAGCGCTACTTGGGCCTGCAGCCGCGACACCGGGAGCGATTGGCAGACGTGGTCGGCGACGACGGGTGGTTGGAAGCGCCCGAGGAGGACGTGCGCGCCGGGCTGGCGGAGCTGCAACCCGCCGACTGGGAGCGGGTCCTCGATGACCGGGACCTCGAGTCCCTTCGCATGGGGTACCGGGAGCGTGTTACGGATCTCCATCTGCCCCACGTGAGAGAACTGCCGCGGGTCCTGCCGGGGCTCTTCGCCGACGCCGCATCGCGGGCCCGCTCCGCCGGCTTCCACGGGGTCGAGCTTCACTACGCCCATGCCTACACCATGGCGTCCTTCCTCTCTCGCACGAACGACCGGGATGATGGCTACGGCGGCGACGCCGCGGGCCGGGTGAGGTTGCCCAGGGAGGTCTTGAGGGCCGTTCGTCGCCGGGTTGGAGAGGATTGGTGCGTCGGCGTGCGCTTCCTGGGAGACGAGGTGGTCGAGGGAGGGAGCGAGGTCGAGGAGGCTTGTGAGTACGCTCGCGTGTTTGCCCGGGACGGGGTCGACTTCCTGTCCGTCTCCAAGGGCGGCAAGTTCGAGGACGCGCGCCAGCCCCGGGTCGGGGAGGCGGCCTACCCCTACACCGGGCCGTCGGGGCTGGAGTGCATGCCCACGGTGCGGTTGGGCTCTCCAGGGCCCTTCGGACGCAACCTGCACCTGGCGACGGCGGTGCGGCGTGCGGTCCGCTCGGAGGGCCGCCGGGTGCCTGTGGTCGCTGCCGGTGGGCTGTGCTCGTTTCGCCAGATGGAGTCGGCCTTGGCACGTCGTGAGGCGGACGTGATGGCGGCGGCTCGTCAATCCCTGGCGGACCCGGATTGGTGGGTCAAGATGGCGCTGGGGAGGGGGACCGAGATTCGTCGGTGTCTGTACACGAACTACTGCGAAGGCCTCGATCAGCGGCACCGCGAGGTCACCTGTCAACTGTGGGATCGAGAGTTGAGCGCCGAGGGTGACCTCTCCATGTCCTCCGATGGCCGACGGCGTCTGGTTGCACCGCCCTGGGAGGGTGACCATCCAAGCCCTCACGGCGTCAGGGATTAGCGCCGCTTCGTGCGTCCCTCCCGAATAGTGCTATCGTCTCGTCCCAAGCAGTAGACCAGGGGCATTCATGGCCGACAAAGCGACGCTTAAATTCGGAGACCAGAGCATCGATCTGCCCACCATGGTGGGGACAGAGAACGAGCTCGCCGTGGACATCCGCAACCTGCGCTCGGAGACGGGCGCCATTACCTACGACCCCGGATTTGCCAACACCGGGTCCTGCAAGAGCGACATCACCTTCATCGACGGCGAGAAGGGCATCCTGCGCTATTGCGGCTATCCCATCGAGCAGCTGGCGGAGCAGAGCACGTTCCTCGAGGTCTGCAGCCTGCTCCTCAACCGTGAGTTGCCGAACAAGGACACCCTGGCGAGTTTCACGAGCAGCGTCACCCGCCACACCATGCTCCACGAGGACGTCAACCGGTTCTACCGGGCGCTCCCGCAGGACGCTCACCCCATGGCGGTGTGTTCCACCGTCGTGGCGGCGCTCTCCACCTTCTACCCGCACCTCCACGACATCAACAGCCCGGAGCGCACTCAGTCGGCCATCATCCGCCTCATCGCCAAGCTGCCGACCATCGCCGCGCTCTGTTACAAGTACTCGACAGGGCAGCCGCCGGTGTATCCGGACAACTCCCTGGACTACTGCTCGAACTTCCTGCGCATGATGTTCGCCACGCCCTGCGAGCCTTACGAGTCGGACCCGGTGGTGGCCCGTGCCGTGGAGCAGCTCCTGATCCTGCACGCCGACCACGAGCAGAACTGCAGCACCAGCACGGTCCGCCTCGTGGGTAGCTCTCGTCCGCACCTGTTCGCGTGCATCGCCGCCGGCATCGGCGCGCTCTGGGGACCCCTCCACGGAGGGGCGAACCAGAAGGTCATCGAGATGCTCGAGCGGATCGAGAAGGAGGAGGGCAGCGCCGCCAAGTTCCTCACTCGCGCCAAGGACCGGGACGACTCCGCCCGGCTCATGGGCTTCGGCCATCGGGTGTACAAGAACTACGACCCGCGGGCCAAGATCCTGCGTAAGACCGCGACCCAGGTGCTCGAGAAGATGGGCGACAACAGCCGCTTGATGGAGATCGCCATGGATCTCGAGACGGCGGCCCTGAACGACTCCTACTTCGTCGAGCGCAAGCTCTATCCGAACGTGGACTTCTACTCGGGCATCATCTACAAGGCCATCGGGATCCCTGTCCCCATGTTCACGGTCCTGTTCGCCATGGGTCGCCTGCCCGGTTGGATCGCTCAGTGGGTCGAGATGCACGACCAGAATGACTTCCGGATCGGCCGTCCTCGCCAGGTCTACACGGGCGCGGGGCTCCGAGACTACGTGCCCATCGATCAGCGCTGACGCTCAGGGTCGTTCCGTGCCCTGCCTGAGCCGCACCGCTCTCGCCAGCTCGTCGCATTCCTCCAGGAGGATGCGCCGGAGCACCGGCGACGGACCCGCGTGCTTCATGGCGGCTTCGCCTGCGGCCTCGAGCTCCGGGGAGGCGATGGCAAGAGGCGACAGCAAGCGTGCGAACCCGCGCGTGGCGTATTCCAGGTCCTGGTTCTCCACCACGGCTTCTACTGACGAGAAGTAGCGAAGCCCCAGGTCCTGCAAGGCGTCCGACTGATGAGGCTGGAAGAAGGTGCTCATGCCGGCCTTCAGGAGATCGGCTGAGTCTCCCTCCCGCGGGTTGATGAAGCCCTCGAACAGCGCCTCCTTGTGCTCAAGGTCCGGCGTCGCGCTCTCCGCCGCGAACCGGGCCTTGACGCCTCGGTCTGAGGGGTCCCGCTCCGCTTCGCTGGCGATGAGCCCGGACACGCCGCCTACACCGAAGGCTGCGAGGCGACCGATGACCCGCCAGCGCAGGCCCTGGTCCACGGGGAGGCCACCCGGCGCCTCTCCCTCGAGCCATCTCGCCAGGTCCGCGGCCTGCTCACAGCTGGCCACGAATCCGGGAGCGGCTCGTCCCCAGAGCAGCTGGAGGTCACCTTGCTGCCCGCCGTGGCGTTCGCAGGCTTCGCAGGCAGCCTCGAGCAGCATGGCCCCCAGCTCCGGTTGACGGTCCGGGGGCATGTAGCGACGGAGGGATACGGTGATCAACCTCAGGTTGGCGTCCACGATCTCGGCGCTCTGCTCGGCCCCCAGGAACCGTATGCCGAGGCCGATGTGGTCGGCGGGGGACAGCAGGCCGTCCCGGACCATCTCCCAGGCGGTGCACCAGATGCCCATGCGCACCAGCGGGTCCTCGATGGCTCCGAGTGAAGAGCGGACGCAGTCCATGGAGCGTTCGTCCAGCAGGACCCGGGCGTAGGCGTGGTCATCGTGATTAGGCCAGATGAGGGCGGGGGCCTGTCCGGTGAGCGGGACCGGTGTCGTCTCGCCGTCCAGTTGGAGCGTCACGGTCTCCGTGGCCACCAGCGAATCCTCGTCCGGGCCGTAGGTGGACACCGCGACGAGGTGGGGCCGAAGCACCCCGTCACCGTTGCCTGGAGTCTGGCGTAGCTGGACGCCTTCGGCGGTCAGTTCCACGCGGATCGCGTTGACGCCGCTGGTCTCGATCCAGAGGTGTGACCACCGCTCCAGGTTCGTGCCCGAGGCGTCCGCCAGCGCCCGGATGAAGTCCTCGATGACCGTGTTTCCCCACGCGTGACGATCGAAGTAGAGCCTGAGACCGTCACGAAACGCGTCGGCGCCCAGGGTGGCGCGGAGCTGCTTGAGAACCGCCGCTCCCTTGCCGTAGGTGATCCCATCGAAGTTGAGGAACGTCTGCTCCGTGTCCTCCACGGTGCAGGCGATGGGGTGAGTCGTGGGCTTCTGGTCCTCACGGTAGGCCCACGTCTTGATCGAGCCGAGGAAGTTCTGCCAGCAGTCCTGGAAGCGCGTCGCCTCGGACATGGCGAGGAACGAGATGTAGGTCGCGAAGCTCTCGTTCAGCCACAGCCCGTCCCACCACTTCATGGTCACGAGGTTGCCGAACCACATGTGAGCGAGCTCGTGCAGGACGACCTCCGCCCGCATGAGCCGCTGCGTGTCCGTGGGGGGGTCCCGGAATACCTGGGCCTCGTTGAATGTGACGGCGCCCACGTTCTCCATGGCGCCGGAGTTGAACTCGGGTACGAAGATCTGGTCGTACTTGCCGAAGGGATAAGGCTGCTGGAAGTAGTCGGTGTAGAACCCCAGACCGCGGCGGGTGATGTCGAAGATCTCCTGGTGGTCCAGGAACGGCTTGAGGCTGCGGCGGCAATGGACCCCGAGGGGGACCTCGCCGTTGTCATCGTGCTCAGACTCGTAGGGTCCGGCGATCAACGCGAACAGGTACGTGCTGAACGGTTCCAGGACGGCGAACCGACGCCTGGCGGACTCGGCGTCCACCGGTTCGCTGGAGATCTCGGCGCCGTTGGCGATCACGCTCCAGTCGCTCGGGGCGGTCACCTCCAGGTCATAGGTGGCCTTGATGTCCGGTTGATCGAAGCACGGGAAGAGCCGATGGGCGCAGTACGGCTCGAAGTCAGTGTACAGGTATACCTCGCCGTCCTCCGGGTCCTCGAACCGGTGGAACCCCACCCCTGTCCTGTCGTACTCGTTTCGATACCGGATCCGGACCCGGTTCTCGGCCCGGAGGTGACTCCCAGGCAGCTCGATGCGAAAAGGGTGGCGTTCCTCAGGACGAACCGCGCGTCCGTTGACCTCGAGCTCCATGAGGTCGTCGCCGGTGAAGTCGAGGAAGGTGCCGGCGGCCGGATCCTGGCAATAGAACTCAACGGTCGCCTCGCCTTCGTATCGGACATCGAGCCGATCGACGATCAGAGCGAGGGTGTAGGAGACGTCTTCCACGCGCCCGCTGCGCTTGATCGCCTCGGCTTCAGTGAGCGCGTCTCGCTTCATGGCTCGGCCCTGTTCAGCCAGGAGATACGACTAGCAGTGCTCGGAGAATGCGCTCTGCATGTCCGTGGCGATCTCCTGAGGCATGCGCCCCTCGATCTCGTGCCGCTGCATCATCCAGACCAGCTTTCCGGCCTTCATGAGCCCGACCTGTGGAGAGCTGGGCTGATAGGGGGCGAAGAACTCCCGCGCGGCTGCGGTGGCTTCGCGGTCGTTGCCGGCGAACACGGTGATGGCCTTGTCCGGAGCGCGCTCGCTCTGGAGCGCGATCTGGAGGGCTGGCCGGGCTCCTCCAGCGGCGCAGCCGCAGACCGAATTGACGAACACCAGGACGGTCCCTTGGGTCGATTGAATGGCCTCCTGCACGGCCTCCGCGGTCCTGGTCTCAGAGCATCCAGCGGCGACAGCCTCCTGGCGCATGGGTTCCACGAGCATGGGGTCATACATGGCGTCTCTCCTGTGGCGGCGGTTGGTCAGGCGGCACTATAACGACCGGTGAGATCAGCGACCATGCGGTCCTTGTCCGTTTAGCTCGTCTTCGAACCGCTTCAATTCACCGGCGATCCGTCGGCGCTCCGGCCCCGCTCGCGTTGTCAGAGAGAGGGCCTGCCTCATGGTCTCGGCGGCTTCGGGGAGGCGGTCGTTGTGATACAGCGCCCAGGCCATGAGCCGCGTGTGGTCCGGATTTCGTTGCGGAGACGTGAGCCTGATGACGTTCTCCATGGCGGTCAGGGCGTCGGGGAAGCGGGCCTCCACGAGGGCGTCCGGCGCCATGATCCTCCGCGCGTAGGACAGGTAGCAGGCGGAGTCTCTGCTCCACTGGGCGCATCCTCTCAGCGCTTCCAATTCGATGGCCTGCTGTCGACGCAGCTCCCGCCGGCTCCGGTCGGCTCGATCGGCGTGGCTGCCGAGATTGAATCTCTCCATCTCAGATGCGCTCAGCGGTCGCACCTGACGTCCGTGGGCTTCCACCGTGGCGTTCAGGGGGATCACCCGCACCACGCCGTCAGCCATCCCCATGGCGAGCCGGTTGCCGAGGCTGGACAGGGCCCAGTCTTCCACGGCGGCGTCACCCAACTGTATGGCGGCGCGCCTGGAGTCCCGAGCCACATCCCAGACCACCAGTTCGTTGCCGATGATCGCGACGATGCTGGCTCCGTTGGGGGTGACCAGCAAGCGGTCCATGCCGGCGGTAGGGAGGCTCAGGGTCTGCTCCATGCACCCGACGTCGACGCTGACGATGCGGACCGTGTCGTCCTTCGGTGCGATGACGAGAGCGTCCTGGTCGGGCATCCAGACCGGGGGTGTGACCACAGCCACCGGCGCAGGGGTCATGGATGCGGGCGTGGGCCCCGGGGTGGACAGGTCATGAATCGACACCCGGCGATCCGAGTTGGTCGTGGCCAGGTACCTGCCGCTCTGGGAGAAGCTGGCGGATATGCAGATCCCCCGTGAGGCGGCAGAAGAGCAGACCCTGAACGTCGGCCCATCCGGGGAGTACAGAACGGGAGCGCGCTCGCCGGCACAGATCGCAAACTCCCTGTGACCAGGACGGGCCGCGACGATCACGCGGAGCGGGTCCGTGAGTTGCCTCAACTCCTCGATCACGGAGCCGTCGGAGGCGCGGAGAAGGGTCGGCGTCCCGCCGCCGGCCGTAGCCAGGATGAGGGTCCCGTCATCGCTCGCCGCCATCAGGTCTCGGGGGCTTCCGCCGCACAGGTCCTTGAGACCCGAGCGTCTGGTGACCCAGCGCTCGGCGCCGCCCTGCTGGCCACAGCGCAGCCAGGACCGTCCGGCGGACATGGCGAGGTAGCGCTGTGTCCCTGGTATCCAGCGGACCCCGCGGAGCTCTTCGGCGGTCATCAGGGACTCTGAGCGGGCCCGTCCCTCCGTGGCCTCGAGGGAGCGCACGGTCCCGTCACGACAGCCGATCAACAGCCGCGACTCATCCAGGGACCACCACTCGACGGAGGTGATCTCCTTGGGAAGCACGAGGGAGTACTCGTCTCTTCGACCCGAGCTCAGCGGGAACACTCTCCCTGTCCCACCATAAGAGAGGGTGAACAGGCGATCTGCGTTGGGTGAGAAGGAGACCCGTGTGACCCAGTCGCCATGCCCGGCGAAGCGCTGCCTCAGCAGCCCTGAGGACGCGTCCAGGACCCTGGCTTCGCCGTCTGCCGAGCCGGTGGCCAGGAGGGCCCCGTCCGAGGACCACGCCAGATCCCGCACGGCCCCCCCGTGGAGCCATGGGCTCCAGCGCGGCCGCTGCGTCTCGACGTTCCAGACTGCGCAGCGGCGATCGTCTGAGCCGGTGGCCAGCCATCGTCCGTCAGGGCTGAAGGCGATGCGGGTGATGGCGCCGGAGTGAGCGTTGAGGGGCGCTCCCCACGAGCGGGTGGGTCTCGTCTTCAAGGTGCGAATGTCGAACACGCTGACGTATCCGTCCGCGTAACCGACCGCCAGACGGCGGGTGTCGGTCGCGGCCGACCAGGTCAGCGCGCTGACCTCCGACTGGCGCCCCGGCAGGATGGTGGAGCTACCGTCGAACGGCGTCCAGATGACGACCCGGCCCGATGACGCGTTCGCGATCAGAGGGAACCGACCATGAACGACGGCGAGCGGCGGCGCCTGCACCGCGCGGTAGAGCGGCTGGGTCTGGACCTTGACCAGGGCTCGCCCACGGCGCCGCCAGGCGCAGATGACGTCGTCCGCGACACCGATCAGGAACCGATCCGCGGGCCCGAACTCGGTCAGCTGGAGTTGCCTGGGACCTATGCGGGCTGGGTCTGGCCGGAGCGGCTGTCCGCTCCCTCCTCCCACGGGGGCGCCCGTGTCGGCGTTGAACACCCAGGATGTCCCGTCTTCGCTCGCCGTGACCACGGCTTGGCCGTCCTTGCTGAAGCGGGCGGTGTAGACGTGCCCGCTGTGGGCTCCGAGGACTGATCGATGTCGACCGGTGGCGAGATCCCAGACCACAGGGACCCCTCCCGCGGCGTTGGCCAGGGTCACCGCCAGGCCGCGGCCCCAGTGAACGTCGCCCGTGACGGGGGTCTGCCCCCGCAGCCGCCGAACTCGCGGGTCGAGCTGCGTTCGATTGGAGCGGTCGCCGGGTTGCGGGAGGACCTCCCCGGCGAGGGACTCGAAGGTCGGCGCGGGGAGGAGGAGCTGCTCCGGGATTGACCTGAGGGCGACCCGCAATGCCCGGTCGGTCTCGACCGTGCTCTCCAGGTCGGCGGCCTTCCGTGCGAGGGCCAGGGCCACGGCTGGCTCCTTCGTGGCCCGAGCCGTGGCCTCGGCGGCGAGCCGGAGGGCCTCGGAGCGGTTGAGGGTGACCTCGAGATCACGGACCAGCTTGGCGTTGCGCTCGGCGGTCGCTTGAGCGCGGGCGGCTGCGGTGTCCGCGTCCGCTCGAGCGAGGTCAGCGTCGTTCTTCGCCTGGAGGGCGATGTTCCGCTCGTCTTCCAGCTGCCGCGAGTAGAACCAGGACTCCGCCAGGAGCAAGCCCAGCACGAGCAGGGTCGCGAGACCGATAGTGGCGACGACGGGGTTTCGCCGCAGCCACTTCTTCGTGCGCAGCACGGGCCCGACGGGTCGGGCGGCGATGGGTTCATGGTCGAGGACCGCCCGGAGGTCGTCGGCGAACGCCCGTGCGGTCTGGTAGCGCCGTCCCAATTCGCGGTCGATGGCCGTATCAAGGACGATGGCCAGATCGCGCTCAACCAGCGGGTTCACGGAGCTGGGCGATGGAGGGTCTCCGCTCAATATGCGATGGTAGAGCCGTTCCCGGTTGAGCGCTTCGAAGGGCCGCCTCCCAAGCACCAGCTCGTACAGGGTCACTCCCAGGCTGTAGACGTCGGTTCGCGCGTCGACCCGACCGGACCCGCTCAGCTGTTCCGGGGACATGTAGTGGGGGGTCCCCATGACGTCGCCGCTCTGGGTCAGGCTGGGGCCCTCCTCGTGATCTTCCATGGCTCTCGCCAGGCCGAAATCAAGGAGGACAGGCTCATCGTCGGGGGTGAGCATGATGTTCCCCGGCTTGATGTCCCGGTGGATGATCCTCGATTCATGGGCGTGCTCTACGGCCCGGGCCGCCTTCTCCATCACCTCCACGGCCCATCTGATGTGCTCCCTGGAGTGGGTGACGCTCGAGGGGGCGTCCGCCGGGGCGTCGTCGAGCAGGGCCTCATCGACCTCGCCCGAACGCTCTCCCACGGTGAGGTCCGACGAGTCGTCGGAGGCGGACATGGCGCCTGACCCGCTAACGGCGTCGAAGTCGAAACGGAAGGTCAGGTCCGTCCTGATGGCGGAGGGCTCGGACTCGCCGCGCCTCCGTTCTCGCATGATCTTGGAGAGCGGCTTCCCCTCCACGTGGCGCATGGCGATGTACGGAGTCCCGTCATGAACCCCGGACGCGTACACGGCGCAGATGTGCGGATGGTCCAGCTTCGAGGCCGCCGCGGCCTCACGCCGGAACCGCGCGAGGACCGAGGAGGAGAGGCTCCGGCCCGCGGGGAGGACCTTGATCGCGACCTGGCGGGACAGGCTGATTTGCTCCGCCAGATACACGATGCCCATGCCTCCACGACCGATCTCGTGGAGGACACGGAAATCGCCGAGGACCTGTCCCTCAAGAGTCATGGGCTTGCGGTGGAGCGGTCGGTCGGGGCACCTCGCGAGCCCACGAATCGGGATCGGAGGTCCACGGCCCCCTGCTATCGATCTCGATTGAAGAACTCGCGCGGGTTGACGTCGAAGGTGGCTGACTTGGAGCCCGCGCCGAAGGTCAGGATGATCCCCCCCTCGATCCGCTCATGGCTGAAGTCGAGCGTTGACGTAGGCGTCTCGCGATCCTTGACGGTGCCCGTCACGGAGTGACTGGCCCGGAACCGCTGGACCGCGGCGGCCTCTGCGTCGAGCGCCTTGATGGTGTCCTCTCTCCGCTGAATGCGTCGTGAGGCGCGCTCGGAGAGCCCCTGGCCGGAATCGGATGCCCGCTTCTTGGTGCGGGCGATGTCGGCCTGCGCCGCCGCCTTTTGCGCCTGAATGCGCGTTGCGCGATCGCTGGAGAAGGTCAGGGTTGCCTTCTCGCCGTCGATGGTCAGGACGACGTCCCAGTGAACGTCGGTGCCTCGAGGAGAGATGGTGGCGGTGCCGCAGGCGAGGTCCTTGACGCGGTCGCAAGGAACAGCCGCCACGTCCATCTTCGTCTTGATGCGAGCGAACTCGGTGGCTACCGGCTTGTGCATCTTGATCGGGGTGATCGGGTACTTGACGTGATGCGGCCCGAAGTGGACCCCCAGCATTCGCTTGCTCTTGCCGTCGAAGCCGATGCTGAGCTTCTCCGCCGGCTCGGCCTTGTTCGTGGAGGAGGCTGCGGAGATGGACCAGGACTTGGCGTTGTCGTTGTAGAACCCGCCGCCGGCGTAGACCATCAGCTTCCAATGGCCGGCGTCGTCCTTCTTCATGGCGAGGTTGTAGGCGCCCGCTGGGATACACCCCTCGTCGGCCATCAGCCCGCAGGTCAGCTCGATGGCGGTGGGGTCGTTGCTGCCCATTCGCCAACTGGAGGTCTTCATCATCTGATCGGCAAACGCTGCTCGCCACGTGGGCGATCCGTAGTCGATGGTGGCGGCTCCGACGCCCCACTGGGCTTCGGCTTTTTCTCTCTGCGCCGCCAGCGGGAGGGTCACGGTCAGGACCAGCGACGCGACCAATAGGATCTTCGGGTTCATTACGGTTTCCTTTGCTTGGGGGCCCATGAGCCGCCGGTTCTCCAGGCGGCGGCGGACAGAGTACCCAACCCCGCTGATCTGGGTAGGATTCAGGGAATCGAGGGATCCCCTAGACGATCCCGCGCAATCAGGCAATCGCTGAATACAGGGAGTTTGGTGGCCACCCAAGGGCGTCCTTGGTGTAGAAGCAGAATCAGGCGTGCGCAATCACCCCTGTCGCGATCAGCCACCCCTCCCCACACACAGTCGTCGTCCAGTTTCAGAAGGAGAGGCTTCGTCATGAAGCAGCTAAGCGTCCTCACCGTCGTGTTTGCGGTCGGCACCGCCGGCGCCCAGACCCACGTCATCAATCAGAGCGGGCTGAACTTCGTCGATTCCGTGAGCGGTACCAATGAGACGGTCATCGCCGCAGGGACGACGGTTGAGTGGCAATGGAGCTTCGGTCTCCACGACGTGACCAGCGGCACCGGGGCCGCGGACCCGATCACGGGCGCGCACTTCTTCGGGCCCCTCGACGCGGCCAACCCGGCCTTCACCCACACGTTCAACACGTGCGGCGTCTATCCGTACTACTGCAGCCCGCACGAGCAATTCGGCATGACCGGCGTCATCAGGGTCATGCATCGTGTGGATCAGGTGATGAACACCTTTGTCGATTCGGTCAGCGGCACCAATGAGACGGTGGTGCCTGCCGGCACCACCGTTGAGTGGCAGTGGACCTTCGGTGTCCACGACGTGACCAGCGGCGCGTCACCCACGGCACCCAACGCCGGGGCGCAGTTCAGCGGCCCTCTGACGGCGGGGAACTCGACCTTTTCACACACCTTCGATACCCCGGGCCTCTACCCGTACTTCTGCACGCCCCATTTCGTTTTTGGGATGGTGGGCACGGTCCGGGTGACGCACCTCGTTACCCAGGGCTCCGTCCGCTTCGTGGATTCGGCGACCGGGTCTACGGAGACCCTGATCCCCACCGGTGGGACGGTTCAGTGGCAGTGGACCGCGGGAATCCACGACGTGACCAGCGGTACCGGCGCGGCGGACCCCAACTCGGGCGCGTTGTTCGCCGCTCCACTGACGGCCGCGAATCCCATGTTCGCTCACACGTTCAACACGCCGGGGGTCTACTCGTATTACTGCTCACCTCACGAGCTCTTCGGCATGGTCGGTACGGTTCGCGTGGGCAACCTGCTGTCCCTGTCGTCCCCGGCTCCCAACGCCGTGACCATCGCCGTGGACTCCTGGGCGCCGGGCACCAACTGGCGCCTGCTGGTGTCGTTCTTCCCGCAGAACCCCACGGGTAGCGGGGTCCTGTTCGGGATCGGAGGGGACGCCTGGGGACAGATCTTCTCGCCGCTCTTCCAGGGGTTCATCCCGGCTTCCGGCTCCCAGAGCCTGACCATCCCGGGCATCCCCGCGGGGATCCAGGTGGACGCAGTGGTCCTCGGAATCGGCGCCGGACCGTCCTTGCAGGCGGTCTCCAACGTGGTCAATTTCACGACCCAGTGATCGGTGTCAGCAACCTGCGGGAGAGATTCGTCTGGAACCGGTTATCCGGGTCCAGGGATCGCTTCAGATCCAGGAATCTGGCGAGCTTGTCAGGGGGATAGGCTCGCCGGAATCCGTCGCTGGTGAGGGTGCTGTCCTTGGCCAGGTACAGGCGGCCGCCGGCGCCCATCACCACCTCGTCCATGGCCGCGGCGAGCGCCCGCAGGCGTTCGTCGCCGCCTCGCTTCATGGGGAGGTCGAGCGCCAGGGAGAACCCGTCCACGGCGTGGGTCATGAGGAAGGGGTCGTGCTTGTGCCGCTTCAGTACGCCGAGAAACGGTGTGACGCCGTGCTCACGGCAAAGCCCCAGCTGGGCTTCGAACGTCTCCAGAGCCCGAGCGCGGGGGACGAACGTCTGGTACTGGATGAAGGCGCCGGGCTTGTACGCGTGCTTCCATCGGGGGACGTAGTCCAGCAGGAACGAGAAACCCACCAGCGACTGCCTGGCGCGTTCCCCTCGGCGCGCATGTCGCCGACCCAGGTGGTACTTGATGCCGTTGATGAGGCGCATGCCGGGTCTGTTGAAGAAGCACCACAGACCCCACCAGACCCAGGTCCGGGGGACCACTCCGAGGATCCGATCCGGGAGGTCCTGATGAGCTGCCTGAAGGGTCGCTGCGGGGTTGGAGTCTTCGCCGTCTTCGAGGTACCAGGCCTGATGAATGAGCCCGCGACCGCCGCCGAAGGCGTCCACCCACCCCACCAGGTAATCGCTGCCTTCCCACTGGTCTTCGAAGAAGGCGATCATCTCGCCCAGGTCGCGCGCGGCGGCGGGTCGCACGTGGAGGTCGCCGGAGTGGACACGTTTCAGCTGTAGCTCGACCCTGGTGAAGACCCCCAGCATCCCGAATCCGCCGATGGCGGCGAAGAACAGCTCGCTGTTCTGTTCGCGGTCACAACGCCTAGTCGTTCCGTCCGCCAGCATGAGGTCGAAGGACCGGACGTGCTCGCCGATGGTCCCGGCCTGGAAGTTGTTCTTGCCGTGGATGTTCATGGCGAGACATCCACCCAGGGTCGGGAACATGGTCCCGGGAACCACCGGCGGCCACCAGCCGCAGGGGAGGGCGCGCCGCCACACCTGTTCGATGGTGACTCCGGGCTCCGCCACCAGGACCCCGGTGGCTTCATCCAGGTCCAGGATTCGATTCAGCTTGTCGAAGGCGACCATGACGCCGCCCGTGTTCAGGGATGCGTCGCCGTAGCTGCAGCCGGCGCCACGCAGCCCGGCAGAGACGCCGTCGCTCTCCAGAGCTCGTAGCGCGGCTCGCAGGTCGTCGATGCTCGACGGCCTCAGGACAGGGGCTTCGCAGGAGGCGTTCATGCCCCAGGCTTCGAAGCGCTCCCTTGGCAGCTCGCTCAGGGGGATCTGAGGGGAGGCGGCGGACATGGACTCAGATGTTCATCCTGCGGAAGACGAACGACGGGATGCAGCGGATGACAAGCCCCACCAGCGCCCATCTCCTGAGGACGTATCGGGTGTGTCGCCCTGCCTCCGCCGCGTTGACGATGGCG
Organism: uncultured Isosphaeraceae bacterium; assembly: GCA_964507445.1. Taxonomy (GTDB): domain Bacteria; phylum Planctomycetota. Next base: position 28,942 of record CAZDQF010000025.1, read on the forward strand.
CGGCCGGCCTGCTCCGGGGTCGCCACCCAGAACAGCCCCTCCATGCCTTCCGTCATCACCGTGGCGACGTACCCAGGTTTGATGGTCGTGACGCTGACGCCCTGGCGCGCGACCCGGTTGCGGAGCGCCTCCAGGTAGGTGTTCATGGCGGCCTTGGAGGTGTTGTAAACGGGGTACCCGTGGCGGCCCCGGTCACCTGCGATGGACGAGACGCCGACGATGGCTCCTGACCCCTGAGCGGCCAGCAACGGGGCGGCCTGGTTCAACCAGGCCACGCAGCCCAGCAGGTTGACCTCGATGACGGCCCGGTCCTTGGCGAAGTCGTAGGTGTCCGGGTTGATCTCGGGCATGACACCCGCGGCGTAGACGATCATGTCCAGCCCTCCCAGCTCCTCGACGATCTGCTTGAACCGCTCGGGGATGACGTCGAAGTCGGTGACGTCGATGGAGTAGGGGAGGATCTGGTCGGGATGGGCGTCCCGCAGGGACTCCAGCAGGTCGAGACGACGGGCCACCGCGGCCACCCGGTAGCCGCGATTGGCGAGCTCCCTTGCGGTCGCCGCACCGATCCCTGATGAAGCTCCGACGACGATGGCGGCGCGTGTACGTGTCATGTTCTTTGTGGAGCCGGGCTCCATATCCTCACGGCACCGTACGGGGCATTCCCGAGCGCGGCAAGATTGGGTATGACATGAACCATGGACGGTGCCCCACCGGTGACTCGCCCTACGGGGCTCAGGGAAGCGCGGGAGATCGTGCAGGACCTGTTTCAGCCTCGGGCCGCCATCTACTGGCCCGACGCCATGGGGTCTGCGCTGCTGGGGTGGACCGGGTTCGCCATGGTCTGCGCCTCCGATCCTGGCAGCGTGTTCTGGATCGTCTGGCTGCTGTTGACCGTCCTCGCCATGTACCGGGCGGTGCTCTTCATCCATGAGTTGACCCACCTCTCCCGGGGCGCCCTGCCCGGGTTTCGCACGGCTTGGGACCTCCTGGTGGGGCTGCCGTTCCTGGTCCCGTCCTTCACCTACGTGGGGGTGCACACGGACCACCACAGGCGAACGGTGTACGGGACGAGCGGGGACCCGGAGTATCTCCCGTTGGGCTGCGGCCCCAGGTGGCGCGTGCTTCTGTTCGTGGTGGAGACGGTCCTCGCCCCCGCGGTGTTCTTCCTACGGCTCGTGGTGTTGAGCCCGCTGGCGCTGCTGGTGCCCCCGTTTCATCGCTGGCTCGAGCGTCGGGCTTCGTCCCTGGTGATCAACCCGTCCTACGTCCGCGAGAACGTCAGTGACCGTGATCGTCGCAGGATGATGCTCAGCGAGGTGGTTATCCTGGCCATCTGGTTGCCTTTGCTCACGTCGGCGGCGATGGGCGCGATCCCCTGGATGATCTTCGTGGTCTGGTACCTGGTCTCCTGGGGTGTGGCTTTCGTCAACCAGGTCCGAACCCTCGCCGCGCACCGGTATGGGAACGAGGGTGGTGAAATGGACGTGGTCGGACAGATTGCGGACTCCGTCTCCATCCCGGGTGGGTGGTGGACCGAACTCTGGGCTCCGGTGGGGCTTCGTTATCACGGGCTCCACCATTACCTGCCGGATCTTCCGTACCACGCCCTGGGGGCGGCCCATCGCCGGTTGGTGCGGCAGTTGCCGGAGGACGCCCCCTACCGGGCGGCCGTAGCCCGGTCCCTGCCCGAGGTCCTGATGACCCTGTGGCGTGACGCCGGCGCCAGCGGCCACCTTCGAAACGCCGATTCGAACCGGTAGAATAGAGACCTCGCTTGTTTCATAGGAGCGGCTCGTGTCCCTGATCTACTTCCACCGGTTCCTCATCCTCTGCGCCATCCTGTTCGGCGCCTATTTCGCCTGGATCCTCTGGCAGCGGTACAGCTTGAACGGCCACGAAGACGCCCTGTGGGCGGCCATCGGCTCCGCGGCCGTGACGGTCGCGCTGGCGGTTTACCTGCCGACCGTCAAGGGCCGGAAGGAGCGGTCATGAGCCGCGCGGGCTCGCCGACAGCGCGGGGGATGGCCCTCCTGGGGATGACCATCTTCGTGTTGTGCGGCGTCCTCCCGGGGTTCCGGAGCGGTCCGCCTGGCTTCATGACCAACGCTCCAGGTGACGCCAACTGCACCATCTGCCACTTCGACCACTCCCTCAACGCCGGCCTGGCGGCGGGGATCGCCACCTTCGACGTGTCCGGGCCGGACACCGTCCTGGACATCGGCGCTGGTGGCGTCGCTGCCCTGGTGGTGTCGTTCCCCGCGACCACGCGGCCGGTGCACGGCTTCGAGATGACCGTCCGTGACGCCGCTGATGCACCTTTTGCACCGAGCTTCGCCGGGTCGTGGGATTCCACCACTTTCGGTTCGAACGTCCAGTACGCCTTCGGCGACTTCGAGTACGTGAGCCACACCCTGACCGGAAGCAACCAGACCTCGTGGACCGTGGGATGGACGCCGGATGGCTTTCCGCCTGCCGGCCCCATGACCTTCTACGCCACCGGCAACGGCGCCAACGGCGACGCCGCCCCCATCGGAGACTACATCTTCGCCGCGACCCACAGGGTTTATCAGGCCCGGGTCTCGGTGGCGCAGACCACCTGGGCGTTGGGCGCTTCGCACCCCATCACCCTCGAGGCGCCCTCTGTGGGCGGGCACGGGTACATCCTGGTGGCCTCTGATGATCCGGCGGAGACCCCGCTGGGAGGGCCGTTCGTGGCGCCGCTGAACCCGTTCAGCCCCCTCGCCCTGACCACCCAGGACCCCGCCTATGGATCGATCTTCCAGGGGTTCCAGGGCACGCTGGACAGCGCAGGGAACGCCACCGCGTTCTGCAACCTCCCGCCGCTCCCCTCCCTGTCGGGTCTCGTCGCCCACCTGGCGTTCGCCACCCTGGACCCGCAGGCGCCGTTCCCGGTGGTCAGCGAGGTCTCCAATCGGGTGACGGTGACGCTGCAGTAGCCTCAGGCCGTCAGGCCATCAGCGCCTTCCAGGACGCCATGTCACCCCGCGCGGGCTCCTCGTGAGCCCGGCGGATGGCCAGGCCCGCCATGGCGTCCACCACCCAATCAAAGTGGGGGCCGGTGAGCGAGTTGCGGTCGAAGTCCGGGGCCGTGTTGGTGAAGTCGATGGCGTAGGGGACGCCGTCCCTGATGGCGAACTCCACGGTGTTCATGTCGTAACCCAGGGCCCGGTTGATGGCGCGGGCCTGCTCGATCATGAGCTGTTCGAGCTCGGCGCCGTAGGAGAAGCTGGCCTCCGTGTAGCGCAGGTGGTGAGGCTTGGATGGGTCCCACGGAGCGATCAACACCTCTTCCTTGCCGATGCACAGGAGCCGGGCGTAAGCCTCCCATTCGATGCCTTCCTGGAGCATCATGACCAGGTCTCCTGAGTCGTTGAACGCCGTCAGGAGCTCCTGGCCGTCGCGGCATCGGGAGACGGACTTCCAGCCGCCCCCCGTGGCGGGCTTGATGTAGCAGGGGAAGCCGACCTCATCGCCGACCCGCTCCCAGTTCACCAGCTCCAGGTTGGTGAGGCTGTCGGAGGTGATGTCCTCGATGTACTCACGCTGCGGTAGCAGCAGGGTCTTGGGCACGGCGACCCCCAGCTGCGCCGCCAGGACCGTTCCGAAGTACTTGTCATCGGCGATCCGCCAGAACGGATTGTTGATCACCCTGGTCCCCGCCAGCGCGGCCTGCTTCAGGAACATCTGGTAGTAGGGGACCTCGTGGCTGATGCGGTCGACGATGACGTCATGGCCCGCCGCCGCGTCGTGACGCAGGGCCTCCACCTTCACCGGTTCGGCGAACGCCCCCGCGTCCCGTGAGTTGACGGCCTGGCAGAAGGCCTCTGGGAAAGTCCGTTCCTGGCCAAACAGGATGCCGATGCGCTTCATGGGAGCCTCCGGCCGCCCCGTGTGCTGGAGTCGGGCGGCGAAGATCCACCCTAGCAAACGTGGCCCCATGGGCAACCAGACATCCCGTTCCGGTTCCGTAGGATGGGGCGGATGTCCAAGCCCGTGCTGTATGTCCTGGATGGGACCGCGGCCCTCTTCAGGGCCTGGTTCGCGGTGAGCGGACGATCCGCTCCGGACGGCAGCGAGGTCGGCGCGGTCTGGGGGCTGGGCCAGTGGCTGGCCCGTGTCCATCGTCGACTGGCGCCCAGCCATGTGGCCGTGGTCTTCGACGCGGGGTCCTGGACGTTCCGCAACGAGATCTGGGAGGACTACAAGGCCAATCGCGGCGAGCCGCCGGAGGAGCTGGTGCCCCAGTTCGAGCTCGCCGTAGCGTTGTGCGGGGCCATGGGCTGTCCGGCGTTTCGCGCGGACGGCTACGAGGCGGACGACCTCATGGCGGCGCTGGCACGTCGCGGGCGAGAGGCGGGTATCTCCGTCGGGTTGATCACCCCTGACAAGGACGTCCTGCAGCTGGTCGCTCCGGGCGTGTCGGTGCTCGACCCGAAGGAGCTGGCGGTGGTTGACGAGGACGCGGTCGTCAAGCGGTTCGGGGTCCGTCCGGACCAGCTGGTCGACTACCTGGCGCTGGCCGGTGATCCGACGGACAACGTCCCCGGCGTTCGCGGCGTCGGGCCGAAGACCGCCGAGGTCCTGCTGCGCGAGTTCGGCTCTCTCGACGCGCTGTACGAAGGTCTTGACCGGGTCCCTGCGTTGGAGGTGCGGGGGGCGAAGGGGCTCGCCGCGAAGCTCCGGGAGCACGAACCGGAGGCGCGCTTGAGCCGACGTCTGGTGGTGTTGGATGACGAGGCGCCGCTGGTTCCGGAGGTGCGGAGGCTGAGCGATCTACGATGGCGGACGGACGTGCCGGATTCCGCGGAGTTCTTCTCCGCCATGGGGTTCGGCGATCCGCTGGCGTCATGACCCCGGGGGAGCTGGTCAACGCCCGTGTGCGAGCTCCCGTTGCACGATCTCCACGGCTTCGTCCACCTGTCGCTGGTGGGTGCGGAGGTGGAGGACGCACATCCTGATCCAGAACACGCCGTCGATCTCCGTCGCCGTGAGCATGATGCGGCGCGGAGCGTTGATCCGCTCCAGAAGATCCCTGTTCATGCGGTTCTCTTCCTCCACCGAGGCGCCTGGGGAGGTCTGACGGAAGGCGAACAGGGACAGGGCCGGAGGGTGTGCGAGCTCGACGTCCGGTGCTGAGCCGATGGCGCTCGCTGCCGCTGTGGCTAATCCGTGCTTCTCCCGCAGCGCCGCGCGGAACGCGCCGACCCCGTGCAGCATGAACGGGAGCCAGAGCCTGAGGCCTCGCCAGTCGCGGGACAGCTCCGGTGTGAGGTTGCAGAAGTCCACCTGCTCGCCGGCGCCCTTGGGAGGGAGGTAGGCGGCGTCATCACCGTGGGCCCTCTGCATGGCGGCGGGGTCACGGGCCAGGATCACCCCGGTGCCGTACGGGAGGAACAGACCCTTGTGCGGGTCGAGGACCAGGCTGTCCGCTCGTTCGATCCCGCGAAGGGTGGGGTTCAACTCCGGGACCAATCGGAACAGGGCACCGTAAGCGCCGTCTACGTGGAACCAGAGCTCCTCCTCGTCGCAGACATCGGCCACGGTGTCCAGGGGGTCCACTGCGCCGGTGTTGACGGTGCCGGCGCTGGCGCACGCCAGGAAGGGACGATGTCCCCTCTCCCGGTCCTCCTTGATCATGTGACGGAGGGCGTCCGTATCCAGCTGGTACCGGTCGTTCACCGGCACCACCCGGATGCCCTCGCCGGGGATGCCCGCGAGCCGCAGGGCCTTTGTCATGCAGTGGTGGATTTCGCTGGAGACGTAGGCGCGGGCGCCCCGCAGGTCTTCGCCCAATCTGTCGTGCCGCGCCGTGACCGCGCCGATGAGGTTGGAGAGGGAGCCGCCGGTGGTGATCGCTCCGAGGGACCCGTCCGGCATCCCCATCAGCGCACACAGCCAGCGGATCACCTGGACCTCCATCTGGACCGCCACGGGCGCGGCGGCCCAGACGCCGGCGTACCGATTGGTGATGGAGGCCATGAGGTCGGCCACGGCGGCGCTGGGGAGCCCCCCTCCGGGGACGTAGGCGAGGTAACCCGGGCTGGCGGTGTTGTAGGCGAACGGGACGGCGTCTCCAAGGACCCGGCTCACCAGGTCCTCCATTCCCCGCCCAGACTCCGGAACGGGCTCACGGAAGGCCTCGACGTGAGGAGCTGCCTGATCCGAGGCTTGCGCAGGCTGCTCGGGGAGGGTCCGCATCCACTCCACCAGGCGGGGGACCGTGGCGTTGATGAGAGATTCGAACTCCTCGGGGGTGCTGTCCAGCGGCGCTTCCATGGGCCCATGGTCTCACAGGACCCGCAGCGCTTCACCGGGGACCCATTAGGATGCTCAGCCACCAGGAGATGAACCCATGAAATCGACGCTGTTTTCCCTGCTCGTGTTGTCGGCGTGCCCGTTGACTTCCCAGGTCGTGCCGTGGACCGCTGAAGACGTGGTCAAGCAGGAGCGCGTGGGGTCCTTCGTCGTCTCTCCGGACGGGCGCCACGTCGCCTGGATCAAGACCGAGTGTGACCTCAAGGGGGACCGGTACGTGGGGCGTCTCTACCTGACCCGTCTGCAGGACGGCCACAGCCGACGGCTGGTGTTCGGCGATAAGGGGGTGGGGTCGCCTCGTTGGTCTCCGGACGGTGCGCGCATCGCCTACACCACGTCCCGTGTCCCGGCGGGCAGCAAGGACTTCCCCAAGGGGACTCAGGTCTGGGTGCTGCGGATGGACGGAGGAGAGCCGCACCCGGTCACTCGGGCGAAGGGTGGAGTGCGTGGCTTCCGGTGGCTGGACGAAGAGCAGCTGCTGGTGAGCGCTCGTGAGCACAAGAGCGCAGAGGAGCGACAGGAGGAGAAGCAGAAAGACAAGAGCCGCGTCGTGGAGGACCCGGGTCGCTTCCGACAGCAGGCGGTGAGGTTGTTCAAGGTGCGGGTGGGGGATGGCCCGAAAGACCTGGAGCGGGTCACCACCAACCATGATCAGGTGCGCGGCTTCGAGGTCTCACCGGATGGCAGGAAGGTCGTCTACACAGCGGCCACCAGCCCAGTCTCCACGGATACGAGGTCGCCGCCCCGGGTCGCGTTGCTGGATCTCGTCAGCGGCGAGGAGCGAGCCCTCTTCGCAGAACGCCGGAACCGGCCCGGTTCGTTTGCGTGGAGGACCGATTCCCAGGTCGTCTACGCGGCCGTCCCTCACTCCGCGGTGGACGGCGAGGCCAGCGGTTCCGTGACCCATGTCTACGAGGTGGACGCGGCCACGGCCGTCGCGACCCAGGTCCCTCTGGGATGGGACCGGGGAATTGGCAGACCTGGGTTCATCGGGACCGACGACGGCTTCCTCGCGTTTGGTGAGCACGGCGTTCGCTACGCCCCTGCTCGCTACAGGCGCACCGATTCCGGCTGGGTCCGGAAGCCTCTCGAGGGAGCGCACGCGGATCGGATGTTCAGCCTCACGCTGTCCAGGGATGGTGCGACCGTCGTCTACGTCCACGGCAGCGCCCAGGACCCGGATCGCTGGTGCTGGGGGCGTCTGGAGGAGAGCGCCGTCAAGGGTGAGGAGGAGTTCCTTCGGCCCAACGACGGGTTCAGCCGGCGCGTGATCGCCCGTCGTGAGGTCATCCGGTGGAAAGGGGCCAACGGCGATGAAGTGGAGGGCATCCTGTACTTCCCGTCCGACTACCGGGAAGGGCGACGCTATCCGCTCATCGCCATGCCCCATGGGGGCCCCCACGGGGCCGACCGGGACCGGTTCTCCCAGCGTTACGCCTATCTGCCGCAGCTGTACAGCCAGAGAGGCGCGTTCTGCCTGTTCATCAACTACCACGGCAGCTCGTCCTACGGCCTCGAGTGGAGCGAGTCCATCAAGGGCCGGTACTACGAGCTGGAGGTGGCGGACATCCTGTCGGGCATCGACGTCCAGGTGAAGGCGGGACGTGTGGACGCGGATCGCCTGGGGCTGGTGGGGTGGTCCAACGGCGCCATCCTGTCCATCGCCTGTCTCACGTTCGCCGAGCTCTGGGCCCCCGAGTACGCCCACTATCGGTTCAAGGTGTGCGTCCCCGGCGCGGGAGACGTGAACTGGACCAGCGACTACGGCAACTGCGCGTTCGGCGTCCGCTTCGATGATTACTACCTCGGCGGTCCTCCGTGGAAAATGCCGGACCTCTACCTGAAGAAGTCACCGCTCTTCTACGTGGAGAAGGTGACGACCCCGACCCTGATCTTCTTCGGTGACCAGGACACCGCCGTGCCCACGGAGCAGGGGTGGCAGTGGTACAGGGCGCTCCAGCAGGTGGGGAAGGCGCCGGTCCGGTTCGTGTTGTTCCCCGGCCAGCCTCACGGGTTGAACAAGCCCAGCTTCCGTCGTCGCAAGATGGTTGAGGAGCTGGAGTGGGTGGATCGGTACCTGTTCGGCGTGGAGGCGGACGCGGACGCGTCGCTGGTGAAGGGGAGCCCCCTCGCCGACGCCCTGTCCGCCCAGCAGTACGCCCGGGTGAGCGGTGTGCTCGGGGAGGCTCACGGAGATCTGGTGGTGCCGGAGACCGTGTCTGTTGCCGGTGTGCAGGTGGGCCGCTTCGAGGTGACCCGGCGGCAATGGAAGTCGGTGTTCCCGGACACCCACGTCGCCGCTGGAGACGAGGACCTGCCCGTCGTGGGGATCGGGGCAGAGGATGCCGCCGCTTACGTCAGGCGCCTGAGCGAGATGACCGGGAAGCGGTGGCGCCTGCTGACCGTGGCGGAGTACAAGAAGCTGCCCCGAGGAGGCGAGGAGAACACGCTTGATTGGTGGGCCGGGTCCCAGCTCAACCCGACGGACGCGGCGCGATGGCGCCGCATCGCCGGGGAGGCGCATGGCGGCGGCCGGATGCCGCCCCTCGTGGAGGCCGTCGGTTCGCGTCGCCCGGGGGTGCATCGGGCGGGGGGCGTCGCGGTCCGTGTTCACGACGCCGGAGGCAACGTCGCCGAGTGGGTCACGGAGGACGGAGGAGATGTCGTGTTGCGGGGCCCGTACGCCTACGGGGCCAAGGACGATCGAGAGAACACGGCTGTCGTCCTCCCCGCCTACGCGGGCCTCAGGGTGTGTCGGGAATAGGGGCCCCGACCCTTCGGGCCACGATTACGGATTCACGGGGGGCCATGTCCTTGAGGCCCCCCAGCGAACGCCCGGTGGAGCGGAGCCGCCGGGCCACGCGCACGGCCTCGACGCGCAAGCCGTGAGACTCCGCCATCTCTGCGCAGATGAGGTCTCCCGGGACGTAGGTCCGCTTCAGGTCGGATCCGGCGACGACGAACCAGAGCGGTGCCCCGGGGCGGAGCACCCGCGCGAGCTCGGCGAAGACGCGGTCCATGTCCGCGAAGTAGGCGCGCACGGAGCGGGCTTCGTCCGCTCTCCCGTCCTCCATCAATCGGGCCGCGGCTTCCTCGGCGGCGTCGTGGACCGGTGAGGCGGCCCCGCGGGCGCCGCCGGCTCTGGCTCGCAGTTGTTGCCGCTGTCGCCGCCTGCCCCCCCGGCGACTCCACAGCCGCTCCGCCGGGTCGTTGACCCGGGAGTAGTCATAGCGCGAGAGGTAGGGCGGGGACGTCAGGGCGCCGCGGAACGCGGCGGTGTCGAGGGGCAGGACCCGGGCGTCCCCCCGGACGTAACGACCCGCAGCAGGAGGTTCGTGGGCTTCCCTGTCCTGCCGCATCATCTCGAGGACGGCGTCCTTCTCGACGACGTGCCCGCCCCGCTTCTGTCGCCCCTCGCCGTCCACGCCGCTGGCCGCCGCCAGCAGCTCCGCGGCCCGCGCTTCCGTCTCCTCGTCGACCCCGCGTCGAGCGTGGGCCATGAAGGTGAGGGAGCCCACGACGTCCAGGCCCACGGCGCTGACGCCCTGGCGCCCGCACTCCGTGGCCACGGTCCCGGAGCCGCTGAACGGGTCCAGCACCGGGCCGCTGACGACGCTGTTCTCCTGCAGGAATCGACGCACCAGCTCGGGGGCGAAGCCCTGACGGTACCTGAGCCAACGATGGTAGGGCTCTCCCTGCGCCTGTTGTGCCACCACCAGGGGGGCGAGGTCGTTCACGGGCAGCAATCGTCCGGCCCACTCCCGTTCGAGGGCCTCCCGCCGGGCCGCCTGCTCCCGCTGACGGGATCGCGCGTTCCCCCGCCCCCGTCCCACCTCAGCGGTTGCCCCCTGGGTGCTTCCGCGTCTTCAGCCACAGCGACGGTCCGGCCACGGCCATGGTCACCATGGCGATGATCTGCGCCTGGGTCAGCCCGTTCGGTGGCGCCCCCAGCTGGTCCCCTGCCCCCTCGCCCACGTACACCGGGTTGCCGTCTCCGCGGACGAACTCCGTGAGAAATCGGATGGCTGCGTACAACGCCAGGTAGGTGAGCAGTGCCTGGCCCGGGAAGCGGTAGTGCTTGCGGACGCCCCACCACAGGATGGCGAACACCCCGAGGTTGGCTGCCGCTTCGTACAGCTGGACCGGGTGGACCGGGACACCGGCCAGTCCCATGGTCTCTTCCGGGAAGGTCACCGCCCAGGCCCCGTCCGTCCGGCATCCATAGCAGCAGCCGGCGAGGAAACACCCGACTCGGCCGAACACGTGGCCGAGGGGCACGACGTAGACGATGACGTCCAGGCCTCGGGCGAAGGGGATGCCATAGCGTCGCATGCCCAGCCAGGTGATGGGAATGCCGAACAACACCGCGCCGTAGAACACGAACCCCTCACGAAGCAGACCGGGCACCCCCTGGGTGTCGAGCAGGGCGCGGCAATCAGAGGGGTAGCCGATGATGAAGGCCAGCTTCCCCCCCAGGTAGAAGGCGGCCACCAGCCAGAAGAACAGGAACACCAGGTTCTCTTCCAGCGCCTTGAGCCCGGCTCGCCGGGCCTCGTGAGAGACCAGGGCGTAGCACGTGGGGATCGCCAGGGCGATCATCAGGCCGTAGCCGTTGACGGTCAGGAACCCGAGGTCGAGGAGGCGGGGATGCACGGGCATGAGGTTACAGGGTGGATGCGGCTGCGGTTTTGGCTTTTTTGGGGGGATCCGACGCGCATGACGGACGTTCCTGGCGTTAGTCTCGTGCCCTGAGGAGTCAGACATGATGATCCGTGTGCTCAGTTGCCTCGTCGCGGTTGCCCTGATGGTGGTGTTCGGCTGGTGGTTCCTGGCGGAAGGGGACGACGGCGGCCAACCTTCGCTGAACGGCGACTCGGTTGGCGATCGGGCGGCCGCCCCTGCCTCCGTTGCTCATACCAGCGGAGAGCAGCCCGCCGCAGGGGGGGGCGCCGGGGTCGCACGGGTCTCCACCAGCCCGTTCTCTGAGCCCTCCGCACCCAGCCCTGCGCCAGAGGGGTTCATGGTCGTCTTCCGTGACGGAGAGGGCCGGGCGCAACCGGCGGCGGACGTGGAGGTCAGCATCGGTGAGCCGCCCCTGGGCCGGGAGACCGAGCCCTGGAAGCGCCTCACGGCTGACGCCACCGGGAAGGTGATGCTGAAGGACATCCCGCCGCAGCCGCTTCGAGTGTTCGCTCGCAAGGACGGGCTCGCCGGCTACCGCCATGTCCCCGTCAAGGACGTGGGTATGGGCCAGCAGGCAGAGGTCACCATGAAGCCCGTCCGGAGGGTGGAGGTGTCGGTGGTGGATCAGGACGGTGAGCCCGTGGGTGGGGTCCCGGTGCTGATGGGGCAGGGCTATTCTTTCAACCTTGAAGTGCACTGGACCTCGGACCCGGATGGCCTGGCCAGATTCGAGATCACGCCGCGGGATCACGGAGCCTACCGGGCCAAGAAGTTCGAACCCAAGGTGCGGCTGCCAGCGGAGGGCCGCAGCGAGCCTGCTGGTGCCAGCGTGCCCTGGGTCGAGGATGGAGTCACCAAGGCTCGTATCGAGATCTCCCGGGGCGTGGCTCTCCGGGTGCGGGTGGTGGACGACGAGGGACAGGTGGTGCGGGGGCGGCGTAAGATCCGCTGGGACCTGGATCAGGCCGCTGGCGAGGAAGTGTTCTTCAGCGGTCTCGTCCTGCCCGGTTGGGGGAAATCCGATTCCCGCTGCAGGTCCTTCGACGACGGTGAGACCGTCCTGCGCGGCTTCGCGCCGGGCCAGAAGGTGGACCTGGTGCTGCGCGAGAAGGGCCGCTGCGACGTGAAGGCCACGACCCGCGTCCCGGAGCAGGGGGATGGGGTGGTGGACGTGGTCATGACACGGGGCGCCAGGGCGCCCGTGGTCGAGGTCCCCCTGGTGGATGAATCCGGGGCTCCGGTGACGGAGGGGACGTTCCAGATCGTCACCGGGCCGCCGGGGAAGGTCCGTTCCGAGAGGACCGGCATGGGGGTCGTGATCGGGAGCTCGTTCGGCAGGAGCTTCCTGACGCACGGATCGTCTGAGACCACCGTGGAGCGGTCCCCCAACGCGGATGGGATCGTGCGGCTCACGGTGGCGCCGGACAAGCCGCTAGAGCTCGTGGTCCGAAGGGTCCAGGGGAATGGGACCGGCATGGGGCTCATGCCCGCCGACCCGTCCACCAGCCAGGAGTTGTTCAAGGGGACCATCGGGATCTGTGTCCCCGGTGAGGTCCGTCGTTTGGACCCGGTCCAGGTGCTGCCGTTGCCGGTGATCGTCGCAGGCCAGGTCCAGGATGAGAAAGGCGAGCCCGTGAAGGGGGCCCTGGTGCGGCTGTTTCCGCCTGCCGAAATGAAGGACCTCTGGTTCGGGGGTGGGATGCAGATGGCGGAGCAGCGTGTCCGCACGGACGGCGACGGGCGATTCGCCATCCTGGGGATGAGTGACCCTGCGGGATGGCGTGTGTTCGCTCGTGTCGCCGGCGGGCCGGTCTCGGAGAGGGTGCCGTTCAGCCCCGGTGAGACGGGTGTGGTGCTCGTGGTGCGGGCCGTGGGCTCCCTGAGAGGGAGGGTGGTGTCCGCCGTGGAGGAGGCCTTGCCGGTGATCCGGATGCATGGGGAGGATCGGTTGCGGGACGGCCATCTGCAGTTCATGTACGGGGAGTTGCAGTTCAACGCGACTTGCAAGCCCGATGGGACGTTCGTCGTCGGGGGCCTGCCCCCCGGGCGCTACCGAGCCACGGTGTACCTGGAACGGTACGAGGTCCTCACGGTCGAAGGCATCGTCATCGAGGGCGGCGGCGAATCCGTGGACCCTCGCCTGGATGGCGTGACCGTGGGAGATCACCTGGAGCGAACCGCGGTCACCGTGCGTTCCCCGGAGGGGGACCCGGTGGCTCGGGCCAACGTCTCCCTTCGCGCGCCTGAGGCAGAGCCGTCATCCGGACCCCGGTTGTCCCACCGGACCGATGAGGAGGGCATCGCCCGCGTGATCCTGCCCAAGGGCGCTGTCCGGGACGTCCGCGTGAACGCCAAGGGATTCCTCGCCTTCAAGGCCGAGGGGCGCACGTTTCCCTTCGAAGCGGAGCTGGATCGAGGCTGCACCCTCACCGTCGGCGTGAGCGTCTCGGGGGGCAACCTGGACAGCGACGACCGTGTCGCCACCTGGCTGGTCTCGCTCTCCGGCGAGTCCGCGACGCGCAAGTACCCGGACGCGGTGGGAGGCCTGTTCCGGGCCCCTGATCTCAGCGCTTCGAGCAGCATGGCGATTGAGTTCAGTCCGGGGATCATGGGGGCGACCGGGCGGCTCCAGGCTCTCCTGGCCGTGGACGGTCGCGAGGTGACCATCGAGCAGGTCCCTCCGGGGACCTGGAAGGTGATGATCCATGCTCGCTTGCGCCAGAAGGAGGAGGCGAGGGACCCGGGCGATGTCGGTTGGACGGTCCCTCGTACGACCAAGAAGCTGGAGCTGGGCTCCGTCGAGGTGACGCCGGGCACGGCCCGGCAGCGGGTCGAGTTCACGGTTGATTGGCAGGCGCTCTCCACTTTGCTCGACAAGTAGTTATGGTGCGGCAGCATGACCGCACCAATGTCATTCCCTGATCTCCGTTCGTTCCTGCAGGCCCTCGACGCCTGCGGGGATCTCGTGACCGTCGAGGCGGAGGTGGATCCGGACCTGGAGCTGGCGGAGATCCACCGCCGTGTGATCGCGGCCGGCGGGCCCGCCATCCTCTTCAAGCGGGTTCGTGGCTCCTCGTTTCCCGTGGTCAGCAACCTCTTCGGTACCCGTGAGCGGGTCATGCTGGCTTTCGGCGAGCGCCCGAGGGAGCTGATCGGCGAGCTGGCGCGCGCTCCCCAGGAGCTGCTGCCCCCGTCCCTGGGCAGGCTCTGGAGCAAGCGCAGCATGCTGTGGTCCCTGGCGCGAACCGGCATCAAGCGCGGGGTGCGTGGGCCCATCCTGGACGTGTCGGAGTCCTCGCCAGACCTGAACGGGTTGCCCATGACACGGTCCTGGGCCGAGGACGGCGGTGCCTTCTTCACCCTGGGCCTGGTGTACACGGAGCACCCTCACACGGGGGAGCACAACCTGGGCATGTACCGGATGCAGCGGTTCGACGGGCAGAGCCTGGGGATGCACTGGCAGATCGGCAAGGGCGGCGGCTTTCATCACGCCGTAGCGGAGGAGGAGGACGCCGCCCTTCCGGTCAATGTGTTCCTCGGCGGCCCGCCGGCGGCCATCCTGTCGGCCATCGCTCCGCTCCCGGAGAACGTCCCGGAGCTGCTGCTCGCTTCCCTTCTGCTGGGAGGCAAGCTGCCCATGTCCAGGAATCCAGCAGGACCGCTCCCCCTGCTGGCCAACGCGGAGTTTGCGGTGGTGGGGGAGGTGCCCGCCCACGAGCGTCGGGACGAGGGCCCGTTCGGGGACCACTATGGCTACTACAGCCTCACCCATCCGTTCCCCTGGTTGCGAGTCAAGTCGATCCTCAGGAGGCAGAACCCGGTGCTGCCGGTGACCGTGGTGGGGAAGCCGCGCCAGGAGGACTTCTTCATCGGGGACTTCCTGCAGGAGCTGCTCGCCCCCCTGTTCCCGCTGGTCATGCCCGGGGTGCGGGACCTGTGGTCCTACGGGGAGACGGGATACCACTCCCTGTCCGCTGCGGTCGTGCGGGAACGCTACAAGCGTGAGGCCATGGCCTCCGCGTTCCGCATCCTCGGAGAGGGGCAGCTGTCCTTGACCAAGTTCCTGCTGGTCCTTGATCGGCCCATGGACCTCGCGGACTTCCCTGCGGTCCTCGAGTACGTCCTGGCGCGGGCGGACTTCCGCACGGACCTCTACATCGTGGCCAACCTGTCCATGGACACGCTGGATTACGCTGGCCCACGCATCAACGAGGGGAGCAAGGGGGTGCTGCTCGGCCTCGGCGAGCCGAGACGTGAACTACCGACCGCCTTCGAGGGCGGCGCCCCCGCGGGGGTCGGGGCCGTGGCCCCGTTCTGTCCCGGCTGCCTCGTGATCTCCGGACCCACCTACGGTGAAGACGCAGGGTTCGCGGCTCGCGTGTTGGCGGAGGAGGCGCTGGCGCAGTGGCCTCTGGTGGTGCTGGTTGATGATGTCCAGCAGGCTGCCAGGAGCGCCATGAACTTCCTGTGGACCACGTTCACACGGTTCGATCCTGCTTCGGACATCCACGCTCGATCGAAGACGCTCCAGGGGAGCCACGCCTCGTTCGAGCCGCCGGTGCTGATCGACGCGCGCGAGAAGCCTTCCTACCCGGCGGAGCTGTTCTGTGACGAACAGACCGCCGAGCGGGTCTCGGAGCGCTGGGACGAGTACTTCCCCGCCGGCATGGACATGGGGGACTCGTCGCGCGGTCACCTGGACTGACGTCAGCGGGGGAGGTGAGCCCTCCCCCGCGGGCCGGACTAAGGGTTCCAGATGTGGGCGGTCGGCACCGCGAACCCGGACGCGTCCAGGCCGCCGGCGATGAGGAAGCTGCCGTCAGGCAGCGGCGAGATGGTGTGTGACGCGGCCGCCGTAGGCATGGGCGTCTTCGGGATGAACTGGAACGTGTTCGGGTTGAACACGGTGATGTTCGTCAGGGGTGAATACATGGCGACGCAACCGCTGCCGCCGCCGCTGATGACGATCTCGCCGGTGGCGAGGCGGGCGGTGGCGCCCAGGGCGGCGTCGTTCGGGAGTCCGGTCGGGAGCGGCGACCAGGTGTTGTTGGAGGAGTCCCAGTATTCCGCAGTGGACGTGGCGCAGAGCACCGGGCCGGTGCCGCCGCCGCAGTACAGCACGCTGCCGTTGGGCAGCACCTCCATCATGCCGGCGAAGCGATCCGAGGGGGTCACGCCGGTGGGAGAGAAGCTGTTGGTGGAGGGATCGAAGATCTCTCCGGCGGAGGCGTAGACGGGCAGGGTGCCCAGGAACGCGTCGCTGATCCCGCCGGCCAGGAGGACCTGACCGCCGGGGAGCTTCACTGCGCTGTGGCCCGCCCGCTTCTCCAGCAGGGTGGGGCCCGGGGAGAACGTGTTGGTCACCGGGTCGTAGATGTCCACGGTGTCGTGGACGCTGCTGAAGATGGGGCCGAATCCGCCCAGCGGTCCGGTGGCGAAGATGCCGTTGCCGCCGGCGATCAGCACCCTGCCGTCGTTCAGGAGGGTGGCTGTGTGGGCGGCCCGGACGCTCTGCATCACGTTGCCCACGGGGGTCCAGCTGTTGGTGGCGGGGTCGAAGACCTCACCCGTGTCCAGGTTTCCGAGGGTGCTCCCGAGGCCGCCGGTGACGAGCACGCGGCCGTCCTGGAGCAGCGTCGCGGTGTGCAGGGTCCGCGGACCGCTCATGGCGGCGGCGGCGTTGAACGTGCGTGTGTAGTGGTCGTAGAGCTGGACGAAGTTGGCGGGCGTGGGCGCTGTCAGGTTGCCGCTGCCGCCTCCCACGATCAGGGTCAGCCGCGGGTCTTGCAACGGCACGGCGCGATGGAGAGACGTGCCGAACCCGCTCATGGTCCCAGCGGTGGGCAGGGCGAAGTCAGGGATCGTCAACTGCACGGAGACCGGGTTGGAAATGGCGACACCGTTGGGGGCCGCGATGTCCAGCGCGCCGAACTGGCTGTAGAGCGTGAGCCCCAGCAGGGACGGCGTCGCTGGCAGCGGGATGGTGGTGCTGAAGGTGCCCGATCCGGACATGGGGGGAGCGCCTCCGCCCAGTCCGTCGGCGATGGCCCACAGAGCGGGAGACATGGCGAGGCAGGAGTTGCCGATACCGGGCAGGAACACCTGCCCCGGTGCGAAGTCCGCGTACCAGATGAAGGGGGAGCCGGGCGCGGCGCTCAGGGCCGGTGTCACCGAACCGCCCAGGAACGCGACCGGGATGGTGAGGGTGGCATTGCCCTGACCGCCGCAGAATTGTGCGGGGGAGAGCGTGGCGATGACACAGACGAGAAGGACGGCGGACGGCGCACGCATGAAAGGAACCTCCGGTGAACTGATCGAAAGTCGTACGACGGAGTCATCGTACACCGTGTCGTGGGTGTCTGGCCCGGTGTCGGTGAGTGGATCCGTCACGATTGAGGCCGCCACTCGCCCATCTCGCCACCCCTTGGCTCTTGATATTATTTCGCTTTTTGCAGAAAATGCTGAATGTGGTGGTCGCGGCTGGTCGCAAGAAGAAATGGCAGGTGCGAGGCCAGGGGGTCAGGAGGAACGGGAATGGTGGACGATCAGTCCGGGCAGAAACACTGGCGGGCGGCAGGGGAGCAGCGGGGTAGCACCGAAGGCTACGCGGGTCGGGCCACGTTTCGGGGTGATTCTCATCGGGCGAGGGCGGCGGCGTTGCACGATCGCGCCACCATGGCCCGGGTGGCGGAAGAAGGAGTCCGGGCCCTGGGGCTGCTGGAGGCGTCATTGGCGCTGGATGACCGCTCCGCGATCGCGCACCTGCAAGCGGGCTGTGTTCTGGAGGAACTGGGTCGCCCCCTGGAAGGGCTGGCGGAGCTGCGCGCCGCCGCCTGGTGCAACCCTTCCGAGCCCGGGCTTCGCAGCGCGCTGGAGCGATGCTGCCACACGCTCGAACGCCCTCACATGGTGTCCGCGGTGTTCGCTGAGGTCCGGTTCGAGCACCGCCTGATCGTCGCTACGAGTCGCGAGTTGCGCCTCCAGCGGAACGACTATTACGCCCCACGGCGAGCGGCGCTCGAGTCAGCCTATCGAGCCCTGGCGGCACAGGTGCCCAGCGGTGAAGTGCTGGAGTGGGACTGTGGTACCGGCATCGGTTGCTACTGGATGGCGCAGACAGGGCGTCGGGTGACGGGGATCTGCGGAACCACGGCGGAACTCGAGTACACGCGTGCTTACCATCCACACGCCCTCGTCCAGTACGAGGAACGGGAATTGCCGGCGAGGGAGTTCTCCCTGGTGGTCGCGCGCAACCCCGTGGCCCCGGCCTGGCGGGCCGCTGAACTGGGGCGTCAGGTCGCACCCGGTGGAGCGCTCGTGGTGCCGTCCACCTGGTCGCAGGTCGGATTGCAGCGGAAGTTCGTGCGCGGGACTCCGCTGCCGGAGATGCTGCGAGACATGCCAGGTTGCACCCAGCAGCTGGTGATGTGGCGCAGACGGAGGTGAGCGCCGGGCTGGTCTTCAGCCCTCGGCCTGCTGTTCGGAGGACGGCAGGTCGTCGAAGTTGAGCCCAAGCCTGTAGCCCGCCATGTCCGAGCGATCGACCACGGCGGCGGCGGCGACCCCCAGTGACACCTGGATCACCTCGCTGATTTCTTCTCTGGTCGCCCCGTCCTTCAGCGCCTTCTTGATGTGCCCGTCGAGGCAATTGGGGCAGTTCAGTGCCATGCTGGCGCCGATGGCCACGAGTTCCTTCATCTTGCGGGACAGGACGGCGCCCTCGGTCTTGTAGGTGTCCTTGTAGAACTCGAGGTAGATGCGCTTCGACCGTGGGTCCATGAGCGCGTAGGAGCGCACCGGTCGCTCGGCGTCGCGGGTCTCCCGCTGCGGCAGCGGTTCGGTGTCGCCGTCTCCAGAGGTGCTCTCGTCCATCGCCTGATTCTCGCTCATGTCCGTCTTTCCGCTGCGTGCCCAGCCTCCCTCCATCGCGGAGCAACCAGCAACAGGTACCAGGGAGGCGGATGGTGCGACGGCTCACAGCCCCAGGGAGGACTTCACACGTCGACGTCGAGAATATAGCAGCACCGGCGATGTAGAGTGCGCGGGCCATGACCGCACTGTCCTGGACCGTAGTGGCGGGCTTCCTTGCCATCACCTTCGCCATCGGCCTGTGGTTCGCCCGCCGCGCTGCCAGGGACACCGAGCAGTACTTCCTCGCGGGTCGGACCCTGCCCTGGTGGGTCCTCGGCACGTCCATGGTGATCACCACGTTCGCGCCGGACACCCCCCTGGGGGTCGCCTCCAACGTCCGGGGAGGGATCTCCTACGGCTGGTTCGGCTGGAACATGGTCATGGGGCAGATCCTGGCCGTGTTCCTGTTCGCCAGGTTGTGGCGTCGCTCCGGCGTCATGACGGACAATCAGTTGCTCGAGCTCCGTTACAGCGGTCGATCAGCGTCGGGGCTGCGCATCTACAAGGCGTTTCACTTCTCCATCCTCGCCAACGTCATCTCCCTATCCCTGATCATGCGGGCGGTCGTGGATGTGGTGGTGGCGGTCACGGACCTCCCACCGGGGGATGAGAGCCTCGTGGCCTGGGTGCTGGCGGGGATCGCCCTGACCTACGCGGTCCTCGCCGGATTCTGGGGGGTGGTGGCGACGGACCTGCTGCAGTTTGTCATCGCCATGGTCGGCACCACCGTGTTCGCCGTGATCGCGGCGGACCACGTTGGGGGGATGGGTGCCCTCGTGGAGGCGGTGTCGTCCGACTCGGTGGCGTTCTTCCCCGACGACCCGGACGATCAGTACAAGGTGCTGGCCTACATGGGGATCATGTGGTGGGCCATCTACAACGCCGACGGGGGAGGGTACCTGTGCCAGCGGATGCTGGCGGCCAAGAACGAGTGGCACGCGAGCGTGGGGACCCTCTGGTTCTCGGTCGCGTACGCCGCTCTCCGCATGTGGCCGTGGGTCCTGGTGGGGTCTCTCAGCCTCGTGGTGTTCCCCATGCTGGCGGCCGAATCGGGCCAGCCTTCGGTCAACGGACTCCCCGCCTCCACGGTCACGGGCATCGTGGAGGTCGCGGTCGACGGTGGCGCGGAAGGGGAAGTGGTCTTCGAGCGGAGGAAGGTCGAGACGCTCGCCCTGAGCGTCTCGGACGATCAGCTGGTCGATGACACCGGGGCTCAGGTCCGGGGGATCCCTGGTCGGCAGGCCTATCCGGGCATGATGGGCGAAGTGCTGGTGGACCACCCGTTCCTCCTCGGCGTGCTGGTGGCGGCGTTCCTCGCGGCGTTCCTCAGCACCGTGGACACGTTGTTGAACTGGGGCGCCTCCTACCTGGTGAACGACGTCTACCGACGACTGGCCAAGGGCAACGTCTCGGAGCGCCGGCTGGTGTGGATGGGCAAGGGAACGGTCGTGCTGGTGATGGTCGTGTCCGTGCTGTGCTTCCAGTTCTTCCATTCCATCAAGGACGCGTGGATCCTGGTCTGGGCGTTCAGCGCGGGCATCGGCCCCGTGCTCATCGCGCGCTGGTTCTGGTGGCGGGTCAACGCCTGGTGCGAGATCCTGGCGCTGGCCTCGTCGGTCTGCTTGACGGTGGCCTTCGAGGTCTGCAACGGCATCTGGCAGGAGCCGTACGTGTTCGCCAGCGGGGCCTGCCAGCTCGGCCCATGGCGGCTGGAGATCTGGCACAAGGCGATCCTGGTGGTGGCCACGTCCCTGGCCATGATCGCGGTGGGCGTTCGCTGGGGCCCGAAGACGGACGCTGGACGCCTCGATGATTTCGTCCGGCGGGTCCGGCCGCCGGGGTTCTGGGGGCCGGTGCGTGCTCGGGTAGGGCCGGCGGCGGCCCCTGACCACACCCTGCGCCAGGTGGCCGCGCTCTGGGCCTTGGGCCTCTGCGTGGTCTACGGCCTGACCTTCGCCATCGGTGGAGCCATCTACCAGCGGGGAGACGTGGCCTGGCCCTGTCTCGGGCTGGTCGTGGTGGGCTCCGCCGGGTTGTGGCGCCTTCTGCGGCGTTGAGGATGGGCTCGGACGGGGATAACCTCGAAGCCATGGGCTCCGCTGAAGATGATACGAACGGGTTGGTGCTCAGCCGTAAGCAGGTCCTGGAGCAGGAGGACCTGAACCTGGCGGGCTACGCCTGCCGCAGCAGCGCCACCCGAGGTCGTCGGGTGAGCGAGCCGCCGGACCCGCTGAGGACCGACTTTCAGAGGGATCGGGATCGGATCATCCACAGCACCGCTTTCCGTCGATTGAACGGCAAGACCCAGGTCTTTGTCGCGGATACCGGGGACCACTACCGGACACGACTGACCCACAGCCTGGAGGTCTCCCAGATCGCGCGGGCCGTGAGCAGGAGCCTGAGACTCAACGAGGACCTGACCGAGGCCCTCGCCCTGGCTCACGACCTCGGGCACACGCCCTACGGGCACTCGGGAGGGGACGTGCTCGATGAGCTCATGGCCGAACACGGCGGCTTCGAGCACAACCGCCAGTCGCTGCGCATCCTCGACATCCTCGAGATCAAGTACCCCGGCTTCGAAGGGCTGAACCTGAGCTACGAGGTCCGGGAGTCCATCATCAAGCACAAGCGCCCGTTCGAGGGGCCGGACTACGAAACCTACAGGCCGCAGGACGGTCCGTGCCTGGAGGCTCAGGTGGTGGACGTGGCGGATGGCATCGCGTACCTCTCTGCGGACCTGGATGACGGCCTGCGCTCCGGGATCCTGACGTCGGAGGCGCTGGATCGTGACGTGCGCCTGTGGGGCAGGGCTCGTGACGGTGCGCTCGCTCGCTACCCCGGGATCCAGGGGCGGATGCTCGAGTTGAAGGTCGTGGCCCAGTTGATCTCCCTGCTGGTCCGAGACCTGTGCGAGAGCACGGTTCGGCGCATCGCCGAGCGGGAGGTGACCACCCTCGTGGACGTGCGCGCCGCGCAGGAGCCCATCGTTGCCAACAGCGCTGAGGTCTCGGCGGAGGAGTACGAGCTCCGCGGTTTCCTGTACGAGCACTTCTATACGCACTACAAGGTCTGCCGTATGCGGAACCGAGCCCGCGTGATGATCACCGGCCTCTTTCGCGCCTACTGCGCGGGGAAGGAACTCATGCCCCCGCGGTTCCAGTCCCTCTCGGAACGGGATGGTCTGGAGCGCGCCGTGGCGGACTACGTCTCCGGCATGACCGACCGCTACGCCCAGAAGGAGTACGGGCTGCTGTTCCAGCCCGGGGAAGGCAGCCTGGACCCGTGAGCGATGCCGCGGACACGGGGTCGCCGGACGATCTCCTCTCCCGTTGCGAAGCCACCCTCGGGCATGATTTCCAGGATCGAGAGTTGCTGGTCCGCGCCCTGACCCACGGTTCCTCCGGGACCGACGCTTCGGATAGCAACGAGCGCCTCGAGTTCCTGGGAGACGCGGTCCTCGGCATGATCGTCAGCCTTCACCTGTACGCCCATCATCCGGACTTTCAGGAGGGACGGATGACCAAGGTGAAGAGCCAGATCGTCAGCCGCCGCTCCCTCGCCCTCAAGGCCAGGGAGCTGGGGCTCGCCCCCTATCTCATCGTCGGTCGCATGTTCCCGGACCACAGGTCCATCACCAACTCGATCCTCTCAAACGCCCTGGAGGCGGTGATCGCAGCGGTCTACCTGGACAGCGGCCTCGACGCCGCCTACGAGTTCGTGGCTCGCCACTTCGGGGACGCCATGGCGACGGCGGCGGACGAACCAGGGCAACGGGACTTCAAGTCCTGGCTCGGTCAGTGGGTGCAGCAGAACCGCATGGCCAACCCGGGCTATGAGGTCCTCTCCACCGCCGGGCCCGATCACACCAAGACCTTCGAGATGTGCGTCGCGTTAGGGGAGCGGCGCTTTCCTCCCGCCTACGGCCGGTCCAAGAAGGAGGCGGAACAGCGCGCTGCGGCGGCAGCGCTCCGTGACCTGGGACTGCTATGAGGACCCAGGAACCTGGGCGTTGCCCGCCCCGCCCTCCCTCGGGGGCCGGCCGCCCGCTATGGTTGTGAGCGCACGTGGACGCTCTCCTCACACCCCTGGTCAAGTCTCGTCCGTTCAAGGAGCTGCTCCGCTCCGTTGACGACGGCCCGACCGTGGGCGGGGTCACCGGGTCGGCGCTCTCGCTGCTGGCCGTCGCGCTCGCTCTCAACACGACACGTCGGTTGGTGGTCCTGGTGCCGGGAGAGCAAGAGGCGGAGGGGACCGTCGACGACCTCCGGCTGCTGGGTCTCGCCGGACAGCGGGTGGCGTCGCTGCCGCCAGGGGTCGACGGTGGGATGGAGCGGGCCCGGGTCATCGATCGACTGAGTCAGGATCAGCGCTTGCAGGTGCTGGTGACGCCGGCTCGGTCCGCCGTGGACCCGCTACCTCGGCCGGACGCCATCAAGGCCTCGCGGCTGCGGCTCACCGTGGGCGAAGTGCTGGGACTGGAAGAGGTGGTGGAACGGTTGGGCGAAGCCGGCTTCACCCGTGAGACCGTGGTGGATCGGGCGGGGACCTTCGCGGTCAGAGGAGACCTCATCGACTTCTGGTCTCATGACCGTGGCAAGCCGCTCCGGGTGGAGTGGCTGGACGACGAGATCGAGGGCATTCGGGCCTTCGACCCCGCGACCCAGCTCTCCGTGGAGGTCCTGGCCGAGGCCGCGCCGTCTCTCATGGCCCCTGACACTTCAGCGGAGAGCGGCCCCCTCGCGGACCACCTCTCGGACGACTGGGTGGTGCTGGCGCGGGACGCGCGCGCGTTGCAGGAGTCCATGGAGCGGCACCTCAGCCGATTCCAGGGAGCCGATCGGGAGCGGCGAGAGGACGCCTGGGCGGCGCTGTTTCGACTGCCCGAGATCATGACGTCGAGGCTCAAGGTGCCCGCGGGCGAGGCGTTGAACCTCGGCGGGCAGATCATCGCCGCCGCGGGGACCGCCTTCGAGGATGCCATGGAGGCCCTGGAACGGGTCTCGCGAGGTAAGCAGGCTACCTTGCTTTGCTTCGACACGGAGGCAGAGCAGGACCGCTTCAAGGGGGTGCTCGAGCAGCAGACCTCTGCGCTGGCCGAGAAGCTGCGCAAGCGGCCCGTGATCATGCACGTGGGTCGCCTCAGGGAGGGGTTTCATAGCCCGTTCCTGGGGGTGGCGGCCCTCATGCATCACGAGCTGTTTGCCACCACCGTGACCCGTCGCCGGCCGGCGCAGGAGGACGCGGTGGTCAGCGAGGCGATCCAGTCGTTCCTGGATCTGGACGAAGGTGACTACGTGGTGCATCTGGGCCACGGGATCTCGCAGTTCGAGGGGCTGCGGAGAGAGACCAAGGGCGGCGCGGAGCAGGACTTCCTGGTGCTTCGTTTCAGGGACGACGTGAAGCTCCACGTCCCCGCTTCCAAGGTGGACCTGGTCCAGAAGTACATCGGAGGGAAAGGGGACGCCCCGGACCTTTCCCGGCTGGGCTCGGCGTCCTGGGAGAAGCGCAAGGACGCGGTGCGCCGTGCGGTGGCGGACATGGCTGCGGAGCTCCTGGAGCTGCAGGCGATCCGGGCGCGCAAGTCCGGGATCCGTCATCCTGCGGACACCGCGTGGCAGCAGGAGTTCGAGGCGGCCTTCCCCCATGAGGCGACTCCCGATCAGGCCCGCGCGGCGGACGCCATCAAGGCGGACATGGAGTCGCCCCAGCCCATGGATCGGCTGATCTGCGGAGATGTCGGCTATGGCAAGACGGAGGTGGCCATGAGGGCTGCCTTCAAGTGCGTCATGGGCAACCGGCAGGTCGCCGTGCTCGTGCCGACCACGGTCCTGGCGCAGCAGCACCTGGGGTCCTTTCGGGAGCGGATGAAGGACTACCCTGTGGTGATCGAGGGGTTGTCCCGGTTTCGTACCAAGGCTCAGCAGAAGCGCGCCCTGGAAGGGCTCGCTGACGGCAGCGTGGACGTGGTCATCGGCACCCATCGGCTGCTTCAGGGGGACGTCTCGTTCAAGGACCTGGGGCTCCTGGTCATCGACGAGGAGCAGCGCTTCGGGGTGGCGGACAAGGAGCGGCTCCGGCGTTTGCGTACCAACGTCGACGTCCTGACCATGAGCGCCACGCCGATCCCCCGGACGTTGCACCAGTCGATCCTGGGGATCCGCGACATCTCGCCCCTTGGGCAGGCGCCCCGAGGGCGCAGGGAGGTGCAGACCGAGGTGCTCCCGTACGCCGAGGGGGTCGTGCGCACGGCGGTCCTTCGGGAGCTGGACCGGGAGGGGCAGGTGTTCTTCGTCCACAACCGGGTGCAGACCATCCACAAGGTGGCCGCCCGGCTGAGCAAGCTGGTGCCCGAGGCGAGCATCCTGGTGGGGCACGGTCAGATGCCGGAGCGGGCGCTGGAGCGGACCATGGTGTCCTTCCTCCAACACGATGCCGACATCCTGGTGGCGACCACCATCATCGAGTCCGGGCTGGACATCCCCCGGGTGAACACCATCTTCGTGGACCAGGCCGAGATGTACGGGTTGTCGGACCTGCACCAGCTGCGCGGACGTGTCGGGCGCCATCATCATCAGGCCTTTGCGTATTTCCTGGTGAGACCCGATCGCTCCATCTCGGAGATCGCGGAGAAGCGCCTGCGGGCCATCGAGGAGTTCAGCCGTCTGGGAGCGGGATTCCAGATCGCCATGCGCGACATGGAGATCCGTGGCGCCGGCAACATCCTGGGCCCGGAGCAGAGCGGGCACATCGCGTCCGTCGGCTACGAGATGTACTGCCGCTTGCTGGACAACGCCGTGAAGGGGCTGCGCAATCAGCGCGTGGACGACCCGGTGGAGGTGGAGATCAACATCGACTTCACGGCGTACCTGGACGACACCTGGATCACCGACAGGACGCTGCGGATCGAGATGTACCGCAAGCTCGGACGAGCTCGAACGGAGGCCCAGTTCCAGGCTGCGGTGGAGGAACTCGGCGACCGGTTCGGGCCGCCGCCTCCCGTGGCTCGGGAGTTCGTCCTGGTGGCCAGGATCAGGGCCCTGATGGAGCGAGCCCGGGTGAGGCGTCTGGAGATCATGCCGGGGGAGGGGGTGGCCTTGCGCGCCGGTCGACTGAAGCGGCTCCTCTCGATGATCCGGGCGAACCCGGAGGACGTGCGCGTTCTGCGGGGAGAGGTCGTCCTGCTGGTGCGCCGCGAGCCCTTCGAGGGGCCCGGCGAACTCCTGGGTTTCCTGGAGTCCCGGGTTTGCCCCCAAGACCCGGGCGGACGATAGGAGGTGGCACCGTAGCGTGGTAGCATGCCAGCCAGGAGGGAGGATCATGCTCATGTCCCGTAGCCTGCTTGTTCTCGCGCTCGTGGCATTGGTGATTCCGGTTCACGGGCAGGTCGCCGCCAAGCCTGCAGCGACGACAACGGAGCCTGCGCCGCAGGACCGCTACGAGACGGGCGTGGTGGCCATCGTCAACCGGGACGTGATCACCCGCGGCGAGGTCAACGCCGAGATGGAGGACGCGGCGCTGGGTGCCCCCGAGGCGCGTCGCGAGGAGCTGTTTCGAAACACCCTCGTGGGCATGATCGAGGATCGGGTCATGGAGCACGCCGCCAAGCGGATGCAGCTGATCCTGAACCCGCAGCAGATCCTGGCGCACGTGGAGCGCCAGAAGTGGGACCTGGGTAGCGAAGAGGCCTACACGAAGTACCTCACGGAGCAGGGCATGACCCATGAGGAGTACGTGGACGACATCACGGCTGCGACCCAGCGCCACCTCTACATCCAGTCCTTCGCCGGGGCTCGGGGCGCGATCGGAGATGTGCTCCGTCCTGAGCACAGCGTGGAGCCCACCGCCAGGGAGATCCGGGCGCACTACGAGAAGCACTTCGAGGAGGAGTACAGGGAGGTGGCCAAGGCGGACATCTGGTACATGGCCATCACCACAGCCTCCACAGGGACTTCGGAACGGGCGGGCACCAAGGAGCTGGCTTTGGCGCGCGCCCGCATGATCAAGGAGCAGCTGGAGACCGGCGCCGACTTCGCCACCCTGGCCAGGAAGTACAGCGCTACGAACGCAGAAGACGGGGGACACGCTGGCTGGAAGGACCGGTCGTCCTCGTTGCTGAAGCCGATCCTCGACTACGCATTCACTGGCGAAGTCGGGAAGATCTCTGATCCCATCGAGTTCCGGACCGGGTGGCTCCTGGTCCTGTGCGCGGAGCGCAAGGAAGCGGCCGAGAAGCCGTTCGCGGAGGCCCAGCGAGAGATCGGGGCCGAGATAAGGAGCCTCCGCATCGCTCGGGCCAAGGCGGCGGTTCGGGCGCGTATCGTCAAGGACGCGTACATCCATCCCGAGGAGTACAAGACCGTGCTGGTCAAATCGTTGGAGGCCGGCGCTCGTGGCGGCCGCTGAGGCCCCGGCGCCCGATTTTCTCCACGAGCCGTGAACCTCGGGCCCCAGAGGGGCGTTGACCCACCTTGTACGCAAGCCTATAGTCCTCACTGGGTTGGGGCGCGAGGCCGCGCCCGAGCCAACCCCCTGAGCTTGAACAGGAGCCCTAATCCCAATGTCTGAACAGGGTTACGAATACGGTGGTTATAGCCATCACCAGCACGAGTCGGCGACTTTCAACGATGTTCTGGCAGCACAGCTGCGGAACTCGCCGTTCGTCCTCATCTCCCTGGTAATCCACGTTCTGCTCCTGCTCGTGCTGAACTTCTTCAGCACCGGCGGCAGCAATGCCGCGGAGATCCCTCCCTTCCAGGTCTCGGAAGCGGAGACCATCGAAGACGACATGGAAGAGGAAGAGGAGGAGGAGACCGAGGAGGTCGAGCCCGAGGAAGAGCCCATCGAAGAGCCGGTCATCAAGGAGGAGGAGATCTCCGACCGCAACGAGACCGACAATGAGGAAGAGTGGGAGGAGTCGAAGGGCGAGGACGAGCTCTCGGACAAGCCTTTTGACGGGACCCAGATGAACGACGCCATCGGTCTCGGTGGTGGTGCCGGTGGTGCCTTCGGGCGTCGCCGTGGTGGCAGGCGTAACCTGCGTGCGTCTGGCGGCGGCGGCAAGACCCAGAAGGCCGTGGAACGCGGCCTGGAGTGGTTGGCCAACCATCAGTCCGAGGATGGGCGCTGGGACTGTGACGCGTTCATGGACAACGGCGATCCCAAGAAGGGGCCTCTTTGCGACGGCAAGGGGATGGCGACCTACGACGTCGGGGTCACCGGTCTTGCGCTCCTGGCGTTCCTCGGTGCAGGCAACACTCACAAGGAAGGGCCTTACAAGGCCACCGTGCGCAAGGCCCTTAAGTGGCTGAAGAAGGAGCAGGACGCGGAGGGTTGCTTCGGCTCCCGAGGTGATCCTCACTTCACCTACAACCACGGCATCGCGGCTCTGGCCATGGCCGAGGCCTACGGCATGACCAAGTCGGGGATCTGGAAACCCGCTGCCCAGGGCGGCATCAACTTCGTCATGAAGTGCCAGAACCCCTACAAGGCCTGGCGCTACGGCGAGCGCCCGGGCGACAACGACATCTCGGTCAGTGGCTGGATGGTCATGGCGCTCAAGTCGGCCAAGATGGCCGGCCTGGACATGAATGACAACTCCATGCAGTGGGCCCACGACTTCTGCAAGGAGATGACCGATGAGGAGACCGGCCGGACCGGTTACACCAAGCGCGGCGAGCGTCCGGTGCGCGCCGAGGGGCGCCTCGAGGAGTTCCCGGCAGAGGAATCCGAGTCGCTCACCGGCGTGGGTATGCTGATCCGCATCTTCGCCGGCGAAGACCCCAAGACGAGCCCGGACATCAAGGCCGGTGCCGAGCTGTGCGCCAAGCGTCTGCCCGTGTGGGAGCCCGGCAAGGGCAAGGTGGACATGTACTACTGGTACTACGCCACCCTCTCCATGTTCCAGGTCGGGGGCGCTGAGTGGACCAAGTGGAACAAGAGCATGAAGACGGCGATCATCGACCACCAGCGCGAGGACGGGAACTACCTCGGCTCCTGGGACAACTGTGGTCCCTGGGGCGAAGACGGTGGCCGCGTCTATTCGACGGCGGTGATGATCCTCTGCATGGAGGTCTACTACCGCTACGGTCGCGTGTTCGGCACCAAGTAGACGCGAAGCCGGCAAGGCGACGCGAACCGGGAGAGGGGGGGGGGGGGGGGGGGGGGGGGGGGGGGGGGGTTTTTGGGGGGGGGGGGGGGTCCCCCCCCCCCCCCCCGGGCCCGTTATAATCCCCCCGGTCACCACGACCGAACCCTCGCCGCAGCGGGACGCCCGCTTCCTGACGACCCGCTGGAGCGTCGTCGCCCGCGCCTCCGGGCGGGGGGAGGGTGCCCGGCGCGGCCTCGAGGAGCTGTGCGGCACCTACTGGTTCCCCCTCTACGCCTACTTGCGGCGGCGGGGCAACGACCACGCAGGGGCGGAGGACCTGGTGCAGGCCTTCTTCCTGCGGCTCCTCGAGCGCCGCGACCTGGTCGGGCTGGAGCCCGCCAGGGGCCGCTTCCGCTCGTGGATCCTGACCTGCCTGCGCAACTTCGAGGCCGGCGAGGTGGAGCGCGGTCGGGCCCTCAAGCGCGGCGGCGGCGAGCTGCCCCTCTCGATCGACTGGAGCTCGGGCCCCGAGCGCTACGCCGCCGAGCCCGCCACCGAGCGCTCGCCGGAGCGGGAGTTCGAGCGAGCCTGGGCCCTGGCCCTGATCGACCGCGCCCTCGAGAGTGTGGGGGCTGACTACGAGCGCCGCGGGCGCGGGGCGCTCTTCGAGGCTCTGCGGGACGAGCTCGCGCCGGGC
Source organism: uncultured Isosphaeraceae bacterium (assembly GCA_964507445.1). Taxonomy (GTDB): domain Bacteria; phylum Planctomycetota. The sequence goes on from CAZDQF010000025.1 coordinate 58,659, forward strand.
GGCAGGGGCCGACCGCGGCAGGAGCTGGCCGCGGAGCTCGGTCTGAGGGAGGGGGCCCTCAAGGTCGCCCTGCACCGCCTGCGCCAGCGCTTCGGTGAGGCCCTGCGGAGTGAGGTCGCCGAGACCGTGGCCGAGGAGTCCGAGGTCGACCGGGAGCTCGCCGAGCTGATGGAGGTCCTGGCGCGGGACTGAGGGGCGCCCGAGGCGGCGCCGCTAGAGCCCACCCAGGAAGCGACCCAGGCGCGCCAGCCCCTCCTCGATGCGCTCCATCGAGGTGGCGTAGCTGAAGCGAACGTGCCCCTCGACGCCGAAGGCGGTGCCCGGGACGATCGCCAGCCCCTCGCCCTCGAGCAGCGCCTCGCAGAAGGAGTCCGAGCCCTTGTCCCACACGCTCGTGACGTCGGGGAAGACGTAGAAGGCCCCGGCCGCCCGGGGCGTGCGGAGGCCGAGCTCCTCGAGTCCCTGCAAGATGCGGTCGCGGCGGGTGCGGAAGGCCTCGCACATGCTCGCCACCTCCGGCGGCTCCTCGCGCAGGGCCGCGCCGAAGGCCTCCTGCCCGATGGCGTTGGGGGCGCCGGTGAGCTGGGAGTGCAGGCGACCGACCGCCGCGGCCACCGCCTGGTCGCCGGCCACGAAGCCGATGCGGTAGCCGGTCATCGAGTAGGTCTTGCTGGCGCCGTCCACCACGACCGTGCGCGCCAGGGCGTCGTCGCCGTGCTGGGCCGGGCTGCCGAAGGTCTCGCCCTCGTACACCAGGCGCCCGTAGATCTCGTCCGAGAGGATCCACAGGTCGTGCTCCCGGGCGAAGGCGGCGATGGCGGCGAACTCCTCAGGGGTGGCCACGTAGCCGCTGGGGTTGTTGGGCGAGTTGAGCATCAGCCCCTTGGTGCGCGGGGTGACCGCCCGCGCCAGGGCCTCGAGGTCGGGGCCCATGTCGGGCCGGGGCTCGACGCCCACCGCAACCCCGCCGGCGAAGCGGACCTGCTCCACGTAGCTGACCCAGGCGGGCAGCAGCAGCAGCACCTCGTCCCCCTCCTCGACCAGGGCCAGCAGGGAGCCGGAGAGGGCGTGCTTGGCGCTGTGGCAGACCGTGATCTGGCTCGCCGCGTAGGAGACCCCACGGGTGCGCTCCAGGTAGCCGGCGATCTCCTGCCGCAGCTCGAGGCGGCCGGGGGCGGGGGTGTAGCGCACGCGCCCCCCGTCGATCACCTCCTTGGCGGTCTCGCGCACCACCCGCGGGGAGTCGAAGTCCGGCTCCCCGGCCGTCATATTGACGATGTCCCGGCCCTCGGCCGCCAGCTCCTTGGCGCGGGCGTCCAGGGCCAGGGTCCGGGAGAGGGGGATCCGGTCCACGCGCGTGCTGATTCGCATCGAGGCCATTTTGGAGCCCCAGCGGGCCGATTCAAGCGCAGCCGGGTCGGGCCGGGAAGAAACCTCGGGGGGCGTCGTCCGTACAGAATTGCCGGGCCGGACAGGATCTCCGGCCCGGGCGGTGTGAGAATCTCCGCCCTCACCTCCTCCGAGAGAGCCTCCCCGAACCGCCCGCGATGAGTCGCAAGTCCCGCATCCTGCGCATCCTCCTGGCCCTGCTCCTGCTCACGGTCTTCGTGGGCTACTTCGCCTTCTCGACCTTCTTCTTCCCGCCCCACGAGTCGGGTCTGGGGGTCGACGTGGCCGGACTCGTGCCGCGCCAGGTGGACTTCTTCGTGGCCCGCGCGGACCTCTCGCGCCAGTTCGACGGTTTCCCGCGCCTGCGGGTGGCCGAGGAGCTGGAGCAGAACGAGGCCTACCGCACCTTCCAGGGCTCCCCGGAGCGGGTCAGCCTGGGCGCGGACTGGGGGGTCGACGAGCTGCTGGCCGAGATCGAGCGGCAGATGGCCCAGCTGCCCGGCGGCGTGGAGCCCCTGGAGGTCTTCGGCGGGGGCGACCTGGCCGTGGCGGGCAACTTCCAGGGGGCGACCCTCGGCGAGGCCCAGTGGGCCATCTACGGCAACCTCTCCACCCTGGGCAAGCTCGGCATCGAGCTGCTCGCCTACCCGGGCCTCCTGGGACTCGACGCCCAGGGGATCTCCGTGGAGGTGGGGGAGGGCTACGTGACCCTGAGCGGCGGCTCGATCACCCAGCCCATCAGTGTGGGCCGCGTGCGTGACGTGGGGGTCGTGTCCAACGACGTGGACCTGGTGGTGCGCGCCATCGAGCTCGAGGCGCGCCAGTTCAAGGACTCCTTCCTGGCCGGGGCCACCTACCACGACCGCATCCAGCTCGCGGACCGCAACCCCGAGAGTGACGAGCTCGAGGTCTTCGTCAACGGCCGTCGCCTGATGGAGACCGTCAAGGCCACCGGCGCATGGCCCGACCCGAACAGCCAGGACTTCCTGCCGGCGCTGGCCTCCAAGTACTTCCAGGTGGGCATGATCAACCAGCTGGTGGGCATCCTGGGCATGGACGACGGCGTCAACCTGGACCTGCACGCCAAGCTCTCGAGCGAGCTGATGACGCCCCTGCAGACCCGCACCTACCGTCAGCGGGCGATCAGCACTGACTCGCTGATCGACAGGTTCGCCATCTACGCGCCCCAGGACACGAGCCTGTTCCTGTACGTGAAGTGCGACATGGGGGACCTCCTGACCCAGCTCTTCGCCTCGATCGAGCCCTCCACCCGCAGCCTGATCGAGGAGTGCTTCCAGTCCACCGGCAAGTACCGCTCCCTGGACCAGGTCGTCGAGCTCCTCGATTCGTCCCTCAAGGACGACCTGGTGCTGATCGTGCGCGAGAACGACTACCCGCCCGAGGAGGGCGGGCCGCCGCACAACGACGAGCCGGTGCCGGCCGTGGCCGTCATCACCTGGCTGGCGGACGGCGGGGCCGAGAAGATCGACGGCCTGATGGAGGACATCGGCAGGCGCATGGGCACCTGCTTCGGGCTCCAGGGGCGCGAGGCGGGCTCCTCCGGCTTCTACTCGAACACCGTCAGCGGCTACGAGTTCAAGGAGTTCTGGTCGCCCCACATCGACGGCACCGGCGTCGTGGCTGCGGGGCCCATCGGGGACCTGTGCGTGGTGACGAACTCGATCCTGATGTACCCGCACCTGCGCAAGACGTGGACCCAGGGCGCGCCCTCGCACCCGCGCCTCTCCGAGCGCCCGGACTTCGCCGCCCTGGCCCGCTCGACCACCCACGGAGCCAACCTGGCCCTGTGGCTCAACCCGCGGGCCTCCATGGGCACCCTCGAGAAGCGCGTGCGCCGCTGGGCCGAGGACGAGATCGTCGTGGACTGGGCCTTCGAGCGCGCCCGGGTCGAGACGGAGATCCTCAAGCGCGACTACGGGGGCCGCCAGAAGGAGGCCCTCAACCCGGTCGAACGCGGGGACTTCGAGAAGGCCGTCGACCAGCGCGTGGACGAGATCGACCAGGACATCCGCCGGACCCAGGTGCCCGCCAACGAGGAGCGCTACCGCCGCCAGCTGACCTACCTGTCGGCCCTGCGCAGCGGCCTCGTGACCGTGGCCGCGGACCCCAAGGGGCTCGACCTCTCGGTGCGGCTGGTGGCTCCCCTCGAGGAGTGACCAGCAGGCCCGGGCCTCCAGTGCTTCACGGGCCCGCCCCGAGGGTGGGGAAAGGCCAGCAGCCTGGCACCCTCGGAGGTGCCAGGCTGCATTCCCGTCCTGCCTGCTGGAGGACCGCGCACGGAGCGTCCGAGCGCGGGTCGTCACTGCGGCCCCGGTCAGGGCTGCTCGACGTCGATACGGATCCGGTTGGTGAAGGTGAAGGTCCCGTTCGGCCGCAGCACCAGGGACTGGAGGTACATCTCCGCCTCCAGGTAGGCCGGCAGCAGGGTTCCCATGTTCCAGTCGAAGCTCGCCACGCCGGAGGTCACCATTCCGACGTTGATGACCACCGCGTTACCGGCGCCCGGGTCGAGGGCGAGGCTGCCGATCGGAGGGAGCACGACCTGCTGGACCTCGGGGCCCATCGGGAGCGTCGAGCAGAGCACCGTCATGTGGACGGAGCCGGCCGGGGCAGCCACCTCGAGCCGGACCGTCGTGTTGCTGCCGACCTGGGCCGCGATGTTCCCGAAGCGATCCGCGAGCTGCACACCGGCGGGTGTGCCGCCGAGGACACTGGTGGGGGCGGAGAGACGAATGCCGTCCTGCACGAACTGGTCCGCACCCCGGAAGAGCACGGCCTCGGCGGAGGTCGCCGTCTGGTGCGTGCGCGCGTCGAGGTCGAAGTCGAGGGCGCAGTTGGCCAGGAAGGTCTCGTTGCCGATCTGGAAGCTGGAGTTGCTACCCGGCTCGGTGAAGCTCAGGTCACCGAAGTTGACCACGCCCAGGGAGCCCGGGGTCAGGTGCGGGTCGAATGCCCCAAAGGTCCCGCCGACGAACTGCGGGTCGCCGATCGCGATGTTGCTGTCTCTTACGTCGAGGGTCGGGGTGACCAGCGGGCCGCTGTCGTCGAAGTCGTTCGACTCGATGATCAGGGTTCCGGGGAACACGCCCCCGCGGAAGTAGATCTCGAGCGGGTCGAAGAAGCCTCCTGCTGAGACCTGATAGGGCGGGTTGTAGAACAGGTTGTTCGCGATCACGAGGGTCGCTTGCTCCACCTCGGGGCCGTTGCCGAAGTAGCTGATGGCCGCGGGCTCGTAGCCCGGGAGAGGAGTGCAGGTGCTCTGGTTCGGGCAGTTGTGGCGCAGGAAGGCGAACGTGTTGCCGACGACCTGGGCCGACACGCCGTCCCCGAACTCGATGCAGGAGGACACGGGGAAGCCGCCCATGGGCTGCAGGTTGTGGGCCCCGATGTTCGTGAAGGAGTTCGAGAGGATGCGGGGTCGAATCCCACGCCCCCCGTCCTGCCCCTGGCTGGCCTGCACCGCCAGGCCCACCTGGCTGTCGGAGATGCGGTTCGAGCGGATGAGGTCGCTCATCACGCCTGCGCCGACGATCTGGATCCCCCAGTTGTCCACCCGGATCTCGTTGTCGATGAGCTCGTTCCGGTAGACCTTGGAGTCCGGGTCGTTCCTCGTGATCCGGATCCCGGTGCTCAAGTCCTGGAACTCACACTGGTTGACGCCGACGGCGCAGTCGGAGGGCAGCTCCGCAGCCGGGTTGTTGAGGCTCGGGTCGATGTAGACGCCCGTGCCCCAGAACTCGCCCTGGAGTGCCGTGCCCTGGATGTGGAGCCCGCGCAGGATCGAGGGCGGCAGGTCCTCGAAGGGGTTGGTGGGCTGCTCGTCGACCTTGGCCTGGACCAGGGGCCCGTAGGGCATGGTGAACTGGAAGGCGTTCCCAGAGCCGGCGGGCTTTCGGATGATGACCTGGGCGTTCGGGTCGCTGGACCACGAGGGTTCGATCGACACGCCGTAGGCGGGGGTCTCGATCGAGCCCGTGAGGTTGTAGAGCCCCGGGGCCAGGTTGATGGTCACGGGCTCCTGCAGGGCCGGGTAGAGGTTCGCGAGCGTCCAGTCCGCGCTCTGCAGGGCCTGGTCGATGGTCCGCAGGGGACTGGCGGGGCTCAGTCCGGAGTTCAGGTCGCTCCCGGTGGGGGAGACGTAGAAGGTGTTCGGGTTGAAGAGGTTGTTGGTCCACTCGCCGTAGGCGGTCTGGGCCGCGGCGGGGCTGGCGAAGAGGGCGGGGGCCGCGAGGCAGCCCAGGACCGTGGCCAGGGAGAGGGCGGGTTTGTGGCTGCGCGCAGTGCGTTGATCGTGGAGAGTCATCGGAGTGTTCCTTGGGAGAGTCGGTTTCTGAGGGCTGCCGCGGGCCCAGCGCAGTCCCCGTGGCCGAACTGGTGACCGGTGAGGAGCGCGCGCCCAGGGGCGTCCGACCGACGGAGGGAGCGGGCCTCTGTGCCCGTCCTTGGAGGTGTTTCCGCCGGCATCCCCAGGGGCGACACCTGTGCCGCGAGGAGCGCGTCGATCATCGAAACCTGCGCGGAACCTCGTTGCGCGTCCGCGGCCCAGCGCTTGCAAGCAGGAGGCGGGGGGGGGGGGGGGGGGGGGGGGGGGGGGGGGGGGGGGGGGGGGGGGG
>CAZDQF010000026.1:0-52623 GCA_964507445.1 uncultured Isosphaeraceae bacterium
AAGGCCGACGACAAGAAGGCCGACGACAAGAAGGCCGGCGACAAGAAGGCCGACGACAAGAAGGCCGACGACAAGAAGGCCGACGACAAGTAGGCCGTCCGTTCTTCGCTTCGGTCTGACGAGCCCGCGTCGCTCCTGCAAGGGAGCCGCGGGCTTGTTTCATTCCGTCGTTCGGAGGCGACTCAACGCCGGTCGAGGCGGAGGGGCACGGGGTCGATCCCGCCGCGGCACAGGGGTTGGCAACGCGCGAGCCGTTTGAGCCCCAACCATGTCCCCCGGAGCGCTCCGTGCAGGCGGAGGGCGTCGATCATGTACTGGCTGCAGGAGGGCGTGAACCGGCACCTCGGCGGCAGCACCGGCGCGACGGTCAGTTGATAGACACGCACCAACAGGATCAGCGGAGCCGTGGTCATGGTCGCTCGCGACCCCGTTCGCGGATGCGTGCCGCCAGGCGGCGAAGGGACCGGGTGACCTCGGCGGTGCTCCGGGCGCTCTCCCGGGACACGGGGATGACCACCAGATCCAGACCCCGCGGGAACAGCCCGGGTTGCTGTCGCCAGGCGTTGCGCAGGACGCGCTTGATCCGGTTGCGCGCCACGGCGTTGCCCAGTCTGCGGCCCACGGTCAGGCCCAGCCGCGACGGTCCCCCGTCCTGCCGCTCGCGAAACCCGATGCGGAGGACCTGATCACCCACCTGCTGGCGAACCCGCCTGACCCGGTTGAACTCGCTGCGCTTGAGCAGCCGGCGAGCCTTCGGGAGGCGGTAGGAGGGCCGGTCGGGCTCAGTTTCTCCCTCGGCTCCTTGCGTCCAGTTGCCGTTTGAACTCATCCTTCATCCGGTAGGCGCGGTGGATGTCCTCGTTCGCCTCCACCCTCATGTCGGCGCAGCGCTTGATGTAGAGGTCCAGGTTGCGGATGGCGTTCTCGAAGAACCCGAGCTCTCCTTCGCACTGGGCCATCTTCACCAGGATGTGGAGGGCGTCCGGGGTCAACTCCTGGGCCTCTCTCAGGTACTGGATGGCCTGGGCCAGGTGAATCTTGGCCGCCTTGCGGGCTTGCTCGCGGGCCCCTGCCGCAGCGTCCTCTGAAGTCGCCACCGTGCTCTGAGCGGCGCTCTGTTCGAACTCGATGTTGCCCAGACGGACCAGCACCGCGGACTGCTTCTCCTGGGCGGACGCGATCTTCTGCTGGAACTCCCGGATCATGAACTCCTTGCGCCCCGGGTTTCCGTCCATCTGCTGGGTGCGCCTGAGGTTGGTCTTGTGGACCTCCACGGAGTTGCGGGCGATGGTCAGGTACTCCTGGAACATGGCCTCCGACTCGGTCTTCCTGCCCGAGCCGTCCAGCACCTCCGCGTAGTTGAGGACGGCCCGCTCCGAGGGCCGCTGCATGGCGCATAGCTCGGCGAGGAGAGACGTGGCGGCGTTGACGTTCTCGTCGCGGCGGGTCTCCGTTGCCGTCCGTTGCTTCAGCAGCGGCCGAACCCGTTCGTCGTCCGACTTCATGGACGACAGCCGCTGCGAGATGATGCGAGCCTCCATGTTGTCGCAGTCGCCGAGAGCGCGGTGGGTCAGGGCGAGGATGAGGGCGGCCTGCCACTGGCGGACGGGTTGTTCGGCGCTGGTGGCGGTGCTGGGCTCCACGGAGCCGTCCCACAGGTTCCTGATGGCGGTCTCGGCCTCCATGAGCCGCGTCCGACCTCCTTTGATGTCGCCGAGATCGAGGCTGAGGCTGCCCATGTGGTAATCGCAGGAGGCGACACCCAGTCTCGCCATCCAGTTGTCTTCCAGCTTGAGCTGGTTCTGCCACTGTTGTTTGGCTCGGGCGTAGTGTCCGTCTTCGAAGTACTCCTTGGCGTTCTGGCTGTAGTACTCCGGGTCGAAGTGGAGCTCCTTGTCGTCGCGCTTGACCTCTGGATCCGAGCCCAGGATGGAGCAAGCAGGCAGGCAGGCGGCGGCGACGGAGGCGATGAGGAGCCGACGGAGGTTTGGATGTCGCATGATGCGGAGCTCAGGTCCCTTGTTGGCGGCCGCAGGGGCAGCCGTAACGGCGCATGGTAGAGCGGGATTTCGCAAGGTTCAAGCTCAAGAGGGGTTAGGGGAGTTCACCAGGCGATCCAGGCGCTCCGGATCGGGGCGGACCCGGAGGCTCTTGAACCGGGCCAGCTGGACCTGCCCCGGATTGGCGCCGCGGAACTTGGAGACGTGCTTGCAGCGGGTCCGGTGCACCTCGGCGCCGCCTCCCCGGGCCTGGGAGAAGTGAACAGCCAGCACGGCTGCGTCCAGGAGGGTCTCCGAGGGCACCTCGTCACCCGTGTGCCGGATCACCACATGGGAGCCGGCTCGTCCGGCCACGTGCATCCAGTGTTCGTTGCCTCGGCCGATGCGCAGGGAGAGCTCGTCGTTGTCCGCGGCGGTGCGCCCCACCAGGATCTCGATGCCGTCCTTCGAGACGAATCGGCGGTACGGCTTCCGCTTTTCCTGGACGGCCTTGCGCCTGGGTGCAGGCCTGGCGCCGTCCGGGATGGGCTCCGCCTTGGCCCAGCCTTTGGCGACCGCCTCCTCCTGGATGGCCGTGAGGGTCTCCAGATCCTCCGCGTCTTCGGCGCGGGCGATCATGGCCTCCAGGTCCGTCACCCGCTCTTCGGCGTTGCCGAGCCGCGCCGCCACCTTGGGCAGGGACTTCTCGAGCTTGCGAGCCTGCTTGAAGTAGCGGTTCATGGTGTCCAGGGGAGGGGCCTTGGGGTCCAGGGGTACGGTCACCGTGACCGCCTCTCCGGAGCTCCAGTCCGTGACCGTGGCCTCCGCCGCGCCTCGCTTCAGGTCGCCGAGGTTGTGCTTTATCAACTCCGCCCACCGGCTCAACTCCTCGGACCTGGAGGCCTGCTCCAGCTCCGCCTCCAGGTTGGTCACCAGCCGTCGCTCCTTCTTGCGTCGGCGGCGCAGGCCCGAGAGGAGTCGGGTGGCCAGCCGTTGCTCGCGGGAGGCCTCCTCGCGAGGCGCCGCCCACGTCTCCACGGCCTCTGACAGGTCGGTCGGCGCGGCTTCTTCCAGGAACGCGAAGGGAGCTGCTTCGTCGTCCTTTCCTGGCCCCTTGGGGGGGGCGCTCCACGTCGCGCCCCGCTTGATGTCCGGTCTGGCTGGTCCGCCGCGGCGCAGCGTCGCCAGGATCTTCAGGGAGCCGTCCGTCAGGATCAGATTGCGGCTCTGGCGGAACAGCTCCATGTGGAGGATGCGCTCGTCCGCTCGCTCCCTGCGGTGGACGGCCACCTCCAGCCGAACGATGCGCTCGCCCGGGATGGCTGCCAGGCCGCGGATGCGACCACCCATCAGCTCCTTGCGCAGGACCTCCACCATGGGGAACGGCTGCTTGGGTCCGGGGTGGGGGAGCTTGCTCAGGTGAAGGCGGGGGAGGACCGGCTCGAGGGCGACGAGGAGCCGGGCCTTGCCGGACTCCCCGAACGCCTCGATGACGACGCGCTCCGGTCCCGGCCCGCCGATCTTCTGGATGCGGGCGCCGACCATCGCCGAGGCGGCCTCGCGGGCGAGGCGGTCGATCTCGGCGGCGGTCAGCATGGAGGAGAGGAGCTCAGGAGAGCTCGTCGTCCACGTCGTAGTGCCAGGCCAGGTTGCCCGGGGTCCACTCCTGGATCTCGTCGGCGTTGAAGAACAGGGAGAGCTCCCGTTCAGCCGCCTCCGGCGAGTCGGAGCCGTGGATCAGGTTGAAGGAGTTGCTGGCGCCCAGGTCACCGCGGATGGTGCCCGGCTCGGCGTTGGGGCCGAAGGTGGCGCCCATCATCTTGCGGCAGATGGCGATGGCCCCCAGGCCGCGGACGGCGAAGGCCACCACCGGGGAGGAGGTCATGAACCGAACCAGGCCGGGGTAGAACGGCTTGCTCTGGTGGTCCTTGTAATGCTCCGCCGCGAGCTCCTGGGATATGGTCATCATCTTCATGCCGACCAGCTGCAGGCCCTTGTCTTCGAAGCGTCCGACGATCTGGCCGACGAGCCCGCGCTGGACCCCGTCAGGCTTGACGATGAGCAGTGTCGTTTCCATGTTCTTGTGTCTCCTGCCGGATAGGTATCAACGGCCGTCCTTGTTGCCCAGCAGGGATTGGATGGACTTCTCGATGTCGGCCAGCTGTTTCTCGTGGCCCCCCTGGGCTGAGCGCAGCAGCGCCACCCTGTCTCGGAGGCCGTTGAGGCGCTGCTCGAGGCGCTCCCGTTCCTTGGTGAGGGCGTCGGCCTCCTTGGCCCCGTTGGCGATGGTCGCCTGGGCCGCTGCCACGGCGGCAGCCGTCTCCTTCTGCTTGTCCGTGAGCTCCTTGAGGCTCTCGGCGTTGGCGGCGGCGGCGGCGGTCGCTTCCTCCATCTTCTTGGCGCTGGCGGCGGCGGCTTCCGCGGCGGCTTTCTCCGCTGCTTCCGCGGCGGCCTTGTCCTCCTCTGCCTTGGTCAGGGCAGCCTGGGCTGCGGCGACCTTCGGCCGCACCTCTTCGAGCTGGGCACGGAGAGCCTCGACCCGGGCCTGCTCGGTCTGGACGATGGCCTGATAAGCCTCCGCCCGGCGCTTGGCCTCGTGGTAGCGGACCACCAGGCCGAACACGTCGTTCTCGGCGTTCAACGTGGCCATGGAGGTCTCGGCGGTCACGGCGAGGCTGGTGGAGTCGGTCTCGGCGCACGCCGAGAGCGTGACGATGAGGGCGAGGATCAGTGGGAATCGGAGCATGGTCAGATGGTAGCGCCGATGACCGTCGCCGGGTGCGGCAACATGGCCATTTTCCCGCCACCCTGCCGCACGAGCCCAGGTCGTAAGCCGCTGTCAGAACGGGGCTTCGTCTCCGCTTGCAGGGAGGGTCCGGGCTGCTATAGTTCGCGCGGATTGTCGGGTCCATTCACGATGACGAAGCCCGAGCGCACACCCTTAGCCGGCATGGCCTTCCTGGGGGTGGGGTTCAGCTTCGCGGCTATCGTCGGAGTGATGAGCCTGCTCGGTCACCTGCTTGACGAATGGCTGGGGACGGAGCCCTGGCTCCTGGTCCTGCTGGCCATGGTCGGTGTCGCGTACGCCACCATGGACCTCATCCGTGTCGCGAACGCCCTGGGGCGTCGTAAGAAGGACGCGGACGGATGAGGCGGCTGGGGCTGGGACGGTATCTGCTCGAGTGGGCCCTCCTGCTGATGGCGGGGGGCGTGGTCGGGGAGGTGTTGGGGGCTTCGGCCGACGATGTCGGTCGCTTCCGTGCTTCGGTCCTCTGCGGTCTGGCGGTGATCGGGTTGGTTGATCCGGTGGTCTACGTGACGGTCGCGCGCGGCCTCGTTGTCGATCCCAATCGGTTCTTCGTCTACTGGGGACTCTCGGTCCTTGGGAAGTTCGCCTGGATCGCCATCATGGGGCTGGTCGTGATCTCCACGGGTGCTGTGACGCGGCAGGTGTTCCTGCTGGTCATGGGGGGGGCGTTTCCCATCTTCACGGCGCATCAGGTGCTTCGCCTGGTGCGGGTGGCGGATCGGGAGGCGGCCTCGAGACGATCGCAAGGGGCCCAGTAGGACCGGAGAAACGTGGATGCTGCCTTTCCTCGCGGAGGGTGATCCCAACCAGTCGCAGGTCGAATACGCGTTCGGTCACACGATGCCGCACGAGCTCTTCCCGTTCGTGGAGAACTTCGCGGTCATGATCGGCATCGCTGCGGTGCTGATCGTCCTCGTCGTGCTGGTGGTCGACAAGCGGTCCCTGGTCCCCCGCGGCATCTTCCGCAACGCGCTGGAGGGGACCGTGCTGTTCATCCGTGGCATGACGCGCAACGCGCACCTGCCCGACAAGTACGTGCCGCTGTTCGCCACGTTCTTCCTGTTCATCCTCACGGTGAACCTGCTGGGCATGATCCCGATCCCGGTCGTGGGTGGGACCGCCACCTCGAACCTGAAGGTGACCGGGGCGCTGGCCTCGTTCGTGTTGTTGACGTCGCTGCTCAGCGGCTTCTTCTACCAGGGACCGGTCGGGTTCTTGAAGCTGTTCGTGCCGAGCGGGCTGCCCACGCTCCTGGTCCCGGTCCTGTTCGTGCTCGAGTTCGTCGGCTTCTTCATCAAGCACGGCGTCCTGATGGTTCGTCTGTTCGCCAACATGTTGGCGGGCCACCTGGTGATCGGCGCCTTCCTGGGCCTCATCGGGGATATGAATAGCTACGGAATGGCGGCGCTGTCGGTGCCGTTGTCCCTGTTCGTGGCCTGTCTGGAGCTCCTCGTGGCGTTCCTGCAGGCGTATGTCTTCACGCTGCTCGGTGTCCTGTTCGTCGGTGGGATGGTCCACGCGGATCACTGATCGAGCCGAGCAGCGAGCGAGATTCGATTGACTTTGCAGCCAGTTAGGCAAGGAGAGATCCTGAAATGAACTCCATCGTCGAGAAGACCCTTCGCGTCACCTTCGCGATGCTCCTCGTCCTCGGAATCTGCGCGGTCCCCGCGCACGCCTCGGAGACTTCCGAAGGCGCCGCCCTGCAGGGCGTCCCGGCAGAGACCAATTATTGGGTGCCCCTCAAGGCCATCGGCGCCGGCCTCGTCACCATCGGTGGCGGCTACGGTATCGGTCGCCTGGCGGCGGCGGCCATGGAGGGCACGGCCCGTCAGCCCGATGCTGGCGGCGACATCCGCACCTCCATGATCATCGCCGCGGCGCTGATCGAGGGCTTCACGTTCTTCGCCCTCATCGTCTGCATGGGCTGATCCCAGGCTTCCCCGGTGGCCGGATTTCCCGGTCCACCGAGATCGGGGGTACTGCATGGAGAGCGTCATGACGATGTGGGCAGGCGAGGGGGCGCTTCGGCTCGCCGCTGGCGAGTTCGACCCCCTCGGGTCTGGCGAGTGGCCGCTGTTCTTCTGGACCGCGCTGGTCTTCGTCCTGCTATTGGTGCTTCTGACCAAGTTCGCCTGGGGGCCCATCATGAAGGCCGTCGGTGATCGGGAGGACCGCATCAAGAGCGACCTCGAGCAGGCCGAGCAGGCCAGGCGCGAGGCGGAGGAGGTGCGGGTCAAGCACGCCGAGGAGATGGCCGCCGCGGCGGCCCAGGCCAAGGCGCTGCTGGACGAGGCTCGTGATCGGGCCGCCGACCTCAAGCTCGACCTCGAGCGTCAGGCGCGGTCCGAGGCCGACGACATCCTGGTCAAGGCTCGCCAGCAGATCGAGGCGGACAAGGTCCAGGCCATGCAGGACATCCGCGATCAGGTGGTGGACCTGTCCGTGGAGATCACCAAGCAGATCGTCGACAAGGCGGTCGATCGAGAGGATCACCTCCGGTTGGCGGAGGCGTTGATCCCCAAGGTCCGGGATGTCTGATCCCTGCGGCCGGAGGTAGATGAAGTGGGCGATACAGCTGTTGCCATGCGCTACGCCGAGGCTCTCTACGAGCTGGCGAAGGAAGGCGGGAAGACCGGCCAGGTCCTGGAGGACCTGGCCGCTCTGAAGGCTGGCTTCGACAGCGACAAGGAGGGGTTCGGGAAGCTCATGCACCCTCGGGTCAGCGTTCGGGAGAAGGAGACGCTCCTCGGAGAGCGGTTCCTCTCCGGCCGCGACCCGCTGGTGGCCAACACGGTGCGGCTGCTGGTGCGCCGGCGTCGCGAGGCGGTGTTGCGGGACTTCTTCCGCTGCTACCTCGAGACCCACGAAGACAACGAGGGCATCCTGCGGGTGGAGGTGGAGACCGCCACCCGTTTGGATGAGCCCGTGGCCAAGGAGATCCGCCAGCGGATCGCTGAAGCCACGGGGCATCGAGTCGTCCTGGAGGCCCGGGTCATTCCGGATCTCCTCGGCGGTATGCGGCTGCGTGTGGGCTCCCGCCTCCTGGACGGGAGCACGCGGCGGCGTCTGGAACGGATAGAGCGGGGCCTCAGGTCGGTCCCGGTCGAGGGTTAGAGGCAAGACACATGGCGATCAGTCCAGCCGAAATCACCACGATCCTGAAGTCACAGATCGCGGGGTTCGATACCGGCGTCGAAGTTGAAACCGTGGGCACGGTCCTGCAGGTGGGCGACGGCGTCGCGCGTATTCACGGTCTCAAGGACGTCCAGGCGTCCGAGATGCTCGAGTTCCCCAACGACGTCTTCGGCATCGCGCTGAACCTCGAAGAGGACAACGTGGGCGCGGTGCTCCTCGGTGACGACACCAAGGTCAAGGAGGGCGACACGGTCAAGTGCACCGGGCGCATCATCTCGGTCCCCGTGGGTGACTCCCTCGTGGGACGGGTGGTGGACGCCATCGGTCGCCCCGTGGACGGCAAGGGCGCCTTGACCGACGTGGAGTACGCGCCGGTGGAGAAGGGCGCCCCCAACGTCATCGAGCGCCAGCCGGTGCACGAGCCCATGCAGACGGGCATCAAGTCCGTGGACAGCATGTTTCCCATCGGTCGTGGTCAGCGCGAGCTGATCATCGGCGACCGCTCCACGGGGAAGACGGCCCTGATGGTCGACGCGATCATCAATCAGAAGGGTCAGGACATGATCTGCATCTACGTGGGCATCGGCCAGAAGCTGTCCACGGTGAAGATGGTGCAGGAGCGCCTCGAGGCCGAGGGCGCCATGGACTACACGATCATCGTCAACGCGCCGGCCTCCGATCAGGCCTCCATGCAGTGGCTCGCGCCGTTCACCGGCACCGCCATGGGTGAGTTCTTCCGCGACAACGGACGGCACGCCCTGATCATGTACGACGACCTCTACAAGCACGCCATGGCCTGGCGCCAGGTGTCGCTGCTGCTGCGTCGTCCCCCCGCCCGTGAGGCCTTCCCGGGTGACGTGTTCAACCTGCACAGCCGCTTGTTGGAGCGCTCCGCCAAGATGTCCGACGCCATGGGCGCGGGCAGCCTGACGGCGCTCCCGGTGGTGGAGATTCAGCAGGGTGACGTGACGGCGTACATCCCGACCAACGTCATCTCCATCACGGACGGGCAGATCTACCTGGAGGCGGACCTGTTCAACGCGGGCTTCCGTCCGGCGGTGAACGTGGGCCTCTCCGTCAGCCGCGTCGGCGGCGCCGCTCAGACCAAGGCCATGAAGAAGGTGGCGGGGCGGCTCAAGCTGGAGATGGGCCAGTATCGTGAGTTGGCGGCCTTCGCGCAGTTCGGCTCCGATCTGGACGCCGCTACTCTGGCCACCATCACCCGCGGTGAGCGTCTCATGGAGATCCTCAAGCAGGCCCAATACGTGCCGGTTGCCATGGAGGATCAGGTCATGGTGCTCTACGCCGGCGTCAACCGGCTGCTGGACAAGGTCGCCGTGTCGGACGTGCAGCGATGGGAGAGGGAATTCCTCACCTACATGCACGACATGCACCCGTCGGTGCCGCACACCATCCGCGACACCAACGTGCTGGACGCCGAGACCGAGGCGGCGCTCAAGGGCGCCATCGAACAGTTCAACCAGACCTTCGCGGCGGGAGCGTAGGCGGCAGCGCTGACGGGAACAGATCATGAAGGGTGTCAAGGAACTCAGGGCGCGCATCAAGAGCGTCACCAACATCCAGAAGATCACCCGCGCCATGGAGATGGTGGCGGCGACCAAGCTGCGCAAGCTCCAGGACCGGGCCATGGCCACCCGTCCCTTCGCCGACCGCATCGAGTCCATGATGCGCCGGGTGGCGGAGCACGCGGACCCGGCGGCCTCGCCGTTGCTCGAGGTCCCGGACCGGGTCGAGACCGAGGCCGTGGTGGTGGTGGCTGCGGACAAGGGGCTGTGCGGCGCCTACAACGCCAACCTGCTGCGGAGCGCCGTCTCGACCCTGGCGGCCTCCAAGGAGGAGGGCGTCGCCTCTCACCTGTACCTGGTGGGGCGCAAGGCGCAGATGTTCTTCGGCAAGGTGGCCGACGCCGAGCTGTCGTGGGTCTACCCGAGCAGCGTGGAGAAGGTCGAGTACGGCGACATCCGGCGGGTCATGGACCTGCTGGTGGCCGCGTTCATCGACGGTGAGGTGCAGCGGGTCCGGGTCATCTACACCAAGATGGCGTCCGTGGCGTTGTTCGTACCCACAACCCAGGAGCTCCTCCCGGTGGCGCCTCCCGAGTCCGCCGAGGGGGACGCCGCGGTGGAAGCCGACTACATCCTGGAGCCTTCTCCGGACGCCATCATGAAGAGACTGCTCCCGCGCTACCTCGAGATGCAGCTGTACGCAGCGGTGCTCGAGTCCCTGGCGTCGGAGTTCGCGGCCCGAAGGATGGCCATGAAGAGTGCGACCGACGCGGCCGACGACATGCTCGGCACGCTCGGGATGGAATACAACAAGGCCCGCCAGGAAGGCATCACGGGTGAGCTGCTGGATATCGCCGGCGGCGTCATGGTGCAGGCGGGGTAGCTGACGTGGACGACGCCCGGCGACGATCCATGCAACGTAGAACGAAGATCGGACTTACTCGATGAGCAACGGCAAGGTTCTCGAAGTCATCGGTGCGGTTGTGGACGTGTCCTTCGAAGGCGAGCTCCCGCCCATCTATCAGGCGCTCAAGATCGAGGATGCGGCCAGGGGTATCAACCTGACCCTCGAGGTGGCCAGCCACCTGGGCAACGACGTCTGCCGCACGGTCTCCATGTCTTCCACGGACGGCCTGGTGCGTGGCATGGCCGTGCGTGACACGGGCGCGCCCATCTCGGTCCCGGTCGGAAAGGACTGCCTCGGGCGGATCTTCAACCTCCTGGGCGAACCCCTGGACGAGGTCGGAGAGCTGGCTGCGGACGTGCCCCGTCGGGCGATCCATCAGCCGTCCCCGACCTTCGAGGCTCAGGAGACCGTGGGCTCCATCTTCGAGACCGGCATCAAGGTCATCGACCTGCTGGTCCCGTTCGCCAAGGGCGGCAAGATCGGCCTGTTCGGCGGCGCGGGCGTGGGCAAGACCGTGCTCATCCAGGAGCTGATCTCCACGGTCGCCCGCGAGCACGGCGGCTACTCGGCGTTCGCCGGCGTCGGTGAGCGCACCCGCGAGGGCAACGACCTCTTCCTCGAGATGACCGAGTCAGGCGTGCTCAAGAACACCGCCCTGGTGTTCGGCCAGATGAACGAGCCGCCGGGGGCGCGCCTCCGGGTGGCCCTGTCGGCCCTCACCATGTGCGAGGAGTTCCGCGACCAAGGGCAGGACGTCCTCCTGTTCGTCGACAACATCTTCCGGTTCGTCCAGGCGGGCGCCGAGGTGTCGGCGTTGCTGGGCCGCCTGCCCAGCGCCGTGGGTTACCAGCCCACCCTGGCGTCGGAGATGGGCGCCCTGCAGGAGCGGATCACCACCACGGACAAGGGATCGATCACGTCCATGCAGGCCATCTACGTGCCCGCGGACGACTACACGGACCCGGCGCCGGTGGCCACGTTCCCTCACCTGGACTCCACCATCGCCCTGGAGCGTTACCTCACCGAGCTGGGCATCTACCCGGCGGTGGACCCGCTGAAGTCGACCTCTCGCGTGCTGGACCCCAACCTGGTCGGCGAGGAGCACTACCGGGTGGCTCGCGAAGTGGTCCGCATCCTCCAGCGCTAC
The DNA here is from genome assembly GCA_964507445.1 of uncultured Isosphaeraceae bacterium. GTDB lineage: Bacteria > Planctomycetota. The sequence continues at coordinate 11,507 of CAZDQF010000026.1, forward strand.
AACGAGCTGAAGGACATCATCGCCATCCTCGGCTTCGAGGAGCTGTCGGATGAGGACAAGCAGGTGGTGAACCGGGCGCGGCGTATCCAGAAGTTCCTCTCCCAGCCGTTCGCGGTGGCGGAGACGTTCACCGGACTGCCGGGCAAGTTCGTCAAGGTGGAGGACACCGTCCGCAGCTTCGCCGAGGTGGTGGAAGGCAAGCACGACGACGTGCCCGAGGACGCCTTCTACATGGTGGGCGGCATCGACGAGGTGCTGGTCAAGGCTGAAGAACGCAAGCAGGCCGTGTAACCATGCCCAAGACCTTCAGCGTCGAGTTCATCACGCCGGACAACACCGTGTTCCAAGGGGAGGCCACGGCGGTGCGGGTGCCGGCCGAAGGCGGCAGCCTCGGCATCCTCGCCAACCACGCACCCCTGGTGGCCACCACGGAGGTGGGGGTCGCCCGCGTGGACACGGTGGACGGAGGCCCGGTGTACATGCTGGTGGGCGACGGCTTCATCGAGGTCTGCGACAACAAGGTGTCGATCCTCGCTGAGGTGGGTGAGCGGGACGACGACATCGACCTGGAGCGGGCCGAGGAGGCGGAGCGCCGGGCGTTGGAGCGCCTCAAGGACAAGGCCTCCGGTGAGGTGGACTTCGAGCGCGCGAAGGCGTCGCTCACTCGCGCCATGACCAGGATCAAGATCCTCAGGGATCTGGCGCCCGGGAAGGCCCGAGGCAAGCCCGGGGCGCCGCCCGCCAGTTGACCCCGCGTCGTCGCCCCCCGGTCGTGGTTTCGCCAGGAGCGGGGCGGCTTTCGGATATCCTCGGAGCCATGCGGTGTGGTCTCGCGCTCTTGCTCCTGGTGGCGTCATTGGCGGCGCAGACCCCCGGGCTGCCGGATCAGGCCGTGTGGTTCACCGATCCCCACGCGGACCCGCTGCCGCCAGAGCGTGACCTGCCGGGTCGGCTGGCGGACGCCCTGGGCGCCGCCAAGGAGAGCGTCGAGGCGTCCTTCATGCGCCTCGACGCGCCGCGGGTCCTGGACGCATTGATCGCCGCTCACCGACGGGGTGTGGTGGTCCGGGTCATGACGGACGACGACATGCGGGCCCATCGTTTCGCCGCGCCGTTCCAGCGACTCGCGGCGGCGGGGGTGAGCGTGCGGACCGATGGCGGCGCTCCGTGGAGCGTCAACCTGCACCACAAGTTCTGCGTCATCGACGGGGAGTGGCTGTGGAACGGAGACTGGAACGCCACCGTCCTGGAGAGTCGGACCGCTCACATGTCGGCGTTCCTGCTGCGCTCCCGGTCACTGGCGGGGTCGTTCCGGCGACAGTTCGAGAGGCTGTGGCGCGGTGAGGACGCGGGGCTGGGGAGCCCCGCGTCGACGCCCGGGTCGCCCGCCGCGTTGGCCGTCGGGGGGACCGCCCGAGCCCACTTCGGGGTCGCTCAGGACCTGGGTGTGGTGGTGGCGGCGGAGATCCTGCGAGCTCGCCGCACGGTGGACGTGGCCCACGCCGTGTTCGCTCACCGGAGGGTGTTGATGGCGGTCCTCGATGTGGCTCGCCGTGGCGTCCGCGTGCGGGTCGTGGCCAACGCGACGCCCGGACCCGCACGGGTGGCGGACGCCTGCGCCCGGTTCGGCATCCCGGTGCTGCGCTCCACCGCGACCAAGACCATCGTGGTGGACGGGGCACGGGTCATCACGGGTTCCTGGAACTGCACGGACGGCGTGGATCACGAGAACGTGGTGGTGCTCGAGGGCTGCCCCGAGGTGGTCGGTGCTTATGAGCGCGGCGTCCACAGGATCATGAGCAAGGGGGAGGGGCGCTACTTCCTCGACGACGGGGACGAGGCCCTGGACCCCTCGGATCGCCAGCGTCATCGGGTGCTCTCCGATCTCGTTCACGCGCGAGGCTCGGCCATCGCCGGCCCGTCCGCCGCGGAGGCCATGGACCGATTCGCGCCGCCCGTCCTCAACCACGGCGCCGAGGACCTGGCGGTGGTGCCGGTGCGGGTCGGTTGGCGCGGGGCGGACGCCATGGAGGGGCACGCGGATCTGTCCGTCACCTTCCAGCGCACTGGCGCCCCGCCCCCTGCGGCGGACCTGCGCTTCGTCGTCAGCGCCGTGCGATACAACACCTCCGCCGGGCCATGGCTCAGCCCACGCATCGCGCCGGTGATCTTCGACCGTCCACGGATCGGCAACATGGACGTGCCCATGACCCTGCCCTTCCGGATGGAGCTGCCCCGGGCGGGCACCTGGCGCGTCGAGCTGGACGCGTTCCGACGGGCGGGAGACGGCTGGGTGTGGGCGGGGAACTGGGTGCTGCCGCCGCGGGTCCGTCACGTGGCGCCGCAGGTCTCGGTGGACGACCCCTCCCGATCCACGGTGGTGGCGCGGTTGCCCGTCGCCGACGGCCCCTGGCGTGGCGGAGGAGCCGCGCGGCGAGAAGGGGACGCGTTCCTCTCGGGCGGCGTGGGGTCGTCCCTGCTGGCGGCGGGTCTCGACATCTCCACGGAAGGGGCGCACCAGGTGGAGCTTCGCGTGGCCTCCAGCGGCGAGCCGACCGTGCGGTTGGACTGGAGCCGAGACGGCCGCGCGTGGATGCCCGAGGACGGAGTGGACGTCCCCCTGCTCCTTGACGGTCGGCCGCACACCTACAGGCTGGACCTCACAGCCGTCTCGGGATGGCGCGCTGCCCGTCGGGTCACCGCCCTGCGGATCGGCATGGGACGCGAGGGCCGCGGGGTCGCGTTCCACGGGCTCCAGGTGGTGACGGCGGCGGACCTGGGAGAGGCCGGCCGCGGCACCTTCCGGGGTCCGGACGGCGCTGCCCATCCGCGTCTCCTCGTGTCCGGGGCGGCGGGGCCCGTGGACCGCCGAGTCTGGGTCGATCGCCATGGGCAGCTACAGATCACCGTGGAGAGCCCGGACCCGACGGGCGCCACGGCGCCGTTCCTCTTGCTGGTGCACCGAGGGATGCCGGGACCGGAGGACGCCTTCGATCTGGCCGAGTTCGGGATCTCCGGGAGCCTCTGCTTCCGTCCGCACCTGGTGACCCCGCCGGGCCTGCACGTGCGTGGTGTGGCCGATTCCACGGGCCTCGATCCGGAGGCGTTCGTCCGCCCCGGACCGGCGCCGGTGACCTTCTCCGTGCCGCTCCCCGCGGCCCGTGTGGGTGACACCCTGGTGCTGCAGGCGGTGTTCAAGGGCGCCCTCCCGGGGGTCAGCAACGCGGTGGTGGTCCGGGTCCGGTGATGGTGGTGTTCGTGGGGGCGGGGGTGGCGTGCGCCCTCCTCTGGGCGGTGGACGCCGTCCGGTTGTTGTCGCGCACCGCTGAGCCCGTGGGTGAGCTGCTGCCGGCTCTGGGGCTCTCCCTGGTCTGGCATCTGGCCGGGGGGTTCCTGGCCGGAGTCGTGGGGGTGGTCGGGGCCGCGGTCTACCGTGCGGTCACGTCGGCGCCGTCGGGTTCTTGGCGGCGCACGTTGCTGGTGGGCTGCGCGTTCGGTGCCCTCGGGCTGCCGTTGTTCCTGCGGGTGTCCGAGACCGTCCTCGGCGGAGCCCGGGTCGCGGATCACTGGTCCGTGCCGGCCCTCCGGGTGGTGGCGCCGACGTTGATGATCCTGGTGACCGGACTGGGGGTCATGGGGTTGGGTGCTTGCTCCCGAGGTCCCGCGCGCGCTTTGCTGGGCGCTGCTTGCTGCGTGGCGATCGCAGGGGCGAGCGGTTGGTGGGACTCCAGCAGGTTGCGGGGCCAGTACGAGGCGGTCCATGAAGCCGCCACGATCCTCACCCTGGTGGCGGCGGTGGCGGCGTGCTCCTTGCTCTTGCGCGCGTGTGGTGCGCGCCCGAAGCGGGCCACCTGGGCGGTGGCGCTCACGGGGCTCCTGGCCCTCGGCAGCGCCGTGGTCTTCCAGCCGGGGCTTCGGGAGCGTTCGGTGCTGCGTCGCGCTTCCCAGCACGGCGCCGCCGTGCTGCGATTGCGGGACGCCCTGTCACCCGACCGCGCAGCCCCGAGGCCCGCGTTGCCTGATGACGCCGTCCGACGTCACCGCCGGGTGAGGACAGAGCAGAACCGGCGGTCGCGTCGCGCCCTGGACCGCGCCATCCCGGACCGTCAGGACTGGAACCTGCTCTGGATCACCGTGGACACGGTGCGAGCGGATCGACTCTCCTGCTACGGCTATGAGCGGGAGACCTCTCCGGAGGTGGATCGGTTCGCTCGCGGTGCGGTGCTGTTCGAGCAGGCCTGGTGCCAGAATCCCTTCACCCATTACTCGTTCCAGTCCATGTTCTACGGGCTGTATCCGCGGACCACGCCGCTGTTCCTGAGGCGCACCGGGGTGGCGGACCCCGAGCAGGGGGCGGTGACCCTGGCGCGCCGCCTGCGGGACCGCGGGTTCGTGACCGCGGCGGTGCCCGCGGTCCCTGCGGGAGCCCTTGATCGAGAAGAGTATCGGGTCCTGACGAGGGACTTCGAGGAGATCAACCCGGGCCGCTCCGGGACCTCCGTGGACGCCGACGCGCAGACGAGCCTGGGGGTCCGGTTCCTGCGCCGGCGCGGTGCGGAGCGCTGGTTCCTGTGGTTGCACTACATGGACCCTCATGCCCCCTACACGCTCCACAGGGAGTGGGGCTTCGGCGCCTCCGCATCGGATCGCTACGACGGTGAGGTCCGCACGGTGGATCGCGGCATCGGGGAGGTGTTGAGAGCGCTCCGGGAGCGCGGCCTGGCGGATCGCACGGTGGTGGTGATCAACGGCGACCACGGCGAGGCGCTGGGTGACCACGACACGGATCACCACGGCTCCACCTTGTACCAGGAGCAGGTCCATGTCCCGCTGATCGTTCGTGTGCCTGGGGTCCCTCCGGGGCGGGTGCGCCGTCCCGTGGAGAACGTGGACATCGCGACCACCGCGCTGGATCTGCTGGCAGTGGACGGAGGCCCAGAGACTCAGGGCGACAGCCTCGCGGGGCTGTTGCTCCAGGGTGACGCGTTCGAAGGAGGCCCCCCGCCGGTGGCGTTCGCGGACATCCCGCCGGGGACCGTGGGCCCCCTGTCGCCGTCTTCCACCAATCAGGTGGCCTTGCGCCGCGGCCCGTGGAAGCTCGTCTCCCGACTCCCCGGGGGAGACCCGGAGTTGTACGACCTGAGGTCGGACCCTGGTGAGCGACGGGACGTCGCCCACCGTGAACCCACGGTGGTGGTGGAGCTGGAGGGAGTGTTGCGCACGGTGATGGGAGAGACCGTCGCGCGCCGCGGGGACGCCCGCGGGTTGCGGCAACGCCTGCAGGAGAGCTCAGGGGATCGCGCACGCCTGGTGCTGCTGCGGGAGGCCATCCGGCGACGTGAGCCGGGGATCGAGGACGTGGTGCGGTGGTTCATGACGTCTGACGAGTGCGAGCACGGGTTGCGGACCGCGCTCCTGCCCTTCGCGGCGCCATTGCTGGGGGAGGCCGCGGGCCCGATGATCGAATCGGCGCTCCGCCGCCGTGCATCCTGGGGCGCTGTTCGAGCCGCCCTGGACGGCCTCGCAGCCCTTCAGCCTTCTGTCCGCCGTCGCCACGCGTCCGACCTGGTGCCCATGTTGCGGGATCTGCTGTCCGCCCCCTTCGTGGTGGCGCGTCCGGCGGCCGAGTCTCTGGCGCTCGCCGGTGACCGCTCCGGGCTGGAGCTCCTCAGGCGGGGGTTGGCGGGGCCGGATCACCGGGTGCGGTTCACCTCTGCCGTCGCCGCCATGCGGTTGGGGGAGGAGGGGGCCCTGTCCGCGGTGCTCCGAGGGCTCGGCATGTGGCGCTACGAGGTGTCGTTGGTGGTGGATGCCCTGGACGCCCTCGCGGCGACCCGCACGGCGGCGGCCCTCCCGGCGGTGGTGGAGCTGGTGAAGTCGCCGTTCGTCGATCACGCCGTCGCCGCGGCGGCGATCCGGTACCTGTCGGCCCTGGAAGATGAGGCGGCGCTGTGCGGGTTCGTATTCCTGCTGCAGGGATGGGACCCGGCGACGGGCGCCTCGGTGCGCGAGCACCTGGATGGCTGGGTCGGCGAGCCTCGTCGTCGGGCGCTGCAGGCGGTCGCCCGGGAGCTCCCCGGGGCCTTCGACCTCGCCAGACGAGGGGACGAAGCCGCGGTGCAGGTGTTCGTCGATGCGTCGAACGCCGCCGGCCCCGCCGGAGGGGCCTTGTTCCGCGTCTACGGTGCCCGGGTGGCCGCGGCCGCGGGCTCGCGGTCGAGAGCGGAGAGCTTGCGTGACTCGGTCCTGGAGGAACCACGGGCCAGGCTCTGGCACGGGGCGGCGCGGATGTCCGCCGCTGGGTCAGGGGTCGGCGCCCGTGGGCTGGTGGTGGAGCGCGCCTGGTGCATCAGCGACAGGCCCCGGGACGGCGCCCCTTTCGTTCACGTCGCCGTGCGGCTTCGCAACTCGGGTTCGGCGCCGGTATCGGGAGGGGACTGGAGCGGCGGTCCCCGGCTCTCCGTCCGTTGGGACCAGGGCGACGGAGCAGGCGACGCGGTCCCCCGTGCTCTCCCGGAGGCCGGGCTCGAACCCGGCGGGTCCGTCGTCGTGGTGATCCCCTGCCCGTCGCCACCGGCCGGGGAGGACGTCAGGGGGGTGGTGATCTCGCAGGCTGGGGCCGTGCCCATGGCGGCGGGCGCGACGTCCGCGAGGTCCTGGACGTGGTCCTTCGACGCCTACGGACATCCGCCGTCGGGCCGCTTCGAGGGTCGTCAGCTGATGCGTTCCTGGTGGCCGGATGTGTCCACCGTCGCCGTCGAGGAGAGGGCGGACGGCGGGGTGACCTACGTGGCGTCGTTGCCCGGCTCCTATCTGCTGAGCCCCGGACTACGTGCGCACGGGGGCCCCCTGAAGGTGGCGTTGGACTTCCGAGTGTCCGGCGTGGCGGGCGGGGAGCACAGCCTCCTGGCGTGCCAGCGGGCCTACGGTGAGGACATGGCCGGGGCCGTCCCGCCGGATCGGTTCAAGGTCAGGCAGGGGGTTCGACAGCAGATCGACGCCGAGCTTCCGGCTATGGAGGGGCAGGGCTTGCGGCGACTGCGACTGGGGCCGGCCGGGTCTTCAGCGATCCTCACGGTCTGGTCCGTCGAGTTGAGCCCGCCCTAACTCCCGAGGCGTTCCTTCTCCGGCAGCTTGTGCCACTCCTCGGAGACCATCTGGATGCGTGCTACCAGGGAGTCGTTACGTGGCGTCGTAGAGCGCTTGGTGCGGCGTACGGCCTTGAGGGCCTTGGGGTCCATGAGCCCGGGGTCTTCGCCGAGGAACGCGAAGAGGCGCATGACCTCGTTCTCGAAGTCATCCACCATCCCCTCGTAGGTGAGCTTGATGACCCTGTCCGGGATGCTCTCTTCAAGCCAGCGGAAGAGACGCTCCTGTCGCCCCACGACGCCGAGTCGGCGGACGATGAAGGCGTCCAACTCTGCGGCATCCAGGGTGCGGCCGCCGAGCTGCTTCTGCCAGGCGAAGGTCTGGCTGCGCAGCATGTCCACCGGGTCCCGTCGCAGGATGATGGCCTGGGAGTTGGGGAACATGGCGTCCAGGAAGCGGGGCACCATCTTGTCCTCGTAGCGGATCTCCTTGAAGCCCCAGCGGATCGGTCGGCCTCCCGTGGGGCGCGCGAACAGATCCGTCACCATTCGGCGCATGAGGTCCGTCAGCTCGTCAGGAGTGAACGGGTTGAACCACTCCGTCTCCAGCCCGGCGTCCGTGGCTGGCCCCACCAACTTGGAGATGGCCCGCTTGTCACAGACGGCGATGCCGTCATGGGAGTACTGATCCATGAACCGGAAGTAGCCCTTGGCCACGCCGTCCAGGAATCCATAGTGCTCCCCCCAGATGGTGATGTGGGGGTGGATGTTCAGGATCCGCTGCACCCATGTGCTGCCGGTGCGGCCGTGGGTGAGCATGAATATGGGCCGATCGTGCATGGCGGCGGCATCATATAGAATCTGGGTCATGTCGGGTGCAGCAGAACAGCCTGAACGTGGAGCCCAATCTCGGCCTGTCAGTCGCGTGGCCTCGGACTCTGCGAGTTCGCCCGCTGTCAACCTGCCCGTGGCCCCGCGATCCGCCGCCGATCGTGCGGCCCTGAAGGCCGCGAACCGTCGCCTGGCGGCGGTGGGGGCGGTGCTGGAAGATCCGGACCTCGTCGCGTCGCCCGAGTGGGTCCAATTCGAGACCACACACGCGTGCAACCTGGAGTGCCCTCATTGCGGGACCCACGGCACCGAGGAGCGTCGGCGCGAGTACAACCAGGAGCGCAAGGGGATGGACCGCGGCCTGTTCTCCGAGGTCGCCGCTGACGCGCTCTCGAGCGCTGACGAGGTCACCCTCTCGGTGAGCGGAGAGCCCCTCGCCACTCCGGGGCTCGAGTCGATCCTTGAGGAGATCGAACCCTACGGTGCCCGGCTGAACCTGGTGACCAACGGCACCACCCTGAGCGCCAAGCGCGTCTCTCTCCTGCTCCCCGTGGCGGGGCACATCAAGGTCTCCCTGGATGGGGCCACCCCCGCCGTCCTTGAGGCGACCCGGAAGGGTGCCCGTTGGGCGGCTGTGCTGCACAAGGTCCGGGTGTTGACCCGCGCGATCGAGCTCGCAGCCGACCACATCCAGCGGCCCCGACTGCAGCTCTCCGTGGTCGCCATGGCGTCGAACCTGCGGGAGCTGCCGTGGCTGGTGCGCCTCGCTCATGTCCTCGATATCAGGAACGTCGCGGTGGCGTCCGTGGTGATCCACTTCCCCCACCTCGCGGACGAGGCGTTGGACCGTCAACCGGCGCTGTACAACGCCTGCCGGGCGGAGACCCTGGCGGTGGCGGAGGAGTTGGGGGTCCATCTCGTGCTGCCGCCGGAGTTCCCCGACGTCGCTCCCGATCCTGAGGCCTCTCCTGAAGGAGAGCATCTCCTCATCAAGGACCTCGCCGCCGATTACTACGAGAAGGTCCCGCCCCTGGAGTCCGCCTTCGAGATGGAGGAGGTGGACGCGGAGGCGCGCCGGGCCGTCGACCTCATGCTTGAGCGGCGGGCGTCGAGAGAGGACCGCAGCGAGGAGGACGGGCTCACGGCCGCGGGTTCGGAGATCAACCGGCGGTTCGACCAGGTCTTGGATCTACACGGCGAGCGACTCCGTGAACGTGAGGAGCACCCCGAGGAGACGGTCAAGTACTGCCTGTTCCTCCACCGCCGGGCCTACGTCAGCGCGACGGGCAAGGTGACCCCTTGTTGCACCCTGGGGCGTCCCGAGTTGGGTGCCGTGGGCGATGGCACGACCCTGGACGACGTGTGGCACGGCGAGGCGTATGCCGAGTTCCGCCGTCGCTTCTACTCCGATGACCCGTTCGATTGCTGCAAGGACTGCTGGTTCGTGAAGCAGATCCCGCGGAGTCGATTCCTGAAGCGGATTCGTGGCGAGGGAACGGCAGGCGAAGTCTGAGTTGCCGCGCGCCAGCGGCGGCTCCCGTACCGACCATCGCCGCTGGGTGGTGAGACCTGTTCCGTGGCTGGTGGGTGTCCTGCTCTGGATCGGCCCCGTCTTCTCTCAGGGATGGCGCGTCGAGTCCGTCCCCTTTGACTGGACTGACCGGACCCTGACGGCGCCGTTCGGGGACCACGTCCTGCTGCTGCACGGACGTGACGGGGTGGAGCTCTCGCGGGACGGCACGCTGCGCCCCCACCTCGGGGTGCTGCCCATGCCGGTCACGGAGCGAACGGCGGTGGCCGCGGCGGCGGGGGGGCGCTTCTGGTTCTGCGGTGGCGCCGCCGGGCGCACCTTCCTGATCAACCCGGAAGACTGGAGCCACGAGGAGATCCCACCTCTCGGTGAGGTGGTGACCCGGGGGGCCCGGCTGGCCGTGCGGGAGGGCAAGCTGTACGCCATCCGCGGGGGAGAGGATCGGGTCTTGCGCCGGTTTGACGGCGAGGCCTGGGAGGCCCTCCCGGGGGACGGTCTGCTGACCGGTCTCGGGCTGCACTCCGCCGGCTTGTACTCCGTGGCGGATGGGATCGCCGCGTTCGGAGATCACCACGTCGGCTGGTGGGACGCGGACGAGGGCCGGTGGCGAGACAAGAAGCTCAAGGTGTGGGTGGTGCTCCGGCTCCGTCCGGCGCTGGGGGACGGGGGCATGTCCGCCCAGGACCCGGCCACCGGCTGGGTCGCCGTGACCCTGGGCAAGGGATCGCGCTCGCTTGGGCTCGCGGATCTCTCGGGGCGCCGTTACTTCCACCTGAGACCCCGGTTGCCGGGGCTGTTGCGGCACTCCGGGGAGACCCTGTACGTGGATGGCCGCGGGGCGGATCGTCGCCTGGTGGTGCTCTCCATCGAGGACCGGCAGCGCTGGTCCATCCCCGTGGCCTCTCTGGAGCGCATCGCCGCGCCCGCGCGGCTGGCGGACACGGGCTCTCCGTGGACCGTCGCCAACGCCATGCCCTGGGGTGGTCACGGCGAGCTGATCCGCGCCCGGGACGGGCTGGGCAACATGGTCCTTCACGGTCCCTGGGTCTACACCCAGAGGAAGAACCTGTTGCGGCGCTGGAACCTGAAGACCCAGGAGCACTCCACCAACCTCTCCGGGCGACGCTTCGGCGAGCGCTGGATCAACCGAGGCGCCGCCATGGCCTCCGATGGGGGCGACCGCATCTTCATGATCACGGGGTGGGATCGAACCCTGCACGTCCTGAAGGCGCCCGCCGCGGGACCCGCAGGCGCAGCCGATGACCTGTCGGAGATGGAGTCGGGGGAGGGGCCAGAGCTCCCCGTGCGTCCGTCCGGGAACTCCGCCATGGTCTGGGCCGGTGACCGGTTGTGGGCGGTGTTGGGTCCGCGATCCCGTGGCCTGTTCAGTTGGAAGCCGGGTGAACCAGCCTGGGCACGCGTCGCCGACCTGCCCCGGGACATGACGCTCGACCTGGAGCGGGACCTGGAGGTGCTCGCTGTCGGCGCTGACCTGGTGCTCATCTCCGGTGACCGGTGGCGGCGGTTCGACCTGGCGCGACGGGCCTGGGGCGCCGGCGGGTCCCTCCCGTTTTCGTCCTCCGCGGACGGCGGCGCGGCGGTGGTGGACGGCGTCTCTGATCGTGTGTGGGTGGTCATCGGCGGCGGCAGCCGAGACCTGGGCCTCCTGGATCTGAAGACCGGGGAGGCCCGCCTGCTGGAGGATCATCTTCCGGACGGGGCCTCGGTTTACGGCAGGCGCCTCTGGGTGGGCGAGGTGGACGGGGTGCGCGCGCTCTACCTGTACCGGGGGCACGATTCGGACGAGCTGTGGCGGATGCCCCTGGAGTGACGGGGCACCGGCGGTATCCTGGCGGGTCATGCGTAACCAGCGGACCCATACCTGCGGCGAACTCCGGGCTGATCACGAGGGCCAGCGTGTCGTTCTGAACGGCTGGGTGGACACGATCCGCGATCACGGCGGCGTCGTGTTCATCGAGCTGAGGGATCGATACGGATTCACACAGGTGAGAGCCGATCCGGAGACCATGCCCGTGGTCGGGGAGCTGCGTCCGGAGTGGGTCATCGCCGTGACCGGCTCCGTCTGCATGCGGCCGGAGGAGAACCGGAACACGGAGAAGCCCACGGGGGAGGTGGAGCTGGAGATCGAGGACCTGGAGATCCTCAATCGCAGCAAGGTCCCTCCCTTCGAGGTGGTGGAAGACAGCGGCACGCGAGAGGAGCTCCGTCTGGAGTACCGCTTCGTGGACATGCGTCGCCGGGCGGTGCTCCAGGCCATGGAGGTCCGCTCCGCGGTGACCCGCATCATGCGCCGCGAGTTCTTCGCCCGTGAGTTCATGGACGTGGAGACGCCGGTGTTGATGAAGACGTCGCCGGAGGGAGCTCGGGACTTCATCGTCCCCTCCCGGCTCCACCAGGGCGAAGCGTACGGCCTGCCGCAGTCGCCGCAGCTGTTCAAGCAGACCCTGATGGTCTGCGGTGTGGATCGCTACTTTCAGATCTGCAAGTGCTTTCGCGACGAGGACCTGAGGGCCGATCGTCAGCCGGAGTTCACGCAGCTGGACATGGAGATGTCTTTCGTCCGCCAGGACGATGTCTTCGAGGTGATCGAGGCGGTCATGGCGGCCATCTACGAGGAGGTGATCGGCTTCGACGTGCCCACGCCGCTGCCGCGCGTGACCTACGCGGAGGCCATGAACCGCTGGGGCATCGACAAGCCCGATACGCGGTTCGGTCTGGAGCTGTTCCAGTTGGATGACGTGGCCGCGGAATCAGGCTTCAAGGTCTTCCGAGGTGCCGTGGAGAGCGGGGGAACCGTGCGCGGCCTGGTGCTGCCCGGCGGCGCGGAGTTGACCCGCAAGCAGATCGATCAGGCGGAGGCGGTGGCCAAGGAGTACGGGGCCAAGGGCCTGGCCTGGATCAAGCTCACGGACGAAGGACCCACCGGCGGCATCGCCAAGTTCCTCGGTGAGGCCGAGCTCACCGCCATCACGGAGCGGGGCGGCGCCAAGAGCGGCGACCTGGTGGTGTTCGGAGCGGACACCTGGACCACGGCGCTCACCGCCCTCGGTCAGGTCCGGTTGCACTTCGGCAAGACGCGGGAGCTGATCGACGAGAGCGACCACCACCTGCTTTGGGTCACGGACTTCCCCTTGTTCGAGTGGAGCGAGGAGAACGATCGCTGGCAGGCCATGCACCACATGTTCACGGCGCCTCGCCAGGAGTTGCCGGAGGTGGGAGCGGACCTGAGTCATATCACCGGCGACCTCTACGACCTGGTCATCGATGGGAACGAGATCGGCTCCGGGTCGATCCGGATTCACCGCCCCGAGGTGCAGGCCCGGGTGTTCGCCCACCTCGGGATCTCGGAGGAGGAGGCGGAGGACAAGTTCGGTTGGTTCCTCCGGGCGCTCGACTACGGCGCACCTCCGCACGGGGGGATCGCCCTCGGTCTGGATCGCATCGCCATGCTGCTGGTGGGGGCCTCGTCCCTGCGGGACGTCATCGCCTTCCCGAAGCTGGCCAGCGGCGTGTGCCCTCTCACCGGCTCTCCGAGCCGTCCGGACGCGGCCCAGTTCGGGGAGCTGGGGCTGGAGAGCACCGCTCCGGAGGACGCCGGCGAGTGATCTCGGGGTCCTCTGAGGGGTGATTCCGCGGGGTTGCGGTCCTTGACGGTAGGGGGCGCGGTCTGTTACATCCCCCATGCCGACGTAGGTTCTGGGGTGCGCTCTGTCCCATCGCCGCGCCGGATTAGGCTTAAGTGCCTGCTATAAAGTGACTTGCGTGGCTCTTGCGCCACGGGCCGGGGTCGCCCTCGGCCGACCAACGAGAGCGATGATGCCTGAATCTGCCGACCAACAGATCCGGGTCACCTTGCCGGACGGCTCCGTCCGGGAGGTCGACCACGGCGCCACCGTCCAGGACGTGGCCTTCCAGATCGGGACCGGTCTGGGGAAGGCTACGGTCGGCGGTCGCCTGGACGGCGAGGCCACGATCCTCGACCTGCGCACGCCCCTCGACCGGGACTGTTCGCTCGAGATCGTCACCGCGCAGACCCCGGACGGCCATGAGGTCATCCGTCACAGCGCCGCCCACATCATGGCGGACGCCATCTGCCAGCTCTGGCCCGACGCCAAGCTGGCCATCGGTCCCGCCATCCAGGACGGGTTCTACTACGACATCGATCTCGAACACCGCATCAGCCCCGAGGACCTCCCGAGGATCGAGGCGCAGATGAAGAAGATCATCGGTGCGGACACCCCGTTCGTGCGCTGCGACGTGGACCGTGGTGAGAAGCTGGCGAGGGCCAACTCCGAGGGAGACCTGTACAAGGCGGAGCTGCTGGACGGGCTGACGGATGACGAAGATGTCACCTTCTACGCCCACGGTGACGGGGCGTTCGAGGACCTGTGCCGCGGCCCTCACGTGCCCAGCACCGGTTATGTCAAGGCCTTCAACGTCCTGCGGGTCGCCGGCGCTTACTGGCGCGGCGACGAGAAGAACAAGATGCTGCAGCGCATCTACGGCACCGCCTGGTGGTCCAAGAAGGACCTGAAGGCGTACCTGGACCGGCTGCAGCAGGCCCGTGATCGTGACCACCGCAAGCTCGGTAAGGAGCTGGGGCTGTTCATGATCAACCCGGACGTGGCCCCCGCGTCCCCGTTCTTCCTGGCCAAGGGAGCGACCCTCTACAGGCTCCTTCAGGACTACATGCGAGGGCTTTACCTGCGGTACGGCTACCAGGAGGTCATCACGCCCCAGGTGTTCAACGTCGATCTGTGGCACAAGTCCGGACACTACGAACATTACAAAGAGAACATGTACTTCACCGACGTGGAGGGCGCGGAGTGCGCGGTGAAGCCCATGAACTGCCCGGGGCACACCTTCGTCTACGCCAGCGAGCTGCGGTCCTACCGGGACCTGCCCATCCGCATCGCCGACTTCGGGCGGTTGCATCGGTACGAACGCTCCGGCGTGACCCACGGGCTCACGCGGGTGCGGACCTTCGCCCAGGACGACGGCCACATCTTCTGCACCCCGGCCCAGATCCAGGGGGAGATCTCCGACCTCATCGAGATGGTCACCGAGGTCTACCGGGTGTTCCACTTCGACGACCTGAAGGTGTTCCTCAGCACCCGCCCGGATGACTCCGTCGGGGATGACGCGGTCTGGGAGCAGGCGGAGGCCGGGCTGACGGAGGCGTTGCAGAGCAACGGCGTGGCCTACGAGATCAACGAGGGTGACGGCGCGTTCTACGGCCCCAAGATCGACTTCGTGGTGCTGGACGCCATCGGGCGCGAGTGGCAGCTGGGGACGATCCAGCTGGACTTCAACCTGCCGGAACGGTTCGCGCTGAAGTACCGGGACGCGGAGGGCCAGGAGCAGCGGCCGGTGATGATCCACCGGGCCATCCTGGGCTCTCTTGAGCGGTTCATCGGCATCCTCATCGAGCACACCGCGGGGGCGTTCCCGTTCTGGGTCGCGCCCGTGCAGGCCACGGTCATCACCATCGCCGACGACCAGATCGATTATGGCAAGGAGGTGGTGGAACGGCTCCGGAGCGAAGGGTTCCGGGTCGAATCAGACTTCACCAACGCCAAGACGGGGGCCAAGATCCGCGCCGCCCGTCTGCAGCGTGTCCCGTACCGGCTCGTGGTCGGTGGTCGGGAGATGGAGAACGGGACGGTGGCGGTCAAGCAGCATCCCGACGAAGATGTTGGGACCCTCGGCGTCGAGGAGTTGATCGCCCTGTTCCAGGAAAAGGAGAGGACAAGAGTATGACGCAAGCAGGTAGGCAGTCTTGAGGCGGCCCTTCAGGAGGCGCGTGGCCCCGCCGCGGCCGCAGCACCGTATCAACCACATGATCCGTGTCCCCCAGGTTCGCCTGATCGGCGCCGAAGGGGAGCAGCTCGGAGTCGTCGCCTCCGATGAGGCGCGACGGATGGCGCGAGAGGCCGGGTACGACCTGGTGGAGATCAGCCCCACCGCTTCCCCGCCCGTGTGCCAGATCATGGACTACGGCAAGTTCAAGTACCTGCAGAAGAAGAAGAAGTCCGAGTCCAAGAAGCGACAGCACACGGTCAACGTCAAGGAGGTGCGCGTCCGTCCCAAGACCGGCGCCCACGACATCGACGTGAAGGTCAAGCGTGCCAAGGGCTTCCTGGAGGCGGGCGACAAGGTGCAGCTCACGGTCCTCTTCAGGGGGCGCGAGGTCGTGCACGCCGGGATCGGCAAGAAGATCCTGGAAGACATCGCTGAGGCGCTTGCGGACATCGCGAGGGTTGAACGGCCACCGCGGCTGGAGCACAAGCGCATGCACATGATTCTCTCCCCGACCAAGGCGGCTTTTCAGCAGAAGAAGAGCACCGGAGGCGGGGGAGGTAAACCGAAGGAAGACGAGGGCGGCGAGTCCCGCCCGGAGTGATCCTCATGCCGAAGCAGAAGTCGAATCGTTCGGCGAAGAAGCGTTTCAAGCTCACCGCCAAGGGCAAGGTGAAGCGGCCTCGCGCCGGGAAGAGCCACTTGATGGCCTCTTTCAGCGGCAAGCGTGTCCGTAAGTTGCGCAAGCCCGGGCTCGCCTCAGATGGCGACGCCAAGGTGGTGCGCAAGATGCTTCTCGCCGAGTAGTCACAGGAGTCACGCAGAGCCCGTCTCTGCTTGTAAGGGGTCCTCTCTGGAGGTCCCTCATGGGAGTTGAACGATGCGCGCAACCAGCGCCACTGCACGGCATCGCCGTCACAAACGGGTCCTCAGGGACGCCAAGGGATACCGGGGTTCGCGGAGCAAGCTCTACCGCATGGCGAAGGAGACGCTCCAGCGAGCGGGCAACTACGCCTACCGGGACCGCCGCGTCAAGAAGCGCAGTTATCGCCGCCTGTGGATCGTCCGCATCAACGCCGCCGTGCGTGATCAGGGGATGAGCTATTCGGCGTTCATGTCCGGCCTGAAGAAGGCGGGCGTGGAGATCGACCGCAAGCAGCTCTCCGATATCGCCGTGCGGGACCCGGCGTCCTTCGTCGCGTTGGTGGACGTGGCCCGACAGGCCGGCTGATCCGGATGTCCTCCGGGGACCCGCTGGCGACCATCAAGGAGGTCGGGGAGGCCTGCCGTCAAGCCCTGCTTGACGCGCCCGACGCCGCCGCCTTGGCCGCGGTCCGCCAGGAGTTCCTCAGCCGCAAGGGGCGCGTGACGGGTTTGTCGGACCTGCTCAAGGAGGCTCCCAAGGAGCTGAAGGGGCAGGTCGGCAAGGCCTTCAACCTGCTGAAGAAGGAGCTGACGGAGCTCCTCGAGCAACGGCAGGGGGAGGTCGGGTCGGGGGCGAGCTCCGCGGCCTCCGCCGGCGTGGACGTGACCCTGCCAGGGGTCGCTCCGGCGGTGGGGGCGCTGCACCCGCTGACCCGCATCGAACGCCACCTGGTGCGGGTCCTCGCGTCCCTCGGCTTCGAGGTCACGGAGGGGCGCGAGATCGAAGACGAGTTTCACAACTTCGAGGCCCTCAACATCCCTGACCACCACCCGGCCCGGGATGAGAGCGAGAACTTCTACTTGAGCGGTCTGCCCCACCTCTTGCGGAGCCAGACCTCCACGGTCCAGATCCGAACCATGGAGGCCCGCAAGCCCCCCATCCGCGTCTGCGCTCCGGGTCGGGTCTTCCGTCCGGACACGGTGGACGCCACCCACCACTACATGTTTCATCAGGTAGAGGGGCTGGCGGTGGATAAGGGGATCACCATGGCGGATCTGAAGACCACGCTCCTGCTGTTCTTCAGGGCCCTGTTCGGGGACGACGTGGACATCAGGATGCGTCCCAGCTTCTTCCCGTTCACCGAGCCCAGCGCGGAGGTGGACGTGCACTTCGGCGCCAAGGGTTGGATCGAAGTGGGAGGCTGCGGCATGGTCGACCCCAACGTCCTGAAGGCCGTGGACCTCGACCCCGGGGAGTGGACCGGGTTCGCCTTCGGTCTGGGTATCGAGCGGCTGGCCATGCGCCAGTTCGCCATCCCGGATATCCGCTACTTCACAGAGAACGACGTCCGCTTCCTCAAGCAGATCGACTGAGACCCATGAGAGCGTCCTACGATTGGATCCGCAGCTACCTCCCAGGTTGGGAGGGGACCGCCGATGAGATGGCGGAGAAGCTGACGTTCTCGGGGACGGAGGTGGAGAGCCACGACCCTTGCGGTGATGACGCCATCTTCGACATCGGCGTCACCAGCAACCGTCCGGACTCTCTCTGCCATCTCGGATTGGCCCGCGAGGTGGCGGCGGTGGAGGGTATGGGCGTTGACTTCCCCGAGTGCGCCGCTGCCCACGACGGCCCCGCCACGGCGGACGCCACGTCCGTGACCGTGGAGGACGCGGAGGCGTGCCCTCGCTTCACCGCCCGTGTGATCGAGGGGATCAAGGTCGGGCCTTCTCCCGCCTGGTTGTCAGCGCGCCTGGAGTCCCTCGGCATGCGGGCGGTCAACAACGTCGTGGACGTGACCAACTACGTCCTGCACGAGCTGAACCAGCCGCTGCACGCCTACGACCTGGACAAGCTCGAGGAGCAGCGCATCGTGGTCCGGCGGGCCCGCTCCGGTGAGGAGCTGGTGGCCATCAACGGCAACACCTACAAGCTGGACGCCGAGGACCTGGTGATCGCCGACGCCCAGCGCCCGGTGGGGTTGGCCGGCGTCATGGGCGGCCTGGATACGGAGGTCGGGGCCGGCACCACGCGCATCCTGATGGAGAGCGCCGCCTTCCACGCGCCGACGGTGCGTCGGATGGCGCGTCGTACGCAGCTCTCTTCCGATGCCAGCTACCGGTTCGAACGCGGCTGCGATCGCCAAGGGGCGTTGCAGGCTTCCGAGCGGGCCTGCCGCATGATCCTCGAGCTATGCGGCGGGACGTTGCGCAGCGATCCCATCGATGTCGGCGGAGACGGGCCGTCGCCGGAGTCGGTCCTGTTGCGCATGAGCGAGGTGGAGAGGATCTGTGGGATCTCGGTGCCCTTGGACCGGTGCGCTGCCATCCTCGAGGCGCTGGAGTGCGCCGTGGAATCCAACGGCGACGACCTTCGGGTGACGCCGCCGTCGTTCCGGGCGGACCTGACCCGGGAGATCGATCTGGTCGAGGAGGTGATCCGCCTCCACGGCCTGGAGCATCTCCCGGTGGCCCCCGGCATGCCCATCATGCCGGTCCATGACCACCCCGCGAGGATGCTCCGGGAGCGGGCCAAGGACCGCATGGTCGGGCTGGGGTACCTGGAGACGGTCACGCCCGACTTCGTGATCGAGGGGTTGCCCTCTCAGACGACCTTCCTCCTCTCGGGGGAGGGGCTGTTGGTGAAGAACCCCGTCCGCAAGGGAGAGGGTGCGCTCCGACGCAGCCTGCTCCCGAGCCTGCTCACGGTGAGGAAGCACAACCAGGACCGTGGCAACGACGGCGTACGGGTGTTCGAGATCTCGAACGTGCGAGCCGCTCCGGAGTCCGCGGACCAACCGGTGCCGCACCTGCCCGTGCTCGGTTGGCTCACGGACGACGATTACCGCGCGGCCCGTGGCGCCGTGGAGGCGCTCCTGGAACACCTCGGTGTCTCCATGACCGTGACCCCAGCGGAGTCTCCCTGGCTGGAGCCGGGAGCGTCCGGCGACATCATGGCAGGTGGCGAGCGCATCGGCGTGCTGGGCCATCCCAGCCGACGTCTCTTGAAGGACCTGGGCCTCAAGGGCAACCCGGTCTACGGAGAGTGTGATCTGGAGGCGGTGGGGAGGCTCGCCGTGGACATGCGCAAGTTCTCGGGGCTCGCCCGTTATCCAGGGGTGACCCGTGATCTCACCATCGACGTGGACGACATCCGTCCCTACGGTGACGTCTCGGCGATCGTGGAAGAAGCAGCGCTCCAGTGGCTCGAGACGGTCGAGCTGGTGGATGTCTACCGGGGCAAGAACGTCGGCCCGGGGAAGAAGAGCCCGACCATCCGGTTCTTCTTCAGGTCCCCTGAGGGCACCCTCACGTCCGCGGATGTGGACGGCGAGATGGCACGTTTGATGGAAATGCTCAAGAGCAAAATCGGCGCTGTGATTCGCGCTTGAGCCTTCGAGAACCGCCCCCCCTGCCCTTATACTGAGAGGCGGCTTCTGCCATGTCCGTCAGGGCAGCCGGGCGCACGTCACCAGACGCCAGCCCGGAATAGACGCTCTGGAACCAATGATCCCGATCTGGGAACCGACTTGCGCCGGACGGCGTTGATGCCCCTTCACGGGGACCAGCAAAGCCGGACGAGGGTTCCCCCCTTAATGGGTTCGGGTTTCCTGAGCTCTCAGGAACCTGTCCAACGGCATCGCGGCGGATTCCACCGACACAGGACCCGCACCGTGGCTCGCGCTGACGGTCGGGTCCTCGTTTTTTTTTGAGGCCCCCAGGGGCCTCCGCGAGGCCGCCGCCCGCGAGGGAGGATCGCGCGTATACTGCGCCGCGGGCGGGGGCCGATGACGATCCCCTGCGGACCTAGAGGGGGTGTCATGTCCGGTTCGTCCTTCATGTCGCCGCCGCGGCGCGGGCCGCGGTCGAGCGTCGTCGTCTTGGGAGTGGTGCTGGTCGGGGGGCTGTGCTGGGTGCTCTGGCCGGACCCCGCGCAGGGGACTCCGGGCCTGTCCGTTGTCGCGCCCTCAGAGCAGCCCGATCCGCAGCCCCAGGCGCCGCAGGACCAGTCCTCAGACGCGCCGTCGGATTCGCCGGGGCGAGCGTCTCCAGAGGCTGCGGAGGAGGCAGCGCCCGAGCCGTCGCTCCCTGCCGATCCTCTGGCCCGGGCTCGCGAAGAGCTGGAGGCCCTTCGGAAGGCGGGTGACGGCGAGGCTCTCCGGCGTCGCCTGTGCACGTTCGTCCTCGATCCTCGGTTGGACCAGGGGGAACGCGCGTCCTTGCTGCGGGAGGCGGACGCCCTCAACGCCCGCCTGATCTGGTCCGCCACCCCAGGACCCTGCTTCGACGTGGTCCGCGTGCAACCCAACGACAGTTACTGGAAGATCGCTCGGCGCGTGAATCGGGATCGTGAGGTGCCGGTGACCGCGGGCATGCTCGAGGCCATCAACAAGGTGCGCCCGCAGCGGCTGCGCCTGGGCCAGGCGCTCAAGGTGCCCAAGGAGGCGGTGACCGTGCTGGTGGACAAGAGCTCGTTCACCCTCTACGTGCTCCTCGGGGGGACCTACGTACGTCGCTTCCCGGTGGGCATCGGCAAGGACTCGTCCACCCCGGAGGGCACGTTCACCGTGCGTGGCAAGACCGCGAAACCCGTTTGGACCGACCCCAAGACCGGGCGCCGGTTTCGTTACGGCGAAGAGGGGCACCTGGTCGGCAGCCGTTGGATGGGCTTCTGGCAGGGGGGAGGTCCCACGGGGTACGGCATCCACGGGACCATCGAACCGGAGAGCGTCGGCAAGGCGGTCAGCGACGGTTGCATCCGCCTGACCAACGCGGACGTGGAGGCCCTGTTCGAGCTGGTACCGGAGGGAGCGAGCGTCGCCGTAAGGCCCTGACCTCGGGACCGTTCCGTTCAAGCCTCCGTTTCGCCTACCAGGGCCCCCTCGGGGCGCTGTACAATGCTCGCCCAGATTCCGGTGTCCCACCGCACACGCCCTTGTCCTCGTGACAACCGGAAGGGTGGACATGAGAGTTCTTGCCATTGCCGCATTGGCGGCATTGTTGCCGTCGCAGACGGTGTGGGGGCAGTTCGCCCTCGAGCAGACGTTGCCGGCGGGCTACCTGTCCGTTGACGGCAATCAGGAGACCTCGCTGCCGCAGGGAGTCACCGCGGACAGCAAGTGGCAATGGCATTACGACTCAGGCAACTTCGCGACCCAGGGGCCGGTCACCATCTGTGCGCTGTTCGTTCGCCCCTCGTCTCCCATGCAGATGCTGGGGGCCTTCGACCTGCCCAGCTTCACCGTGACCATGGCCACGGCCCTGACGGACTTCTCGCCGGGGTCTCATGACCCGGTGTTCGCCAACAACCTCGCCGGAGACGCCACCCTGGTCCATGACGGCGCCTGGTCCGGCGGTCCCCTCGGTGCGTCCGTCGGCGGAGTCGGCAACTGGGTGGAGATCCCCATGACCGTCCCCTTCACCTACGACCCGTCACACGGGGACTTTGTCATCCAGGTGGAGAAGTGCGGCGGGGGGACGACCTGGTGCGCCCTGCTCGACGGCGTGGGCGGTCCCGCCGGCTCCGTGGCGGGGAACCGCTACGGTCACCCGTCCGATTGCGCCGCTTCCTCGTCGGTCTTTCAGAACGACCTGTTCGTCCCCGTGGTGCGGATCGGCTACGTCCGCGGCGCGCATCAGCCGGTCCTTCCCCTGCCTCCGACTCCTTATCAGGTGAACCAGCCCGGGGCCGGACTCACCCTCGCCGGTCAGCCGGACCCCGGGGGGTATGACCCCATCATGCGCATGTCCCTGCCGGGGGTGGCGGAGTCCATCGACCTGTGGAGCGCCAACGGCGGGGCGCCTTACGACCTCGGCCTCGTGTTCGGCGCGGCCCCGGTGGCCATGGCCCATGTCACCCCGGGGCTACAGGTCGTGAACCTGGACCTGGCGCACCCCGGGTTGGTCTTCTTCGAGGGTGGGCTGACCCCGGACCTGACCTCCACCGCGTTCCCCGCGGTCCCGTGGCATATCCCGTTCGTGGCGCCGACCCCTGGGGTCGTCTCCGGCCAGCTCCTGGTCCTGGACCCTCAGATCGTCGACGGGTTCGCCCTGAGTCACGCGGGCAGCTTCACTTCGCAGTGGTGCAGCGCCTCGGAGGACTTCGAGAGCGTGATGCCCAGCGTCGGGCCGGGGCCGTGCGCTGGGCCGTACCCCGTGGGTTGGAGCGGGGCGGGGGGCACGGGGCAGTGGCGCCTGTGGTCGGGGCAGACGCCGTCCTTGGGTACCGGTCCGTTGACCGGCGCCCACAGCGGTAACAACTACATGTACTGCGAGACCAGCGGGGCCAACTTCCCCGGGGTCCCGTTCAGCATGTCCACCTGCATGCTGGACGTGGTGCCGGGGGCAGCCCACAGCCTGTCGTTCCGCCTCAGCCGCATCGGCCCTCACGTCGGTGTCCTCAACGTGCTGCTGAACGATGGGGGATGGACCAGCAGCCTGGGCCTGTTCTCGGGTCCGGAGCCGACGGGGTCGGACTGGGTGCTGGAGGTGATGCCGTTCACGCCTGCGGGCTCCAACATCTCCTTCACCTTCGAGTACGTGTCGGGCCCCAACTTCGCCGGAGACCTGGCCATCGACGACGTCTCCTTGCAGTGATGCAGGCCTGGGGCTGGGGCATATGCGGCACCCTGCCGCAGCGTCCGGCGGGGGTTTCCTCAGCAGTGCAAGGTGGTTTGGTCGACTGCGACCATCAGGTGCGGCACTCGTGTTTGACACGGGTTCGAGGCCCGGAAGAACGGCGATCCCAGCAGTGGAACGAAACACGGGCCGCTGCTATAATCGCGCCGCCCTGGTCGAGGTGCACCGAAGTCAGGGCACAGTAGGGATTTAGGAGATTTGGCGGGGGCGCGGT
Organism: uncultured Isosphaeraceae bacterium; assembly: GCA_964507445.1. Classification (GTDB taxonomy): domain Bacteria; phylum Planctomycetota. The sequence continues at coordinate 34,494 of CAZDQF010000026.1, forward strand.
GACCCCGCTTTCCGGGACCTCCGGAGCACCCCTTGATGGGCACGTCAGGGGGCCGCGGTCCAGGAAGACGTCGCTGATCACACAAGGTGGATTCCAGTGGGGTTCCAGTACGCCAACGTCCTGTTCGGTCTGCTGTTCGGCGCAGCCTTCGTTGTGCTGAACGTCGCGGTCGTGAACCGGATCCTGTCCCCGCGGGGCAACGATCCCGATCGTGACACCACCTACGAGTGCGGAGAGCCCGCCATCGGTTCGGCGTGGGTCCGCTTCGACATGCGCTTCTACACGGTGGCGCTGGTGTTCATCATCTTCGAGGTGGAGGTGGCGTTCTTGTTCCCGTGGGCCGTGGTCTACAACGAGCTCGTGGCGTGGGGCGGCCTGTTCGCGTTCTTCGAGGCGTTCCTGTTCGTGGCCATCCTCGGTGTTGGCCTGGTCTACGTCTGGATCAAGGGCGATCTGGACTGGGTCAAGTCCACTGCGGCGCAGGGCGGCGCCGCGGCGGTGGTGCCGCCGCCGGCTCAGCCCGTGGGTGTCTCCAGCGAACCCGAACCCGCGCCGGAACCGGCGGGGTCGCAAACCTGAGGCGGAGTCAACGAGATGGCCAGCAGCCACGACACCATGGGGCCGGAGAGCTTCCACGAGCTCAACCTGAACACGGACTCGCCGACGCGAGACAACGTGCTCATCGCCAACGTGGACAAGTTGATCAACTGGACCCGCCGTTCGTCGGTGTGGCCCATGACCTTCGGCCTCGCGTGCTGCGCCATCGAGATGATGGCCACCGGCGCCTCCAGCTATGACCTGGATCGATTCGGATCGGGACCGTTTCGGGCGACCCCGAGGCAGGCGGACCTGATGATCGTGGCCGGCACCGTCAGCAACAAGATGGCCCCGCGCGTGAAGCGCCTGTTCGACCAGATGCCCGAGCCCAAGTACGTGATCGCCATGGGGGCGTGCACGGTCTCCGGCGGTCCCTACATCAAGCACGGCTATCACGTGCTGAAGGGTGTCGATCGCATCATCCCGGTGGATGTCTATGTCCCCGGGTGCCCGCCCCGTCCGGAGGCGCTCCTGGAGGGGCTGTTCCGAGTCCAGGAGAAGATCGAGAAGGAGCGCATCCTGGACAAGGATCGGGTGGGCCAGAAGCCGAAGGTGTTGGCGGAGTAGGGCGAGTCATGGCGACGAAGGAAGCACAGCAGGAACTCATCGCCAGGCTCCAGGGCGCGTTCGGTGACCGCATCGCCGAGGTGGACCTGGAGGTGTTGGACCCGTTCATCAGGGTGGCGCCGGACGACTGGCCCGAGGTGGCCCGCTACCTCAAGGACGACTGTGGGCTGAACTACCTGGCCTGCCTGACGGCCATCGACCGTGGCAAGGACGAGGGGTTCGAGGCGGTCTACAACATCGAGCGCATGGACGCGGAGCGACTGCAGTTGACCGTGCGCATCGCCGTGACCAGGGACGAGCCCAACATCCCCTCGGTGGAGAAGGTGTGGGGCACCGCTGACTGGCATGAGCGGGAGGCCTGGGACCTCATGGGGATCGTGTTCACCGGGCACCACAACCTGGTGCGCATCCTCTGCGCGGAGGACTGGGAAGGGCACCCGCTGCGCAAGGACTACAAGTCGCCGGACTACTACCACGGGATCCGCAACAATGTCGTCTGAGCTGACCTCTTCCGCACCCCCCAGCCCCGTCTCCGCGGGCGACCTGCGCACGGAGGAGATGCTGCTCAACATGGGGCCGCAGCATCCGGCGACCCACGGAGTGCTGCGCGTCATGGTGCGCAGCGACGGTGAGATGGTGATCGACTGTGAGTCTCACGTCGGCTACCTGCACCGCTGCTTCGAGAAGCACTGCGAGAGCGTCTCCTGGCTCCAGTCCGTGCTCTACACGGATCGGCTCGACTACCTCACCGCCATGGGCAACAACTGGGGCTACTGCATGGCGGTGGAGAAGCTCTTCGGTGACGAACTGGAGATCCCCGAGCGGGCCGAGTACATCCGCGTCATCTGCCAGGAGCTGAACCGGATCGCCTCCCATCTCCTGGCGATCGGCACCTACGGCATGGACGTGGGCGCCATCACGCCGTTCCTCTACTGCTTCCGTGAGCGGGAGAAGCTGCTCTACATCTTCGAGACCATCTCGGGGCAGCGGCTCAACTACAACTACATCCGTCCCGGCGGGGTCGCCTACGACTTCACGGACGAGATCTGCAAGATGATTCGGGACTTCTGCGAGTACTTCCGGCCCAAGGTGACGGAGTACAACGACCTGTTGTCCGCGAACCAGATCTTCAAGGGGCGCACCGCGAACGTGGGCGTGCTGCCGCTGGAGACGGCCATCGATTTCGGCTGCACGGGTCCGGTGATCCGCGGCTCCGGGGCCCCGCGGGACTTGCGCAAGGACCAGCCCTACGGGATCTACGATCGCTTCGAATTCGACGTCATCACGGGCTCCGGGGAAGCGGGCACCCTGGGCGATTGCTATGACCGCTACATCTGCCGCGTGCGGGAGATGGAGGAGTCCATCCGCATCGTCGAGCAGGCGGTGAAGGACCTGCCCGGCGGCGAGTTCCGCTCGCCCAAGATCAAGCAGAAGATCCGCCCGCCCAAGGCCGAGGCCTACACGCGCATCGAGAACTCTCGCGGCGAGGTCGGCTTCTACGTGGTCAGTGACGGCAAGGACATCTCCTACCGCACCAAGTGTCGCGCGCCGTCGTTCCACAACATCCACGTCCTGCCCGAGATCTCCCGCGGGCACATGGTGGCGGACCTGATCGCCATCATCGGCAGCATGGACATCGTGCTCGGTGAGGTGGACCGCTAACCATGGGTGACAGCTACACACTCGTTGAATGGGCCCTCGGCAGTGACGCCGGCTTCTGGTGGAAGCTCATCGGCGTGGTCACCGCGTGGGCCGTCCCCATCACCGTCTGGGTGTCCCTCGTCGGGTTGTTCTCCATCTGGCTGGAGCGCAAGGTCTCGGCCCACATCCAGTGCCGGCTTGGTCCCATGGAGGTGGGGCCCCACGGCGCGTTCCAGACCCTGGCGGACGGGGTGAAGCTGCTGGCGAAGGAGGACATCGTCCCCCAGGGGGCTGATCGGTTCCTGTTCGCCATGGCGCCGATCCTGTCCTTCGTCGGGTCGTTCGTTGTGTTCGCGGTGGTGCCGTTCGGTCCGAACCTCGTCATCGCAGACCTGAACCTCGGGGTCTACTTCCTGGCCGCCATCGGCTCCATCGAGGCCATCGGCGTCATCGCCGCCGGCTGGGCCTCCAACAACAAGTGGTCCGTGTTCGGGGCGGTGCGGGCGGCGACCCAGGTGGTCAGCTACGAGATCCCGCTCTCCCTGTCTCTCGTCACCATCGCGTGCCTGGCGGGGTCGCTGTCCACCCTGGACATCGTGAACGCTCAGTCCGGCTGGATCTGGAACTGGTTCCTGTTCCGGAACCCGTTCATGGTGATCAGCTTCCTGATCTTCTACATCTCCTGTCTGGCGGAGTGCAAGCGCGCTCCGTTCGACCTGCCGGAGGCGGAGTCCGAGCTCGTCTCAGGGTTCCACACCGAGTACTCCGGCATGCGCTTCGCCATCTTCTTCCTGGCGGAGTACGCCGCCATGTACGTGGTGTCTGCGGTGGCGGTGGTGCTGTTCCTCGGGGGCTGGCACACGGGGATCGGCCCGCTGGACGGCTGGTTGCTGGAGCAGAGCCCCATCCTGGCGAACCTCCTGGGCGCCTTGGTGATTATCACGAAGTCGTTCCTCTTGGTCTTCGTGCAGATGTGGCTGCGCTGGACCCTGCCGCGCATCCGCCTGGATCAGATGATGTACCTGTGCCTCAAGGTCCTCGTTCCTATCGGGATGATTGTGTTCATGGCCGCGGCGCTGTGGCAGGGCTTGTTCCCCGTGCGGGACCTGGACGGCGTGGGCAGCGTGTTCGGGCTCGTCTGGTTCGTGGTGGTCTGCGGCGGCACGTTCGCGTGGGTGCGGAACACCATCCGCGGGACCAAGAGCATGGCCTCCGCCAACTACCTGGATCGGCAGGCGCGGCTTGGCCACGACGTGGGAGTGAGTTGACATGGCGTTCTCGACGTCGCTCGGCGATTACGTGAAGAAGATCGGCGACTCCGCCAAGGCGATCGTCGTGGGCATGGGCGTCACCTGGCGCTACATGGTCCGCCCCTCGGAGGTCATCACCATCGAGTACGGGTCCAAGAACCGGGCCCCCACGAAGCGCTACATCCCGGACCGGCATCGGGGTATCCACTACCTCGAGACGGAGAAGTGCATCCACTGCCACATCTGCGAGAAGGCGTGCCCGGTGGATTGCATCGAGATGGACGGCAGCCGGGAGGCGTTCGAGGGCTCGTGGCAGGGGGACGGCACGTTCATCTCCCGGTTCACCCTGGACCTCAACAAGTGCATCTTCTGCAACCTCTGCTGTGAGCCATGCCCCAAGGAGTGCATCCACATGGGGCAGGAGTTCGACGTGGCGAGCTACAGTCGGGCCAACGGGGTGAAGAACCTGTTGACGGATCAGCCCTGGTCGGCGGACGACCGGGCGCGGGAGGCGGAGGCCCGTGACCTGATCGCCGTGGTGGAGACGGAAGCCAAGGAGCGCAAGAAGCGCGAGCGGGAAGCGAAGAAGGCAGCCGCGGCGGCAAAGAAGAAGGACGGGGACAAGCCCGAGGGCTGACCCGGAGCTGAGAGTTGGACTTTCACACCATCGTTTTCTATGCCCTGGCCAGCGTGACGGTCGTCGGAGCCTTCGGGGTGATGATGACCAGGGACATCGTCCGGGTCGCGTTCTGGCTGCTGGCGAGCCTCTCCGGCGTGGCGGGGCTGTTCATCATGCTGGGCGCCGACTTCCTCGGCGTCACCCAGGTGCTGGTCTACATCGGCGGAATCCTGGTGCTGATCCTGTTCGGCATCATGATGACCCACCGTGACCCGGTCCTCGTGACCGACGACGACCGGTCCCGTTCCCCGTTCACCGGGCTGGCGGTGAGCCTCGTCACCTTCGGGGCGCTCATGGGGGTGATCCTGACCACGGGCTGGGCCGACACCGGCGGGCGCCGGGTGGACAGCGCCACCGCCCCTGACCTGGGGCGCGCCCTGCTGACGGACTACGTGCTGCCCTTCGAGGTGGTCTCGGTGCTGCTGCTGGTGGTGCTCTGTGGTTCTGCCTACATCGCTCGCCGTCGTGGCGAAGAGGAGGTCTCGGATGCCTGACATCGGCCTCAACGCTTACATGCTGATCGCCGCGGCCCTGTTCAGCGCTGGCCTGGGCGTCGTGGTCGTGCGCCGCAACGCCATCGCCATCCTCTGCGGCCTCGAGCTGATCCTGAACGGCGCGTCGCTCAACTTCGTGGCGCTCAATCGCTACGTGGGCGACCCCAATCGCGTGGACGGTCAGATGTTCGCCGTCTTCATCATCATCCTTGCGGCGGCCGAGGCGGCCATCGCGCTGGCCATCCTCCTCAACCTGTACCAGCTGACCAACACGGTGCAGGTGGACGAGGCGGACTCTCTGAGGAACTAGGGGCGCGGACCACATGCCGAATCTCGTGATGCTCGCCCTGTTCGTCGTCGCGCTGCCCCTGGCGGCGTGGACGTTCGGGTTCGTGTACGCGTTCTTCAACCGCCGGCTGCCCGCCTACCAGGACAAGCTGGCCACCGGGGCGATCTCGGCCTCTCTCGCCGTCTCCCTCTGGATGTTCTTCACCGAGGTCCTGTTCAGCGGCACCGGAAGCGGCATCACCGATCCCGCCGTGTGGTCGTTCGAGTGGTTGAAGATCGGGGTCGACGGGCACCACCCGTTCATCCTCAATGTCGACTTCGCCATCGACAACATCACCGTGATCATGTTCACGGTGGTGACCATCGTGGCCACCTGCGTCCACTGGTACTCGCAGAGCTACATGGAGCACGAGGACCGCTACCCGCGGTTCTTCTTCTATCTCGGCCTGTTCACCTTCTCCATGCTGGCCTGCGTGGCCACCAGCAACCTGTTGATGCTGTTCATCTTCTGGGAACTGGTGGGCGTCTGCTCGTACTTCCTGATCGGCTTCTTCTTCCTCAAGAAGTCCGCGGGAGACGCGTCCAAGAAGGCCTTCGTCGTCAACCGCATCGGTGACGGCTGCTTCATGGCGGGCATCTTCATCATCTACTCGGTGCTGTCGCGGTACGCGCCGTGGGCGGATGAAGGGGTGCTCAGCTTCGCCCGCATCTGGGAATCCGTGGCGTTGCTCGGTCAGGGCGAGGGCCCGTGGGTCGGCAACGAGGGGCTCCTGACCGCCGTCGGCCTGCTGGTGTTCATGGGCTGCGTCTCCAAGTCAGCCCAGTTCCCGTTGCACATCTGGCTCCCGGACGCCATGGAGGGCCCGACGCCGGTGAGCGCGCTCATCCACGCGGCCACCATGGTCGTGGCCGGCGTGTACATGATCGTGCGCATGTTCCCGATCATGGTGGGGGAGGGTTACCTGGCGGGGAACTACTTTGACTCGCCGGTGCTCTTCATCATCGCCTGCTTCGGCGCCATCACCGCCATCTTCGCCGGGACCATCGCCCTGGCGCAGAGCGACCTGAAGAAGGGGCTGGCGTACTCCACGTGCTCGCAGTTGGGGTACATGGTGCTGGCCGTGGGCGTCGGGTCCATCGGCGCCGCCATGTTCCACCTGTTCACCCACGCCTTCTTCAAGGCGTGCCTGTTCCTCGGCTCCGGCTCCGTCATCCACGCGGTCCACAGCCAGGAGATGTCGGACATGGGCGGGCTGAAGGACAAGATGCCGCATACGCGGTGGACGTTCCTCATCTCGTGCCTCGCCATCGCCGGGACACCTTTCCTCTCGGGCTTCATGTCCAAGGAGGCGATCCTGGGCCAGGCGGCGGCCTACGGGCTCCAGGTCGGAGCGTTCTGGGCGTGGTTCCCGTTCATCTTCGGTGGGATCACCGCGTTCCTCACGGCCTTCTACATGTTCCGTCTGTACTGGCTCACCTTTCACGGAGAGCCCGGTGACAAGGCGAAGTACGACCACGCCCATGAGTCGCCGCGCAAGATGGTGGTGCCCCTGTGGGCGCTGGCGGGGCTGGCGATCCTCTCTGCCGGCATCGCGAGCCCCGTGGCGCCGCAGTACACGGGCGCTCACTGGTTCCAGGACCGGGTCAATGACCGGGTGGTCGTCCAGGAGGCCATGCTGGCGAACGAGGGGCTCACGGAATCCGGCCGCGCGGCGTTCAACGACCAGCAGGTGCACATGGTGCACCACCATGAGGCCGCGGAGGGCGCCAACGCCACGGTGGAGGAGTTCCACCACAACTTCCACGCGGTGCACTACCCGTTGCTCGGAGGCTCCCTGGTGGCCGTCCTGTTCGGGATCTTCGGCTCCATGTTCTTCTTCGTGCAGAAGCGTGGGACGGACTACCTGAAGGACATCCCGCCGTTGGTGGAGTACCGACGCGTGCTGCAGAACCTCTACTACGTGGATTGGTTCGCCTGCCAGCGGGTGGTCCCCACCACCAAGGACGTGGCCGATGACCTGGCCCGCTTCGACAAGCGGGTGGTGGACGGACTGGTCAACTGGACCGCGAAGTTCTTCGGTCGTGACCTGGGCTGGTCCGTGGGGCGTATCGACAAAATCGTCGTGGACGGGGCCGTCAACGGTTCCGGGTGGCTGATGATGGCCGGGGGACGCTTGTTCCGAGGCATGATCAACGGTCGCATCCAGGACTACGTGAAATTCACTGCTGTGTGCATGGGCGTCCTGCTCCTCTGGGTGCTGGCCGCTGGATAGGCAACGTCTGATTTGGATCTGACTACATGTTGCTGACGCTGAGCATTTTCATTCCGCTGCTGGGCATGATCGTGGTGTTGCTCCTGCCCAAGGACAACCACAACCTCATCCGGTGGACTTCGGTCGGGATCGCCGTGGCGGCGTTCATCCCGATACTGATCCTCACCCTGGGGTATTCCGACCCTGACGGCACCACCGCCGCGCAGTCCTTGATGGACGAGCGGGCCACGGTGATCTCGGAGGCGCCGGAATCAGCCCGATCCGCCATCGAAGCCCTCACCGCGGCGGAGGTGGCCGAGGCCAACAACCCCGGAGCCATGCTGGAGCTCGAGGAGGGTGACCCTCGGGCAGCCCAGTGGGCGGCTATCAACGATGCGGACGCAGGGGATGCGTACCACGAGGCCTGGGAGTTGTCCGTGGCCGCGGGTTCGGCCATCGCCAAGAACCTGCGCTACGTCGAGTACGGCAACTGGATCCCCGGCTTCAACATCAACTACATCCTCGGAGTGGACGGTCTCAGCCTGCCCCTCATCTTCCTCTCCGGGTTGCTGTGGATCCTGTGCTTCGTCTACAGCTTCAACATCCAGAAGGGAGTGAAGGCCTACTTCGCGCTCTTCCTCATGTTGGAGACCGGGCTGATCGGTGTGTTCGCCGCGCTGGACTTCTTCCTGTTCTACGTCTTCTGGGAGATCGTCCTGCTGCCCATGTACTTCCTCATCGGGTACTGGGGCGGCCCCAACCGCATCTACGCTGCCATCAAGTTCTTCATCTACACCTTGGTGGGATCGGTGGTCATGTTGGTGGCCATGCTGGCCCTGTACTGGCACGGGGGATACGACACCTTCAATCTGTTGACCCTCATCGGGATGTCGGGGAACTTCGACGCCACGTTCCAGCTCTGGATCTTCATGGCGCTGTTCCTGGGGTTCGCCATCAAGGTGCCGGTGTTCCCGTTCCACACCTGGCTGCCGGACGCTCACGTCCAGGCCCCCACGGCAGTGTCCGTGGTGCTGGCGGGCGTGCTGCTGAAGATGGGGGGATACGGCTTCTTCCGCTTCAGCTACACCCTGGCCCCTGAAGCAGGAACCTCTGAAGTCCTGGTCATGTTCATCGGGCTCCTGGGGCTGATCAATATCGTCTACGGGGCGCTGTGCGCCATGGCCCAGAAGGACTTCAAGTCCCTGGTGGCGTACTCATCCGTGAGTCACATGGGCTTCGTGTTGCTGGGCCTCGCGGCCTTCACGCCCGAGGGCATCATGGGCTCGGTGTTCCAGATGTTCAGCCACGGCGTCAGCTCGGCCATGATGTTCCTCCTGGTGGGGGTGCTCTACGACCGGGCCCACCACCGCGACCTGAACAACTTCGGCGGCATTGGCTTGCAGATGCCGTACTACACCGGCTTCGCCATCATCGGGTTCTTCACCAGTCTCGGCTTGCCCGGCCTCGCCGGCTTCATTGGTGAGATGTCCGTGTTCCTCGGGGCCCTCAACGCTGAGGGGTTCTGGGCGGGTAACAGCGACTTCGCGCCGCTGCCACGCTGGGTCGTCTACTGCGCCCTTCCGGGGGTGGTGCTGACCGCGGGTTACATCCTGTGGGCGGTGCAGCGGGTGTACATGGGTGATGCCAAGAAGGATGAGTACAAGACGTACAAGGACCTCTCTGGCCGTGAGGTCTTCGCCCTCGCTCCGCTCGGGGTGATGTGCATCGTCCTGGGTGTCTGGCCCAGCATCCTCATCGACTACATGAACCCGACCCTCGATGCGCTGCGGGAATTCATCACCGCCGGAGTGGGTGAATGATCGACGCCGCATACTTCGAGCGGGCCCGGGCCATCATCGCCGAGAGCCTCGGCGGATTCGGCCCCGAGTTCGTCCTGGCGGCGTTGGTGATCGTCCTGCTCATGCACGACCTGTTCACCAAGGGCGCCCGCCCGGAGCGGACGGCTGGGATCGCCGCTGTGGGATTCCTGCTCAGCGGGCTGTTGCTGTGGCTGCAGAGCACCGAGCCGGCAGCGGACGGCGAGCTGAAGGGGTCGAAGGAGATCTTCGGTTGGATCACCGCCGACGGGAACGTCCGCGGGATGCTGGCCATCGACGCCTTCGCGAAGTTCTTCAAGGGCTTCGTCTTGCTTGGCACCCTGGTGACCATCCCCATGTGCCTGGTGCATCCCGCATTTGCCGGGCGCCGCATGGGCGAGTTCTACGCCCTCCTCGCCGCCGCGACCCTGGGCATGTTCCTGATGGCCTCCGCCACCAACCTGCTCATGGTCTACATGGGCATCGAGTTCGCCTCCATGGCCAGCTACCTGGCGGTGGCGTTCATCAAGCGAGACAAGAAGGGGTCCGAGGCCGGGCTCAAGTACGTGGTGTACGGGTCCGTTGCGTCGGGAGTCATGATCTACGGGCTGTCCCTGATCTACGGGATGACCGGCAGTCTCCACATCGAGGACCTGAGGAACTTCACCCTGAGCGGCGCTCAGGCGCCATCCCTGGCGGTGGCCGGGGTCCTGGCGTTCGCAGGTTTCGCCTACAAGATGGCGGCCTTCCCCATGCACTTCTGGTGCCCGGATGTGTACGAGGGCTCGCCGGTCCCGTTCACCGCATACCTGTCCGTGACCTCCAAGGCGGCGGGGTTCGCGGTCTTCATCCGGTTCCTCATGAGCTTCGGCGACGTGACCATCGCCGGCGCCGACGACCAGACCTACTCGGTGGGCTTTGGCTGGCAGGGGCTCGTGGCCGGGGCCGCGGCGCTCTCCATGACCGTGGGCAACATGGCGGCCTTGTGGCAGACCAACCTGAAGCGTCTGCTGGGCTATTCGTCCATCGCCCACGCCGGGTACCTGCTCATGGGCGTGGCCGCGTTCCAGCCCGGCGGCGGTGAGGAGCAGTACGGCGCGCTCCTGTTCTACTTCGTCGCCTACTTCTTCATGAATCTGGGCGCGTTCTTCGTCGTCACCTTGGTGGGAGCCCAGACCGGGAGCGAGGACATCTCCGGTTACCGCGGCCTCATCACCCGGTCGCCCGCGCTCTGTGTCTTCCTGGTCATCTGCCTGGTCTCCTTGCTCGGGCTGCCACCCTCCGTGGGCTTCTTCGGCAAGCTGTACATCTTCAAGCTGGTGATCGCCCAGGACATGGTCTGGCTGGCGGTGGTGGCCGGTCTCAACACCGCCATCTCTGCCTACTACTACTTCAGGATCGTCAAGGCCATGTGCCTCGACTCGGCGGAGGACGGGGCCCCGCTGCGGGTCCACATGAGCTCCACGGTCCTGGTGGGCGCCCTCTCCATTCCCGTGCTGGTGTTCGGCCTCATGCCGGGGCAGCTCATCGAGTTCACCCGAGGATTCGGTCTCTGATCATGGCGACGACGACGCGCAACATCCATGACGACGCCCTGCGGCTCTGGCAGCTGGAGGCGCGGAGCTTCCTCGACTATGTCGTGACCGTGGCCGTGCCCGTTCCGGTCAGCGACGTGGATCAGAAGATCCTGGAGGTCTTCACCGAGACCTACGAGCAGCAGGTGCCCCTGCTGCAACGCCTCAACAGCCTGCTGACGCGGCTCGGAATGACGGCGGACAGGCCGTCCTACGCCATCTACGCCGCCCAGTACAACTTCGTCCGGCCCGAGCGGCTGGCGGTGGTCTTCACCGCCATGATGGGCGAGGAGCTGGGCGCCATGGAGAGCCTGCTTGAGCGCTACGGGGACGACGTGGAGATCCTCGAGGAGCGGCTCCTCAAGGGCATCCTGGAGGAGTGGATCGCGTCGTGCCAGGGCAGCGTGAAGAGCGTCGGCAAGGTGCTGGCGGACGCGGACCGTGAGCGGGCCCTGGCCGCCGGAGAAGAGGTGGAAGAGGTCGTGGAGGAGACCGCCGACGCCGCGGACGACGAGTTCCCGTGGCACGATGAGGCCCTCAGCCTTGACGAGCGCATGAAGCTGGCGGACGGCAAGGGGCTGTTCGAGAAGCTCTATGCGGCCATGGCCCAGACCGATTGCACCGCCTGCGGTTACGACTGCGAGGGCTACGCGAGGGCGATCGCTGATGGCGAGGACGATGACCTGACCAAGTGCGCGCCGGGCGAGCTCGAGACCCAGGAGACCCTCGAGCAGCTCATGGGCAAGAAGTAGGGAGGCGGAAGGTGACCCTCAAGACGCTGCTTCTGTGTCCGTTGGTGATGATGGCCCTGGGCGCGCCCGTGATGGCGGCCGATGGTGCCCCGCTGGGGGAGGAGCTGGGCCTGCTGTGGACGGTGCCCTTCGCCGGCATCCTCCTTTCCATCGCCTTGTTTCCGCTGCTGGCGCCCCACTTCTGGCACCACCATTTCGGCAAGATCGCCCTGTTCTGGGCGCTGCTGTTCCTGGTCCCCTTCACCATCAGCAAGGGGTTGGGCAAGGCGCTGGATGAGGTCCTCCACGTGTACGTGCTGGAGTTCATCCCCTTCATCATCCTGCTCTGGGCGCTCTACACGGTCGCCGGCGGGGTGCGCCTGCGCGGGCGCCTGCGCGGCAGCCCCATCGTGAACTCGGGGATCCTGCTCCTCGGTACCGTCCTCGCATCGTGGATGGGGACGACCGGCGCGGCGATGCTCCTGATCCGGCCGCTACTGCGAGCCAACGAGTGGCGTAAGAAGAAGACCCACCTGGTCATCTTCTTCATCTTCCTGGTCGCCAACATCGGGGGTTCCCTGACCCCGCTCGGGGACCCGCCCTTGTTCCTCGGCTTCCTCAAGGGCGTGGAGTTCTTCTGGACCACGACCTCCATGCTGGTCCCGATGCTCCTCTGCGTGGTCATCTTGCTCGCGGTGTTCTTCCTCATGGACACCATGATGCTGAGGAAGGAAGAGACGCAGAGCCCGCCTGACGACGGCTCCACCGAGTCCCTCGGCCTGGAGGGCACCTTCAACTTCATCTTCCTCGCGGGCATCGTCGGCGCCGTGCTGTATTCCGGATCGGCGTCCAAGGACGAGCTGTACTGGGATGAGTCCGCCATCACCTCGGCCCAGGCGGAGGTCAAGGTGGAGGAGGGCAAGATCGCGGACGTGACCCTGCGCCTGGGTTCGGCGTCCGAGGAGGACAAGCCGGCCCTGGTCGAGGAGCTCCTCATCGCCAAGTCCGAGCTCAACGCGGTGAAGGCCGCGGCAGAGCACCACGCCATCAAGGGGTGGCACATCACCCCCCACGTGACCTGGCCGTTCGTGAACATGGTCCGTGACGGCATCCTGATCCTCATGGGGATGTTGTCGCTGATGCTGACCTCCAAGGAGCTGCGGCGGAAGAACGACTTCACCTGGTTCCCCATCGTCGAGGTGGGGAAGCTGTTCGCCGGCATCTTCATCACCATCATCCCGGCCATCGCCATCCTCAAGGCGGGACCCAAGGGCGACCTGGACGCGGTCGTGATGGCGGTCACGGATTCCAGCGGCGCGCCGGTCAACGCCATGTACTTCTGGCTCACCGGCATCCTGTCGAGCTTCCTGGACAACGCCCCCACGTACCTGGTGTTCTTCAATACCGCGGGCGGTGACGCCGGGGTCCTGCAGGGCGAGCTGCACGACACCCTGCTGGCGATCTCCCTGGGTGCGGTGTTCATGGGAGCCAACACGTACATCGGCAACGCCCCCAACTTCATGGTTCGCTCCATCGCGGAAGAGTCGGGCGTGTCCATGCCGTCATTCTTCGGCTACATCGTGAAGTGGTCCCTGCCGATCCTGATCCCGATCTTCATCGTGGTGTCTTTCATCTGGTTCTGATCCGGTCGGGTAGACTCGCCTCAGCATGCGGGTCCTGCACATCTGTCACCTGTTTGGTACCGAGCTGGAGGGGGGCGTCCAGAGTTACGTCGCGGGCCTCCTGAGGCAGCAGGCGGATGGTGGGCATCAGGTGGCGGTGCTCACCGGATCCCTCTCCTACGACGGCCCTGCGCGAGAGGACCGGTCGGTCGTCGACGGCGTTGAGGTCACGACGGTTCACCGCGTTCCTGATGAGCGCTGGTCTGGTGACTTCGGGAGCCCTCGCATCGGGGCTCTGGTTGACGCTGTCATCCGCGAGTTCAGACCGGAGCTCTGTCACGTCCACCATTGGCAGGGGCTCACCAACGATCTCGTCCGTCGCTGTGTGTCGCAGGGCGTGAAGGTCGTGGTGACGCTGCATGACCTGTTCACCACCTGTCCGCTTTTCTTCCGGATGCGAGTGGAGCACGAGAGTTGTGCCTCCGAGCTCCCGTTATCCGAGTGCGCTCGTTGTCTCCTGGGCGGAATGGAAGGGATCGGGCCGGAGGAGTTGGAGCAGCTCCTGGAGCGGCGGCACGAGGAGATGCAATTGGAGCTCCAGGCGGCATCTCGGGTCACCACCATGAGCCGCTACATGCGAGACCGGCTCCAGGCGGTCCCCTACTTCAGACGCGAGGAGGTCGACGTGCTGCCCATCGGCGTGATGCACGATGGGCTGGAGGCCGTCTCCGGACCCGAGCCCGTCGTCGGTCGTCTACGGATCGCGAACTGGGCCGGTCTGGCGCCACGGAAGGGGCTGCACGTCTTGCTGGAGGGGCTCGCGGCGTCCTCCCGCGCCTCGTCCTTCGAGGTGCACATCCATGGCAGCACAGACAACACGGCGTACATGGAGCAGCTGCGTTTGGCCGCTGGAGACCTGGACGTGCGGTGGCATGGCTCGTTTCACGGAGTGGACGCCTTACGAGACATCGCCAGGACCTGCGACGTCGCGGCGTTCCCGTCCCTGGAGGAGCCCTACGGACTGGCGCAGGATGAGGCCATGCTGCTGGGGATGCCGCTGGTCGTGTCCGATCAGGGTGCGCCGCGGGAACGGGTGGGTGCGCGTGGTGTCCTGGTGCCAGCGGGTGACCCCGCGGCCTGGGGGGCGGCGTTCGAGGAGCTGCTGGGTCACCCGGAGCGCCGGTCCGCCATGCGGGATGCGCCGGGGGGCGGACGGCGTATCCAGGAGCACTTCCCCGAGCTGATGCTGGCCTATCGCCAGGCGCTCACGGTTTGATCAGCACCCCGTTGTAGCCTCCGTAGGCGACCAGCTTGTCGCCGCTCAGGATTTCCACCCACCAGACGACGAGCCCCCCGGGGGCGGCTCGGAGGGCGTCTGCGGTGAGGGAAGGCCGGCCGGGGGTCTGGGCGCGGAAGGCCGTGACAGGCACGGTGAGCCGCAGGTGCCCGTCATCGGGGGACCTCCAATGGAGCTCCGCAATCGCCCGGTCGCCGGTCAGCGGTTCCGCGAGCACCGCCCGGACGGTATCGGCCTCGAGGTCACGGGGGAGGTCTCCGGATACGGTGAACGCGGCGTCGTCCGGGGGGCTCCAGGTCGCGCCGTGCTTCGGGGAGTGGGTCAGCACGACGTCCGACCCGCCCGTAGCCAGGGCGTCGAACCGGGGCGGCGTGGCGGCGGGTTCGAATCGGAGGACAGCGGGACGCTCCCCTGACCCAGACGGCGCCGCGAGCGCCTTGAGGTCGCCGTCCTTCGGCAGGTCGAGGCGTAGCCCCGGCGCGTCGACGAAGGGGGGCTGGGCGACGTGGTGCAAGCCCGCGGCGAGCACGTGGGACCCAGGGATGGCCAGGAGCTCCGGGCGCATCTCCGGGCCGTCGCCTCCCGTACCCAGCAGGATCACCCGGCGGGGGGCAGCGAGGTTCTGGGGCGTCCCGACGAAGGGGGCCTGTCGGATAGACGCGGTCAGGTGGTCTATCCGTCGGGTGGCCTCGAGGTAGGGGGCGAGGTCCGCGCGCCAGAGGACGGCGCCCAGCAGGATGGCGACGGCGCCCAGGGTCGTCGTGAAGGTCCGTCGGACCCCGGAACATCCGGCATGGAGCGCGATCAGCACCAGCATGGCATGGCCGACGCAGGGCAGAACCAGCAGGCGGCTCCTCTCCAGACCACCGGCGACCCCATCCAGAGGGACCAGGGCGAGGGAAAGGGGCAGTATCACCCAGGTGGCCGCCAGGAGGCAGGGACGGAGCGCGCCGCGACCTCGGGCGCCGAAGAGGAGGACGATGCACGACGCGAACACGACGACGGAGATCGCGTGGCCAATCCAGGACGGGCCCGAGGCGAAGCTGGTCCAGCCGGCGTCGCTGACCGGGGCGACGAGCCGGTAGACGGACTCGCCCAGCTTCGCGATCCATCCGCCTGGGCCCTCTTCTGCGAGCAGCTCGAGGAATCCCCGATCGCGATAGCTGGAATCCAGTGTCCCGAACCGGAGTAGCCGTAGCCCAACGCAGGCGCCGGCGGCGCCGAAGCCAGCCATGTGCACCAGCGGGCCGGCCCGACGACCCAGTCCCCAGGTGGTGACCAGCAGCACGATGGGGAGCACGACGGCGGTCTCCTTCGAGAGGGTGGCGAGGGCGACCAGTACGGCGGTGGCGACAGGTCTTCGTCTGAGCACGGTCTGGAGCGCCCCGAGGGAGAAGACGAGGCAGAGCAGGTCCCCCTGGGCGGCGACCCAGCCGAGGGCTTCCACGCAGGCCGGCCAAGCGCCGAAGGTGAGGACCCCGGCGGCCTGCCAGACACGGGACCGGGTCTCGATCATGGTGGCTGCGATGTGTCCGAACTGGAGACACGCGATCAGCCACAGGGCGAGGCTCACCCCGTGGAATGCCCGGGGTGACGGACCGAAGGCCGCCAACTGTCCGTGCATGAGCAGCAGGGTGACCGGCCGGAACAGCTGATGACGATCCGTGAAGGAAGGGGCCCAGATCTCGCTCCAGGGGACGCCGCTTGCCTGGTCCTGGTGAACCCTGGTCAGCAGCAGCCAGTCATCGGCCAGGAAGCCGACGTCGAGGACGGGGGCCACCATGGCCAGCACGACGGCCGCGGCGGAGAAAGAGACCAGGGAACTCATCGGGCGTCTGCCCAGTCTCCTGGGGGGTAGGGGAGGGGGGCGACGGTGACGGCGCCGGCGTGGGAGGGCCCGGCGCCCTCGAGCAGCCCGGGTTTGAGGGCGCCGAAGGTGACGGTGTGGTTGGCTCGCACGGCCACACCCAGGACCTGCCCGGTGTCGCCGCACAAGCCGGAGGGAAGATCCAGGGAGAGGACCGGCGACGGCGATTCGTTGACAGCTTCGATGACCGCGTCGAGCGGGGGACGCACGTCACCGGTCAAGCCCGTGCCGAGCAGGCCGTCGACGACGACTTCGGCGGACCCAAGGGACTCCATCAGTTGATCGGACACCTGCAAGCGGGTGGGGGTGAGGCGGAAGGTCTGGAGGAGGGAAGCGTTGACCCCCGCATCGCCGGTGTAGTCCGACGGATCGAGGAGACAGAACACCTGACAAGCCCTGCCCGCGGCTGCGAGGTAACGTGCGACGACGAAGGCGTCACCGGCGTTGTTCCCCTTGCCGGCCAGGACCACCACGGCACCGCGAGGATGGAGCTGGTCGACCTGCTGGTAGGCCTGGAACCCGGCGATCTCCATGAGGACCCGGCCGCTCAGACCCGCCGTGATCGCGTTGCGATCGAGGGTCCGGATGCCGGTGACGCTGATAACGGACGGTGTTGCCATGAGTCTCGGTGGTGAAATGTCAGCAAATGAGGCGTCCCTGAGGGCCCTTGGAGGACGCACGGAGGTGCCCGCGAGGCGCCGTAAGATGTTAGCCAGATTAGGCTTGAGTGGAGGTCCCTTTTTTCTCCGTAAGTCCTTGAGGGGGGTGGGGCGCCCTGTATAATCTGGCTCGCTGATTTGGGGACGAGGTCTGGATGTGCACTTGCACCCGACATAACTCCTTGATCAGCAAAGGGATCGGTAGAACGGTCCCCAGCGCCGAAGAGCGCTGACAAGCGGCTGCGCGATGCTCCTCTCATCAAGACGGGTGCCCTGCGTCGCCGCGCTCTTTGACAAACGCATATTGGTTGGAAGCGCGAGAGCCGCGACCCGGGTGCCCTCAGGGGTGCCTGGGAAAAGCGACGATGTCGTAAGTCTCTCGCGTTCCGTGACTCTTATAGTCATTTTCTGCGAGAGCCTGGCGACATTTTTTTGCAGGTATCAACTTCTTTAAAACTAAGGGTTTGATCCTGGCTCAGAGTGAACGCTGGCGGCGTGGTTTAGGCATGCAAGTCGAGCGCGAACGTCACCTTCGGGTGACTAGTAGAGCGGCACAAGGGTGAGTAATGCATGGGTAACGTACCCCTGGGACCGGAATAGCTGTGGGAAACTGCAGGTAATACCGGATGGTCAGTGCAGTTGGCATCTTCAGCACTGTAAATGGTAGTTCGCTTCTGCCCGGGGAGCGGCCCATGTCCTATTAGCTTGTTGGTGGGGTAACGGCCCACCAAGGCGATGATGGGTAGCCGGACTGAGAGGTTGGCCGGTCACACTGGGACTGAGACACTGCCCAGA
>CAZDQF010000027.1:0-47175 GCA_964507445.1 uncultured Isosphaeraceae bacterium
GACTGGCTGTGGTAGTGGCCGCCGCGGATGCCGCCGCCGTAGGGCGTGCGGATGACCATGGGACAGGCGAACTCGCCGCCGGAGCGGTAGCGCATCTTCGCCATCTCCGAGACGATCTGGTCGAAGGCCGGGAAGATGAAGTCGGAGAACTGGATCTCGGGCACCGGCCGTAGCCCGTGCAGGGCCATGCCCACGGCCGTGCCGACGATCCCCGACTCCGCCAGCGGCGTGTCGATGACCCGGTCGTCGCCGAACTGGGCGTGCAGGCCGTCCGTAGCGCGGAACACGCCGCCGTTGACGCCGATGTCCTCGCCGAGGAGCACGACGCTCTGGTCTCGCTCCATCTCCTCTCGTAGCGCCGTGGTGACGGCCCCGAGCAGCGTCATCTCAGCCATGGATGGGGTTCCGTTTCTGTGTTGTTTGCGCTGTCACTTCCAGGGTCTCGTCAGAGAGGGAACGCCGCGTCTTCGTCTGCAGCGTGGGCCTGGCCCTCTGCTCGCAGCCCGTCCCGTTGTTCCACCAGATGCGCCGGTAGCTCGGCGTAGACGTCGTCGAACATGCTGTCGAGGGTCGGCCCCGGCTTGGCCTCGGCCGCCTTCGCCGCGGCGGACATCTCCGCTTCAGCTTCCGAAGCCACCGCCTCGATGGCTTCGTCGTCCAGCAGCCCTTCCCGGATCAGGAACTTCTCGAAGCGCTTGATGGGATCCTTGGCGCGCCACTCGTCCTCCAGCTCCGACGGCCGGTACCGGCTGGGATCGTCGGAGGAGCTGTGGGGCCCCATGCGGAACGTCAGGAACTCGAGCAACGTCGGGCCGTCGCCGGCGCGGGCGCGCTCCACCGCCCGCCGGGTGGCTTCGTAGACGGCCAGCACGTCGTTGCCGTCGATGAGGTGCCCCGGCATGCCGTAGGCTTCACCCTTCGCGGCGATGGTCTCCGAAGCGGTCTGTCTGCCCAGAGGCACGGAGATGGCCCACTGGTTGTTGATGCAGGCGAACACGCACGGGGCCTTGTAGACACCGGCGAAGTTGAGGCCGGTGTGGAAGTCGTTGCTGGAGGTGCCGCCGTCGCCCATGTAGACCATGCAGATGCCGCCGTCGCCTTTGATCTTCATGGCGTGCGCGATGCCCGCGCCGTGGACGATCTGGGTGCCGATGGGGGAGGAGATGGACAGCATGCCCGCCTCCTTGAACGAGTAGTGGACGGGCATCTGGCGTCCCTTGACCACGTCCGCCTGGTTGCCGAAGCAGTTGTCGAACATGCTCTCGGGGGTGACCCCGCGGAGCAGGGCGATCCCCGGTTGCCGGTAGGACTGGGAGATCACGTCCGTCTGGTCCGCGGCGAACGCGGACCCGAGCTGGGCCGCCTCCTCACCGAACGACGGCAGATAGAAGCCGAGCCGTCCCTGCCGGTGCAGGAGCATGCCGCGCTCGTCCAGTTTGCGGGTGCGGATCATGCCGCTGTACAGCAGCAGCAGGTCCTGGTCGGAGAGCTGGGGGCGGTCCTTCTTCTTGACGGCGCCGTCCGTGCCGAGCACGGAGACCAGTTGTTCAGACATGGGTGGCTCCTCCGGTGGCGGCGTCCTGGGATCGCAGATAGCGCTCGGTGAACAGCTCTCCAGCCTTGTAGGAGGACCGCACCAGGGGGCCCGAGGCGCAGAACAGGAAGCCCATCTGCTCCGCCACCACGCGCCACGAGTCGAACTGCTCGGGCGTGACGTAATCCTCTACAGGCAAATGCTTTGGGGAAGGCCTCAGGTATTGGCCGAGGGTCACGATGTCGACCCCTGCGGCGCGCAGTTCCGCCAGAGACTGGCGGATCTCGCCGTCCGTCTCTCCCAGGCCCAGCATGATGGAGGACTTGGTGAGCTTGTCCGGCGCGTGCTCCTTGAACAGCTCCAGGGCGCGCAACGACTGGCGATAGCCGCACTTGGCGTCGCGCACCCGGGAGGTGAGGCGCTCCACCGTCTCGACGTTGTGGGCGAGGACGTGGCTGTCGCCCTCCGCCAGGGCCCGGATCAGCGACGGGTCCGCCCGGAAGTCGCCGGCCAGCAGCTCGACCTTGAGCTGGGGGCAGGCCGCCCGGACGTGCTCGACGCAGGCGTTCACGTGACCGGCGCCGCCGTCCGCGAGATCGTCCCTGTCCACCATGGTGAGGACCACGTAACCGAGGTCCATGGCGGCCACCGCTTCGGCCAGCTTCTGCGGCTCCTGCTGATCCACGGCGCCCCGGGGGTTGCCGGTCTTGACGTTGCAGAAGCGGCACTTTCGGGTGCAGACATCGCCCAGGACCATGAACGTGGCGGTGCCCCCGGCCCAGCACTCGGCGATGTTCGGGCACCGGGCCTCCTCGCAGACCGTGGCGAGGCGCAGGTCCTTGCGCATGTTCTTCAGCTGCACGAAGGTCTCGCCGGACGGCGCACGGACCTTGAGCCACGGCGGTTTCCTGTGCTGCTGGTCGTTCTCCGGTGGCTCCATCGTGGGTCCTGTTGTAGCCAGAAGGGGGTGCCTGGGCAAGCGTCGGAAGACCACCGCCCGGGCGCCAGGTTCTGTCGGAAGTCATTCCTTTATAGTGGCTTGCATTCGCATGGATGGACTTATTTACGGCCCCGCGGGCTGGCTCTATCAGGATTGGAACGGGACGGTCTATCCGAGGCCTCGCCCCCGGGGTTTCGACCCGTTGGCCTATCTCGCCGACTACGTGAATCTGATGGAGGTGAACGCCACGTTCTACGCTCCACTGACGGCGCGGTCGGCGCAGGGTTGGGTGGAGAGGTTGGAGGGGTATCCGGACTTCCGGTTCGTGATCAAGGCGTGGGGTCGGCTCACCCACGATCGACGCTTCCCCGGCGCCGCCGAGGTCGAGGCCTGGTCCGAGGTGCTGCGGCCGCTGAGGGATGCGGGGCGCCTCGTCTGCGTTCTGGCCCAATTCCCCTGGTCAGTCACCGACGGCCCGGGGTCGCGGGACCGGCTCCGTGCCGTCCGTGACGCGCTCCCCGACGGCGTGCCCGTCGCCACGGAGTTCCGTCACGACTCCTGGGCCAGCGGCGACGCGCTGGAGTGGGTCCGCAGGGAGGGGTTTGCCTTCGTCAACATCGACCAGCCCCAGGGGACGGCTTCGCTGCCGCCGACCGAGATCGTGACGTCGGACCTGGCTTATGTGCGGCTCCACGGCCGCAACGCCGCCGCCTGGTTCTCCCCGGATGCCGGGCGGGACGCCCGCTACGACTGGAGGTACTCCAGCGAGGAGCTGGAGCCGTGGACGCAACGCATCGGCCGCCTCCAGGCGCAGGTGCCTCTCACCGTGGTCGTGGGCAACAACCACTTTCAGGGCAAGGCCATGGCCACGGTGCTGGAGCTCGCCGCGCGGCTGACGGGGGATCGGGTTCACGTACCGGAAGCCCTGGTGACGACTTATCCGGATCTGGAGACGATCCGCCGCCCCGATCCCGGCGCGTTGTTCTGATCAGGAGTACGATGCCCCTCTTGAGGAGAACCCGACCATGACAGCTCGCCCGGTCTGCGCCAGTCTCTTGTGCTTCGTCGTTCTCGGACTCGTCGGTCTCGAGCCTGCGGCCGCTCAACGAGGTGCCCGCGGCGCCTCCGGCACCCGGTCGCCGGGCTCCGTGTCGCGTGTGAACTGGGATGGGGAGGCGAACACCGTCTCCTACACGAACCAGGGGAAGCGGTGGACGGTCGACCTCGGGACGCTGAAGCGCTCCGAGCAGGCCGCCGAAGGCGAGGACGCCCGGCCGGAGCGTAACGCGGCGTCCAGCCGCCGCGGACGTCGTCGCCGCGGGGGCACCGGCACGGGGGACTATCGCGGTCGACCGCGGCGAGGCCGTCAGTACACCGAGGTCGGGTCTCCCGATGGGAAGTGGGACGCCCACTACGAGAACTGGAACCTGGTGCTGAAGCCTACCGGTGATGGAGATCCGGTCCATGTCACCAAGGACGGGAACAGGGACATCCACTACGGCACCGCCAGCTGGGTCTACGGCGAGGAGCTCGGCCAGAGCACCGCCATGTGGTGGACGCCGGACTCCAGAAAGGTCTTGTTCTACAAGTTCGACGACCGAGGGGTGGAGCCGTTCCACCTGGTCACCGGATGGTCCGGGTTCAACACGAAGCACTACCCGGAGTTCTATCCCAAGGCGGGAGCCACCAACCCGGCGTCCGAGCTGTACGTCTACGACCTGGCCAGCGGCAAGACGACCCGCATCGACGCCGGGGGCGGGCGGGACGAGTACCTGTTCCACGTTCGGGCCACCCCCAAGGGGGTGATGCTGGTGAACTGGACGGACCGGCTGCAACAACACCTGAAGGTGCTGCGCATCGACACCGAGACCGGCGCGTGCAAGGTGATCTGCGAAGAGCGCCAGGACACCTGGCAGACCAATCGTCCCGGGATGCGATTCCTCAAGGACGGGCACCGCTTCATCTGGACCACGGAGAAATCCGGCTTCGCCCACTACGAGCTCCGGGACCTGGACGGCGCGCACCACGCGACCATCACCAGCGGAGAGTTCCCGTGCGGTCGCATCCAGTTCGTGGATGAGGACAGCGGCTGGATCGGCTTCGAGGCCAACAGCTCTTCGGTGAACCCCTACTTCGCCCAGTACCACGTGGCACGGCTCGATGGCAGCGCCCAGCGGCGCGTGACCTCTACGGAGCTGCACCACTCCCGCTACAACCGCTCACCGGACGGGAAGTGGCTTATCGCCCAGTACGAGGCGCCCAACACGCCACCCTGCACCGCCCTCTACGCGATGGACGGAGACCGGTCCCTGGTCCTGGCGGAGTCACCCGCGGGCTCCGCGGCCAACCTGGCTGAGCTGTTCACGTTCAAGT
Source organism: uncultured Isosphaeraceae bacterium (assembly GCA_964507445.1). GTDB lineage: Bacteria > Planctomycetota. Next base: position 4,848 of record CAZDQF010000027.1, read on the forward strand.
CCGACGATGGACGCTTCGACATCTACGGGTTGCTGTACAAGCCCCGTGACTTCGACCCGGGCAAGGAGTACCCCGTCATCAACTCCCTCTACGGCGGGCCCGGATCCGGCGAGTTCGGCATGAGCTACGTCTCCAGGCCGCGCTCGGAGAACAACCGCGGCTACCTGGTGATGAAGGTGAAGAACCGGGGCACCGGGGGGCGGGGGAAGGCGTTCCTCGGGGCGGCCTACAAGCGCCTGGGCGACATCGACATCCAGGATCACGCGGACGGCATCCGTCACCTCCGCAAGCGTCCCTACGTGGATGGCGACCGGGTGGGGATCGTGGGTGGTTCCTACGGGGGATACATGTCCGCCATGGGCGTGCTCAAACACCCCGACGCCTACACCTGCGCCGTGAACCGGTCCGGTGTCACGGACTGGCGTCACTACGACACGATCTACACCGAGCGCTACATGAGCACGCCCCAGCTCAACCCCTCCGGTTACGACGTCGGCCGCGCCACCAAGGATGAATACATCGCCTCCTTCAAGGAGCACGGGCGCCACATCCTCATCATGCACGGCATGGTGGACGACAATGTTCACCCCACCAACGCCTTTCAGCTGATCAACGCTCTCGACAAGGCCAGCGTGGACTATGAGAGCCGCTTCTTCCCCAATAGCGGCCATGGACTGGGCAGGGGGTCTTCCAAGACCCAGTGGGAGTTCTTCGACCGCATCCTGAAGCCGGACAGACCTTAGTTCTTCGACCCCCCGGGCCCTCTCTGCTCCGGCCGGCTTTCTTCTGATCGCGCAAACGACCCGTTTGCGCTAACGTAACGGGTACGGTTCCGCCGCGATCCGGCGGGGCGCCTCACAGGTGCCTCGGGGAGGAACTACCCATGCGTGAGAACGCTGTCGGCCTGACGGTCGCGTGCCTTGCTCTCTTCTACATGTCCGATCTGGTCGCTCCGGTCTCCGCTCAGTGCATCTTGATTGAGTGGCCCGAACAGAACGACCCCGATCCGGACCCGGAGCCGGACCCCGACTCACGATCAGATCCCCAACGACGTCCGCAGCAGCGTCCGCGACCCCAGGGCGGGGTCACACCGAACCCGCCGATCGCTCCGGCCACTCTCCCACGCCCGATCCTGGGTGGTTCGACGCCTCGACCCCGGCGGCGCAAAGGGCCCGCGAGCCTGAGCCTCAACTGGGAGGCCTGGTGGGACCTCAACAAGTGGACCTACTTTCAGGGTCAGGTTTCACGGCGACGGAGCGCGCTCACTCCGGGGCTCTCACCGGGCGCCGAAGAGAAGGCTGCTGGCGGCGGCCTCGCCATGATCGGCCAGGGCACCTTGCTCGTGTTGCGCGACGCCTTGCAGGACACTCACGGCAACAACCGGTTCGCTGCAGCCATCGCCCTCGGCAAGACCCGTCACCCCGGCGCTCTGGAGCCCTTGCTCCTGACGCTCAAGGACGCCGACATACGGGTGCGTCACGGCGCCATGATCGGGTTGGGGCTCCTTGGGCAAGCCAGGGGGGTCAGTCACCTGGATGCCATCGCGCGGGGCACTCCTGAGGGCGCGCGAGCCATGGCCCGAGGAGGCGTCGGCGGGAGCAGTCGCGCTCACGCCGCGTTCGCGCTGGGACTGAGCGGCGCCGATTCCGCGTCGTCGGTGCTCTGCACGCTCATGCACGACGCCAACCCCCGGGTCGCCGCGTTCGCGATCTGCGGGCTGGCGGTCCTCGGCGACCGTGCCGTGGTCGCGGACCTGTGTTCGATCGCGGCAGACTCCGAGGCGGACGCCATGGTGCGTCGGGCCGCTTGCGTGGCCCTGGGGAAGATTGGTGACAGCGGGCCCGTGGTGGTCCGCGTTCTGGTGGGTTGTTTGCGGGACAAGGCGTCGTTCGTGAGCCGCGGAGCGGCTGTTGCGCTCGGCAAGCTCCTCAAGCCTCGGGATCGAGAGGCTTGCGAGGCCCTCGCTGCTGCTGCCCAGGACCACGTCGACGCTCCCACCGCTTGTCTCGCGTTGATGTCCCTCGCGAAGACGGACGGGGCTCGTGGTTGGCTGGTGTCCAGGAAGGCCCTGAAGAGTCGGGGTCTGATCTCCGGATACGCTCCGTTGGCTTTGGCCATCGCCGCCAGGTCCTGTGAACGGCTCGACGACGACTCGGACCACGTGGCCGCCGCGCGGAAGCTGCTACGGCGTCACGGAACGAACACCGGCAATGAGAGCGCTCGTCGAGCGACCTGGCTCGCGCTGGGCATGCTGGGCTCCATGGCGGACGTGGAGCGGCTCACCCGTATCGCCCGCGGCGCTCGTTCGACGGACGAGCGGGCCATCGCGCTGACCGCCCTCGGCCTGATCGGAGACGGCGCCTCCGTGGAGCTCTTTGTCCGGATGCTACGTCGCAAGACCGCTGATCGCGTGCGCGCCAACGCCGGCGTGGCCCTCGGGATCGCGGCGCCAGCGGGCGCGGCGGAGGCGCTGACGGATGTGCTCGCTGAGGCGCGCAGCGACGAGCTCAGGGGGGCCTGCGCGCTCGGGCTCGGTTTGCTGCGCGACGCGGACTCGGTCGAGAGACTGGCGCGTCTGAGCGCGAAGCGCCGGGGCCACGGAGACAATCGCGCGTTTGCGTCAGGGGCGATCGGGCTGCTGTCGGATCGTGACGATCTGCCTCTACTGCAGGGCTTCCGCGGCGACAACGTGTTCTGGGTCGGGTCACCAGCCCTTCGCCGCGTTCTCGGTCTCCTCTGAACGTGGCAGCACTCGCGACCACCCTGCCGCAGTGGCGAGGGTGGTTCGCGGTGCGAGCGGTGAGCGAAAACGAACAGCAGGATCTGCGTTTTCTCTCGTGACGTGGCCACCCCCGTTCCCCTATTGTGGGCTCCGGTCCGCAGAGACCGACTCCCTGCGATCGGCGTGCGAGGAACGAGAGGCACTCAACCCATGCTCATCCGTCTGATTGCTGTGGCCACGGCGCCTTTGGTGCCGTTGCTCTTGGTCGCTTCCAACCTGGTCGCCCAGGGTTGTCCTCCCAGCTGGTATGGCGGAGGGGGGACGCCTGTGTCGACACCGGTCCCTGGCCCTGGCCCCGTGCCCGCCCCCGCGCCGGTACCCGTGGGCGGCGGCACACCGAACGCGCCCCCTGTGGGCGGCGGTACCACGGGGGCTCCGCCCGCCGGCGGAGCGACGCCCGGACTGCCAGCGAACCAGGGTGGAACCACGCCAACACCGGTCGGCGGCGGCGCGCCGCCCGCGCCCAACCCGGGAGGGGCACCTCCTCCTGCGGCGCCGGCTCCCGGTGGCGGGCCTGCGGCAGGTGGCGGCGCCCCCGCTCCGGCCGGCGGCACCACCCCGCGACCGGCAGGAGCCACGTCCCGCTTGCCGAATCCTGGCGGCAGAGGCGTCCGCTCGCCGTTGACTCGTCGAAGCGTCGCTGCTCGCAAGCGGGCGGCGGCTCCGAAGCTCGACTGGGAGATGTGGTGGAGCCTCAACAAGTGGGAGTACCTGCACGCGAACGAGCTGCTGCGTCGTCGTGCTACCGAGTCCCCTGATCGGTCACAGGACCTGGGGTCTCTGGAGGGCATCGAGCTCCTCGTGCGTGGACTGCCCGAGGCGGTCCTCGCCGATGACGTGTTGCCCGCGCTGCGGCGCGCGCTTCAGGATCGCTACGCGGACAACCGCCTCGCGGCCACCGTGGCGCTGGGGAAGACCCAGGCGCCCGCGGCCATCGCGCCGCTCTTCCAGTCTCTGCGAGACGACAACGCGTTCGTGCGCCAGTCGGCGGTCATCGCGCTTGGCATGTTGCGGCAGGGCCAGGCCGTCTCCTATCTGGCCGAGATCATGCGCGGCAGCCCGCAGGGCGCGCGGTTGATGCGCCGCGATCGTGTCAGCGCCGGCACCCGGCGGCACGCCGCGCTGGCCCTGGGCCTGACCAGGAAGCCGGCGGCGCTCAAGGAGCTGCTCGCCGCGGTGGACGAGGAAGACGCTCCGTTCACGACCTTCGTCGTCTCCGGCCTTGGCGTCCTGGGTGACCGCGGTGCCGTGCCCGTGCTCTGTCGACTCATCACCGCTCCGAAGACCGACCCGCGTATCCGCCAGGCCGCGTGCGTGGCCCTGGGCAAGTTAGGTGATCGCGGCCCCGTGGTCTTGCGGGTGTTGCAGCAGACTCTGGGGGAGAAGAGTCTTGGGGTCGCGCGCTCCGCGGCCGTCGCGCTGGGCGCTCTCGCACAGCCGGAAGACGCGTCGGTCCTCGCGAGCCTGGAGAAGACGGTTCGAGACCACTCGGACGTGGTCGCGCGGGCGCTGGCGCTGATGGCGATCTCTCGCGTCGGCGGTGAGCGCGCCTGGGCCGTCTCCCTTGACTCCATGGGGACCCGGGGCCTGGTGGGCGGCTACGCGCCGTTGGCGTTGGCCTTCGCTGCAAAGTCCGTGGTGTCTTCGGACGGCGACGCGGCCAGGCAGACGCGCGCTCGCAGCCTGATCCGTCGTCACGGACGTCGAGCGAAAGACGAGAGCGTGCGTCGAGCCTGTTGGCTGGCCCTCGGTCTGTTGGGCTCGCCGGCGGACACGGATGCCCTCGCCAAGATCGCGAAGAGCACCGCTTCACCTCGGGAGCGAGCGACGGCGGTGGCGGCGCTGGGTTTGATCGGCGACGCCCCCTCCGTGGCGCTGTTCGAGGAGCTCCTGGACAGTCGGGTCCATGACGCCATCAGGGGCGAGGCCGCAGTGGCCCTGGGAATGACAGGTGATCGCAGAGAGTCCACGGCGCGTATCGCGGCGGTGCTGGACGGCGCGAGGAACAACTGGCTCCGTGCCTGTTGCGCGTTGGCTCTGGGCTTGCTCGACGACGCGGAAGGAGTTCCGGAGTTGGCCCGCATGTGTGTCGGCGTGGACGTCCCCGGTGACACGCGAGCCTTCGCATCCGGCGCGTTGGGGCTGCTCTCCGAACCCGACGACCTGCCCGTGCTCTACCGCTATCGGGCGGACAACGTGTTCTGGGTCGACGTGCCCGACATGCGCCGCCTGCTGATGCAGCTGTAGGAAGTTGTTGCGGGCGCGCTCGCCGGGAGCGCGCACTTTCTTCCACTTCTTTGCGGCCGTGCGGTTCCGCGCCATCGGCTGAACCCACTGGAAGAACCGCACTTGCCCCTCCGTCTCATCCCGTGGTCCGGAGATTGCGTAGAGGAGGGGCGTATGTTGCTAGGATTGTCACCCACTTTGGTGGCGGCGCTGCTCACCTTCGGGCCCGACACGGTCTCTGCTGAGCGCGCCGCCGAGATCGAGTTCCTGACGCTGGCCGGTTCCTATGGACCTCACAGCGAAGTGCGGCTGCTGGACGACCTCGCCGCTGGTGGACGACGCGCAGAGCTGGCGGTCCTCGCCCTGGGCTTCTGCCGATCCACGACGGCGTACAGCTGGCTCGTGAGTCTCCTCGACGACGGGCCCGCGGGTCGCCTGATGCTCGGTGACGGGGGAGCGCCGGTTCCTCCGAAGACACGTCAGGCGGCGGCCCTCGCCCTGGGTTGCAACGGGCACCCGGTGGGGTTGGTGGCTTTGCGAAGGTTGGTGGAGGATGCGAGCGCGGCGCCCGACCTGCGCAGAGCGGCCTGGATGGGACTGTCCATCTCTCCGTTTGCCTGCGATCGGCGTCGGTCCACAGCCTGTTCCCAGGGGCCTGCAGGCCAGTCACTTAGGTTGTCCGCCGTTCCCGCGGGGCTGCTGGAGATGGCGGCTCGCCTCGCTCGTTAAGCCGATTTGTGTATTTTCCCGCAATTCCTTTGCTTCGAACCATCTACGAGCATGTCACTCGTGCCGCGGAGGCTGCCGAGAAGGGTCCCTTGTGGGCCTATTTCAGTGGATTCGCCGCGGTAGGGAGCGATACAATCGCTTTAGGCAGTTCGACTTCCGCCAGTCGGGATACTGGTGGTCCGTCTGCTGCCGGTTCGTTGAAACGCACTGATGCAATCTGTCCACCGGTCAATGTTGGCCGTGGCTTGGGTTGCGGCGGCTGCCGTAACCTGGGCACAGGGTCCATCCTGTTCCGCTTTTGCGGGCCCAGGTTTCGTGCAGCCGCCCGCGACCACCCCGACGCTGCCAACCGTCGTGGCCTACGTCGATCCCGTTTCGGGAGATGACGTTTCGGCCGCTCCTGGTGGGGCTGCGTACAGGACGATCCAGGCGGCCTGCGACGCGCTCGATCAGGTGATCAACGCACCGTTGCAGCTCGGCGCCGTCGTTCTCCTCCCCGGCTGGTACGGCTACGACCCGACAGACTCTCGCTACAACGGCGAAGCCTGGCCGGTGCAGGTGCGTCCGGGTGTCCGCATCGAGGGCGTCAACGCCCTCAACGTCATGATCGATGGCGGCAAGGTGATCCCCGGCGCCACCACCTTCCAGGTGCCCTCTCCCACGACCGGACAGTTGCAGGCTCGGGTGCCCTGCTTCGTCATGGGCGGCTCGTATCTCTACGGGTACACCCACACCCTCATCAACCGCGTCACCATCGTGAACGCGGAGATCGGCGTCCTGGTGACGGGCGCCGGCGAGATCCACGGCACCGTGGCCGAGACCCTGTTCATGAATTGCGGAGTCGGTGCTCAGGTCCACTCCACGGGCGGCGCCCTGGAAGGCCAGCACGCGCCGCGGTTCCTCTGGTGCACCTTCGGCAACTGCGATGTCGGCTTCGCCATGACTGGACAGACCGGGCCCAACGTGACCGCGCCGCGGTCCGTCCCCGCCCTGGTCAACGGCCTGTTCAAGAGCGACCGCGACCTCGAGGGCGTGCCGTGCCACGCGGTGTCGACCACCGCCTTTGGATTGTCGCGCGTCAACCAGTCGACGGCGATCCCCCAGCCTGCTCAGGCTCCGGGGTCCGTGTTCGATGTGGACGGCTACGCCCACGCGGCCCTGTTTGTCGGCGCCCGTTGCCAGGCGACGCAGCAGGTTCATCTGGGTCAGCCCACCTCCCAGTGGTGGTTCTCTGATTGGCGGCTGACCCATGCGACGACCCAGCCCGGCGCCACGCCCAACCCGGCGGACGGTCCCGGAGTGACCTCGTTCCCCTCCATCACGCCCAACGGCACGCCCGTTAGCCTGGATTTCGCGGACTATTCCATCGGTTCGGAGTCCAGCGAAGGACCGGGTACCTACGGTCCGGCCGCCGGCCCCTTCGGAGGCGCGACGGGACACCTGGGTTATCGGTCCGGCGGCGCCTACATCGTCGGCGGCACGGTCCCCGGCACGCGTCGCTTCGGCGCTTCCGCCTCGGGCATCATGTACAACGTCCTCGACGTCCGCTGGCGCAACGGCACCCTGCCGCTGATGATGCTGGGCATGATCACGGGCGGCGGTGGGGACTCGCCGTGGATCAACGGTCAGCGCAACGCGGTGGGCGTGCTGGATCACCCGGCGCCCCTCGGGCCCCTGTTCGGCATCTCTGGCGACGTGTTCCTGGACTACTCCAGCTTCCCGGTCGTGGACCTGACGCCGCTGCTCGGCGGCGCCTCCACCGGGGGCTTGCGCTCCTTCAACCTTGGCGCTGCGCTCGGCCTCAACCCGGGCACCAACTGGAGCGTCAACTTCGTGTCCCAGCTGATCATCATGGACGCCGCCACCGGCGCCATCGCGGGCACGGACGCGCAGCCGTTCAGCGTCGGGCTCTGACCCTTCCCTTCCTATCGCGACGCCGACCCGTTTGGATCACGCGGGAGCAGTGCGGTCGCGTGCAGCCGTCGCCCCGGGCGCTGACTCAGGAGATCTCGTCCACCGACTCATCCGAGCGGTTGGACCACCAGATCGCCTCGTCGCTACGCTTCGGTCCGCAAAACAGACCGATGTAGAGCAGGAACACCCCGAGGCCCCCTACGGACCAGACCATCACCTCCCAGGGGATGGGGCCGTAGCTGGCGTTCTCGAGAGCGGAGCCGATGCTCACCGCGGGCTGCCCCGGTTCCGGGTAGATCAGCTTCCCGAACCAGGCGCCGAACAGGATGATGAAGATGGGGATGTAGTTGCGAATCAGCCGGGCGCGGATGGCCGTCAGGTAGCTGATCTTGAACCGAGGGGTCATGAGGTCCTCGGCCACCACGAAGCCCCAGTTCTCGACGGGGGAGGACATGTCGCGGCGGAGGATGGGGGCGTAGAAGTTCTCCTCCAGCTTGCGGACCCGGGTGCGCCACACGTCGAAGTAGCGGAAGCGCCGACCCTCGAAGCAGAGCAGGAAGAAGATGAGGAAGATCCCGAGGACCCCGACGATGTGCACTTCGGGGTTCTCGGCGGTGTACAGGAAGCTCAGCAGAGCCCCGGTGGTGAACACCGCCCAGTTGGTGGTGGTATCGAGGCGCTGGCGCCAGGTCAGGGCGCGGTGCATTTCGCCGCGATAAAGGTGGATCACGGACGAGATGTACTCGCTCCTGCTGAGGGGCGAGGCCTCGAAGTCGGTCCCGTTCTGGGCATCCCTCTCCGACATGGGCCAAGCTACCAACCCCCCCCGCCGGGCCCAACGTGCGGACCGTCCGAAGGTAGACTTGGGGGGTCGTGCTTCGGGGCCTTCGCCCCCCCCCAGATCCGGATTATCGAGGGAAGGGAGCCTCTCCCGGGGGCTTCGTCCCAACGGGCCTCGGGGGCGTTCGTAGGGAGAGCGGAGCCGACCGCCGCGCCGAAAGGCCTGCAATGACACCAAGAATCCCGATGATCCTCGCTCTCCTGTGCGGCCCGACTGCCGCTCAGGAGGACCTCACGTGGGCCCGTCACCCGGAGCCCGCGGTGCGTGAGCGCGGGCTCCGGGACGTCAAGCGCCGGGGCCTTGAACTGGACGCGTCCCTGGTGGTCCGTCTCCTTCGCGACCGCGACTGGGGAGTGCAGCTGGAGGCCATCCGCACATTCGAGACCAATGAGCACCCCAAGGTGCGGGAGACCTTCGTCGACCTGGCCATGAACGGGCCGCTCCTGCGCACCCGCCGGACCGCCGCTCAGGCCCTCGCCGCCACGGACCGCGACGGCGCCGCCAAGGCGTTGCTCAAGGAGTTGAGCCGATTGGGGGTCAAGGGTGGGCTCCGGGCGGTCGAGGCCCTGGGGTTGGTGGGCAGCCCGCTGGCAGAGAAGCGGCTCTCCGTTCTCGCCCTCAGCTCCGATGCTGACGTGTGTCGGGCCTCCGCCCGTGCACTGGGCCGCATACGCCTCGGCACCACGGCGCTCATCCGCGCCCTCAGTCACTCCAAGGAAGGGGTGGTGTTCGAGGCCGCCGTCGCCCTCGCCAACATCGACAGCGACGAGGGTCGTGCGGCGTTGATCCAGTGGGCGGCGCGTAACGATGAGCCCTGGGTGCTGCGCCGCATCGGTCAGCGCACCGCCGAGGTCAACGGCCCGGTCATGGGGCGTGCGTTGTCGAGGGCCTTGCTGAAGTCCAGGCGGCCCGCCGGGTTACTGCGCGTCGCATGGGAGGGGCGCATGGCCGAGGTGGCCCTCGCTGCTCGCGAGCACCTGGGTTCGAACGACCCCATGGCGCGGGGTTACGCGTTCCTCGTCGGCGCCTTGATCCCGCAGCCGTTCACGGACAAGCAGCTGCGCCGCGGCCTCGACGCCACCGACACCCGCGTCCGACAGGCAGCGGCCCGGGCTCAGGTAGCCTGCGGTCTCCGCGGCAAGCGCCTCGCGGAGGCCTTGCCGCCCCTGCTCACCCATGACTCCAGCGACGTGGCCATGGTGGGCGTACGCGCCGTGTTCGAGCACGGAGTGCAGCAGGCGCTCCCGGCCCTGTTGGATCTGGCTCGCGGCCGAGGTGCGGGCAAGGGCGAGTGGGAGATCCGCTGCGCCGCGGCGGTGGCGGCGGGGACCGTGGGCGGCATCGACGCCCTCCCCGTGCTGTCCAAGCTCACCGGAAGCACCGACTGGCACCTGCGCGGGGCTGCCCTCGAAGGCCTGGCTCGCACCATGCATCCCCAGGCGATCCCGTTCCTCATCAAGGCCCACAACGACAACCACCCGGTCCCTCAGCGGGTCGCCCGCCGCAACCTCTGGTGGATGTCCGGCGGTCGCGTCCTCAAGACCCGCAAGGCGTGGACCAAGTGGTGGCAGGAGGAGGGGGAGGAGTTCGTCCCCACACCTCCCAGGTTCGAAGAGCCTCGCGCAGTAGTGGACGACGGCTACGACCGTCGCCTCCCGCGTGACTACGTCCGCCGCCTCCTTCTCGGGACGGACATCTCCGTCCTCCTGGGCCGCTGGGATCGTGTGCAGCTGGTCCTGCAGAGCCTGGATGTGGTCTTCGACATGCAACGGGGCCAGCAGCTCCGCGACCGCGGCGTCACCCCCAAGGAGACGGTCTGCATCAACTGCGAAGGCGGCTTCGACAAGGCCACCAACGAGATGCTCCGCTGGATGGTGGTCTGCGGCGGTTGGCTCGCCACCTCCGACTGGGCCCTCGTCAACACGGTCAAGAAGACCTTCCCGGACGTGGTCACGGGCTTCGTCAAGCGCTCCACGGGCAATGACCTCGTCCACGTCGAACCGGCGGTCCCCAACCACCCGCTCCTCACCGACGTCTTCCGTCCCCACGTGGACTACACCTGGTGGCTCGAGGTCCAGGCCTTCCCCATCACCGTCGCGGACCCCTTCCGCGCCACCGTCCTCATGGACTCCCTGGAGATGCGGCTCAAGTACGGCCAGGACACCATGATGGCCCTCTTCCCCGCCGGCCTCGGCCAGGTCCTCCACACCACCAGCCACTTCTACCTCCAACAAGAAGGCATGGCCCAGGCGGGCTCCCGCGCCGAGCGCGAAGCCTTCGCCATCGACCACCTCGGCATCTCCATCGCCAACGTCCGCGCCCTCCGCTCCGTCGCCGGCATCTCCGACGCCCGCAACACCACCGCCCTCGCCCGCGACTACTCCATGTTCCGCCTCCTCATCAACTTCCTCGCCGCCAAAAAAGCCACCGACCGCCGCTAACCCCCACCCCTCCTTGATCCCCTCGGGACCCCCTCGTACGATCCACCCTCAATCGGGGCTGTAGCTCATCTGGGAGAGCGCTTCGTTCGCAACGAAGAGGTAGTCGGTTCGAGTCCGATCAGCTCCATCTTCTGAAGTCCGGCCATGCCGCCGGCGCGCGCTGTCCGGGCAGGCGGCGGTCGCGCTCAACGGTCGTGACCTTTGCGTCGTCGCCCATGGCTCCCAGGCGGGCAGGGCCGAGTACGATGGGCTTCTCGGCGCGCGATGGTGCGTCGCTCCGGGATCCCTACACCCAGACCGGAAGATCAGACCCTGTCCGTTGGCGGCGGCGGTTATGGGCAGGGAGTCGTCGTCGCGCCTGACCGGAGTCATTAGCTATGAGCATCTACCTCGTTGCGCAAGTCGACATCAAGGACAAGGAGCGATTCCTCGACTACCAGAACACCGTGCTTCCGTTTCTTGAAGAGAAGCAGGTAGAGGTGCTGGCCGTGGATGACAGCCCCGCCACCATCGAGGGCAAGGAGACCGGCAACCGCATGGCGCTCATTCGCTTCGAGGACAGAGAGGCGTTCGACGCGTTCTGGAACTCGCCGGAGTATCGGGAGATGGCCAAGATCCGTTTTGAATCCGCCGACGCGACGATCAATCTGCTGCAGGAAAAGAACATCCTGATCGAGTAGATCGGTGCGGATCAGCGGGCGTTGCGGGGTAGCTTCTCGATGTCAGGCCTGCATCCCGTTCGCCGACGCCGTGAAAGGGGGCGGAACGCCCCTTTGCCCTTCCGATGACGCTGCTCGCGAAATCCACCAGCGCGAGAACGGCACCGAAGAACGGGATGAACGGCCCGATCGGTTCCATCTCCTTGCGTTCTGCGGTGCCCCCTCTCGGGGCCCCCTGCTCATCGCCTGGTGACGAGGGACAGGACCGCCAGAACAGCGGCGTGATCGCTGGGCCAGCCACGGGGGTGCTCGGAGAGGACCTGCGATTCGAGGACGCGCCAGGGGGCGCCGCGTAGGTAGACGTAGTCGATGCGATCCTGGTGGGTGTCGCGAAACTCCGGGGACCAGGTGTGGCCCGGGTGCTTCACGGGGTCGGGGTTGGCCGTGCGGAAGGCGTCGATGAACCCGGCGTCGGCCATGGTCCGGCTCACAGGCCAGGGGACCGTGAGGCCGTGGTGGTTCGGGAGATGCGCTGCTTCGGGGGTCCAGTCCAGGGACGACCCGCTGTTGAAGTCACCTCCAACGATGACCGGCATGTCGGGTGTCTTCTCGAGGTGGGGGAGCAGTTGGCTCAGGATCGCGCGTATCTCGCTGCCGCGTGTCTTGGCGTCCGCGGTGACGAGGTCGTCAGCCGACGCGCCGGCTGCGAGTTGGGCCTTTACGCTGGGCAGGTGGTTGATCCAGAGGGAGTACGCCTGGACGCGGACCCCTGGCTTGAGCTCGATCGTGACGCCACCGAAACGGAACGCGCTGGCCAGGCGGTGCACATCGACGATGGGGAAGCGGCTCATCACGGATAGATTGGTGGAGCGCAGGAAGTAGTCGAAGCCGAGCCGTCCGCTGATGCGTGGGCCGCTGCCGTATGTCTCTTGCATCAGCACGATGTCGGCGGCGCTCTGCTTGATGATCTCGACGACTCGCCGGACCCCTTCGTCTCGGCCCTTCCGGCGACCTCCGTGCCAGATGTTCCAGGCGAGCACTCGGAGCGGGCGCCCGTCCCACTGGGGGAGGGGGGGCGCGGCGCGGGCCTCGCCGAACCGCGCCTTGAAGTCGGAGGCGACGGCGGCCGAAGACAGGGCCGTCGGCTCGAACCGTACGTTGCCGATCTCGAATCGCGTCGTGCGCAGATCTGTCGATTCGGCGAGAACGACGCGGCCATCGGCGCACTCTTGGCCTGCGTCGATTTCGGATGGACCGTGCGGAGGGTGATCACCGCGCTCGGTGATGCACCGAACACCGGAACTCGAGAGACTCTGGGTGGGGGCGGTGGGCTCGTTGGTTGCAAGCTGGCCTGGAGGCAACACGTCAAACATGTCCACGGTCAGGGGCTCGCCGAGCTGATCCCGGACTGGGAGTTCGGCGCGAAACGTGCCTTCAAGTTGCGGAACGAATTGGTCCACGGGGTCAGCGGGTCGCACTAACCTGAACACCTCACTCGGTGTCGCGACGCGCTGCTCAGCGCCACGCAAGCGCTTGTGAGAGTCGCCGCCATGCGGGACGTGGACGTCTATGCGCGCCTGCCCGCGAGAGTCGTTTCCTTCGGTGGCGATCAGCTTTCTCCCGGCCGCCCTCGGGGCCAGGCCCGCCCCTGCCGGGAACAAGCGGCGCTTCGTCCGCGGCAGGGCATGGCGAGCCCGGCACCGCGCACCCTGGATAGCGGGGAAATGAGAAAAGCGTGTGGTCCGTGGCTGCGGATGCGAACCCGCCCCGCGTGCGAAGAGGGCGGACCGGAGACAGTGTGGCCGTTTTCTTGAGAATTGCGGCGTGCGGCCGGGTCCATTCGGCTCTTCCCGGGTGTAGTCACACCAGGAGGACCGACCCATGGAACATCGCACCGAGAACCCTAAAACCCGCCGATCGGCCCTCGTCGTCGGCCTGCTGCTCATTGCCGCGTCCTGCTTGCAGGCGCAACCCTTGCCACCGCAGATCCCACCGGGGCATGTCCTCGTCGGCGACATGATCCTCCCCTCGGCCTCCGTGTGGGGAGATTCGGTCTACTCGGGCATGACCTGGGATGGCGGGGTCGTCCCCTACAAGTTCCACTCCAACGTCAGCCCGGAGAACCGCATACTCGCGGGTCACGCGATGGCCGAGGTCGAGGCGATCTCGGGCATTGACTTCGTTCCCCATTCCACCGAGTGGAGCCACATCCAGTTCGTCGACTCCACGGGGAACAGCAGCATGATCGGGAAGCAACTGACCTTTGGCCAGGACATCAACATCGCCAGCTGGGGATCGCATTACATCATCGTGCACGAGATCTTCCATGCGCTCAGCTTCAAGCACGAGCAGTGCCGGCCGGACCGGGACACCTACGTGACCATCAACTGGGCCAACATCCAGTCCGGCGAGAGCCACAACTTCGACCTGGACTCCGGCGCGACGTCGGTGGGCCCCTACGACTTCCTGTCGATCATGCACTACGGTGAGTGTGCTTTCTCCGTGTCCTGTCCCACGACGGGGTCCGGGTGCGGATGCCCGACCATCACGTGCAAGCCGGAGTTCGCGAGCTTCCAGTCGCAGATGGGCAACCTGTCCTACATGACGTCCCTTGACGCCCAGGGTGTCCAGGATCTGTACGGTGCTCCAGCGCCTCCCAAGATCACGGCCCTCTCACCCCCGAGCGTCACCGCCGCCTCCGGTGGCTTCACCTTGACCGTGACCGGTGCGGGGTTCTTCCGTGGGAGCCCCAACAGCAACGGCGTCCAGGGCACGCGAGTCCTCTGGAACAACATTCCCCTCGACACTACGTACATCAGCCCGATAGCGGTCGAGGCTACCGTCCCCTCGTTCATCCTCAACGCCGCGGCCGGCGGCTCCTGCGTGGTCGTCCGTGTCGAGAACCAGCTTCCGGGCGGCGGTCAATCCGCACCGGCCTTCTTCACGGTCAATTCCGCGACACCGACTCCGGGGGCCTGGGTCGGAGGCACGCCGGGTTCGCGCATGGGTGAGGCGGTGGCCGTCATCGGCGACGTCGACGGCGACGGCTGTGACGACATCGTGCTTGGCGAACCGGGCTTTGCCGGTTCGACCCCCGACGGTGGTCGGGTCCGGTGCGTGTCGGGCAGGACCGGGGCCATGATCTGGGCGAGATTCGGGACGGGGTCTTCCTCTCCTCCGCTCGCGCCAATCGGCGATCGCCTGGGCGCCTCGGTGGCGAATGCGGGGGACGTCGACGAGGACGGCATCGACGACGTGCTCATCGGATCGCCGGGGAGTCTGTTCAACACCGGCGCCGTGCTTTGCGTGAGGGGGGCGGACGGCATCACCATCCACACGCTGCAGGGTGAGGACCCCGGTGATCGTTTCGGCGAGGCCGTCGCGAATGCCGGGGACGTGAACGAAGACGGCGCTGCTGACCACGTCGTCGGCGCACCTTCCCGCAACTCGAGCGGCTGGATCGGCGTCTTCTCCGGCGGCGACTCGAGCCTCATCTGGTCGTACGACGGAACGTCCGCCGAGGAGTCTCTCGGGGCCCGCGTCTGCGGTGGATACGACCTGGATGGCGACGAGATTCCGGACGTGGTCGCGTCGTCTCCGACCTACCGCGCGGCTGGTCGGCACAACGAGGGCGCGTTCACCGTGTTCTCGGGTGGTGACGGCACGCCGTTCTTCTCGGCGGTCGGCGGCGCCGAGGGCGCCCTCATGGGCTTCTCGGTGGCGCTGATGCCCTCCGTCGACGGAATCGCGGGGACTACGTTGGTGGTCGGGACGCCGGAGTTCGGCGGCGCCCTCCCCGGCATCGGCCGGGCATACCTCTACGGCACCGCCGGTGGATCGACGCTGTCCCTGATCACGACCCTGCTCGGGGATGGGGCGGTGTCCGATCGCTTCGGGAGCGCCGTGGCGTACGCCGGTGACATCGATCAGGATGGCTTCCCCGACATCGCCGTGGGTGCGGAGAGATCGACCTTGGGGTCAGGTCCGCTCCTCGGGAGCTACGTGCGCGTCTTCTCGGGCAAGAACCACAGCCTCCTGCTTCACCAGTCGGAGCAGTGGGCGAGCAGCGGCTTCGGCGCTGCGATCGCCGGCAACGGCGACACCAACGGCGATGGATGCAAGGACCTCGTGGTGGGGGCCCCCCTCGGCTGCGCCGAGACCGGGCGCGTGGACGTCATCGCTCCGGTCTTTCCGCCGGAGCCGCGCAAGATCATGATCACCGAGGTGTCATGGGGCGTGGGCGGAGTGGAAGTCACCAACTTCGGTCCCATTCCGGTCAATCTCGCTGGGTGGCGCCTGCTGTGGAAGGACGGGACCGTTCTCGAGTCCGCGCCGCTCGACACCGTGATCCAAGAAGGCGAGATCATCGTCGTCAAGGAAAGCGGTGGCTCGTTCGCGGAGACCCCCGCCACGACCCAGGTGCTGGAGCGCTGGGGCGGCCTGCCGACCTCGTCCGAGGATCTGACGGTGGCCCTGGTCACTCCATCCGGTGTCGTGCTGGACGAGGTTCGCATCAGTGACACCGCGGGATCGCACACCGAGGGCTCTCTGGGCGGCGGCTTCCGTGGCCTGGCCACGAGGGGCACCGTATCGACCGCGAGCCTTGGATGCTGCGAGCGGATCTGGGGCCTCGATTCGAACGCGGGCGCGGACTGGACCGAGCAACGGGGCACCAGCATGGGGCTGGAGAACCGCAGCAGCGGACCCCGTGGCACCGATCCCATACCCGTCCCCCTCGTCCGCATCAACGAGATCGACGGGGCCGCGGACTACGTCGAGCTGGTGAACCGGCAGTCGGCGCTGGTCGATCTCCACCGCTGGACCCTCCTCGCTCTCGGGGACCAGGGCACGACCCATCAGGTCATCCGGCCGTTCCCCTACCGCACGGAGCTGTCGTTGCACGAGTACGTGGTCATCGGCAATGCGGCGGCGAGCCCCTCCGAGTTGCCTTCGTCGACCGGGTACGTGAACCTGTCGTTGCTCGGCACCTCGTTCCTACCGTTCTCGTCCGAGGAGCTCGAGTGCGCGCTCTACGACGCCTACGGGCGGCTCGTGGATCTGGTCCGCACCACGGGCCATGACGACAACGTGCGCATCAACCACCCGCGCGCTCCGTCCGCGTGGGACGCGTTCACCGGCGCCGCCGGCCGAAGTGCCATGGGCGCTGCGTGCATCGGCAGGTTCGGATCGGACAGCGACACCGGCGCCGATTGGTACCCCACGATCGAGCGGTCCATGGGGAGCGCGAATTCGAACTGGGCCATCTCGGGCTCCATCGGAACGGCACACGGTCTCGATGTCCGGCTGCATGACGGCGGCACCGACGGCGTCACCATGATCATCAACGCGGGTTCCTCCCGCGCCGGCTACCGCTGGAGCTTCCTGTTCAGCGCCGGACACCTGCAGGGCCAGGGGCCGTTCTTCGGACTCGGGGCGTCGGCGATCGCAAACTACACGGCCCTCAGCACGACGCCTCCGTGGTTCGGGTTCCTGGACTCCGAAGGGTCGGCTCGCCTCGACATCCCGATCATCGGGCCCGGTTTCAAGTCGGACGACATCTTCATCCTCCAGTCCCCGGGCGGGGACGTGGCCGCGGTCAGCGAGATCATCGAGTTCGACACTTGATCCGCGCCCGACACGCCGTCGCAAAGCCCTGTCCGTTGAAGAACCCAGACACAAGAGGAGCAAATGCCATGTCATCAAGAAACATCGTCGCCGTCCTGTTACTCACCGTCGCGACGCTCAAGGCTCAACCTACCTTCGAGCGCGTCATGATCACCGAGGTCTCCTGGGGCACGGTGGAGGCCATCGAGATCGCTAATTTCTCACGGACCCCCGTCGACCTCGCGTCGTGGAAATTCGCGTGGCATGGAATCGGCGTGTTCGAAGCGTCCGATCCTCTGAACGCGCTCATCCAGCCTGGTCAGATCATCGTCGTCGCGGAGCACGGGTCGCCACCGCCCGTGCTGCCCGGCACGACCGTCCTGGAGGCGCTGCCGCCGCTCGCGGCGCCGACTGCGGAGTTCGCAGTCGAGCTGTACGACGGCACCGGCAACCTCGTGGACGAGGTGCGGGTCGCCGACACGACGGGGTCCTACGGTCTCCCTTCAACTGGCGGCTCGTTCTTCGGTTTCGCGACTCGAAGTGCCTCGACCGGTTCCGTCGAACGGATCTGGGGACTCGATGCCGACAGCGGCGAGGACTGGACCGAACAGGACGTCGCCAGCATGGGGCTCGAGAATCGCAGTAGCGGTCCGCGTGGATTCGAGGGGTCCGATCCGCCTAGCGTCCTGATCAACGAGATCGATCACCAGCCGGATTACATCGAAATCTACAATGCGTCCGGATCCGTCGTGAACCTCAAGCACTGGTTCCTGCTCTGCTCCTTCGGGCAGGGTGTCCCCCATGAGATCATCCGGCCTTTCCCGGCGGAGATGGTGGTGCCCGCGGGAGGCTACGTGGTCATCGGCAACCACGGCGTGCAGCCCGCGGAGCTTCAGTCGGTGCCCTACGTCGATCTGCAGGTCGTCGGAGGCGGTGCTCTCGCGTTCGGTCAAGGCGCCTACGATTGCGCCTTGTATGACCACCGCGGACGCCTCATGGATTGCGTCAGGGCGACTGGTGAATCCAGCGAGTTGGTTCACAATCACCCCAGAGCGCCGTCCGCCTGGAGCGACTTCGTGGGTGCGGCCACCCGCGTCTTCAGTAACGGCAGTGGCGCCATCGGGCGCGACGCGGCGAGCCTGGATACCAACACGGGTGCGGACTGGGCGCCGGTATGGACGCGCACCATGGGCGTGGCTAACTGGAGTCCTCGCGATGCCGCGGGTCACGGTCACGTGATCGACGTGCGGGCCAACGGGACCTGGGCCGGCGGCGGAACGACGGTCATCATCAACGCTGGAGGGCAGGCGGCGTTCTCGCCCCACTACCTGTTCTTCTCCTACGGCCACGCCGATGGCGGGGGCGTGTTCTTCGGGCTTGGCATGGACGCTCTCACGAACTGGCACGCGTTCGCGGGCGCCGCGCCCTTTGCCGGCCTGCTCGACGCTCAGGGTTCGACCCGTTGGGACTTTCCCTCGGGCTGGCTGGCCCCCGGGTTCGAACTGGACGCGATCTTCTACGCCCTGACTCCGGGCGGCCAACTGGTGCGCACCAAGGTGTTGGCGTTCGATGCCTGACCGCCACCCCAGGCGTTCCCCGTGTGAGGATGGCGATGCCATGAATCCCGCACCCGGGGGACGCCACCGGTCATGCGCCGGAGGTGTCCCTGCGGGGCTCGGGCACGGGCAGGACTTCCTACCGTCGCTCGGCGGAGATCAGGGGACGCACCGCCCGCAGCCCCAGCTTCGAGTCGGCTCGATCCTCGTTGAGAGCCGTGCGGAAGGCGGACCGTGCCCAGACCGCAGGGTCCGCGTAGCTGCCACCGCGGATGGTGCGAAACATGGAACGCCCGGCCGATTCGGGATCGCTGCCGTACCTTACGAACCGATCGCCGGTCCACTCGCGGACGTTTCCGACCATGTCATGGAGGCCGAATTCGTTCGGCAGGAACGACCCCACCGGGGCGGTGAGGACGTACTCGTCGTCCCATCTCTCGACGTTGTCGAAGCCCTTGATGACGACGCGCTTGGAAGACCGGTCCGCGAGGTTCGCGTAATCCTCCAAGCTACCTCGCGCGTCGCCGGTGAACCACACAGTGGCGGTCGCGCCGCGCGCCGCGTATTCCCACTGTTCTTCTGTGGGGAGGGCGAGCCCCAATCCGCGCAAGATCCGTGAAGCCTCCAGGAAACTCACGTTCTCGACCGGATGCCGTAGCGTCGTCCTTCCGGCCGGGGTCGCCAACTCCGGCGGCAGGGCGCTTGGATTCCGCCCCGCGAACCTCAACCACTGCGCCTGGGTCATCTCGCACCGGGCCACGAAGAACGGCTCGATGTCCACCTGGTGAACGGGTGCTTCCTGCGGCGTCGCCGCCGGGTCCACGTTCGGATCACCGATCCGCCGCGTTTCGTTCGGAGGGTGCGCGCCCATGTTGAACCGACCCCCGGGCAGCAGAACCAGGACCATTCCTGACTCTTCCGTCGTGACCAGGCTGCCATCCGCCTTGCGATGTGGCGGGGGACCGCTGAGCAGGTGCGCAAACTCCCACAAGCCGGAAGCGGGGTCGCGGCCGAGGGGGACGAGCCCGACCTGAGGAGTGATCTTCAGGCCTCGGTATCGGGGACATGCTTGCTCGTCGGCGATGGAAGCGGAGGCTCGCCGCCACGCGTCCCGTGCGTCTTCAAGCGATCGACGCCGCACCCCGTCCGCGAACCGAATCCACCGTTCGACACGCTGGACGGCGCTGCCTTCGGTTTCGGAAAAGTCAACGATGCCGCTCAAGAGGCCCGAGATGATGTCGTGCTCCCAGGCATCCTCTGCGTCTTGGAAGGACCATGAAGGCTCGGACGTCAAGGCGCGCCGCCGCAGGTCCAGGAGTGTCTGGCGATGGGTGTGCCTGCGGGACAGGAGGTCCCGGGCTTCTCGCAACCAGCGTCGCATCGAGTCCGCCGCGTCGATCTCGAGCGGCTGGAACAGCTCCGCCTGCGCGGCGAGGCTCCGCAGGCGATTTGCATCCGCCATCCGTCGATAGCCGGCGTTGCGTTCGTCCAGTCTTGCGCGCGTCGCCATTGAATCGACCAGGAGCACCGTGACTAGGCACAGGGCGGCGGCGGTCGAGCCGAGAAGGGTCGCGAGGGCTGGATGTCGTGTCGCCCACTTCGTCAGCCGCTGCGTTGCGGTTGGCGGTCGCGCCAGGATGGGCCGGCGCTCCCGGATGCGGCGAAGGTCCTCCGCCAGGTCGAGCGCGGTGGCGTAGCGCCGGCCGGGGTCTTTCTCCATGGCCGTCCCGATCACCACGGCGAGGTCGCGAGGAAGACCCGGCGCGAGTGACCGCGGGTCGGGAGGGTCGTCCTGCAGGATCGCTCGGAAGAGTCCGTCTCTCGTGGTGGCCTCGAACGCCCTGCGGAACGTGACCCATTCGAAGAGAGTCGTGCCCAGCGCGAACACGTCAGTGCGCTGGTCGACGGATCGCCTACCAGGCGCGAGCTGCTCGGGGGCCATGTAGGCCGGCGTGCCGACGACGGCGCCTGATTCGGTGAGCGTGGCGTCTTGTGCATCCAGGTCGCGGGCCAGACCGAAGTCCAGCACCATCGGCTGGCCGTGCCGGTCGATCATGATGTTCTTCGGCTTGATGTCGCGGTGCAGGAGCTGGGCTTCGTGTGCCTCGTGGATCGCGCGGGCGACGGCCTCGGCCAGCCGCACCGCGTCCTGGCGAAAGGCCCGATGACGATCGGCATCCGTGCTCTCCGCCACCGAGCGAATATCTTCGGCGAGAGTCTGGCCTTCGACGAAGCGCATGGAGATATAGGGCACGTCGTCGATTGCGCCCGCGTCGTACACCGGACAAATGGCGGGGTGGTCGAGGCGCGCGGTCAACTCGGCCTCCCGCCTGAACCGCTCGACGAGTGCGCTTGACGTTGCGTCGAAGCCCGAGAGGATCTTCAACGCTACACGGCGATCGAGCCGTGTGTCGTGCGCCAGGTACACCACTCCCTGGCCGCCGCGGCCGATCTCCTCGACGATTTCGAAGGGACCGATCCGGTGGGGCCCGGGGCTCACGGAAGGGGTCGCAGCCCGACCGTCGCTCACCTCACCGATCGTCTTGAGCTGGTCCCAACACCCGCGAAGGAAGGGGGCGTGTTCTGCGTGCGCGGCGCAGAGCTCGTTGATGGTCTCTTCGCCCTCGTGCCAGCGCTCGAGAAAGGCCGCGAAGAGCTCCATGGGGTCGGGGGTTTCTCTATCCACGGTGTGCTGAGATTATCCGAAGACAATCGGAGCCCATACCGCATTCGCGAAACTCCGACCGTCGGGTCGCCGGCGGGGTCGGCGCCGTGTCCGGGTTCCGTGAGTGATCCGCCCAGGCGGCGTTGCCCGGTCGAACGGTCCTGGACTACAACTGATCCGGGTACCGTGCCCACTGCAGGGTGAACCCCACCGGGGACCCCGGGTCGATGTAGGCGCCCTGGACGGTGATGGTCCAGCCCAGCGCGGGGTTGGGAAGGGTGAGGCCCGGCACGATGAACTCACCGAGCGCGTCGTAGGTCACCCCGGGTCCCGGTGGGCCGAAGACGCCGATCCCGTCGACGATTACGAACCAGTCCCCGGGGACCGCGGGCTGGGAGCCGCGCACCGACAGCACGAAGTCCGCTGCGGGGCTTGGCCACGGATGGACGGGGGCCGGGTTGGTGAGGTCCGCCAGCAGCAGCAGCGGAGCGCCTGGCAGGCCGCCTTCACAGCGCGCGGCGTAGGGCTCGCCCGGTAGGGGGTCCAACGGGTTGCGGATGACGGTGCCCGCGTTGCTACCGAGTCCACCCACCGGGCAGGCGATAGCGTTGGACGGCACCGTGTGTGCGTTCTCCACCGCGATGGCGAGCCCGCCGCGGCGCAGGGCACCGAGCACCGAAGGCCCGATGGCGCATGACAGGGTCGAGCTGTTGGCGTAGGTGGTCGGCAGGGCGTAGCCGTCGGCGTAGGCCTGGGTCCCGGGATGGAAGTTGGCGCCGGTGATGGTGATGTTCTGGGCGGGGGAGGTCGCCGTGAGGATCGGGATCGTCGCCGGCGTGAGGGTGAGCACCGTTGGCGCGAGGACCGGGAACGTGATCGTTCCGGAGGTGCCGCCGCCCGGTCCGGCGGTGTTGACGTCGACGGTTGCGGCGCCCGGCAGTCCGATGAGGGTAGCCGAGACCGCAGCCTGAAGATGGGTGGAGGAGACGAACGTGGTCAGGATCGGAGCTCCGTTCCAGCGCACCTGGGAGTCGCCGCTGACGAAGTCGGCGCCGTTGACGTTGAGGGTGAACGCCACGTCGCCAGCGATGGCGAACGTCGGCGCCGTGGAGGTCAGCGTGGGCACCGGGTTCTCGATGGTGAAGGTGGATGAGCTGAAGCCGCCACCGGGCGCCGGGTTCTCCACTCCGACGACCACGAGACCTGCGGTCGCCAGCGCGGCCGTGGGTACCGTCGCCGTCACGGTGGTGGCGCTTACCAAGGTCGTGGCGACGCCCAAGCCATCGAATCGGATCACCGAGCTGGCGTTGAAGTTCGAGCCCGTGACGGTGATCGGAAGGGCAGCGCTTCCGGCGACCGCCGTGGTCGGCATCGCCGACGTCACGGTCGGAACCGGGTTGTTCACCGTGAACGTGCTGACAGCCGTGATGCCGCCGCCCGGTGCCGGGTTGTGGACCTGCACGTTGTGGGTCCCGGCACTGAATATGAGGCTCGCCGGGATCGTGCACCGCAGCAGGCCGGCCGACACCAGGGTCGTCGGCCGGCTCAGTCCGTTCCACTGGATCATCGAGCTCGAGTTGAAGTTGGAGCCGTTGACGTTGAGCGTGAAGTTGCCGCTGCCAGCGGTCGCTGAGGGCGGGCTCAGGGAGCTCAGGGTCGGGACCGGGTTGTTGATGGTGAAGGCCTGGCTGGCGGAGACGCCGCCGCCCGGTGCCGGGGTCTGTACGTCCACCGAAGCGGTGCCGGCGCTGGCGATGAAACTCGCGGGCACGGTCCCGGTGAGTTGGGTCGGGCCAACGTAGGTGGTGGTCACGGTGCTGCCGTTCCAACGGATCGTGGAGCCGGCGGTGAAGTTGGACCCGATCGCCGTGAGAGTGAACGAGGGACCACCGGCGATCGCCGAGGTGGGCGCGAGTGCCGAAGTGGAGGGCGACGGGTTGGGGGTCGGCTCCACCAGCATGGTGAAAGTCAAGGACGAGGAGACCAGGCCGCTGTCCGTCGTGCACACCAAGGCGTGCCACCCGGGCGTCAGGTTCACCGTCGAAGTGACTCCGTCGGTGCCGCTGGCCATGGACGCGCTGCGGGGCCGGAAGCCGGCGTCCGCGCCGGGGTCGAACAGCCGCCAATTCAGGGGCGCCGCGTTGGACATGGTGATGTCGTGGCTGCCCGGGTTCAGCACCTCGAATTCGAACACCCTGATCACCCGGTTGGTGGGCCAGGACGCGGCCGTGTATGGGGTGCCGAGGGTGAGGGTCACGTTGTTTGAACGTTGGAGGTGGGCGCCTCCGCTGATGCTCCAGCGGCTGGCTATGCCGTTGAGCGGTGCGATGGCGCCGTTGCGCCCGTTGGCGACGACGAAGTCCGTGATGTCGCCGACAGAGCGGGAGTAGGCCTCTCCGACCCCGATGTCCCAATCAGCCGATGACGCGCAGCCCACGGCATTCCAGCGGCCCGACTCCACGGTGAAGGTGAACGGATTGCAGGGGCCGGAGACGGTAGTGGGGAGGGTGCTCAAGAGGTTCGTGTTGGTGGATACCGGGCATACGTTGACCATCACGGAGGTCGGATTGGGCGAAGGCCCGAGATCCCGGTAAAGCAACAACGCGTGGTGGCCGGTGCTCGAGACCGTGGCGTTGACCGTGCCGCCGCCGCCGTTTCCGGATGCGATGGACGCGGTCTCGCTGATCCAGTCGGCGTTCGACTGGGGTGCGTAGAAGCGCCACGAGATCGACGGGTCCCCCACGACCGTGATGGCATGGGTCCCGGTGGCGGGGAGGAACACCTCGCACAGCTCCAGGATCTCTCCAGCCGCGAACGTCTCGACGGTGTTGGCGCCCGTTCCGAACAACAAGGCCGCGTCTTCCGCCTCTACGGTTGCGTCGGACAATCCGCCGAATCGGTTCACCTGACCCCAGGTCGGTGCCACCGGCCCGTTGTGCCCATTGGCCAGGGCGAAGTCGGCACCGAATGTCCACGAGGTGGCGCTGCCCATGACCAGGTCCCAGTCGGCGGGGGATGACACGCCAACCACGTTCCACTTGTTCGCCGTCGGACTGACGAAGATGCCCTGGCACGGGTTGGTGATGGTCGCGGGAACCTCGTTGGTCAACAGGGTCGGGCTCGTGGCATCGCACACGGTGACGCCGAACTGCGAAGGGGTCACTCCGCCGACGCCGCCGTCCTTGTACACCACGATGACGTGCCAGCCCGTACTCGGCAGGCTGATCGAGCCGGCCGTGCCGCTGACGCCGGTCCCCGACGCGATCAGCGTCGAAGAGCTGCGGCTACGCCAGTCGGGGCCGGTCCCCGGGCCGTAGAGGCGCCAGCGCAGCTCGGAGCTGCCCGACACGGTAACGTCGTAGATCCCCGTCGAGGTGATGTGGACCTGGAACATCTGCATGACATCGGTGGACCCCCAGTTGTTGAAGCCCGTAGCCTGGATGGCCAACGTCTGGGCCTCAAGCAGGTCCCCGTACGCGGAGTCGTTTCCGGACCAGCGGTTGAACTCGCCCGACGTGGGCGGAACGCTGCCCTGGTTCCCGTTGGCGATGATGAAGTCACAGTTGCCGCCGCCGAAGACGGAGCTGGCGGCTTCGTGGACGACGTCCCAGTCGCTGGCTGACGTGATGCCGAATCCGACCCAGGTGCCGCTGGCCGGCGTGCCGTTGAACACCTGGAAGTCGCAGGTGACCGGAACGGCGGACCCGATCGTGGAGCTGGTGAGAGCTACGGCCGAACACCCGACCGTCTGGCCGATGGCTGCTTGCAGCGCCGGCTTGAGCACGCTCGTCCCCTTGTTGTAGCTGGTGGACGATGCGTGACAGCCCCCGTCGGTGTGGATGGCGATGGCTTCGCCGGTGGGCTCGTGGATGACGGGGCTCCCGGAGTTCCCCACCCTGGTGTCGACGCGATGGAACACGACGTCTCCGGAGTAGCCGCCTGGCGATCCCGTATCGGTTTGCTGATCGTAGGCGCGGGTCAGGTTGTCGAGGTCGTCGCCGTGTCCCGTCACGCGTAGCGTCGACGCGAAGAACGGTGGGATGAAAGGGGGCAGGCTGGTCGCCAGGGTGAAGTAGGACCCCTGATTGGTGAACGCCGTCTGCCCGGCCGAGTTCGGATGCAGTCGGGCCACCGCCCAGTCGTCGCCGACGACGCCATCCGAAGACAGGATCGTCGATTGATCCACCGGGTACTGGTCGGCCACCGGTGGGTGCTGAGCGCAGCCGCAGGCCGTGGACGCCGGGGTGTTGAACTCGGCGATGACAAAGTACTCGGGGGCGGGGTTGGCGCAGTGTCCGGCGCCGAGAACTGTGTTGGTGGAACTGATCAGGAATCCCGTGCAGCCGAAACATGCGGTGGCGCTGTAGGTCAGGCGACAGACCCGTGTGTCGTTGCTGTTCACCCGGTCGTCAGCGCCGTCGCAGATGCTGTTGGAGGTTCCGAGAATCGGCTGGATGCCGCCATACACATGGCGGATCACCACTTGCGCTGTAGAGCCCGGCGCCAGCTCCACGGCCACCGCGACTCGATCGCCGTTGAACCATGCGGTGTGGTTGCGCCAGAGCTTGAGGTTTGCGCGGGTGAGCCTCTGCTGCTCTCCGTCCCGCGGATTGGTGACGACAATCGCGTCCTCCGAAGTCTGCAATTCGGCGGTCTCGAACAGCAGCTGCAGAGAGGTTGCTCCTGGAATAGAGAGCGTCTCAATCCACACCTGTTTCGGACGGTCACCGCCATTGGACAGGATGCCCGAGGTCAGGACGTATGGGAGTTTCTGGCCAAGTGGAGCGGGCCCCGAAGGAGCCTGTCCGGGGGCCGCCCACACAGTGAGCGACGCGACGACAAGGAAGACGGAACGCCGCATTGGATCTTGCAACTCCAGTGGCAATGACAATCGTTGGACCGTGGAGAATCGTAGCATTCTCCACGGTCCGACGGTGACCTTCCACCCGTACCTTGCGGCGAGGGCTCCGTCGGGGGCTCGTCTACCTGGTCATCAGAGCAGCGAGACGGGCCTGGGCGCGCGAGAGCAGAGCCCGTGCGGCGCCCGGGGTCGGGAGGTCGAGCTCCTGGCAGATCTCCTCCATGGGGAGATCGAGGTAGCGCCGCAGCAGGATGATCTCTCGCTCGCGCTGGGGTAGCTGATCGAGGCCGTCAATCACCTCCCGTTCGTGTTCCCGTCCCGCGAGGACTTCGGACGGTGTCGCGGCGCCGGGGTGGGGGATCTGGTCGTCAGGAACCAGTGGCTGTACGTTCTCCGCGCGGCGCTTGCGTGTCGAAGCGGCGCGCAGGCGGGTTCGCATCTGGAAGTCGGCGCTGCGCAGCAACCACGCCAGAAAAGAGCCCTTTCCCCTGTAGTCGAAGCGGTCCAGCCGCTTGAAGCTGGCGAGCATGGCGTCCTGGACCGCGTCCTCACTATCCCCGACGGCCTGTCGGTAGAGCGGCCCGAGCAGCCGCTTGATCGCGTGTCGGAGGCGATCACGGTACAGCCCGAACAACTCCTCTATCGCTTCCGGATCCTGGTCGCGAGCGCGAAGGATCAGCTTGCGAGTCGTGTCATCCACCATGAGCGGGCCACCGTCGAGGGTGTCGTCAGCCTACCACCCGGACGTCCCACCGGGCACCATCCCGTCTGCCTCGCCCCGGTCACGGAAACACAAGCGAGAACGGACGCCACGCGTCGCGGGCAACCCGCGAGGATCTCGCCGCCGACCTCCGGCGAGAGCTTCTTGTCGTTCGGGAGAGGTGCCACGTAGCGAGCCAGTGGGCCGAGGGCGTGGTACGAAGGTCTCTCCTGGAAGCACGGGGTGACTCTGGCGTCCAACGGAGATGTCTCGTTCAATCTGATCTACGTCCAGGGTCGGCGGTGTGCGGGTGGAGGGCACCGCGTGCTCATCGCCTGGTGACGAGGGACAGCACCGCCAGAACAGCGGCGTGATCGCTGGGCCAGCCACGGGGGTGCTCGGAGAGGACCTGCGATTCGAGGACGCGCCAGGGGGCGCCGCGTAGGTAGACGTAGTCGATGCGATCCTGGTGGGTGTCGCGAAACTCCGGGGACCAGGTGTGGCCCGGGTGCTTCACGGGGTCGGGGTTGGCCGTGCGGAAGGCGTCGATGAACCCGGCGTCGGCCATGGTCCGGCTCACAGGCCAGGGGACCGTGAGGCCGTGGTGGTTCGGGAGATGCGCTGCTTCGGGGGTCCAGTCCAGGGACGACCCGCTGTTGAAGTCACCTCCAACGATGACCGGCATGTCGGGTGTCTTCTCGAGGTGGGGGAGCAGTTGGCTCAGGATCGCGCGTATCTCGCTGCCGCGTGTCTTGGCGTCCGCGGTGACGAGGTCGTCAGCCGACGCGCCGGCTGCGAGTTGGGCCTTTACGCTGGGCAGGTGGTTGATCCAGAGGGAGTACGCCTGGACGCGGACCCCTGGCTTGAGCTCGATCGTGACGCCACCGAAACGGAACGCGCTGGCCAGGCGGTGCACATCGACGATGGGGAAGCGGCTCATCACGGATAGATTGGTGGAGCGCAGGAAGTAGTCGAAGCCGAGCCGTCCGCTGATGCGTGGGCCGCTGCCGTATGTCTCTTGCATCAGCACGATGTCGGCGGCGCTCTGCTTGATGATCTCGACGACTCGCCGGACCCCTTCGTCTCGGCCCTTCCGGCGACCTCCGTGCCAGATGTTCCAGGCGAGCACTCGGAGCGGGCGCCCGTCCCACTGGGGGAGGGGGGGCGCGGCGCGGGCCTCGCCGAACCGCGCCTTGAAGTCCGAGGCGACGGCGGCCGAGGACAGGACCGTCGGATCGAACCGTACGTTGCCGATCTCGCCGTCGAGACCGGCCGAGCCGAGGTGGACCGTCGCGGTGTCGGAGCCCAGGCTCCCGACCCCGTGCAGGTCGTGCAAGGCGACCCGTCGCCCGTCGTGGAAGAGCTGAGCGACACCGCGTTTCCTGTCGATGGCGAATCCGATTTCATGCCAACGTCCGTCGCAGATGCCCTGGTCGCGAGCTTCGGGGCGATGGTCGATGCGCCGCCGCCCGTCCCCGGCGTTCCAGGTCCATGCTCCATCGGGGAGCACGCTGATGGCGAAGCCAGCGTTGCTTCCGGAAGCCCGGCCGATCCCGAATGCGTTGTTGGTGGTGTAGTCCTTGATCGC
Organism: uncultured Isosphaeraceae bacterium; assembly: GCA_964507445.1. Taxonomy (GTDB): domain Bacteria; phylum Planctomycetota. The sequence goes on from CAZDQF010000027.1 coordinate 33,414, forward strand.
CCCCTCCTCCCAGGCCTTGGTGGCGGCGAGCGTCGGGAGGTCGTCCGGCGGCGACTTCATGCGAACGCACATCCGGAAGGTCATGTCACCCCCCATGTCCAGGCCGGTCGGGATCGTGAACTCACTTGGGACGTCGATCGATTGAACCTGACCCTGGGTGAACGAGCAGATCAGGGCGATGAGGACGTAGGTCAGAAGAGGGCTGGGTGCCATGGGCGTCTCCGTGTCTGGGAGAGGATAGCGCTTGCCATGGGGCGCGTCCCATGGGGAAGCCGCCGTGGCCAGACCTGCCGGTGGTCGTGCACGGAACTGCTACGTGCGCAGGAGGGCTATCTCCCGTCTCGCAGTATCCGGGTCGTGCCGGGTCGGGCGGCGACGTCGGTGGGGGCGTAGTAGTACGTGTCCGGGACCTTGCGTTCGTATGGGGTGGCCGTGATCTTGCCGCTGGACCACACCTGCACGCAGGTGAACCCGAAGGCGTCGCCAGCATCCAATTCGGTGCCGCCGTTGCCCGCGATGACCTGCCACAGCGCGGGGGGCGTGGCGCCCTGCATCTCGAAGGCGTCCCAGCGATGCTGGTGCGCGCACAGGTATCCGCCGAACTTGCCGGCGGTGCGGGCCGACTGCAACACGGCGAACAGGGCTGCGGCCAGCTTCCTGTCGCCGCAGTTGAACACGGTGTCGCGACCGGTGGATGGGTCCTGCGGCCGCTGGCCGCGATCGAGCAGCGGCTTGTGTCCGAGGACGAAGATCGCATCGACGCTCGGATCGGCGACCGCCAGGGCGATGTCCTTGCTCGCCCAGTCGAGGGCGATCCACCCGGGCACGGCCTGGCTCATGGTGCCTTCGATGGTCTTGCCCTTGAACTTCACGTCGCGCTGCGGCGGCTGGTAGCAGCCGGGATCGTCGCAAGCGAAGCTCGAGTGGCTGTCGGTGTTCAAGACGACGAAGTGGCTCTTCTTGCCGCTCGCCATCGTTACGCTGAACGAATACGACAGTCGGCTGTTGTCGCCGACCAGTAGACCGGGGCCGCCCGCGGGGGGCCCGTTGCCCGATTCCGGGAAGTGCCCGTGCGCGTCCAGCCAGGAGAGCCAGGTCGCGTAGGCTGTCGGATTCGGGACCTCGTAATAGGTGTCGCGGGCGTACTCCACCGACTTCAAGACCTCGTGATTGCCCGGGAACGGCACCAGGGTGGTGGACCGGGACCCGGCCAGCGCGCCGCCCCGCCACAGCGCCTGCCAATGGGCGAGCTGTTGTTCCAGGGTGCTGCCTCCGGGCTGCTCGTTCCTGACGATGTCGCCGCAGAGGAACAGGTAGGCCGGGTCGGGGTCGAGGTCGCTCGCCACGTCGCGGAACGTCTGCAGCAGCTGCGCCGCGTTGGCCGTGCTCACCGGCAGCGGCGCCTTCGCGCCGGTCGCGGGGTCGACCTTCTCGCTCCAACCGACACGATTGCAGCCAACGTAGACGAAAGACAGCGCCACCTCGTCGCCGTCCTGGGCCGGGCTCGGCTGCCGGGCGTCGCTGCACACGCATCCCGAGCCCACCAGCGCCAGCGCCACCAGCAACGGCCCCAGGATCACAGGAGTCTTGCTCACCACGAATCGGTCTCCCCGGACTCAAGACGCCATCCAGGCGTCTGGCCATCCTGCTTCACGGAACCACGAGCAGCGATCAGACACGCGCTCACCCCTGCTTGGTCGGCGCCGAGCCGCGATCGGGGGCGGGGCCCATGTGAGGGATGTCGGGCATCCTACCCTCGTGACAAGGCACGGGACCCCAGAGCCGACTCTTGGGGTGTTCTTGAGCAGGCGCGCGCCTCGCTTATCATGCCCGCTCTGTCCGAGCCCTGGCCTTCACCAGCACGATGCCCCAAGAAAACCCCGTTACTACGCCGCCCACGACCTCGGTCAAAGGACGCCTTGCCAAAGGGTGCTTCTCCGTTCTCGCGCTGATGACGGTGTTTGTCTTGTGCCTGTTGTGGACCTACCAGGTCGAATCCCACCATTCGAACCGGGACAGCATCTGGTGGCCGTCCAGGGGCCGAAGCCTGATCCCACCCACCGCCACGGACATCACCCTGCAGCGGGACCTGCTCGATCACCGGGCCACCTACAAGGTGTCGGAAGCAGATCTGAACGCCTTTCTCGATGAACGCTTCGCGAGAGAGGGGGAGAAGCTCGACTCGTACAGCGAGAGATCAGCGGTGGACCGCGAGTCGTTCATGAGGTCGTACGCTGATCTGGGCTGGGTATGGACGGAGGGGATGGTCGAGTACCACTACACCACGAGCAACGGCGCCGGTTCGACCTTCCTCCACGACCCGACCACGGGGAAGACCTACCAGGTCTCTGCGTACTGGTAGCCCAAGGACGGGGAGGCCGGACCGGCTACCGGCGTTTCGGATAGGTGTCCCCTGGGTCCCCTGCTAATCGTGAGCAGAGCAGCGCGGGAGGTCTCCGGCCGGTAATTACCGGTTCTAGGCTCCGGAGAATCCGCCCACGACCGCAAGACGCATTTCTTCGTGCGGCTGGCACGGGCGGTTGGTTCGGGTGGGGTCCCGTGGTTCGCGGCGGGCACTGTCAGATCCCTGTTGCGGACCTCTCACCGGACTATTCCTGCCTTACACTGGAGGCCCGAAATGACCGTTGGTCGAGACCGTTAGATTGTTGTCCATGTCTCTGCCGAATGGTCTGCGAGGACCGAGCACCCGGAGTCTTCAAGTGAGGAGCCCGTCATGACGAGAATGCCCATCACCCAACTGTTGGCCGTACTGGTCCTGGTCGCCGCGGCCCCGACCGTGTCCGCGCAGAAGCTCGACCCCGACGATCGCATCGGTAGTGCGGTCGGCCTGTGCGAGGGGATGCGGTTCGATCGCATCTCGGGGCTGCTTGAAGCCGGCAAGCTGACGGAGAAGCAGGCGTACGAGCGGTGGAAGCGCATCACGTCGGACACGGTCGCGGTGAGAGCGTTGTTGGACGACGCAGCGAAGGACGGTGAGCTGACCTCCGCACAGATCGACAAGCTCATGCCGCTGCTCGACATGAAGTTTGTCGCCAGGCCGCTGGCGGGGCGCCGGGATGTCGGCGGCACGTTCGGTGTCAACAAGTCGCTGCCCGCAGGGACGTTCAAGGGGAGTGAGTTCTCTCAGGAGAGCCGGGACAAGATCTTCAAGCGGCTCGTCGCGGCGAACAAGCGGGGAGTGATCTACGACTACGACGTCTCGTCGATCATGCTGGCTCTCTACACAGGCTGGGATTGGCGCGAGCACACCCCGGAGCAGGAATACGCGTACAACCTTGCGATCAAGCCCCGCTGGCTTCAGGCCGAAGAGGGCGGCTTCATGCGGAAGGACACCGTCATCGCCGGTTACGCGCGGAAGCGAGGCGGCGCGGCCGGCGGCGCCCGTGGTCGTGCTGGCTACGGCAAGGCGGCGCTGAAGATCGAGGACCCTGCTGAGTGGACCAAGGCCCTCAGCAAGCCGATCTTCTCCGGTCCGCAGCCCGGCGAGAAGCTGCCTCCGTTCAAGGCGGTCGGACTCTCAGGTACGCGTCAAGGCCAGGAGTTCGACGCTGTCAGCCTCGCGGGCGAGAAGCTCCACTTGATGATCTTCGCCAAGGAGGCGCGCACGTTTGGGCGCTTCCTGACGGAGCTCGCGCGGCAACTCGACGCGATAGAACGCAACTCGAAGCAGGCCTGGGAGATGTCGTTCATCGTCGTCAACGACGACCCGAACGGCGTGGAGAAGATGTTCGAGGCGATCAAGCGTCGGCTCCCCACCACTGTGGTGACGGGGCTGTCGACGGACGGGTCGGATGGCCCGCCGGCCTACGGGCTCGACCGCACGCTCACCGCGACGGTCATCGTCGCGAAGGACGGCAAGGTCCTCTACAACCTGCCTTACGCGAGCGACGCCTTCTACTCGCAGCCCCACATCCTGGGGGCCATCGCCGGCGCCATGGGCGTCGATCACGCCGCCCTGCGCAAGTTCATCGGCGACCGTCCGGGTGACCAGGTCTCGGCCGTCGCCCGCAGAAAAGCGGCGCGCGGACCACTCACGCCCGAGCAGCGTGCCTTCCGCAAGGAAATCGGCCAGAAGGTGGCGGCCGGTGAGCTCACGCGGGAAGAGGCTGCGAAGATGTACCTCGAGAAGTACGGCGAGTCGTGGAGGAGCGCGTCACAGCGGCCGAAGGCCGGGCAGTCGAGCGCGCCCGTCAACAGCAAGTGCCCGGTGGCCGACAAGGCCATCAACGCTGGGTCACCCACCACGCAGTACCGTGGCCGGACCGTCGCGTTCTGCTGCAACAACTGCAAGTCCAAGTTCGAAGCGGACCCGGGTAAGTACGCGGCGGCGCTCCGTCGGCGATAGCCCCGCCAGGGGACGCACCCCATGAAGTCGATCACAGCACTCTTCGGCGCAGGGCTGGCCCTCGTGACCCTCGTGGGGGCCAGCCAGGACGGCCCCCACGGCGCTGCGGTTATGGCCGCGCATGCCTCCGAGGACGGGCGGGTGATCGAGGCCATCGACTTCGAGAACGACCTGATCCCGGTGTTCACCAAGATCGGCTGCAACGCCGGGGGATGTCATGGGGCCGCCATCGGCCGCGGCGGCTTCCACCTCTCGCTGCTCGGGGGAAGTCCTCGTCAGGACTACGACACCATCGTCCACGAGCTTGGTAGCAGACGGGTCAATCTCTCCCGCCCCGCGGAGAGCCTCCTGTTCACGAAGCCCACCGGCCTGGTCTCCCACGGCGGCAAGCAGGTCCTGTCCGAGGACGGGGAAGGGGCGACGCTGCTGCGGTCGTGGATCGAGCAGGGCGCACCATTCTCGACCCAGCGCGCGCTGAAGTCCTTGGCCATCACTCCGAAGGTGCAGGCCTTCAAGGCGCTTGACTCTTCGGTGTCGTTGAAGGCTGTCGCGCACTACACGGATGGCAGCGAGCGTGACGTGACTCGCTGGACCGTCTTCGAGGCCGAGGACCCATCGGCCGTCGCGATCGACGAACACGCTGCTCATGCCACGGTCAAACGCCGTGGCCGCCACGTCGTCGTCGCGCGCTACCTCAGCCAGGTCATCCCCATCGAGCTGTTCGTCCCGCTCGGGGACGACCCGGTGGATCTCTCCGGGGAACCGCGGCACTCCTTCATCGATGAGGAGATCCTGGAGACCCTCGAGAGCCTCCGCGTCCCGCCGTCCGCCATGGCCGATGACGGGACCTTCCATCGCCGGGTGACCCTGGATCTCACCGGCAGGCTGCCAACTCCGGAGCAGGTGGACTCCTACGTCGCGGAGGCCTCCCCGGAGAAACGGGAACAACTGGTGGACGGTCTGCTCGCCTCTGACGCGTTCATCGAGACGTGGTCCATGCACCTGGGACGACTGCTTCGTCTGCGCAGCCAGAAAGACAAGGACAAGACCCCCATCACTCCGAAGGCGGTCCGCACCTACCACGGGTGGATCGCTGATCGGCTGAGGCAGGGGACCGGTTACGACGAGATGGCCCGGGCGCTCCTCACCGGGATGGGGGACACCGAAACGGTCGGGCCGGCGGGCTTCTACAACACCACTGAAGATCCGTTGCTCCAGACGGAGTTCATGACCGAGGCCCTGCTCGGGAGCCGCATGCGCTGCGCCAACTGTCACAACCACCCGTTGGACCGGTGGACGCAGGATGACTTCCATGGCCTGACCGCGATCTTCGCCAAGGTCGCTCGCGGCAGCACGGTGCGCCTCAGCCCCCTCGGCAAGGCGGTCCACCCGCAAACCGGCAAGCCCGCGCGGATGAAGATCCCCGGCGAGCACTTCCTCCCCGTTGACACCAAGGACGGACGGGCTGCCCTGGCCGCGTGGGTCACGTCGGAGGACAACCCGTACTTCGCCAAGGCGATCGTCAACCGTCTGTGGCGGGCCATGATGGGGCGCGGCCTGGTGGAGCCGGTGGACGACTTCCGCGCTACCAATCCCGCGACCCACCCGGCGCTGCTGGACCGTCTGGCCGATGACTTCGTGGCGCACGGCTTCGATCTGCGGCGCACGCTGAAGATGATCGCCATGAGCGCGGCCTACGCTCGTAGCAGCAAGGCGACCCCGTCCAACGCCAGCGACGACCGCTACTACTCCCACGGCATCAAGAAGCCCCTCGAACCCGCTGTGCTGGCGGACGCCATCGCCGACGTGACGGGGGTCCCCGGACGCTACGGGACCGAGCCGCTCGGCACGCGAGCGGTCCAGCTCCCGGACGCCAGCGTCCGGAGCGACGCCCTCGACATTCTCGGGCGCTGCGCACGGGAGGGGTCTTGCGAAGGGGCCCCGGCGCCCACGGGCGCGCTCCCTCGCAAGCTGCACCTGTTCAACGGAGACCTGCTGAACGCGCGCATCTCCAATCCCCGTGGCCGCCTGCAAGAAATGCTGGAGGCGGGCACCTCTCCGGCGGTGATCGTGCGTGAGCACTATCGCATCGCCCTCGGCCGGCGGCCGAGCCCGGACGAGGCCGGGTTCTGGCAGGCACGGGTCGCCGAGGCGACCTCGGACGACGAGCGCCGCGCGGTGCTCGAAGACTTCGTCTGGGGGCTCCTCTCGTCCAACGAGTTCCAGACCAACCACTGAGGGTGAATGCAGCCATGAGCCACCAGAGCGATCACGGATTGGGCCGACGCGAGTTCCTTCGCCTCTCCGCCGCCGGTCTCGGCGGGCTGAGCTTCGGACCCGGCCTGTTCTCGCAGACCGACTCTCGGTTGCTCTTGCCGGGGGCCGCGGCGCATCAACCTGGCAAGGCCAAGGCCTGCATCCTGATCTGGCTCGACGGGGGCGCCAGCCATCTGGACACCTTCGATCCCAAGCCTCAGGCGCCGGCGGAGGTCCGCGGTCCTTTCGACTCCATCAAGACCAAGCTACCCGGCGTACGGGTCAACGAGTACATGCCGCGGATCGCCGCCATGCTCGACAGGATCGCCGTGGTGCGCTCCATGACCTCGCCCTTCGGCGTCCACAACTTCGGCGTGCAGTACGTCATGACGGGCCACCGGCCGACGCCGGCCGTGGAGTACGCCACCATGGGCTCGGTCGTCGCCCACGTCCGCTCGGTGGTCCAGAAGCGGGACCTCGGCGTGCTCCCCTCCAACATCGCCATCCCTGACCTGATCTCGCGGGATGGCGCCACCCTCGGCGAAGGATTCCTGCCTCCCACCGCCAGCCCGTTCGCGCTGGGCAGCGACCCAGGTCGCAGGGACTTTGCGGTGCGCGACCTCGACTTCCGTAACGGGATCGGGGAGGGGCGGACCGCGAGACGTCGGCGGTTCGCAGACGCCTTCGATCGCTTCCACGGAGAGAACGACGCCACCCCCGGACCGAAGACCGATCCGGATCTCCAGCGCGCCTACGACCTCGTGGTCTCGGAGAAGGCGAAGCGGGCGTTCGACCTGTCGGAAGAGAAGCCCGCCGTGCGCCAGCGATACGGCATCGACCACCGCGCCAACGTCCATGACGGCAACAACATCGGCCAGCAATGCCTGCTGGCCCGGCGACTGGTGGAGCGTGGGGTCCCGTTCGTGACGGTGAACAACACGGGCTGGGACAATCACGTGGACCTCAAGACCTACGCGAACCGCCATCCGGGGGACCCCAAGGACGAGGGCACCCACGCCCTGATCCCCGGATTCGACAAGGCCTTCAGCGGGCTGGTCCAGGACCTCGACGAGCGGGGGATGCTCGACGAGACGCTGGTGGTGGTCATGACGGAGTTCGGCCGCACGCCGAAGATCAACGCCGCCGGTGGCCGCGACCACTGGCCCAACTGCTTCAGCGCCGCGCTCGCTGGAGGCGGCGTCCCGGGAGGTGCGGTGCTCGGCGCCAGCGACGACCTCGGCGAGTTCGTGAAGGATCGGCCGATCACGCCGTCCGACATGGCAGCGACGATCTACACGCTGCTCGGCATCGACCCGGCGCTGGAGCTCATGACCGCCGGCGGCCGACCGATCCGGATCGCTCCCAACGGCGCAGAGCCGATCAAGGAACTGCTCTGATCATGAGGCTCTCGACCTGCGCGGGCGTGGCGCTTGTCCTCGCGGCCACCGCTTCCGCAGCGGCGCAGGGTCCTGCCGTGGACTTCGCCGCCGACATCTGGCCGGTGATCGAGAGCCGTTGCATCGAGTGTCATGACGCGCCCCGTCGCCTCGCAAACGGGCGCATGAAGCGGCCGAAGGGTCGCGTGAGGCTCGATTCCGTCGAAGCGATCCGGGCCAGCAAGCGCGGCAAGCTCATCGTCCCGGGTGATCCGGACGCCTCTCGTCTGTTCGACGTCATCTCCTTGCCGCCTGACCACGACGACCGCATGCCCCCCGCCGCTCAAGGAGCTCCCCTGAGTCAGGCCGAAATCGCACGCGTCAAGCAGTGGATCACGGAGGGCGCCCGCTTCGGCAGCTGGACGAGCGCCGCCAAGGAGAGCGATGATCCGAGCGCCGTCGAGCCAGGCGCAGCGGCCGGCAAGACCCAGCCGCCCATCACGGCCCTGGCCTTCGCCCCGGATGGCGGGGCGATCGTGGCGGCCTCGCAGCGCGGTCTCCAGGTGTTTGACTGGCCCGGCCTCGCCACGGCGAGGCTCATCCCCATCAGGACCCCCAACCTCCATGACCTGGCGTTCTCTCCGGCGGGAGACCGCGTCGCCATCGGCGGCGGCGACCCCTCCGAGGCGGGCCTCGTGGAGTTCGTGTCGTGGCCAGGAGGGGAGTCCAAGGGGCGGGTCGGTGACCACGACGACTCCGTGTTTGCCGGCGCGTTTCGCGACGACGGAGCCCTGCTGTCCGCGGGCTTCGACAAGCGCATCGTGCTCTGGGACCTGAAGGCCGGCGCCGCCACGCGCGAGTTCAAGGGACACTCAAGGGGCGTGACCTCCCTGTGCTGGCTCCCGGACGGGAAGACCTTCGTCAGCGGCAGCATCGATCAGTCGCTCCGCGTCTGGAACGCCGACACCGGTGAGCTGATCCGCAGCCTCAGCCAGCACACGGGCTCGATCCACGCCCTCGCGCTGCGTCCGAGCGTCGAAGGCCTGCCCATGGTCGCGTCCTCCGCCACGGATCGCACGATCCGATTCTGGCAACCGACGATCGGCCGCATGGTGCGCTACGTCCGCCTCCCCTCCGAAGCACTGGATATCGCCTGGATCGATGACGAGACCATCGTCGCCTCCTGCGGCGACGGCAAGCTACGGGTCGTCAACACGTTCACCGTCCAGGTCGAGCGCGAACTTCCCGCCGTCCACAAGTACGGTTACTCCCTCGCCGTTCATCCCACGGACGGAAGCGTGGCGGTGGGCGGCTTGAACGGCGAGGTCCGCCGTGTGGTCATCCACCAGCGGAAGCAGTAGGGATGCACTTGAACCGCCCCTCGTACTGCGAGGTGCGGTCGTCCGCCACCTGTCGAGACTCGTCGCGACTCACCTACGGTGACGTCACTGCTGCCTCGTGTCCTCGTCTGAAGCAGACGGCTTCCTTGCCTGTTTAATCGCATACGCCACGATCCCGATGGCGAGCCCGATGGCGCCCCCTACGAGGCCGTTCATGTCTCCGATGCCCCGGAGCAGGTATAGGGTGTAATCCATGCAGGTATTATCCTGATTATTAGCGTCTGGAATAGGCCGGGTCCCTTGCGGTGCGGCGCGTTGCTTCGGTCTTGGCAAAGCTGTTGTCGAGCCCGTGCCTTGAGTGCCTCACTACGAACAGGCAGTCGGTTCGAGTCGGATCAGCTCCATCTTTCGCAGGCCTGCTGGATCGCCCACTTCGGATTGGGGCTCCCAGGCCGATCCCTCCGGGTGGCCCGGTGCGCATACAATTCAGAGCATGTCAGATGAACTTGATCAGATAGCGGCTGTCTTCCGTCGGTTGTTTGACCGAGAGCCAAGGGAGTTCCGAGACCAGGCGAGGGGCGTGACCAGGCGAGGGGCGTGACCGACTATCGAGACGGTGTCCAGTGGCACGCGGTTGTCTGGCCGGAAGACCAAGCGCTTTACTTCGGCGTGAATCTGGAGGGCCTCACGTACGATGGCTGGCCCATAGCGAGGCTGCTGCGTCGGGAAGCGGAGTCGCCCCAACTCCCGGAGCTCGCGAGGTTGATCCGAGACCCAGACGAAGTGATCCTGAGGATGACCCGGGACGCTTGGCAAGCGGCGATCCGTCCTCCGATTGAGGAGTGGCACATTTGCTGGCGCTCCCTTATCGACCTCGACGAGGACGTGTGGCGCGTCATCGTGGAGGAGTGCTTAGGCTGCCTGGGGGGCACGGCTCGAGCGGCTTCGCGAGGGCGACAGGCCGTGACGTTGAAGAACTCCCGTGAGAGAAGGGAGATGCCGACATCACCGCACCTCCACTTCTGGGTGAAGATCCTGGATGAGGCTCGGACTGCGCGGCGCCTTGAGGGAGCGATACGCGAGGCGTCGCTCACCCTACTACCCCTGTATTCGTGGGTGACGGCTCGGTCGGCGCCATGACTCGCCTCTCCGCGTAGGGCGTGGTGTTTCGTCGCCGAGCCCTGGCGCCGTGCTTCCATTCTGTCGGTCTTGGGGCGAGAATGCAGGGAGATCGGAGCTGATATGAGTCTCATGCGATTTCTGCCGGTGGTCGTCGTGTTGCTGCTCTCGGGGTGCGCTTCGCGGTCTGGATGGGATGGAGAGATTCAGCAGTGGGGAGCCATGCGACGCGTGCTCGGAGAAGGGCGGACGGAGGGGCGGGTCGCGCTCGCCGACCTGGCCGGGTCCGAGGATCTCTACGCGGTGGGGGCGCTCGCTGCTCTGGAGGGGGAGGTGACCATCGTCGATGGTCAGGTCTGGATCGCCCAGGCCGACGGGGAGAGTGCGCCGAGCCGCCTCCTCGGCGACGGCGAGCTGCAAGCGACGCTGCTCGTGGCCGCGCGGGTTCCGGTGTGGCGCACCTACCCTCTCAACGCGGATGTGTCCCCGTTGGAACTGGATGGCTACGTCTCCGCCGCTGCGGCCAGTCACGGGATCGACACCTCGCGCCCGTTTCCATTCCTCGTCAAGGGACCTGTGACCCACCTCGAGGCACACGTCGTCAACGGCATGTGCCCGATGCAGGCAGAGCCGGACTCCGATCATGCTCCCGTCCGATTCCACCTGGAGACGGTTGACGCTACCCTCGTCGGGATCCACGCGGAGGGCCAGGCCGGCGTCCTGACCCATCACGGGAGCACGACCCACATCCACGTCGTCGTCCCCGGCCAACGCACCCGTATGGGGCACGTCGAATCCGTCGGATTGGGACGCGGCGCCTCGCTGTGGCTACCCGTGCGTGAATGATGCCGTGGGTCACTTGGACCCGCACATGCGCTTCCAGTCCTCGATGACCGGCCCGAGGTTCTCCAAGCGAGTTGGTCAACAGGATCGTGTCCCGCAAGGGGATGAGCGGGGTCTCGATGGTCTCCGTGCTGCCGTCGGGGAGCTGCGCCAGAATCGCCTGGCGTAACTCTCACGTTTCCAGTGATTTATCCCGATTGCTCTTCGCGGCGGGGCTCGACTCGGTGAGCACCTGCTTCATTGGTGGACGCTGTCCGCCGGATTCCTGGCGGTGGGGTCTTGCAGGTGTGGAGTGTGTCGTATATCCTACACATCATGAGTGAGTTCGGCAGCTACATCCGTGAGCGACGTGAAGGGCGCCGGAGCGGGGACCCGCGGTTTTCCGTGCGCCAGGTGGCGTCCCGGATCGGGGTCGAGCCGTCGTACCTGAGCAAGGTGGAGAGGGGGGCGGAGGCGGCGCCCTCGGAGGCGACGATCCGTCGGTTGGCGGCGGAGCTGGATGAGGACCCGGACGTGTTGTTGGCGTTGGGTGGGAAGGTGTCTGCGGAGTTGCAGCAGATCATCCGGCGACGTCCCGAGCTGTTTGCCCAGCTGATCCGGGAGTTGGCCGAGCTGCCGGATCAAGCGGTACTGCGGCTGACGCGGGAGGTTCGGGACGGGAAATGGTGAGCAGGATCGGGTGGGGAGACGGAAGAGAACAAAGAGGAGCGAGCGATGATCGAACTGAATAGGCGTAACGACGGCTTGGTGTTCCGCTTCCCGGAGGTGCATCCGCAGGCGCGGCTCTCCATCTCCTTCAGGCGTACCCTGCGCATCCCCGATGACGACTCGGACTATCCCCTTCCTCCCGGTCTCGGGGATTTTCCCCTGGTGCACGTGGACGACTTCGCCGCTCGGCTGACCGCCGGGCAGCTCGAGCGAGGCGGCGTGCTGATGCCCATGTATCAGTCTGAGGCCATGTGGGTGAGTTTCGACGGCCACTCTGTTTCGCGGCGGAGGGACTACCCGTTCCTGGTGAAGATCGCCGCCGGCAAGATCAACGCGGTCACCGGCGAGGACTGGAGCGACGGCGCCCATCGTGATCCCCAGGACTACGTGGTCGTGCCGGAGCAGCCCTGGTTGGATGGCTACTGCGTGGAGAAGGGGATCATCAGGCAGTTTGTGGCTGCGCCTCTCGGTGCCGGCTACAGCGCCGAGGAGCAGCTGACCGGGGAGGCGACCTGGGGCGGGCTGCAGATCATGGCCTGTCCGATGAAGAGGGAGGCCTTCGAGCGTCACTACCCACAGGCACCGGACGATTCGTACGGGTTGGCGGCACCGCGGGAATGCGCCTACGCTGTCCCAGCCCCGATGGAAACGGGCGCCATGGGCCTGGCCGCGGGGGGGCGCATGCGCCAGGAAATCGAGGAAGACCCCTACGACCTTTCAGACTGGGACCTGCGCAACACCAGCCGTTGCTTCGTTCACCTGACCAACTCCCTCGTCTGGCGCAAGATCACCGGGTCCGAACCTCCTACCACACCACCCACTGCTGCGGAGTACGAACGCGCGGGTCTTCCGTGGTTCGATTACTACGGCGACGGTCCTGCCCTCGACGGCGGAGAACGGCTCAAGAAACTGAAGAGCCTCGCTCAACTCGGGACCGAGGACGGCGGCGCCCCCCTGCCCGAGAACGAATCCGTCCGTCCGTCCAACATCGTCAACCTGCGGCAGGGTCTCTCCCGAACCCAGGTGCGTGAGTGCTGAGCGAGGCGTCGCGGTCGTCTCAACGAGCAGGTCGTCCGACCTCGCCCAGGTGATGACCGAAGTCCTCCACGACCGCACTCAATTCCACGTGTGCAAAGACCGCGGTGATCTACGGGCGGCGTGTCACTGCGCCGTCCAGCTGTAGCTGTTGCCCTGCGGTGAGAAGAGAATCCGCGTCGGTGGGTTGCCCTGGAGGGACGGGATGAGTCCGCTCGTGCCGCCGGTGGCGTCCCACCAGTCGTAGATCATGTCCGTGTTGAGCGCGGGGGAGCCGAAGGTGCCGGCCTGGAAGAGGGTGGGCCCGCCGTCGGTGGCGGCGCCGGCCCCGGCGCTCATGCCGAGGAACTGCGGGTCACCTCCGAACACCGGCGTGGCGACGGCGCCGATTCCGATGCCGTTGAGGTTGTCCAGTGACAGCTCACCGGTGGCGGCGTTGAGGACGATGTCGAAGGAGACGCTCGATGTGGGTTCGCCGTAATAGGGGAGTCCCTGGTACGAGACCACGACGGTGTCGCTGGAGGGGGGGACGTTGACGGTTATGGAGCCCGCTGAGCTCGGGTCCAGGTCCGTCCAGAAGCCGATGGAGGGGTCGTGGGTGAGGGCCTCGGCGACGCTGGCCGAGAAATCCGAGCTGCCGGCCCCTGCCCCGAAGAGGACCCGGCCGTTGCTGCCGACCCAGATGGTGGTGTAGGTCGTTCCGTAGAACACGAAGGGCG
>CAZDQF010000028.1:0-36914 GCA_964507445.1 uncultured Isosphaeraceae bacterium
TGGTTTCGTCCAGATCCTAAGGTAGAACCTGGACTCGGTTCAGGGGGTCAGGTCAACCCCACGACGGTCGACCGCATCCTCGCCCACCGCAACAGCGGCGGCGGCCACGACCCCTTCGAGCCCCGCGGTCCGCCGCACGATCTCGCGGACACCGGCTAATCCCGACCTGCAGCACGATCAGCGACCCGCCTAGATCTCGTGCCGGCAAACGGTGCGTGTCGAGGACGCGACGCGGAGGGCTCAGGAGTGGCGGCTCGCGCTCCACTTTCCCCGCGGACGCGACGGCGGCGCGGCCCGTGCACAGACTGCAAGGCGTCGCCGCCACCGCATCCCCCTCGCGGGCCCCGCCCGGCAATCCTGCAGCCACAGACGGCGGGTAGGCGGTTACAATCCTCTACGCATAGCCGCGTGAACCGCCGTTCTCTTTGGGCGGTCTGGGTTTCTGCAGCGGGCACCCGAGGGAGGGTTGGAGAGGGCGCTGCGCCACCGTATCATCCAACCGCTCTCACGGGCGAATCCGCCAGCAGAAACCCAGTTCGTATGACTGACGCCACAAGGACGATGATCGTACCCATGGAAATCCAGGTACGGGAATTCGATCCCAAGCTCCTTCTGAGCTGTGCGGCCGCCGAGCACGGCATGACGGTCTGGTTTGGGTCCCAGTCCGAACTCCACGCCCGGGTCGAGAAGCTCCCCCGTGGCGTCTACGTGGCGAAGGATGTCCGCGGTGGCAAGCTCCGGATCCTCAAGATCCTGAAGGCACTCGGCCACCGCGTGGTCGCGTGGGACGAAGAGGGTCTCGTCCGCTACCCGCCCGGCCACTACTACCGGACCCGGATCTCCGAACCCACACTTGCGATGGCGGACATGTTCTTCGCCTGGGGTGAGGAAGACGCCGCCGTCGTGGAGGCCTTCCCTGGCTACCAGGGCACGCCCGTCGTCCGAACCGGGAACCCGCGCGTCGACCTGCTGCGGCCCGAGTTCTGGTCCCTCTATGGGAGTGCTGCCCAGAAGCTCAAGGAACGCTTCGGCCGCTACATTCTCATCAACACCAACTTCGGCTTCAGCAACCACTTTCTGGGCAAGCCAACTGCCGAGATCCGCCCTCAAGAAGCGACGCCGAACGCCACCGAACAGGAGTGGCTGAAGGACCTGGCCGAGTATCGCGATCGCATGTTCGCGCACTTCGAGCGCGCCGTACCCGCAATCGGACGGGCCTTCCCCGAGACCACGGTCATCCTGCGGCCGCACCCCTCGGAGCATCACGAGGCGTGGCGCAAGGCCGCGGCAGACTACCCGAATGTCCACGTCGTTCACGAAGGGGGCGTGGTGCCGTGGATCTTCGGTGCGGACGTGATCGTCCACAACGGCTGCACGACGGCCATCGAATCGTTCCTGGTCGGTCGTCCCGCGGTGACCTACCAACCGATGCAATCGGAGCGTTTCGACCGCCACCTCCCCGACGCCCTCAGCCACCCGGCCCGCGACCTGAACGAACTCGAGGCCCAGATTCGCCGCTTCCTGGGCGAAACTCGTTCGCCGGCCCAGACGCCGGAGCAGATCGCCGTCCTCGACCGCCACCTCGCGGTGCGCAACGGCACGCTGGCCTGCGATCAGATCGTGTCGCAGATCCAGGACGGCTTAACCAACGGTGCGACCGACTCGACCAGCCGGCGAGAGCGCTTCTGGGGTTGGCGAGAGGCCAAGGTGCGCCGCTTTCAGAAGCGGATGAGGGCTATCCTTCCGGGAGGCAAATGCAGGGCTTACGATGGTCACCGATTCCCGGGAGTGACCGAGGACGAGGTCAACGAACGCATCGCGGACTTCTCGCGCCTTCTTGATCGCTTCCATCGCGTGCGCGCACGCCAGTACGGAGATGGCGTGTTTCAGATCACCTCTTCTCCACGGTGAGACCCATGGCCCCGAAACCCATCTACCTGATCGACCTCGCGCACGACACCAAGCTCGGCTTGGGCAGCGACACGATGCCCTTGCAGCTCGGTCTGATCGGGGCCCACTGCCTCGATGCGTTTCCTGACGACGTCGAAGTCGAGATCTTCAAATACATCGAGGACTTCGAGGCGGCCGTGAGGCGGCAGCCACCGTTCTTGATCGGGATATCGAACTACATCTGGAACATCGACATCGGCTACCGGGCGATCCAGATCCTGAAGCGTCATCACCCCGACACGATCGTCGTCGGTGGCGGCCCCAACTATCCGGACGAGCTTGACGACCAGATTCAGTTTCTCCGCGACTACCCTGAGATCGATTTCTACATCTACAAGGACGGCGAGAAGCCGTTCACCGAACTCGTGGGCTTCCTGCTGGAGAACCCGGACGTCGAATCTGCCAAGGCCGCCCAGCTCTCGAGCTGCCACGCGTTGGTGAACGGCGAACCGCTCTTCGGCGAGACGGCCAAGCGGGTGCGCGACCTCACCACGTTGCCATCGCCGTACACGATGGGGCTGATGGACAAGTTCTTCGAGCGCAATCTCGTTCCGACCATTCAGACGAATCGGGGTTGTCCGTTCGCCTGCACGTTCTGCACTGAGGGCGGACGCTACTACAACAAGGTGTTCAAGTCGGCCCTCGAGCGAAAGACCTCGGACGTTCACTACATCGTCGAACACATCAGGCACACCCGCACGCTCCGCATCACCGACTCGAACTTCGGCATGTTCGAGGAGGACCAGGACTTCTGCCGTTTCCTCGGCGAACTCCAGGACCGGACCGGTTACCCCGAGTACATCATGTGCTCCACCGGGAAGAACCGGAAAGAGCGGGTCCTCAAGTGCAACGAGCTGCTAAAGGGCGCCATGCGGCTCACGGCCTCCGTTCAGTCACTCGACCAGGACGTTCTCAAAGCGGTGAAGCGTCAGAACATCGCCATCGACGGTCTGATGTACGTTTCGGACGAGACCAGCGAAACCGACACCCACGCCTACTCCGAGATCATCCTCGGTCTCCCCCACGACTCGGTCTCAGCTCACGAGGCGAGCATCGACGGACTGATGGAGATCGGCATCGGCAACATCACGCAGCACCAGCTCGCCCTCATCCACGGCACGGAACTCAACAGCCGAGACACCCGGACGGACAACGAGTACCGCAGTGGCTTCCGCCCGATTCAACGTTGCGTGGGAAGCTACTCGTTCCTGGGCGAGGACTTCGCGAGTGCCGAGATCGAGGAGATCGCGATCGCCAGTAACACGCTCTCCTTCGACGACTACATGGACATGCGCCGCCTCTACTTGACGGTGGGAATGTTCTACAACGACCGAGTCCTCGGCGAGATCCACGCTTTGTTGCGCCTCCTCGGACTGTCGACGTTCGAGTGGATCAAGCTCATCCACGAGGACCTCCCGAACCTCCCGGCCTCACTCCAAGAGCTCTACGCCGAATTCAGTGCCGACACCGCGGGTGAGCTCTGGGATTCTCGGGACGAGCTGATGCGCGAGGTTACCGCTGACGTGGACCGGTACGAATCCGGCGAACTGGGCGGCAACATCATCTACAAGTACCGATCACGCTCGATCGTCGAGGACTTCGAAGATCTGCACAAGACGGCGTTTACCTACCTCCGCCGCCACCTCGCCAGCGCCAAGGTCCAGTGCGAGGCCATCGTCGACGAGCTCGAGCGCCTGTCCCGGCTGCAGAAACTCAACCTCTTCGACACCAGCTTCGAAGCCGTCGAAGAGTTCTCCCATGACGTGCTCCGCCTCGTGCACGATCCCGCGTTCGCGCGCAGCGGTGGCAAACTCGAGGACCTCGCCTATCCGGTGACCCTCGCCGTCAGCCACACCGCCGGTCAGCGGGCCACGATTGAGCGCGAGCTCCAGTTCTACGGCTCGGACATTCCGGGGCTGACCATGCTGATCTCGCGCTACCCCGTCAAACGGTTCTGGCGGCGGGCGCGCTTCGAGGGGCCTCCGCCGGCCGATTGGCATGATGACGCCCGGCGCCTCGAAGTCGTATCTTGATCCGGGGAGAGCGCAGTTCCTTCGAACGGCGCTCAGCAGGTCAGACCCGCTTCGACATCGAGGAGAACGGTGGCCAGCAACCCGGCAATCCAGGCCTCCGTGGGGTCAGGTCGTTCACCTCCAAGGGCCTTCGGGCTCCCCCAGGCCTCCGCGAGTGAGCGCCTACCGGATGACGAATCTGGTCACCCGCGAGACAAACGCGGGCGCTTCTTCCGCGGTGTATGCGAAGCACACGCCGGCAGTACGCCCGGAACTCCTCCTTGTCCTGCCGGCCCTGGCGGTTCTGCTCCGAGCCGCACGGTGACTCCGGGTCGATACGCGGCTCTTCCGTAGCACGGCAGGAATACGGTGCCAAGGTCGTTCTCTTGACGCGACGGACGCATGTCGTTGCGGACGTCGCTCGACGCACAGAAGGCCGAACCGGCACCTCAGTCGCTTGACCTGAATACGGTCGTGTTCACCGTGCGGGCGAAGAGTTCGTAGCCGGAATCGAACATCGTCTGCACGGCCTCGGTCGGCTCCGGCGACGTCAGCTTCCAGTCGAGGGTCTCGAGCAGGACGTACCACGGACGAAATCGCGTCCAGTCATTCGAACGCAGCACCTCGACGTCGAACCCCTCCACGTCCACGTTGAGGAAGTGGATCGCGGACCCCTCCGGCACGTGCTCGGAGAGGATGTCGGCCAACGGGCGCACCGGGACAACGTGGGTCGCGGTCGGTTGTTTGCCGGCGACGGCGAGCGCGTCCTTGCGCTCGCCCGAGAACGTGTTGAGCGCCTGGTCGCCGAACTCCCAGTAGGTCATCTCCCCCGGATTCGGACCGACCCCGACCTCGAGGTTGATGTCGCGGGGACGCATGGCGCGGAACCGCCGCATCGAACCAGGCATGGCGTCGATGTTGATACCACGCCATCCCCACCGATAGAAGAGGCACGTGTTGCTCGCGGCCTTCGGGTGGTACGCACCGACATCGACGTAGAAGCCGTCCCGCAGGTGCTTGCCGAACGCCCGTCGCAGGATCAGGTCCTCGCCCTCGAGCGAGTACGCGTCTCGACGGAAGCTGTTGAGCGGATAGAACCGCGAGTACTTGATCCGCCGCCAGACACGCTTCGACCACGTCTTCTTGCGAGGGCCGTCAGCCATTCCAGGCCTCCAGGTGTCGCTCGAGTTCCGGAACGAATCGCAGGATGGCCTCATCGCGGACGGCGCAATGGAACAAGTGTTCGTGCTGCTTCCGCTTTTCCTCGCGCCTCTGCTCGTCCCGCTTGCTCGACCAGAAGTAGCGACGTTTCAGCTTCGCCTCGAACTCCTCGAGTGATCGCGTCGCGTAGTGGTTGATGCGCAGGTGCGTCGACGTGTGGTCGTGCTTCGTCGAGTGATACAGTGCCTTGCCGTTCTCGTCGACGGCCGAGTGCCGCTGACCTCGCAGCTCGAACCGTTGCGCGCCCACGACGGCTACCACGCGCTCGGGACGGACGATCGACTTGTACTGGCGATTCTCCCAGTGGGTGTCTTCGAGGCACTGCCGGTAGTTCGACGTGACGAGCCCTTCCGGACGCGTCTCGTTGCCCCCCGGCCCGAAGCACCTCAGAAAGACGGCCACCGCCGACTCGTCACCGAATTTGGCCATCGCGTCGGTGAGCGTCCCACCACCGGGCGGAAACAGATACTCGTCGAGATCGAGGAACGCGACCCACTCGGCTCGCCCCTCGAGGTGCTTGCAGGCGTGCGCGTAGGACATGTGCTGGGCGTTCGTCGCCTTCAGGAAGTGAGGCCACGGAATGAACTCGACAATCCCCGCCTCGATCCAGCGCCGAAGGTGGTCTACCGGACTATCGACGCTCCCGTTGTCGTACAGGACGAATCGCTCCACGCCGAGCATGTGATGGAACGCCACCCACTCGTTCAGGTAGGGGCCTTCATCCCGGATGATCGCCGCGACCGCGAGCCCCACTTCCCGCGTGTGGTCCGGGACCGAGACGTCGTCCGGCGTCGGAGGTAGGTTGATGGGAAGGTGCCTCGGACTCGGCATCGTCCGCGATAAGCCGATCACGTGGCCGTACTTCTTCCGCAGCTTTCTCAATAGAATTCCGAACACGGGCTCATAGGTGGTCGGTCAGGCCTGACGCTTGAGCCCCAGCACTTGCAACTGGACGTCGCTCAGTTCGTCGATCAGCGGATTTGCAAGGTCCCAATCGGGCACGTCAGCTTTGGCCGCGTTCGCTCTCGTGTACTGGAGCATCAGCGCGAGCCTCGGCTTCTCGTTCCCGCGGCTACCATAGTGAAGGCAACTGGACGAGTCAATGCAAAGCCCAGCGCCTGGCTCCCCGGTCGCCGCGAGCAACTGGTCGAGCAGCCCGAGATCCGCGAGGCGGTGGTCATCGACGCGACCGACCGTGTATCCGAGATCGGCGATCGCCTTGCGCGACATGTCCCGCGTGAGGAACCTCAGGGGCCCGCTCGACTCGTCGACTTCCCACACGTTGAAGAAGAACTTGAGCTGTTCGTCGTCTTCGCTGTCGCGGTGGAAACGCTGACTCGATTCGCACGTCGCGTTCGGCGGCGTCCACCACAGGCTCACCGCCGACAGCACCGGCAGTTCCCCCAGGTAGGCGGTCGCCGTCGACAGGATATCGTTCGACAGCGCCAGTCTCATCACGGCGGGACACGACTCCAACTCTTTCCGACCCGCCATGCTGACGAGGAATTCCTTCTTCGGGGCGAGCGCGCCGACGTCGCGCTCCCAGTCGTCAAACAGCCGCTGGCAACAGGCGACAGCATCCGCCTGGTGAGGCAACGCCCCCGCCGAATACTTGCGATACGCAAGCGCGCGGTCGATCGTGGTTCCTCCGATCCACGGGACCAAGACGGCATCCCCCCGGTCTCTGTGCTCCGCCGGGTTCGACCACCGCCGCAACCTGCGCACGAACGCGTCTCGAGCGTTGCGTCCCAGGAACGGCAGAGTGCGATCGACGACCTTGTGCAGACGGATTCCGCGCCTGATCATCCGGATCCGCCGGTAGTTCACTGCTCCGCTCGTCGCCATGGCCCCGATTATCGCACGAGTCGTGGCGCGTTCAATAATCCGAACGGCATCCTAAGACGTCGGCCGAGTGATCTCCATCACGCCCCCCCGTGGGGTCCACTTATTCGAATCGCTCCACCATCGGGGCCGCCTACAGCGTTGGAGTCGACGCGAAGGGCGAAGGAAGGCACGAGTCTGGCGCAGCGAGGCGATTGAGACGTCTGATCCCGCGGTCGCGACGGACCTCGCCCGTCGATCCGTCGTCGCCGATGCCGCGTTGTCATTTCCGTCGGTTTCGCTCAGGCCGCGCGGCGGCAGTACCGCAGAGTGCCGCCGAGTCGTTCGCGACAATCGACTGCCCCCGTCGTCGTGCCGACCTCGTCGCCGGGCTCGATGATCTTGTTCGCCAGCCCCCGGTGGTTTCGTTCTCGGTGATAGTGGGCGAGGAACTCGCGCTGAGCGCGGCTCATCACCGCCGACACCCTCCCCCCGCCAACGCAAGACGCCCGGAATTCGTGTGAATCCCGGGCGTCTTGTAGGCACTGCGCTGAGTGCCTGAAGCGCTCGAGCCTTACGGCTGAAGCGGTCGCGTTACGACGGTCGGCCTACTGGTCGTAGTAGGACTCCATGAAGTCGCAGCCAGGGACGCTGGCGGTGGAGCGGAGCGCCGGACCGGAATAGTCCCAGACACCGACGAGCCCCGCGCTGGGGTAGCTCACCAGCACGAAGGTGGGAATACCACCGCCGGTGGTGGGCTCCACCACCGCCTTGTTGAGGTTCACGCCGAGCGCCGCCACGTTGTAGAGACCGGAGAGGTTCTCGATGGAGACGTCCGAGGGGTTCTGGTTCGCGAGGGCGCCGACGCTGTTGTAGGACTTCAGGATACGGAAGTTGCGCTGGCCCGGAGGTCCGGGGAATCCAGGCGGCGGTCCGAGGGTGAAGTTCTCGAGGGAGAGCTCGTCGACTCGCGGCGCGCCGCCGTTGGCGACGAAGCAACCCGGCTCGGTGGTGAGACCGATGAAGGTCTGCCAGTTCCAGCAGCCGCCGGCGGGACCGCTGAAGCCCGCGAAGGTGGCCTTGATGACGCCCTGGAGTCCGTTCTCCGGCACCGCCGGGGAGTCCGACTCGTAGATGGTCACGCTGCCGCTGAAGCGGTTGATGATGAACGCCCAGTAGGTCCCGGGGAGGCCGGGGCCGAGCATCCGGGTGGTGATGAACACGTCCTCGGGGCCGACCGCCGCAGAATCCGCGAAGCGGGAACGCTCGATGCCCGCACCCGGCTCCAGGACCGAGAACGAGTTGTCGCCGTAGTTGCAGACGAACACGTCCTCGTTGGCGGGCTGCACGGAGATCGCACGCGGTCCGCTACCGGTCAGCGGGATCGTGTTCGCCAGGCTATGGAAGTTGGCGCCGACCGGGTTCGCGTAGAACCGGCGGACCGTCTGGCCCAGGTAATCGGACACGTACAGGAACTCGAGGTCCGGCGAGATGGCCAGCCCGGACGGCATGGAGCCCGCGCCGGTGATCGAAGAGATCAACTGGAAGTCGTACCCGTTGAACACCTTGACCGAGTTCGTGTCTCCGTCCGCTACATAGAGGAAGTTGCCCCACGGCTGGACGGGCGGGAACGGCGGCATCTGCAAGCCGAGCAGCTCGAGCAGGCCGGCAGGCGTGGTGCCGTTCTGGGTATCCGGGACACCCGGCGTCGTGGTCGGAGCGCGGCCTGGGTTGGCGATGTTGTTGGTGGCAGCCGTGGCCTGCAACTGCTGGGTCAGGATCCAGTGCCCCACCGCCATGTCCACCGGCGTGCCGAGGACACCCTGGTCCGCGAGCCGGTTGGGCGAGAGGGAGATGCTGCCGAGGGCGGAGGCGCCGGCCCAGGGCGGCGCCTGGGTGTTGGTGCCGGGTCCCGCCAGGTCGGACATGGTCGCGGCCGTGTTGATGCAGGCCAGTCCCTTGAGGTTGCCGATGGTCGAACCGACGAACGTCGCGTCCGGCGGCGACGGGTTCCTCGCCAGCGGCGGCCCCGCATCCCAGGCGAAGCGCAGGAAGTAGTCCGCGCTCATCATGTTGAAGTTGAACTGGTTCGGTCCGCCGAAGGTGGCGGAGACGCGGTCCACCAGGGGGTTGCCCAGAGGCATGGAGCAACCGTTCCCCGTGGGGTCTCCCGACATGGCCGCAGCCACCACCACGTCAAAGCTCGCGACCAGCGGGTCCGCCAGGCCCATGACCGGGTTGTATCCCGGGAGGGAACCGGGCACGACGCGGGCGGCGGGCAGTGACAGGGTCACGCCGCTGCGGTTCGGGTCGTTGCTCAGGATCGGCAGCTTCGACGGGTTGCTGGCGTAGTTCTGGTACTGGGTGGTACCGGTGTTCGCGCCGGTGGGATCGTCCACGCCGTTCAGCTGCGCGCCGGCGCCGGGGGTGGTCCCCACCGGAGTCCCGGACGCGTCCACCATGCGGATGCGCACGACGGTCGGGTTGAGGATCGGGTCCGGCATGTAGACGACCACGCCGAGCCCCGGCGGAGGCGGGTCCGCCAGTCCGGTGACGGGATCGATGGGCGCGTTGTAGCCGACGTACAGGTTTCCGATGTCGAGGCCGAAGACGTTGGTCCCCGCACCCGCGGCCTGGCAGTTCCACGGAGGTCCGCCCACACCCGGGTCCACGAAGGCGAACGGCTGGGTGATGAACGGGTCGAGGGTGGAGAGGTTGGCCGCGTCCACCAGGGTCTCGAACGCCACGGCCTTGTTGAACCGCAGCTCGACCTCGGTGTTGATCGGGACCGCCGTCGCGCCCTGGATCACGTTGCTGGCGCCGATGCCGGTGGGGCTGCCCTTCACCGACAGGTTGGTGCTCTCCGTGCCCACCACGAAGGAGAGCTCGGGGAGATAGGTGTTGGCGCCGCAGCCGGCGGCCGGGTTGGTGCAGAAGTCGCCGCCGTTGAACGCCTTCAAAGTCTGGTTGATACGCAGGGAGTAGGAGCCGGGAGGCATGGCCTCAGCCGTGCTCAGGTCCGAGTCCGAGTCGTAGTAGATCCGCAGCACCGCCGGTGCGACGCCGGCGCTCGGAAAGGCGTTGCCCGGGTCCACGGCCCCCGTCGCGTCCAGCGAGAACGGCACCGGCACCGAGGTGGTCGCTCCGGTGCCGGGATCCTGCTGGTTGCCGTACACCACGATCCCGGCGGCGGCGGCGCCGCCGCCCGGGAAGATGGTGGCCGCGTCGAGGGGAATGTTGAAGGTCAGCTGGATGAAATCCTGCTGCCCCACGGCGCTGGAGGGGAACTCCGCGCCAGGCACGCTGACCGAGCCGCCCGGCGGGACCGGGATCGGCGGCATCGAGCTCGTCGGGTTGGAGGGAAGCGTCGGGAATCTGGAGAGGGTCTCCGAACCGCCCTGGGAGACCCCGAAGTAGACCCCACCGCTCAGCGCGGCGAAGGCCGGTAGCTCGTTTTCATCGCCACCCCCGCCGCCACCGCAGCCGGGAAGCGCCATGAGGCCGAGACAAGTGACGGCGACCATCGACCAGGCCGCGACTCTCTTGCCGTTGCGCATCAAGATCTCCTTGCCATGCCGGAAACCCGATCGGTCCCGGACTCATTCCGTCCAACAAGGGGCAGCAAGGCAGGCCGCCCCCGACAGTTCCAGGGGTCCCGCGCAACGTGCGTGCCGTCGGCCTCCTTGACCGACAACCCTGGCCGCTACGGGGATTAACAGTCGTATTCCAAGCAGACTCGAGATGCCTCGTGTCAAACTGCTCTGGACACCGTGCGATCCCGAACCCGTTTCTTCCCAGCCGGAGCCTGAGACTCCAGAGGACGAGGATTCTAGGGACTGGCTCCGGAGACGCAACCCCCCGGGGGCCAGGGGACCGCGAACCCTCGGGAACCGCACTGGGAGCCTCGCGGCCGGGGGATTACACTGCCCCCTGGGGCTTCTGTCCCCGGCGTGACGGGCGGTCCCGCCGTTTCCAGCCAAGGGAGGATCGGGCATCACCTTCAAACCCGCTATGGACCGGGACGACGGGGGGTCTCCGCCGAGCTCCACGGAGCCCCTGGACGCCGCCCTGCGGCCCCCTTCCCTGGACGCTTTCGTTGGCCAGACCCAGGTCACATCCAACCTGGACGTGGCCATCCAGGCGGCCAAGCTGCGCGGCGACCACCTGGATCACGTGCTGCTGTCCGGCCTCCCAGGCCTCGGCAAGACGACCCTGGCGGAGATCCTCTCCCGGGAGATGGGGGTGGGGTTCCGCGCCACCTCCGGCCCGGTCATCGACAAGCCCGGCGACCTGGCCGGCCTCGTCACCGAGCTGGGCACCGGCGACATCCTCTTCATCGACGAGATCCATCGGCTACCTCCGCAGGTGGAGGAGTACCTCTACTCGGCCATGGAGGACTTCAAGCTGGTCATCGTCCTGGACCAGGGACCGCGAGCCCGCACGGTGCCCATCGACCTGAACCCGTTCACCCTGATCGGGGCGACCACCAGGGAGGGGCTCCTGTCCTCCCCCTTCCGCGCCCGGTTCGGCATCCACGAACGCCTGGAGCCGTACTCCGTGGACGACCTCGTGGCCATCGCCACCCGGTCCGCCAAGCTCCTCGGCATGGGCATCACGGAGGGGGCGGCGACCCTGGTGGCGTCCCGCGCCCGCGGCACGCCGCGGCTGGTCAACCGATACCTACGACGCACCCGGGACGTGGCGCAGGTGGAGTCCCGCTCCACCATCGACGAGGACACCGCCGGCGCCGCCCTCGAACGCATCGGCCTCGACCGAGCCGGCCTGCTGCCCCTGGACCGTCGGCTGCTCAGCACCCTCGCCCGCACCAGCACCCCCGTGGGTCTCAAGTCCCTCGCCGTCGCCCTGGCGGAGGAGGAACGGACCGTGGAAGACGTCTACGAACCCTTCCTCATCCGCGAGGGGTTCATGGCCAAGACCGCCCGCGGGCGGGTCATCACCGAGCGAGGGCTTCAGGTGATCGGCCAACCGCCCGCCGCGGAAGCGGCACAGGGAGACCTGTTCACGCACCCCTGACATGCCCGGCAGGAAGTGGCGCAGCGGTTGGTGGAAGGCCTGGCGGCGATGGCTGCTGCTACCGGTGTTCCTGCTGCTGGTTGCCCTCGGAGCAGCAGTGCTACCTCCCCTGCCGATCACGGACGCGCCGCCGGGGGTCCGCCCCCTGTTCGACCGGGAACCGGAGATCCGCGCCCTGCTGATCCGCCTCGATCCCGGAGAGTCGTTTCGGGCGGGGGGGCCCTGCCGGCTGCGCAACCAGCGCAGGTCCGCGGTGCTCGAGGACGGCGGCGATCTCACATGGGACGGGCGATCCGTGCTGTCGGGCGACGCGCGCTTCGAACCCCCGGTGGAGCTCACGCCCCCTCGCGGAGGCGCGGTCAAGGTGGGTCCGCACCGCTACTCCGGCCGCGTCCGCCTGGTGGCGGACGGCGACGACCTGCTGGTCATCAACCACGTGGGGCTGGAGGAGTACCTGGCGGGGGTCATCGCCGTGGAGATGGGGCTCCACTTCCCGGATGAAGCCCTCGAGGCGCAGACCGTGGCCTGCCGCAGCTACGCCGTCCATCGCCTGCTCTCGCGCCGCCATCGCCCCTTCGACGTGGGCGCCACCCAGGCCACCCAGGTGTACAGGGGCGTACCCCGCGGCGCGGACCGCGCCCGGCGCGTGGTCGAGGCCACCCGCGGGGAGGTGCTGACCACCGACGGTGAGGTGCTCGACGCGGTCTACAGCAGCACCTGCGGCGGTGCCACGCGCAGCGCCGAAGAGGCCTTCGGCAACCCGGGCCCCTCCTGCCTCGGCGGCGATCGATGCGGACACTGCGACGACGCTCCCCTGTTCCGCTGGAACGCCGACTTGTCGACGGATCGGGTCCGGGACGCCCTCCACCTCAGCAGCCCGCCCACCTCCGTGGAGCGCCTCGCGTCCCACCCCAGCGGGCGGCTGATCAAGCTCGTCCTCGCCACGGACGACGGGCCGCGGAACCTCAGGACCTCCCTGCTGCGCAAGCTGGTGGGGAGACGGGCCCGCAGCGACTGGATCACCGGCGCCCGCATCGAAGACGGTCGGCTGCTGATCTCCGGGCGTGGGTTCGGACACGGCGTCGGTCTGTGCCAGTATGGGGCCCGCGGCCTCGCGCTGGAACGCAAGGACCGCCAGGAGATCCTCCGCTGGTACTACCCGGGCGCCGGACGGGCCCGCGCCTGGTGACCGAACCCATGTCCCATCCCTTCGCCTTCACCGTCCTCCGCTCCTGCGATCAGAGCAGCGCCCGCCTCGGTCGCATGGAGACCCCGCACGGCCCCGCCGCCACCCCCGCGTTCATGCCCGTGGGGACCGCCGCCGCCGTCAAGGGCCTGTCTCCGGAGCAGGTGCGGGACACCGGCAGCGAGGTCGTCCTGGCCAACACCTATCACCTGGCCCTCCGCCCCGGGGACGACGTGGTGCGCGACCTGGGCGGGCTCCACTCCTTCATGGGTTGGGACGGCCCCATGCTCACCGACTCCGGCGGCTACCAGGTGTTCTCCCTGTGCCAGTTGACGGACGTGGACGACGACGGCGTCACGTTCCGCAATCACATCGACGGCAGGTATCTGCGGCTGACCCCGGAACGGGCCATGGAGATCCAGACCAACCTGGGCGCCGACATCATCATGGTGTTCGACGAGTGCCTCCCCCACGACGCCCCGGAGGACGCGGTCCGTCGCTCCGTCTTCGAGCGCACCATGCCCTGGGGAGAGCGGTGCCTCGAGCGCCACCCAGGGGACGGAAGAGCCCTGTTCGCCATCGGCCAGGGCGGACTGTTCGAGGACGTCAGGCGTGAGCACATGGAGGCCATCCGCGAGCGGCCGTTCGACGGCTTCGCCATCGGCGGGCTCTCCGTCGGCGAGACCAGCGATCAGTTCCGGCACATGATCGCCGTCTCCACCGCCGTCATGCCTGAGGACAAGCCCCGCTACCTCATGGGCGTCGGCTCCGTGCCGGAGATCATCGACGCCGTGGCCCTCGGCGTGGACATGTTCGACTGCGTCCTGCCCTCCCGCAACGCCCGCAACGGCCAGGGGCTGACGTTCTCCGGCGACATCCGCCTGAAGAACGCCCGCTACACCCGGGACGACCGCCCCCTGGACCCGGACTGCCCGTGCGCCACCTGCGCCTCCGGCTTCTCCCGTGCCTACCTGAGGCACCTGGTCATGGCCAAGGAGCTCCTCGGGGCGACCCTCATGACCCTGCACAACCTCACGTTCATGCAGCGGCTCATGACGGCGCTGCGGAGCGCCCTCGAGGAGGGGCGGTTCGAGCCGTGGCGGAGCGAGGCCCTCGCCCGGTGGGGCGACGGCCGACGGGACGACTGAACCGACGCGCGGTCGCGGAGACGGCGGCGGGCGGCCCACCCACGAGCTGCCCGCCACGCCGCCGTGTCGCGCACTCAGCCGTCCAGGATCTCGATCCGGGACACCTTGATCACCCGCGCGTCCAGGCCGCTGCGGTTCTCGGGCTCGCCCGCCTGCAGGATGCCGATCAGCTTGCCCTCGTACTCGGACCAATCGTAGCGATCGCTGGTGAGGTAGAAGCTGGGGCGGCCGCCGACGGAGACGGACCACTTGGGTCCGCTGCGGAACGCCTCCACCGGGCTGGCCCGCTGCACGTGACCGCGAGCGCGGTACGGCGACTTGGGGACCCGCGGTTTGTTGGCCTCTTCGGTCAGCTCGCGGCTGAGGTCACGTAGGTCCTGGGCATAGGTCCGTTCCGCGCGGGCGGCCTCCTCCTTGGCCGCCGCGAGACGCTCCTGCGCCTTCACCAGGTCACGGCGGTTCTTGTCCCAGTCGTCCAGGTGCTTGAGCATGGCCTGGGCGCGCACGCGGTCGCCGTCGTGCTCCGGCAGCTCCTTGATGGCGCCCTGCAACGCACCCCGCACGCCGTTCACGTCGCGCTTGTCCCAGGGCTTCGCCAGCTCGGTCTCGAACTTCGCGAAGGCCGCGTCCACGGACTTGCGCAGCTGGGCCTCTCTCTCCTGCCGGGCCAGGAGCTCACGGGACGCCGCTCCCTCCGCCAGCAGGGCCTGCCTGGCCTCGGCGTGGCGCGCGGCGAAGGCCTCCCCCGTCGCCGCCTGATCCTCCGATCGCGCCACGTACTTGCCGTGGATCCACGAGCGGGCCGCCGACGGGGACAGGACCCGCGCCCAACCGTTGTCCGTGGCGAGCACCACCACCCGGTCCCCGGTCCCCAGCCGCCCGATGGGCGGGAAGTCGGCGGAGGCGCTGCCGCGGATCATCAGGTCATCGACGGCCACGACCCCCTCCCCGGGCTTGCTCACGTCCATGTAGGTGCGCCCGGGTCGGCCGAGGGAGACGAACGCGGAGAACCCACCCGGGACCTCCACCTGCTGCCAGTCCCCCTCCGCCCCGATCACCCGCACGGGGGTGCCGCGGCTGAGCTGGGTGAGGACCGCATGAAAGTCCGCCGGTCCACCGCGCAGGCGCACCTTGTCTCCCGACACGGTGGCGAAGTAAGCATCGGTCTGCGCGCTGATGGCGGCGACCACGACGACGAACACGACGGCCGTACGCAACCGCATGATGATCTCCCTCTGGCATGTCCCGTTGACCGCCCACAGGAGCGGCCTGCTGTCGACGAGCCCCAGGCGGCCTCGTCGGCGCCCCCGCGGGCGCGCCCTCTGCGGGGCATCTTAAGGGTTCCGGCTCCCCATGGGCAGCGGGAAAACCGCGGCCTACGGCCTCGGACCCCGGTTCTATGCAGCCCGGACTCGGGGCGTTACGGTGCCGCGATGAAAGGCACCACGTTTCTCTGCGCCGTCATCACCCTCGCCGCCGGTCTCTCCTCCTCCGCCGACCCACGGGGCCTGGCCCCGCGCACCGGCGCGGACCTGCCCGCGGCCGTCATCACGGGCGAGGGTTGGACCACCCTCACCCTCGCCGACTTCATCAACGTGAACGGCGAACCGGACACGTGGAAGGAGAAGGACGGGGTCATCCACTGCACCGGCAAGCCCATCGGCGGCGCCCGCAGCCGCGAGACCTACACCAACTTCGAGATGGTGGTGGAGTGGCGGCACCACAACCACGCGGGCAACTCCGGCGTCTTCCTGTGGTGCCCGGAGTCCGCCTTCACGGACCTCCCCCCGGGCACCCTGCCCCGGAGCGGCATCGAGGTCCAGGTCCTCGACCTCGGGTACGAGGAGAACTGGGAGAAGTCCCGCAAGAAGCCCTCCGGGTGGTTCACCAGCCACGGCGACGTGTTCCCCGTGGGCGGCTCCGACATGAAGGCCTTCACGCCCCAGATCCAGTACAAGCACGCCAACGGCAGCACCTACACCGTCGGCAAGCCGGACAGCAAGCGCAGCTTCCCCACCAAGCGCCTCACCCGCCCTGCGGGCAAGTGGAACCACTACTACATCCGCGCCATCAACGGCGAGGTCCGGCTCTGGGTCAACGGTGAGGAGGTCAACGGCGGCAACCGCTGCTCACCGGCCACCGGGTACCTGGCCCTCGAGGCGGAGGGCGCCCCGGTGGAGTTCCGCAACCTGCGGCTGCGGGAGCTCCCCTGATCCTCCGCCGGCGGAGGCTCAGTCCTCCGTCGGGGTCCCCAGCAGCTCCTGCACCTGCGCCCTCCGGGCCGCCAGCATCTCCGCGTCCCGGGCCTCCAGGTTGAGGCGCAGCAGCGGCTCCGTGTTGCTCTTGCGCACGTTGAACCACCACTCCGGGAACTGGATCGTGACGCCGTCCAGCTCGTCGTACTCACCGTCCGGGAACGCGGCCTTCAACTGAGCCATCTTGTCGTCCGGGTCTTCGACGACGAAGTTCACCTCCCCCGTGGCCGCGTAACGATCGTAGGGCGCCACCAGCTCGTGGACCCCCAACCCTCGCCGCGACAGGATCGAGAGCAGCGTGACCATGGCGATGTCCCCGGAGTCGGAGACGAAGTTGTCGCGGAAGTAGAAATGCCCCGACAGCTCGCCGCCGCAGATGGCCCCCTCCTTGCGCATGGTGGCCTTGATGAACGAGTGCCCCACCCGCTCGCGGATGGGGCGACCGCCGGCGCTCTCGATGGCTTCCCGGGTGGCCCGGCTGGAGCGCAGGTCATAGACCACGCCAGCGCCCGGCTCCCGCTCCAGAAAATCCTCCGCGAACGCGGCGGTGATGAAGTCACTGCGGATGGCGTTGCCGTCTCGATCCACGAACACGCAACGATCCGCGTCTCCGTCGTAGGCGATGCCCAGGTCCGCGCCGCGGGCCCGCACCGCGTCCTTGAGCCAGCGCAAGGTCTCCTCCTTGAGCGGGTTCGCCTCGTGGTTGGGGAAGGTGCCGTCCAGCTCCGGGAAGAGCACCTGGGCGTTCATCCCCATGCGCTCCAGCAGCGGCGGCAGGGCGTGCCCCCCCATACCGTTGGCCACGTCCACCACCACGTTCATGGGCTGCAGGCCGTCGGCGAAGGTCATGACGTGATCCACGTAGCCATCCATGATCTCAACGTCACGGACGCCGCCCGGCGTAGGGGCGGCCGCGGGCTCCGGCTCCGCCACCATGCGCTCCATGTCCTTGATGCCCGTGTCCCCGGAGACCGGGACGCAGTCCTTGCGACAGAACTTGAAGCCCGTGTAGCCCGCGGGGTTGTGGGACGCGGTGCACACGACCCCCGCGTCCACCCCCAGGGAACCGATGGCGTAGTAGGTCATGGGCGTAGAGGCCAGCCCGACGCGGACGGCGTCGGCCCCCGCCCGGTTGACCCCCTCAATGAACGCGGCGCACACGCCGGGCGCCATGTCACGCATGTCATGGCCGACGGCCACGCTGCGAGCCCCCGTCAGCTTGACGAAGGCGCCGCCGATGCGACGGGCCAGGGCCTCGTCGAGTTGATCCGGAT
Organism: uncultured Isosphaeraceae bacterium; assembly: GCA_964507445.1. Lineage (GTDB taxonomy): Bacteria > Planctomycetota. The sequence goes on from CAZDQF010000028.1 coordinate 17,902, forward strand.
AGGTCCCGCGGACGTCGTAGGCCTTGAAGACGCTCATGTCTCTCCCTCATTCACCACGTGCTCGAAGGCGCCTACGGCGCGACGCACGTCCTCGTCATCCACGTCACGGTGGGTGCACAACCGGACCCGCTCCGAGTCCAGCGGAAAGGCCCGGACCCCGTGGGAGGCCAGCCCCTTGACCACGGGACCGGAGCGCCGACCGGACAACCGGACCACGACGATGTTCGAACCCGGCGGCTCAACCGCCACCCCCTCCAGCGCGCTGATCCCCTCCACCAGGGAGCGGGCGCGGCGGTGGTCTTCGGACAGGCGCTCGCGCCAGTCCCCCAGCGACAACAACGCCGGCGCGGCCAGGACCCCGGCCTGACGCATCCCGCCACCCAGGAGCTTGCGGACCCGCCGGGCCTTCTCGATGAACGGGTCGTCGCCCATCAGCAACGTCCCCACGGGCGCGCCCAGCCCCTTGCTCAGGCACAGGGTGAGGGAGTGGGCGTCCCGCACCAGACGGGCGGGCTCCACTCCGAGGGCCACCGCGGCGTTGAGGAGCCGCGCCCCGTCCACGTGCAGCCGCAGCCCCCGCTCCGCCACGAACGCGCCCACCTCATCCAGATAGGAGACCGGAAGCGGATGACCGCCGGAGTTGTTGTGAGTGTTCTCGAGGCAGACCAGGCTGGTCACCGGGTGATGCTGATCCCGGGTCCGCACGTGCTCGCGCAGGGACTCCACCGGGATCATGCCGCGGTCCCCCGCGACGGGCACCGCCTGGACGCCGTGGAGGGCCGCCGCCCCTCCCTGCTCGTGCAGGAAGATGTGGCTGTGGCGCTCGCACAGCAGCTCGTCCCCCCGGTCCGTGTGACAACGGATGGCGGCCTGGTTGGCCATGGTCCCCGAGGGCACCAGCACGGCCGCCTCCTTGCCGAACAGGGCCGCCCCCCGGGCCTCCAGGTCTCCCACCGTGGGGTCGTCACCGAACACATCGTCCCCCACCACGGCCTCCGCCATGGCCCGTCGCATGGCCGCGTCCGGGCGGGTCACCGTGTCGCTGCGGAAATCGGAGATACCCTGGTTGCTCATGAGCTGGAACACGAGGATGCAAAGACCTCGCCTCGCGCACAATATAGAAACCAGCACCAGAACCAACTATCAGGCCGATACGTCCATCGATGCCAAGAGATCTTCCGATCAGCAACGGCCGCCTGTACGTCGCCTTTGACGAGACCTACGGGATCCGCGACCTCTGCTTCCCTCACGTGGGCCAGGAGAACCACGTCATGGGGCGGCGGTGCCGCATCGGCGTCCAGGTGGACGGCCGCAGCACCTGGGTCGGCGGAGACGGGTGGGAGTCGGACCTGCGCTACGAGTCCGGCGCCCTGGTCACGCGGGTCACCCTGACCCATGAAGACCTCGGGCTCGTGGTCCGCTGCCGCGACGCCGTGGACCCGGAGCAGCCCATCCTGCTGCGCTCCATCACCCTGTCCGACACCTCCGGCGAGGAGCGGGACGTCACCGTGTGGCTGCACCATGACCTGCAGATCGGGGAGGCGGACGCCTTCTGCTGCGTCTCCTGGGACCCCGCCTGCCGCGCCATGTATCACCACAAGCGGGACCGCTGGTTCCTCACCTCCCTGGCCACCGACCACGGGCGCGGGCCGGACCTGTGGACCTGCGACGCCAGGAGCAGCCGCGACGGTCGCGGGTGCGCGGGCAAGATCGAAGACCTGGAGCCCTGTGATCACAACCCGGTGTCCATCGGCGACGTGGACGCGGCGGTAGGGACGACCCTGCGACTGGACGCACGGGGGACCCGACGCCTCTCCGCCTTCGTGGTGGCGGGCCGGGACCGGGGCGAAGTCTTGGAGGGTCGTCGTCGCGTGCTCACCGTCGGCGTGGAGGGGTTGCTGGAACGGACCCTGGCCGAACATCGGGACCGCAGCGCGCGCCTCACCGAGGGCATGACCCACCTCGGAGAAGCCCTGACCGAGGCCGCCACACGCAGCGCCTTCATCGTGGAAGCCCACGCGGATCAAGGCGGCGCGGTGTCCGCGGCCGTGGACTCGGACGTCCTGGTACCCGGGCGCGAGAGCTACGCCTACTGCTGGCCGCGGGACGGCGCCCTGGCGGTCCACGCCCTGGATCGCGTCGGCATCCACGGACCATCGGAGCGGTTCTTCCGCTTCTGCGCCCGCGCCCTGGAACCGGAGGGGTGGCTCGGTCATCGCTACTGGGCCGACGGGACGCCGGGCTCGTCCTGGCTCCCCCGCACCCAGGCCGGCCTGATGACGCCGCCCATCCAGGAAGACGAGACCGCCCTGGTGTTGTGGAGCCTCGGCGAACACGTCCGGCGCACCGACAGCGACCTCGCGGGCGAGCTGTTCGAACACCTGATCCGGCCCGCCGCCGCGTTCCTGGAGTCCTACAGGGACCCCCAGACCCGACTGCCGCTCCCGTCCTGGGACCTGTGGGAAGAGCGGTTCGGCGTTCACGCCTTCACCGTCGGCGCCGTGGCGCGAGGCCTGGAAGAGTCCGCGTTCATGGCAGAGCGGACCGGACACGCGGGGTTGGCTGAGGCCTGGCGGCGCGCCGCAGGGGAAGTCCACCAGGGCCTCGATCGCTACCTGTTCCACGAAGACCTTGGCCGCTACGCCCGCTGCGGCAACCGAGACGACCGCGGTGGCTACTGGCTCGACACCACCGTGGACGCCAGCCTCTGCTGGTTGCTGTTGCTGGGCGCCCGCGCGACGGACTCCCACAGGATGATCTCCACCCTCGACGCCGTCCGCGAACGGCTCCGGGTCAGGACCCCCACGGGCGGCATCGCGCGCTACGAGAACGATCCCTTCCTGCGGGTCGGCGGCGATCCCGAGGAGGTCCCCGGAAATCCGTGGATCATCTGCACCCTCGCCCTGGCGGAGTGCGACTGGATCATGGCGGACTCCGCCGACGACCGGGCCGCCGCCGAAGACGAGCTCCGATCTGTACTCCGCTTCGCGCGCCCCTCTGGGGTGCTCCCGGAGCAGGTGGACCCCTTCTCTGGCGCTCCCATCGGGGCCGGGCCCCTGGCCTGGAGCCACGCCATGATGCTGGGAGCCCTGGCCCGATGCCGCGCGACGCCGGCACCCGCCAACTGAGCCTCTCGCCGCGCTTGCCGGCCGCTTTCCTTGCGGCGCCCCCACCCGGGTCTATGATGGCCGCAGCATGCAAAAGAGCGTCCTGGCCATGGTCCTTGCGGGAGGCAAGGGGAGCCGCCTGTATCCGCTGACCAAGAGTCGAGCGAAGCCGGCGGTGCCCTTCGGGGGCAAGTACCGCATCATCGACTTCGTCCTCTCCAACCTGGTCAACTCGGGCATCTACTCCATCTACGTGCTGACCCAGTTCCTCTCCCAGAGCCTCACCGAGCACCTGCTGGCGGGCTGGTCGTCCGTCGGCCTGCTCACCAGCCACTTCGTCAGCCCGGTCCCGGCGCAGCAGCAGAGCGGCGAGATGTGGTACCGCGGCACCGCCGACGCCATCTACCAGAACCTGAACCTGATCAAGGACTCCCGGCCCCACCTGGTCTGCATCTTCGGCGGCGACCACATCTACCGCATGGACGTGTCCCAGATGATCCAGTGGCACGAGGCCAAGATGGCGGACTGCACCGTGGCCGGCATCAAGGTGCCCCTGGCGGAGGCCTCCTCCTTCGGCGTCATCCAGGTCGACCTGGACGGCCGCATCATCGGCTTCGAAGAGAAGCCCGCCGAGCCCAAGCCGATCCCCGGAGACCCGGACCACGCCCTGGTCTCCATGGGCAACTACGTCTTCACCGGGCGCGCCCTGGTGAACGTCCTCATGGACGACGCGGAGGACCCGGAGTCGTCCCACGACTTCGGCAAGGACATCATCCCCAACCGGCTCAAGGACCTGCGGTTCTACTGCTACGACTTCTCCCAGAACCGGATCCCCGGCCAGAGCGGGCCCAACACCTACTGGCGCGACGTGGGCACCATGGAGTCCTTCTACCAGGCCAACATGGACCTGAGAGAGATCGTGCCCGAGTTCAACCTCTACAACCGATCCTGGCCCATCAGGACCCGCCGCCACGACGACCCCCCCGCCAAGTTCGTCCACGACGTGGAGAGCCGCACCGGTCACGCGGCCAACTCCGTTGTCTGCCCGGGGGCGATCCTCTCCGGCTGCTCCGTCCGCAACTCGGTGATCGGCCGCAACGTCAAGATCCACTCCTTCGCCGAGGTCTCCGACTCCATCATCTTCGACCACGTGGAGATCGGACGGGGAGCGCGCATCAACCGGGCCATCATCGACAAGAACGTCCACGTGGCCGAGGGCGTCTCCATCGGCGAGGACCACGAGGTGGACCGCGAGTCCCACTTCGTCTCCCCCGAGGGCATCGTGGTGGTCGAGAAGGCCCCGCGCCTCGAGGCGGGGATCGGCACCATCTCCATCTGAAGACCTCGTCATGCCCGTAACCCTCATCCCCGTGAACCCCGGCGATCGTCAGTTGATGGACCTGATGACCCGCTCCACCAACCCTCGCTGGATGCGCGTGGCCGCGTGCCTGGCGCTGGAGGGTCGGCGCGTGGTCCTGCCGAAGGACGGACACCCGGTGATCGACCACTGCGACCGGTGCAACGCCGCCGGCCTCTGCACGGTCCACGCGTTCCACAAGACGCCGTCCGGCGCGGACGTCCGCTGCCTCCTCAGCTGCGACGGGTGCGGCGACGTGGTGGAGGGGCGCACCTTCGACGCCCTCCGCGCGCGGGAAGACAACCCGCTCATGGGCATCGACGAGGCGTTCTGAGCCGCCGTGTCACCTCGCAAGGCAACACCGCTGCTGCTCCTCGCAAGCGTCGGGTTGGCCTGGGCCCTGTACGCGCCCGCCATGGACGCACCCATGGTCCGGGACGACCTGGTCTGGTTCCGGCTGGTCTATCCGGACGGCACGTTCTCATCCGAAGCGGCGGGCGACGTCCTCTGGCCGGACGACCCGCGCTACGGCTACAACAACCACTTCCGCCCCGTCGGCTGGCTGTCCATCATCGCCGACGACCGCCTCCTCGGTAACGACGTCCGCCACTTCCGCGCCACCGCCATCACCCTGCACGGGCTCCTCGGGTTCATCGTCGGCCTGCTGGCGATGCGGTTGGGCGCCTCCGTCGTCGGCGGCTTCGTCGCCGCCGCCCTCTTCGTCGGCTTCGCGGGCAGCCACGAACCGGTGGTGTTGCCGGCGCACCGCTTCACCTTGCTGTCCACCCTGTTCCTGGCCCTGGGGGCCATGGCCGCGCACCGGTACGCGCGCAAGGGCGGGCTGGCGGCGGTGGTCACCTGCGCCATGCTGGCGGTGCTGTCCAAGGACTCCATGCTGTCCATCATGTTCGCCCTCGTGCCCTTCGCGTTCGTCACCGCGCCCGCGGGGGAACGGGTGCGCAAGGCGGCGCGGCTGACCGTCGCCCTCGGCGCCGTGGCCGTGGCGGACGTGATCCTGCGCAAGGCGTCCACCGGGTCCTGGCTGCCAGCCCTGACGGATACCTCGGACAACGTGGTCTCCGGCCTCGACCCGGCGGGCATCCTCGCCGGGCTCCCCACCTTCATCGGGGTGTTCGCCGGTCCCGTGGTCATCAAGCCCGAGGACGGCGCCCTGTGGACCGCCCTCCGGTTCGCGGCCATGGCCCTCATCGCCGCGGCCGTCGCCTGGGGGCTCTTGCGCACCGCCCGGAACCCCCAGCAACTCGGCCCCGGATTCGTGGCGCTCATGTCCCTCGCCGCCCTCTCGTTCCCCGTGCTCTACGTGGACGAGCACCTGGACAACGCCCGCAACTTCTACCCCCTGGCCATGGTCTTCTTCCCGTGGATCGCCGCGGCCATGGGGAGCAGGGCGCCGTGGCTGCTGCTGCTGACCGTGCTCCACGTCCCCATGCTGCTCAAGAACCAGGGCACCTACGAGTCCCTCACCCCGGTGTTCACCTCCGCCGTGGCGGAGACCGAGGCGGCGGCGCGGGGAGGCCTCCCGGTGACGGTCATGGGCCTGCCTCCTTCCGTCAACGGCACCCCGGCCTTCGGCCACCACCTGACCCACTTCCCCATGCGGTTCCACCCGCCCCTGCACCCCCATCACCGCACGGTGCTGCCCATCAAGGACGAGCTGCCGCCGCGCCCGGCGACGGCGGACGGCCCCTGGGCCCTGCTCTCCCTGGAGACGGACGCGCGCGGTGTGGCCCGGACGCGCTGGTCCGCGCGGGTGCCGTCGGATGAGGAGAGCGCGGCCGCCGCGGGGCTGACCCTGCGGCGCCCCGACGGACAGGGCTCCTGGCCCGGCGCCGGGCCCGTGACCATCGTGATCCAGGGAGACGCCGCCGCCCTCACGGCCGAGAGCATCATCCGGGTGCGGCTGCGCTTCGCCGAGACCCGGTTCACCTGGTACCTGCGGCTCGACGGGCCGGGGGTGAACCGTGGACCGGCGTCCACCACCGTGGACCTGATGACCGCCCCGAGCCTGGCGCCGGTCGAGGACATCGCCGCCGTGATGACCGCCGCCGCCGCAGGCACAGCGGCGGTGATGGAGGTGGACGTGCTCCCGCCTCCGGACGCCGACGCCGCCGGACCCGGCACGGGGCCCGTGACCATCACCCTCTCCCGCCAATGACCTCCGATCTGCGGCGGCGTCCCCGTATGATGGTGGACCGAGCGCGCGGAGTCAGGTGTTGATGCGGATCCTCTCTCTGTTCTTGTTGGGGCTGGTCGGAGTCGGCGCAGCCCAGGTGAACCCCATGGAGGGGACGGCCCCCACCACGGCCCTCGGCGCCGGCACCGCCGGCATGCCCGAGTCCGCCCTGGACGTGGCCCTCAACCGCAGCGGCGACGGCGTCGTCGTCTGGCGCCAACGCCTCACCGCTCCCCCGGCCCCCACGTACCAGCTGTGGGCGCAGCGCCTGCGCCGCGGCGCGCCGGAGGGTCAGCCCCTCCCCCTGGCCCAGACCATCGAGCTCTTCACCACCGGCGAGCTGCTCTCCGTGCGCTGCGCCGTCGACGAACGAGGCAACTGGGCGGCGGTCTGGGACGACGCCGACACCACCGCCGGTCACATGGTGGTGCGCGGTCGGCGCTGGCACGAGGCGAGCGCCCAGCTGGGACCCGTCCTCCTGGTCTCGGACGGCCCCGGCGGCGACCACCGCTGGCTCCCCGACGTGGCCATGGGCGCCTATCCGGGGAGCCCGGACCCTCACTGGTACGTGGTCTGGAACTACGCCACCGCCGCCGGACAGAGCACCATCCGCACCCGCTCCTACCGCGTGGACGACAGCGGCGGCGCGCCGACGGACATCCCCTCCCCCGTGGAGGGCGTGAACAGCGAGCCCACCGGCCCCATCGAGGGTCAGGACCGACCGGCGGTCACCGTGGACGGCGCCGGCACCGTGACCTACGTGTGGGAGAAGTTCGCCATGTGGGACCTGCCCGTACCGTTCTGGCGCATCATGCTGCGCCGCCGGAGCGGCACCACCTGGCTCCCCATCAACGACCCCACCGCCGCCGGCGCCAACCCCGCCACCGGCCTCGACGCCACGGACTGGGAGGTGAGCGACGGCATGGAGCCCGCCGCCGCGTCCGACCCCAGGACCGCCCCGCGGGTGGCGGCGGCCGCAGACGGCAGGGTGGCGGTGGTCTGGAACCGCTTCGGCGGCCCGGCCTTCGGCATCAGGATCCTCGAGCCGACCCTCCCCGGCGCCACCCCGGGGCCGGACATCGCCCACGTCACCCAGACGTCCAGCGCCCAGCACCGCCGCCACGACGCCGCCTTCACCAACGAGGGCTCGGTCCTCGTCGCCTGGGAGCACCAGGCCACCCTGAACATCTCCGGCAACGTCATGCTCTCCCGCATCAGCGCCACCGGCGCCGTGGTGGAGGAGTTGATCGTCAACCCCGCCGCCGGCACCGCCATCACCTCCGTCGCCATGGCGGCGTCGGACACGGGACAGGTCCAGGTCTGCTGGGCCCGTGGGTTCGGCGCCAACCTGCAGGCCGCCTCCCGCCGCCCGGTCGACCTCAACCTGCTGCACCTGCTCCCCACGGGAGCGCCGTCGCAGCTCGCCGTGTCGGTGCCCGGCCAGGGCTCGCGGGACTACCAGGTGTGGCCCCTCAGCGGCGCCGGCCCCTACGCCGCCACGCCCATCGGCGACGGCCGCGCCGCCGACGTGCTGCTCACGGACCCGCTGCTCACCTGGCACCTGGCCCAGGGCGGCAACAACCCGTTGCTCAACGGCGCCGCCGGCACCCTGGACGCAGGCGGGAGGGCCACCGTGGACGTGCTGCTGCCCGCCTCCATCGGACCGGTGGCCGTCAGCTGGGGGGTGCTGGTGGTGGACACGGCGGCGCCCTGGCCTCAGTCCCTGCGGCTGTTCACCCAGCCCGAGACCATCGTCGTCAACTGAGCCTCAGGAGCGGGCGAGGATCAGACGAGCCCCTCCTCCGTCTCGTCAATGACGCTGTCCACCACCGCGCGCAGGTCCCCGGTCTCCGTGAACACCTTGCGCTGACGATCTCCGGAGGTGCCGCCCTCCAGGATCTGGGTCAGGGCGTGCATGTGATCGTGCAGCTCCAGCAGCTTGATCTCGTCTTCCAGCTCGTCGAGCATCTCACGCATGGCGTCGCGCATGGGCACCACCCGCTTGGTGTGCAGGTCGATGAACTCGGCGTCGATGCCGTGGCGCGCCGCCCGGTAGATGTTCTCGTTGATGTAGGCCCGGCGGTGCAGGCGGAAGCCCATGTTGCGGTGCCAGAGGTTCACCAGTCGGGTGCAGAGCGCGTGGATGAACGCCACCACCGCCCCCAGTTCGCTCATGCGCGTGGGCACGTCGCAGTTGCGGAACTCCACCGTTGGGAAGAACGGGTGCGGCCGGATGTCCCAGTAGATCTTCTTGGCGTTGTCCACGCATCCGGTGTCGATGAGGGTCTTCACGTAGCCCTCGAACTCCCCCCAGCTGCCGAAGTAGTCCGGGATGCCGGTGCGGGGGAAGCGGCGGAAGATCCCCGTCCGCGTTGACGCCATCCCCGAGTCCCGCCCCTGCCAGTAGGGAGAAGAGCAGGTCAACGCCAGCAGGTGAGGCAGGAAGTAGCGCACGGAGTTCATCACCGCGATGCGCGCCTCCTTGTCCTCGATGCCCACGTGGCAGTGCATGCCGTAGATCAGGTTCGAGCGGGCCACGTCCCCCAGGTCCTTCTGGATCTGGAGGTAGCGCTCGCTGGCGGTGAGCCGGACGTCCTTCCAGTGGGTGGTGGGGTGGGTGGACGCCGCCGCCACCCGGAGGTCCCGCTTGCGCGCCAGCCCGATGAGGGTGCGCCGCAGCTCCGCGGCCTGCTCCACCACCTCCTTCACGGACTCGCACGGCGTGGTGAGGCACTCCACCATGGCCGCGTGGAACTCCGGGCGGATGTTGGAGCCGTAGATCTCCGCCCCCTCCTGCAGGATCAGCTCCGTGTTGGAGGAGAGCTCCCCCGTGGCCGGGTCGACGATCTGGTACTCCAGCTCCACGCCCAGGGTGGGGATCTCCGTGATCTTGGACACCGGATTGAAGCTCATGATCTCCTCCGTCAGTCAGGCAGGATCAGGACCGGCACCTGCCCTCCACCCGAGGTCACGTTGCAGAGCGCACCGGCGGCGAGCCGGGCCAGCACGCCGTGCACCTTGCCGAAGTAGATGTAGGGGTCCAGGTCGACGATCATCGGCTGGTCGTCCAGCTCGTTGGCGAGCATGGGGAACGGCTCGTCCACCGTCCAGATGCGCTCCTGCAACACGTACTCCTCCGTGTCCGGGCGCGCGGCGTCCGTCAGCAGGGACTCCCACTCCGACGCCTCGCACTCCCAGCCCACGGTGACGCCCTTGCCGCCGTACTCGTCGCTGGGCTTGAGCACCAGGCGGTCGGCGTTCTCCACGGCGAAGGGCATCAGGTCCACCTGGTCGCCGTTGTACTCGGTCTTGGTGTCCCGCACGCGCCGGGTCCACGGGATGGTCTGCCGGACCACGGCGCGCTCCTCCCGAGTCATCCACTCCTCCGCCAGGTGGTCCCCCGACAGCAAGGCGAAGCACGCCTTCTTGTGGATGGCCTTGGCGCGGAACGGGTTCACCAGGACCACCGCCTGCGCCGCGTAAGCGTCGAACAGCGGCCGCACCTCGTCTTCCCGCTCCAGGAACTCCGTGGTGAGGACGCGTCGGTACACCAGGTCGATGGCCTTCCCCTTGGCCCACAGGCGGTCCTTCTCGAAGGTCAACTCCCTGGGGTCCTCGTAGATCGCCTCGTAGCCGTTGGCGATGAAGTGGTCCCGCAGCATGAGGAACTCGGGGACCGTCGGCAGGTCGTTGTAGTCGGTGATGAGGATGGTGGGCCGCCCGGTCTTGCCCGACACCCGCCACGCGGTCAGCAGGCCGTTCAGCACACCGTCCATGGCGGAGATGGAGCGAGCGCCGGTGCGGGACATGAACTCGCTGACCACCGGGTGCTCCGCCAGGATCCCCATGGCGGTGTCGTTGAAGCCCGCCCCTGCCGGCGCCTCCCCGTTCAGCTCCACGAACTGGGGACCGGTCTCCGTCATGAACGAATCCAGCCGCGTGAACGGCATCGGGTCGGGGCACAAGGGCTCCGGCTCCAGCAGTCGGCGCTCTCCATCCGTGATGGCCAGGTAGGACCGCAGATCCTCCGAGTCCTGCACCATGTCGGCGAGGCGCCGAAACAGCCCCATCAACACGCCCGAGACGTAGTCGAAGTAGCGGTAGTCCGATTCGCGGATGAACTTGGGCCGCAGCACCTTGACGAAGGATCGCCCGTCGTAGCTACAACCCGAATCGTGGAAGGCCTGCTCCAACCGGGGCAGATCCGCGAGCCATCGGTCCTTGTCCGCGTCGATGAGGGAGCGGTACAGCTTGAGCGGGTCGTCCATGGGGCGCGTCATCTCTTCTTGGGGGCCTTCTTCTTCGCGGTCTTCCTCTTGGACGGCTTCCGCTTCGCGGTCTGGACTTTACCCGCCTTCTTCTTCGAGGAGCTCGGAGGGGCCGCCTTCTTGCGCGTCTTCTTGCCGCCGGCGGCGGGCTTCGCCGCCGCGGGAGCGGGCCCCAGGTCGGTCACGGACGCCACCAGCCCAACGCCCCGGGACCGACGCACGTCCACCTCCTCCCGGCCCGCCGCTCCCTGCTCGTGCAGGTAGCCGGCGGAGGCCTCCACCACCTTGTCGAACCAGTAGGGGGTCAGGATGCTGCGCTCGAAGTCCGGCGCCGGGTTGAGGAACTCCACCGCGAAGGGCTCGTCCCCGGCGATGGCGAACTCCACGGCGCAGACTCCGTAGCCCAGCCCCGAGGCCACGGCGGAGGCGTCCCGCACGATGCGCTCCTCCAGCTCCGGCTCCAGGTAATCCGCGTCTTCCAGGTACTGGCGGTACTCGGGGTCGTAGCGCGCGACGATCACCCGGTCGCCGCCGATCACCACGCAGCGGACGTAACGGCTCCAGGGCACCGCCTCCTGGAGCATCATGGTGTCCGTGCCCGTGCGGTCGTAGGCCGCCATGAGCTCGTCGTAGCTGGTCACCCGGGTGGCGTGGCGCAGCCCTCGGGACGAGCAGGACCGCAGCAGCGCCGGGGCCCCCACGAACTCGAAGTGGCGATCGAACGGCACCGGCCAGGTGAGGTTGCGCAGGGAGGCCGGAGAGACGGTCTCCGGGTAGCTCTTCTGCGGCAGCAACACCGCCTTGGGCACCTTGACCCCCAGGCGCCGCGCGAACGACGCGTCGAAGAACCGATCGTCCGATCCCACCAGGAACGGGTCGTTGATGACCCGGGTCCCGGAGAGCCGCGCGTGACGGGCGTAGGCGCGGTAGTAACCCACCTCGTGGGAGATGCGGTCCAGGATCACGTCGTAGGGGCAGGCCTCGTCGAAGTCCGTGCCCCCGAGCGTGACCATTTCGGCGATCACGTCGTCGCCCATGTCCTGGAGCCGCTCCAGCAAGGCCGCCGGAAACGTGTCCTCCATCCCCACCAACAGTCCGATCTTCATGGTCATCCTCCGCGCGCGGCGCCATCCTACCCACAGGAGAAACCGCCCCACAGCGAATCACCGGCTTTCCACGTATGGATGAAGCCGCCGCGGCGACATAGACTCGCTGCATGAAGGTCCTGCTCGCCGCCTCCGAGGTCCACCCGTTCGCCAAGACCGGCGGGCTCGCCGACGTCGCCGGGGCGCTGCCGCGGGCCCTCGCCGCCCTGGGAACGGAGGTGGCGGTCTGCCTGCCCCTCTACCCCAAGGTCAGACGTCGCGACGACCACAGGGAGATCGTGGCGGAGAACGTGGGCTGCTCCTTCGCGGGCGGCAGCCGCCCCTTCAACCTGCTCCGCACCACCATGCCCGGCTCTCCGGACGTGCCGGTGTACCTGGTGGAGAACCCGTGGATGTTCGAGGCGGAGGAACAGTTCTACGGCACCGAGCCGGGGAGCTACGGGGACGCCCACCTGCGCTTCCTCTACTTCGCCCGCGCCCTGCTCAAGGTGCCCCACGCCACGGGCTTCCACCCGGACGTCTGGCACCTCAACGACTGGCAGACGGCCTTGCTGCCGCCGCTGCTGCGCTCGGTCTACAGAGACGACCCGGAGCTGTCCCCTGCGGCTACCGTGGTGACCATCCACAACCTGGCCTACCAGGGAGTGTTCCCCCCGCGCGAGCTGGCCCACGCCGGGGTCCCGGGGTGGCTGCTGCAGGAAGGCAAGCTGCTGGAGAACGGGCTCGGCAACCTGCTGGCGGGGGCCCTGCGCTTCTGCGACGGCATCTCCACCGTGTCCCGCAGCTACGCCAAGGAGATCCTCACCGAGGAGTACGGCAACGGGCTGGAGGGGCTGCTCTCCTGGCGCGAGGACATGCTCGAGGGCATCGTCAACGGACTCGACACCGAGATCTGGGACCCCTCCACGGACCCGCACCTGCCGGCCCACTACGACGCCGCCGACCTGTCGGGCAAGGCCGCCTGCCGCGACGCGCTGCTGGAGTCCGGCGGGCTCGAGCCCACGGACGGCCCCGTGTTCGGCTGCGTCTCCCGGCTCGCCGCCCAGAAGGGCCTGGACGTGGTGGTCCCGGTCATGGACGACCTGCTCCATCATCGGCAGGACGCCCGCTTCGTCGTGCTCGGCTCCGGCGAGCCGGGCCTGGAGTCCGCGTTCCGCGACCTGGAGCGTCGGCACCCGGGGCGGGCCCACGCCCGGCTGGAGTTCGACGCTCCCTTCTCCAGCCTGGTGGAGGCGGGCTCCGACTTCTTCCTCATGCCGTCCCGCTTCGAGCCCTGCGGCCTGAACCAGCTCATCTCCATGCGCTACGGCACGCCGCCCATCGTGCGCCGGGTGGGTGGGCTGCGGGACACGGTCACCGACGGACGAACCGGCTTCACCTTCGACGCCCTCACGCCCGAGGGGTTGGCGGAGGCCGTGCGCCGCGCCTACGACGTGTTCTCGGACCCGGAGGCCCTCTCCGCCATGCGCAGCCGGGGCATGAAGGCGGACTGGTCCTGGGACCGCTCCGCCCGCGAGTACCTGGAGCTCTACGAGGCCGCCGTGGCCCGCCGGAGCGAGGGCCGCCACCTGGACTCGGTCCTGGGAGACCTGCCGCCGGAGCCCATCGAGATCGAGCTCCCGGAGCTGGCGGAGATCCCCGCGGGCTACGCCCGGGACGTGCTCTCCCTCATCCCCTTCAACCCCCACACCCTGTTCGCCATCTGGGAGCTGGGAGGGCAGGCCAGCGCCGGCAGGCTCGCCGACCTCTCCCCTGATCAGAAGCAGCAGGTGCGCTACCGGCTGGTGCTGACGGAGGTGGGCTCGGGCGCCGTCACGGAGGCCGAGATGGACGGGGTGACCCAGCAGTGGTTCGCCCAGGTGACCCCCGGCGGCCGCTACCGCGGCGAGCTGCTGATCCTCGTGCCCGGGCGCGCCCCGGAGCGCATCCTCGACGCACCGGAGGTGGCGGTCCCCGCCGCCGTCCACCCGGAGACCTGATGGCGCCCCTGGGAACGAACTGCGTCGTCCTGCACGGCCACCTCCCCTGGGTTCACCACCCTCAGCACGAGGAGTACCTGGAAGAGGACTGGTACCTGGAGGCGCTGAGCGAGACCTACCTGCCCCTGCTCATCGTCCTCGACGACCTCGCCCGGGACGGCGTGCCGGTGCGGCTGGCGGTGGGCCTGACGCCGCCGCTGCTCGAGATGTTCCGCGCCCCCTCCCTGCGCGAGAAGGCGGACCGATACCTGCTGGCCCGTCGGGACTTCGCGGAGCAGGAGGTGTCCCGCACGGACGCGGGCCAGCCCCAACACAAGGCGGCGGCCCACTACCTCAAGCGGTTCGGCCAGCTGCGCCGGTACTGGGAGACCTGCGACCGTGACCCCATCACCGCCTTCCGCCGCCACCAGGACGAAGGACGGCTGGAGATCCTCGCCTCCTGCGCCACCCACTCCCTCCTCCCCCTCCTGCACACGGACGCCGCCCGCCGCGCCCAGATCCGCATCGGCGTGGAGCTGTTCCGCGAGGTCTTCGGCAAGACCCCGACGGGCTTCTGGCTGCCCGAGTGCGCCTACATGGACGGCGCCGACGCCATCCTCGCCGAGGAGGGGGTGCGCTGGGTGGTGGTGGAGCAACACGGCGTCACCGGCGCCCACCCCACACCCCCCGCGGGCGTCCACCGACCCATCGTGACCTCGGGGGGCCTCCACGCCTTCGGCCGCGACCCCACCTCCTCACGGCAGGTGTGGGCGGCCGAGGTCGGATACCCGGGGGACCCGGAGTACCGCGAGCTCTACCGCGACGTGGGCTTCGACGCCCCCTACGAGGTCATCCGGCCCTACCTCCACGGCGACGGGGTCCGGCGCAACCTGGGCATCAAGTATCACCGCATCACCGGCAAGGTGGAGCTGCACGAGAAGGAGCCCTGGGACCCGGAGGCCGCCCGCGAGCGAGCCCGCGTCCACGCCGGCAACTTCCTCTGGAACCGCGGCGAGCAGGCCAAGGGCCTGGTGGATCAGCTCGGCGAGCCGCCGTGCATCCTCTCCCCCTACGACATGGAGCTGTTCGGCCACTGGTGGTACGAGGGCCCGTGGTTCCTGGAGCACGTGTTCCGCCAACAGGCGGACCCGCATCAGCGGGCCCCCGTACGCCTGGTCACTCCCTCCGACGTGCTCCGCGAGGCCGGCTCCCGACCCCGCGTCACCCCCGGCCTCTCCACCTGGGGCGAGGAGGGGTTCCTCAAGGTCTGGCTCAACGAGGACAACGCCTGGCTCCTACGCCACCAGCACGAGCTGGAGCGCCGACTCATCGAACGGGTCAACGACTGGCCCGAACCGGACCACCGCCGCGCCGACCTCCTCGACCAGATGACCCGGGAGCTCCTCCTCCTCCAGTCCTCCGACTGGGCGTTCATCATCTCCAAGCAGACCCAGGTCCACTACGCCGAGCAACGGGCCCGCAACCACATCAGCCGCTTCCTCGCCATGGAGCAGGCCCTCACGGAGCCCGACACCCTCGACCCCGAACTCTGGGACGCCGCCACCGCCGAAGACAGCCTCTTCCCGGGCCTCTCCCACCGGGTCATGACCGGCGGCCCCGCCACCCGCACCGGCCACCGCCTCGGATCCTGACACCCGCTTGTCCACCCCCACCCTCGCTGGTAACTTGCGACCAAGCTGGGGGATTAGCTCAGTTGGGAGAGCGCCACAATGGCATTGTGGAGGTCAGGGGTTCGAATCCCCTATCCTCCATCCAGCGAGCCCCGGGGTCTTCGGACTCCGGGGCTTTTCTTGTCCCCTCTCCCCCGCACAACTCCGGACCCACTCCTCCACGGACGCCTCGTCGCGGCTACGCACGCGACGGGCTGGGCCGTCCGCAAGTGGTGAACTGGTGAAGGCGCTAAGGCGTGATCCGGCGCGCAGGGCGCAGGCCGAGGTCGTTGGCGGTGGCGTCGGGGTCGCACCCGCGGCGGTACGCAGAGCGCGCGTTGCGGGCGACGTGGCCGAAGCTGCCGCCTCGGATGACGCGTTCGCGGGCGCCTAACCAGTGGGTACCCAGGCCGTCACCGGCGCGGGGCTGCCGTTCGTCGTAGCGGCCGTAGCCGTCCAGGCACCACTCCCACACGTTACCGTGGACGTCGTGCAGCCCGAACGGATTCGGCTTCAGGACTCCCACCGGGGCCAGGTTCATGACGCCGTCGTCGAAGTCTCGTTGGTAGGAACCGTTGTAGATCCGGTCGCGAGCGGCGTCGCCGATGTTGGCGTAACCGGTGAGGAACTTCAGGTCATCCCCGGTGGAGAACCGGGTGGTGGTGCCTCCTCGGCACGCCCGCTCCCACTGGGACTCCGTGGGCAGCTCCAGGCCCCAGCGGCGGCACGCCTCCCGACTCCGGGGCCAGGAGACGTTGGCGACTGGCATGCGCGGAGTCATGAGCTCACCCTGGTAGGTTTCTCCCGCCCGGAAATTGGACGGGTTGTCGGCATTCAGCCGCATCCACTGCCCCTGGGTCACCTCGTGCTTGGCGATCAGGTAGGCGTCCAGGGTGACGTCGTGCACCGGGCCTTCGTTGTTGTAGACCTGATCGTCCACGTTGGGGAAGCCCGCGGGGTGGTCCTTGTCGGGCAACGTGGCCCCCATACGGAACCTCCCCCCCGGGATCAGCACCATGACCAGGCCTTCGGCCCCGGAGTCCGCGCGCAGCTTCACCTTGCCCGGGCCCAGGGGTTCGCCATCCCACTGTGGCCGTTGGCCGCTGGCCACGTGCCAGAACTCCCACAGATCGGAATCGCGGTCACGGCCCAAGGGCACCAGCCCCGGGATCGGTTTGAACTCGAGGTCGTGGTAGGGGGGCTCGGGACGAGAGAGATCCGCCAGGCAGCGGCGCCAGGACTCAGCGTCGTCTTCCGCCAACCGCCGCTTCAGAGCCACGGCGTCGGCGAGACGCTGCTCCATGCCTGCGACCGTCACCGTCTTGGCCGTGGGCTCCGCCGTCAACGCGACCAACCCCGCCACCAGGTCCCGGAGTTTGTCATGCCGCAGCTGATCCCCTTCGTCCTCGAACGCCCAGGAGAACCGTATCGAGGTCGCCGCTTGCAGGCGCTCTCGCTCCGCTGTGAGTTCGGAGAGTTTGTCCCTCTCCGCGGTGACCGCCACAACGGCGGCCTCCCGCTGCGCCTCCAGCCGCAGCAGGGCTCGCTGCTCGACCCGCGACAGCCGGTCTTGGTGCTGCTTGTCTTCCAGGGCGTCCACCTGCCCTCGGAGCGTGTCGGCCGTCGCCGTCGCCTTGGCGACCTCCGCCTCCGCTCGTTCCAGGTCTCCGGCCAGTGTCTCCAGTCGCTGATGCTCCACCGCCAGCCGCTGCCGATCCGCCACCTCGTCGTAGCTCCCCTCCGCCCGAAGCGCCTCCAGCGCCGCTTCATGCTCAGGCAGCTTCGCCGTCAACGCCCGCGCCCTGGTGAGCCAGTCGCGGTATCCCGCTACGTTGTTTGGCACGGCCGGCCACAACCCACCGTCCGCCTCCGACACCAGGTCGTCCAGGCGGCGGCCGTCTGCCAGCCGCTCCCACTCCTTGAGGTTGGCTTGCGATTCCGCGGTCGTGGCTTCCAATTCCTGGTTGCTGCGTCCGAGGGCCGTGGCGCTGGCCTGGGCCTCCTCTGTCTTCGCCTGCAGCGCTGTGTTCTGCGACCAGATCCAGATCAACCCCGTAGCCATGGCGAGGAAGAGGGCGGCGGTGAGGGTGGCGACCGCAGGGTTGCGCTGGGTCCAGCGGACCAGCTTGGTGAGCTGGCTTACGGGTTTGGCTTGGATCGGTTCGAAGGCGCGGAATCGGCGGAGGTCTTCCGCGAGGTCGAGGGCGGTCTGGTAGCGCCGGTCCCGGTCCTTTTCGGTGGCGGTCTGCACGATCACCGCCAGGTCCTTGGGGATGGACTTGTTGAGCTTGCGCAGGTCTGGGGGATCCTTGTGCAGGATCTGTTGGTAGAGGCCGTCACGGGTGGGAGCCTCGAACGGGCGCTTGAGGCAAAGGCACTCGAAGAGGGTGACGCCGAGAGCCCAGACATCGGCGCGACGGTCCACCTGCATGCGTTGGGCGAGGAGTTGCTCCGGGGCCATGTACGCCGGAGTGCCGAAGATGTCGCCGGTCTGCGTGAGGGCGGGTTGGTCACCGTCGGATTCCCGGGCGAGCCCGAAATCCAACAGCACCGGGTCGCCCTCCGGGGTGATCATGATGTTCCCCGGTTTGATGTCGCGGTGGATAACCCCGGCCTCGTGCGCGGAGTGGAGCGCACGGGCGGCGGCCTCCATGAGTTTCGCGATGCGCAGGATCTCGGCTTGTGTGGTCTGGGCGGCGGTGTCGGAGCTGGGGGCGTCCGCCTCCGTGTCCTCGAACTCCTCGTCATCCTCGAGGTCGATGAAGCTCAGAGCCTCACTCACTCCGTCGGCGGTGGCGGACGCGATCCGGTTCGACAGGCTCTCCCCCTCCACCAGCCGCATCGCCATGTACGGCACCCCCTGCGCCGTACCGGTCTCATACACTGTGCAGATCCCGGGGTGCTCCAGCCTGGATGCGATGGCCGCCTCCCTCCGGAACCGCTCCACCACCTGCTCCGTCGCCGCTCCCCAGCTCGTCAACACCTTCAACGCCACCCGTCGCCCGAGCCGCGTATCCTCCGCCAGATACACCAGCCCCTGCCCACCACGGCCCAGCTCCCGGACGACCGCGTACGGACCGATCTTCTCCGAGGACAGCTCATCACCGCTCCGGTCCCCCGGAACCGGCTGCGTCGACGGGTACTCAGGATCAGGTTGCGGGGAATCGGCTTCGGTCATGGCTCAGGCTCCAGCGAGGCCCTACGCACCTCGCCCCACCCCTCCATTACCCGGACTTGGGCCGGTGTCTGGAATTATGTCGGGCCACTCTCCGCACGCCTCGGACCCTGGAACACCGTGAAGCCCGACTCACCTGGTCTCCCAGAGACTCAGTCCTAAACGGAAACCGCGCGGG
>CAZDQF010000029.1:0-25341 GCA_964507445.1 uncultured Isosphaeraceae bacterium
GGAAGGCCGCCTTGATGGCGGGCGCCAGCTCCGCGGGGAACTCGGACAGGTAGCTCTCGAGGCTGCGCAATCCGCCCTTGCCCCAGTCCTCAAGGAACTCTGAGAAGAACCTCTCTACCGGAGTTGATCCCGAGATGGCGATGCTCCCATTGGGGTCGGGGCCGGGAGGACGCACCAAGCATCAGGGAACCGCATGACAATTGCAACCGATCCCGCGCCCGCGCGGACGGGGAGCCCGGATGCGATGCTGCGCCGGTGGGTGGGTGAGGATCACCTGCCGTCCTTGATCATCAACTCCTGGAGTTGGGCGACGGCCCTGGAGTACAGCTTGCGGACAGCCGCGTCGCTCTTTCCCATGGCTTCCGCAGCGTCCTTGCTGGAGAGCCCCTCCACCTTGCGGAGCAGCACCACCTCCCTCATCTCCGGCGGCAGCTGCTGGAGACACCTTTCCAGCCTCTCGTAGAGCGGTCGGTTGGTGTAGGAGAGCTGACCGCCGGCGGGCGCCATGGCGCTCTCCTTGAGAGGGACCTCACCTGCTCTCTTCTGGGCCTGGATCTTGCGTGCCTGGTTGCCAATCTTGTGGTTGATCATCACGTTCAGGAAGCGCTGCAACGAGCCGCCCCCTCGCCACTCGAACCGATCCAGTTCCACCAGCGCGTCACGGACGACGCTCTGCAGGACGTCCTCGCTCTCCATGCGCTCCCTGATGCGGACGCCCAGTCGAGAGCGTATGGCGACCAGCAGCCGGTCACGGTATCGACCATAGAGGTCGTTCCAGGCGTCCTGGTCCCCGGCCTTGATGCGGGCCACCAGTTGTTCGGTGAGCCCTTGGTCATCCGGGATATCGTCCATGACAGGGCATGGTACCAGCCGGACCGGTTGTCTCGAACCCGCCGACGGATCGCACGCCGTGTCGGGGATGCCGTTGGAACCTACGGGTTCTTGGGCTCTTCTTGATCGTCGCTGGGCGGAACGCCGGCGCGCTCGAGGGCCTTCTCGGCGTCTGCTTCGCGACCCAGTCTGCGCAGGATCACGGCAAGGTCGCTGCCGATCTGGACAGGGTTCCCGTGTCCGGGCTTGTGGCGTTTCAACGCCACCTGAAGCGCTGCCTCCAGGTGCGCCGCCGCCCGCTCGTTGTCGTTCTTTCCGAGCGCGGATGCCACTGCTGCGTGGTGATGCAGGTACATCTCGCTCTCCGAGCCCTTCCTCGCGTTCTCCAGCAAGTTCTCCGCCAGGGGGAGGGCCGCGTCATGGCGCTTGAGCTTGATCAAGACCTTGACGTATGCGGAGCCAACGGAGACCGCCAGGCTGTGGGTCGGCCCCCTGCCGGCGACCGCCTGCTCGTAGGCGCGTCGCGACCACGAGACGGCGTTCTCCGCGTCCCCCTCTGCCGCGTAGAGACCGCCCAGGACCTGCATGGCGAAGAGGGTGTAGCGATGACGCTCTCCTAAGGCTTCATTCTCCAGGCCGATGCGGACGGCGGCGTGGGCGGCGATCAGGGCGGCCTCCTTGCGGCCGTCTCCGTAGAGCAGGTTGGCGGCGCCGGCCAGGGTGTAGGGGACCCGGGGGAGCGCGTACGGTCTGACCTTGAGGCCTTCGTCCACCACCACCTGGACGGCGGCCTGCTGTTTTGCCTGGCGCCACAGCGGGACCGCCTTGGCGAGCATCCCTTCGATCAGCTCGTAGACCTGTTGCGGGGTCTCTCCCTTGCCGCGGGCAAACGCCACCACGGTCAGCAGCGCCTTGTTGTCGAGCGCCACCGCCATGTTGCCCGCCGCCACCTCCTTGAACATCTCCAGGTCGGCGATGGCCTTCTGCGTGTCCTCGTGCTGGTCTCCAAGATGGCGCCGGCGCAGCGCCACCACCTCCCCCATGAGCTCGATGGACCGGTCCTTGTTCCCCTCCTCCCACTCCAGGTTGGCCAGGGTCTCGAGGACATCCGCGTGCTCTGCGCTACCTGTTCTGCCCAACTCTCCCAGGAGCGCCACGGCTCGCTCCACGTGTGCGCGGCTCGCTGCCGTGTCGTCGAGCTTGCGCCGGAGCTCCGCGAAGGTGAGTCGCAGTCGCAGCTCCACCTCCGGGTCCTGGTCCGCGAGCTTGGCCTCGGCGCCCGGGAGCAGCTGTGCGACGGTGATCTCGTCTCCCTGGGCCTGGTCCGGGTCCACGGCCTCGAGCAGGTCTCGGGTGACGAAACCGAAGAGCTCCTCCGCGATGGTGGCCTGCCGGGCGGCTGCTGCCATGGCCTTGCGCTCTCGCTCGAGGGCGGTGTTGGCACGCTCGGCGTTGGACTGTGCCTCCGTTGCCTTGGCGTTGGCCAGCTCGGCGTTGGCGTCGGCCACGATGGCGAAGCGGGTGGCCACGGTGGCTCCCGCCACCAGGATGACCGCTGCCGTGGTCGTGGCGAACGCCAGGGCCGGGTTTCGCTGTCCCCACCGCAGCAGCCGCGTCCAGGCAGAGGTGGGCCGGGCGACCACCGGGTGGAACTCCAGCGCCCGCTTCAGGTCGTCGGCCAGGTCGAGGGCCGTCTGGTAGCGCCGGACCCGGTCCTTCTCCAGGGCGGTGGCGATCACGGTGGCCAGGTCCCTGGAGATGGCCGTGTTCAGCTTGCGCGGGTCGCCGGGATCCTTGTTCAGGATGGCCTGGTACACGGCCTCCCGCGTCGGAGCTTCGAACGGGCGGTGCAGGGTCGCGCATTCGTACAGCATGACCCCGAGAGACCAGACGTCCGTGCGCCGGTCGAGCTTGATGGTGTGTCGGGTGAGCTGCTCCGGAGACATGTAGGCGGGGGTGCCGAACAGGTCACCGGACCGGGTCAGGGTGTGGAGATCCGCGTCATCGGCGCGGGCGAGGCCGAAGTCCATGACCACGGCCTCCTCCTCGGGAGTGACCATGACGTTGCCCGGCTTGATGTCGCGGTGGACGATGCCCGCCTCGTGTGCGGCGTGCAGCGCCCGCGCCGCCTTCTCCACGATGCGCATGGCGGACATGAGCTCGGCGCGGGTGAGGGTGCCTGCCGTAGGGGTGGCGCCATCCCGGACCTGATGACTCTCGTTGCCGGTGACCGGGACCTCCAGCATGAAGGTGCTGTCTCCGGAGTCGTTCCGGTCCTGCTCCCCACGCCCGCGGGTGATGCGCTGGGCGAGGGTCTCTCCCTCCACGTAGCGCATGGCGAAGTACGGCACGCCACCCACGACCTCGGCGTCATAGACCGGGCACAGCCCGGGGTGGTCCAGCCGGGCCGCGATGGCCGCCTCGCGCTTGAAGTAGGCGAGCTGTCGTTCCCCTCCGGGGCCGCTGGCCTGCAGGACCTTGACGGCGACGGTGCGGCCTGTCCGTCGATGGCGAGCCCGGTACACGGTGCCCTGGCCGCCGCGACCCAGAACCTCTCCGAGGACATAGGGCCCGAGGGAATCGGGGCTGGAGACCGTGTCCGCCGACCCTCCGGCGGCCTCGTCCTGCAAGCGCAGGTAGGACTTGGCGACGGCGTCCTGGTGCTCGGGCCAATGCCGCAGGTATTCGGACAGGGACTTCGCTCCGTTGGAAGCGGCGTCGCTCCTGTAAGCGGCTTCGAACTTGGCGAGGACCCTCTCCGGGTTGGGCTCCGTGCAGGTCAAGATGGCGCCTCGTGTGAGGGGTGTCCGCGTCGTGGTCTGGCCAGGGAGTATATCAAGACAGCCGAAATAAGCGAAGCGCTCGTGGCGCCGCTCCACGGTGCTCACCGAGGCTGATCCGCGCTGTGGCTTGTGCTGGTTCCGGTCAGGGCACCCGCACGATGCGGACGGCGGACTGCACCGGCCACGGACACGCGGCGCCGGAGACTCCCTGCAGGTGGAAGGTGACGCCGCTGGACAGGGGAGGCACCACGGCGGAGCAGGTGGCGACGCCGTCGGGCCCTGCGATCCCCGCTCCGAGGATGTGGAACAGGGGGTCGAAGTCGATGCGCAGGCCCAGCTCCACGCACCACCCGGGGATGGCGTAGGAGAAGCTGCCCGGAGCGAGACCCCAGATGACCGCTCCGAACGTCCCGGGCTCCAGGCCGCCCACCTGATAGGTGACGGTGGTGTTGGGCGTCAGCGTCGCGGGGCCGGAGAGGGAGAGCGCCACCGGCGCGGTTTGAGCGAAGGCCTTGGCCAGCCTCACGTAGCCCGCCTGATAGGGGATGTGGCACTCGGTGATGGACCAGGAGTTCTGGGGCCAGCTCGTGTTCCAGTCCAGGTAGGCCTTCTGCAGAGGTTGGTTGGATGGCGGGACGAGGGGCGGTCCGGAGTATGTGGGATCAGGAGACCAGCTGGGGTTGGGGCCCCCGGTCAGCAGGCCGGGCGCCGGTCCGAAGAGAGAGGACTGGGCGTTGTCCCAGTTGGTGCCGTCTGCGAACCAGTTGTGGTAGGTCTCGTTGACGCTGCGGTCCGCGCCGTAGGCGCCGAGGTTGGTGAGGTAGGTGTAGCCCGTGGGGTTCACCCCGTGCACGTGGTGGAGGTAGCCTTCCGCGGCCTCTCGATAGGTCGCCGTGTTGGGCAGGTCGAGGCCATGCCGGGTCATGGACGCGTACATCAGCCCCTGGCGGATGCGGGTGTAGTTGCTGCCCCAGGTGTGATCGCTGTCGTTGAGTTGAGCCCTGTAGGCGCCGGATGCCAGCCGCCCTCGGTGAGACGGCCCGGACAGCTCGGAGGCGTAGGCGGATCGAATCTGCGCCCTGACGCTGGGCGTCGCCTCGGGCAGGGCCGCGTAGTAGAGCAGCCCTTCCTGGTACTCGTACTGCCATGGTGAGGCCCAGGGGGACCCCCACGGCGCCTGGAACAGGTACGCGGCCTGGTAGTTGGCGTCGAACCACTGCTGGTAGCCGGCCTGCCCGGTCAAGGCGAACAGGTAGGCGGCAGCGCAGACCCTGTTCATCTGCTGCTCATAGGGGCTGTCTTCTGCCGGGGCGCTGGCGAAGCCCGCGTTGGAGTAGTTGGACGGGATGGACCCGGGGTTCTGCTGGAGCCAGGTCCATGCCTGCTCCGCGGCGGCCTGCAGGGTGGCGGCGTAGGTCTGCATGGATGGGTGCGGGAGGCTGGCGAAGACCCGAGCCCCGTGAGCGAACACGCCGCAGGCGGAGATGGTGGCGGACGCCGTCGGCGGGCCGTACCGCCGCGGCGCCCCGTCGGCGCTGGGCGGGCTCGCCGCGGCGAAGTCCGTGACCGAGAGCTTGTGCAGCACCGAGCCGTCAGCCAATTGCATCCGCAGCAGCCAGTCCAGCTCCCACTTCACCTCGTCAAGCACGTCGGGGACGAGGTTCCCCGACTCCGGGATACCCAGGTCGTCGGCCCAGGCGGAGGGTCGGTCTTCGTAGGCGAACAGCAGGCTGTGGACGGCGCCGTCGGCGTAGTTGACGTACTTGTTGTAGTCCCCCGCGTCGTGCCAGCCGCCGTGCAGATCGAGGGCGGTGGACGGGACCGGGTTGAGGACCGACAGGCAGGAGAGGTCCTGCTCCGCGCCTGCGTGGCAGGTGCCGTCGGTCCAGCTCCCGTGGGCGTGAGGGGTCGCCTTCGGCGTCCCGCAGCGTTGGTAATAGAACACCCTGAGGGCTTGTCGCAGGACCTGATCGTAGACGTCGGGGGCGATCTGGAACGGGTCCGAGCTGGCGCCGGTGGCGGGGTCAACGACGACGAAGAACCCGATCTCCGTCAGCGGTGAGAAGTCGAACCACCACACTCGATCTCCGGACTGACCTTGCAGGTTCGAGCCGGCGCCGTCGTCCCACGGGACCGCCGGCCCCGCCAGGGCCACGCTCTGATCCGATACCCGGCGCACCTCCACCGTCGCTCCGGGTGCGAACGCCGCTGGGGCGTCGTACCCCTGCACCGGCTCCCTGAAGATCGCCACCTTCCTCGCCAGAGGGCGGTACCCGAAGTCGTCCACCCGCACATGGAGGGATGACTGCGCGGCGGCGGAGAGGGCGAGGGTCAGACAACAGAGCAGGGTCCGTCGCGGTCGGGTCATGGGGGGCCTCACCGGAAGCCGTGGCGACGGATGCAAGGCCGGGGAGACCTGGCGCCGCGCAATCGGTCCCGATCGCGCCTCAGCTGGTTTGACGACGTCGACGCCTCCACCAGAGGAGGTCGATGATCAGCAGTACAACACAGGTGGGCCCCCAGTAGAAGGTCCAGAACATGCGGGTGACGGCCGCGAACCCCGTGCTGGTGGTGGAGTCCGGTCCGAGCCCGTCGCGGAGGATCCAGACATAGAGTCCGCCGGCCAGGAACCAGAGGACCTGCAGCCAGACGAACGCTCCCTGCATGAGGAGGAGGGCCCAGTGGGTGGTCTTGGTGGTCATGAGGGTCGTGCTACGAATGCTGTGGCCGGCTTGATCGTTCGCCGATTGGATTCACGGGCCGGGATCATAACCCCATGTGCGGCCGTGATCGAACCAGGGCGCGTCGGGTCTGATGTCCGTGACAGGTCCTATCGGCAGTTCAGGGGAGGGAGTAATCCGTCTTCGAGAACACCGGCAATGCCATCGTGGAGGCGCTGGTGGCGGGTGTGCCGGTCCTCGCGACGGCCACCTGTGGCTACAGCGAGCATGTGCTCCGCAGCGGCGCTGGGAAGGTCGTCAGTAGCGACCCCTTCAGGCAGGAGGAGATGACTCGGGAGAGGAGCGGCGCTTGAGCATGGAGTGGGGGGAATACACCAGGGCATTGACCGTGGAGCGGTCGGCTGTGGGTGCAGGGGAGATGGTGGTCGATCGACCGTGGCGCTCCTTCCTGGCTCAAGCAGGTCTCGATGATCCTCAGCGGATCTGGGCCCGAGACGACGGCGAGGTCGTCAAGCGCCGCGACGGTCTGGAGGTGCGCCGACTTGTCGTCGCCGGTGAGGACGGGGAGGTCGTGTTGTTTCTGAAGAAGCACGTCCAGCCTGTGGGGGCGAACGGCGGGGTCGGTGAGGGGATGCGGGAGTTTGCCAACTACCGTGCTTTTCGTCGACGGGGTCTGGCGACGGCGGTGCCGCTCGCGGCTGGCGCCCATGAGGATGGGGGCGAGCTCCGCTCCTTCGTCGTCACCCGAGACTTCCGGTCAAGGCGCTGGCGGAGTTCTTCTTCTCCGTTCCCATCCTGGAGGAGGCTGACCGGGCCTTCGTCATGGTGACCTACAAGGGCAAGGATCGCCTGTCGTGGTTGGATCGGCTGTAGTACCGGTGGACGATGGGCAAGACGGCGCGCATCGCGCGGCATGTGAAGAAGCGGAACCTGGCGCCCAAGATGAACCAGCCGTCCGCATGAGGTCGTGTGCGGGGCGCGGCCGCGGATGACCTGGAGTTCAGGATGGTGATGGTCCGAGGTCCGTGGCAAACCGGCGTCGCGGCGCAGGTTTCATCTCTTTGACCCTGGCGCTGTATCATGGATACCCATGGAATCCGCGCGTGTATTGAAGGCTGCCTGGCAGGAGCGAGGGCAATCCCGGCTGCGGGACCTCTTCATCGCGTCCCATGTGGGTTGGGACGATCCGGATGCCTGGCGAGCGCAGGCCGTGAAGGACGTGGATCACCTGCTGACCGATATCGACCGGCAGCACCTCGCCCAGGTGCATGCCTGCGAGCTGGGGTGTGGCGTGGGCAGGCTGACGGGCGCGCTCGCCCCCATGGTGAAGAGCTACACCGGCGTGGACATCGCGCCGGCCATGCTGGAGGAGGCCCGGCGACGGACCGGTCACCTGGACAACGTCCGGTTTCTCGAGGGCGACGGCATGGAGCTGCCGCCCGCGGCCTGCGATCGGGAATACGGTCTGGTCTTCGCGTCCGCCGTGTTCATCCACTGCCCCCGGGACGTCATCGAGGCCAACATGCGCTCCATGAGGGACGTGGCGGCTCCTCGGGGAGACGTACGATTTCACCTGCGGGCCGACGTGGAGGACGGTGAGGGCCTGATCGAGGCGCCCGTGGCGGCGCAGGTCATCGACGATAAGCAGCTGACCAAGGAGCTGGATCTGAAGGCCGTGGTCGGACAGGCAGGTGAGGAGGCCCTCATCGAAGAGAACTACATGGGCCATCCGTTCCGCTACCGGGAGGCGCAGGACCTGGTGCAGGACGTGTTCGGTGAGGACGGGGCCGTGCTGCGTCTCAGCCGGGGTTTCATGGCCGCCGGCTGGACCCGCCCTGAGTAGTCTCGATTCGAAGACCCCGGCCTTCCGGAGGTCACGCTGACGAGCGAATGGGCGGGCTGCCGGTTTCGCGACTCCCTCAGCGTTAGTAGGGTGCGGCCATGGCACACCCCAGCGATTCCCCCCGGGTCGGCGTCAGCGGTCTCTCCCTCTACGTGCCCCGCTTGCGGGTGCCGTTGGAGGCGTGGTGTCAGTGGACCGGGAACCCGTGGGAGAAGATCCGTCGTGTGGTGGGGCGCAGCTTCCGCATGCCGGCGCCCCACGAGGACGTCTACACCATGGCCGCGAGCGCGGCCTTGAAGCTGATCACCACTCACCAGATCGATCCGGAGCGGATCGGCATGCTCGCCCTCGGGACCGAGTCCAGCAAGGACAACTCCGCCGGCGCGGTGATCGTCCGTGGCATGCTGGATCAGGCGCTGGAGCAACGCGGCCTGCGACGGCTGTCGCGGGCCTGCGAGGTGCCGGAGTTCAAGCACGCCTGTCTCGGCGGGATCTACGGTCTGAAGGCGGCGCTCCGCTACGTCGCAACGGACGGGGCTGATCGTCAGGCGCTGGTGATCTCGGTGGACATCGCTGAGTACGAACGTGGCAGCACAGGGGAGCAGACCCAGGGAGCGGGGGCGGTGGCCATGCTGGTGGAGCGCGATCCAGCGCTGTTCAGCGTCGACCTTGCCACGTCCGGCAGCGCCAGCGCCTTCCGCGGTCCGGACTTCAGGAAGCCCTTCGCGCGGCATTTCCTGGACGGTTACGTGCAGGGGACCCGGCGCGTCCATGACTTCCCCGTGTTCAGCGGCAAGTACTCCACCTTCGCCTACATCGACGAGACCGTGCGGGCCGTGGATCATCTGTTGCGACGCAAGGGGCGGTCGGCGAAGTCGTACTACAAGTCGCTGCGAGCCATCTTCTTTCACCGACCCTACGCCCTGATGCCCGTGCAGGGGGTGGCGTTCCTGTTCGTCCGCGCCCTGGCCGGGGCGTTCCATGAGTCGGATGAGGATCGTGAGCGTCTGACCGGCCTGTGCGCCGACGCCGACGTGGACCCTCAGGCGGTCCTCGAGGAGACCGGTCGGATCCCTGATCTCTACGGTGACCTGCTGGCGTCCAAGGAGCCTCGGGACCCCTATCCCCAGACCAGCGTCCTGGCCAGTCACCTGCGCAAGACGCCCTACTTCCAGGAGCTGCTCGGGGACCGATTGAGCCTGGGAGCGGACAAGGCCATGGACCTGGGCAATCTGTACACGGCGGCGCTCCCGGCCTGGTTGGCGGCGGGGTTCGAGCACGCGCTGGAGGCGGGCATGGAGCTCGCCGGTGAGGAGTTGCTGGCCATCGGCTACGGCTCCGGCGACGCCGCGGAGGCCCTGTCGCTCAGGGTTGAGGAGGACTGGAGGGAGGCGGCGGGTCGCATCGAGTTCGAGGCCGCCCTGGCGCAACCGTTGGATCTGGAGCAGGCCCAGTACGAGGCGCTGCATGACGGCCTCGAGGTCCCGGGACTGCAGCTCGCGCCCAGAGAGGAGTTCCGCATCGGCCGGGTCGGCCGGCAGCACGACGTGGGCTTTCAGGACATCGGCGTCGAGTACTACGAGTTCGGAGCGGCGGGCTCTACTTCGTGACCTGGAGGGGGAACGGCAGCCCGTACTCCACCACGGTCTCTCCTCCCACCTTGCCTTCCGCTCGCAGGACCACGTTCCGCGTGCCGAGCTCCGCGTTCTTGGTCGCGTCGAGCTGCAGGACCACGATGCGGCGCCCCGGCTCCGCGGTGACGGCGGGCGCCTTGATGCTGCCGCCGATGGTCTTCGGTCTGCCCTTCCCGTCCCGTCCTGAGACGAACCCCTCGAGGGAGATCTTCACCGGGCCGTCGAAGCCGGCCGCGCGCGTGACCTGAGCCGCGAGGCGGGTCTTCTTGCCGCGCGCCACCCGCGGCGGGAACGGGGCCTGACGGGCGCGCAGCACCATCAGCCGTTCCCGGGTCGGCGTCAATTCGGTCGCCACCGATCGGTGGTATTCAGCGATCCGGTCCTGCTGGGAAGGGGAGCGCTCGGACTCGGGCAGGAACAGGATGGACGGGATGTCCGCGGGTACGCTCGGGTCCGGGAGGCCGGGCTTGGGGTTCGACGTGACGGACACCCGGAACCGTCCGATGAGATGGTTGAGGTGGACGGTCTGGTGATCGAGCACGAGGCGGAGCACCGTGGCCCCCGTGTGGGTGGCGGGTGCCTTCAGGCGCCACGTGGCGACGCAGTCCTTGCCCATGTTCTGGGAGATGGCCCATCCGGTGGCCGGGTTACCGTCCAGGGTGTGGCCGATGGGAAAGCCCTGCTGTTGGAAGCTGGCCTGAGGTTGGTGGAGCGCGTGTGGCCGGGAGGCCTCCGGTCCTCCCCTGGGCCAGGACCAGGCCTGGATGGAGGAGAGGACGAAGTTGCCGTTCACCGCGAGCCCGGGGCCGCCGCCCGGGAGAGTCTTGTCTGCGAGAGCCTCCAGTCGGATGCCGGTGATGGGACTGACGTCCGTGGCCAGCTCCACCGTGTAGGTGTCCTTGGGGGCGACCGCCGTGCGGGCGCGGACCACGTGTTGAGCTTGCTCCTCGAACTCCACTCCGTGCTCTGAGCGCAACGCCGTGACGGTCGCCGGCACCCAGCGCACCATGGTCTCGCGCTGTTGTTCCTCCCAGGCGCGCCTGGCCGCTGTGAGCTCGGGAGTGTCCGTCTTCAGCACCCGCTCCAGCTGTGTGATCTCCAGGCTGCCACCGAAGCCCGATTCGATCTCATGGATGTGTTCGCGGATACGGCCGAGGCGCTCGTTCACGTGCTCGTGGAAGTACTCCGCGAGGAAGCGCTGCTGCTCTGCTGTGGGCTGAGGACTACGGGCCGCGGTGACCACGGCCTCGGGCCAGGCGGCGCCGTCGCCCGGCAGACGGGCGCTGGCGGCGGAGAGCCGGAAGCGCCCCAGCAGGTGGTCGCTGCCGTGCTGCTGGTCGAGGGTCACGGTGAGCCGTGTCCTCGGGCCCGCCTGCAGAGTGTGCTGCAGGTCGAAGACCGCCCAGTTGTCGCGTCCCTCCTGGGGATAGACCGCCCACCCGGTGCCGGTGTTCCCGTCCACCGACGAGGCGACGGGGTAGTTGTCCTGGGAGAAGCGCGCTGTGGGCCCGGTGAGCTTCACCGGCGCGGGGGCGGCTCCGTCGCCGCCGGGGGTCGCGGTCACGGTGATCTCGCTGAGGACGAAGTTGCCGCTGGCGGAGTTCCGTCCGGGGCCGTTGCGGGGGAGGCGTTCGTCCGTGAGGACCTCCAGGCGCAGGGCGCGGAGCTCCTGGGCGCCGGTCTCGAGGGTGACGGTGTAGGTGTCCGTGGGGATCTTCGCTCCCGTCGCCAGAACGGACCCGTCATCCAGGATGGACATGGTGCTGCCCTTCGCTGAGGTGGCCTGCTGGGGCTTGAGGACCCGCCACGTGGGTTCGGGGGCCGCCAGGCGGTCCTTCCACGCCTTTAGCGCGCGGGAGTCCTCCTCGCGGCGTTCGTTCAGTTGCGTCCGCAGATTCTCCAACTGCGCCGCGTGCTTGCGTTGATCATCTTCCGACGGTGGTCCCAGGGCGGCGACGGTGACCGCCGGGGCCGGCAACACGGTGATGTAGGCCTGCGTCCGATCGCCTCCCGCGCCCTCGGGAACGCAGTGGACTCGCGTCGATCGGTCGCCGATCCTGCCCGTGGCCACGGCGGCGATGGGGACCGAACCGAGGGCCGCTTCCGTGGTGGCTCCCAGGGTGAATACGCTGGTCCAGCCGTTGTCCGGTCCCAGGGTCACGGGTGACGCGGTGACCCCTGGGGGGAGGTCGGGGAAGGTCACCTGCACCTGACCCTTGAACCCACCGGTGCGGGTGGCCTGGCACCAGAGCTTGCGGTGGCTGCCCCTGCTGACCCTGGCGGCGTCGGGCAGGAACCGGACGGCGAAGGACGGCGCTTCTCGATTCGGGGGCCCGATGATCAGGGTGTAGCGATGGTCGGGGCCGCCGTGGCCCGCTACATCCGTCACCTCGGCGGTGTAGGCGCCCGGGCCCAGGTCCAGCTGCAGGCGGGGGTCGGGCCCCTTGTGGTCGTCGTTGACGGCGATCCGTTTGCCGGCGGCGTCGTGGACCGCCAACAGGGCGTCCATTGCGGAGCCCGCGCTCCGGGCGTCAACCCTCAGGACCAACCGTTGCTTCTTGCCGACCTCGAAGCCGATGGTGTGGGACTCGCCGGGCCGAGCGATGCAGCCGCTCACCTCACCGGGGACGGCCAGGGTGGTTGCTCCTGGTGTCGCGGGAGAGGTGGCGCCGGGAGCCGCCGGGGTCGCGCTCTCCTCAGCTCCGTGGATGCGGTAGGTGAAGGCTCTGCCGCCACGGTGCCGCAGGTCCCGGATCTTCAGGTCGTAGACGCCGTCGTGGTCCGGGGTGAACCGAAGGGAGACGTCACCATCGTGGCCGACATCCTCCCAGGCGAGGGTCCTGCGGTCGCCTCCCTCTACGGTGACCGCGGGCTCGAGCATGGACCCAAGGCTCGCCGCGCTGACGTGGAACGTCACGGGCCGCCGGGCTCGTCCCTCGAACTGGACGCGGTCTCCCTGCTGAGGTCGTTCGATGGCGCCGGTCAGCACGATCGGGAAGCCCGGTATCCGGGTGAGCTTCCCTTCCGCAGCGCGGACCTGGAACACTGGGTCCTTCGATATGTAGAGGGGGAGCGCGTTGGATACGCCTCGAGGGGTCACGAGCCTGAGGTCGCAGGGGCCCAGGGGGGTCGCGGAGGTGGTCGTCACGACCACCCGGGCCATGCCGGGTTTGTGCGACGCGACGTGCGCGGAGATGCCCGTCGTGGGGCCGAACACCACCGATTGCAGGTCGGCCAGGTGCCTGCCGGTCACCAGGATCTCTGTCGTGCCGGGCCGAAGGGCGGCGGCGGGCTGGAGGGTCTGGATGACCGGTGCGGGACCGCTGGCGAGGAGCCCCAGGAGGGCCAGGGTGAGGGTGGACATCAGAACAACTCGAGGACCGGCTCCGCCTTGATCAGCTCGCGGGGCTGGTTGAGGTGGTTCGTCACCATCATGTGGGGGTCGATGCCGAGGGCGTGGTACACGCTGGACAGGATGCGCGTCGGGTGCACGGCGTTGTCCTTGGGGGACGAACCGGTCTCGTCTGACGCGCCGTACACGGAGCCGCGTTGGATGCCGCCGCCGGCCACGAGTGCCGTGTAGCAGTAGGGCCAGTGGTCCCGACCCTTGGCGGAGTTGGTGTTCCCGGAGGTGCTGACTCCCATCTTGGGGCTGCGGCCGAACTCGCCGATGGCCACCACCATGGTCTCGTCCAGCAGCCCGCGATCGTCGAGATC
This sequence comes from uncultured Isosphaeraceae bacterium, assembly GCA_964507445.1. Classification (GTDB taxonomy): domain Bacteria; phylum Planctomycetota. Next base: position 13,490 of record CAZDQF010000029.1, read on the forward strand.
GGCGAGGAGGGACGACAGGCCGCTGTCCAGCTTGGGGCAGTGGAGGTTCTTCAGGGGACCGAAGTTCTCCGCGTGGGTGTCGAAGGCGTCCACCCTGGGGTTGCCGTTGGCCACCGCCGGCCAGTTGACCTGTACGAAGCGGGTGCCCGCTTCGATGAGGCGCCGCGCCAACAGACAACTCTGCCCGAAGGTGTGGCGGCCATACCGGTCGCGCATCTCTGCCGGTTCCTTCGACAGGTCGAAGGCGTTCCGGGCGCGGGCGGAGGTCACGAGCTCCAGGGCTCGTTGCTGGTAGCGGGACAGGGCTGTCCGCTCCAGCGCCTTGTCGAGCTCGGGCATGGCGGCGTTGACCTTGTCGAGGAGCCTCGCCCGACGGGACATGCGCTCCGGGCTGACGCCGGCGCGCAGGGAGAGATCGTCCAGCTTGATCTCCTTGTTCGGGTCCTGGAACAGGTAGTAAGGGTCGTAGGCCGGTCCGTAGAAGCCGGCGGACCCGCCCTTGCCGATGACGTTCGATTCCTGCAGGGGCCGCGGCAGCATGACGAACGGCAGCATGGAGCCGTCGATGGGCTTCAGCTTGCTGATGTGGGAACCCGCGGTGGGGAAGTCGTTGGGCGCCGGCGGCTCCAGCTGTCCGGACGGGGAGACCTTGTCCGGGGTGTAGCCGGTGAGCATCTGGTAGATGGCGGCGGTGTGGTTGAACAGGCCGACCGGGGTGTAGCTCACGGACCTGATGAGGGTGGCCTTGTGCAGGACCTTGGCCAGCTTCGGCATGGTCTCGCTGACCATCACCCCGGGCACGCTGGTCTTGATGGGGCTGAAGTCGCCGCGGATGTTGTCCGGCGCGTCCGGCTTGGGGTCCCAGATGTCGATGTGGCTCGGGCCACCCTGGAGGAACACGAGGATGGCGCTCTTGGCCTTGCCGAATCCCGGTCCCCCGGACCCGCGAGCAGGTCGCGCGAGGGCCTCGAGGTTGAGGATGTTGGCGAGGCTGATGCCCATCATGCCCGCGCCTCCCGCTCGGAGGAGCTCGCGCCGGGAGATGCCGTCACAGGTCGCGCCGGGGAGTCCGGGGATGGAGATCATGCTCGTTCTCGCTTCATCGATTGAAGAGGAATGCAGGACTGTTGATCAGGGCCCACATGAGGTCCTGGGCCGCGGTGAGGCGCTGCGGACCGTCTCCGAAGGCGGAGAAGGTGGAGAGCTCCTCCTTTGTCGGGGCACGGCACAGGGCGGCCCAGTACAGCTCGGTCACCACCGCCGCGTCTTCGGCGTGCGTCGAGATGAGGGTGGAGACCAGCCCCTTGGGGTTCACGGTGGCGCCGTGGATGGACTCGCCGTTCACCAGGTTCAAGGCGTGGGCGAGGCTGAGGTCGTTGGTGCGGGCGCACTCGCAGGCGGAGTCCCGCTTCGGCCGTCCGAACAGCTTGAGGAAGTCGTCGTTCTTGACCAACCCGTCCGGCGCCTCCACCGGGCGGGCGCCCTCCGGGAGACCGGCGATACGCGGAGCCACGCCGGTGGCCACGGACACCGCCTCCATGAGCTGCTCCGCGGACAGCCTGCGGGGGATGCAGTGAGAGAAGTTGGTGCTGTCGTCTTCGTTCCAGCGGTTGGAACGGAAAGACATCTGGTAGGTGGCCGACCGGCAGATGGTGCGCACGAGATCGTTGAAGTCGAAGCCGCTCTCGATGAACCGGCGCTCCAGGTGATCCAACAGGTCCGGGTTCACCGGCGGGTTGCCGGCCCGGATGTCATCCACCGGTTCGATGATGCCGCGGCCGAGGAAGTAGCTCCACACGCGGTTGACGTAGGACCGAGCGAACAGCGGGTTCTCAGGTGAGGTGAGCCACTGGGCCAGGGCCGTCAGGCGATCCCCCTCCGCTTCGGGGACCAGGTCCTCGGCGACGGGGACCCTGGGCGCGACCTGACGAGACGTACGGGGGTGGATGGCCTCACCGCCATCGTAGTTGTCGAAGACGATCATCTCACCCGCCCGCGGCCCCCCCTTGAACCGCACGCGCGCGAAGTGGGCCGAGAACTCGTAGTACTGGTCCTGGGTCCACCGTTCGAAGGGGTGGTTGTGGCACTTGTTGCAGTTGAAGCGGACCCCGAGGAACGTCTGGGTGATGTCCTCCGTGAGCTTCAGGGGGTCGGGGACCTGCCCCTTGTCCGTGACCGCCCGCAGGTAGTTGGCCGCCGCCTTCTGGTAGGTGCTGCCGCCGGTGGTCAGGAGCTCACGGACGAACTGGTCGTAGGGCTTGTTCTCCGCCACGCTGCGGGAGAGCCAGCGGCGGAAGACCCAGACACCCTTGTCTCCGAGGGTCCGGCTCTGGCACTGCAGGAGGTCCGCCCACTTGTTGGCCCAGTGCTCGACGAACTGCGGATCACCGATCAGGGCGTCGATGAGCCGTTCGCGCTTCTCCCGGCTCGGGGTCTGATCCTCGACGAACGTGCGGGCGAGCGCTGTCCTGGGCGGCCGTCCGGTGAGGTCCAGGTAGACGCGGCGGACGAACTCCGCGTCCGTGCACAGGGCCGACGGGAGAGACTTGATCTTGCGGAGCTTGTCCTGCACCAGCTCGTCGATGACGTTGTGCTGGGGGCCGGGTCGCCAGGCGTATCCCGTCCGGTCGCCCATGACGCTGACGGGGGAGCTGGCGTACATGCCCTCGTAACGAACGAGGACGGCGGATTCGCCTCGGCGGGCTCCGGTGATCCGGTTGCCGTCGGCGGTGGCGATCTCCACGTCGCTGGTGGAGATGATGGCGTCCTCGGTCACGTCCCGGGTGGTCCCGTCTTCGTAGTGGGCGATCACCAGCACCCGTTGGGACTGGGCGGGGAGCGCCATGTTCACGGACGCGGGGATGACCTCCAGGCGTTGCACCGTGGATGAGGGTCCGAGCTGCGCCGTGGCGCCCTGCCGGACCCACTGCAGGAGGGTGTCGTAGCGTCTGGTCCCGGGCTCCAGCACGGTGCCGCCCTCATGGGGTATGGCGCCGGTGGGCTTGAGCAGCATGAGGCTGGATGCGGGCTCGATGCGGTTGACCCGTCTCCCTCCGAGCTCCTGGACGAGGGCGCGATGGTCGGACAGGGGGTCAAAGCCGCGGAGCGAGAGCAGGAACCCGTTCTGCCCGTCCTGCGCCCCGTGGCAGGTGCCGTTGCTGCAGCCGGTGCTGCTCATGATGGGCATGACGTCGCGACCGAAGTGCACGGGCGGTGGGTCGGCGGCCAGCACCGACACCGGGACGCGAGCCACCAGGCCCCGGGCCTCGACGGTCAGGGTGGCCTGACCCTCGGAGCGGGGCACCACACGGCCGCTGTCGACGGCCACGATCCCCGCCGGCTCGACGGAGGTCTGGATCTCGTCGGTGACGTCCACGGCGCCGGACGGGGTGTGGGCCCAGACCAGGAGGCCCCGTCGATCCCTGGGGTCCGTGAACACCATCTTCGCAGGGGCGACCTCCAGGGAGGTGACCAGGGGACCGGTGGTCGGCGACGCCTCGTTCTCGAGCGGCACCGGCACGAAGGCGCGGAGCTGACGGCCGCCTGCCGCGTCGTAGATCCGGATCACCCCGTCCTGACCGCAGGTCGCGACCTCAGGCTGGGTGGGGCGGAAGTCCAGGTCGAAGATCGCCCCCCTGTGCCCCGTCAGCCGCGCCTTGACCGCGCCGGTCTTGGCGTCGTGGACGCGGGCAGCCGCGTCGATCCCCCCGGCGGCGATGAGCGCACCGTCCCGGCTGTACGCGACCGCGTGGACGCTGCCGGACTGACGCTCCAGCTTCCTGACGAGGTTGGTGTCATTGCGGGCGGCGGTGCGTTTCTGGTTGTCGGAGACACGGTAGACGAAGGTGGTGCCCTGGTCGCCGCCGTAGACCACGGCGTCCATGGTGGGGTGCCGGGACATGTCCAGCACCTTCTCAAGGGGGTTGTTGATGTCATCGACGAAGCGACGATGCTCCAGGTCGATGATCTTCATGGCCTTGTCACGGCCGCCGGAGACGAGCTGCTTGCCGTCCTTGCTGAAGAACGTACCCAGGACCCAGTCCGAGTGATTGCGGAAGAGCAGCTGCTCTTCGCCCGTGTCCGCGTCGAGCATGCGCACGGTCTTGTCGGCGCAGCCCACGGCTACGCTCCTCTTGTCCGGTGAGATGCTGACTCCGAAGACCGTGTCCGTGGTGAGCCGGTGGGTGCGATGCAGGGAGCGTCGCGCAACATCCCAGACCTGGATGGAGCCGTACCTCCCCGGGGCGCCGCCGGCGACGCAGAGCCAGCGACCGTCCTGCGAGAAGCAGAGGGAGGCGATGTGGGGAGCGTCTCCGGGCAGCCGGGCCAACATCCCGTGTCCGTCGGCGTCGTGGAGCAGCACCTCGCAGTAGCCCGCGACCGCGAGGAGGGAACCGTCGGGGGAGTAAGCCAGGGCGGCGTTCGATGGAGCCGCGGGGTACGAGGTCGGCGCGATCGCCGCCGGCACCACGGGTTGGTCAGGCGTGTCGTCGGGGGCGCCGGCTTCGATCCACCGACGGAGCAGGTCGATGTCGGAGTCCGTGAGGGGGTCGCCCTCGGGAGGCATCTCCGGGTCGTCGCCCATGACCTTGGTGAGGAGCGGGCTGCCAGCGGCGTCGTTGGGGATCACCGCCGGGCCGTGCCGACCGCCCTTTCGGAGCGCTTCGTAATTGGTGACGTCCAGCTTGCCCTTCAACTTGCCAGGGTGGTGGCAGCCTGCGCACCTGGCGCTCAGGAGCGGGGCGATCTGGCCGGAGAAACCGGGCGGACCCTGCGTCTGCCCAAGGGCCAGACCGAGGCAGAGGAGGGTTGAGATCACGACGTGAAGGAGATGCATGTAGGGCGGCGCTCCAGAGGGCTCGATTCTACCCCGAAATCAGTCGTTCTCGCCCGGGAGCGGCTCCTGTAGACTCGCTGCTGCGGGCCCGGAGACAGGCTCGCGTCCACCGGCCGGGTTCGCCCGGTTCGCCCGTTTCTTTCCCTGGATAATCGGCTGGCATCATGAAGTTCACCGCACCCACTGTGTTCGCGTCCCTCCTGCCCCTCTGCCTGCTGGCTCCGGCCATGGCCCAGGGGCCGGTCTGCACCTCGGTCTCGCCGAATCCGGTGCCTGCCGGGACGTCGTCCATCACCATCAACGTGACGGACTCCACCGGGATGGGGTTCGAGCACTGGACTGCCTGCGTGGCGCGGACGCTGCGCCAGGACGTACCCGGCGGATTCTCGGCGCCGATTCCGCTGGGGCTGTGCGGGCCGTGGACGCCGGTGGGGGCGTACGGCACCGCGTCCAAGACGTTCCCCTTCACCGCTTCGTTGGCCCCGGGCCTGTACTACGCGGAAGTCGTCACCCGGCCCGTGAGCGGCATCATCACGGAGACCACCTGGGTTCCCGTGACGATCGTCGGAGCCTCCAGCCCGACCCTGGTTGAGCAGAACACGCTGCAGGTGGGCCAGGTGTGGTCCGTGGATCTCAGCGCTCCCAACATGCCCAACACCCTGTACATCGGGGCGGCCGCGTTCAGCACCAACACGGGATTCACCCTCCCGTCCGGTGAGTTCGCCAGCCTGGATTCCAACGACCCGCTGTTCAACCTGACGTATCCCGTGGCGCTCCCGATCTTCCAGAACCTGTCCGGGCTCACCGACGCTTCGGGGAACTTCTCATCCATCACGGTGGCCGTCCCCAACGACCCGTCCATCGCCTATCTCCCGATCTATCTCCAATGCGGCCTGGTTCCCTTTACGGGCGGCATTCCGTTGACCAATGTCATCAGCGCCTGCGTAGCTCCCTGACGCGGGGTCGTTCCTCAAGTAGAGATCCCTGATCGCGCCACGGCTGAATCGCCACTTCGTTCTCTGTGTCGCTGTCGCCTGTGTCGTCCCTGGCATCGCGGCCCAGACGACGTCCGTGCAGACCCTCCCGGCGGGGTTTCTCTCCGCGCCTACGGGGGCAGGTGGGACCGCGTTCCCGCTCGGCGTCAGCGCTGATCAGAAGTGGCAATGGCACTACTCCGCCTCGGAGTTCGTCGCCCAGGGGCCCATCACCATCTGCGGCCTGTCCGTTCGCGCGGCGTCCGGAGGCGGCGGCGTCACCGCCTTCGATTTCCCGTCATTGACCGTCACCATGGCGACGGCGATTACGACCTACGGAACCGGCACCCACCACGCGGTCTTCAGCAGCAACCTGGGATCGGACGCGACGGTGGTCCACTCCGGACGTTGGGCGGGCGGCCCGGTGGCTTCCCCTGGTGCGGCCACCGCGCCGTGGGTTGACATCCCCCTCGCTCAGCCCTTCGCCTACGACCCGTCCGCCGGCGACTTCGTCATCCAATTGGAGAAGTGCGGCACCACGGCGCACTGGGGCGCTCTGCTGGAGGGCCGGGCGGGGACGACGGGGACCAACGGGGGGAACCGCTACGGTGATCTGTCCAACTGTGCCGCGACGACGTCGAACTTCAGCAACGACGAGTACGTCCCGTTGGTGCGGCTCACCTACCAGCAGGGAGTCGGCGCGCCCTGCGCGGCGCCACCTCCGGACCAGTATCAGGTGAATCAGCCTCGATCCGGACTGACGTTAGGGGGGTTGCCGGACCCCGGTCCCTTCGCGCCGATCCAGTCCGTCCAGCTCGTGGGCCAGGTGCAGACCCTGGAGTTGTCCAGCGACGGGGTGGGGCTGCCGTTCGATGTGGCCTTGCGGATCCCCGGAGCGACCCAGCCCTACTCGTTCCTCGGGTTGCAGACGGCGGGGGGCCAGGTGGTGAACCTGAACCTGCTGGCCGCCTACACCACCTATCTCAACGGGGGCGTCAGCTCCAATCTGGCGACCTCGTCCTTCCCGCCCGGGCCCGTCTCGGTCTCTTTCTCCTCCACCCTCCCGATCATCGCCGCGGCTCAGATGGCGGTGGCGGACCCGGGCAACGTCGACGGGCTCGCCTTGAGTCACGCATGCGAGTACATCGCGCAGGCGTGTGCGTTGACGGAGGACTTCGAGTGGCTGCAGCCCGCCGCTGGTCTGGCCAGCTCCGGCGGCCCGTACCCCGTGGGGTGGGCGGATGGTGGAGGCGGCGCGGAGTGGCAGGTCGGCGTCGGGACCACGACCTCGCCGGGGACCGGCCCCGCATGCTGCGCGCCCAGCGGTGTCCAGTACATGTATTGCGAGACCAGCCTGCCGAACAACCCGGGCGTGGTGTTCGCCATGGACACCTGCGCCTACGACGTGAGCGTCCTCAGCCAGTCTTCGCTCTCCTTCCGGCTGAGCAGACTGGGGGTCGACATCGGGACCCTGAGGGTGCTCATGGACGACGGATCGGGGACCTTCCCGACGCTCCTGGGGCAGTTCATCGGACCGGACCCGACCGGAACGGACTGGACCCTGGAGTCCCTGTCCTTCGTTCCTGCTGGGGTTAGCGCTCGCTTTCGGTTCGAGTACACCTCGGGGCTGGGCTTCGCCGGTGACCTGGCCATCGACCGGGTGACGGTGCAGTAGCGGGTCTCAGCGTCGGGCGTCGAGCAGACGATTCATGGCGTCGCCCATGGCGTCGCCGATGAGCAGGTAGCTTTCTGCGTTCCCGAACCAGTGGTGCCCGTGGGTCACGTTCGGGGACTGCTCCTTCGGGCGCAGGAAGTCGTGGGTCGCCGCGAACGCCGCGGGTTGGATGTCCTTCCTCCCGGCCGCCTGAGCCTGTTGGGTCCGCAGGGCCTCGTTGCCGTTACCGGTTTCCCCGATCACCACGGGCAGGCGGGGTGCGTCGAGCGCTTTGCGGACATCCCGCACCAGGTGGGTGAGGTTGTCGCCGTACACGTCGATCGCGCCGTCCTGGAACATGTCGTTCCAACCCTGGAACCAGACCATGCCGGTGAGGACGGGGCGGTGGTCGGCGAGACTCGGGAAGTGAGTCTTCAGAGACGACGTGATCTCCCTGTACTGGGAGAGCATCTTCTTGAAGTAAGGGCCCACCTCACCGCCAGCGGATGGAGGTCGGAAGTCCCTGAACAGACTCTTGCCGCCCCACGCCGTCTTCACGAGGAGCACCGGATCCTTGAAGCGGTCTCCCATGGCGTGCCCGAACTGGAGCTCCGGTCCGAAGTGGTGGCGCCCTCCGTAGACCGCGAAGCCGATGGAGAGGGGGCCCTTCTTCAGCTCGTCGTGGTGATTCCGGTACCAGACCTGGACGTCGGAACGAGAGGTCCATTCACCATCTTCGTCCCTGAGATGCCCGAAGCGCTTCCGTTGAGTGGGGTCCCTGAGCACGTGGACCAGCGTGCCGCGTCCACCGTTGTAGTGCTCCTCATGATCCAGGTCGACCACTGCCTGGCCTTCCATGTTGGACTGGCCCGCGAGGAGGAACACACGGACGATCTTCGTCTCCTGGGCGGCTACGACCGGAGCCCACAGGGCGAGAAGCAGGGCGGCTTTCATGGCCGGCATCCTACCTGGGTGACTCGTCGTTGGTGGTCCGCCGTCGTTCAGCGCCAGAGGTTCTCGCGGGCAGCCCATTGATGGGCGCTGGCCCAGGTCTTCAGGCTGGCGGGGCCGCCTCCCACCGCGCCGCTCTCGTTGTAGGGGCGGCTGCCGGAGAGGAACCCAGCCTTGGCGGCGCTGAGCATGGCCTCTGCTTGCGGCAGCCCCCATCGCCGCGCCAACGCCAGCTGGGGGATGGCCCAGGCCAGCTGCGTTGCCTGGTAGCGGACGGTGTTTCTGCCGGCGTCGAAGTCCTCCACCTGATGGGGTATGACGACCGTCTCGGACTCTGCGTCGTACTTGATGACGTGCTCCAGTTGGAACGTCACCTTCTCGCGGACGTGTTTCATCCAGGCGGCCTGCTGGGGGTGAGCGCTCAACGGCCCTTCGAGCGCCGCTACGATCTCGACGTTCGTGAGGCCTTGCATCCACGGAGCGAAGCTCTTGGGGGTGTACTGATTGCGCCACCAGCGGACCCCGTTGTTGACCTGAATGGCGTGAGTTATCAGGGCGGCCATCTCGGCCCGCATGTCACGGATGCCGAACCAGGTGAAGGCTCGCATGTTGCGCAGGGTCCAGCCCAGCTGTCGTACGCCGCCGGCGCCGTTCCAGACAAGGCTGGGTGGCCATGACGAGAGCACCTGCGCGCGCCTCTGCAGCATCTCCATGGCCATGGGGTCCCTGGACAGCAGGGCCCAGCAGATCAGGCCCGTGTCCCATTCATGGGAGTCCACCGGTCGTACGTTGTCTCCGGGGTATTGGCCCAGGCCTCCGGTCTTCTCGTACACGTGCATGGACGAGAAGATGTGGCCGCTGCTGTCGTAGATGCCGGTCTGAAGGTGCTTGCGCGCCATGCGGCTTGCGGCGAGCCACCCGCCCTTCACGCCGTAGAGGTGAGCTTCGATGGCGTGCGAGATCATGTCGTAGTGGTGGTTGCACCAGCGATCGCCCCACTGAACGCAGCCCCACCACGCGGGGGTGCCCCGCCACGGGATCCGGTCCTGGAACCGTCGCATGACCCAGTCGTCCAGGCCGTATCGGCCTGGACCACGGTCGATGGCCCAGACTCGTTTGAGGGCCTGCAGCCGGGACGGCAGAGCCGATTGTTCCAGGGGCTGGGGCCCCATCCCCAGGAAGGTCCGGATGCGTCCCTCCAGGTCGGAGTCAGCCACGGGTCGGAGCGCTGGGTGGCCAGGTGCCAGGATGTCCCACCAGAGTTGGTGCCCCCCGTCCACGAAGTGGCTGCGGGCGCTCTCCTTCGGGTAGCGGGAGTGAACGGGTTTCCGGGTGCGCTTGCCGATGAGGGTCCAGGTGGTGGATTTCCCGACCGTGTTGTCCTGTTTGGCGCCGACGTAGTCAGCGTCGAGGATACGCCAGCCGTTCGGCACCCGTACCGTGGCGCTCCGGATCAGCAGGGGGACATTGGGCAGGTGCCCACCGGTGCCGTCGGGCAGAGCTGGGGGAGAGTCGTTGCGGACCCAGGCCCTGTAGTGTCCGCCGGGGACGAGCGTACGGATGCCGTAGGTGATCGAACCTTGGCTCATCTGCCTGGTTCCGATCGAGGCACCCGGGAGCACCGATCCGTCGTCCAATGTGAGGGTGAGGTCGCCCAGAGCTTGCTGGGAGGCCGCGACCAGGGCCAGAGAGAGCAGGGCGAGGGTCGTTCGGGCGATGAGGCAGGTCCGTTGCATGGTTCACGGGAAGCCTATCGCGGCGCAGGGTCCGAAGCCAAATATATGAGCCGGGGTATGGGGCGGCTACTGGAGTTCGATGGCGTCGATGGCGATGTCCCCCGTGTATCCGCCCATGGACGTGTAGGTCCAACGGAAAGCGACCTGACTCCCGGATGGGGTGATGGGGATGGCCTCGTGGGTCCACTCGATGCCACCTTGGGTGAGGCTGGGGTCCGGACCCGAGTAGCTTCCCACCAGGTCGCTGAAGGTCCCGGAGCCGTCATCCATGTGGATCTGGAGGGTGCCGATGGTCGCGCCTAGCCTCGACAGGTCGAACAGCAGGAGCGACACACCCCCAGCGGGCAGGGTCATGGTGCATGTCTCCATCACGAAGGTGCTGCTGAGGCCGGACCCGGAGGTCTCGCAGAACGCGTATCGACTTCCGACGCTGGCGCCGGTAGGCCCCGTGCTCAGGGACGGCGTCCACCCTTCTCCGACTTCCCATGACGGGCCGGTCGTCGACGGACTGACCCAACCCATGGGGAGTGCGTTGCTGCCGGTGGTCAGTTGTTCGAAACCCTCGGTGACGCTGCAGGTGACGCTGCGGTACTCGACGGCGTGACTCAGGGCGACCCCGCTGGGCCTGGATACATCGACCACACCCATCTGGGCGGCGATGTTGAAGATGAATGGAATGGCGAAGGGGATGGTCGTCCCGTTGGCTGGGAACGTGGTGGTGGTCAGATCCGGCAGGGTGCCTCCGTTCCAGTAGAAGACACCGGTGGAGGCGAGGTCGATGTTCACGGTCTGGCCGTCGATCAAGTGGGTCCCGAGGATGGAGTGAGCCCGGGGGACACCCCCCGCATCGACCACCAGGTCGAACGGGAACCCGGAGTTGACGCTGTCGCACTCAAGGGTCTCGAGGGTCGCCAGGAGGGATGTCTGGGAGATGGGTTCGGAGGCGGTCGGCTCGAGGATCCCGCTGATGATCAGAGACGACGTTGCCTGATTCAACTGGAACTCGGTGGGGGGCCGGGGCAGGCCGCAAGCGCCGCTGAGTCCTGTCTCATAGTAGACCCGGCCATTCCAGACCCGGTCGCTGAAGGTGAAGCCGAAGGGGTAGGCGTTGCCGGTCCCCTCAAGGACCTGCAGGTTGGAGTCGCTGGCGTAGACACTGCCTGTTGACGCTCCCGACGTGTACAGCAAGTCGCCTCCCGTGGTGCAGGTGACGTAGAAGCCGTGTCGTGATCCCGCTGGGATCGGGACTCCCAGGCCCAGGTGCAGGGGCACCGGGTTCCCAGCTCCGGCGCCCATGACATTGGCCATGCCCAGGAGGGTCCATGCGGCGGGGTTGTTCTCGTTGCCGAGGAACGAGCCCCCGGCGCTGACAGCATAGACCGCTACGGTTTCCGGTCCGACGCTGCTCAGGTGAACGTCCAGATCACAGATGCGCACATCGTTGATGGCGACGATGTCGAACATGTTCCCGGCCTGACTGACCCCTCCGAAGTAAGTGGTCTCCAGGGCGGTCAGGAACTGGGCGTGCACCCAGTGGCTCGTCAATGCGAACGAGAGAAGGACCAGGGAGGCTCTTAACATGTTTGTTTCCTGGCCGGTGGCCCTGACCCGCGCGGCGCGTTGCGAGGGCGAGGTCCCGGCTATGCGTCTTCACTGATGAACTGGCACAAAGGGAAGAGGACCGTCGCGCCCGCGCGGCC
>CAZDQF010000030.1:0-24203 GCA_964507445.1 uncultured Isosphaeraceae bacterium
CTGCCCCTCGATTCGGAGCCGCTGGGGAGGGTTCCTGCCACCTTTCCCCGGCCGTGGGGCGGCGGGCCCGCCCCCCGCCCCCCCCCCCCCCCCCGTGGTGCGCGGGGGGGCGGGCGGCGGGGGGGGGGGGGGCCCCCGTTGTTTATGGTGATCACATGAGCACGCCGCCCATCGCACCCAAGCGAGCCCAGGAGTTGGACAATGCCATGCGGATTGCGGAGGACGTCATATCCGCCCGCACTGAGTGGTCCGGTCGGCCCTTCCACGTGGAGATCTCCACCAACAATGCGTGCAATCTCTCCTGTGTCATGTGCGAGCGCCCGGATCTGTCCTTCATCAACGGCGAGAAGCTGGATGTCATCGGGGACGCCGTGTTCCCCAACGCTTCGGTGATCACCCCCTCGGCCACGTCGGAGCCCGCCATGGGGGACTTCGACAAGATCCTGGACCACTGCGAGAAGCACGACCTGCGGCTCAACCTGATCACCAACGGCAACCTGATCACGGATCGCCACATCGAGCGGCTCCGTGGCCGGGTGTTCAAGGTGGACTTCTCCATCGACTCCCACATCCCGTCCATCTACGAGGAGATCCGGGTCGGGGGGCGCTACGAGCGCATGCTGGCGGGGCTCCGTCGGCTGGTGAAGCTGCAGCAGGAAGAGGGCTTCCGGCTCACCCTCATCGTGGTGCTCATGAAGCACAACCTGACCACCCTGGACGGCACCCTGACCTTCGCGAAGCAGGAGGGCATCCACCACGTTCGCATCCAGAAGATGCTCCCCTTCTTTCACGACCCGCACCGTTTCGACGTGGACGATCACTTCACCGCCGCCGAGGTCCGCCACCACCTGGATCGGGCCCTGGAGGCGGCGCGGCGAGAGAAGGTGGACCTGGAGCTGGCCCTGGACCCGGTGGAGCAGGTCACCCACGAACAGACCCCCCACCCGGGACTCACCCCGCCGGTCGTGGTGGACACCATCTACCACGCCCTGATGGAGAAGAACCCGGGGTTCTGCTACCAGCTCGCCACCTACGTCCGCATCATCCCCAACGGCAACGTCTACCCGTGCTGCCGCGGCTGGGACGAGCACCTGCTCATGGGCAACATCTTCGAGCAGTCCTTCGACGAGATCTGGAACGGGGCGGAGTACCAGAAGCTGCGCCAGGAGTTCCTCAGCGGCGAGCTGCGGACGGGCTGCAAGAACTGCACCCTGTCGGGCCAGGGGACGTTGTAGGCGGTCGACTGGTCAGCGATCGCCGAAGTCCAGGCCTCACGTCGCGTCGTCGCTGATGCGTTGCGTCGAACAGGCCAATCAGGCGCTCGGGTCGCTCCGGCCGGCATCCGGAGCTTGATCGGCTTCGAGCGGGTCCGTCGGTCTCTCGTCGCCGACGCGTGAGGGTAACCCGAGCTTGAGCCCCACGGCCAGCAGGGCGGTCCAGAAGAGGCAGCCCAGGGCGGTTATGGAGAGGATCTCCCCCTCTGACGAGCCCGGTGCGATGGGGCCCATGTCATTGACCATGTCGCTGATTGCGCTGATGCCCTCAACGAGGCGGTAGCCACCAAAGGAGAACAAGATGGCACCCAGCCCCCCCCCTGAAGGCGGCCCGCGTGGCTTGGCTGTCGGTCATGAGGAGAGCTTGGTCGCAGACCGTGCGGGGTTCGTCATAATGCACCGCAAAGTGGTTGACAGTTCATGCGGGTGCGTTAATCTGCGCCGGGAAGAGCGTGGCCCGGGATCGGAGCATCATGCCCCGGGTGGATCTGGATGGAGTCTTCGAGCGCTTGAGGCGTGACGAGTCGGAGGCCTGGAGGGAGCTGCTGGAGTGGTTGCGCCACCGGATGCTTCGTCTGCTCGCCCGCCGCGGCGTGGATGAGGAGCTGGCGGAGGACGTGGTCCAGGAGTCCCTGGCCATTGTCTGGCAGCGCTGGGACAGCGTGCGGGAGCCTTCCCGGTTCTGGTCCTGGGTGGTGAGCGTGGTGCTCAACCGGATGCGGAGCGCGGTGGCTCGGACGCGCTGCGTGGAGCCGCTGGACGAGGAGCGGTCCTGCGTCCCGGGGGACCCTTGCCGGGGGCTGCTGCAAGCGGAGGCCCGGCGCTGGATCGAGGCGCGCCTCGCCACCCTGGCGCCGGAGTATCGGAGCGCCGTGCGCCTGCGGGTCCTCGAGGCCATGGAGCCGTCGGAGGCGGCCCGTCGCATGGGGGTGAGCCGAGCCCGGCTGCGACGCTTGCTGCACCAGGGAAAGAGCTCGTTCCGATCCTCCGCTGGAGGAGAGGGAGAGCGTTGGTGCGACGCCGTGGGGGTGGCCGGATGACGGATTCGAGGGAGCGGGTCCATATCGGCGGTGGGAGCCAGGAGTGAGGACCATGAAGAGGTGTTTGATGTTGGCGTTGGTGATGGGGAGCCTGCCCCTGATCGGATGGGGGCAGGACAGCGCCCGGACCCTGTTGTCGGCGGCGCGCAAGCGGGCCCTGGACGCCCGCGTGGAGGAGGGGGCCGGCAAGACCGCGGTGTACGAGGACTGCGTCCGGTTGCTGCGCCTGATCCCGGAGCGTTACCCGGAGGAGGGGCCCGCCGTGGCCCGGGCCTGGCTGGAGTTGGGGAGGACCTACCGTCGCCTGGACCGGCTGCCGGACGCGCAGCAGGCCCTTCAGACCGCGTCGCGCATGGACGGAGAGCCAAGGGTCTCCACTGCTGCGTTGCATGACCTGGCGTCCCTGCACCGTCGAGCGGGTCGCAGACCGGAGGCGGCCGCTGCGTTACGGGCGGTGGTGGACGGTTATCCGGGTCAGGCCAGGTCACGAGCCCGTGCGCTGACCCGGTTGGCGAGCCTGGAGCGGCAGGGCAAGCGGATTGAGAATGCCCGGGGCTTGCTGCGGCAGTGCCTGAAGGAGCACGGCGACCTGTGGCGTCAGAGCGTGGACGCCCTGGACGCCCTGGTGGCGCTGGAGCTGGCCGCCAAGGACCTGGCCTCGGCGCGTCGTTGCCTGGACGCTCACACGGCGGCCCTTCGCGCCCGGTTCTCCGCCACCGACGACGAGGACAGCCTGGAGCGTGCCCTGGCGCGGATGGGAGCCAGGGCCCGGCTCGCCAAGGCGGAGGCGGGGTCCGACGGCGACCAGTCGCCGCGGTGATCCGCAGGCTCGTGACGGCGTCGTTGTCGCTCGTGATCCTGATCACGGACGGCGCCGTGGCGCGGCCGCTGGGTTGGGCCCTGCTGGTGTCGGAGACGCCCCTCGGTGCCTGGAGCCCCGGTCAGCGCTTCCCCCTGCCTCACGCCCTGGAGGTGGGGCGGCGCGCGGAGCCCGTGGCCGTCCGCACTCACGCCGGCAGCTGGGTCTGGCCCGATCCGGATACGCGGTTGGTGCTGGATCGCAGAGGGGTGCGGCTGTCCCGAGGCGGGGCGGTGGTGCAGGCGGGGCGGCGGGCCGTCCGGGTCAGCGCGGAGGGTTCGACCGTCGTGGTCCTGCGCGGTCACGTGCGGGTCCGCCGGGATGTGGGTGGCGGCGTGCTCCTGCTGGTCCAGGAGGGGCAGCTGCTGTTCGAGGGACGCACCCACCGCGCCGGGTCGGCCTTGCGTTGGCGACCGCAGCGGCGGCCGACCCTGCGCCCGTGGCCCCGCGGGTCGCGGGTGGCTCGTTCGTGTGGGGGCGAGACGCCGCGCTTCGACGGTGCTCCTGGCCCCGCCCTGCCCCAGGTCCTCTTTCATGAGTGGAGGTTCCGGCGCCAGCTGCTGCGGGTCTGCGCGGAGGGCCATGTCCGGCATCGGTGGCTGGCGCTGGCGTTGGTGCTGGAGACCGGTACTCCGGTCCAGCGGGCGGCGGCCGCGGGGCTCGCCCGCGGGGTGGAGGTCCGCCGGTTGTTGCACGTCCTCCGAGCCGCCCGACACGACGCCGATGAGCGGGTCCGCCGCGCCGCCCGGTCCGCGCTGGCGCGCCGCCACCACCGCATGGCGGAGCCCGTCAGCGGCGACCTCCTCAAGGACCCCCGGGTGGTCCGGATGGTGCGGCATCGGGAGATGCTGCGAGCCCGGTTCGATGCGGTGATCGCGCGGGGTGGCGGTGGCCCGCTCATCGAGCTGTCCCGGTGGCCCGGCTTTCAGGTCCTGGACCGGGTCGTGGGAGAGCTCCGGAGCGCTCCTGACGCCGCCGTGCCGGGCAGACTTCGAATCCTGGAGCAGGTCCTGGGTCGGGAGGTGAGTCAGGAGGCCCGCGCTCGCCTGAGTGATCGTCGCGCGGCCCTGCTGCTCGCCCAGACCGTGGGGCGTGCTTTTCAGCCGCCGGGGGAAGGGCTGCTGCTGCCGTGATCCTGATTCTGCGGAATCGGGCCGTTACTTTTGATGGCTCGTGGGGTTTCAGGGACCGCCAACCCGTCGGCCCCATGCCGGTGGCGTCTCGCCGGCCCGATGACGGCCCGCGGGAGCACCGGACCCCTTGTGGGGGCGCGTGTTCGAAGGCGAGGGAACGCTGAGGGACAGGGATCATGGCCCGCTTCATCACGACGATTGTGACCATCCTCATCCTCACCGCTGCGCTGCGGGCGCAGGGGGCGGAGGTCAAGAAGGACCTGGTGTTCCGCAAGGTGGGTGGCCGGGACCTCAAGCTGGACCTGCACCTGCCGTCCACCAAGGGCCCTCATCCGGTGGCCCTGGTCATCCACGGCGGCGGCTGGAGGCGGGGCGGACGGCGCAGCATCAACGCCATGGCCCTGGCGCGCCTGCTCAACCGGGACGGCATCGCCGGCGCCTCCATCGACTATCGCCACGCCCCCCGCTTCACCCACCCGGCTCAGATCGAGGACTGCCGACGCGCCGTCCAGTATCTCCGAGCCAACGCCAAGCGCCTCGGACTCGACGGGGAGCGGGTGATGGCCTGCGGCGCCAGCGCCGGAGGACACCTGGCCGCCCTGCTCGGCGCTCAGCAGGACTTCTCTGACCCCAAGTCCGAGGACCCGGTGTCTCGGGAGAGCACGCGGCCCGATCTGGTGTTGTCCTTCTTCGGCCCCATGGACCTGTCGGCGGATGAGGAGGCGACCAACTCCTGGGGGATCCGCATGGTGCAGGACTTCCTCGGCGTGAAGGACCGCTCCGAGCGATCGGTCAAGATCGCCCGTGGCGCCTCACCGGTGTACCAACTGCAGCCCGGGGCTCCTCCGTTCTTGTTCGTCCACGGCACCAAGGACCGGCTGGTGCCCCTGAGCCAGTCCTACCGCATGGCCAAGGTGCTGGATCGGGCCAAGGTGCTCAACATGGTGCTGGAGGTGCCCGGAGGGGGCCACGGCGACTTCACCTTCCGGTTGGCGGGGAGCAAGCCGGGGAAGGAGCCGGGCTACTGGCGTAAGGCCCGAGCCTTCCTCGAGAAGCACTGGTTGGACTGACCGGGGCTGGATCGGACCCGCCGGCGATCTATGATGCCGTCATGTTGAACGGCAAGACCGGCGTCATCCTCGGCGTGGCCAACAAGCGGAGCATCGCCTGGCACATCGCCCAGTCCGCGGATCGGGAGGGTGCGCGCCTGATCCTCACCTACCAGAACGAGCGCCTGCTCCGCGGCGTCGAGCCGTTGCTCGAGCAGCTCTCCCAGCCTCCGTTGCTGTTCCCGTGCGACGTCACGGATGAGGCGGGGATGGACAGCTTGTTCGACTCCATCCGCTCCGAGGTCGGGCACCTGGACTTCCTGGTCCACGGCCTGGCCTTCTCCAAGCGGGAGGAGCTGGCGGGCCCGTTCTACGACACCAGCCTGGAGAACTGGCAGATCGCCATGCAGGTGTCGGCCTACAGCTTCCAGGCCCTGGTCCGGCGCGCCATGCCGTTGATGGAGGGGCGCTCAGGCAGCTTCATCACTCTCACCTACCTGGGGTCCGACCGGGTGGTGCCCAACTACAACATCATGGGCGTGGCGAAGGCGGCGCTGGAGTCCAGCGTCCGTTACCTGGCCGCAGACGTGGGCCCTCACGGTCACCGGGTCAACGCCATCAGCGCCGGTCCCATCAAGACCCTGGCGGCGTCGGGGGTGAAGGGGTTCAGCGGCATGCTGAACACGGTGGCCGAGCGCTCGGCCATGAAGCGCAACGTGAGCGCCGAGGAGGTGGGGAACGCGAGCGTGTTCTTCCTCTCCGACCTGTCCCGCGGCGTCACCGGCGATGTGATGTTCGTGGACGCCGGCTACCACGCCATGGGCATGTAGAGGCCCCCCGACCTGATCAGCCCTCGAGGATCATCAGGTCCAGGGTCCGTGTGTGGGGGCGGTGCCTGTGCTCGAACAGGAACAGGCCCTGCCAGGTCCCGCGCATCAGGTCACCGTCCGCGACGATGAAGGACTCGGAGGTCCGGGTCACCGCCGCCCGGATGTGGGACGGCATGTCGTCCGGACCTTCCGCCGTGTGGGTGTGGGCCGGGTCCCCGTCCGGGGCCAGCCGGTCGAACCAGGCCTCCAGGTCCCGTGCAGCGGACGGGTCTGCGTTCTCCTGGATCACCAGGGAGGCGCTGGTGTGGCGCAGGTAGACGCAGCAGAGTCCCTCCCGGACGCCGCTGCGGCGCACCTCGTCGCGGACCAGGTCCGTCACCTCGTGCAGCCCGCGGCCGCGGGTCTCGACGCTCACCTGGGTACGCATGTCACGCCAACGGCTTCGGCGGCCAGGTCTTGAGCACCTCGGTCTCGCCCTCCGTGGTGGCGATCACCGCGCAGCCGCAGGAGTCGCTCCACACGTTGACCGTGGTGCGGCACATGTCCAGGATGCGATCCACCGCCAGGACGTATCCGACCCCTTCGAGGGGCAGGCCCAGGGCGTTGAGGATGATGCCGAGCATGACCATCCCCGCCATGGGGACGCCGGCGGCGCCGATGGACGCGGCGAGGGCCGTGAACACCACGAGCAGCTGCTGGGTGAACGTCAGGTCCAGGCCGTAGATCTGGGCGATGAAGATCGCCGCGACGCACTCGTAGAGAGCGGTGCCGTCCATGTTCACGGTCGCCCCCAGCGGGAGCACGAACGAGCTGGTGCGGTTGGAGACGCCGACCCGTTCCTCCACGCAGCGCAGGGTCACCGGCAACGTCGCGGATGACGATGACGTGGAGAAGGCGGTGATCAGGGCCGGGCTCATGGCCTTGAAGTGACGCGCCGGGCTCACCCTGCCCACGGTCCGAACCAGCAACGGCAAGGTGATCGTGGCGTGGATCAGGAGGCCCAGGAAGACGCACAGCGCGTACCACCCCAGGTCGATGAAGGCCTTGGGCCCGGTCTCCGCGATGATCTTGGCGAAGATCGCGTACACCCCGAGGGGGGCGAGCCACAGCAGGGCCCGGACGATCAGGAGCATCACCTCGAACAGGCCGTTGAAGAACGTGCTCAGGCTCTCCCGGTACTTGTCCTCCAGCCGGTTGATGAAGTAGCCCAGCAGCAGCGCGAAGAAGATGATCTGCAAGATCTTCCCGTTGACCATGGCGCTGACCACGTTGCGGGGGATCAGGTTGCGGAAGAAGTTGAACAGGAAATCCGAGGTGGACTGGTTGGCGGTCTCCTCGAACCCCTGCGGTTTCTCCATGAGCTCGATGTTGGCGTCGACCCCCGGAGAGATGGCGTTCACCAGCAGCAGCCCCACCAGGATGGCCAGGAGGCTGGTGCCCATGTAGTACGCCAGGGTCTTGATCCCGAGCCGTCCCAGGCCGCGGGACCCCAGGCTCAGCATGCCGGCCACGATGGAGGTGAAGATCACGGGCACGATCATCATGGTCAGGGCGTTGATGAAGATGTCGCGCAGGAACTGGTGCAGGTCCGCGATGGCCGTGTCCGAGTCTTTGGCCAGGGCGTCGGGCAGGAACTCGCGGAAGAGGGTGCCGGCGACGATCCCCACACCCATCATGGAGAGGATCCAGGAGGTGAGGGATGTCTTGACGTTGCGGGTCCTCGAGAACACGTGGGGGGCGGCGGCGATGATCGCGCCCACGATCAGGAGGACGATGAACGTGATGGTGTGCATGGCGGCGGATCCTACGGTGTTTCGCCGTTCTTTTGGCGCCCAGGCGGGGGCCACGGTCTCGTTCAGGGCGTATCCAGGTCCGACGCTTGGCGTTAGGCTCCGGCGCCTGGAGGGTCGCGGTTCGTTCCTGATTCACCACGGAGATCGACATGACTGATCATCCTTCGCGCCGTCGTTTCCTTCGATCCATGGGATGGGGAGCTGCTGCCGTCGGTGCCGCCGGTTGTGCGTCCGCTTCCCAGGAGCCTGTGGCGGGTTTCGAGGAGGCCCCCCGGAGCGAGGCGGACCACGCGGGATTCGAGCAGGGGACAGATCGCAAGGTGCGGGTGGGTATCGCCGGCTACGGCTACTGTCGCTTCGGCGCCAAGTTCAGCTTCCAGAGCCACCCGAACGTGGAGGTGGTGGCGGTCACGGACCTGATCCCGGATCGCTGCGCGGAGCTGGCGCGGGCCTGCAGCTGCGAGACCACCTATCCGTCCCTCGAGGAGATGGTCAAGGACGACCGCATCGAGGCCATCTTCCTGGCCACGGACGCCCCCAGCCACGCCCGTCACGCCATGGAGGTGCTGCGCCACGGCAAGCACGTGGCCTGCGCCGTCCCGGCGGTCTTCGGATCCCTGGAAGAGGCGGACATGTTGCTGGAGGCGGTCAGGGGTTCGGGCCTCAAGTACATGATGTTCGAGACCTCGTGCTTCCGCCCCGACTGCTACGCCATGCGGGCCGTGTACAAGGCCGGCGGGCTGGGTCGGATCACCTTCTCGGAGGGGGAGTACTACCACTACACGAAGAAGCCCATCCCCTCCTACAAGGACTGGCGCGTGGGGATGCCGCCGCTTTGGTATCCGACCCACTCCACGGCGTACTACGTGGGGATCACGGACGGGTGGTACACGTCGGTCTCCTGCAGCGGGTTCACGGGCCGGTTCCCGGAGTACGGGGAGGGAGGGAACGCCTACGACAACCCCTTCTCCGATGAGGTCGCCCTGTTCGAGACCAACGAGGGGGGCATGTCCCGCATGCTCAAGTGCCGCAGCACCTACCGCAAGGGAGGGGAGACCGGTCGGGTGTTCGGCGAGAAGGGGTGGATGTCCGGGACCCGGTACGTGGGCTCCATGAAGAACCTGCCGTCGCTCAAACGACCGGCCCTTCCTCCCACGGTGGCCCCGGGCGGACACGGCGGCTCCCATGGCCAGCTGACCCACGAGTTCGTGCTCTCCATCCTCGAAGACCGCAAACCCCAGGTGGACATCGTCCAGTCCCTGAACATGACCGTTCCGGGCATCGTCGCCCACCAGTCCGCCTTGCGGGACGGGGAACGACTCAAGGTCCCGTACTACGAGGCCTGACGTCGGATCAGCGACGGAGCCGTCGGTAGGAGATCACGGCGCAGACGAGCCCCGCCACGCCGAGGCTCAGGCAATAGGGGACGGCGTCCGCCAGATCCAGGTCGATGACCAGGTGGCTTGCCAGGGCGATGCCGAGGAGTCCGCCGCCCAGCAACCGGTGCCGGCTCCTCCAGGGACCGATGACCAGCAGACCGATGATGGCCGCCCCGTAGCCGAGGACGCTCTGAAGGGTCCCCTGCTCGGCGGCGAAGGCATACAGGCCGCCGACCAGGTGGGCCGGGACGATGATCTCGAGAATGCGGGCGCCGCGGCGTAGGTCCAGGCTGCGGGCCCTCTCCACGGCGACCATGACCGCCAGGAAGACGGCGCCGTTGAAGGCGAAGCCGAGGAAGTCGAGGGCGTCGCCGGTCCAGTCGAACGCCAGCCCCAGCTTCTTCAGGTGCCAACCGTCCACCGCCATGGCGTCCAGGCAACCCACCAGGGCCAGCAATGAGATCACATAGAAGGGGAAAGCCCAACGGACCCGATCTCGGAGCTCGAACCAGGCGCCGGGGACCGCCAGCAGCACCAACGGCGCCATCTGCCAGGCGGCTTCCCCAAGGTCGAGCCTCAGCCAGTCCCGGGTGAGCAGGAGAGCGACCCAACAGAGGACGGTCAGCAGGGCGGTGGTCCAGGCGAAGGCGCTCTGCTTGAGCACCTGAAGCGCGGCCACGGAGAGGACCAGCGCCGCGGAGAACGCTACCAGCAATTGACGGTTGCCCAGGGGCGGGTCCAGCAGCTGCCGCACATCGTCCACGGGAGGTAGCGCCCCCGACTCCGCGAGGGTGGAGAGGAGCGCCGGCGCGGTGGCCAGGATGGCGCCGGAGAAGAAGGCCGCGGAGGCCAGCAGATCCCGTCCCCGATACGCGCGACAGCCAAAGAAACCGAGGAGCACGGTGAGCGCCAACGGATAACTCAGGCGCTCCGCGGGGCTCAGGTCCTGCCACCCCATGGTGGGGAGCAGGACCGCGGCCACCACCGCCATCCAGGTCCCGGTGTACAGCAGCACCTGCGGGAACGAGAGCCGGCGGGCGTCGAAGATCCAGTGTTCTTCGTCGCTCAGGATGGTCCGGTAGACCCCGCGGAGCCGGTCGTGCTCGACCCCGGAGACGATGCCCTGGTCGGCCCAGTCTCGCAGGTCCTGTTCATGGGCGGAGATCTTCTCGCGCAGGATGTCGCCGTAGAGGGCCGGGCGTAGCCGGGCCGGTTCTCCGGCCACGAAGCGATCCAGATCCGCCGCCAGTTCGACGGCGCTGGGCCGTCGGGATGGGTCGCGGGACATGCACGCCATGCAGATGGACTGCAGGTCCCGCGGGATGTTCGGAGCGAGGGTGCGGGGGAACGGAGGGTCCTCGGTCCTGACGGCGTTCAGGACATCACGAAGGCTGTCCCGCTTGAACGCGATCTGACCGGTCAACACGAAGAACATGACGCTGCCGAAGGAGAACACGTCCGCAGCGGGTGTGATGGTGGGTTCTTCGGACGCTTGTTCGGGGGAGGTGAACAGGGGCGACCCCTGGAACCCGGCCGCGGCTGCTCGCTGGCTTCCTCTGAGGGCCAGCCCGTAATCGAGGAGCTTGGGGCGCAGGTCCGGGGTGACGAGGATGTTCTGAGGCTTCAGGTCGCGATGGATGACGCCTGCCGCGTGCCCTGCGGCGAGGGCGCGGGCGACGTCCGCCAGGAGTCGGGCTCGTTGCTTGAAGGTGAGGCCGGCGGTGGCCTGATCGATGGGGAACCCCTCCACCAGCTCCATGACCATGCCCGTCCGCTGAGCATCCTCAGCGACGGAGTGCACGGTCACGACGGCCGGGTGCTGCAAGGCCGCGACCTTCCGCGACTCCTCGATGAGCGCATCCCTGACACCTGGGGTGGTGCTGCGGTGAAGCACCTTGATGGCCACCTCCCGCTCCAAGGTCTCGTCCCAGGCGGCGTACACGGCGCCGAGGCCGCCGCTGCCCAGGGGGTGGTCTATGCGGAAGGAGCCGATGCGAGCGGGGACGTCGTCTTCTGCGTCGTCCATCCATGGCACTGGAACGGTCTCGTCCAGGGTCCCGTCGTCTGGATGGCCGGTGCCTTCCCCGGGGCTCATGCGGGCCTCACGCCCGGCGTGAGTGGACTCAATCGCGGGTCGGTTGCCGATGGTCCTTGAGAGCTGATCACACTGCACCCACTTGAACCCGCCATGGAGCCGGAATCAAGCGGTGCCCGCGAGATCAACCCAACCAGCCGGGAGCAGGGGCCTCAGTTCATGGAGACCCGGGCGCAGTACAGTCGGCCCGAGGTGTCCAGGAAGCGGAGGATGAGGCGTCCGTTCGGGATCACCGGCACCGACGGGTTGGAGAGCAGGGAGATGCCCCCCGCTGGGCCCACCGTGAGGGCGAAGTCGGTGTACAGCAGGTTGGTCACGTCCAGCTGGAACGGCGTCGCCACCTCCAGCTTGAGGCTCGCGAAGTCGATGTCCAGGAACGTGCCGGAGGCGTCTCCGGGGAGCACCACGATGTCGAGGCGACGGCTCCCGTCCAGGGTCATGTCGAGGGTGAGGAGCTGGCCGTTGGGGCGCACCGGGTCGGTGCCCCGGGCGGTCTCCCAGGCGTCGTCCCTGCCGTCTCCGTCCAGGTCCAGATCCACGTCGTCTCCCACTCCGTCGCCGTCGAGGTCGAGGACGACGGTGGCGCTGGCCATCACCTGGGCGTTGCCTGCGGGCGCACCCTCGGCGAGGGGCGCGGCGGCGTCCACGTAGCCGAGCAGGGCCCAGCCGTCACGGAAGGCAACGGAGTTGATGTGGGCGGACCCGGTCCGCGCCTGGATGGCCGAGAAGAGGGGCGCGAACGGAGCGGTGGCGCCGTTCCAGTGCATCATGGTGTCCGACACCATCATCCCCACGAGCGCTCCCGCGGGCAGGTTGTTGACGTAGTTGGCTGCGTCGTTGATGGCGGAGGCGCCGGTCTGGATGGAGAGGTAGGTGTCGAAGCGGGCCTGTTGCGTGATGGACCCGGTGGACGTGTCGAAGGTGACGATGTTGAGCCCGCGGCTGAACTGTCCGCCCTCCTCCCGGTACGCGTCCGAGCCGTTCACCCGTAACGCCCAGTAGCCGTTGTCGAGCCCGCCGGCGTTGCCCAGGAAGCCAGCGGAGATGAGGGTGATGTCCACGTCGGGCCGCGGCGTGGTGCGGCTGTTGAAGCGGTCCGCCACGGTCTGGTACACGGGCTTGTTGACCAGCCCCGGCAGCTCCATGATGCCGAAGTACTCCTCGCTGCGGTGGCCATCCACATCCGCCCGGAAGTTCAGGCTGAGGGCCGGGTTGGACGGAGGCGCCAGGGTCACCGTGGTGTAGAAGCCGGTGGGCTCCTGGACGGAGGTGGAGTTGTTGCCGAAGGGGTTCTTCCACCATTCGTCCACCGCGGCGAAGACGACCGTGCCGGCGTACCCCGGCTGCCGGGAAGGGCCTGCGGTCACGCGCCAGGTCTCGTCCATGTGCCACGCGGTCTCCTGCGCCTGGGTGCTGTAGGCGACCGTCCCTGCGTTCTGGTCCCAGCTGTCGCAACCCCACTCGAAGATGGCGTAGGGAGCGTTGTTGGTGGCGCTTGGCCAGAGGTGGAAGAACGGGTGGAAGGTGCTCGCGCGGTAGAGGTTCATGCCCCACAGCTCCACCGCCGAAGCGACGGACACGATCTGGCCGGCGGTGGTGGTGCCACCTGCTTGTGGATCGAAGAGGTCGTTGTTGGGGAAGCACGCCAGCGACGAGATCACCGCCCGGTTGGGGTCGATGGACTTGAGGAAGAGGGCCTGAGCCTGGACATCCGACGCCCGGCCGACGCTGCCGCTGTGACCGAGGTTGAGGTTCCACTCGTTGCCGATGGCGAACCCCAGGGTGGCGGGGTGGTCGCCGTATGCCTGCACCGCCGTCGTGAGTTCGTTGTTGCCCTGGGCGGTGTTGATGGTGGATTGATCCTGGGCCCAGAGGACCTTCAAGCCGAGCTGATAGCAGAGATCCAGGGTGGCCCGCGTCTGGGTGGCGAAGGGGCCGGTCGCGCTGCCGGGGAGGTAGTACAGGCGCAGGGTGTTGACTCCGGCGTCCTTGAGCTTGTCCAGCACCGAGTGGAACGCCGGGTCCGCCAGCATGGGCACCGGTGTCGTCCAGGGGAAGTAGCCCGCCGGGGTCCAGCCCACGTCGATGCCCTTGATCTCAAACGGCGTCCAGGGCCCGAGAGAGCCGTCCTTTCGGACCTCGCGAATCTCGAACTGTCCGTTGGCGGTGATCCGCGTCGGCGTGCCGACGCCGGGGACCGCCGCGCCGGTGTTGGGCGGCGGCGGGGGAGACTGCAGGTCGCGGCACTCGAGGTCGTCGACGTGTCCCGCGCCGCGCGCGAAGGACGGGTGCAGGAAGATCACCAGGGCCTGAACGGACGTGGTGTTGGCGGGCGCCGTGGCCTGGATCGCGCTGGCGCCATGCCAGGTGTTGGTGGCGTAGGTGCCGTCGAGGATGGTCGTCTCAGCGGCTCCGATCTCTGTCTGGCCGGCGTCGAGGAAGGCGATCTTCAGGATCATCCAGTTGTCGTTGGGGGCGCCGTTGCCGACCAGTGCGTCGCCGCTGTAATGCCTGGCCCAGCCGTCGAGCTCGAACACGTCACCAGGACTCGCAGGGAAGGACTGGAAGATCCCGGACGTGTTGAACGTGCCCCAGAAGTTGCCAAACAGGGACACCATGCCGCTGCCGCTATGGGGCTGAAACTGCGGCGGATTGGACGCCTCGTGGTAGGCGTTTCCGAAGGTCGACCATCCGGAGACGCCGGCTTCGAATCCTGGGTTCAACAGAAGATTCTGCGCAGGGGCATGCGCGACGAGTAACAGCAGGAGCAAGATTGTGGGGGAACGCACTACCAGATGGTATCATCCTGCCGCGGGCTCCCCGATCTTCTGGCCACACTGATCAGTTTGGGGTATGGCCCTACCATTCGCTGAATCCTCCGAGCGACCCCCGCCGACCTCGCTCCCAACGTTGGAGAACCTCAATGCTGTCATGTGCGCGAGCTTGCGTCGTGGTCGTTTGCGCCCTGTCCGTTGCCGCCCCGTCCAACGCCCAGTCGCCAAACCTCCTGCAGAACCCAGGCTTCGAGTTGGGGACCTTCTTCGGCTGGGGGACCTTCACCAACGCATTCCTGGAGACCGCCAATCCGCCGCAGTTCCAACCGAACACCGGCAACTACATGGCCTCCATTTTCGGCGGCTTCTGGGGCACGTTCAACACGTCCGGGATCTTCCAGTCCTTCCCCGCGAGCCCGGCGGAGGTCTATGAGATGGACTGCTTCTCCCGGCACTTCAGCGGTGACGCGCTCATCGGCGCCGGCGCCCCAGGCAGTAACTGGGTGATCATGAAGATCACGTTCTTCGACGGCAGCCAGACGGAGATCGGTGGCGTGGAGGCCACCATCCTTGACGGCACCTACGCCACGGACGTGTGGCACTACAACCCGCCTATCCGGGCCATGGCGCCTCCTGGCACGACCTCTGTGCAGCCGCTGATCATCTTCCTGCAACCTGGCCTCGACCCGGGTGCGGCGCATGTCGACGACCTGACCTTCCGCCGCGCGTTCGGGGTCAACATGTCGCAAGACCCGGTGACCCTGGATCTGACCGTCGGCCTGGAGTACGGCACCGCCACCTCGCAGTTCGGCTTGTTCTACTCGTTCGACCCGGCCAACGGCACCATGCCCGGCATGGGAAGCCCGACCCTGGGCGGGTTGTTCATCGACCCCAACGAGTTCAACGCCCAGCTGGCCACGGTGTTCTCCCTGACCCCGCCGTTCGGTGGGTTCCTGGACGCCAACGGCGCCGCCAGCTCGGTCCTGCCGGGCAGCATCATGAGCGCGGTGAGCGGGGCCACGGTCTGGACCATCGGGGCTCAGGCGCTGCCGACCGGGACCATCGACTTCAGCCCCATCAGGGAGTTCACCTTCCAGTGATCGCATCCCCGGCTCAGGGCCTCCCGGGGCCTGGGTCGGTTGTCCGAATGAGCCTTGGACGCGGCACGATTCGCGTCGGGCACGTGTAGGCGGGATGCCTCTTTGAGGTCTCCCGCCGGATTTGAGCCATCAGTAAGCCGAGGTCGTGCTCCGCACAGGAGTCGCCCTCGGAGTCTCCACCTGAAGACCCGAATCGTGTTCGCGGCGCTGGCTCTCCGGAGCCTGATTTCCCTGGTCCCCACGCAGAACCTGCTCGCCAATCCGGGCTTCGAGAGCGGGAGCCGCCCCGACTGGAGTCCCTTCGGCAACCCGTGATACGAGGCGGCGAACGCGCCGGCCATCGTGCCCGATAACGGCAACGGCGTCGGCGTCGGCAAGCTGTTCGGCGACGTCTGGGGCAGCCTCAACGTGACCGGGGTCCACCGGACGCTCACCGTCCCCTCCGTCACCGGTCTCGCCGCGACCCGGATCTGGATGCTGGGTATTCCGATGGATGGCGGAGGTGGCTACGGTGGCACCGACATCGCGTAGTTGATCTTGAACTGATCGATCGCTCCGCTGTCTCGACGAACGCTCCGGGTTGCTGGTGCTCCCCGGGGTGTTTGCGTTCAGGGCACATGGGTGCCCACGTCCGCGTATATCCTGATGGTACGGTGCCCCGGCGGCTCAGAGGTCGTCCCGGGTCCCGGGTGTGAACTCCATGACGTCCATCCACGTGGTCAGCTACAACATGCGCAAGGGGAGGGGTGTCCGCGGGTCGCGGCCTCGCCTCGAGGAGCTCGTGGACAGCCTGGGGACCCTGGACACGGACCTGTTGCTCTGCCAGGAGGTGTTTCACGAGCACGCGGGGGTGGACCAGACCGGGGAGATGGCCCAGGCCCTTCGCCTGTCGCCCCGTTACGAACCCAACGCCACCTATCGTCGCGGCCATCACGGCAACGCCACCCTCTCGAGGCTGGACATCCTCGCCCACGAGAACCGGGACATCAGCCCCAACAGGATCGAACGGCGAGGCATCCTCTACACCCGCCTGGGTCTTTGGGAGGGCGGGCATATCCATGTGTTCAACACCCACTTCGCCCTCACCCAGCGCCAACGGATCCGCCAGGCGCGCGAGCTGGGGGCGATGCTGGAGCGGCTCACCCAAAGCACCGACCCGGTGATCATCGGTGGCGACTTCAACGACTGGACGGGGAGGGTGGACCCGCTCATCCGTGAAGAGGGGGACCTGCGCAACGCCATGGCTTCGCTGCCGACCAAGGAGCGACGCACCTGGTCCACGCGGCGGCCGCTCTGGGCCCTCGATCGTCTCTACTATCGCAACCTGGACCTGATCCAGGTGAGGGTCCTCCGGCGATCTCCTTGGGACAGGCTGTCAGATCACTTCCCCGTCCAGGCGGAGTTCCGGATCTCCGCTGACTGAGGCGGAGGTCGTCAGCTCGCGTCGAGCAGCTCGGAGGCGCTCGAGGCGATGGACTCGCCGATGGCGAGGCAGGCGGTGGCGGCCGGAGACGGCGCGTTGAGCACGTGGAGTTGCCGGTCCGCCCGCTTGATCCGGAAGTCGCCCACCAACTCTCCGGTCCTGGCGACGGCCTGGGCTCGGATGCCGGCGCCGCTCCTGACGACATCCGATGGCTTCAGTCCGGGGACCAGGTGACGGGCTGCCCTGACGAAGGCGCTCCTGCTGACGGATCGCCGCCACTCCACCATACCGGCGCGCCAGGACCTCCTGGCGAACCTCCAGAAGCCGGGGTAAGTGAGCGTTGAGAGCACGTCGCGGGGCGAGCAGGAGAACCTGCCGTAGCCGCGTCTGCTGAGGGCCAGGGCGGCGTTGGGTCCGATGAGGACACGCCCATCCAACATGCGTGTCATGTGCACTCCCAGGAACGGAAACCGGGGGTCTGGGACGGGGTACACCAGGTCGCGGATCAGGTGACGGCGTTCCGGGATCAGCTCATGGTAGTCGCCGCGGAAGGGGATGATCCGCACCTCCGGGTCCACGCCGCAGCGGGTGGCGACGCGATCCGCTTGCAGCCCGGCGCAGTTGATCAGAAGTCGGGCGGGGAGAGTTCCCACGGAGGTGGTGACCCGCAGGTGGTCGTCCTGCTCCCGCGCTGAGATCAGGCGGGTCTGTGTCCTGACCTCGCCCCCGCCGTCCCTGACGTCCTCCGCCAGGGCCGCCGCGACCGCTGAGAAATCCACGATCCCCGTCTGCGGTATCCAGAGCGCGCCCCGCCCCGTGACGTTGGGCTCGCGTCTTGAGATTCCCGCGGCGTCCAGCCTCGACATGCCGGACAGCCCGTTCTCGTTTCCGCGCCGCTCGAGGACGTCCAGCGCGCGCAGCTCCTCATCCGAAACGGCCACGACCAGCTTGCCGCATCGTTCGTGTCGGATGCCTCTCTCGGCGCAATAGGCGAAGAGGGACTCGGCGCCCTGCCGACAGGTCCGCGCCTTCTCCGAACCTGGGGGGTAGTACAGCCCGGAGTGAATGACGCCGCTGTTGTGACCGGTCTGGTGGCTGGCGATGTGCTGCTCGGCTTCGATGACGATCACCGCGTGCCCCCGGGCAGTCAGCGCTCGCGCCGTCGCCAGACCGACGATGCCGGCCCCCACCAGGATGATCTCGTGCTCGTTCTTGTCCATTGGAGTTGTTCGAGGGCTCTGCGCCCATCGCTGCTGTAGGATCAGCGGACGGGCCGCACATGCTACTCCCCAGCCGTCGGGGAGAGCTGGTGAGCCTCCTGTCCTCCGGGCTGTTGGAGCTTGAGAGTTGCCACGACCATCGCCTCCGAGCGCCCACGTCGGCTTTGACCCGAGCTGGGGACGAGCGCCCCGCTCGTCGGACCGGAGGCGTTCGTCCCCATGAACGACTCGCGGCCGGGGTCCCGACCTTCCGCGCGGATCGCGTGGGAGTTCTTCAAGGTGGGGTGCGTGGCGTTCGGTGGGTTCCTGGCGGTGATCTCCGTCATCGAGTCGGTCTTCACCCGCCGCCTGGGTTGGGTCAGGCAGGAGAGGATGCTGGACGGGGTCTCCCTGGCCAGCGTGCTTCCCGGTCCTCAGGCGGTCAACGTGGCGGCTTATGTGGGGTATGGCTGCGGGGGTCTTCGCGGCGCCGTGGCGGCGGTGATCGGTGTCCTCGCGCCCGCCTACGTCCTGGTCACGGGGTTCACCTTCCTCTACTTCGGCCTGCTGCGGGACGCGGCCGTGATGTCGGGTTTCTTCCTGGGGCTGATCCCCGCGGTGGTGGCGGTGATCTTCACGGTGGCGCTGCGCATGGGCTCCCGCTGCCTGGGGGGAGCGCTGACCTGGTCCATTGCCTTGTGCGCGGCGGCGCTGACGTCGCTGTCTCCGGGCGCCATAAGCGTGTGGATGAACCTCGGGATGTTCGCTGCGGCGGCGGCGCTGGGATGGAAGTGCTTGCAGCCATCGTCGGTGAGCGAGTCCCCGGTCGCCCCCCTGGCCTTGTCGCGGGTCCTCGGTCTCCTGATCTTCCCCGTGACATTGGCGACGCTCTACCTGGTGGGGCCGCCCCTGGACCCGAACGGCGTGCCGCAGCTGGGTCTCACCTTCGCCGGCCTCGGCGTGCTGCTGTTCGGCGGTGGCTACGTGTTCATCCCCTTCATCATGGACGCGGTGGTCGAGGAAGCGGGGTGGTTGAGCGCTGCCGAGTTCAGCGACGGCATCGCCTTCAGTCAGATGACCCCGGGACCGGTCGTGATCTGCGCCGCCTTCATCGGTCAGAAGGTGGCCATGGAACAGCACGGCCCGCTGTGGGGCCTGCTGGGCGGGCTGGTGGCGACCGTCGCCATCTTCGGGCCGCCGGCCATGCTCATGATCGCCGCGTCCCAAGTCCTGGATCACGTCAAGTCGAGCCCGCGGGCCCAGGGCGCGTTGCGCGGCGTGCGCGCCG
Organism: uncultured Isosphaeraceae bacterium; assembly: GCA_964507445.1. GTDB lineage: Bacteria > Planctomycetota. The sequence goes on from CAZDQF010000030.1 coordinate 19,237, forward strand.
CGGTGGTGGGGATGATCGCCGCCGCCGGGGTGGTGATCCTGAGGTCCGCGATGCCCTCGGACGCTCAGGGGTCGGTGGTCCTTGACGCCGGCCTCTGGACGACCGCTCTGATCCTCGCCCTGTCCTTGGTCGCCTTGCTCCGATTCAAGCTCATGCCCACCCTGGTGATCCCGGCGGCGGGCCTCCTGGGCCTCTTGCTGTGCTGAGCGGTCAAATCGAGCCCCGAGGGGCGGCTGCGGTGTGGGTCGGCCGTGCTGCCCTGAGGGTTGTTACCCCTATGTGACCTTGGATCGCGCCCATGTAGCGTAGACAGGGAGAGGAGGAGCCCATGTCCCAGCTCACCATCCTGGTCGTGGAAGACGACGACGCCATCCGGCGTGGACTGGTGGACGCGCTGTCGTTCGCCGGCTACGCGGTCCGGGATGCGTCCGACGGAGCGACCGGATTGCAGGTCGGTTTGACCGGCGTGGACCTGGTGCTGCTGGACGTCATGCTCCCGGTGAAGGACGGCTTCCAGGTGCTGGAGGCGCTCCGTGACGCGCGCCCCACTCTGCCGGTGATCATGCTCACGGCCAGAGGGACGGAGGAGGATCGGGTTCGTGGGCTGAAGCAGGGGGCGGACGACTACGTGGTCAAGCCGTTCAGCGCCCAGGAGCTGCTGGCTCGGGTGGAGGCGGTCCTGCGACGCTCTCCTACCAGACCTCAGGAGCTGGGGACCCTGGAGTTGAACGGCCGCACCCTGGACTTCGATCGTCGCGAGGTCCGGTTCGAGGGCGGAGACCGGATAGAACTCTCGGAGAAGGAGGGGGAGCTGCTGCACTTCCTGGCTTCCCATCCCGGTCGCGCCATCGGGCGAGACGAGTTGTTGTCCCGTGTCTGGGGCCTGGACCCGAGGGGTATCCAGACCAGGACCGTGGACATGCACGTGGCGCGGCTTCGCGAACGTCTGCGTGACGACCCTGGAAAGCCCAGCATCATCGTCACGGTTCGGGGCAAGGGCTACATGCTGGCGCGGCCGGAGGGCTCGGGATGACTCGGATCGGCCGCGTCTGGTTCTTCTTCTCGGTCTGTGCCCTGGGGCTCGTCGGCGCCATGGGCTGGACCACGGTGCAGACCCTGCGTCTGGAGCAACAAGAGGCGGAGGCGTGGGCGCGCGTGGGGAGAGAAGGAGCGATCCGTGTGGCGCTGGGGCGCCTGGACGCCGCCATGGGCTCCCTGATCGCTCCGGAGGAGGCGCGGCCGTACCTGCACTACAGACCGACCTACAGGGTCACCGTGATGCGGAAGTCCAAGGGCAGCAGCGCCAAGGAGGACGCGTTGCTGCTGCCGTCCCCGCTGTCTGAAGGGACGCCCCGCTTCGTCCGCCTCTACTTCGAGCTGGGACCGGACGGGTCCCTGACTTCTCCTCGATCTCCGAAGGACGGCGCGGACGCGGCGGCCATGCTCGGCATGCTCGGTCCCCTGACAACGGAGTTGGCGGAGATCTCTCTGCCGGACAGGTGGGCCCAGGCGGTGGTGCCTCAGACCCGGGTCCCGGACGCCGGTCGGCGGGCCCAGGCGCAGGAGTACCAGCAGCTGATGCAGGAGCAGACGGAGTGGACCAACTCGGAGTATCTCGCCCGCAACGCTACCCAGAATCGGGTGCAGGGCCTGCTCAACTTGGACAACAACCTGACCCAGCAACGCACCCCTGAGCTGTCCGTCGAGCAAGGGCCCCTGAAGCCCGCTTGGTTGCGGGTCGACGGGGAGAGGCACCTGTTCTTCTTGCGTCGGGTCACCGTGGAGGGTCAGCGGCGGATTCAGGGCATCTGGTATGACTGGCTGGCGCTGCGATCCTGGATGCTGGAGCAGGTCGAAGACCTCTTCCCTGGAGCGGATCTGGTGGCGCTCGCGGACAGCGAGGACGTGGCAAGGACGGCGGACGAGGCCGGTCGACGGCTCGCCACCCTGCCCGTATCCCTGGAGCCCGGCGCGTCGCCCGTAACAGGGACCCCGGGATGGTCGCCTACACGGACAGGCCTGGTGCTCACCTGGATCGCGGTGGTCGTGGCCCTTGGCAGTGTGGGGTTCATGCTGCGTGCGTCCATCGAATTCGGCGAGCGACGGAGCCGGTTCGTGTCTGCGGTCACCCATGAGCTGAGGACGCCTTTGACGACCTTCCAGATGTACGCCCAGATGCTGGCCTCCGGCATGGTCTCCTCGGAGGAGGCGCGGCAGGAGTACCTGGAGACCCTGGAGCGGGAGTCCTCTCGACTGTCCTCGGTGTTGGACAGCGTCCTGATCTACTCGCGCCTCGAGCAGGGCAGGGGGTCCGGTATCAGGGAGCGTGTCCGCGCGTCGGAGCTGGTGGACGCCATGCTCCCCGTGCTCTCACATCGCGTCGCTGAAGCGGGTATGGAGCTGGCCCCGGACCTGAAGGTGGATGATGGGGCGGAGCTGATGGCGGATCCACCAGCCATCGAACGAGTGGTCCGGAACCTCGTGGACAACAGCTGCAAGTACGCCTCCGGAGCCGCCGACAAGTCGATTCGTCTGGTGGCCCGGGTTGAGGGCCGGTGTCTGTTGATCGACGTGGGTGATGGTGGCCCCGGGGTGGCGCGGGACGTTCGCCGTCGGCTGTTCGAGCCCTACCGGCGAGCCAGTGAGCACGAGTCCGGGTCGATCCCCGGAGTCGGCCTCGGCCTCGCCCTGGCGCAGGGGCTGGCGAAGGCCCACGGAGGCGAATTGACCTGTGTGGACCCTGAGGGGCCGGGGGCGGTGTTCCGCCTGTCGCTGCCCCTGGCGTGAGCGGTCACTCCCCGACGAGGGGTTCCATGAACGTCAGGTTGGCGAGGGCCAGGGCCAGGGTCGCCGTGGAGTAGGTGCGACCGCCGTCCTCGGACCAGGGGTCCTTCGGGTCCCAGCTGCCGCGCGCGTCGCCGCTCTTGCGTTGCTTGGATGCCAGGAGTGACACGAAGCTCTTCCAATCGGAGGAGCGGTGGATGACCTTCTTTCGCACCATGCGCCAGGACCGGAACATGGCGGTGGCGTGTTGCCAGTAGTAGAAGTCCGGGGTCTTGAGCGCGTCCATCCGTCGCCGCTGTCCCGGCGTGAGCTTCTTGGCGAGGGACTGCCCGCCCCGAGATCGGAAGCCCCAGGCGGGAGGACAGCCGACCACGAGGCGGCCGGCTCTGGCGACCCTTGGGTCCTGTGGCCTGACCAGCTCCGATTGCAGCAGCACGGAGAGCCCCGCCGCGGTCATGGACTCGGAGAGGGATGGCAGGAAGGTCCTGTCCAGGCGCTCGGGGCGAGACGGAGGGCGGCTGGTGGCGACGTAGCCGATCTGGCCCTCGTCCGACCACATGGACTCGATGAACCGGAGCCCTCCTTGGAGGGCGTCCTCGTCCACGGGGAGGCCGGCCATCTTCGCCGCCAGGAGCGCGCGCACGGCCCACACGGTGATGGAGGTGTCGCTGCGCTCGGGCCGGATGGCGTACCGCCAGCCGCCGTTGGGATGGGGCTGACGTGCGCTCTGGAGGAACCCAACGGCCCGGGTGGCGGCTGCCTTGAACGGGGCGTCCCCCAGCAGGTGATGGGCGAGGACGAGGGCTTCCGTGGACAGGGCGTGGTTGTAGAGCATCGACGTGCCGTCGGCGCCGATGCGTCCGGAATCCTGTTGCCGAGACAGCAGGAACGCGGCGGCCCGTCCCACCCAGGGGCTGGCGTCTCCCGCCCGCAGCGCAGCGATCACGGCGAGGGCGGTGAGGCCCTCCCGGTGCTGCTTCCTGCCCGCGCCCCAGTCCCGTTCGTCGTCGCTGAAGCGACGGAAGTCCTGGTCCGTCGTCGCCAGGGAACCGTCGTCCAGCTGGTGACGGCGGAGCCAGTCGAGGGCGCGGTCCAGGGGATCGCGGCCGGGGTTCGCCGGAGGCTGCACCCTGCGCACGCACTGGATGAGGAGGGCCACGGGGGTCGGCTCGTCGTCCTGCCCCGAGGCCGTGAGGGTGAGGGCGCGAGGCCCCCATGCTTCTCGACGAGGTCCGCGCCATGTGAGGCGCCACCGCCCTTCGCCGCTGGGTTTCAGGGAGAGCTCCGAGTTCGAGGACTCGGCGATGGCCAGGGAGAGGACCGCTTTCGGTCGGTCAGGGTCCTTGACGCTGACCAGCGCGCTGAGTCCCGGGTTACCGGTGCCGCGCAGCAGGATCGGGGCTCCCTGGGACGGGGGCGGCGTGACCGTGAACGAGCTGCGTCCCAGGTCCCAGTCCACGACGATGTCATGGTCGACGTCCTTGACCATGATGGGCACCACGAACTCGGACTCATCGCCTTCTTCGTCCCGCGCGAGGATGGTCACGGACAACTCCTCGTCGCCCTGGACGCCGGCGCGGTCATCCACGCTCAAGGAGAGGTCGGTCTCGCTCAGGGAGGCGGTAACCCCTTCGTCCACCTTGGTGATCTCCAGGGTGACCTCGTCCTCGTCCGGGTCGAACGGGGTCAACTTGATGGTGGTGGGGGCAGCGCCCTCCAGGAGCGTGACCGGAAGGGGCGTGTCGGAGCGGGGTTCCGGGGGGCGGTTGCAATCGTCGATGCCGAGCCAGAACTTCTCCTGGAGCGGCGGCTGTGACACCAGGATCGACACCCGCCGTGACTCGTGGCGAGGCCAGAATGGCGTGGTCCATCGGATGGTCACGGCGGACTCGTCATCCACGACGGGATTCACCGATGGCATGGGGACCGTGGCGCTGATATCCCGGCCCTCCTCGTCCAGCACCTTGAGCACGGGCTTCAAGGGGACGCCCAGGTTGGCCGCGCGCACGTGAATCTCGATGGGTTCGCCCTCGAGGGCCTGCAGGTCAGGGGGAGTGAAGGCCATGGTCGGAGGACCCGACGGGACGGGGTCGGGTTCGACCGGGGTCGGCGTGACCGGGGTCGGCGTGACCGGGGTCGGCGTGACCGGGGTCGGCGTGACCGGGGTCGGCGTGACCGGGGTC
>CAZDQF010000031.1:0-22614 GCA_964507445.1 uncultured Isosphaeraceae bacterium
AGAGGATACGCCGCCTTTCGTTCAGGCGGCCAAACACAACATTCGGTCATACCTCCGCCGGATCAGGACGGCCACCGGTAATCGGAAGATCGTCGTCTCCCCAGATTCGGCATTGAAGTATCTATTTCGAGATCTGCGTGCCGCACATCGTGAGCTGTTTCGATTTGCGGAGTCGTTCGTGAGCGCGGGAGATCATGTGTGGGATGTCGGCGCCAATGTCGGAGTGTTCTCCGTTGCTGCGGCGGCCGTCGCCGGACGGGCAGGTCAGGTGGTCGCATTGGAGCCGGACCCTTTTCTCGTAGACCTCCTCGTTCGCACCACGAAGTTGCGTTGTAATGCTGACTTGAACATGCTCGTGCGAGCGGTCGCGATCATGGATGTGGGGGGGGGCGCGGAACTCTCGATCGCAAGCCGAGGAAGATCGTCCAACGTGATGGAGGCGGTTAAGGAGAGAAGGGCAAGTGGCGGTGGTAGTCGAGGCGCGATCCGCGTGGCCACCGAGACTCTAGACGAACTGTCGCAGTTCACTGGCGCGTCTCCCGACGTGATCAAGATCGATGTAGAGGGTGCGGAAGACAGGGCCTTGGTAGGGGCGACGCGTGTCTCGCGTGACGCGCGTCCCGTCATCTTGGTCGAGGTCGGCAAGAATCAGAACGCGGCGGTAACACGAGCCCTGCTCGATCATGATTACCAGCTGTACGATGGGGAAGATCCCGCCTACGGCCGTACGAGGAGCTGCGTGTTCAACACGCTGGCGATTCCAAGCGAGCGAGTAAGTCTCCTCATGTCGGGGAAGTCGACGGACCTGGCAAGAGGACTCGGGTGACCATGAGTCTTCCGAGCGCGGGCAACCCAATGATCGATGTCGTCGTCGGTGGGCATCGTGATCACTACGGGACCGCGCGGGCCTTGGATGCAGTCGGTTACCTGCGCTACATGATCACGGATCTGTACGTTGGCAAGGGGAGCGGATTGAGCCACTTTTGGCCGGTGATTCGAGCTCTGCGAAAGGGGCTTGCCGGACGCTTGGCCGCGAGAGATTCCGGCCTGGAATCCGGAAAAATTCGAGCGAATAACATCGCTGGATGGAGGTACTGGGTTGATAGTCGAGGGGCACGCACGGTGTCCGCTCGTCGTGCCGCTCAATTGGCTCTAGCATAGAGATTGGCTAAGTCCGCGGAACGATCTTGCCGCCCGCCACCTGACGTTGTGATCGGCTATCGCATGTCGGATGACTTGTTTGGCCGATTCGCGGGGCGCTCAAAGCGGGTCCTGTGTCAGAACGACGGCGGGGGGCACGAAGTCCGCGTCGTGCGTGAGGAGGCGCGCAAGCACCAGGACTGGTTGCTACCTGAGCACAGAACGCCGACAGCGGACGAGGATTGGCTCGCGAGTGAAGAGAGTCGGTTGGTGCGGGAGTGGGGCCTGGCCGATCGCATAGTGTGCTGGTCGTCGTGGTGTCAGGAGTGCGTCTCCGTGGCTGGACCTTTCGCGCAAAAATGCGCGGTCGTGCCTCCACTGTATGAGCCCCGGCTCGTCAGCGGTTCAACGAAGCGTTCTTCGAATCGTCGCTCGACAAGACTCGTGCTGGGGTTCCTTGGGACACTATGCGTAAGGAAGGGCATCCATCATCTACTGGACGCGGTCTCCCAGCTAAGAGAGAGCTACGATATTCGGGTGAAGATGGCCGGTAGCCTGCAGATACCGCAGGAGAAGCTCGTCGCGTGCGGGGATTTCTCGGAGTATCTGGGCTTGTTGAGCCCGGACCAGATACCTGGTTTCTTCGAGGACATCGATGTGCTGGTGCTCCCCTCCATATCGGAGGGTGTCCCCATGGTGCAACTCGAGAGCCTGGCGGTCGGTTGCCCGGTGATCGCGTCGACCCGGTGTGGGGATGTTGTCGAAGACGGGCGCAACGGCTTGCTTTGCGAGCCTGGGTCAACGGAGTCGCTGGCCCAGTGTCTCGAGAGGGTGGCCAGCGATGCTCGATTCTTGGATGAGTTGAGGTCGAATTGCCGCGCTCGCTTGTCCGATTACACGCTGAACGCGTGTGCGCAACGTTGGGAACTGCTCATCCAGGAAATGGTGGAGGCCTCGACCAGGATCGGGGATACCGCATGAATGACGTAGTCAAGTCCGTGCCGCGCGTGGTGTTCCTTTGCTATGGGAACGCGTGCCGGAGTCAGATGGCGGAGGCGTACGCGCGGGCGTTGGGGGAAGGGGTGCTGAATCCGGCGAGCGGTGGCTTGAATCCCTTGGGGGCGATGCCCGCGGAGGTGGCCGTGGTGATGGGGGAGGAGGGCATCTCGGTGGAGGGGCAGCGGCCAAAGTCGATCGAAGAGGCGCACGGATCGGATGTGGATCTGTTCGTGGACTTGGTGGGTGGGCTGTTGCCTGATTTTGCCGGGATCCCGGTGCGGAGGCGTCCGGTCGTGGACCCATACGGGAAGGGGTTGGACGCGTATCGTCGGACCCGGGACACGGTGCGATTGGAGGTCGAGGCCTTGATCGCGGAGCTGCGTCGGAAGTGAGCGCTTCGGGCTGTGCTCGGAGGCCCGTGTTGATGCTGGATCTTCGTGTCGAGCCGTAGTTCGGGCGGATACCTGGTCTGGCGACTCCGCCCTTGATTCGTCGCAAGCTCTTAGCCATTGAGCACATAGCGCCGATCCTCGGTTTTCGGTGTTGTCTTTATTGAGTTCAAGCGTGTCGCGATGGGGCCTCCTCGTTGAGTGTGTGCGCGCCCCGGCCCGCTGGTCATCGCTTACGTCGATCAGGCCCTGTTGTGGGCACCGGTCGAGTGTTTTTCAGGGAAGCGAGTCCCGCTCCTCGCAGACTTGCATTTTCACTGATAGAGTAGTGAGTACCTGGAGTATCCCCATGCGAATTTCCACGCAGTTAATTGTCGCCGGGGCCCTTGTTGCAGCCTTGGCAGTCCCGGTCATTGCCACCAACGATGTGCATGTCTCGCCGACTGGCAGCGACGTCACGGGTGACGGGAGTCCAGGGAACCCGTATCGGACGATCTCGTTCGCGGCGTCCGCGGCGTCTCCTGGTGACGCGTTGATCCTCGCTGCCGGGACCTACGGCGACGACGACCAGATCGTCCTCGGCAACAAGGATCTCTCGATCATCGGGGCTGGCCGTGGGGCCACGATCGTGCGGCCTCATGCCACGGCGTTCTGGCCGCTGCCCACCGGTTTCGTTCCGGGGAGCCTGGTGGATCATGGCGTCGGCATCGTGGTGGACGGTCCGGCGCGCGTGGACATCAGCCATCTCACCATCGACGGCGCGTTCCGCGTGCCTACCAGTACTCTTCGCGCTGCCGGCCTCGTCTACAGGCAGGGAGCCGATGGGCTGGTGCTGGATGTGGAGATCGTCAACATCCGCACCGAGCCGCTGGGCAACGGCGGCGGAACTGTGGGGGTCCTGGTGCGCGGTGACGACCCGGCCGACTCGTCCGTCGTCAGGTTGCGAGAGTGCGATTTGCGGGAGTGGGGCAGAGCTGGTGCGGCGGTTTACTTCGACGCCGACCTGGAGATGGACTACTGCGTCGTGAGGGGCGCCGGGCCCATCGCGGAGGGCGGACCCGCGCAGAACGGGATCCAGATCGGATACGGCGCCACCGCTCGCGTTGCCTATTGCACCGTGGCTGATTGCGCATATGAGCCAGGCACCTACACCGCCGCCGGGATCCTGGCGTACGACGCCGGCGCTGGCGTGGTCATCGAGGGCAACTCCGTCGCGCGCTGCGAGGAGTCCATTTTCCTGGCCCAGTCGACACCGATGGCGGCAGCGGCGACGGTCCGCGGGAACCGTGTCTCTGCTGCGGTCCGGTTCGGAATGCGGATCGATGGCCAATCAGGGGTCGTCGTCACGGACAACCAGTTCCACGCCGAACAGGCGACGTTGAGCGCGGCTTACGACGACGCTTCCGGGGGCAACACCTGGGCGCGAAACAGCTACTCCGATTGGGACGGCGTCGGCTCCTATCACGTCCTTGGCGGCGCGAGCATCGATGCGGCGCCGAAACGCGGAGTCGGCGAGCTCGGCTCCGGGCCGGCGGTCATGACGCCCGATCCGCCGATTGACATCCTGACGTCGGACTTCGACTCCGACGGGGTCCGGGACATGGCGATCCTGTCGTTTACTGCTCCGCCGTCCCTGGACGTGGCGTTCGGTAGCAGCGGGTCTGGGGGTTTCAGCTACACGGTGACCCCGGTGCCGTTCGGGTCGGTCAACGACAGCCCGGTGGCGCTCGTGTCGGGAGAGTTCGACGGCAACCCCGGTGTTGATGTGGCGGTGTTGACGGAGAACATCGCGATCAGCGGCAGTCACATGGTGTTCGTGTTCGCCAACGACGGGGTCGGGAACTTCAGCCTGCTTCACTCCTTGGCTCTGCCGGCGACGATTGTGGCGCCATCGGACATGGCGGCCGGCGATCTCGATGGCGGCGTCGATGATCTGGTCGTGAGCGACGGCTCTCTGGCGGGTGGCGCGGTGGCGCTGCTCAACCAGGCGAACGGCACAGCTTTCCTCTCGGTGAACCTGGGGGGCTTGACCGGTGCTCCCAGTGTCGCGGTGGGGATCGCCGACCTGGGGGATCTGGCCGGCGCGGCCCCGGGAGCCGGTGACATCGTGGTCGCGGAGGGCGACGGCGGCTCGGGTTCCCTGACCCTCCTGGTAGGCGACGGGATGGGTGGATTCACCTTGCATCCCCGTGGCCCCTTCGTGTTGAGCCCGGGGCCCACGTCCCTGGTAACCTCCGATCTCAACTCCGACGGGTTGATTGACGTTTCGGTGGCGTGCCTCAACGGCATGTCCGCGACGGGAGCCGGTTCGGTGGTGTCGCTCGTGAACGAGCTGCCGCTCGGCATGGCGCGCTTCGTTTCGTCCACGGACGTGGGACCGATCGCCATCGCAGCCGGCGAGGTGGGCCTGGACTCAGACCCGGACACGACCCGTCCAGACCTTCTGGTGGCCACGGGTACGTCCGGGGATCTCACCTTGCTCGGCGGATTCGGATCCGTGGGCTTCGAAGCCGGAGGCCTGCATGCCGACGGGTTGCAGTTCCCGCGAGCGGTGGCCATCGACGACATGAACGGAGACGGCTACGGAGACGCGATCGTCGCCGATTCCGCCGCGTTCGCCGTGAAGATCCTCTACGGCGGCCCGGTCGCACGTCAGGACCTCTACGGACCTCGGTGCGAAGGGACCGCCCGTCGCGAGCCGCTCATCTCTCCCGTTGGCGGCACGGCCATTGCCGGGAATTTCAACTTCGGCATCGCAGTATCGAACGTCCGGCCGTTGGCCACGACCATCCTGGGCGCGGCGAATCAGCCGGCGTCCAGCCTGGCCTCCTGTGGTCCGCTGATCGCCAATCTGGACCTGCTCCTGACGTTCTTCTCGGGCGTGTCGGGGGAGGTGGTCTTTCCTGTGCCGCTTCCCAACGACCCGACCCTTCAGGGATTCCAGATCTTCGTGCAGTGGGGCGTGTTTGACCCGGAAGGGACTTATGCGCCCTATTTCGCGGTCAGTGAAGGGCTGATGGTCATCATCGGTTAGCGCTCCGAACTGCCGTGAGGCGCCCCGCGACCCGGGTGCTCCCCGCTCTGTGAGCGAGTGCCCGGGCGCCCGGTTGCCGTCTCGCCCTCTCCCGGACCAACTCCGGTCCGTGTTGAACAGCGGGTTGCCCGTCGCTCACGGACGACCCCGTTTCTCTGGACTCCGTCGAGACGTGGTCGCCATGGCGTCCTGCGTCCTCGGTCCGGCAGTCCCTCTCTACCCCTCCCCAACACTGATGATTGAAGTACGTAATCGTTCGAAGTTGGTGGGTCCCGCCTACCGCGCTGTCCGTGAGGTGGTGCTGCGCATGACTCGGGTCTCGGATGTGGTCGCTGCCGATGGCGCCATCCCGAACCTGACCGTCATCCGCAACGTCGCCTACGACGATCACACCCACGACATCCTGGTCTCCTGCTCCTCCGTGGAGTTGTCGTTTGTGGCGACCTGTGGTGGCGAATTGCTCAGCGCTACGATCTGGGGGAGTCAACCCAGCGACGACGAGCTCCTCGATGATCGCCTCGACGGCCTGGGCCTGGGCTTCAGGTGTCTGCAGCCGGCGGGGGGCTGTTGTTTCGGCGGGCACGTGGACGATCTCCTGTTCCGGTGAGTCCGGCCTCGGCGCCGGGCGCGCGGCTGTGCTCGACTGTCGGAGTTGCTGGCGCGTCCACCAGATGTGCCGCAGCGGGCGCCGTCCGGGGCCGTCTTCGGTCATCGCCACCGATACAGGTGGTTGAGCTCACCTGAGTTGGCGGTGATCACCCCCGACCTGCCGCCGCCCTCCCAATCCACCATCAGGACGCCATAGGTCATGGCGCCGACCACGCCGAAGGTCTGTCTCGTGAGGCCGCCGTTCGGCCCCCCGAGGTAGGCCGCGTTGGGGCCGCGGGCGTTGCCCACGGCGATGTCCGTTTGCCCGTCGCCGTTGAGGTCGCCCGCGGCGATGGCGTAGCTCTGGGTCTTCGGGCCGAAGCGGGCGCTGCGTGGGAAGCGGCCCGATCCGTCGCCGAAGTAGATCCCGTTGGGCTCGCCGATGTTGGCGTTGAGGATGTCCAGGTGCCCGTCTCCGTCCATGTCCGCGAAGGCGACGCCGCGTGTGCGGTCGGACCCGGTGCCGTAGGGGACGGCGCTCGAGAAACCCCCGGCGCCGTCGTTCAGGTAGACGTGGTTCTGCTGGCCGTTGCGGTTGGCCACCGCCAGATCCAGGTCGCCATCCCCGTCCACATCCCCGGCGGCGACCTTGATGGTGGCGTCGGTGGCCGCGCCGAAGGTCTGCTGGCGTTCGAATCCGCCTTGGCCGTCGTTGAAGCAGATGAGGTTGGGCTCCCTGCGGTTGGTGAAGACGACGTCGAGGCCGTTCTTGCCGTCCAGGTCCGCGAGGGTGACGCTGCGGGTGTTGGAGCTCTTCCCGACGGTGGCCCCCCGGGTGAAACGCCCTCGCCCGTCGTTGAGCATGACGTAGCTGGGGGAGCGGTCGTTGCCCACCACCGCGTCCAGGTCCCCGTCCCCGTCCATGTCTCCGAGGGCGGCGGCGTAGGAGCGGGTGGGGGATGGGTCCAGGGGGTGCTGTTCGAGGAATCGGCCGTCACCGTCGTTGAGGAACACCAGGTTCTGCTCCGGCCAGTGACGTCCGTTGGCCACCACCAGGTCCATGTCTCCGTCACCGTCCAGGTCGCCGGCGGAGACGGAGGCGGAGCGGTTCGTGTTGGTGCCGAGGGAACCCACGGGTTGCAGGTGACCGTCGGCTCCGGGGGCGGGGGGTGACGCCTCTCTCGGGGCGCCGTCCCCCTGCCCGGTCTCGGCGATGCAGTAGAGGTGGCGCCGTCCCCGGATGTACATCCTGTCGCCGATGATGGCGGGGGAGGCGTCGACCTCGTCGTCCAGCTGGTTCAGGGCCAGTTGCTTGTAGGCCGGGCCGTCCTCGACGACCACCGTGACGCCGTCCCTGGAGGTGATGTAGACGCGGCCGTCGGCGCAGACCGGGGAGGCGTAGATCTGTCGCAAGCCGCGCAGCCGCTGCCCTTCGTACAGCACCTCACCGGTGGCGGCGTTCAGGCAGCTGAGCACCGCGGTGTTGCCGCGGACGAAGTAGAGCCGTTGGTTGTAGAGGGCCGCGGACGGGACGTAGGAGGTGTTGCGCCCGTGGGACCACACCAGGTTGGGGCTCTGGGCCAGGTCGCCCCTGGCCCCGGCGAGACGGACGGCCTGAAGGGCCTGGCCGCGATACCCGCTCATCAGGTACACCATGCCGTTCGCGTGGATGGGGATGCAGTTGACGGTCATGCCGGAGAGGCGCCAGATCACCTCGCCGGTCTTCAGGTCATAGCCGCGGGAGGCGGTGGTGGCGTTGATGATCACCTGTGGGCGCCCGTCCACCTCCACGACGATGGGGGTGGACCAGCTGGTGACCTCGTCCCGGCTGCGTCTCCAGAGCTCTTCCCCCGTGCGCTTGTCAAGGACGACGATGAACGAGTCGCCCTCGTGGTCCCAGTTGACGACGAGGTGGTCGCCGTAGAGCGCCGGAGACGTGGCCTCGCCGTACTGGCGACGGGTCTGCATGACGCCCAGACGCCTGGACCAGAGGACCTCGCCCCGTGCGTCGAGGCAATACAGCCCACGGGAGCCGAAGTTGACGTAGATCCGTTCGCCGTCCGTGACTGGCGAGCTGGAGGCGAAGCTGTTGGTCCGGTGCCCGCCTTCGTGGGGCGTCTCTTCCGCGACGGTCTTCTGCCAGATGACGGCGCCGTTGGTGCGATTGAGGGCGATCACGGCGAAGCCGAAGACGACCTCCGGTCGTGGCTCCGCGAGGCGGTGCCGTGGCGGCAGATCGTCCCGGGTGGCGGCGCGGCGGTCGGTCTTGACGGCGGTGGTCAGGTAGATGCGGTCGCCCCAGATGACGGGGGACGAGATGCCGAGGCCGGGGAGCGGCACCTTCCAGGCGATGTTGGTCGCCGGGGTCGTCTCCGTTGCCTCGGCCCATCGAGAGGGCGGGCTTCCTTTGCCGAACCCCGTGCCGAGGGGCCCGCGCCAGGATGACCAGTGCGGCGCGGCTTCCCCTGAGCCGGGGTCCTCCGGGGTCTGGGGAGAGGCCAGGGCGGAGGACAGGGCGACCAGCATCGCCAGCCCACAGCGCAGAGCGGTTTCCATGGGGGCATCCTACCGGGCGCTCGAGATGCCGCGCAGCCGGGGCGTCATGAGCCGCTCTACTGAGGAGGGTTCTGGAGTTGTTGGATGAGCCCGTTGACGAAGTCCATGGCCCCTGGGGAAGTCGTGCGGTCCGGGGATTCGTAGTACTGCTCCACCTGGGCGCCCGAGAGGAACGTGGGCAGCGTCTGGTGGAACAACTCCAGGCTCTCCTTCAGCGACACGGCGGACTCCAGGCGCTGTTTCGGAGGGCCGGCGACGTCGCGGGCGGACTTCCACAGGGGTGCGTTGGTGGTGAAGGTCAACTCCAGCACTTCGGCGAGCTGAGTGGATTGCCGCTCCGTCAGTGAGAGGAGCTCGGACATCCGGTCTGCGCGACGTCGGGCCTGGGACCGGGCACGGGCCAGGTCGTCCTTGGCTCGTTTCGCGGCGAGCTCTGCCTCCCGCCGGCGTTGGATCTCGGTGATCTGGTTCGAGATGAGGTCCGGGTCCTGGAGGAGCGGGTTGGCCCGCAACTCCGCCAGCTCTCTTCGAAACGACTCCAGCTCGTCCCCCGTGTTCTTGTCCTTGAAGGCGCCGGTGTCGATGGGCGCCGGGCGGTTCTCCAGCGCTTCCACGCGCTGACGAAGCGCTCGGTTGGAGTCGGCGAGCTCGTCGAGCTTCCGCGCCAGTTCGGGGTCCGGGGTGCGGATGGTCTGGCCGATGGTCGCCCCGGCGTCGCCATTCTGAGAGACCAACCGGGAGATCGCCGCTCCCGTGAGCCCGCCTGCGAGGATCATCAAGATCATGACGGGGAGGTTCGGGTTCTTCATGTTTGCTGGCGTCCGTGAGGGATCCTGAAGGGGCCGGTGAAGAGTGCCGTGTTCGTAGATCGCAGACTACGGCTGGCTGTTCTGAGGTGCAAGGAACGGTAGACTGGGTGGTGTCTGGACCTCTGTCCGTTCGTCGCCAGAGCGGGTCAAGGGGCATCCGGGGACCGGTCGCTGAATCGGTCATCCGACTTCTTCATCCACGAGGTGTTGTCCTCATGCAGTCTCCCACCATCCCTCTCCTGTTGATCGCCGCCGTGGTCGGTGGTGTGGTCGCCGCCGGTGTGTGCGCCCTCTGGCTCAGCGATGCGGAGTCCGACCGGTCCGCGGGCTTGACCGCGCCGGTCCCGTCGGACGCTTCTCAAGCGGTGCTCGCGCGGCTTGACACCCTGTCTCAACAGGTGGGCGACGTGGCGGATCGGGTCGCGACCCTGGAGCGGCAGGCGAAGCGGGTGAGCACGTCTTCGTTCTCCGAGAAGAAGGCGGAGGAGCGCGTGGCGGAGCTGAGCGCTCGCCTGGAGGCGCTGGAGGAGAGGCCCCCGTCGGCCCCGTCAGGTGAACTTGCGGGCGCCGCGCCTGTGATCGACGCGAAGGTGGAGACCGCCCTGCGGAGCATCCGGAAGCGAGAGACGGCCAATAAGTGGCGTAACGGCACGAACAAACGGCAAGCCAACCTGGACCGGCGGCTGGCCAGGATGCAGGCGTCCCTCAACCTCAGCCCCGGCCAGGTGGACTCCCTGCGCCAGGTCCATGAGGAGCAGCACCAGCGAACCCTGGAGGTCATCCAACTCTGGGAGGAAGGCCAGGCCGGTGACGAGGCTCTAGGCGGGCTCAAGAGGACGAATCACCAGACCTACCAGGAGTCGTTGGCCAGCATCCTCACCCCGACTCAGCTACAGCAGCATCAGCAACAGCAGGGGAGCGGCGGCAAGGACTGACGGGGAAGCCCGCTTCGGTCGATGTCTCCGCTGGTCCTACTTCTTGGCGGGGAACTCAAACACCCTGCGACCCCCCAGGTCGCCGTGCTTGTCCTGATGGGCGTCCATCTCGGCGTCGTCCGGGGTGGCTGAAGGGACGCCGCCCTCGGGCACGGTGCCGCCGCTGATCCAGACGATCCCGTTGAGGACGGTGCGCCGGAAGTTGTCATTGCGCCAGCTGGCGTGGTTGTGCGCTCCGGTGAACCCGAACCCTCGTCCGCCGCCCGGTCGGGTGGCCGCCCAGGCGACGTGCTGGGGCTCCTTGCGGCTGAGCACCGCCTTGCGCACGAACGGATTGTTGCTGTGCGGGCCGTCCTGGCGGTCAAGGGTCTTGGCAGGCGGCAGCGCCGTGAGCACGGGCGTGACCCCGTTCATGTCGGGGCGGAAGCGCATGTGGTAGTACCACTCGTCGTGCAGCTTGAATGGGGTGAGGCCTCGGGTGACAGGATGTTCGACGAACTCCTCGAAGTGGGCGGTCCAGTGAGGATTCACGGACCAGAAGGTCTCGAAGTATCCGCCTTGCCATTCAAGGAACTTGGCCCCGGCCTTGCCCTTCTTGGTCTCCACTGCGTAGTGAATGGTGGCCAGCCCGACTCCTCGCTTCATGACCTTGTCGAACTCGTCCAGGTGGCGGTTCAGGAGGTGTCCGCCGCCGCCGGTGCAGAACACGATCACGGAGGTGGCGCCGTCGAACACGGACGTGTCCTTCGGCCAACCCTCTGTGACCACCACCGCCTCGAAACCCGGCAGCGCGGCGATGCGCTTGGCGAGCAGCATGCAGCCGGCGCGGTGCTCGTGGCTGCCGTTGCCGTGGCTACGCCTGCCGGCGATGAAGACGACCTTCTTGTTGCCTCGCGGCGCGTCCGGCGCCTCCGTTGCCGCTGACGTCGAGTAGTCTTCGCCGTTGAAACTGTTGATCACGCTGCCGAGCCAGGCCTCCAGCTTCTCGCTCAGCGCTGCGATCCGTTCTGGATTCGACCCTGCCTGATCGTGCTTCTCCCCTCGGTCCGTCTCCAGGTCGTAGAGCTCGAAGCGGACCTCCTGATTCGGGCGTTGGATGCGGTGCAGCTTCCAGTCCCCCTCGATCCAGGCTGCGTGCCCGGGGTAAGGGCCCCTGGGTCGGGGCGGGGCCGGGAGCGTCGCCGCCCTGAGGCTGTGTTGCGGCGGGTCCAGGTCTCCTCCGGCCTGCTGGGCCTCGAGCAGGGCGGCCATGCGCTTGGCGGACGGCGTGCCGATCCCCTTGGCGGGGAAGTCCCAGAACCCCATGGGGTGTGAGGTGACCTCGCCGCCCTCGAACAGGGAGCACAGGCTGCGGCCGTCAAGCGGGGGTTGATGGGGCACCTGGGCTCCGGCGACCTCCAGGAGCGTCGGGTAGATGTCGGAGGTGTTGCAGCGTGTGGCGACCGCGCGGGGCTGCTTGATCCGCTCCGGCCACTCGATGAACGCGGGGACCAGGAGGCCGCCCTCGTAGACCTTGCCCTTGTTGCCGCGGTGCCCGCCGGTGTCGCCCACCCTGGGGAGGGCGCCGTTGTCACTGCAGTACCACAGCAGGGTTCGATCGCGGATACCCATGTCGTCGAGCGCGGTGCGGAGAGAACCGAACGCCCGGTCCATACCCGAGATCTCGCCGTAGAAGTTGCGCAGCTTCTTGGGTTGGTCGGAGTACAGGGCCTGATCCCGTGGGTCGGCGCGGTGAGGTACGTGCGGAGATCCGAACCAGATGACCGCCAGCAGCGGGGCGTCGCCGTCGGCGTTGGCCTTCATCCAGCGCACGGCGGCGTCCACGGCGATCTGGGAGCTCTCGCCCTCGGTCGGGACGGCGCGGCCTCGGTGGCTCATGACCGCGTCGTTGTCGTAGAAGTTGGGGGCGCTGACCCACTCGTCGAAGCCGTTGTTGCCAGGGTTGTCGGGGCTGCCTCGCCGCACGGACCCCACGTGCCACTTGCCGAAGTGCCCGGTCTTGTAGCCGGCGGACTTCAGCGCCTCCGCTATGGTCACCTCCTGGGGTCGGATGGAGTGCCCCCACTTGAAGACCCCCATGCGGTTGGGGTGCCTGCCGGTCAATACGCTCGCTCGCGTGGGAGAGCACACGGGCGCCGCCGCGTAGAACCGATCGAAGCGGAGCCCCGCCGCCGCCGCCTCGTCGAAGTTGGGGGTCTCGAGCGTCGGGTGCCCGTTGTAGGCCATGTCCCCCCAGCCCTGGTCGTCGGCCATGACCAGGACCATATGAGGACGCGCGTTCTCGGCTTGTGCCGGTGCGTTCAGGGCCAGGAGAGAGAGCAAGAGGGCGTGAGTCAGGGTGCGCATGATGCCCACATTCTATGGGGCTCGCGTTTCGTTGCAGGTGCCTGGGTCAGGGGTGTTGGTTGACGGCGTCGTCCAGGATGCGGAGGTAGACCCCGTACCCGCCGGTGCCGTTGACCACCTTGAAGCGGATCACGTTGGCCCCCTTCTTGAGCTTGATCCGCGGGCTGTGAGCCATGGGCGCGGCGTCATGCTGGCCACGATCCTCCAGGACGACTTCTCCGTTGACCCACATCCGGCAGCCGTCGTCCGTGCCCAGGGCGGCGCGCACCTCCCGGTCGTCGGGAGAGTGGACCGTCGCTTCGCAGTAGAGGGCGCACTGCTCCAGGCGCTCCGTCTCCGTTCGCAGCGCGAGGAGGTCAAGGTATCCGGTGTCGGGGTCGGCGCTGGCGGCCCTCCAGGGGAGCTCTGCGCTGGTCTCGGGAGGGAACGGGAAGTCCAGGAGCACCTTCAGGTTGGCCTTGCGATAGGGGCCGCACACGCGCCACTCGGTGACCGGTTGCCCGGGGAGCAGGCGCGCCACCTCCGCGTCGTAGCGTTTGAGGGTCCGCTGATCCTCTTCATCCAGCAGGGCGAGCAGCGCGGCGCGGGCGCCGTCAGGGTCGCAGGCGGCGTGCGCCCGCAGCATGGCCAGGTCTGCGTAAGGGTCCTGCCGCGCGCGGCGCCGGGCGACGGCCAGGGCCGGAGCCAGCGCTTTGTGCGCAGACCGTTCGGCCGCTCGAGCCGCCGCCAGCCTCGTGATCCGGTGGCGGTCTTCCAGACCCCAGGTGATGGCCGTGCGGTGGATGGCGCGGCCGGAGGACCCGGCGGCCAGCAGCGCCTCCGCTCGCTCCGAGGGGCCGCGCTTAGCCCAGGCCCGCTTCAACGCCATGGGGTCGTCGGCGCCAGCCATGAGGGCCTGCCCTTGTTGACGGGGCGAGGTCCACCGGCCGTCTCCGTCCCCATCCACCCAGACCGGGTTGAGGACGGCGATGGGACGCACCGGACGTTGTTGCGGAGTGACGATGGGAGCCAGGGGGTCGTCCCCCTCGACGATGAGAGAGATCCAGCAGTCCCTGGTCACGGCGATGGTCAGGGTGCCGTCGAAGCGCAGCACCTCCCGGTGTTGGGGCACGGGGATGACCTGGAGCACGTCGCCGTTGACCACCACCTTGATGCGGTCGCAGTCGATCCAGCTCGCGGCCTGAACCCGGACGTGGGCGGTGACCGCTCCGTTCTCCGCTCGGGCGTCCCCTCCCATGGGTGCGCCGTTGACCGAGAACTCCACGAACGGGCCGATGGTGGTGAAGACGGCGCCCGATCGTATGGACTCGGCGATCTGGGATACGGAGATGGCCCCCGGATCATCCGTGGCGGAGCGGATGAAGTTGCGCGGGTACCCCGCCAGCTCCGCGGACACGTCGTGGCTGTCCGAGTTGCCGACGGCGCGGATCCGTCGGCCGCTGTTCAGGATCTTGAACCACTCGTGCAGGACGGAGTGCTTCGACTTGGAGACCTCGACCTTGTCCACCTCCGCGTCGAAGTACCCGAACCCCTCGTTCTCGTTGAAGATCTCGACCGTGTCGAAGCCCCAGGACCAGGTGTCGCGCCCGGCTTCGAGGGTGACCGGGTCGAGCTCGCACCGGCCGAAGTAGTCGATGGTGCTCCAGCGGGGGTGGTTGACCTGGATGATGGGCGTGACGCCGTAGCGGTTGGGCTCCTGGCGGATCATCCGGAACAGGACCTTGGCGTCCTTGGCGTTGACGTCGGGGATCTCGCGGTCGGGCTCCAGTGGGAAGGCGTTGAAGTGGCCCACGGGGACGCTCACTTCGTTCCCCGTGACCGCGGTGAGGGCGTCGTTGACCCCCAGCTCGGTCATGGTGGGGTGATAGTCCGTGTTGTGGTTGTGGTCGGTGGCGACGGCGAACTCCACGCCTTCGCCCAGGAAGGTGATGACCCGTTCCTTCAGGTTTGCGTCGCCGTGACCGGAGTGGGTGAGGGTGTGCAGGTGGAAGTCGCCGCTGACCCAGCCGGTGGTGTCGACCTCTCGGCGCAAGGCGAACCGGAGCGAGACCTCGGAGCCCTGGGTGATGACGAGCGACTGTTCGGCAACGGACCACTCGAGGCCCTTGGACGCGAAGACCCGGTAGCTCCCCGGCGGCACGGTCACACGATCCGTGCCGTTGATGCTGTAGAGCACATGGTCTCGCATGGCCAGGCGTTCGGGGGCCTCGCGGTGGCGGGAGAAGACCTTGGCGGGCTTCAGGGATGCGTCCAGGAAGGTCAGCCGCCCGGGTGTCGTCAGGTTGGATTCGTCCACGATGGTGAAGGTCAGGACCCCGTGGGGCGCGTCCGGGGCGGCGGCCGGGACGGCCGGGTCCTGTGCGACGGCGGGGAGGGCGAGCAGCGAAGCGAGCAGGGGGACCGTGATGCGCATGGCGGCAGTGTAGTCGGGCCGACGGGATCCGGTCCGCGGAAGCGTCGTCTTCGCGTCCCTCCCCCCGATCCCGTCGCCGGGCCGTGGCGGTGTTCAGGTGACGGTGGCGTCGGCGACGAACAGGTTGCGCATGAACGCGTCGCAGCGGACGAGACGACCAGAGAACGTCAGGGGCTGCCCGGTCCGCCCCCGGAGCTCGTCTTCCAGCTCTTCCGGCAACTGGAGCACGGCGCGGATCACGCTCGAGGTGAAGCCCGCGTCCATCTCCTTGAGCTTCACCGTGGCCTTGGTGAACCGGGTGTTCCCGAACACCATGTCGAAGGCGGCGGAGCTGACGCGCTCGAGCTCGCCGGTCCAGGTGATCTCCATGCCCTGGAAGTTCTGCTCGAAGTGCTTGGCGACGCGCAGGCTGGAGATGTCGGAGGAGAACAGGGCGTCGCAGATCGTGTCCATGGACGAATCTGTCGCCGCTGCGGTCTCGACGACGGGCCCAGGATCAGCGGCGAGCGGAGCGGGCTCGGGCTCTGCGCCCTGCGCCGCCGACGGTTCGGGCTGCTTCTCTGGCGATGTCGGTCGGTCCTGCGCTCCGGCCTCATCGGGTGTCTCCGGAATTGGCGGCGGCCCGTCGTCGGCCGTCTGCGGGGATGATGCGCCCGCCACCATGGCGCTGGCGTGTTCGTGCCACGCCTCCAGCTCCTCGTCGTTGAGGTCGATCGCCTGGCCGGCGGCGAAGGCCTCCGCCGCCTCGTCGAATCGGCCCGCGGTGTAGAGGAGCTCGCCCTCCATTCGCTTGGCGTCGGGGTCCGGAGCGACGTGCCCCTCCTCGGCAACCCGGACCAGTCCCAGGGCTCGTTCCAGGTCACCCTGGTCCTGGGCGGTCACGGCCTCCGCGAGGACGGGTTCGTGCTCGCCTACCAGGTGCCCCGCCATCCTGCCCACCTTGTCGATGAGAGCCTCCAGGCGATCGTCGGAGGTAAAGATGCCACGCACCTCCGTCTCCACGGACGTGCGGCTGATCCTGCTCCTGATCCCGGACGTCAGGAACCTCCGGCAGTGCAGTCGGCGGTCCGGCGTGAGGAAGGACCGTATGGCCGGAACATCACGGCCCTTGACGGTGACGCTGCCGTCGAAGCCCGGGTCTCCCACCTCGATGTCCTGGGAGCCGAAGAGCTTGCCGATCCCGGAGAAGATCCCCTCCTTGGTCAACTCGAGGTCCACGGGCAGGGGAGAGCTGAGCGTCAGCTTGATCCTCGTGTTGGTGTGGCGGTGCTTGCCGCTCCCTCGCTTGACCTCGTGGACCACCACTGGGTGCCCGTTGATCTCCCCCTTGAGGGTGCCGCGTCGCCCCGCCGCGAAGCGAAAACGCCGACGCTTGGCGACGCGGCCCCAGGCTTCGTTCCGGCGCTGACGCTGCACCACGTTGATGATGATCACGATGATCATGACGAACAGGAAGAACACGAACTGTCCGCCCTGCAGCAGGGGGAGGGGCGCGGGCGCAGTCTGCACCCCTACCGTTGTCGTGGTCGGCATGGGCACCTCGCTCCTGCCGCTAACGCCGGCGCCGCCGCTCGGTAGCTCCGGCGGGAGACTCGTTGGATGGGTTGCTCTTCTTGTCGGGCACCACGGGGTGCTTCGGCGGACTGAAGCGATGCTTCTCCCGCATGCGGTCCTCGTAGGGGACGCCGCGGGTCATCCACTCCGGGGCCGGGACCCCCTTGAGGTGGTGGTCGAAGTACTGCTGCATGCGACGGGTCCAGTCGTTCTGGTCGGCGCGGCGGCGCAGGCCGTGGGCGCCGCCCACGTAGTTGAACATGTACACCTCCTGCCGGAGCCGTCGCAGGGCGCAGAAGAACTCGATGCCCTGGTACCACGGCACGGCCCCGTCCTCGTCGTTGTGGAGCATGAGGACCGGAGTGTTCACCTTGTCCGCGGAGAACAGGGGAGAGTTCTCCAGGTACCGCATGGGGTACTCCCACAGAGACCCGCCGATCCGAGACTGTGTGCGCTCGTACTGGAACGCCCGTGACATGCCCGAACCCCAGCGGATCCCCCCGTAGGCGCTTGTCATGTTGGACACCGGAGCGCCGGACTCCACGGCGGCGAAGATGTCCGTCCTCGTCACCAGGTAGGCGGTCTGATAGCCACCCCAGCTGTGTCCCGCGGCTCCGATCCGTTCGGGGTCGACGAACCCCTCGTTGATCAGGTGCTGCACTCCGGAGACCACGCACTTGAGGCAGGACTCGCCCGGGTAGCCCTCCCGATAGACGATATCCGGCTGGAACCACAGGTAGCCGTTGCTCACGTAGTAAGAAGCGTTGGGGGAGGTGCCGGGAGCCGGGGCTACGTAGCGGTGCAGGTTCTGGGAGGTCTTCTCGTAGAAGTAGACCATCATCGGGTACTGCTTGTTGGGGTCGAAGCCGTCGGGCTTGACCAGGAAGCCCTTCAGCTCGACGCCGTCGGCGTTGCGCCAGCGCACGAGCTCGGCGTCACCCCATCGGAGACCCTTCTGCTGGGGATTGAGGTCCGTGAGTCTGGACCGGTTGGTGAAGCCGCTCGCGCTGGTCCACAGGTCACCGAATTGCCGGAAGGTGCTGAGGGTGAAGATGAAACGGTCCGCGTCCTTCGCCTTGGTGAGCCCGCTGAAGCGCTGGTCCAGCATCACGACCTTGCTCGGCGGCGCGCCGCCGTCGACCGTGTCCTTGTAGTAGCCCGTGGCCATGGTCTCGGTGTCGGTGGCGGCCAGGGTGAGCGGTGAGTCCGTGGGGATGAACCGCTGCTCCGGGTCGAGCCTGGTGTAGCGCAAGCTGACGTGATTCTCGCGTCCCCAGCCGTCGGTGACCCGCGTGGCCCCGGAGCCGTCGGGCTTCATCACCCAGATGTCGAAGCGGTCGTTGATGAGGACCCTCCCGTCCTCCGTCCAGCCGGCGATCCCGTGGGCACGCGCCGGTTCCGGAGTGTCGTGCTCCTCCCGCTCGAAGCGCACGTCCAGGTCTCCGGTCAGGCAGACCTCGTCGCCGTTGCTGGGGTTGACCGCGTACCACTCGTTGCCGCGGAAGTAGGCGATGGTCTTGCCATCGGGCGACGCTTCGGCCCGGCCTCGGAGCGCGCTCACCATGCGGCTCCGTTCACCGGATCGGACGTCCACCACGTAGACGTCCGCGTATCGGCCGTCCCACGAGACCATCTGGGCATACGGCTCGGAGTCGTGGATCAGCACGTGAGCCCCGTCGGGGGTCAGGAAGGCAGCCTGCTCGGTGTCCTTGGCCGAAACCACCGTGAGCTTGCCGTCGTCGAAGCTCCACACGCAATGGAGGGGCCTGGGGTTGTTGCGTTTCGCCTGCATGGGTTGGAGGAGCGGGTCCCGCCAGTGCCACAGGTCCAGGTTGACCTTCTCTTCGTCGAGGAGCTTCGGCAGCGTGGGCTTGGGGAGCTCCGTGGCCCCGAACATCAGCGCGCTGCCGTCATGGGAGAACGTGAGCCTGGCGCCGCCCCCTCCGCCTCGACGCCGCCTGGAGGAGGGGCGACCGCCTCGGGAGCTGCCGGTGCGGACAGGAGCGACGGACCGCCCGTCAGGGAAGTCCGGAGTGTCGGCATGGGACACGATCCTCTCGGCGGGTCCGTCACCGAGATCCCAGGCGTAGAGATCGTGGGTGGGCTTCTCCGAGTCCCGGTCTCGTCGGTCGCTCACGAACGCCAGCCGGGTGACGTCCCGATCGGTCACGAAGCCGCCGTAGTTGGCGGCGCCCTCCACCAGGGTGGTGCGCCTGGAGGTGTCGAGGACGACGCCGAACAGGCCGCGTTCCAGCCCCTCCTGGGCCTCCTTGGAGTTGCAGGCGAACCAGCAGATCCCCTTCTTGGGGGAGAGGCCGTAGGTGACCACGCCTTCGACCCGCGTTTCTTTACCCGTGCTCAGGTTGCGAATCACCAGCGCCGTCCCGTCCTTGAGGTACTTGGCGGGCTCGTCCTTGTCCTTCTTCGAAGAGCTCTTGCGTCCCTTCTTGGGGCTCTCGCCGTCACCCTT
Source organism: uncultured Isosphaeraceae bacterium (assembly GCA_964507445.1). GTDB lineage: Bacteria > Planctomycetota. Next base: position 19,234 of record CAZDQF010000031.1, read on the forward strand.
GTCGTCCTCGGCCGGCTTCTCCTTCTTCTCCGGCTTCTCGAGGTGGTAGACCACGAAAGCGGGGCCTTCCTTGGGTACCTTGAAGTTCTTCACCCGCTCGAACGTCTCCGTGCGACCGTCCGCGAGGCGGATGATGCCGAGCCCGGACTTGGGCTCCTTCGGCGCGTCCTTGCCCTTGGCCTTGCCCGCCAGCTTGGCCTTGTCGAAGGCGAGCTTGTCTGCTCGGGCCGGGGAGATGCTGAAGACCACCCACTTCCCGTCCTCGGTGAATCGAGGACCGGAGCCGCGGGCGACCCGGTACTCGGTCGCCCCCGTCGTGCTCCGGACGATCAACTCACCGTCACCGACCTGAGGTCGGGACCCGGTGGCGACCCAGGAGCCGTCGTTGCTGATGGCCTGGCCGGAGAGAGACCTCCAGCCGTCGTAGGCGTCGTGGGTGAGAGGGGCGCCCGGGGTGTCCTGGGCGACGTTCCATCCGGTCAGCGCGAGAGCGACGAGTGCAGTGAGCGTGGTTCGGTGCATACGCGGATCCTATGCGCGGGGGCCCTGCTCGTACCGATGTGGACGGCGATTGCTGGTCGGTGTGGGCGGTGTTGCAGGGCCCCAGATCTGGCGTGACGGCGATCTGGGAGGCTAAGTGTAATCCCAGACTGGGGTTGCGGCTGTTAGCCTCGGTGGGGGGCGGATCGTGGATTCACCGGGTCCGAGGAATCCCGGTCTTGGAGTCCGGTCAGTCCTGCGCTAATCTCCGGCTGACGGCATAGGCCCATCAGGACTCTGGCCGGCGCGGCGTGCTGCCGGGCCGGCGGTGAGTTGGGGTCTCCCGTCAATAGACTCCGGGTTCGGGCACCGTTCCGAGCTCGGTCCGTACGTTCGAAGGCGAGCCCGCCCGTTGCGGGCTCACGGATCCGATCTCGTGCGGTGTCTGGTCGACTCCGGTCTACCAGGGCTCCGCGACTTGCTCTCGTTTCTCTCGGGCGTTTCGGTGAAGCGACGCGGCCGGCTGTCGGCTCGTCGGTTCATGATAAGGAAGGCCGGACAACCGGCCAGGTTTCGTTTGAGGATGCGATGAGTCAGAGCAAGCTCTACGTCGGGAACATGTCGTTTGACACCACGGAGACAGATCTCCGCGACAAGTTCTCCGAGTTCGGTGAAGTGCAGTCCGTTCACGTGGTCACAGATCGGGAGACCGGGCGTCCGCGCGGTTTCGCGTTCGTCGAGATGTCTTCGGATTCCGAGGCCCAGGCGGCGATCGACGCCATGAACGGCCAGGACTTCCAGGGCCGTTCACTTAACGTGAACGTGGCCAAGCCCCGCGAGCCTCGTGGCGGCGGCGGCGGCGGTTACGGTGGCGGCGGCGGCGGTTACGGCGGCGGCGGCGGCGGCGGCGGTTACGGCGGCGGTCGTGGTCGTGGCGGCGGCGGTGGCGGTGGTCGCGATCGCTGGTAGGCCGTAGTCGGTCGGTCCGGGTCCTGCCAGACGGGGGGACCCGGGTTCCGCGCCTCGCTTGGGGCGCGTGTTGAGCATTCAATTCCAAACCAGGGCGGACGGATGTTCGGTGAGAACACGTTGGAGGGTGCGGCGGCGGCGGTTCCGTCCCGCGGGTTCGGGCAAACCAGGATCGTCTGGCTGACGCTCATTTTTCTCGTTGCCATGCACCTCTTGGCGGCGTTCGCGGTGGTGCACTTGGTGCAACACTTCTCCTGGTGGACGCTGGGACTCGGGGTCGTCTGGTACCTGTTTTGCGGCCTGTCCATCACCGCGGGATACCACCGCTTGTTCTCCCACCGCAGCTACTCGGCCAGCGGCCCCGCTCGTACGTTGCTGTTGCTGTTCGGCGCCGCTGCGTGGCAGCGTTCTGCGCTCGGATGGGCTATCGATCATCGCGTGCATCACAGCGATTCGGACGGTCCATCCGACCCGTACAGCGTGAAGCACGGCTTCTGGTGGGCCCACGTTGGCTGGGTCTTCTCCGACGCCAGCGCGCGTCGCGAACGGGACGGCGTCCCGCGCGACCTGACCGACGATGTCCTCCTACGGCTTCAGCACCGTTACTGGTTGCCGCTGGCCGTGGTCACCGGGTTCGTCGTGCCTTGGTGCCTCGGGCTGCTTTGGGGGGACCCTTGGGGCGCGTTGCTCATCGCCGGTTGTTTGCGCGCGGTCATGATGTGGCACGCCACCTACAGCGTGAACTCGTTCGCCCATCGGTTCGGCAGGCAGACGTACTCGAAGACTGAGTCTGCGCGAGACAACCGTTGGGTCGCCCTGGCCTCTCTCGGGGAGGGCTACCACAACTTCCACCACCGCTTTCAGACCGACTACAGGAATGGCGTGCGGTGGTTTCACTACGACCCGACCAAGTGGTTCATCTGGGGGTTGAGCATCGTGGGGTTGGCCCGAGGCCTGGTGCGGGTCCCTCGTCACGTGATCGCTGCCGCCCGAGATCGATGCCGCAAAGTCTCCACGTCGCCTCAGTAGGGGACCGCAAGGGTCAGGGCGTCGGGCTCAACTGAGGCTCGGCGCGTAACCGAGCCGTGTCATCACGGGTCGGCAGGCGGATTCGATGGCGATGACATCCTCGGTCTGAAGCTCACCCTCCCAGCGCCCGATGCTGGCCAGGGGCGAGCGGCTGGTCCCTGAACTGGCGAAGGACTCCGCCGCGCGCATCAGGGCCTTGTCGCATTCCGGGTGATGCTCGAGGCCGAGGAATTCGAGGGCCTGGCGCAGAGTCGCTGCCGGTGTCGTGATGAACTGCTCGTATCGGACGAGCTGGGTCTGCGGGGTCTCTACCCAGTGACGATACTGTTCGATCCAGTGCGCGCAGCGATCCTCCAGGCTGGATGTGCCACGCAGATTGGCCTGTCGTTGATCTGCCAGCGCCTGATAGGAACAGACGTAGTCACGGGGATCGCGCACCGGTACCAGGAACCGAGCCTCCGGGTGCAGGGCGATTAGCGTCTCGAGCACCTCCGCTGGTGTCCCGGGCATCTTGTCGCCCCAGTGGGTGAACGCGCGATCGTGGAACTCCTTCATGTAGAACTCGCTCAGGAGCAGCCTCCCGAACTCTCGCAGGGTCTCCTCCACGGACCGGTGGTAGGCCATGTTCACGAGGCCGTGGACCTCCACGCCCGCGGCGCCGATCACCGTCTTGGACCCGGCGGGCAGGGATGCGAAGCGGCGGCAGACGTCCAGATAGTGGATGAGCCTCGCCTCGTTGGTGAGCGCCACCTTGGGGTGAGCGGCCAGCAGCGTGAAGAGGAACGTGGTACCTGAACGCCCGGCCCCCACGATGAAGAACGGACGTTTCTGCTGCATGTTCCTGGGAAGACTATCCCCCCGTCAGGCACACGGTTGGTCGTGTTCGTGAAGATCGAGGTGGCG
>CAZDQF010000032.1:0-15500 GCA_964507445.1 uncultured Isosphaeraceae bacterium
TCGTGAAGACGAGGCTGGTGTGGGGTGCCGTGATCGCGTCGTGGCTGCTCGTGGGTTGCCAGCAACCGGATCGGAGTCGAGAGGCCGACGGCTCGTCCAGGTGGGACGGGTTCGAACCGCTTCAGGCCATGGAGGAGGCCCCCACCTATCATGTGCTCGAGGGCTACGACCGGCGGTGGTTCGAGTACGTGAGGGAGGGGGTGGAGGCCGCCCGCGGGTACTGGGGCAGCTTCGGGCCCACTCACGTCTGGGTGCTGGGTCACCATGGTGAAGGACCTGTTGGGGCGGTGGCGAGGGAGGCGTTCCTTGCTGAGTACTGCACGTGGCGGACCGCAGGTTCTGACCGGACCGTGGCGGAGTGCCTGCGGTTTGCGGAGGAGCGTCTGCTGAAGCCTGCGGAGGAGGGGAGCGCGGAGGCGTACCTCTCCGAGGTCCGGGATACCGACCCGCACATGGCGGAGTTGATCTTCATCAACGTCCACAAGTGGTTCTACGAGAACGACCCCGTTCCTGATCCGGTCCTGCGGGGGATCCACGAATACACGCACGTCTTTCAGCAGTCCGTCGGGCCCATCCCGACGTGGATGGCGGAGGGGGGTGCGGTGTTCGCCGAGGCCTGGCTCCCGGCGCTCGATGGGCGGCATGATTTCGCGGCGCGGATGAAGCTCTCGTTGCGGAACGCGCAGAAGATCCGGGACACGGGGCTCACCATCGCGGATATGGAGGAGATCGAGTCAGCTCCTCCGGAGGTGGCGCGCTACCACCGCGAGCTGGCCTACGACGCGGGGGCGTGGGCCACGGCGTTCATCGTCCACTGCTCATCGAGCCGCAGCGTGGACGCCCTGCGCACGGAGCTGTTCCCCCTGATCAAGGAGGTGGGCTGGGAGGCGGCCCTGATCCGCTACGTGGGGATGAGGAGCAAGGGGGAGTTCTACGCTGCTTTCGGGGCGTTCATGGCGCTCCCGCTGCTCGAGCAGAACCAGGTGCTGCTCGGATTGGGGCGTTGAGGAATACAACCCCCAGCGCCGCGGACCGTGACCCCATCCTCGTTGGTGCCCGTCGCTTGTGACGTCCGGGTGCCCGTCTTCCCGTACCCTTCAGAGAGCGGCCTCCGCAGCGCCGGGAGGCGGGCTGGCCGGTCGGATGACGGCCGCGGCGCGACCCGGTCGCAGGCCCGCCCCTGGGTCCTTTTGCGGCGCACCGTTGCGGCTACAATCCCGAGGCGCCCGTTGAGGTCCCAGGTCGGGATCTCTGGTTGCCGCCAATCGTGATTTTGGAATTCAGGGACCTCAAATGAGCAACTTCATCGGCAAGCCCGCGCCTGCGTTCACCGCTCCGGCGGTGATGGCGGACGGCTCCACGCAAGACGTGAGCCTGTCCGACTACGCTGGCAAGTACGTGGCTCTGTTCTTCTATCCGAAGGACTTCACCTTCGTCTGACCGTCTGAATTGATCGCTTTCGACCGCCGCATGGGCGAGTTCGAGAAGCGCGGCGTCCAGGTTCTGGGCGTCTCCATGGATGACGCGGAGACTCACGCGCGCTGGCGCGACACGGCCATCAACGAGGGCGGCGTCGGTGCCCTCGCGTACCCGCTGCTGGCGGACACCAGCAAGCAGATGTCCCAGGACTACAACGTGGTCCACCAGGACAGCGGCTTGTCGGCTCGCGCCACCTTCCTCATCGACCCGGACGGTGTCTGCTGGCACGCGGTGACCAACAACCTGCCCCTGGGTCGGGATGTGGACGAGCTGCTGCGCGCCATCGACGGCGTCCAGTTCCACAAGGAGCACGGCGAGGTCTGCCCCGCCGGTTGGGCCGCGGGCAAGCCCGGCATGACCGCCAGCCCCGAGGGCGTGAAGTCCTACCTGTCGGATCACGGCGACAGCCTCTGATCCCGTAGCGAGGCCCCATGATTCCTCCGTCGAGGTCATGGGGTCTTCGTATGTCCGCATGGAGGGCGCGGTGGAGAACCCCGCTCTCGTAGCAGGAGCCCGTTCGGGTCTCTTCGGGGGTTACGGTTTCGTATCCGGGGTCGGGGGGGGTTACCCGCTCGCTACGACAAACGGCCCCGACCGGGCCCTGTTCTCCTCCCGTATCTGGTCACATCCTTCGTTAGAACCGTGGTTTAGGTTCGGTCGAGGCGCTGCCGGTCCGATCCTTGCGAAGAGACCGGAGAGCGGATGGACGATCACCCGCCGGTCGAGGAGGCGCTGATGGGCCCGGTCAGCGTAGCCTGAGTGATATTATCTTCGGTGCGCTCTACGAGGTGTGATAGTGAAGACACCAATAGCTCTTGTCCTGGTTATTGTCTCTGTTCACGCTCAGGTCCCACAGGGGCAAGCGAATCACGGTGATTCGTCTTTGTCAGTTTATGCTGGGGGATACCCTATCGTGTGGCCCCCTGCGCTCGGATACCTTGGGCAACCAGGACCATTTGTATTCAATGTCCCTGCCTCAAGCCCATTGAACTCAGTAGTCGCCGCACGAGTCTTCGGACTCGTGGGCAGCTATTTTGAGGTATACGCTCACAGTGGTCCTACTGTGGCCTCCCCCTACTGGCACCAGCACGCTCTGTGGGATGGCTGGTCCTTTGCTGTTCATCTCAATGCAAATATCCTCTGGAATGGTGGCCAACCTGTCTTGGCGGGGACCATCCCGCAGCACCCATTAGGGACTTCTAACCATCACTTCGTGTCTTGGGCGGGTCCTGTCACCTCTCCAACCTATCATTACTCTGTTCAGGCTATCGTCTACCATCCTTCCAGCCCTTACGGTTACCGACTTACCGCTGCATGGGAGGTGGTGCGGTGATAACGGAGTCCTGGCGCGCGAATCATGTTCGCCATCTGCCTGACCGCTATCTCCGCTAATGCGCAGGGTCCGGGGCCATGGACTCTGTACCTGCATCCCCAGGCGGCCGGGCATTGAGCGGTCAGGGGGTGCGCTGCCCAGCGGGCAGAGGTCCTCGGGGCGGGATCACGGGGTGACGACCGCCACAAGGACCTCGGCTCGACCTCGCTCTATTGCACCGGAGCGTCCACCTCGCGGATGACGGCTCCGTCGCTTTCGCTGAGGACCAGGATCGCGTACTGCCGGGCGCCGGTGCGGTTGGGGCCGGACAGGGAGGCGAAGTCGAAGCGCCCTCGCAGGTCGGTGTAGCCGTCCTTGTGGAAGCGGACCTTGCCGCGCTGATCGCGGGCGAAGACCTTCACGTAGGTCTTGGGCATGGGCTTGCCGGACGTGGCGTGGGCTACCTTGAGCTGCCCCCAGCTCTCGATGACCTGGACCGACAGGGAGTTGGCGTAGTAGGCCTGGCGCTTGACGATGCCGCCCGCTCGCACCTCCACGAGGATGTTGGAGTTGGCGTAGGCCTCCGGGAGATCCAGGTTGACGGTGTCAGCGTTCTCCGGCAACTCCACCCGGATCTTCTGATTGGGCTTCACGTGTGCGAAGGCGCCCGAGCCCTTCTGGACGAACGGACTGCTGGAGAACAGGAACTCGATGTCCATCTCGTAGAACGAGACCTCGCAGCTGGTGAGGTTCTTGTAGTTGACGTTTACCTTGCGGGACTCCACCGCGAGCTCCAGGGCCGGGGCCTTGGCCGCCTGCTCTGCCTGCATCCGCTCTCGATCCGTGGTGTCCTGCGCGGCTACGGCCTTGCCTTCCGCCTCGTCCAGCTGCTGCAGGACGTCGCGGAAGCGTTGACGCCAGCGCTCTACCGGGTGGTCCTGGTGCTGTTCGGCGAGGGCCCGGGCGGCGGTCTGGTCATCGCCGAAGAAGTCCATGTAGGCGCGCATGTAGTCGTGCTGGAGGCGCGTCTCGAGCTTGTCGGCGTCCACCTGACCGAAGCTGGCGAGGGCTTCTTCCACCCGATCCTGCAGCAGCAGGTAGCAGGTCACGGTCATCCAGTCCTCGTCATCCAGTCGCGGCCGGGCGCTGAGGATGTGCAGCAACGAGTCGTATTGACGGGCCAGCTGAACGTTGGCGATCTGATGCCGGGCGCCGAACCGGTGGGCGCGCTCGTTGAACAGGGGATAGTACTCCACCTGCTGCCACGCCAGGCGCTCGATGGGGTCCACCTTGACCAGGGGCGTGTCCAGCCAGCGACCGCATTGGTCGAGGAACCTGTCCACGTGGGAGAGGTACTCTTCCGTGGTGCCAGGGTCCTCATGAAGCAGGCCGTAGGACCACAGCGTCTGGTCGAAGGTATAGCGGTCGCGAAGCAGGTCCGTGATCCGAGTGAAGGCCGTCCGGTCGCGCATCCGCCATGCGATGCGGACGAGGACCGTGCGCTGCAGGTTCGCGCCGTTGAGGTAGGCCACCACCTCGTCCAGGGTGCCGCGCTGGGAGACGTGGTCCCACGATGTGGCGTCCACGGACGACGGGGTCGCGACCACCTTGAGGGTGGAGGGTCGGGCGGCGGCGATCAGCTTGCCGTCCTGGGCCGCGTGGACCGGATAGTGAGGGTAGGAGCCCTCCGTCGGGAAGTAGAAGCCGTACTCCAGGTTCTCCGTGGAGTGAGGGCCGACGCGGACTTCCATGCCCTTGGTCTCGAACCCGCGCTGGACGGGGATGGAGCCCTGAGGGATCTGCAACAGGACGTCGAGGGACTGAGCCGTCGCCGTGGGGTTGGTGATGATCACCTTGCAGCCGTAGGCAACCCCGGTGATGAACTCGTCGGTGATGTACTTCTCGCGCTTCTCGCGTCCGTCGAACTGGTAGCGGTCGTCCATCCGGAAGAACGCCTCGCTCACGAGGGTCTCGGTGTCGCTGTCCGCTGGCGCCGCCTCGTTGATCTGCTTGCGCACCAGCAGCAGTGGAGTCGTGGAGGTCAAGGTGATGGTGTCGTCCGTGCGCGCCACGTCCTGATCCCCGGCCTCGAAGGGCAGGTCGAGGACGGAGAGGGCGAACATCATCTCGGCCACACATCCCGAAGCCTCGGGGAACCGGGTGGAGAAGAAGGGCTGATCAGCGGGCCGATCGGCGTAGTCGATCCAGAACTGGCTCACCCGGATCATGTCCGGACCAGATTGCTCCGCGGTCCGGTGCCAGTAGTTGTGCTCCACGAAGCTCTGGGTCGGATTCGGTGCTCGATAGAGACCGCGCACGTTCTTCCGCCGCCCCAGGTCCATGAGACCTTGTTGCCGCTGTTCCATGGCGGCGTCCCTGTCGATGGCGCTGCCCTTCTTGCCGTCGGCGGCCCGGTTCATCTCCTCGCGGGGAGCCTGATCGAACGCCTGCGCCTCCGCGACCTCTTCGTCCATTTCCACGTGCTTGTCCGCGGCTCGGCTGTCCTCAAGTTCCCGCTTGCTCTTGGAGCGTCGTGACGGCGACGGCGACGGCGCCGCGGACGTAGGCGGCGGTATGTCGCCGCCGCCGCCCATGGGCCGACCCCGGCTGCGGCGGTCCCACCGCCCCGATTGGGGCTTCGAGTTGCGACTGAACAGGGCTGACTTGAACGCCAGCCCCTCGCCGGCCTGCTCGGGCGGGCGTAGCTCAAGCAGCTCGCGGACATGCCGGGAGCCGGCGCCACCGGGTCCTTGAAGCCGGGTCGTCAGCAGCACCCTCTCCACCACGTTCAAGCGGGAGAAGGCTCGTGGTTCGAGGTAACCGGTGAGGTCTCGCTCCAGCAACCAGTGGTCGAGGAAGGTCTTGTGAGCCTTGTTGGAGATGTATGGCCGCACGACCTCGTTGAAGAACGTCGGGTCCTTCTGATGGATGAAGAAGTTCAACTCATGGCAGGCGTGTTCCGAGTAGAGCGCCTTCTTGCGTTCGTCGGTCAACCCTGGCCAGCCAAGGACGAAGGAGAACGTGTTGAGTCCACCTCCCCCGAGGGTGCGGTAGAGATCGAACACGTCCGCGAGGGACCCGTAGGTCTTGACCTCGCTGACCTGAGTGTCGATGACGATCGGCTGCCCCGCCGGTGCGAAGTCGATGCTCCGGGTCTCAGCGAATGACTTGGAGACGTCGAGAGAGCGATCCAGGCGGCGGTCCGTGGGGGTGAGGGCGGACTCGGGCGCCGTGATGGACGCGTAGACCGTGTCCTGTTGGTCCATCGCCACCACGTGGATCAGGTGACCATCACCCAGGGCCTCCACCGGGACGCGGACCACGCCAGACGCGTCGGGCCGGAGGTTGGTCACCAGGCGCGACGGCGCCGGCAGGAAGTCCAGGTTGGGGAACGCGCCCGGCGGTGACATCTCTTCGGATTTGCCGCCGCCGCCCGCGGCCCGCAGGCTGCGTCTCCCACCGCGTCGTCCGCCGAACGCCCCGCCGGCGCCGCCACCGAGACCGATGGCGTCATTGGCGTCTTGCCGGGCCCACGGGTTGAGAAGGAGGCCGGGGCGCTTGAGCATGTTGCCGGGGTACTTCTTGGCGTACCGACGGTCCAGGATGTAACGGTACTCGTCATCGATCTTGCGACCGGAGGCGTAGATCGAGGGGACGTGGAGATGAGGGACCTCTCCCGCGACGGGCGCCGCGTAGGCGTGCAGTCGATCGAGGGCGCTGGAGGGCACGTAGCGCGTCCCGAATACGTGCAGCCGGGTGGCGGCGTTCGTGTTGCTGCACTGGATGAGGAATTCGTCTCCCTCACGTCGCACACTTGTGACGTGTAGCGGATCGAGGTCTGTCACTTGCAGCATCCGGCTGGCGCCGTTGACCCAGCCGTTGCGCACCGCGCCGGCGGCCACCTTGATGTTCAGGCCGAGGTCGATCTCCTTCAGTCGCAGTTCGTAATCGCCGGCGGCGAGGCCCGTGATCTCGATGAACCCGTTCACCAGGGCCGCCCGTTCGATCCAGTCACGGACCATGGCCCCGCCCCGGACCTCGATGAGCGAGATGATCTTGCGGGATATCTTCTCCGCCTCCCCTTGGTAGGGGACCCGGATGGTCGCGCCCTCAGCGGCGTGGAGCTGGCTCTCGTAGGTGCGGTCAGCCACGGTCAGCTGCCACGACCGGTTGCGACTCGGGAGGCCGGACACTGCGATCCGGGTGATCCCGTCCAGGGCGCCCAGCTGAACGCGCCCCTTGTCGTCGGTCTTCAGCTTCACCGTGAGGGCGTCGCGGAAGTCCCGATGATGGAGCGTGACCTCGATGGGGCGCTCAGGGGCGACCTCTCCGTTCTTACCGCGGATCTCCACGGAGTATCCCTCAGCGCTGCGGACGAGCAGCGGGCAACTGGTGAGTTGGGTCTTGTCGATCTGGTTGACGGCGAAGGACGCGGAGCGAGATGACACGTCCACGGTCTTGCCGCGGCTGAGGTTCTTTACACGGCCACGGAGCTGTGCCGAGAGCCTTGCCAGAGACCGCGGTACTTCGATTTCATGCAGACTCTCGCGGTCCGGGTTCAGCTTGAGGTCCTCGATCACCACCACGGACTTGACGCCTTCCTGGTTCTCGTAGGTCAGGGACAGGCGCGGCTCTTCGAGGAGCTCCAGGCTGACGGACCGGCCGTTCAACTCGAGGGTCGGTCGGATGAGTACCGTGGCGGTGTTGCCCGAGAGAAGGGACTCCCGGTCCACGTAGATGCCCGCCCGTAGTGCGTAGTCCTCCCGCTCGTGTCGGAAGCTCTCCAGGGTGGCGATCCCGCCTTGCTGGAGGATGATCTTCTTGTTGCCGGGTTGTGTGGAGTAGGGGATGAGGATCTCGCCCGCGTCATCGGCGGGATACGCCCGGCCGCCCATGACGATGGCGGCGTCCTTGAGGTGCTCTCCTCGCTCATTCAAGACCCGGAAGACGTGGCCCGCCGAGCCCAGCCGTTGCTGGTAGCGCAGACGACCCTTGACGATGACCGCCCGGCTGGCCAGCCCGTTGCCGATGAAATCGACCACGTAGACGCCTGGCCGGTTCAGCGAATCCAGGGAGAACGCACGCCGCACGCGCCGGAACGGGCTCTCCGAGTACGTGTGGGTGGTCTCCTCGCTGGGGACGACGCCTTCGACGCGGATGGTGGCGTCCACTTCGCGCCCGGTGTCCGCGTAGTAGTTGACGGTGTTGACCTCGTAGACCTTCACCAGCAGGGTCTCGACGTTCTTGATGTCCACCTTCATGGTGACCGGGTCGTCGGCGCCGAAGTTCCTGGGCTGAGATGCGGGGAAGGAGATCTCCACCCGGTCTCGTAGCTGGTCGTAGTAGGCAGGGTCGTTGAGGACGGAGTACCAGCGTTCCGTGTCCGGGTCCCCAGCCAGGATCTTGGTCTCTGCGAAGACCCGCTTGAGGTAGTCCCGTTCGATGAACTCCGCGTAGGGAGCCGTGGTGTCGGCGTCGGCGAGGAAGTGACTCAGGTACGCGCGGACGATGGGCTCGTCGTTGGCGATGGGGTCGAAGCCCGTGGGGTACTGCCTGGATGCGTCCACGAGCTCGTCGTTGCGGCGCTGCCGGACATGAGCGGGATTGACGTAGCGGGTCCTCCGGGGCAGCCGAAGGTAGGAGAGGAAGCGGTCCTTGTCGAGGTGCTCCGCCTCCAGGTCGAACACGAGCCGGTGGTGGAGGATGTGTGCCTTCAGCGAGTTGTGGACCGAGGGGAGGCGATCGCTGAATCGCTGCAGCCGCTCCAGGTACTGCTTCCGGGCGGCGCGGTCCTCCAGCGGCGCGGCGTCCGGGTTGGGCGCGAGTCGGGTCAGCCAGTTGCGGACGAACGTGTCGTTGGCGAGCAGAGACGGACGCAGTCGGGCGCACTCCTCCAACTGAGACAGCAGGAGCTTCTTGTGGATGGAGAGGGCGCCGAAGCCGCGGCTGTTGCGGGCCTCCAGTTCACGGACCACGAGGGCCGGGAGGTTGGGGACGTCGGGGCGGTAGAGACGACCGAGGAGGGCGACCAGGAGCTTGGGGTCGAGGGAAGAGGCCGCGAGGGAGTCGAGTCCGGAGGTGGTGAACCCGTCGAGGGAGCGTGGGTAGCGCTTGAGGGCTCGCTCCGACAGCGTCTTGATGGAGATGGCGGATGGGTCGAGGCGGGTGGGGAGGTCGGGCTTCTGTCCCTTCACGGATCGCTGATGATCGAAGCGGAGCTTCATGCGGTCCTTGAGGAACCGGAACGTCGCCGCCGGGTCTTTCGCATAGGACAGCAGGGCCTGGCGGTTTTCGATCTCCGTGACCCGTTGGCCGCGGCCGTGTCGTTCGATCCACGTGGCCAGCAGGGGAGGGACTTCATCCAGTCGCCCGGCGTGCTGCCGCTCGAGGCATCGGTAGTAGTAGTACTCCTCCGTGCCTGGGACCAACTGCTCCAGGACCTTGGCGCGGTCTTGCGCCAGGGCGAAAGACTCGACGAAGCCCACCTCCTGTGCGGGGGCTACCGTCAGGCAGGAAAGAACGGAAAGGGCGGCGGTTACGGCGATCAGCGGATAGCGACCCATGGATTTGCCTCTCAGCGGTGTCCGGATTGCGCAGAGGTCCGTCGTGGGATCCCCGAGCTGGTTCGAGGATGGCGCACGGCGACCGTCACGACTTTATAACGGCAGAGACGACGGCGAGCCTCTCCGGTTCACGGAAACTGCCGGTACCGGGAGATTCTCCTGGTTCTGGTTCTCTGAGCGTGGAGTCGGCCCCTCAGGCCGGGGGTTTCACCGCTCAACGCAGCGCGCCCCCTGTCCCGTAGCTTCAGGGCAGGGGGCGCGCTTGCGATGGCCGGCGCCAGCCATCAGCGGCGCCGGTCGGCCAGAGGCCGTCTTACTGCATCTGGATCTCGTGGGCGTCCGTGGTCGCGAACGCGCCGTTGGCGGCGGTCACGGACAGGCCCGCGGCCTGCAGCATGATGGACTGACCGGTCAGGCCCATGGGCAGGACGTAGCTCACGCTGGTGCCCGCGAAGGGGAGCGTGGGGCTGCCGATGGGGGTCGTCGTCAGGCCGTCGATCAGCACGATGTAGCTCACGGAGACTTGGACGCCCGGAGCGAAGCCGATGGGCGGAACGCCGGTCACGAACAGGTCGGCCGCCAGGACCAGGGGGGAGCCGACGAAGGTGCTGCCCGGGCTGTCCACGTAGATGGTGACGATATCGCCGCCGATGGCGGTCTTGATGTCGTTGCCGGCGCCACCGGAGGTGCCGCCGTTGATGCCGCTCTCGAGGATGATGTCCTCACCGGTTCCCGGGTAGCCGGTTCCTGCGAACGTGGCGGCGCCGTAGGGGAGGACGCCGTCGTTCATGAAGCCTGCGCTGTGGAACACGCCTGGGCTTGCGATGGTGTGCATGGTGAAGGTGCCGCCGGGGCCTTCCGGGACGCGGGTGATGGACTCGCCGTCACCGTCTCCGGGGCCGCCAGAAGTGTAGGAGTGCATGTCTACGTTGATGCCCAGGGCATCGTTCAAGATGATGCTGTCGCTACTGTTGTTGAGACCTAACGCCCCTGTGTCAGCAGTCACGCCGGCCAGACCCATGCCGTTAAACGCTGCAACGGACCCGCCGCCGAAGACGACGATCGCAGTTCCGGGGCCGAGGATGGTGCCGCCAGCGAAGGTGTGACGGAGGCCGAAGCCGTCAGCCACGGTCCAGCCGCCGATGTCGACGCTGCTGGCGCCGAAGTTGACGATCTCGACGAATTCGTCGTCACTCTGGCTCGAGCTGGTGGCCGGGGAGCCGTCCAGGTTCGTGTCGAGCCCGCCGCCGCTGGTGTAGGGGTCGTTGCAGTACTCGTTGATGATGACCTGGGCGTTGAGCCCGGTCGCGAAGAGGCAAAGGAGCAGGCACAGATGCAGTGAGGGCTTTCTCACGGGGAACTCCTGATGGACAGTCAAAGGATGCGCGGTGGGAGACGCTTACGGGCGGCGCCCCACACACAGGATGTTAGTTCACCCTCCACCTCGACCGTAGAGGGACAACCAAGATCTCACCACATTCTAATGGTCGCTGCATTTTCCGCGCCTTGAGCGCAGGGAATACCCGCCGTAAGTCTCTCAATTGCAGGGCACTGGCGCGCCGCCAATCCCGCGCGCAGAGGCAGGACTGGGGGTGGGGGCGAGGGGGTGGAACTACAGGGTTCGGGCGTGATTGAACAGCTCCGTGGCCAAGGTGGCGTCAAACCGCCGTTTCCGAGGCGCGCCGTTCATGAGGGACAAGACCCCGACGCCGTCCTTCAGACGGTAGCTCATGGCGGTGGAGACTCCGGGGTCGCTGCCGTCGTGCCCCATGGTGATCTGGCCGCCGATCTTGTCGCGGAACCAGATGATGCACTGGTCCGGGGCCACCTTGGGGAACGCCACTCGCTTCATCTCCGCCACCGTTGACGCCTTGAGGAGCCGGACCCCGTCCAGTTCACCGTCCTCGATGAACGTCAACAGGAAGCGGGCCAGGTCTCGGGCGCTGATGCGCAACGTGCCCGACGGGAAGTCCAGGTACCCGTGATGGCCGAGACGTTTGAAACGGGTGGCACGACGTTTCAACTCATAGGGCACGGCGACGCGAGCGCTCTTCTCAAGGTGGCGGAGTCGGAACGCCGGCCCCTTCATCCCGAGGGGCGCGAAGATCCTCGCCTCGCAGAGCTCTTCGAACGGCTTGCCCTCGGTGTGTTCTGCGGCCAGGGCGGCGAGTGCGATCCCCACGTTGCTGTAATCGTGCTTCTGTCCCGGACCCCAGCGATAGAAGTTCCTGCGCTCGTCGAAGTAGGGTTGCCCCGAGGTGAAGTAGCTCTCGAGGGACCGTCCTAGGGTCTTGGGGAAGTCCTTGTCCTGGACCCATGTCCTCTCCAGCAGCGGCCAGTTGTCGCGGATTCCAGACGTGTGAGTGAGGAGCTGCCTCAACGTGATCTTCACGTCGGGGTGACGGGGGTTGCGCACCTTGAACGAGAGCGCCTTGTTGATGTCCGCGTCGAGCGACAAGGCCCCCTTCTCCACCGCCTGCATGATGGCGTAGGACGTGACGGTCTTGGAGACGGAGGCCGCCTGAAACAAGGTGTCCCCATCCACAGGGACCCGCCGCTCCATGTCCGCCCATCCGTAACCGCGAACCCAGGCCACCTTCCCGTCCTTGACGATGGCGGCGGCCATCCCGGGCACCTTGGCTTCCCGCATCAACCCCAGGACCCGACGGTCGATGGGACCCTGCTTCCTTGGCCCCGGCAGCTGCGCCAGGACCTCCGATGCGGTCTGTGGCGTGGTCTGGCTTGGCAGCGGGGTCGCCAGAGCCACCAGGAGCAGGGTGCGGATGATCGTCATGGCTTCGATGATGCCCCCTCCGGGCGATTGCCAGGGATGCGCGTCCGGTGTTCCGGATTGCCGGCGGCCGACGATGGTAACCCGTCGTTCGGTCCCAGGACCCCTGGCACCGGCTGGGATCTGGCTGTGCGATTTGCGGTAGCTTGTGTTCCGGGGTCGTTGGATGGGTAAGCGCAGGACGCGGAGAATCTAGCATGAGTGAGCAGCCCGGGACCAACCAGTTGTTGCCGTCCCTCTTGAGGCTGGTGGCGGAAGTGGCCGTGGACTACGCCATCTCGGCCAAGGACACGTTGCGCAGCCTCCGGTACGCGTTCTGGGAAGCGGGGACGCGACGAGGCTACTCCGAAGAGGATATCGCCCGTCTCCTCGATGTCTCCAAGAGCACGACCAAGAACTGGAAGCTCGAACGCTCCGCAGCGGTCCGGTCCTTGTGGGACGCGACCCGTTCCCTGTTCGACGAGCAGGAGGAGTGGACGCTCCAGGAGCTCCACCAGCGACTGCGCACGGACTTCGTCGAGAGCCGTTCCTCCGAGTGGTCCTACGAAGTGACGGAGAAGCTGCTCTCCATGTTGGTGGACAGGGGGATGTTGACGTCAGAGCGTGGGACCTACGTGCGGGCGCCGGAGCCTTCACAGGTGCGCAACCGGTGGGCCCGAAGCGCGGAGGAATACAGGAATTGGGTGGACCTCAAGATCCTCAACTGGGTGGAGATCGCCCTCACCCAACGGAACGCCAGCGAGGAGGATGTGCGCGCGTTCGAGGAGAAAGGGGTGACGACCACGCGACCCATCGGCCCGACGAGCTACTCCGCCCATGACTTTCGGATGCGGGCACCAGAGGAAGGGCAGACCGTGGAGATGCGCTTCGAGGAGCTGTTCGGAGAGCTCATGCGCGCCATCGACAAGAACACGATTCCACCCCACGAGCCCGGGGTCCCCATGCACGTGCAGGTGCTCTACAGGATCCTGGATGAGTCCGAGGAGCTGCGTCACTGAGCAGCCCCCGGTCTTCATCCGGTTCCCGCGGCTTCCGTCTCAGGCGACTTGTCTGGCCTCCGCGAGGTCGCAGATGCCCACCTGTTCCGTGGTGACGGAGCGGCGCTGCGCCGTCCTCAAGGCCCTGGCCAGAGCGAGGGCCGTCGGGTAACGATCCGCGGGGTTCTTGGCGAGAGCCTTGCACACCACCTGGGCGAGGCTGCTGGATATGGAGGGATTGTGCTTCCGAGGGTCCTGCACGGGGCTGTTGACGATCCCGAGGTACACGGCGTACGGCGTCCTTCCGTTGAACGGGCGCCTGCCCGTCAGCGCCTCGTACAAGGTGACGCCGAGGGCCCAGACGTCCGTGCGGCGATCGATCTCCGTCACCTCGCCGGTGACCTGTTCGGGAGACATGTAGCTCGGGGTCCCGAGGAGGTCACCGTTGACGGTCTCCGAGTCCATGTCCGAGATCCGGTCCTTGGCCAGGCCGAAGTCCACGACCACCGCCTCTCCGCCATGGCGGATCATGATGTTGGCAGGCTTGATGTCCCGGTGGACGATGCCCGATTCGTGAGCCACGTGCAGCGCTCGTGCGGCCTGTTCGATCATGGACACCGCCTCCAGGCCCATCCGGCCTTCGGTCATGAGCTGCCTCAGGTTTCTGCCCCCCACATACTTCATGACCAGGTAGGGGGGCTCCCCAGGAGCGTTCGAGCCGATCACTGTGCCGAGTCCCGTGTGGTTCAGGTCCGCGGTGATCCGGGCTTCCCGTTCGAAGTACGACTGTTCCCGGTTCCCCATGTCGAACCGCGGCACCTTCACCGCGACCACCTGTCCGGTGCTCCGGTGAACGGCCCGGTACACCGTGGCCTGTCCACCACGACCCAGCACGGCCTCCAGCCGGTAGGGGCCGACGTGCCGCGGTTCATGGTCCTGGACCCAGATCTCTGCCGCGGTGTGGGAGCCCCAGTCGCTTGGCTCGTCGGTGAAGCAGAGCAGTGTGGAGAGGTGGGATGATGTGGCTGTGAGGGTCATGGGGCCGTCTCCATTTGGGGGCTGAAGCGTCTGAGCCCAGGATACGATCGCCGCCTGGTTGCTTAAGATGTAAACCAAGTGATATAAATAAGTTATGGAACATCCTGCTGCAGAATTCTGCCGCTCGTTTCCTGCGACAGAATTCTGACCGGCCCCTCTCCGCAGTCGATTTGCCCGAGCCGACCCGCTGACTGGCGCCGGCACCCCGTCCGAAACCGGGTCCGGATACGGGCTTAGGGCGGGCCCTCGGCTCTGCTGTCGTTTAGGTGCAGCGCACCATGGGATGCGCGCGCGTATCGCCATCCACGGGGCTACACTGGGTGGCGATCCCATGGCAGATGAACTGGACTTCAGGTGGGACAACGACACCGAACCGGGGTCGAGCGAAGGATTGAACTGGGGGCTTACGGACGCGGAGCGGTGCGTCGCTCCGTTGAAGATCGCCGAGTATCCCATCGTCCGCGAACTCGGCCGCGGCGGGCAGGGGGTCGTGTACCTCGCCGAAGACCCCAAGCTCGGCAGGCCCGTCGCCCTCAAGGTCCTGTCTGCGGCGCTGGCGCCCTCCACCCGGGATCAACTCCGGTTCCGGCGAGAGGCGGAGACCGCGTCGCGGCTCGATCATCCGGGGATCTGCACCATCTATGGGTTCGGAGATCACGCTGGCACGCCGTACATCGCCATGCAGTTCGTCGAGGGGGACGGCCTCGACGCCGTGATCCGGCGGACGCGGGAGTCGCAGTACGGGCCGCCCGCCAGGATACGATCGACTGGGGATGATGGCGGCGAGACCCTGCCTGCCTCCGCCACGGCGCGATCCGACCTGCTCGCGGTGGTGGAGTTGATGGAGTCCGTCGCCCGTGCCGTGCACCACGCTCATGAGCGCGGCCTCGTCCACCGCGACATCAAACCGGGCAACGTCATGGTGGCCGCGGACGGCCGCCCCGTGGTTCTCGACTTCGGCCTGGCCAGGGACGAAGACTCGGACGGGGTGACGCTCACCGGGACGGGCGACGTGCTTGGCACGCCCGCATACATGGCGCCAGAGCAGGTGGTTGGCAGTCGAGGAATCGATCGTCGCACCGACGTCCACGCTCTCGGCGCGATGCTGTTCGAGTTATTGACGCTGAAGCGTCCGTTCCACGCCGCCACCCGGGAGGCCCTGTATCGCAAGATCGAACGGGATTCCGCCCCCATGGCCTCGTCCATCAACCCGGTCGTCCCCCGCGACCTCGATACCGTGGTTGCGGTGGCGCTGGAGAAGGACCCGGCCCACCGATACCAGACCGCCGAGGGCCTGGCTGACGACCTCCGGGCGGTTCTTGAGCACCGACCCATCAGCG
>CAZDQF010000033.1:0-10519 GCA_964507445.1 uncultured Isosphaeraceae bacterium
GCCTGCAGGTTGTTGAGGTTGCCGATGCCGGCGGCGGAGATGAACGTGAAGTCCATGGAACCGGCGCCGAAGCCGAAGCCGACCATCGGCAGGGTGGCGCCGGCGCAGACACCGCCGAACACGGACAGGGAGTTGGCCATGTCCAGCTCGAGGGCGTCGTCCGTCAGCACGATGGGCGCGGCGGCCAACGGGCCGAAGCAGATGTCAAACGGGTTGCCGACCTGGTCGCTGGTGAAGTTCATGGTCACCGGGACGCCGGAGCACCCGACGAACGAGGTCGTGCCGTTCAGGGTCAGGGAGGCGCCGGGGTTGTTGACGTTGTAGATGGTCGGGGAGAAGGTCACGTCGTCCACCAGGACGGCGCCGCCGTCGAACAGAGGCTGCAGGTAGAGCAGCAGGGCCTGGACCGTGGCGGTGCCGGCCGGAGCGGTGGCGAGGACGGCGGGGTTGTCGATCCACGTGTCGACGGGATAGGTCCCGTCGCAGATGCGCTGCTCGGCGCCGGCGATCTCGGTGCCGCCCGCGTCGAAGAACGCGATCTTCATGACGACCCAGTTGTCATCGACGCCGTCCGCGGTCATGGCGTCGGCGCTGCAGTGGCGGCTGGCGGCGTCCATCTCGAATTGGTCACCCGCGGCCGCCGGGAATTCCTGGAACATGCCGCTTACGTTGAAGCTACCCCACCAGTTGCCGAACATCTTGCCGCACCAGTTGCCGGACTGCGGGATGACGCAGGGATCGCCCATGGCGGTCATCTGCTCGATGAAGGCGTTGTTGAACGTGGTCCAGCCGGAGCTGCCGGCTTCGAAGTCGGGATTGGCCAGCAAGTTCTGAGCCGGGGAGACGGTAGCGGTGAACACGATCGCGAGTGCGATGAGGGCGAACCCTAAGGTTTTCATTCAGAAACTCCATCGGCTGGGGCCCTAGCGCAGGCATAACCTGATAGCTGAGAACTTCCGCAGCGCCTGGTCGGGTGAGGGAGAACGGAGGGCAGCCTCTCTAATTGGCGCCGTCCATAACAGGATTGAGGACCGAGATCCTCCCACAGACTCCCGTCGTAGTCGAGGCGGAACGGGTTCAATTCAGGGTCCGACCAGGGGGTGAGGTCATGGTCGATCCGTGGGGGCCTTCAGGTCGATGCGTGGTAACGCTCTGCGAGACAGTGGCTTGGTGTGATGAGGGTCAGGACTTGGGGGTGGCTCGGCCGTCCTTGGCGTCCTGGATGGCGTGCTTCAATCCTCCCACCGTCCTGGTCTCCGCGGTCTTGGACCCCGGGTAGCCCGGGGCTGCATACACGGGATATGCGTCCGTGCGCAGGTGGGAGAGCATGTGGTGTCCGGAGCGTCTGGATCGTTCTTCCCGTAGCGCCCCGATATCAATGGGGGCGATGACGATCTTCTCGCCGGGTCCGGGGTCCGCCTGCGCCAGGATGCGGCCGTCGAAATCCACCAGCTGGCTGCCGCCCGGCCAGGAGAATGGTGGGTAGTTCCGCAGGCTGGCTCCCTGGTTCGCTGCGACGACGTAGCACAGGTTCTCGATGGCGCGACATCGGTTGATGACGGTCCACCAATCCATGGGCGGGGTGGCGCCCCACGGGTCCATGTAGGCGCTGATGCGGATCAGCACTTCGGCGCCGTTGGCGGCGAGTTGCCGCGTGACCTCGGGGAACAACCAGTCGTAGCACGTGGCCGCGCCGAGGTGCCCCAACTCCGTCTCCACGACCGGGAACAGCTCGTCCGTGTACCCCGGGATGTCATGGGGGCTGGCGCTCACCTCCCACGGTATCCAGGGGTTCACCTTGCGGTACTTGCTCAGGTACTCCCCGTCCGGGCCGATGAGCATGGTGGTGTTGAAGACCGCATCCGGCCAGCGTTGATCGAACTCCAGCTGGCTGCCGCACTGGATGTAGACGCCCAGGTCCCGGGCTTTTTGAGCCAGCCTGTCGGTCTGCTCGTTGGGCATGGGCTCCGCGAGTTTCTCCAGGAGCTCCTCGGCGGTCTCGTAGACCGGACAGGATATGGCGAACTCCGGGTACACCAGGAGGCGGACCGGGAAGAACGGCTCGTAGCCGTTCACCGCGGAGTCCGCCATCTCGATCATCCGAGTGATGTTGTCGGCGATCTCGTCGCGTCGTCGCGGATGTGGGTGATCGGTCTGGATGGTCGCTGCGTAGTACCGCATCACGTTGAGCCCTCTTGCCAGCTGCCAGAGCCCCGGGTCGTGGTGACCGGTGACCCATGGGCAGTCCACGGGTAAGAGTGAATCAGGTCTGGTGACCGCCGTGGAGGGGGGGCGGAGTTCTGATCGGCCTGGGCGCCATGACATGGAAGCTCGCCGGTGAGCGTGTTCCGGGGCGCGGCGCTCGACACGGGGGCTCTCAGTGGTTACCAATTCCCTATGGACATGGCCTCTGTTCTGGGACGGCCCGAGCGTCCCGCGGATTCTCCGGACAGCGCCGCGGCCCTGGCAGGCCGGACGGTGCTGGTCACCGGCGCCGCCGGATCCATTGGGTCGGCCCTGTGCGAGGCCCTGTCTGAGCTTCGGGTGGGGCGCCTGATACTCCTGGACCGGGCAGAGACCGGGCTGGTCGAATTGCACCGGCGCCTTGGGTCGACGGTGCCTGTTGAGGTCGTCCTCGGAGACGTCAGCGACGCCGAGTTCGTGCGACGTTCGCTGACTGATCACCGGCCGGATGTGGTCTACCACGGCGCTGCCCTCAAGCATGTGGTGCTGCTGGAAGATCACCCGCTCGCCGCTGCGGAGACCAATGTGCTCGGCGCCTGGAACGTCCTCCATGGCTGCGAAGAAGCGGGAGTGGACGACGTGGTCTTGCTGTCCACGGACAAGGTGGTGAAGCCGAGCAGCTTCATGGGGGCAACCAAGAACGTAGCTGAACGGATCTGGCGCAGCCCGGGCAGCGGTTCCACGACGCGGCGGATCATCGTGCGGTTGGTGAACGTGGCCGGCTCCGGCGGAAGCCTCATCCCGCGCCTCGAGCGACAGGCGGCGCAGAGAGAGCCGCTCACCCTCTCGGATGCGGACGCAACACGATGGTTCGTCAGCGAGCGCGAAGCCGTCGCCATCCTCACCGCGGCCAGCTGGTTGGGGGATAGCGGCGACGTGCTGATGCCGAGCCTCGCCTCACCTCGCCGGGTCGGCGACGTGGCGGGCGCGATCATCAGACTCACGGGAGCGTGTCCAGACCGGATCACGGTCACGGGGCTCGGGCCCGGGGAGAAGCTCCACGAGAGTCTCTGGGGTGCTGGTGAGGTCTCGGAGGCGACGGACCTGGCGGGGGTCTCGCGGATCCGAAGCCAGGGGTCCGAGGCGGAGGTGGATCTGACCGAGTTGCGATTGGCGCTCCGTCGCGCCGACCGCGCTGCCCTGATCGCCTCGATCCGAAGACTGGTCCCGGAGTACAACCCCAGCGAGAGGATCACGAGGGTCTCTCCTGCTGATGAGGAGGATGATCGTGGCTCGACACATCGCCGTCACCACCACGTCGCGAGCTGACTGGTCCCATCTGCGTTGGCCGCTGCAGGAGCTTGCAGGGCGCGAGGGGTTCCGGGTCAGCCTCATCGCCACCGCCGCCCACCTGTCCCACGAGTTCGGTCAGACCGTCGATGAGATTCGCAGAGAGGGGTTCGAGGTCCACGCCGCGGTGGAGTCGCTGATGAGCAGCGACTCCGATGTGGGCATGGCCAAGACCATCGGCGTGGCCACCCTCGGGCTGGCGGACACCCTGGGGGCGCTGCGTCCCGACCTGCTCCTGGTGATCGCCGACCGCTACGAGATGTTCGCCCCCGCTGCGGTGGCCCTGGCCTTGCGCATCCCCATGGCCCACATCGAGGGAGGAGAGATCTCACTGGGGGCCATCGACGACGCCGTGCGCAACGCCCTCACCAAGATGAGTCACCTACACTTCACCCCGACGGAGGCCTCCCGGCAGCGGGTGGTGGCCATGGGGGAGGAACCTTGGCGGGTGCACCGCTCCGGTGCCCCCTCCCTGGATGAGCTGACCCGGGCCGGGCTCCCTTCGGAGGAGGAGCTGCGAGGAGCCCTGGGGTCGCTGCCTCCGTCAGACGCCGTGTTGGTGGCCTACCACCCGGTGACCCTGGCGGAGGAGACCCTGGAAGAGGCCGACGCTCTCTTCTCGGCGCTGGAGGCGTGCGACCGTCCGTTGACGTTCTCGTTCCCCAACGCCGACACCGGAAGCCGACGGCTCATCGACCGGGCTCGGCAGTGGGCCAACGCTCACGAGGACAGCAGGCTCTACGTGAACCTGAACTCCCGTCACTGGTGGGGCCTCATGGCTCGGTCAGCAGCGCTGGTGGGGAACTCCAGCGCCGGGCTCATGGAGGCGCCGTCCGTCCAGCTCCCCACGGTGAACGTGGGGCGTCGTCAGGAGGGCAGGGAGCGCGGGGCCAACGTCATCGACGTGGCGGCGGACGCGGACCAGATCGTAGCGGGGATTCGTGCGGCGCTGGACCCGGCGTTAAGGGCCGAGCTGCGTGGACTCGAGAACCCCTACGGCGACGGCCACGCCAGCGAGCGGATCGCCGATGTCCTCGAGTCGGTCCCTCTTGGCATGGAGCTGCTCCTCAAGAAGGCCCGTCCGGTGCCCTTTTCCCTGGATGGAGAGGACGCATGACAGCCCCGGAGATCCCCCTCTCCCAACCGGACATCGACGACTCGGATGTCGATGCCGTGGAGGCGGTGTTGCGTTCCGGACGTCTCAGCCTCGGCCCTGAGTTGCCGGCGTTCGAGGAGGAGGTGGCCAGCTACGTGGGGGCTCGGTTCGCCGTGGGCACTAGCTCAGGGACGGCGTCCCTCCATCTGGTGATGAAGGCCCTCGGCATTGGCCCGGGGGACGAGGTCATCACCAGCTCCTTCAGCTTCATCGCGTCTGCCAATGCGATCCTCTATGTGGGCGCCACCCCGGTGTTCGTGGACATCGATCCCGAGACCCTCAACATGGACCCGGAGGCGACAGCGGCGGCCATCACCTCCCGGACCAAGGCGCTGCTGGTGGTCCACGTCTTCGGTCGTCCGGCCAACATGGACGCCCTGCTCGCGCTCGCGTCCCGCCACGACCTTCGGGTGGTGGAGGACGCCTGCGAGGCCATCGGAGCCGAGACCCTGGGCCGTCCGGTGGGGAGCCTCGGCGACGCGGGCGTGTTCGGCTTCTATCCCAACAAGCTGATGACAACGGGAGAGGGGGGTGTCATCGCCACCAACGACGAACAGGTGGCCAGGCGATCCACCCGTTGGCGCAACCAGGGACGGGCTCCGGACGGCGGTTGGTTCGACCACGTAGACCTCGGATACAACTATCGGCTCACGGATATCCAGGCGGCTCTCGGTCGCAGCCAGCTGCGGCGCATCGAGGAGTTCGTCCACCGTCGTGCCGAGGTGGCGGCGCTCTACACCCGTCGCCTCGAGGGCATGAAGGACCTGGTCCTGCCGTCCCTGACCGCAGGAGGCGACCGCCTGGCGTGGTTTGTCTATGTGGTCCGGCTGTCTCCCGAACACGGGCGGAGAGAGCGGGACGCGGTGCTGGATGGGTTGCGTCGTCGGGGCATCGGTTGTGGCCGTTACTTCGCCCCGATCCATCGCCAGCCCCTGTACCAGGAGCGATTCCCGCACCTGGAGGGGGCCCTTCCCCACACGGAATCCGCTGGTGACCGGTCCCTCGCCCTGCCCTTCTTCAACAAGCTCCGGGATCGCGATATCGCGGCGGTCGGAGACGCTCTGGAAGAGGCTCTGGCCGCGACCTCCGGATCATGACCAGCCGGCGGGGGTCGTAACCCCAGCCCAGTCCCTGCTCTGTGAGCCGAGCACTGACGCTTCCGAAATCCGAGGAAGAGGCAGACGGTGGGGGGCGTCAACACTCCGTTCCCAGACCAAGGAGGTGATCTCATGAACCCCGTCCGTCTCATTCCATCTACTCTCGTGGCGTTCCTCGCCGTTCTGACTTTGGGCCCGAGCTTGTGTGCGCAACAGCGCACGGATCTTCGTTCGTCGCCGGTGCCAAGGGCGGAGAAATCGGCGGTGTCGGTCGTCTCGCTAGATCACGGAGACGCCCATGAGGTGGCGTCCATCCTGCAACGGATGATTGGTCGGACCGTCACCATCGCGTCGGACCGTCGCACCAACTCGATCCTGATCAACGGTCAACGTGCTGAGAGAGCTCGCGTCGAGGGCATGATCGTCGCGCTTGATCGCCAGATGCCGGATGCCAGGGTGAGCCGTTCGTCAGGTTACCGGTCGGAGGTGATCAAGGTTCACAACCGTGACGTACTCGGGGTCTACTCCGTCGTCCACGGGATCTTCTATAGCGAGAAATCGTCGCGGTTTGTCTCGGCCCTCGACCAGGAGTTGAACGCCATCGTCGTGAAGGCGGACGTCGAGACCATGGAGCAGGTGATGGAGCTCGTGAAGAAGCTGGACGTCAAGCTGCCCGAGAAGAAGAAGTGACGAGGTCCGGCGGGGAGCGCCCCCGCCTCCATCACTGACGCGGGCTGTTCTGGCCCGCGCCGGCGTCAGGGCGTGACGACGGGCTCAGGATAGACGGCGACGGAGCAATGCACCGCGCCGTTTCGTCGCTGGCTCTCGGCGCAGGGGATCTCGATGACGCGAACCCCGGCCCCGAGCGTCGAACGGAACGCCGCCTTCGCCGCCAGGTCCACGGCCTCCGCGATCTTCCCGCTGTAGGTGGGCATGAGGTACGCGCCGGGGACCTGCACACCGTTGACCGTGGTGATGCTGCGGGGGCCGTCCGAGAAGCTGGGGACGGCGACCACGCGGATGTTCAGAGACCTCAGTTGGTCCGCGAGCCTGGAGCGAAGTTCGCCCTGGCGTCGGTACGCGCGCAGGTGAGCCATCTGGTGTCCCCGTCCGCTCATGGCGGCGGAGGACAAGGTCCCGGCGGCGAACTGATCCAGGGCTGCCAGGACCCGTTGGAAGTTACCCAGTGCGCGATGGATGTCGCGGTTGGAGAACTGGTGGATGAACCCCACGGGGAAGGCGCCTCGTGGGTCGGCCGCCGCGGCGACGATCTGGGAGAACGTGCGGAGGAACGGGTCGCGGAGGGCTTCGTCGGTCTTCGAACCCTCCAGCAAGCGCCGCAGCTCCGCCTCCGCTTCGGTGTTCAGGATGTCCATTTCACGGAACACCTTGAGGGCCTGACCCAGGACAAGGCGGCAGGCCTCGTCGGTGTCTTCCACGAACGCGATGAGCTCGTCGCCGACCGCGCGGAACGTGACGTCGTAGTCGATGTGGAAGGAGATGGAGGGCAGGACCACGCAACGTTCGACGCCCAGCTCCGCGGCGAAGGCCGCGAGGGTTTGCTGGCGGTTGAGGCCCAGGGCCCGGTTGCGCGCGATCTCTCCTTCTCCCAGGAAGGCCCAACGCTCTCCGTGCCCGGGGTGGCGGACCACCAGGATGTCACCGCCCTGGAACAGGAGAGGGGATTGATAGACCCGGTGCCCCGCGGCCCGCAGCGCGTCGAACAGGTAGGTGTCTCCGGGTATGAACGTGGAACCGTCCTGGCCGAAGGAGGCGTAGCGGGGGAGCAGGGTGGCGGCTGCCCGGTTCCCGGCTTCATCGACACAGGACCCCGCCTTGCCGTTGTCCTGCGCCCACTGGGAGACGGGACCGCTGGAGAGGACCACGCGGATGCGGTCGCGGACCCCTGCTGGAAGGTCGGCGGCGGACTCCCGGAGCACGTCCAGGAAGCGCGGCTCGATGTGCGCGAAGACCGTGGCGTCCGGCAGTGCGGCGGCCACCCGGCCCATGACCTCCACAGCGCCCCCGTCTTCGAGCCCGCCCCAGGAGTCGCCCCGGCTCAGCTGGACCCTCACCGCCGCCGCCGGAGCTCCCCCTGATTCATCGGCTGCCCGGAACCCCGGTGCGCTGGGAACGAAACGCATCTCGGTCCCGGCCCATCGTTGCTTGACCGTGGATGTCTTCTCACCGGAAGCCAACTCCCTGGCGACGTTGCGCAGCAGCGCCGCGGCGTCGCCGTCTGGGGCGAAGTAGGGCAGCCAATCCACGGGAAAGCCCAGCTTCTTGAGCGTCTCGAGGCTCCGAGTGGGAGAGCCCTCGACCTCTGCGGGGCCGAGGCGGGAGACCGCCTCCACCAGAGTTCGGAGCAGCCCTTCGGAGGCCAGATCCCGGGCGATGACCTGGGCCGCTCCGAGGTCCTTGCCCGTGGATCCCGCCTGTGGATCCTCGGACGGCCAGGGTCGTGTGTCCGCGCGAAAACCCCGTACGGATGGGCGACCGTCCGAGACCGCTTCGCGATGTGCCCGGGTCTCCGCAGAGACCTCTGGCAGCGCCATCGTGGCCAGGGTGGTCGCCGCCGCTCGAGCAGGGTCCGCAGGCTTCTCCGTGACCCCGAACTCCGGCGGAGGGATCATGGACTGGAGCTGCAGCCGACGTTGATGGAAGGAGTCCTGGATGATCCGGTCTGCGATGCTGGCCAGCAGCTCATCCCCCAACTCCAGATCCGCCACGCTCTGGCCGACCCCGAGAAGCTGGGAGGTGACGTTGCCTCGGACTTCATCCTCGACGCTCTCGGGAGCGCGGCGCTCTTCGGACTCACCGGATTCGGTCGGTTCCTGCCCAGGCCACCAGACCACGGCGACGATCCCCACCGTCGCGGCGATGACCATGATCCACAGCTTGCGGGAACCCACGTCCGTCAGCCTTCCCTTATCCCATCCATGACGCGTGACACGATCAAATCCCTACCGGGGTGTTCGCAGGCTGCGAAACAGGGCGACGGCGAAGATACCGACGCTGATCCCCATGCCTGCGTGGGCGATCCCGTAGACCACATGCCGGACCCAGACGTAGCCACCGAAGAATGTGGCGTCTACGGTGGCCAGATCGATGGTCCCCCAGCGGACGCTCAGGAGCACGTGGTAGCCCTTGTAGAGCATGAGGGTGACCGTCACGGCGGTGAGGACCAGGTACCAGGTGAGCCAGCGGAGGGAGCGGGTGGTGAGCTCGGCGCCCCCCACTTTGCGGGCCAGGAGCAGCGCACCCGCGATCCCCAGGGGCATCAGCACGCCGGTGACGAAGATGTGACCGTGAACCAGCGCCAGGTGGATCACCGCCTCCAACCGAAGCCCGGGCTCCACGTCTTCGTAGGTCAGCTTCTTGGCGGATTCCTGGAACAGGATGCCGGAGAGGAGGCCGACCACGATCATGACCATCCCGTAGCGCAGCAGGCGTCGGACGACGGTGGCGTAGTGGTCCGGCAGAGGGCTCGGAGTCGCTGTCATGGCAGGAGCTTAGCAGTGGGCCGTCGGGACGGTGAAACCGGATCGATCGTTCCGTTATGCACCCGTTGCCGCGGAGGAGACGTGGGGTCGGGGTCCTCCGCCCCCGAAGGGTGCTCACACCCAGTAGGATGGAAGGGAGGTGCCCGGTTTCACGTCGAGACTCGGAAGCGCCCCCATCCGGTTCTCGGAACCTGGTCCACAGGAGGTCGGCAGATGAGGTGCAGGACTGTCTGGGTCGCGACGTTGGCCGTGTTGATGGTGGGCGTAGCGGTCGCACCCGCGTCGGCGCAGATCTTCGATCTGGCGGATGTGGTCGGCGGAGGAAACGGCACCCTCCCGGGAACGGGCACCGCCACCGGTTTCCCTAACAACACCGGTTCGGTGTTCCTCCCGCAGCCCGGCAACATGTACGTGGACGGGATCTTCGTGCCGCTCGCCGGGGCGGCGACCCAGATCACCAGCACGGGACTCACTCACGACTTCTCACCGTTCGTCTCCACGGGGTCGACCTACGGCGGGCCGTCCAACGGGGCGACCTCCAACGACCCGTCGAATCTCAACGGCAACCCCAACTACACCGGCGATCCGTACAATCACTCCATCATGACGGTGCATTCGAACGTCGGGATCACCTTCGATCTGCAGGCCATCAGAATGACCAATCCGGGGATCTCCGTGTTCAACGCCAACGCGGGGGGAGCGTGCACCATCAACAGTGAGGTGTTCGTCCTGCTGGACGGCAGCCTGGTCACTCAGGCAGGCCCCTTTGGCAACAGTAACTTCACGACCATCAGCATCCCCATCCCGCCGACCGCCAGCTACCTGACCCTGGCCATGGGCGACGGCAACACGGGAGGGATCAACTGCGCGCACGGGTACTTCGGCGATCCCTTCCTCTCCAACGGGGCCGCGCTGCGGGCGTTGAGCATCTCGCAACCCCTTCCAGGGACCCTGCAGGTGGAGAACATCGGCTG
The DNA here is from genome assembly GCA_964507445.1 of uncultured Isosphaeraceae bacterium. GTDB lineage: Bacteria > Planctomycetota. Next base: position 10,265 of record CAZDQF010000033.1, read on the forward strand.
CACGCCTCTGAACCCCTACATCACGGCCTACACGTTCAGTCCGGGGGCCTTCCCCAACGGCTGGTTCTTCGGCATCGACATCAGCTGGTTCAACCTGTTGCTGCAGGCCACCGACCCCCTCGGCCCTCCGACCAACGGCTTCTTCGACGCTAACGGCGGGTCTCTCTGGGTGCTGCCGGGAGGGGTCCCCCCGGGGCTCACGCTCTACGCCGTCACCGTGGATATCGACCCCACCACGGGGCAGCCCACCCCCAC
>CAZDQF010000034.1:0-9611 GCA_964507445.1 uncultured Isosphaeraceae bacterium
ACCTGACGGGGCTCGGCATCTCGAGCACGGAGGACGTGGACGGCGTGTTCTTCGCTCCGGCGGGTAGCGGCCTGTAGTCGGTCGGGGCCTGCGCCCCTCGCGGGCGCGGGCCTCCGCTGATCAGCGCCGAGGCCGCAGGGGAGCGTCACGGTTCAGACCCGTGACGCTTCTCCCTCGGTTTCTCTCCTCTTCGGCCTGCGACCGTCTCAGCAGCCGAGGGAGAGGAGGACGCCGTTGGTCAGGTGGTCGCCAAAGACGGGGCCGGTGCCCGTCCACACCTCGGCCTGCACCGTGATCTTGAGCCCGATCAGGGACGGATCCGGCGGCACCGGTGCCAGGATGGTGAACGTGCCGGAAGAGTCCGTCAGGCCCTCTGACACCAGGATCACGTTCGAGGGGGTGCCCAGGTCGATGAAGATGAAGCAGCCCGGTGAGCCGGGCACTGCGATGGGCGAGAAGCTGCCCACGCTCATGTAGACGAAGGTGAAGGACATGGGGAAGGCGCTCGTCACCTGGGAGAACACCGCGCCGCCCAGCACCGGAGGCGAAGCCAGCAGGGCGGGGGGCGGGTTGCCGCATCCTGCTCCCACCGTGGCGGAGGTGGCGGGGGCGCCGACGCAGTTGCCTTCAGGGCCCTGGCCGGGAGACAGCGGGATGAGAACACAGAACACGACGCCGAGCACGCAAAGCGAATCGCGAGACATGGTACTTCCCTCTTTGATGAAGATTGAACCGCTGGGCACGGGTGTACCCCGGGAGGCGGTGGGAAGCAACGAGGAAATTGCCCCGGCAGACCCCGGCGGAGTTGCAGCTCCGGCGTGTCGGTGTCGCAGCGGTGGCGCTTTAGACGTCCAGTTGCCCGGCCCGCCGGGCGTTGATCTGGGCGTAGAAGTCGTTGCCCTTGTCGTCCACGACGGTGAAGGCGGGGAAGTCCTCCACGTCGATGCTCCAGATGGCTTCCATGCCGAGGTCCTCGTACATCAGCACCTTGACGTTCTTGATGCTGTGGTCCGCGAGGCGGGCGGCGGGACCACCGATGGAACCGAGGTAGAAGCCCCCGTGACGTTCGCAGGACGCCGTAACCTGTTGTGAACGATTGCCCTTCGCCAACATGACCATGCTGGCGCCCCGGGCCTGGAAGGCGTCCACGTACGGGTCCATCCTGCCGGCGGTCGTCGGTCCGAAGGAGCCGGACGGCAGCCCGTCCGGTGTCTTGGCGGGGCCGGCGTAGTAGACGGCTCGTTGCTTGAGCACGTCCGGAAGGGGCTCTCCCCGATCCAGGGCCTCCTTGAGCCGGGCGTGGGCGATGTCGCGAGCCACCACCAGCGGGCCGCTGACGGCCAGGCGCGTACCGACGGGGTGCTTTGTCAACTCGGCCCGGATCTCGTCCATTGGTTTGGAGAGGTCGATGGGGACCACGGTTCCCTCCATGAGCGCTTCGTCCACCTCGGGGAGGAACCGGGCGGGGTCGGTCTCGAGCTGTTCGAGGAAGATCCCCTCGGGGGTGATCTTGGCGCGCGCCTGGCGGTCGGCGGAGCACGACACACCCAACCCCACGGGGCAGGAGGCGCCGTGCCGGGGGAGGCGGATGACCCGTACGTCGTGGGCGAAGTACTTGCCTCCGAACTGGGCTCCGATGCCGGTCTCCCGGCAGAGCTGGAAGACCTCTGCCTCCATTCCGACGTCCCGGAACGCGCGACCGTTGCTGTCGCCGCTGGTGGGGAGGTCGTCCAGTTGATGGCAGCTGGCCAGCTTGACCATCTTCAGGTTGAACTCGGCGGAGGTCCCGCCGATGACCAGGGCCAGATGGTAGGGAGGGCAGGCTGATGTCCCGATGGTCTGGATCTTGTCCGCGATGAAGCGTCGGAGGGAGTCCGGGTTGAGCAGCGCCTTGGACTGTTGGTAGAGGAACGTCTTGTTGGCCGAGCCGCCGCCCTTGGCGACGAACAGGAAGTGGTACTCGGCCCCTGGCTTGCTGTAGATCTCGATCTGGGCCGGGAGGTTGTTGCCCGTGTTCTGTTCGCGGTACATGTCCAGCGGGGCCATCTGGGAGAAGCGGAGGTTCCGCTCCTGGTAGGTGCGGAAGACGCCCTCCGAGAGGGCGGCGGCGTCGTCCGCCCCGGTCTGCACCCGTTCGCCCTTCCAGCCGCTGACGATGGCGGTCCCTGTGTCCTGACATCCGGGCAGGACACGGCCGGCGGCGATGTTCGCGTTCTTGAGCAGCTCCAGGGCCACGAACCGATCGTTGTCCGATGCCTCCGGGTCATCGAGGATCTCCCGCAGCGACTCCAGGTGGGAGGTCCGGAGCAGGTGGGTGATGTCATCGAAGGCGTGGAAGGCGAGCAGGGCCAGCCCCTCCGGCTCGACGCGGAGGATGTCTCCATCGAGCCTCACGTGCTCCGTGGTGAGGCGTCGATACGTGGTCGTGTCCGGCCCGTGCTGGACCATGGGCTCGTATTCGAAGGCGCTCATGAGGCCAGATGGTAGCAAGGGAGGCGTTGGCGTACGCGCCCGCGGTCTGGTGTCAGGCGAGGATGTCGCGGATGACCTTGCCGTGGATGTCCGTGAGACGCATGTCCCGCCCGGAATGGCGCACGGTGAGCTGGGTGTGGTCGAACCCCAGCAGGTGGAGCATGGTGGCGTGGAGGTCGTAGATCTCCACCCGCTTGTCCACCGCGTGGTATCCGTACTCGTCCGTAGACCCGTAGGTCATCCCACTCTTGATGCCGCCGCCTGCCATCCACAGGGAGAACCCGAAGGGGTTGTGATCGCGGCCGTTGGACCCCTGGGCGAAGGGCGTGCGGCCGAACTCCCCGGACCAGATGACCAGGGTCTCGTCGAGCAGGCCGGTCCGCTTGAGATCCGTCAGCAGGGCCCCGATGGGCTGGTCCACGGCCCGCGCGTTGTTCTCGTGATCCCGTTTCAGGTTGCCGTGCTGGTCCCAGCGATCGGCCCCGCCCACGTGAGGGCAGGTCAACTCGATGAAGCGGACCCCACGTTCGATCATGCGTCGCGCCAGCAGGCACTGCTGGGCGTAGACCCGTGTCTGGGCGTACGGGGAGTCGATCCCGTACATGCTCTTGGTCGCCTCGGATTCACCCGATGTGTCGGTCAACTCGGGGACGGAAGCCTGCATGCGGAAGGCCAGCTCCTGGTTGGCGATGGCGGACTCCAGGTTGTCGTGCCGGCCCATCCGGGAGAGGAGGCCGCGGTCCAGATCGCTGAGCAGGTCCAGCTTCTTGCGCTGGATCTCCTCCGTCTGCTCGCGGCGGTTGACGTTGGCGACGGGGACCTTCTTCGGCTGGAACACGGAGCCCTGATAGGCGGCGGGGAGGAACCCTGAGGCGAAGCAGTCGAGGCCTCCCGGCGGTGTCAGGCCGCCGTTGATGACCACGTACCCGGGCAGGTCTGCGTTCTCCGAGCCGAGGCCGTAGGTGACCCACGCCCCCATGCTGGGCCGGCCGGAGAGGCCGAGGCCCGTGTGCAGGAAGTAGTTGGCGTTGGTGTGCTCCGAGAACTCGGAGACCATGGAGCGGATGACGCAGAGGTCATCCACGTGCTCGCGCACGCTGGGGAACAGATCGGAGACCGGGGTCCCGGATTCTCCGCAGCGCTTGAACTTCCACAGGGACTTGAGGGTCTTGCCGATGTTGTTGAACTGGGTCGGCTCGATCTTCATCCCGAAGGGCTTGCCGTTTTCCCGGTCCAGCCGCGGCTTGGGGTCGAAGGTGTCCACCTGGGACGGGCCGCCGTCCATGTATAGGTAGATCACGTGCTTGACCTTGGGGGCGAAGTGCGGTGAACGGGGCAGCGTCGGATCGTCCTGGATCGACGGCGCCGCTGCTGCCTCGGTTCCCAGGAGCGACGTGAGCGCGACCGAGCCGAACCCCATGGCGCAGCGGGAGAGCATCTCCCGCCGGGTCGAGGGTGTGTGATTTCCGTGCTGGCAACTCATCGGACGAAGAGGAACTCCTTGCTGTTGTACAGGACGTGCGCCAGGTCCGCCCACGTGTCGAGGTCGTTTTTCCAGTCACGGTCCTGTCGTGACCCGGCCTGCTCCTTCAGCCAGCCCTGAACCCGGTTCAGCTCGTCGGCATCAGGGTGTCGGCTCAGCGCGCGCAGGTACATGGAGCGGACCCGCTCCGCGGGATCGCTCTCCGTAGCGGTGGCCTTCTCCGCCCACCGCTTCGCCTCCTGAGCCACGAGGGGGTGGTTCATCATGGCGAGGGCCTGGGCGGGGACGTTGGAGACGCTTCGACGCCCGGTGGCGGTGTGGGTCATGGGCCCGTCGAAGGCGAGGAAGAAGGGGTCGAGGAAGTTCCGCCGCACGGCCACGTAGATGCTGCGACGTCCGTTCCCGTCGAGCGGGCCGCTGCGGCCGGGCCGGCCGCGGCCGGTCATGAAGCTGGTCAGGTGCTGATCCACGGAGCGTCCGTACATGGTGGTGTCGAGCCTGCCGGAGACGCTGAGGATGCCATCCCGGATGGCCTCTCCCTGGAGACGGAGGACCCGCATCCGGTGGAGGAGCTCGTTGGAGGGGTCCTGCTTCTCCGCCGCGGGATCGGTGACGCGGCTGTCCATGCGCCATGTGGAAGAGAGGACGATTCGCCGGATGAGCCGCTTCACGGACCAGCGGTCCTCGCGGAAGGTGGACGCGAGCCAATCCAGCAGCAGGGGATGAGTAGGTGGGCTCCCGAGGACGCCGAAGTCATCGACGGTCGGGACGATCCCCACGCCGAACAGGTGGTGCCAGATGCGGTTTGCCATGACCCGAGCCGGCAACGGGTTGTCGGCGTTCATCATGGCATCCGCCAGATCGAGGCGCCCGGAGCCTTCGGAGCTCGGCCTGGCGCCTCCCAGGGCCTCCAGGAAACGACGAGGGACGAACGGTCCCTTGTTCTGGTGCTTGCCGCGGATGAACACGTACTCGTCTTCCGGTGTGCCGTCGCACATGGCCAGGGCGCGCATGGCCCGGGGCACCGCCTGTCCTGTCTGACGCCACTGTTCGGCCAGAGGAGTCAGGACGTCGGCCCCCTCCATGATCCCGAATCGAAGCCCCCAGTCGGCCAGGACCGGGTCGCTGGCGCCTGCGGCGTAGGCCGCCGGGTTCGCGAGGTCACGGGCGTCCCCTTCCGCGGGAGGTCCGTGGTCGGAGAACAGGACCTGATCCAGCGCCACCCAGCCGTCGCCGTCGTCCAGCACCTCGATGTAGGCCGAGTGCCCGATGTAGTTCCGCACGTCGCTACCCTGGTGGTGCCAGCGCCACCGGCCGCCGGTGCGGACATCGAAGGCGATGCCGCCGAACAGCAGGGGGTTGTGCACGTTCATCATGTAGCCGTCGATGATGAGGCGCACCTTGGCGTTCTCACCGGCGATGCGGTACAGGACGTGGGGTTTGGTGATGGTGAAGGTGGGGGACCGTGCCGCACCCTGATGGCGGTGAGAGCGCAGCCGGCTGTCCAGGGTCGGGTGAGCGACCCGACCCCGTGGCCCGTCGCCGTACCAACCGCCGGCGCGGGTGAACGCCTGGCCCGTGAGCATCCACGACCTGAACCCGTCCTTGCGGGAGTCGGCGAACACCACGTCTTCGTCCCTGGGGATCGGAGGATGGTGAGGAGGCGAGGCCGCCGCGTCCATCCAGGCCCGCAGCTCCCCCAGCTCGAGCTTGTACTCCGCGGCGAGCTCGGAGAGCGCCGCCTCCGAACCCTCCACCGGGATCAGGCGGACCCAGTCGAACCCGACCATGTAGTTCTTCACCGCCTTCTCGTTCGCGCCCGTGATCTCGAACAGGAGCCCGTGGTCACCGGCGCTCAGGTGGTGTTCGCCGCATTTCAGGGGGCCGGTGGATCGGACGTTCTTGTGATAGAGGTCCTTCTCCTTGATCACCTTCTCGTCGAGCTTGATGCGGACGGTGGCGTAGTCCGGCGCCGACGTGAGGCCGAGCTCGATCCGGTAGCGCCCCGCTTCAGGGACCGGCAAGGTCAGCTCGAGGGTGGCCCCCGGGGCCCCTCCGGTCCAGTGCATGTGCTGGTCGCCGGACAGACCCTTCCACGGCTGCGGTCGGTACTTGCCGGCGCTGAGCGCCCGCTGCTTCAGCTCCTCCGCCTCCCGCTTGCCCCGGTCCGGGGGGGCCAGGGCGAGGCCTCGTTTTCCGGCTTCGTAGTAGCGCGCCGCCTGCTCGGGGAAGCGGAGGTCCGCCACGGCGGAACCGGCCTTGGCTCTCAGAGCGTCCAGAGACTTGCTGGCCTTCTCGATCTCGCCGTTTACGTCCAGGTGGGCGACCTGTCGGCGGGAGCTCTGCAGGTAACCCGAGAGCGCGTAATAGTCGGCGGTGGAGATGGCGTCGAACTTGTGATCGTGACAGCGGGCGCAGGAGACCGTCAGGCCGAGGAACGTCTTGGACAGCACATCGATCTGATTGTCGATCTTCTCGGCCTCGTCCATGCGCACATCCACCGGGGCGTGGGTGGCCTGGTGGAAGTGCCAGAAACCCGTTCCCAGGACGGACTCGTTGAAGCCTCGATCCGGGTTGCGCCGAGGCTCGGTCAGCAGGTCCCCGGCGACATGTTCGCGCACCAGCTGATCGTAGGGCACGTCCTCGTTGAACGCGCGGATGATGTAGTCGCGGTACTCCCAAGGGTAGGCGATGTTGTAGTCGAACTCGTGACCGTAGGACTCCGCGTACCGCATGAGATCGAGCCAGTGCCGTCCCCACCGCTCGCCGAACCGGGGCGAGGCGAGGTAGCGATCCACCACCTCCTCGTAGGCGTCGTCCGATTCATCGGCGACGAACGCGTTCACCTCCTCCGCCGTCGGGGGGAGGCCGCGGAGGGCGAAGGAGAGTCGCCGCACGAGCACGGAGCGGTCCGCCTCCGGTCCCGGCTTGAGCCCGTCCAACTCGAGTCGGTTGCGGACGAACGCGTCGATGGGGCTGCGGGCCCAGAGCTTGTCCGCGATGGGTGGTGTCGACGGCTTTGACAGCGGGGCCCAGCACCAGTGGCTCTCCCGCCGCTCCGCGAGGTCGAACCCTTCGTCGTCGTTGGCCTTGGAGGGGAGGGGTTCGTCCGGCCAGGGCGCGCCGCGGCGCACCCACTCTTCCAGGATCGCCACCTCCGCGTCCGGGAGGCGCCCCTTTGGTGGCATGCGCAGGGTGACGTCGTCGTATCGGATGGCCCGCAACAACCTGGAGGAATCCGGGTCCCCCTTTTCGATGGCCGGCCCGTTGGAGCCGCCGCGGAGCACGGACGAGATGTGATCCAGCCGGAGGCCCGACCGTTGCCGCTCAGCACCGTGGCAGCCATGGCAACGCTCGGCCAGCACGGGACGTACGGTCTTCTCGAACCACTCCACATCCGCCGCGCTGGACTGCGCTGCGGCTGTGGTCACCAGGACCCAGAATGCGAACAACGGGAGGCGCACCATGGGCAGCATTATAGGGGAGCGGAGCGTTCGTTCAGGGCAGCGTGTTACCGTCTATCTGACGGAAAGGGCCGCAACACGTGCAAGACAGGGCTGATGAAGAGCGCCAGGATGAGACCTGCTGGACGGTCATTCGTGGCGCCGCGGCAGGGGACACCACCGCTCGCAGCCGTTTTGCCGAGACCTACCTGACCGTCGTGCGCGCTTATCTGGGGAGCCGCTGGCGCCGCCACGTGGCGGCGGAGCGCCTCGAGGACGCGGTCCAGGACGTGTTCCTCGACTGCTTCAAGCACGGGGGTGCCCTGGGGCGCCTGGACCAGACACGGCGCATCCCCTTCCGGACGTTCCTGTATGGAGTGGTGCGCAACGTGGCGCTCCGCTACGAAGAGCGTGGAGCGAAGCAGCGTGAGCGGCAGCCACCCAGTGAGTTCCAGGCCGAGGCTGTGCCCGCGGACGATCAACGGCTGTCCGCGTCGTTCGACCGCGCCTGGGCCCGCGCCATGATCGCGCGGGCCGCGGCCCGTCAGCGGCAGCAGGCGGCCGAGTTGGGGGAGGAGGCTCAGCGACGGGTGGAGCTGCTCCGGCTCCGGTTCACCGATGGCCTCCCGATCAGGGAGATCGCCGCCATGTGGAGCGAGGACCCGGCGCGGGTTCATCGCGAGTACGCGAAGGCGCGGGAGGAGTTCAAGGGCGCGTTGCGGGACGAGGTGGCGTTTCACGATCCGGGTGTTCCTGCGGCGGTAGAGCAGGAAGTCGTGAAGCTGCTGGAGCTGCTCCAGGGTGAGTGAGGACGGGGCCACATGAGCGACACGACCGGCGACGACGGAGTCCCGCCCCCGGATCGGACGGAGGGCCTTTGGGACGACGCCATGGCGGAGGCGTTCGACGCAGACATGGACGACTCCCAGACCCGCGCCGATGAGCCCCCGAGCGTCCTGGTCCGCTTGCAGGCTCGACTGGGGGAGGCGCCGGAGTGCGTGCACTTGCCTGACGAGCTGCTGGACGAAGAGGGGACCATGGTGATCAACGCCCAGTCCCGGGAAGTCGGCCAGTCCGGGCGCCGCGTGGGGCGTTACATGGTCTTCGGTGAGCTGGCCCGCGGCGGCATGGGGGTGGTCCTTCACGGTCGTGACGTGGACCTCGGCCGAGACGTGGCCATCAAGGTGCTGCGAGAGGAGTACGCCGATCAATCCGCGATGATCCAGAGGTTCATCGAGGAGGCCCAGGTGGCGGGGCAGCTCCAGCATCCAGGGGTGATCCCCGTGTACGAGATCGGCCTCGATGCCTCGCGCCGCCCGTTCTTCAGCATGAAGCTGGTGCGTGGCCGGACTCTCTCCGCATTGTTGCGCGAACGGCCGGGGCTGACGTCCGATCTGCCGCGGTTGCTCTCCGTCTTCGAGCAGGTCTCTCAGACTCTCGCATACGCCCACGCCCGTCGCGTGGTCCATCGCGACGTGAAGCCGTCCAACGTCATGGTCGGGGCGTTCGGCGAGGTCCAGGTCATGGACTGGGGCATGGCCAAGGTGCTGACCCGCGGGGGCGTGGACGACGAGGGACCGGAAGAGGACCCCCTCACGCGGATCGAGACGGTGAGGAGTGACGGCCGGGGCTCCCAGTCCATTGCCGGGTCCGTGCTCGGGACACCCTCCTACATGCCGCCGGAACAGGCCCGAGGACACGTGGCGGTCGTGGATGAGCGGGCGGACGTGTTCGCCCTTGGGGGGATCCTCTGCGAGATCCTCACCGGGGAACCGCCGTACACCAGGCACGCGGGGTCGTCCGCCATGGAGCAGGCTCAGTCTGCGAGCCTGGAGCCGGTCCTGGATCGTCTGGACGCGGCGGAAACGGACCCGGACCTCGTGCGCCTGGCGCGGTGGTGCCTTCAGCCGGACCTGCGGGACCGTCCCCGAGACGCGGCGGCGGTGGCCCGGGAGATGGCCGGATACCTGGAGAGCACCGAACGTCGCGTGGAGGAGGCCCGCGTGGAGGCGAGGGCTGCGAGCGTCCGGGTCCTGGCCGAACGCAAGGCTCGTCGCCTGACGGTCGCCCTCGCGGCCTCCGCGGTGGTGGTGGTGATCCTGGTGGGCGGCGTCCTGTGGTGGAACGATGCGCGCCGTTCCGACGAACGGGCGCGCAACGACCGCCAGGTGGGGGCCGCCATCCGGGACGCGGACGGCCACATGGCGGCGCGT
>CAZDQF010000035.1:0-9348 GCA_964507445.1 uncultured Isosphaeraceae bacterium
TTTCGTCCAGATCCCAAGGTAGAACCTGGACTCGGTTCAGGGGGTCAGGTCAGGATACGTGAACCAGGACGTGGACCGAGAGCGTTCCCTCCGTGCCTACGAACGCTCCATCGAGATCAACCCGGGTGAGGCCAGCACCTACACCAACATGGGCATCGTGCTCAACGGACTGGGCCGCTTTGAAGAGGCGGTGGAAGCCTACCGCGTTTCCCTGCGCCTCTCTCCGGACCACGAGACCACCTACAACAATCTGGGCATCTCCCTGGGGGATCTGGGCCGCCGGGACGAGGCCATGGAGGCGTTCAAAGAGGGGCTCCGGGTTGCCCCGGACAGCGCCTTGCTTCATTACAACCTCAGCCACCAGCTCCGCGCCCTCGGACGAATCGATGACTGTATCGTGGAGCTGCGCGAGGCCATCCGTCTGCGCCCCCGATACCCCGGCGCTTGCAGCAACCTGGGGGCGATGCTGTTCCAGAAGGGCCAGATGGATGAGGCGATCCGCTGGCTGCGGCGCGCCATCTTCATCGATCCCGAGCACGCGTCTGCCTATATCACCTTGTCCGCGGCGCTCGACAGGGCAGGGGAAGCGGAGGAGGCCATGGAACTCATCCGCATCGGGCTCCGCCTGGACCCACAGAGTCCGGTGGCCCACATGAACCTGGGCAACCTCCTGCTCGATGAGGAGAAGTTCGACGAGGCCTTGAGCGCCTACAGGGAGAGTCTTCGCCTCGATCCCGAGGACGCCGTCACCCACATGAACCTGGGCACCCTGCATCGAACGATGGGGCGTACGGACGAGGCCATCGCCGCCTACCGCAAGGCCATCCAAGTCCACGACGGTATCGCGGAGTTTCACTACAACCTGGGGCTGGCCCTCATGCGCCCGGGGGAATACGACGAGGCCATCGCCGCGCTGCGTCGCGGGCACGAGTTGGGTACCGGGCGAGAGGCGGGTTGGTCCCATCCCTCTGAAGAGAAACTGGTGTCGGCGGTGATGAGCCGCGCTCGCGAGTTGCGACGGGATGGCGAGATGGAGGACGTGGTCTCGCTGCTGAGCGAGTACTCAGCGTTCCTGCCCCGCAACAAGACCCTCCGTGAGGCGCTGGATCAGGTGAGGCGCCGTCCTTGAGCGCCGTCCATTCGGCGTGACGATGACCAATCTGATTTGGTCATCGTGTGTTGATGTTTCTGGTGGGCACAAGCGCGTGCGCTGATGAGGCGAATGCGCTGTGTCCGGGTTTTCAGGGCTAACGTCGAATGCTGTCTTGAGGGTCGTGTTTGTCTGGCGTGGTGATGGGTTTTGGTGCACGAAAACAGGTGTTTAGAAAGGGTTAACTGAGTATCGCGCGTTGTGATCGAGGGTCTTACGATGGCTCTGCAGGACCGCAGCCTGCGCACCTTTGCGTCGCCCCGCCAAAGCGACGCTTCGGTCGTCACGAGTCAATGAGGACCACCATGAATTCAGTCATTCCTGGTAAATCCTCCGTCGCTACGAGCGCGGAGGTTCCCCTGTTCATGCGAGCGGTGATCGTCTGCGCCGTTGCGTGCGCCTGCGTGAGCGCGCAGGTCGCCTACGTCGTGGAGGCGGGCTCTGGTCACGCCGCCGCCAAGTATCTGCCGAGCGCCGGGCACCCGGTGACCGCCGACTCTGCGCGGGGCGCGCTGCAACTGCCGGAGTTCGGCAATCTGCCCCCGGTGATGATCTACAATGGAGGCGCCCGTGCCGGCGGGGCCTGTATCGATCAGGGCGCCAGCGCCATCTATTCCTGTAACGGTTTTACCGTGCAGCGGGAGGCCCACCCCCTCTACAACGAGCCCGGCCTGACCACGTCCGTCGGCCTCGGCGTGTACTTCCCGAGCAACACCATCACCGGGATGGCGGTGGACGCGGACGGTGGGGTCCTGTACGCCTGCGACGACCACTTCCTGATCGCGTTCGACAAGGACACCTTCGCGCCGCTGCAGCCCGCGGATTATCTGTACTGGCTGGATCTCGGGGACCGGTTGAGCGGCCTCGGGTGGGAGAGCGCCAGCGACACCCTGTGGGCCTGCGCCACCAACGGTCGCGTCTTCAACATGGACGTGAACGGCGACCCGGTGGGGCCCCAGCCGCGGAGCACCGTGGCGTCGGTCGGGACGTTGACGGGTCTTGCGGTGAACACCACCAACGGTGTGGGGGCCATGCAGAGCCCCGGGTGCAGCTTCCAGATCGGCGGTTACCACGTCATGGTCACGGACGGCGTCAACATCTATGACGCCTTCGCCAACGGCGGCGGACCCATCCCTTGCAGCGGGAACGGCACCGCCCACGGGCTGGCCTACTCGGGGGACGGTCAGCTCATTCCCGCCAGCAGCCCCTGTCCCTTGAACGGCACGGCCGTAGGCAACCCGGGTAACGGCGGCGGCTTCGCGTCTATCGAGACCACCAACGCGGCCATGGCGGGGAGGCCCTTTGGCTTGAGCCTCACCGGAGGCCCCATCAACTCCCCGTGCAGCATCCTGTTCGATTACTGCCCGATCCAGGGAGACGGCGTGTCGCTGCCGACGGGCGACACCATGTACATCTGGCCCCTGTCGCTGACCGTGGAGATCTGTCCGGCCATGACGGACGCCTTCGGGGTGGCGCAGGTGATGCTGCCTCCGGCGATGTTCGGGACCGCACCCGCGGGCTGGCAGTGGAGCTACCAGTGGTACTTCCCGGACCTCTCCAACCCGTCCCTGTACGGTTGCTTCAGCGACGCCATGACGGTCACCTGGGGCCTGCGTTAGTCTCTTCCCGAAGACCTGCCCCCGGCGCGCCTCGAATCCGAGAGGGTTCGGGGCGCGTCTTCCGTTGAGGGAGCGTCGGGACACCTGCGCGGGAGGAGCAACGAGCCCGAGGTGGCGCCGCCGCCGGCGTGGCGGCTGCGTCGGCCACGTTCCAGGCATGCAGCATCGAGAATTGCACCGGGGGTGAGTTGGTCCACCTGATGGCGGCCCGGGGAATCCGCTTCGAAGCCTGCCGGTTCGAGGGCGCGGCCCCGTCCTCAGCCATGGGCCGGGAACCCCCATCAATGCTGCTTCAGGAAGCCCTCGGCCATGAGCTCGCCGAGGGCCACGATCCCGGCGGTGTCGAGGACCAGCTTCTTCTCCTGCTTCGGCAGGCGGAAGACCTTGATGTGGAAGATGTCCTCGTCAGCGCTGGCGAGCTCGTCGATGTCGGTGACCACGTCGATCTCGTTGACGCTCTCGTGGTTCGTGGGGAGCTGCTGGCTGATGAACCAGCGCAGCTTCGGCATCGCCAGGTCCTTGCGGCTCTGGGCGATGACGGACCGGAGGCGCTCCGCTGCGTGCTGCCGGAAGGGAGCGAAGGACATGTCGTTCTCTCCCAGGTGGTAGAAGATCCCCTCCAGCTCGATGGTGATCCCGCGGGCCCTGAGGCTGTGGATCGTGTTCTTGATGAAGGAGAGGAAGCTGGGGTAGAGGTTGCGGGTCTTGGCCACGCTGCCTTCCGGCGTCCAGTCAATCACCTGGGAGCCGCTGTGGGTGAACTTGGCGATGGCCAGGTCGGTCGCGACTCTCTCGCTGATGCGCTGGGCGAAGGACAGCTCCGGACCGAAGGTGTCGTAGGGCCCGGCGGGGCCGAGGGGCTCCCAGCCATCGGAGATCTTGTAGCCGCCGCCCACGCTGTACCTGTAGGCGATGCGCTGGTTGTCCTGGGCCAAGGAGGAGTGCGAGTCCATGGCCTTCAACTCCTGGACGAAGGCCCGCTCACCTTCCATGTTGCGGTGCCCGGCGAGGATGAAGAGCTTGACCTTCTTGCGTCGCGGGTAAGGCCACTTCGTGAGCGGCCGCGGTCGCTCCGGGTGCGCGCCGATGTTGCGGAGGTAGGCGTCGGCGTAGTTGACCCCGTGCTCGAGCTGGCCGAGGGTGCCGTAGTGGTAATGGAGCCCCACGCCGCCGCCGATCTCCACGCCCACGTGGGAGGTGGGGATGTACTGGGCGAGGGGGTCCTCGCGGCAGACCTCCTTCTGGCCCACGCTGATGGCGTACATGCGCGGCCGCAAGTCCATGCCCCAGATGGTCTTGGTGCACAGCTCACCGATGTAGAAGCGGAGATCGGGGGTGTTCAGGTCGCGACGCCAGCAGGCGATGAAGTTCTTCAGGTTCTTGCCGTAGGCGGGCATGAAGCCCTCTTCGAACATGTCGTTCTCGCCCTGGTGCCACATGAACCCCTCGACGCGGTAGGGGATCTTCCGTCGGGTGAGGTCGGCGAGGGCGTCCCGCACCCGCTTCAGGGTGAGGGGGTACATCTTGAACCCCTTGGGCTCGTCGGGGTTCCAGTCACCGCCGAGGTGGGTGCCGCCTGCGGCGCACTTGATGATGGCGATGGGCGCCTTGATGTTCCGCGTGACCCGGCGGGCGAAGCTCAACTCCGGCCCGACGATGTCGTTGACCGGTCGCAGCGTCACCCAGCCGTCGGACTGGGTCTTGTTCTCCCTGCCGATGCAGTAGGAGAACATCACGCCCTCCTGCGGATCCTCCAGCCCCTGGAACGGGGGGAAGCGCTTGATGTCCTGCACCCTTGAGTCGGACCCGACCATGTTGGATTGGCCGGCGAAGATGAACACCCGAACCGTCTTGTGGTCGTCCTGGGCCTGGAGCGGGTTGACCGACAGGGTGATGAGGGTCGCTGTGAGGATGAGGACGACGGGGGATGCGCGCATGATGACTCCGGGGGCTTCTGGGGTGGGGGCCGACGGTCGGGGGTCCTGTCTCCTGGTGATTCCTCCTCAGATTAACTTCGGGACGCGACCCCGTCGTGTGTCCGGTGCGATTCCTGGGGGATGGACAGAGGGGAGAATCGGTCACGACCGGGGCTTCTGCTCCAACGCCAGGGCCCACCCGGTAGATGGTCCAATCCGAGCCTGACAGTAGCCGTCCTGGAGCCAGTGGGTACGCTGTAAACTTTCCGTCGTGGAGTCCGCGGTCCCGACGGGCGGATCGTGCTTCCCGTAGAGCAGCCTCCCACCGTCCGTGAGGCCGTCTGCGATGAAGTTGCCGTGATCGGAGACGGGGTTGGGAGTTGATCAGCGAGAGAGCCTGAGGCGTCCCCGAGGTCGCCGAACGATCGCACCACTCTGGGCGACGGTGTTGGTCTCGTGGGCGGTGGCGACCATGCCCGTCGTCGCGCAGCGTTGGCACGTGCGCGGTTACACGGCGGGAGACGGTCTACCTGCCCACCATGTGGAGGACGTGGCGCAGCTCGGGTCCGGTGTCATGGCCTTCCTCACCCCGAGAGGCCTGGCGTTGTATGACGGGGTCCAGTGGGAGGTGGAGACGGCGCCCCTCGCGGGGATGCCGCCTCGACCGTGGCACGTGGCCGCGGGGAGCGGCGACGACCTCTGGGCTTACGTCGGCACCGGGTGTTGGCGTCGTCGGGACGGTCGTTGGGAGCGTGTGACCGAGGCCCCTTTGCCTTCGTCCCACGCCTGTGCGTTCCGGATTCAGGTCGCGCATGACCAGGACCGGCTCGTGGTCGTCCCGCGAACCGGCGCCGTCCGCGTGTTCGAGTCCGGGGGATGGACGACCCTGGAGCCGTCAGCAGGGGCCCAGTGGGGCGCGTGCCGGGCTGCGGTGATGGTGGGTGGCCGTTGCCTCCTCGGCACCGACCGTGGTGTGTTCGCGTGCGATCTGGGTTCGGGGACCTACGAGGCCTTGTCCGTGCCCGCCGGCCGCAGCGGTGTCCATGGCATGGCCCACGATGTCCGGAACGATCACCTCTGGCTAATAGGCGCGGAGCGCATCACGCGGGTGACCGGGGTGGCCTCCGGCGTGGCCGCATCCACGTCTTCCTACGCGGCTCCGGCCAGGATGCGGCCGCGAGACCCCGACGGCGCCGGTGAGCCCATGCCGGACTCCCGCTGGGTCGCCACCGGAGAGGCGGCGTGCGCGGCCGGTCTCGCGGGTGGGCTCTACTTCGGCGACGGATTCGCGATCTTCTACTTCAACCCCAAGACCGGATTCGAGCAGCTCCGCGTGTGCAATGGCCTGACGACCGGTGGCATCACCTGCGCCATGCGGGATCGGGAAGGGAACATGTGGCTCTGCGGGGCGCGAGGCGCCAACAAGATCGTCAGCCGTCGGTGGGTGTCCTTCGACCGGGCCCAGGGCCTGTTCGACGACGAGGTCTCCTCGGCGCTGCAGCGCGCCGATGGCTCCGTCGTGCTGGGGCACGGCGGCGGATTGACGTTCTTCGGGACGCAGCCCGAGACCCGGTTCCTCTCCGCGGATGTGGTGGCGGATCGCGTCATGGATATGTGCGAAGACGCTGACCACAACCTGTGGATGGCGGTCGGGCGCATGGGCCTCGGGCGCATGGACTCGGACGGGGAGTTGGTGTTCCATGAGCTCGACCCACCGGAGAACATCGTCGGCGTCGAGGTCGGCGATGTCCCGGGCGAGGTGTGGGTCGCGTCGGATCGGGGGCTCCACCGCTATGGGGATGAGGGCTGGTCGGGGGTCCCGCTCGTCCAGGGCCAGGAGCGGGTGCAGGTACGGCGACTTCTCTCAGACCCCGCGGGCGGACTCCTGATGGCCACCGCGGCCCACGGAGTGTTGTCGTATCGCTCAGGCGAAGTCCGAGCCTCCGGAGGGGCGACCTCCGTGGTGAGCAACGCGTTCACGGTGTTGCGTGATTCACGAGGCAGGGTCTGGGCGGGGACCGAGGGCGGGCTCGCCTGGGTCCGTGCGGACGGCAGCTTGCGCCTCACCGAGAGACCGCATGTGGATCGCCCCGTCTATGCCCTCAGCGAGGATCAGGATGGACGTCTGTGGGTCGGCACGGATCTCGGGATCCTGTGCTGGGACGGGTCCAGCGTGCGGCGGTTCTCCGCGTCGGACGGGGTCCTGGGCATGGAGACCAACCGGTCCGCGGCGATCGTGACCCGGGATGGACGCGTCTGGTTCGGGACCGATCGCGGGGTCTCCATCTACGACCGACGATTCGACTTGCCCCATGAGCACGGGCCCACCATCACCATGGGGGATCTGCGGGCGGGCGGGGTCGAGTACTCGTTCGCGGACGCCGTCAGCATCCCTGGGGACACCCGGCCCATCTCCTTTGGGTTCAGCGCCATCTCGTTCATCGACGAGGACCGGGTGCGGATCGAGAAGCGCCTCGAGGGGTTGGAGGACGGCTGGTCCGTGGCGGAGTTGGGCCCGTCTCGTCGCATCCTGTATGCCATCCTCCCCGCCGGCGAGTATCGGCTCTCGGTGCGCGCGGTGGACGCGGACGGGGTGACCAGCGCCGAGGTCACGTCGCCGACCTTGCGTATCAAGGCCCCCATCTGGGCCCAGACCTGGTTCATCGTCACCACGACGGCGGTCCTCCTGCTGCTCACCGGTGGTGTGGTCAATGCCGTAGCCCAGCGTCGTTACACGGGTCGACTGGAGCGTGAGGTGGAGGCGCGAGCGGAGGAGGTGCGGAAGCTCGAGCGGGAACAGGAGAAGCTGCTGCGCCTGGAGTCTCTCGGCCTGTTGGCGGGGGGCATCGCTCACGACTTCAACAACCTGCTGACGGCGATCTCGGGGAGCGTCTCCCTGGTGGTGAGCGAGCCCGGTCTGACCGCGGAGGGGCGGTCCATCCTGCAGGACGCCGACACCGCGTCCTGGGAGGCCAGGGAGCTGGCCTCCCAGCTGGTCACTTTTTCGCGGGGCGGCGCTCCCATCAAGGAGGCGGCGGACATCGGCCGCCTCGTCCAGGACTGCACCAGCTTCTCGTTGCGGGGGTCGACCGTGGAGCCTCGGTTTCACATCGCTGACGACCTGTGGGCGGTGGAGGTGGACACGAGCCAGATCGGGCAGGTCATCAACAACATCGTGCTCAACGCGCGGGACGCCATGGTGGACGGAGGGACGCTCCGGGTCAGCGTTCAAGATGAAGGGGCCGAGGGTTCTCGTCGCCAGGTCGTCATGTCGTTCGCGGATGACGGGCCGGGCATGGAGCCGGAGGTCCTGGCCCGGGTCTTTGACCCGTACTTCTCGACCAAGGAAGAAGGCCGCGGCCTGGGGCTGGCCACGGCCTTCATGATCATCCAGCGCCACGAGGGGAGCCTGGTCGCGACCTCGGAGCCGGGGACGGGTACGACGTTCACCATCACCCTGCCGGCTACGGAGGCTCCCGTGGCCAAGCCTCGAGAGAGCGAGCAGCGACGACCGGAGCTCGACGCCAAGGTCCTGGTCATGGACGACATGGATGCCATCCGCATGTTCACCCATCGAGCCCTCTCCCGAGCGGGCTGCGAGGTCCTGGAATCTGACGACGGGGCGCGGGCCGTGGAGCTCTATCGAGAGGCCCTGGAATCCGGCTCCCGGGTGGATGTGGTGGTCATGGACCTCACCGTGCCCGGAGGCATGGGGGGGCTGGCTGCTGCCGAGGCCATTCGGGAGATCGACCCGGAGGCCCGGATCATCGTCACCAGCGGTTACGCGGAGAACGATGTGATGGCGGATCACCGCCGGCACGGGTTCGCCGCTCGTCTCCCCAAGCCCTACCGGTTGAACGACCTGTTGCGCGTCGTGGCGGAGGTCCTGGGGGTCTCCGTCCCCCGCTGACCTCCCGACCCTGAGCCCTCGTCAGGCGAGCATCCCGTGGATCACGTGGGCCGGCTCCACTCCGGTGAGCTTCTGATCCAGGCCCTGGAAAGGGAAGCTGAGGCGCTCGTGGTCGATACCCAGCTGGTGCAGCACCGTGGCGTGCAGGTCGCGGACGTGGACCGGGTCCTTGACGATGTTGTAGCTGAAGTCGTCGGTCTCGCCGTAGGCGATGCCGCCGCGGACGCCGCCGCCGGCGAGCCAGCCGGAGAAGCAGCGCGGGTGGTGGTCCCGTCCGTAGTCGTCCCGTCGCAGCGTCCCCTGCCCATACACGGTGCGGCCGAACTCGCCGGCGAAGATGATCAGGGTGTCGTCCAGCAGGCCGCGACGTTTGAGGTCGGTGATGAGGGCGGCGGAGGGCTGGTCCACGTCGAAGCACTGCCCCGGGAGCTGCTTGGGGAGGATGGAGTGGTGGTCCCAGCCGCGGTGAAAGAGCTGCACGAAGCGGACGTCCCGCTCCATCATGCGGCGAGCCAGGAGACAGTTGCGGGCGAACGAGCCGTTCTTGCGCACCTCGGGGCCGTAGAGGTCGAGGACGCTGTCCGGTTCATCGGAGAGGTCCGTCAATTCGGGGACGGAGCTCTGCATCCGGAAGGCCATCTCCTGCTGGGCGATGGTTGTCCGGATCTCGGGATCGCCGATTTCGGCGAGGTGCTTCTGGTTCAATCGGGCCAGCGAGTCCAGCATCGTGCGGCGGACCTTGCCGTCGATTCC
>CAZDQF010000036.1:0-7682 GCA_964507445.1 uncultured Isosphaeraceae bacterium
GATGGGGCTCACGTCCAGGGCCCAGCAGCTGCGGCCGTGGGTGCCGATGACCAGGGTGGGGTCCCGGGGGTGGACGAAGAGGTCGTGGACGGGGGTGGTGGGCAGGGTGGCGGAGAGGGAGTGCCAGGTGGTGCCCCGGTCCCTGGAGACGTAGACCCCGAGGTCCGTGCCAAGGTAGAGGTGGTCCGGGTGCTTCGCGTCTTCGTCGATGACGTTGATGGACTCTGAAGGGAGGCCCGCGGCGATGCTGGTCCAGGTGGCGCCGAAGTCGTCGGAGGCCCAGACGTAGGGGCGGAAGTCGTCGTCGCGGTAACCGGTCATGGTGACGTAGACCCGACCCGCCACGTGGCGGGAGGACCGGACGCGGCTGACCCACTTGTCCGGCAGGTCGGCGCTGAGCAGCGTCCAGGTGGCGCCGCCGTCCCGGGTGACCTGGACGTTGCCGTCGTCCGCGCCGGCGTAGATGAGCTTCGGATCGAGGGTCGAGAGGGACAGGGTGGTGAGGGTGCCGAAGGGCACGTTGCCCTGACGCTCCGGCCCCGGGTTGGTGGTGAGGTCGGGGCTGACGGACGTCCAGGTGTCACCGCGATCCGTGGACTTGAGCACGTGCTGGGCGCCGTAGTACAGGGTCCGTGGATCGTGAGGCGAGATGAAGAAGGGCGTCATCCAGTTGTAGCGGTATGGAGGCTGCCCCTTCTTCGCCTTGGGCTGGATGGCCACGGTCTTGCCCGTGCTCATGTCCTTGCGGCGCAGCACCCCGAACTGATGTTCGTAGTACATGGTGTTCCGGTCCGTGGGGTCGCGATAGGTGAAGTAGGAGTCGCCGCCGCCCCAAGGGTCCAGGTACACGTGACGCCACGGATCAGGCTCCCCCACCTTCGGGGTCCGGTCCACGGGACCGTAGAGGGCGGCGTTGTCCTGGGTGCCGCCGTAGACGTTGAACGGACTGTCCATGTCGTAGCCCACGGCGTAGAACTCGCCGATGGGGAGGTTGTTCAGGTGCAACCACGTCTCACCCCGGTCCCAGGACACGTGCAGGCCGCCGTCGTTGCCCAGGATCACGTGGTCCGCGTTGTCCGGGTTCCACCACAGGGCGTGGGCGTCCAGGTGCAGGACGCTGGAGTCGTGCTCCAGGAGGTGGATGAGCGTGCCCTTCACCTGCGTCCACTTCTTGCCGCCGTCGGTTGAGCGCCAGGTGGTCTGCCCCGGGACCCAGACCTCGTCCGGGTTGTCGGGCGCGACCTCGACGATGCAGAAGTCGTAGCCCGCGCGGATGCGGTCCTCGTTCACCCGCCGGAAGGACGCGCCGGCGTCGTCAGAGCGATAGACGCCTTCGCGGGCGTCGTCCCGATGATCGAGGACCACGTAGACGACGGACGGGTCCGTGGGCGCGATGGCGATGCCCATGCGGCCCACGTCATCACCCGTGGGGAGGCCCTGGGACAGCCGCCGCCAGGTGTCGCCCCCGTCCTCGGACTTCCAGACGCCGCACCCCGGCCCGTACGCCTCATGCCCCCACGGACGGCGCTCGTGCTGCCAGGTGGTGGCGTAGAGGACGTCCTGGTCCCGGGGGTCCATGACGACGTCCATGGCGCCGGTCCGGTCGTCCACGAACAGGACCCGCTCCCATGACTTGCCCCCGTCCCGGGTACGGAAGACACCCCGCTGCTGGTTGCGGGTGTACAGACGGCCGATGGCGGCCACCCACACCACGTCGGGGTCCTTCGGATGGATCAGCACACGAGCGATGTGATGGCTGTCGCTCAACCCCATGTGGGTCCAGGAGGCGCCCCCGTCGGTGGTCTTGAACACCCCCGTACCTGCGTAGGAGCTGCGCGCCATGAGCACCTCCCCGGTGCCGACCCAGGCCACGTCCGGGTCGGACGGGTCCACCTGAACATCGCCGATGCTGAAGGTCGACTCGTGCTCGAACACCGGAGTCCAGGTGAGGCCGTTGTTGTCGGACCTCCAGAGGTTGCCGGCGCCCGCCCCGACCCAGAGCGCGCCGGTCGTCCCTGCCCGAGTGATGCACTCCACCCGCCCGCCCTGCTTGACGGGGCCGAGGCTGCGCCAGCGGAGGTCCTTGAACGGCGACGCCCGCTCCATGGCCACGTGTTGTTCCCACGACGCTCGTCGCTCCGCCGCGGTGGTGGCCTGACCCGAGGCCTGCAACGCACCGCCCAAGAAGCCCAGCACGGTCACGGCGGACACGACTCCACAGGTCCGCCACCTCATCAAAGGATCCGACATCACGGCGCGCTCCATCAGGCCAATGCGGCGCGGAGATTGTGCCAGCAACCACCGGACGGCAGGAACCCCGGCACGTAGAGGCTCGGCACGGGTCGGGGAACCGGCGTCCCGCGGGTAACATGTGCGCCCATGAGCAACCCCACCGCACCCGACACCGGCAGCCGCCGGAACCCCGGTCGAACCGCCACCGCGCGTCTCTCCTTGATCCTCGCCCCGCTGCTGGTCCTCACCTCCTGCCAGAGCACCGGGGAGCGCAAGACCCCCGCCCAGGTGGCGGAGGAGCTCGCCGTCCACGCCCTCGACGTGCCCTCCATCGGCCTCCACGAGCGGCCGGTGAGCGGCGCCAACGCCGAGGCTCAGTCCTGGTTCAACCAGGGCTTGCGCTACGTCTACGGGTTCAACCAGGACGCCGCCGCCGCCTGCTTCGGCCGCGCTGCCCTGGCTGCTCCAGAGTGCCCCATGGCCTGGTGGGGCATCGCCCACGTCCTCAACGCCGACATCAACAACAGCGAGATCACCCCTGAAGAGGCGGCGCGCGCCGCCGTCGCCGCCCGGGAGGCCCTTCGGCTCGCTACGAACGCCAGCCCGCTGGAACGGATGCTCATCGAGGCAGCCCAGGTCCGCACCGCCAACCCTCCCCCCACGGGCAAGGAGCGGAAACCCCTGGACGACGCCTACGCCGAGGCCATGAGGAAGCTGTGGGAAGCGCAGCCGTTCGACGGAGACGTGGGGGCCCTCTACGCGGAGTCCCTGATGATGCGGCAACCGTGGAACTACTGGACGCCGGACGGCGAGCCCATCGACAAGGCCGACCTCATCGTCTCGACCCTGGAAGAGGTTCTCTATAAGCACCCCAACCACCCCGGCGCCAATCACTTCTACATCCACGCCGTGGAGTCCTCCAGCGACCCCTGGCGCGGCATCGCCTCCGCGGACCGCCTGGCCCATCTCATGCCCGGCAGCGGACATCTGGTGCACATGCCCTCCCACATCTACATCAACGTGGGCCGCTACAAGGACGCGGTCACCGTCAACGAGCGCGCCTGCACCCTCGACGCCGCCTACTTCGACGCCTACGCGCAGCCGACGTTCTACCGCGTCTACTTCATCCACAACCTGCACTTCGTCGCCTACGGCGCCATGATGGAAGGGCGCAAGGCCCTGGCCCTCCGCTACGTGCAGCGCATGGAGGAGAACATCCCCGACGCCATGCTGCGCGACGGGGTCTCGCAGCTGGACGGACACCTGGGTCTGCGCCTGCACGTCTACATCCGCTTCGGCATGTGGGACCAGATCCTCGAGGTCCCCGAGTACCCCGAGTTCCGCAAGGCCAGCCGCGGCATCCGTCGCTACGCCCGCACCGTCGCCCTCGCCAACCTCGGACGCACTGAGGAAGCGCGCTCGGAGCTCGCCCGGTTCGACGAAGCCGTCGCCGACACACCGGAAGACTGGATGATCCAGTACAACCCCGCCAAGGTCATGTACGACCTCTCCCGTCAGGTGGCGGAGGCGGAGCTCCTGTGGCGCGAAGGCAAGCCGAGGGACGCCGTAGCTATCCTCCGCAAGGCCACCACGGTGGAGCACAACCTGATCTACACGGAGCCCCCGTCCTGGATGATCCCGGTCCGCCACACCATGGGCGCCATCCAGCTCACCAGCGGCGACGTCGCTGGCGCCGAGGTCACCTACCGGGAGGACCTCAAGCGACACCCGGAGAACGCCTGGGGCCTTCTTGGCCTCCACCAGACCCTCACCAGCCTCGGGCGCCACGCCGAAGCCGACGCCCTCAAGCCGCGCCTCGACCGGGCCTGGGCCCGGGCCGATGTCACCCCTCCGGCCAGCTGCTACTGCGGCGTCCTGGGCGAACGGCACTGACCCAACGATCACGAGTCGCGGGCCGTTGAGGGCGGCCCGCGATGGAACGGGACAGGTTTCTCATTTTTCTTGTCCGATCAGGGGACGGGCCCTCAAGAGGAGGATGGAAGCGCAGGACCCACGCCGGTACGGCGGACGCTGCGCGGGTTCCTGTCCCCCTGAAGCCAAGGAGTTCTGTCATGTCCGCAGCCACTCGCTCATCCCGTGTGCCCGTCATCGCACGTCCCCTGGAAACGCACCCGATCCTCCGTGCCGTGGCCTTCCTGCTGGTGCTTACCATCAACGGCGCGGCCTACTGCGCAGCGAATGTCAACGATGGCAACAGGACGCGACTCCATGCGCACGACACCTCCGTAGCGGGACGCGGCGCACCGCCGGCGACGCCAACGGGCACGCTGATCGTGGACGCAGCCGCGACCTCGCCGGGGAACGGCACCGCGACGCACCCGTTTCAGACCATCCAGGAGGGACTCGCGGCGGCGGCCCACGGGGACACCATCGAGGTCCGCCCGGGGACGTACGTGGAGAACCTCAACCTCCTCGGCAAGACCCTCACCCTGGTGGCGCCGGGCGGGGCGCTATCGACCGTCATCGACGGCTCCCAGTCAGGACCGGTCATCACCGTGCCCGGTGGCGACGCGGTGATCGAGGGCTTCACCCTCACCAACGGGCTCGGCGGGACCGAGACGCTCCTCGGGGGTGTCGAACGTGGCGAAGCGGGCGCCGTGCATGTCACCTCCAGCGGCGACCTCACCGTGCGTCGCTGTGTGGTGCGGGGAAACCGGGGCGGTGACGGCTTCGATCCCTACTGCTCTTACTGGCCCTGCCCCGCCCAGGGGGGCCCCGGGGCGGTGTTCGCCCGCGGCGTCGTGTCCCTCGAAGGCTGCCTGTTCACCTCCAACGTCGGCGGCGACAGCGTGTCCACCGCCTGGGGTGTCCCAGGGGTCGCGGCAAGCGACTGGGGCACGCAGCTGTTGGTCTCCCATTGCACGATGAGCGGAAACCAAGGTGGCCGGGGCGGCGATGGCGGCTACGACAACTACGGCGGCTTCTACATCGGGGCTCCGGGAGGGGCCGGAGCCCTCGGCAGGTGTTGTGGCACGACACAGATCACCAACTGCATCCTGTTCGGGAACCAGGGAGGCCCCCCCGGGACCTCACCTGCGGGCGTCCCGCCCGGCCCCGTGGGAGAACCCGAGATCCAGACGAACAGCACCAGCGGCGTGCTCCTCGTCGTAAGCAACTCCAACATCGCCGGCGGATTCAACGGCACCGGCAACATCTCCACTGACCCGCTATGGGTGGATCCCTTCGGCGGGGACTTCCACCTTCTGCCCGACTCCCCATGCATCGACGCCGGTCAGTTACTGCCCACCAGCGTCCTGCTCACCGATCTCGACGGCGACCCCCGGGTGTTCCACGGCCTACCGGACATGGGCGCGGACGAAACCGTCCTGACTCAAGTCATCGCCCAAGCAGCTCCCGGCGCACCCATCACCATCACCAATCACAACCTCTCCCCCGGCACCGAGTACTACAACCTCTTCACGTCGCAGCCCTGCGGCCCCACCGCCGTCCACATCCCCCAACTCGGGATCTGCGGCGACTGGGGGTTCCTCCTCTCACAGTTCACCCAACCCATCGGCGCCGCCCCGTTCCACTTCATCGCCACCGCCGACTCCATGACCTTCGGCCCCTACCCCATCCCTCCCCTGACCATCGAGGGCGTGTGCTTCGCCTGGGAAGCGGGGTCGTTGGGCTTCGTCTCCCGCACCACCACCTTCGTCGTGCAGTGACACCCACGCGGCGATCGGGGCCACGTCTCGCGGGCGCGTGAGACGTGGTCCGGTGGGCGGTCAGTTCTTGAGGGCAGCGATCTGCTGTTCCAACTCGGCCCAGTAGGCGGTCCAGGGCTCGCCGTCGGAGTCCGGGAGATCGTTGAGGGCATCGCCGCGCAGGGAGCGGAAGGCCGGGTCCCGGGTCGGACGGAGGAGTCGGCGGCGGACGGTCGCCGGCCCCATGCTGCCAGCATCGCGGGACGCCCTCACGGACGCGAGGTCGGCGCGGAGCCAGCGCAGGGCGTGGCCCCGGAGGGCGGTCTTGTCCTGCTCGGTGAGGGCCGGATCATCCTTGCCCTGTCCGGCGGCAGCGTAGGCGGCGGCGCGGGCGCCGAGGAGCCGCAAGGTCGGGGATGCTGGCAGGTGCTCCGGGTGACGGGTTTCGAGGACCACGAGCGCCGCCGCGACCGCGCCGAAGAGCTTGCGTTGGAACGCTTCGGACGCGAGGGACTCGACGTTGCTCGGGGTGTACTGAGCCAGCAACCTGGCCTGCTCATGGATCGCCTCGTGGTCCTCGAGCTCCGCCAGGACATCGATCAGTTGGGATCGGAACGGAGCGTAGTACGGGTCGATCTCGAGGGCCGCGAGCATCGCATCCCTGGCGAGCTCGGGCTGCGAGAGGCTCATGTATGACTCTGCCATGAGGGCGTAGGCGTCATCCTGTTCGGGATCGATGCGGATCGTGGCCTTGAACCGACGGACGGCCTCCGCAAAGTCCCCGCGTCCCATGGCCACGAGGCCCAGCTGCAGCAACGGATCGGAGTAATTCGGAGCAAGCCTGCACGCCTCTTGCAAGTACGCCGTGGCCTTGTCCGGCTGACCGGTCAACCGGGCGATGACGCCGGAGACGCAGTGGAGTCGCGGATCGTCAGGGGCCTTGCTCCTCCCCGTCTCCAGGAGCTCGGCGGCGCGGTCGAACTCCTGCAAGGCCACCAAGGCGATGGCAGGCCAGTAGTAGCTCGACGGCTTGTCGGGCCACTGAGCCAGGATGGCGCTGGTGAAGGCGTCCGTCCGGGCGCGGTCGCCGCAGCTGCCAGCAGCCTGAACGGCGCGGAAGTAGTAGATGGCCCGCGGCGGCGACCGGAGGGCGGCCTGTTCGAAGAACTCGAGGGCGGACTTCCAGCGACCGGTGTCACCGGACTCGGCCAGAGTGACGTCACGGGTCCCGAGGAGGAACGCATCCACGGCCAGGACCGGATCGAGCTCGGAGCGCCGCATGACCTCGATCTGATCCACTCCCTCGTTCCTGGCCACCAGGAAACTGCGGAGGGCTTGCAGTCCACGGGAATCCCGGACCACATCGGCGTGGGTGTCGAGGGCGTCGAGCGCGAGACCCAGGTCCTTCTGTCGCACGTGAACCACCACAATCCCGGCGACCGCGGTCGGCAACAGCTTCCCTTCCACGGAGGCCTCGGAGAAGGCGACGATCGCCTGGTTTCGGCGACCGGCCTCGGACGCCGCGAACCCCCGCTCGATGGCGCCTTCGGCGCGGTCCCGCTCCGCTTGCAGCTCGGCCCTCTCCACGAGCGGCTGCCGAGCCAGGATGAAGGTGAACAACCCGACGAGGATCAGGGCGCTGAGCGTGACCGCGGTGATCAACGCCGCCGTAGCGGGATGCCGCCGCGCCCACCGGGCGGCCCGCGTCAGCCTCGGCACATCGCGGGCGCTGATGGGTCGGTGCTCAAGAACCGCCCGGAGGTCGTCAGCCAGGCCCTCGGC
>CAZDQF010000037.1:0-5898 GCA_964507445.1 uncultured Isosphaeraceae bacterium
GGGGGGGGGGGGGGGGGGGGGGGGGGGGGGGGGGGGCCCCCCCCCCCCCCCCCCCGACCCCTCCTGACGCAGAACCCGCGCGCGAGGGCGTGTTTCGTTTTGCGCGCCGGACATCCGAAAAGACCTAGGTCATGGGTCATTCTTCCTTCATCGTTCCCCAGCGCGCCCTGGACCGGGTCCGTTGCGTCCTGGGTCATCGGGATCGCGACCTCGGCGCCGCCCACCTGGTGGGCATGACCGAGGAGTCCGTCACGGTCAGCTTCCGCGCCCTGGGGGCGCCCGAGTTGCCCCTCGGCGAGGAGCTGTCGCTGTCGCTGCGGATCGACGAGAAGGAGCCCCTGGACCGCACCGCGCGGGTGGCGTCACGGGCGGACGCCGGCGGCGAGCGCAGCTACCAGCTCTCGCTCCTGCAGACCGCGTCCCTGCGCAACGAGCTGCACCAGCTCCTCGTCAGGGCGTTCAACCTCCGCGGCGCCTTCCGCGTCAAGCCGGAGGACGCGGAGCCCATCACCGCCGCCATCCGCCTGGAGGAGCGGGGCTTCCGCGCAGACCTGGACATCGAGGACATCTCGGTGACCGGGTTGGCCGGCGCCACGGACCTGGACGCGGAGGAGATCCTGTGCCGGGTAGACGAGGTCGGCCTGGAGCTCGTCCTCGGTCCTGGAGACCTCCCGGTCCGCGTCGAAGCCAGGATCGTGGGACGGGAGTTGCGAGGCGTCTCCGTCGTCTATCGACTCGCCTTCGCGGAGGGCGGTCCCGCCCAGGAAGCGGAGATCGACCGCGTCGTCGACTACATCATGGAGCGCCAGCGCCGCCTCGCCGCCACGGGCGTCCGCTGACGGATAGAATCGGGCCATGCGCCCTCTCATCCCGTACCTGCCCCTGCTCTGCCTGATGTCCTGCATCAGCGTCTCCGGCAAACTCGAATCCAAGATCGACCCGGGTCACATGGTGGTGGTCGGCGTCGAAGGTCAGCAGGTGATCGTCCAGAACCTGGGCACCGGTCCCCTCGAGGTCCGGCGCCGCGCGCCTACGGGGGAGGTGGTCGGCGTCTCCACGTTGCCGGCGGGCGGTCGGCTCCGCATGACCGCCTCGAGCCGTCGCGCCGTGGAGTTGAGGAACACAGGACGCGTCCCGGTCCCCTTCAAGGTGGACGCCGTGGCCGGTCCGGACGGCAGGGCCCGCGCCCTCATCCTGAGCCGTCGCCAGCTCTGACCTCGGCCTGCGTCCTGCGCGCCGGATCACGCCTTAGCTCCTTCACCACTTCACCACTTGCGGACGGCCCAGCCCGTCGCGTGCGCAGCCGCGACGAGGCGCAGGTCGGCCGTGGACCCGTGCCCACGGGGAGTGGCGCCCCTTCCTCCTCCGGGGTGTTGTGGGAGAGGGTGAGGTGACCCGTCGCCTGCGTCGGAACTCCCGCCGTCACGGCTGACGATCGGCTACCCTGCTTGCCATGTTGGATGGTGCGGGCAACACGCCGGTGGAGGCGTCTCTGGAGCAGTACGCAGCGGATCGAGAGGCGGGGAGCACCGACCAGCCGACCGGGTATCTCCCGTGTCGGCCGGATGACCAGGATGGGATAGCCACCCAGCGTGTCGCGCTGCAGAGCCGTGCGACAACGGTCGAGTCCGTCGGGGATGTGCTCGGCCCTCGGAGACAAGGCGCAGGATCTCGTCCCGGTGCCATGAGCGATCCTGCCCCACATGACGCGTGGTGGTTGTCTCGGGCCGCGTTGTCGCGATTGCTGCCGGTGGTGTTGTGGGCCGTCGCGTCCGGTCCCGTCTGCGCTCAGGCGTCGGGGACGACCTTCAAGGACGTCACCACGACGTGCGGACTCGAGATCTCCACGGACGCCGCCTGCTGGGCCGATCTGGACAACGACGGCTGGGTCGATCTCTGCGTGTCCGGGGGGGTGTGGAAGAACAACGAGGGGAAGAGGTTCACCCGGGTCGCCGACGTGCCGACGTCGGTGGCCGCGGATTTTGACAATGACGGGCTGGTGGACCTGTTCTCCTGGACGGAGCGGCGGCTCTATCGCAATGAGGGTGAGATGTCGTTCGCGGTAAGGGCGCTGCCGGAGCTGCCGGCTTCGGTCTCGCGAGGGGCCTGCTGGGGCGACTTCAACGGGGACGGTTTCGTCGACCTCTTCGTGGGTGGATACGAAGACTGGGACAAGGGCATCACCTGGCCCTTCCAGATCCTGATCAACGAGGGAGGCAAGGCGTTCAAGCTGCTGCGTTCCGAGAGCGGGAGCCGCGCGCGCGGAGTCACCGCCTGTGACTTCGATCAGGACGGCGATCTGGACGTCTACGTGTCGAACTACCGGCTACAGGCCAACCTGCTCTGGCAGAACGACGGCAAGGCTGGCTTCGTGGACGTGGCAGAGAAGCTCGGCGCCCTGGCGACGTCGGCAGGCTTCGGCGGCGGGCACTCCATCGGCGCCGCCTGGGGTGACTTCAACAACGACGGCTGGCTGGACTTGTTCGCCGGGAACTTCGCCCACGTGGATAGCCGCGGCGATCAACCGAAGTCGCGCTTCCTGCAGAACCTCGGACCTCAGACGGGGTACCGGTTCAAGGACCTGGGCCCCTGCGGAGTCCATTACCAGGAGTCGTATGCGACGCCGAGCGCCGGGGATTACGACAACGACGGGAACCTGGACGTGTTCTTCACGACCGTCTACGGCTCGGCGTCCTTCGGTCGCAAGAACACCCCGGTCCTGTTCCGCAACGACGGGATGTTCGCCGTCAAGGACGTCACCGCGGCGTCGGGCCTTTCGGATCTCCCGCCGACCTACCAGGCGGCCTGGGCGGACTACGACAACGACGGCGCCCTGGACCTGGTCAGCGGCGGCAAGCTGTTCCGCAACGGCGGTAACGGCAACGCCTGGATCAAGGTCCGCCTGCAGGGCGACGGGGTCAAGGTGAATCGCACCGCGGTGGGTGCGCAGGTCCGCATCAAGGTCGGCGACAAGGTGCACACGCGACAGGTCGAGTCAGGTACGGGTGAGGGGAATCAGAACGACACCACGCTCCACTTCGGCCTGGGGTCGCATGACGGCCCCGTCGCGCTCGAGGTCACCTGGCCGAACGGGCGGCGACAACGGGTTCCGGGCGTCGCTGTCGGTCGCCTGGTCACCTGCACCTACCAGCCCAACCGATAGCCCGGCGCGTGAGACCAGGCCTACGGCGGGGGAGAGCCCCGCGCCGGCTACGAGGCGCAGGCCGGCCGTGGACCCGTGCCCACGGGGAGTGGGTGGGGAACCCGGGATTCCGCCAGACACCGGCGCAAGTTAGGGTAATGGGGAGGTGGGGCGAGGTGCGTAGCCTCTCGCCGGAGCCTGAGCCATGACCGAAGCCGATCTCCCGCAACCTGATCCTGAGTACCCGTCGACGCAGCCGGTTCATAGAGGGCCGTCCGGTGATGAGTTGTCGGAGGAGAAGATCGGTCCGTATTCCATCGTCCGGGAGTTGGGTCGGGGTGGGCAGGGGCTGGTGTACCTGGCGGAGGATACGCGGCTCGGGCGACGGGTGGCGTTGAAGGTGTTGACGAGCTGGGGAGCGGCGACGGAGCAGGTGGTGGAGCGGTTCCGGAGGGAGGCGGCCATCGCATCCAGGCTGGAGCACCCCGGGATCTGCACGGTGTATGAGACCGGTACGGCGCAGGGGGTGCCGTACATGGCCATGCGGTTGGTGGAGGGTGAGAGCCTCTCCAACCGGATCGCCACGTCAACGACGGAGGGGGTGAGTGAGGCTCTGAGCTTCATTGATCTGGAGGATGAGGAGCCCGCGGCGGACACGGAGGCGGACGCTTCGACCTCCGACACGGCGGCTCAGACCACGCAGGCGGAGATCCTGCGCATCGCCAAGCTCATGGAGGCCGCCGCCCGTGCGCTGCACACCGCACACGAGGCCGGGGTCATCCACCGTGACATCAAACCGGGCAACATCATGGTCACCCCGGAGGGCGACCCGGTGCTCCTGGACTTCGGGCTCGCCCGCGAATCCGACGGCGACCAACCCACCCTCACCCAGACCGGCGACCTCTTCGGCACTCCCGCCTACATGGCCCCGGAACAGTTGCTCGCCCAACGCATCCGGGTGGACCGTCGCGCCGACGTCTGGGCCTTGGGCGTGACGCTCTACGAATGCCTCTGCCTCAAGCGCCCCTTCGAAGCCCCCACCCGTGACGGCCTCTACCAACAGATCCTGCACAAGGACCCGCCGGACCTGCGCAAGCTCAACAAGTCCGTCCCCAAGGACCTGGCGGTGATCGTGCAGACCGCCACGGAAAAAGACCGTGACCGCCGCTACCAGACCGCCCTCGACCTCGCCGAAGACCTGCGCCGCTTCCGCAGCTTCGAACCGATCCAGGCCAAACCCGTCGGCCAGCTCACCAAGCTGGTGCGCTGGACCCAGCGGAATCCGGTGGTGGCGGCGCTGACCGCCGCCCTGTTCCTCGCCATGGCCACGGGCCTGATCTGGATCTGGTGGCAGAACACGGCGTTGCAGGTCAAGACCGCGGAGGCGGAGGCGAGCGCCCGCGTCGCGCAAGCGAAGACCGCTGAGTCTGAAGCCAACCTCGCCGAATGGGAGCGGCTGGCAGACGGCCGCCGCCTGGATGACCTGGTGGCGGAGGCCGAGGGTCTCTCGTCCGCCTACGACCGGTGGGTCGTCCGTGCGCAAGCGTTGAGGGCGAAGCTACCGCAACATGCTGCGGCCCTGGAGGCGTTGCGGGCGGAGGGGAGCAAAGCCCCGGAGGGTGACTCCTGGTCGTTTGCGGACGAAGGGGATCAACTACGGCACGACAAGCTGCGGGACCTGGTGGCGGGATTGCAGGCCCTGGATGGGGAGCCGAGTCCGACCACCGTGACCCTGGCGGGGCTCAAGCAGAAGCAGGCGCTGTTCGAGGCGCAGCGGAACCCGGCGGCGTGGCAGCGGTGTCGCGACGACGTGGCCCGTGGGGATTCTCCGTACAAGGGCCTGAAGCTGGATCCGATCCCCGGCCTGGCTCCCCTGGGCCGTGACCGTGACTCGGGCCTGTGGGAGTTCTGGCACGTGGACAGCGGCCAACGGGCGCAGTGGGATGGCGAACCCCTCGGCCCCGGCAAGGTCAAGCTGCACGCAGACTCCGGGGCCGAAGGCATGGTCATGGTGTTGATCCCCGGGGGGACCTTCCGCATGGGGGCCATGAAGCCGGACAAGGACCACCCCGCAGGCTCTCCTAACGTGGACCCGGCTGTGGTCGGAAACGAAGGCCCAGTGCACGACGTCACCCTCGACGCCTACCTGATCAGTAAGTACGAGGTGACCCAGGGGCAGTGGATGCGGCTGATGGGCGACAACCCGTCTTACTCTCGACCTGGCAAGAGCCCTGATGCCTCTCTGCGCTGGCCCGTGGAGCAGGTGACCTGGACCCGGTGCGTGGAGGCGTGCCGCCGCTGGGGCCTGGAGCTGCCCACGGAGTCCCAGTGGGAGCGGGCGTGCCGGGGCGGGACCGGGACGCGGTTCTCCACCGGTGACGACGAGAGCTCGCTGAAGGGCTTCGCCAACGTCGGTACCGATAAGCCCAGCGCTGTCGGGTCCCTGAAGCCGAACCCGTTCGGGCTGCACGATGTCCACGGCAACGTGTGGGAGTGGTGCCTGGACGGCTACGGCCTCTACGCCGAACGGCAGCCCCGCGCCGATGACGGGCTCCGTGAGGAGGTTCAAGGCGCCCGCTTACGCGTCATCCGCGGCGGCTGCTTCTACATCGTCGCCCGCTTCGCTCGCTCTGCGTACCGCGTCGGGTACGGCCCCGGCTTCGCCGACTTCTTCCTCGGCCTGCGCCCTGCGCGCCGGATTACGCCTTAGCTCCTTCACCACTTCACCACTTGCGGACGGCCCAGCCCGTCGCGTG
>CAZDQF010000038.1:0-5422 GCA_964507445.1 uncultured Isosphaeraceae bacterium
GTCTTCGGTTGCTGGGAGAGGGCGATCTTGGTGTGGGTGAGGGCCTCGTCGAGGCGCTCCGGTTCCACCTTGCGGCCGCGGGACTCCCAGCCCCCGCGCATGCGGGAGGACAGGTTGAAGCCGATGTAGAAGTTGATCCAGAAGTCCTGGGGGTATGCGTGGAATGCGTCACGGAGGATGCCGAGGGCGGTCTCCCGCTCGCCGAACCGCAGCGCGATGGCCAGCAGACAGATGCTCCGCGGGTCGCGCTCCTCAACCTTCAGGTCGGCGGCGATCTGCAGCAGGCGCTCCTCGTCGTAGTCGAGGATGGCGTCCCGGAGCTGCTTGCGCCACGGGTGCGGGTCGGCGACGGCGGCGGTCTCCACCAGGTGGCGCCACTTTCGCCGGACCCCGGCGGCGCGCAGGCGAGCGGCCCAGTCGTCGAGGGCGAACGCCATCCCTTCGGCCATCACGGGCCCCTTGCCGCGGATGAGCTTGGCCGACTCCTCCGGCTCGAGCTCCAGGACGTCGATGCCGAAGTCCTGAAACGCCTTCGCGTACTCGTGTTCCTCGGCGCGGGCTCCTTCCACCGGCCGCGTGTGGATGGCGCGCAGCTGATCGATGAACCGTTCGTCCTTCTGCCGCGCCCGGGCCACGGAGAGCCGTCCGAGGAAGGTGTCGGCCTCGTGGTCCAGGCGTGCGCGGACCTTGTCGCTGCCCCTCCCTGAATCGATGATGGAGCGCGCCCGTCGCAGGGCCGCTTCGCCCTCGGTCCACGCGCCGCTCTGAGCGGCCGCCTGCATGACCTCGACGGAGGCGCGGATGGCGTTGTCGTCCTTGGTCTGCTCCGTCTGCCGCCACCACGCGAAGCCCACCCCGCCGCACACCAGGATCACCAGCGACGCGGCCAGGGCGGCGGTCAGCCGTCGGGCCTTGCGCTCCTCCGCGGCCCGCACCCGCGCCTCCGCCGCCGCCACCTGGGCTTCGCGGGTGCGCTCTTCCTGCTGCGCCAGATAGTCGGAGACCCGCCGCGCCACGATGCCGGCGTCGCGCGGGCGAGCGTCCCGCTCCGCTGCGAGGCAGTCCCGGGCCATGTCGATCAGCTCTTGATCGGCGCCGCAGACCTCGAGGCGTTCGTAGGCCTGGTCCAGGCTGGCCTGTTGCGCCTGCTCCATGACGTTGCTGCCTGCCTGGCGGACATAGGGCGGGTTGCCGGTGAGGATCTCGCAGAGGATGGCTCCGAGGGAGAAGACGTCCGCTCGCTCGTCCAGGGCGCCGACGTTGCCGAGGGCCTGCTCCGGCGGCATGTAGGAGGGGGTCCCCAGCACCGAGCCCGCCAGGGAGTGAGAGCCCGGGGAGTCGCTGCGAACCGTCGCCACGTCCGGCGCTGACTCCAGCTCCTCCTTCACCATCGCCTGGCGCTCGTCCTCGATGCCGCCGCGGGTCAGCACCTTGGCGAAGCCCCAGTCGAACACCTGCGCCTCGCCGAAGGCGCCCACCATGACGTTCGCGGGCTTCACGTCCCGGTGGATGACGTTGCGCGAGTGGGCGTAGGCGATGGTCTGGCAGATCTGTTCGAAGACCTGCAGGTGGCGCCCGCGATCATCCGTCGCGCTCCGACGCTCTCCCAGCAGGGCCGAGAAGGTGCGGCCGTTGATCAGCTTCATGGCGAAGTAGGGCCGCATGCTGGCGTCCAGGCCGATCTCGTAGACGGGGACGATGCCCGGGTGCTGCAGCTGGCCGCCGATCTGGGCCTCCTCCACGAATCGCTGGACCATGCTGCGGCGGTTGGCGTGCTTCTTCTTGAGCACCTTCATGGCCACGTCCCGGCCCAGGTCCACGTCGCGACCGCGGAGGATGACGCCCATGCCGCCGCGGGCGATCTCTCCGAGGATGGTGTAGCGCCCGATCCGGCGTTCGTCGTCGGAGCCCTCACGGGTGAACATGGAGGGGCTGTCTCCCATCGAGCCCTCGTCCGGCAACAGGACCCGGGACGCGGCGCCGAGCCGGGATTCCAGGGTCTCGAGGATGCTGCGGGCGTCATCGTCCCCCTCGATGTCCGCCTCCGACCCGTAGACCGCCTGGAGGCCGGCGTCCCAGGCGCTCTCCGCCTCGTCTGGGGGCTGCCCTTGGTCGAGATCTGGGTGGTCGTCGGTCATCCTGGATCTTCCCTAAACCCTTTATACTACGCACTTCCTGGCGACCCCTTTCATCTTGACGAGAATTGGCCGCCGAAAACGCCACGGTTATGGGTTCCCCAAGTGCAGGCCTGCCCTTCAATTCCTGCGCTCGGAGATTCCTGATCGTGACGCCTCCAGCTATCCCGCTCACCCAGCCCCTGGTTCGCCAGGGAGGGACCCGCGCCCTGCGCCTCGTGGCGCCGACCCGGGACGAGTTGATCGTCGCCCGTATCCGCGGCGGGGAATCGGAGGCCTTCGCCGAGCTGGTGGAGCCCTACCTGCCTGGTCTGGAGCGTCTGTTGCGCCCGCTCGCGCGGGAGCCTGAGAGCGTCGAGGACCTGGTGCAGGACGCCTTGCTGCGGGCCCTGCGAAACCTGGACCGGTTCCGCGGCGGCAAGTTCTCCACCTGGCTGTATCGGGTCGGCATGAACCTGTCCCTGACGACGGCACGCAGGCAGACCGTCGGGCGTCGACTGCTGGACCCGGCGGGTCCCCTGGCCCAGGCCAGGTCCGAGCTCCCGCCGTCGCCCATGGAAGTCTTCATGCAGGGCGAGGACGTGGCTCGGATGCGCGCTGCGATCAAGCGCCTGCCCATGGGCGCCCGTCAGGTCATCGAGCTGCGGTACGGACGCGACCTGTCGTGCAAGGAGATCGCCGAGGAGCTGGGCAAGACCGCCAACGCCGTCTCCCTGACCCTGTTCCGCGCCCGGCAGCGGCTCCGGGATGAGCTTGAGGGACGGTTTCCTTCCTGAGTCTGGCATCTGGCGATGCGCGGATTCGTCGCTGCTGTGACGATTGACGGTAAGCGCCCTTTCTCCACCTCTATGTAGCCTTAGGGACTGACCTCATCAGGTTGTCCCCGGGCCCATCCGGGCTCTCAGCGATACATGCTCGCCCTGGTCTCCTCGTGGACGCCGGGGCGTTTGTCCAGATACCCAGCATCAGGAGGAACGGCCATGAACATCCCGACTCGAATCATCGCCTTCTCTCTCGCCCTCGTCATCGTCTCACTCGCCAACGGCCAGACTCCGGGTAGCCAGGGCGCAACGGAAACAAACCGCGCTGAACAGCAGGCCGGCCCGGCGGGAGCGGCTCCTCAGACGGGCCGCTTCGAGATCATCAAAGAGGAGGTCCGGCATCCGGACCGGTTCGAGAAGGCCTGGGTGGACCCAGAGTTCCGAACGGGGTTCGACGCCTGTGGCCGTCCGGTACAGGTGATGGTCTCACCGGGGTACTACGAGTACGTGCGCATCCCGGGAAGACGCGAGGTGCGCGAACGCAAGGTCTGGGTCCCCGCGCCCCCCGCGCCGGTGGGCCCCGGCGCCTTCTTCACCCTGCGCAACGTCCGGAAGTTCCGGGTGCAGCTCCAGTCCATCCACGTGGCCCTCGCCGACGGGACCACGGCGCTGGTGGCCCCTCCGGCTGATCGGGTGATCTCGTCCACCAAGCAGCTGAGCTTCCCGCTCCCGGAGAACGCGGTCTCCGTCAGCGTCCGCTTCAAGACCTGGGACCGGGGCAACCGTCGCTTCCGGTTCCCGATCCTCGCCGCCCACTTCCCGCTCCAGGGCGGCGACGTGGGGATCATCCTGTAGCCGTCAGGAGCAAGGGAGCGGCCCGTGGGTGCCACGGGCCGTTCGCCCCCTCCCGGCTGCGCCCGTGGTCCCTGCCGATCGTGGTAGCGTCTCGGTTCTGAAGGCCGTGATCTCTGCGGCTGCGCCGCTACCGAAAACGGAATCACCGCTCATGCCCTTAGCACTTCAGCTCCGATCCGAGGGTGACAGCGCTCTCGCCGACAAGATCCTCAACGACCGCGACGTCAAGCGGTCCATCGAGCGCATCAACAAGGACGTGAAGGCAAGGGGGACCCGCAGGCACCTGCTCTCCACCGCGGTTCGGTTGGGACCCGGCCTCGTACCCCATCTCCACGAGATCATCGACGATTGCCGTCAACGGCTGGGGCTGGACGCGGACGTGGAGATGTACGTCTATCCCAGCCCTCACTTCAACGCCGCCTGCGTGCGGCCGGAAGACGAGCGGGTCCTGCTCATGTTCTCTTCAGAGCTGCTGGACGCCTTCGACGGGAAGGAGCTGGCGTTCGTGGTCGGACACGAGCTCGGTCATCACATATTCGATCACCACGACATCCCCGTGGGTGCGTTGCTGAAGGGGCCCCACGCGGTGTCACCGCGGATGGCGTTGCAGCTGTTCGCCTGGTCCCGCCACGCCGAGATCTCCGCCGACCGCGCGGGCATGTGGTGCGCGCGAGACCTGGACGCCGTGGCCCGAGGCCTGTTCAAGCTCGCCTCCGGCCTGCGAGACGGCGCCGCCACCGTCGTCATGGACGCCTTGCTGGATCAGGTGGACGCGCTGGAGGACTTCGGCGCGGCCACCGCCGAGGGCGGTCCGAGGGCGGACTGGTTCTCCACCCACCCCTTCAGTCCCCTGCGTCTCAAGGCGGCGAAGTTGTTCACGCAATCTGACCAGATGCTGGAGGGAGGGGCGTCGCGAGCGGAGCTGGAGGCCCAGGTCCAGGCGGTCATGTCCATCATGGACCCCGGCTACCTGAAGGAGTCCAGCGAACAGGCGGCGCTGATGCGTCGCCTGCTGCTGGCGGGAGCCATGATCGTGGCGGACGTCTCCGACGGGATCTCCGACCAGGAGGTGGAGGCCATCGAGGAGTTCCTGGGGGAGGGGAAGGTCACCCACAAGCTCAGCGTCGACGCCTTGAGAGAGGATCTCCCGCGACGGATCAGCGCCGTCAACGAGTCCGTGCCTCCCTCCCGTCGTGCCCAGGTGGTGCACGACCTCTGCGTCATCGCCCGAGCCGATGGCCACGTCCACCAGGCGGAGCGGGAGGTCCTCGAGGGCATGGCGCGGGACCTGGGGGTGCCCTGGGAGCTGATCTCCGCCACCCTCGACGGGAGCGTCGACCTGGACTGAGGGGGAACGGCGCGTCGGTTGCTGCTGAGCGTCGACGTTGCCAGCTCAATTGAGCGTGGCGGGCAGGGCTCCCCATGTCTTCTCGCTTGCCTTGTCACCGAACCAGGTCACCCGGCACCGCCCACACTCATCCTGCTCTTCGTGTGAGTAAGCCGTGCGGATTCACCGGTTCCCGTTCACGAGGCCTGTCACGGGTCCGATTACGCAATTCGGCCCCGACGAAGGCCCTGCATGGAGCCTCCGGGCCCCGTCGTCCTGTCTCCGTGCCCCTGACCTGACCCCCTGAACCGAGTCCAGGTTCTACCTTGGGATCTGGACGAAAC
>CAZDQF010000039.1:0-4140 GCA_964507445.1 uncultured Isosphaeraceae bacterium
TGATCAACTGGCGCTACATGTCGGCGGCCATCGTCATGAGCGAGTACTACCTGGCCACGGGCAAGCGCTGGGTCTTGAAGGAGCTGAACGAGGTCTATCAGTTCCTGTGTTCGACCCAGTACACGGACCTCTCCCAACTCAACCCGAAGGCCCGGGAGAGCCATCCCGATTCAGTGCCGAAGACCAAGCTCGATTCCCACGGCGGATGGGGACACAACCCGGGCTTTGAAGGCTACGGCCCCATCAGCATGATCACGGGGCAGGGGGCCTTGGCGTTCGCGCTCATGGAGCGCTGCGGCGTGAAGGTCGACCGTCAGCGCCACGACTGGGCCTACGCCTTCCTCGATCGAGGCACCGGCCGCAACGGGTACCTCTGGTACAAGGACCAGTCCGCCGGTCAACAGAACTGGGCGGACATGGGGCGGACCGGCGCGGCTGGGATCGCCAATCACCTGAGCCCCTACAAGGGGGGCGACTACCGGCGACGCGCTCTCGCCCATGCCAAGGTCATCGGCGACCATCCGCAGAGCTTCCCGGATACCCACGGATCACCCATCATGGGGATGGGCTACACCGCCCTCGCGGCCAACGTCCAGCCAGATGCGTTCCGTAGTCTCATGGACGCCAACCGCTGGTGGTTCACCCTGGCTCACTGTGCGGACAAGAGCTTCTATTACCAGCCCAACCGGGACAACGCGGGGTACGGGTCGGATTCCCGGGTGTCCGCCTCCGCCGTCACCGCCCTGATCCTGTCCATCCCCAAGCGCAACCTCTGCGTCACCGGCAAGCGGTCGAACTGACGTCGACCCCGGGGTGGGAGCGGGTCGGCGCGGGTTAGCGGAGCTCGGGTCTCCCTTGGAGGCCTGACGCCCGTCACGTCAGCGGGGCTTGTCCCCGCCGATGACGATGCCGCCGCGGAGGCAGCCGGCCCCGGTGCAGCGGCCGACCCGGTCCAGACCTTGGAGCAGCGCGGCCACGGGGCCCGGCATGTCCCCGCGGGGGACGAAGGTCCACCGTCCCACCTGCAGGTTCCCGAATCCGGCGTCCTCGAAGAGGCGTCGGAGGGCGTCGGACGTGAGGAAGTTGTCCGTGGACAGGTGGCGGGTGTCGAGGCGGAGCAGCGGCGCCAGGCGGCGGTACCAGATGTAGCCGCCGTTGGGCGTCATGCAGACGAACCGGCCGCCGGGTTTGAGGGTGCGGGCCACGCTCTTGATCACCTGGCCCTGATCCAGCATGTGCTCCAGGGCCCCGACGCAGAACGCCGTGTCCATGGACGCGTCCTCGACGGGCTCCAACTTCTCTCCGTGGCCGACGCCGAAGGAGATCTTGTCGCCCAAGGCGCGGCTGCGATTTCGGGCTACCTCCACCATGGCGGAGGAGATGTCGACCCCCATGGCCTGACCGTACTCGTCAGCCAGCTCCCGCAGGTGCATGCCGTCG
This sequence comes from uncultured Isosphaeraceae bacterium, assembly GCA_964507445.1. GTDB lineage: Bacteria > Planctomycetota. Next base: position 1,441 of record CAZDQF010000039.1, read on the forward strand.
CCGCATCCCACCTCCAGGACGGCATGGTCCGGTTCGAGCCGGGCGTAACGTCGGATGATCCCCAGCCGGTATCGCAGCAGGCGGTCGGCGTCTCCATGGGCGTCGGCGTAGGTGGGTGCGTTGGCGTCGAAGTGGGCCCGGACGTCTTCGTGATCCCGTATGGAGGTGGTCTTCAGGGCCTTCTTGTTCTCGCGTTCCGCCACGTCGTTTCTCTGAGCGCGCCCGGACGGCTAACGCCCGCTCTTCCGGGAATCCGTGTTCTTCATGGGTCGGCGGGGGAGGGCGCCCAGCCGGACCTTGGGCTTCGTGACCCAGGGGACTCCGTACGCGTGGAGGTGGGTCGGGGCGATGCGGGCGGACGGCTTGTTCGTGTCGGCCAGCTCGAACAGCCAGCCGATGGACCGCGTCGTCGCCTGCTCCTCCTTGCCTCGGGGCGTGAGGGTCACGGTCCCTCGTGCTGCCAGGTCAAAGGAGAGGACCCGGCGCTTGTGGCGATCGAATTCAGCGAACCCGAACATCTGCGCGTCGATGCGGGTGGGTCGCCAGCGATCCTTGGGATTATCCGAGCGGGCGGTGCTGCGCCCCCTCAACATCAACCGGACTCGTCGGTCCCGGACCGTCAGGACCGTGGCTCGCAGTTCACCCTCCACCTCCGCTGCCGAGAACGGGCCGCTCTCGCCGCGGGCGGAGTTGAGCAGGTGATGGCGGGCGAAGCGATGAAGCAGCACCTCGGGCAGGAGCACTTCGAGGCCCGGTCGCGGGTCGTCGGGGAGGAACTGCTTCGTTTCGTCCGGGCTGAACCAGACGTGATCCTGGTTGAAGGAGCCACGTCTGTTGGTCGGTCTCGTGGGCAGGTATCGGAACGTCTGCGCCAGGACGAGGCCGTCCCGCGGATAGCTCCACTCCCAGCGATGGGACGGGACGGAGTTGGTCGGGGCGGGGGCCCTGCGAGGCTCCGGCAACGCCTCGAAGGCCTGCAGTCCGCGGGTCATCATGGCGGCCACCCGGGCGGGGTTGGTGCTGTTGACGGATGCCAGGAAGGCGCCGCCGGAGGTGCACACGTAGATCCCCTGCTTGGTGCCGGCGCCGGCTCCGTAGTGACCCGCCCCGGCCATCTCCTGGAACGAGCAGCACTCGGGATCATCGCCCCCTGCTTCCCGGTAGGTTCGCGGGTTCCAGCCCCCTTGCAGGCGCCACACCTCGTCCGTGGCCAGGACGAAGCGCCCCAGGAGCTCCCTGACCTGCTGATCGGACCAGACAGACCGCCGGCCCACGACGCCGTTGCCTCACGTGCAGCCGAGCGGGTGGCCGTTCATCACCCACAGGAGCAGGGGTTTATCTCCCCTGGCGGCGGCCACGAGGCCCTCGTGATAGCTGGTGAGCCAGGGCAGGTCACGCCACGAGGACTCGGAGCGGTCTAACCGGACCCGGTCCCGGAGGGCGTCGAACTCCCGGCGGACGGTCTCCTCCGCGGATTGCGCCAGGCCGTGGCCGGAGGCCAGCAGCAGCGTCAGGGTCATGCAGGCGATTCGTGTCATCAGGGCGGCGTCCCCTCCGGTCCCCATTTTACCGCTTCATGGAACCCGTGGCGTTGGGCCGTGAGCGGTTAGGATTCCCGCCGTAGCGAACTGCAGACCCCGGGCCCGAGGAGTGCCATCAGATGACGGACATGCAGCCGCGGACCACTGACGGACGCGGGAGGTTGTACAAGAGCGTGCTGGACACCATCGGCGACACGCCGTGCATCCGGGTGAACACCATCGGGCCTGATGGCGTGCGTATGTACGTCAAGGCGGAGTACTTCAACCCGGCCAGCTCGGTGAAGGATCGGCTCGCCATCAGCATCGTGGAGGAGGCGGAGCGGGTCGGAGCCCTCGGCCCCGGCCAGACCGTGGTCGAAGCCACAAGCGGCAACACCGGGGTCGGGTTGGCCATGGTCTGCGCCGCCCGGGGGTACCCGCTCATCGTCACCATGCCGGACAGCGCCTCCATCGAGCGCCGCCGCATGATGCGGTTCCTGGGCGCCAAGGTGATCCTCACCCCCCGTGAGGAGAAGGGCCTGGGGGCCTACCTGAAGGCCCGTGAGCTGGTGGACGCCAACGGCTGGTTCTTCGCCGCGCAGTTCGAGACCTCCGCCAACGCCCTCATTCACGAGCAGACCACGGGGCCGGAGATCGTCGCGGACTTCCGCAAGAAGGGCCTGGACTACTGGGTTTCGGGATACGGCACCGGCGGGACCGTCACCGGCGTGGCGCGGGTGCTGCGCAGGGAGATGCCCAAGACCCGGATCATCCTCAGCGAGCCGGATATCGCCCAGCTGGTGAGCAGCGGTGACGGCCAGGAGCGGAGCGAGGACGGCGCGCCGGCCGTGAGCCATCCGGCGTTCTCGCCCCATCCCATCCAGGGATGGACCCCGGACTTCATCCCCCTGGTGCTCCAGGAGGCCATCGACGAGGAGATGTTCGACGAGGTCATCCCGATCTCCGGAGCGGACGGCGTCCATTGGGCGAAGCGTCTCGCCAGCGAGGAGGGGATCATCACCGGGATCTCCGGCGGCGCTTCCTTCGCCGCCGCGGTCAAGGTCGCGGAGCGCGCTGCTCCGGGGGCCGTCATCCTCTGCATGCTGCCCGACACCGGAGAGCGCTACCTCTCCACGCCGCTGTTCGAGGACATCGGTGAGGACATGGACGAGGAGGAGAC
>CAZDQF010000040.1:0-4099 GCA_964507445.1 uncultured Isosphaeraceae bacterium
GCTGCTGACCATCGCCATCTTCGTCTTCCAGCTGTGGCTCAGCCCGGTGTGGCTCAGCCGCTTCCGGTATGGCCCCCTGGAGTGGCTGTGGCGGGTCCTCACCTACGGCCGCAAACAGGTGACCGCCCCCACGGCCTGAGCCGGGGTCACGAACAGCCCGCGCCGGCAGGTATCATGAGGCCATGACCACGCCCCTCACTCCGGCCTCAGCGATGACCGATCGGCGCCGCTTCCTCTCGGCCGCAGGCGTCAGCCTCGCGCTGCCGCTGATGGAGTCCATCATGAGCTCTCGGGCCGAGGGTCCCGTGGTCAAGCGCATGGTCTGCCTCTCCAACAACTACGGCATCTATCCGGCGGCGTTCTTTCCTCAACAGGGAGGGACGGACTACGCCATGCCGGAGACCCTGGGCCCGCTGGAACGGCACCGGGATCACTTCACCGTGTTTTCCCATCTGGATCACGGCATCTCCGGTGGCCACGCCTGCGTCCCCACCTTCCTCAACGGCGTGCGACCGTACCTGGCCGCCCACTTCCCGGAAGGCAACATCAGCATGGACCAGAAGGCGACGGAGCACGTCGGAGCGCAGACCCGCTTCCCGTCCATGAGCCTGAAGGTCAACGACGCCAACCTCATCAGCATCACTCGCACCGGTGTCCAGGTGCCCGCGGTGGGCATCAGGGACGCTTACCGGGCCCTGTTCGTGAACCAGCCCGCTTCGGATCGCGCGGCCTTGTCGCGCCGCTTCCAACGACACCGCAGCATCCTGGACGTGCTGCTGGAGGAAGCGGGCGACGTGAAGCGCGCCCTGGGAGAGCAAGACCAGCGCAAGTTCGCTGAGTACCTGGACTCCGTGCGCTCCCTGGAGAAGAAGCTGGTGCAGCAGGAGCCGTGGATCGATCGCCCGAAGCCGGAGACGGAGCGCGAAGAACCTCGCCAGGGGCAGGGCACGGAAGCCGACCTCCGCTCCGCCATGGAGCTCATCGCCCTCGCCATCGAGACCGACTCCACCCGCGTCGTCACCTTGACCAGCGGCTTCCGGGGCGGCGACTTCGGACTCAGCGGCGGCTATCACGGGTTCTCCCACCACGGTGAACGGGAGAAGGAGGTGGCCGCGGTGAAGGCCATCGAGAAGAACCAGATCGCGCAGATGGCTCATCTCATGGACCTCCTCCATTCGCGGGAAGACCCCATCAACGGTGGCACCCTGCTGGACCACACCATGGTCTTGTTCGGCTGCGGCATGGCCACCGGGCACCACTCCACCAAGGACCTGCCCCTGCTCCTCGCGGGAGGCGGCTTCCAGCACGGGGAGCACAAGGTCTACCCGGACCAGAAGGGCAAGCGGGTGCCGGCCGCCAACCTGCTGCTGTCCATGCTGCAGGGGTTCGGCATGAAGCTGGACCGGTTCGGCACCAGCACGGGCAGCTTGACCGGTCTGGTGTTCAAGGGATGAGGAGCTGGCTGACGGTGATCATGGGCGCCCTCCTGCTCGCGGGCGCTCCCGGGCAGGAGGCGACCGGGCTCGACCAGCTGCGCCCGTTCCTCGCCACCCACTGCGTCAAGTGCCACGGCCCCCGCAGGCAGGAGCACCGGCTGCGCTTCGACACCCTCGGCGACGACCTCACGGACCAGGGCACCCTGGAGACGTGGCAAGGGATCTTGGACCAGCTGAACCTGGGCGAGATGCCACCTCCAGACCAGCCGCGTCCGCCCGCACAAGCTCAGGCGACCATCACCGCGTCGCTCACCTCCCACCTCAAGGAGGCCTACGCCCGGCAACGGAGCACGGGCGCTCGCACCGTGATGCGTCGCCTCAACCGCATCGAGCTGCGCAACACCCTCCGCGACCTGCTGTCCCTCCAGGGCCCGGACTTCGACACCACCGGGGTGGCGAGCCTCCGGGACAACAACGGCAATGGCCGCACCGACCGGCAGGGGACGGACCCGGTCCAGGACTTCCCCGCCGATGAAGAGGAGCACGGCTTCGACAATATCGGGCGGCGGCTGGTCATGTCTGACTTCCTCTTGAAGCTGATCGTGGAGGCGGCGGAGGACTGTCTGGAACGAGCCACCCACGACGGCAAACGACCGAACACGGAGCCGCGACGATTCGCGGGCCCCATGCGGACGCGCGGCCCCAACCCCGGTCTCCAGTCATGGGCGCGAGAGGTCCACCAGGAATGTGACGTCATCTTCGAGCGCTACCGGGAGCCTGGAGCCAGCACCGGAGCCAACGGACGAGTGGCCCCAGACGAGCTGGCTCGCAAGGGGGTGGGGCTATCCGCTCGCTACCGCATCACCGTGGAGGTCTCGGCTCACAACCAGCGCCATCCCTGGGGAGACCTCATCCGCTCTCGTCAGGACGAGCCCATGCTGCTGGGCCTTCACATGGCCGACTCTCGCAGGGGTGGACTCCATGAAGGCAACCCCACCTGCCAAAAGGTCACCGAGTGGACCCTCACCCCCGACGGGGTCGTACGCTCCTACACCTTCGAGACGTGGCTCGACGCCACCTGGACTCCCTGGGTGGGGTGGGAGAACGCCCCCTACGATCGCAACCTGCGGCCCTCCAAGCTGGTCAAGGCCTTCCTCCCCAACCTGTACGAGCCGGCTCCCGGCAAGGAGGCGTCCAAGCAGGTGAAGCAAGGCTACGAGCCCCGCATGGGAGCGGCGCTGCTCCGCGCCGGGTACCGCGGGCCACACGTCCGCGTTCACGGGCTCACCGTCCAACCGCTCATCGAGTCCTGGCCTCCGAAGGGGCACACGCTGCTCTATGGCGACGGCGAGACCTCCACCGAGCACCTCTTGCTCGCCTTCGCCAGGCGAGCGTTCCGCTCACCCGTGCGGCCCGAAGACGTCAAGAAGTACGTGCGGTTGGTCGAGCTCATGGCCGAGAGGGGGTCGGATCCGAAGGCTGCCCTCCGCGCTGGCTACACAGCGATCCTCTGCTCGCCCCGGTTCTATTACCTCCACGAACCCGACGGCGCGGTGGGCCCGTATCAGGTGGCGACGCGGCTCAGCTACTTCTTGTGGTCGTCCATGCCGGACCAGGAGTTGATGACGCTGGCGGACTCGGGCCAGATCGATCAACCGTCCGTGATCCTGGATCAGGTGGACAGGATGCTGTCCGATCCCAAGGCCCGAGCGTTCACCCGTCGCTTCACCGAGCGCTGGTTGCGGTTGGATCGGCTCGGGGCCATGCCTCCGGAGCGCAGCGGCCCGTTTCGCATCTACTGGGACCGCCAACTGGAGCCCCAGATGGTGGCCCAGACCGACGCCTTCTTCGCTGATCTGGTCCGACGCAACGGCCCGATCCGCGACCTCATCCACTCCGACTACACCTTCTTGAACGAACGTGTGGCCTTCATCCTCTACGGGCGAGATGACGTCTGGGGTGACGGCTTCCGGCGGGTGCCCACAAGAGACCCCAAGCGCGGCGGGATCTTCACCCAGCCCAGCGTGATGACCGCCACGGCCAACGGCGTGGACACGTCCCCCGTGACCCGTGGCGTGTGGGTGCTGGAGAATGTCCTGGGGACCCCCCCGGACCCTCCGCCACCGGACGTGGAGCCCCTGGCGCCGGATCTTCGCGGCGCCCAGACCATCCGTGAACAGCTGGCGAAGCACCGCGAGATCGCCTCCTGCAACGCCTGCCACCGCAAGATCGACCCCATGGGTTTTCCCTTGGAGAACTTCGACCCCATGGGCCGCTGGCGTGGCCGCTATCCAGCCACCAAGAAGCCCATCGACCCCTCCTCGGTGCTCGCCAGCGGCGAGGACATCCCTGATCTGGCGGCGTTCAAGCGGATGCTGCTCGCCCGTGAGGAGGACGTGATCCGCTGCCTCACGAAGAAGCTGCTGACCTACGCATCCGGTCGCACCCTGGAACCCGTGGATCGAGGCGAGGTGGACCAGATCACGCGAGATGCCGTAGCCAACGGCGCGGGGCTTCGCGACCTCATCAAGGCGGTCGCCACCAGCCGGATCTTCCTCGGCCGCTGACCCCCTACATCTGGAATCCGGGGGTCGACTGGGACAGCCGCGTCTCCTCCTCGTCCATGTCCTCACCGATGTCCTCGAACAGCGGCGTGGAGAGGT